>CBIHNP010000001.1:0-858658 GCA_966211875.1 uncultured Bacteriovoracaceae bacterium
GTTGGCAGTTGGCAGTTGGCAGTTGGCAGTTGGCAGTTGGCAGTTGGCAGTTGGCCATTCTAAAACATGATCATAAAATGCAAAACTGGAAAACAGCGAACATCAACAGAAAACGGAAACTGCTATCGGCCAACCGAGACTGAAAACGGTTAAACCGAATCGTGTCCCAAAACAAAAAAAGGGCCACTCCACGAGGCCCTTTTTTTATCATCTATGATTTCAACTGAAGTGTCTTCATAACTTGTGACGTGAGCACGCGCGAACGAACTTAAGACCTGGCGGAGCTTCTTTGGCAAAAACTCCAAGAGTCGCAATCATAAGGGACGCGGCCACACCATATTCAAGCGTATGCGATGTGAGAGACTCTCTGACGAGACCTCCAGTCAAAACATCAGCTAGAACAAATACTGAAACAATAGCAAGACAATAACTCCAAAACGACGTGTGATTTGGTGTCTCGTTGTTAGCAGAATTTTTCGTGGTCATATGCATAGACTATCTCCTATCGGTCCGATCTCTGATGGTTTGGGTGAGAAGGGAGCGATGAACTGATTATAGGGGGATTAGAAGATTTCCAGAAACAATAGTTTAGGCAAATCAAGATTCAAGTAATTATCGGGTTTTTTAATATTTATTAATATGAAAAAGTGCCCACTTTTTGTGAGTCTCGTTTCAAACCTGTTAACAGTAAACGATTGCCCGTTAGCTCTTAGCCGTTGGCAAGTCTCGCTTGTCGGTTGCCGGCTCAAGATGCAATGTTTGTGTTGGATAAGCAAATTGCACTCCCAACTCTTCTGCAGTTTTTAAAATCTCGAGAATAAATTTATGCCGTTCTGCGAGTTCAACTTTTTGTTGTCCGGTAACGAAATACACAGTGAGAAGAACATCGATTGAAGATGTATTAAGTTCATAAATCGTGACGATGTTGTCATCTTTGAGCATCATCGGATTGAGTTGAATCTGATAACGAAGACGATCGCAAAACTCCTGCAATTTTTCACGCGTTGTTGAGTATTCTAATTGCAATGTCGTTTTATAACGGCGAACTCTTCTCATTCCGTAGTTATCAATGGCCATATTGGCAAGCACACTGTTTGGCAAAGTCACGAGTGAATTAACCGGCGTTCTGAGGCGTGTACTTCTAAATCCTACTTCTTCAACCGATCCTTCGAGATCTTTGCTGAGAACGATATAGTCGCCAATTTGAAATGGACGATCGATGATGACAGTCACTGAACCAAAAAGATTTGAGATCGTATCTTTAGCAGCGAGAGCAACGGCCACCCCTCCGATTCCAAGTCCGGCAAGAATTGAGGCCACATCAAACGTTAAACTGTGTGCGATCAAAATCGCTCCGAACGTGACGACTAAAACTTTGCAGGTCTTCTTCACCATCGGAACAAGAACGTCATCAAACTTGTTGGCCGTTCCGCGCGCTTTCTTTTCAAAGTGTAAACTTACGTAGTCTACAATTGTAAGAGCGGCCCATACAGAAAAGAACGCTGTTAAAATATAAGAAGCGCGAATGAAAATTTCGAGAACGTCGACATCAAATTCAAGCGGACGCACACCGATAAGCCATGTGAGAGCAAAGGCCAGATATCCAAACGGCAATGTCGATTTGAATTGCTCATTATCTGCCATATCAAGCGCGCGATCTTTAACTTTAAAACGAATATAAAATGTGATCACGAAACGAACGAAGGTAAATGCAAGAAGAGAAAGAACAAAAACACAGATCAATCCAAGCCACTGCCCTTTTTTAAACATCAAAAATTCTTCTGCTGTCCACATTGGCATGCGCGACTTAAAACGAATGCGCCAGTTGCTGTATTCCGTGTTTCCGTGAAGAACTTGCAAATGAGAAACTGAAGAATAAAAGTTTTCAATGGAACTCACTGTCTCCGGAGTGAACTTCCAATCGCCGTTACTTGTTTTGCCAATCGCGATCTCCACTTCGTGAACATCGTCGCCGATCGTGACAGCTTGTTTTCTTAAAAACCATGTTGGACCATTTTCAGAACTTGGGATCGTTGCATAGGTGATGTGAGTAATGCGATCGAGAGTGTTGATTAAACGTTCAGCTGTAATTCTTCCCGTTACACTTCTCAACTGCGTATCGATACCAGAAAGATCCAATGTTCGAATTGCATCTGCAAAAGCACCGTTGTTTCCGGCCTTCACTTTATCCATCGCCTGCATAAACGTGCGCATCGTTTCTTGCGGAGAACGAAGTTTCTCGTGCCACTCCATATCTTCGCGCGATTCTTCTTTTTTTACTTCGACTTTATTTTTCGAGGTTTCAACAGTGAGAGTCGCTGGATTAAAATCGGCGTGAGCGAATTGAGTGAAAGAAATAAGAAGAGCAAACAAAAACGTGATGCGAATCATAATTTTTACCTATAACAATGGAGAACAAAAAAAATTTACACTTAATGCCCAAAAGGGTCAATGAAAGCTTCTTTTAGTGAGCGGCTTACGCTAACATTTTACGATCAGAGGTTCACAATGAATTACGAGCTTCCACTACTCGGCGGCATTCTCATCGGATTATCGACATCACTTTTTTTAGTGATGAATGGACGTCTTATTGGCATTAGCGGCATTATAGGTTCTTTGTTTGCAGGTGCATGGCCGGAGCGCATCTGGAGAATCATTTTTTTACTCGGTCTCATCATCGGTGGAATGCTTTCGCTCAAAGTTTTTCCTCAATTTAATTTTGCAGAAATCCCCGCTTCCCGTCCTATGCTTTTCACCGGTGCTCTTCTCGTCGGTTTTGGAACGAGACTCGGCAATGGTTGCACGAGTGGCCACGGCGTATGCGGAATCTCGCGCGGGTCTGTGCGGTCAATAATGGCAACACTCTTTTTTATGATGGCCGGAATGATTACTGTTTTTATCATCAAGAGGTTCATGCATGTTTGAACTCTTCATTGCCTTCCTTTCAAGTTTTCTTTTTGCTTTTGGATTAGTCATCTCTGGAATGATCAACCCACAAAAAGTCATTGCATTTCTAGATGTCACTGGCAACTGGGACCCAAGTCTCATGTTCGTTATGGTCGGTGCCATTGGAGTTAATTTCGTTCTCTTTAAGCTCATTTTGAAAAAAACAAAACCACTTCTCGTCGATCACTTCAATCTTCCGAACAAAAAAGAAATCGATCGCCGTTTAATTATCGGTGCCACTCTTTTTGGAATTGGCTGGGGAATGACAGGTATTTGTCCAGGCCCGGCTCTTGCGAACCTCTTCTCAGGACACGAGAAAATTTTTATTTATTTAACTGGAATGATTTTAGGAATGTTGCTTTTTGAATTTTATAATTTTGCAGTCAATGCAAAGAAGTGAGGACACATGATTTTTTATCAAATGATCGAAGCTGAATCTTCAACGTTCACTTATATTCTCGGAGACGAAGAAACGAGAGAGGCTGTTATTATCGATTCTGTTTTAGAAACTCACGAACGCGATTTAAAACTTGCAACAGAAATGGGACTCAAGTTGAAATACGCGATTGAAACTCACGTTCACGCCGATCATATTACTGGTTCAGGTGAAATTAGAAAAAAGGCCGGTGCTCAAACGGCGATTAGTGCTGCTGCTCACATCGGATGTGCGGACATAAGTCTCAAAGACGGGGACGAATTGAAGTTTGGAAAATACACAATCAAAGCGATGTCGACTCCCGGCCACACTGATAGCTGCATGAGTTTTCTCATCGACGATATGGTCTTCACTGGCGATGTCATCATGATCCGCGGAACCGGACGCACAGATTTCCAACAAGGAAGCCCTTCGAAGATGTACGAGAGTATTACTAAAAAAATCTTCACTCTTCCTCCGCAAACAAAAATCTATCCCGCTCATGACTACAAAGGATTTACATACTCGACTGTTGAACTCGAGAAAAAGTTTAATCCGCGCATTGGAAACAATCGTAGTTTAGAAGAATTTAACGATATCATGAATAATCTTAAACTCGCTTATCCGAAAAAGATTGATATTGCAGTTCCTGCAAATCTTCTCTGCGGAATTTCACCCAACTAAAACAGTTGGGTGATCCAACAAATGATGACATTTATGAAGTTTGCCTAATCTTTTTTTCTGACTGACTTATCCTAATAGAGACAAGGATGGAGTTATGAAAAAAACATTAGGTTTATCGCTGTTACTCACTCTCACAATCGCGACAGCTCACGGAAGAGCGCTCGTAAACGAATCATTCTGGATTAAAAGTCCGAGCGCTGGAGATTTCGATCTTCTAAAATCGCGACCGGAATTAACGATCGATCACATCAAAGCAAACGGTTTTGAATTGTACGGTCCAAAAGGGCTCGAACAATTTTTAAAACAAAATCATATTGATTATCGCCCACTCGCTCAGATTCAAGCGTTCAACAAATCAGGTTATCCATCACCTGAAGATGTGGGAAAAGATTTAAAATCTATCGCTCAAATGAATCCTTCAATCACAAAACTTTATTCGATTGGAAAGTCGGTAAAAAATCGCGATCTTTGGGTCATGAAACTTTCTAAGAACGCAAGTGTCGATGATGCTCGTCCAGAGTTTAAATACATTGCGAATATGCACGGTGATGAAATTGTCGGTCGCGAAGTGATGATTCGTTTTATTAAAGACTGTGTTCAAAATTACGGAAAAGATCCGCGCATCACAAATCTATTGGATAAATTTCAAATTCACATTCTCGTTTCGATGAATCCCGATGGAGCTGCAGCTTCGACTCGCGGAAATGCTAAAGGCGTCGATTTGAATCGCGACTTCCCGGATTTCTCAACAGACGACAATCAAGATATTTTAGGAAATCGCGCTCCCGAAACTCAAGCAGTGATGAAGTGGCAAGGCGAACACAAGTTCAGATTGTCTGCCAACTTTCACGGCGGAGCTGAAGTTGTAAATTACCCTTGGGATACAATTCCCGATACATTCCCTGAAGAAAGTACGATTAAAGATCTAAGCCTTGAGTACGCTCACAATGCTCCATACATTGAAGCTTCAACGGCGTTCGAAAATGGTGTGACGAATGGTTACGCCTGGTATGAAGTAAACGGTGGAATGCAAGACTGGAGTATTTACTGGCGCCACGATTTTCAGGTGACGATTGAACTTTCAAACGACAAGTGGCCGGATTATTCACGCATTGATTATTACTACAATCAAAATCGTCCTGCGCTTATTGGATTCATCGAAAGATTGGAAACGTTAGTGAGAAGATAAGAAAAAGGGGCCTTCTGGGCCCCTTACTTTTTCTGAGTTATAGAAATATTTTTAATTGTCACACCTTGATCAAAAGTCCCTTCATCACTTTCAAAAACAAATCTTAATTCAACTGCCTTTCCGCTAAAGGCAGAAAGATCCAATTTATAATTCACCATTGGAATATCGCCGCTCATTTTATCCAGAAGAATTGTTTCCTGGCCTTCACTGATCGCTATTACTTTTAGAAAGTCATATTTCGCTTCAGTCTTAACAACAGCATCAAATTTCAAATCATAATTCGCTGTTGGTAGTTTCACAAATAATGAAGCTTCTGCTTCGGTAAGATTGGCGTATTGTTTTCCGTCTCCAATATACAAAGAGCCATCACTGATATGCCAACCATCCTTTTTAAAAGTGTTCGTCGTATAAAGACTCATTTCACTTTCATCTTTTAAACTTAGAACAAGGTCTTGATCAATAACTTTGTTTTCAGGAATGATTCTGTAATTAAGAATTTTTCTCCATTTATTGTTCTGATTTTTCGATCCAAAAATTTCCAATCTCCCTTGTCCAATTTCGTTTGTAGCGATGGATGTTGGAAGAGCGATATCATTCTTTGATCCTTGATTCAGGATTGTTCTCTTCTCAAGAGACTTTCCATTTATTTTAAAGTCCAGCGTGTCTGTATCATTCCAACTTGCATTGAAGGCTGCTGGTTTATTGATGACAAAATCCATTCTGTCTTCTTTGCTAAAATACATATTCGAAGTGTATTTCACCGATTCTTCTTTTAAAAATTTTTCCAGTACAAGCAGCTGATCGTTAGTCGCATTGAAAAGATCGCTCATCGCTGGTGCGGAAATGCGATCAACTTTTATTCCTGCATCTTCAATACGTACACCTTCATGAATTCCTCTTCTAAAGACCTGGCGAAAAGCAAAGATAATATTCTGACCATGATCAAGTTTTTTAAAAGGTCTCGTATCTAAACCGCCAAAGTCATTTAAAATTTTATTAAGCCCATAAACGTTCGCGCCACCACCACCAGTCGTCTGCTCTTCACCAAAAATCGTTCCGGCCATATGGTCCTGAATTTGAGCAGAAAAAGCATCACAAGCAGAATAGCAATTGGCATCGACAAAAACGGCGAGTGGTTTAAAATAAATTTGACCAACATCATTCAATGTATCTTGCGCATCGATAGGAAGTTTTCGTGTGAATAGACTTCCCTCTTGTTTTGCATCGTTAAGTGCTTTTGTAAAAGGGCTTTCACTGTCAGTAGTATTCATATAAAAAGAGTTCGTCTCGCTGTTTCTTAAAATAAAAGATAAAGGACGAACTTTTCGAGGACTAAAAAATTGTACAAGACTTTCTGCAAGCGGAAGTTGTCCTCCTGGATTTCCACGAAGATCAAACATCAGTCCATCGGTGTCTTTTAATTCATTGAGAAGAAGATTTTTAATAGCCTTCACGACTTCTGAAACAGTAAAAGTTTCAGGCTCAAAACTGATAAGTTCAACATAGCCAAAATTCCCATAAGCACTGTGGTTGATTTGCCAATAAAGAATCGGCTCATCAGTGTACCCTTGTGCCGTCCCCGAAAATCCTTTTGAAATTTTAATTTGCGCTGAAGTTGGATTTTGAATTTTTTTAATTTTATCTTTTAACGGTTTAATAATTTCTCGTTTCACAGGAGAAACCGGTTTCACTATGAAACTATTTTGTCCACCTTGTTCTTGAGCAATACAATTCCAGTCCTTATAAACAAGCCATGGAATATCTAATTTATATTTTTCGCCTTTGCTGTTTTGAATTTCAAAAACAATGCTGTCTTTTTTTGGAAGAAATCCAAGGTTGTGCCCGACGAACCTTAAATCCTGAATACTTTGTCTGCGCATGGCACTTGGGTTGGCCCCAAATGAAGTGGCAAGATTTGCTTGAATCGCATTTTCAATCGGAGCACCATCATACGACGTAATGATGTCCCCTACCTGTAATGGAAACGGTTGAGGCATAAATTTTAAAACGTCGCGATCAGTTCTCACTCCTGAAACAGCGATTACTTTTTTTCCGTCTGCCGCACTCACCTCTTTTAGGCCAAAAGGAAAAAAAGAGGAATAACAAGAAAAGGGTCTCGGCAAATAATAAAGTGTATGCAAATCGTGTAAGCGAACAAAAACATCGCTTAAAAGTTTATGAAAATCCAAGTCTGATATTGTGTCGATTTGTTTTTCAATCGCATCGAGAGCAGGAATAGGATCAGCGGCCAGACCAAAATCTTTAATCTTCAATTCTCTGTGCACATAAATATCAGTAAGGATCAAACGGGCCTGACTTAAAACTGTTTTTTTCTGTTCGACAGAATAATGGGGAAGATTGAGAAAAGGTCTTGCACCTTCAAGAGTATTATACTCCGGAGGACCTGCATGAACGGCGAGCGTTGATAATAACGAAACGGCGACCAATGCAGCTTTTAACACGGTAATTCTCCCAATAGTATTTGGCGAGAATTATAGCGGAAGAATAAGACTTCCCCTCGAAGAGGTGTAAATTTTACAGAGGAAAACTAAGCACTTTTCTTATAATTTTCCGAATAAGGCGTTTCATGCCCTTCCTTATCGATCTTTCCATGGTGAGCATCTTTCGATTGTTGAATCACGGAAATCATGATTCCTATAGGGAAAGCAAACCAAAACAGCATTCCGAAAATGGCAACAGCTCTTTCAATCAACACATCATCCATACAAGCTCCTGGTTAGGGCACTAATAATAGACTAGCATGCTTTACTGGTCGCAAAGAGGACAAAATATCGATGTTTTTCATTGATAAAAATTAAGAAGCTTAGCCCATTAAGAAATAAGTGACTGCTTCAATTTCTTCAAACGTACGCGTTTATCCTGGCCACTATTAGAGGCAGCAAAAGAAAGAAGCGTATTGAGACGCTCGAGATTGAGCCAGTCTTCTTTCGGCGGATCTCCCGCTTCAAAATTAAGCGGACAATAATCAAGAACATTTTCTGATTGAATAAATAACGGCGCACCTTGAGTGCGACAGATGATCGGGCGAGCTTCGTAAATTGTACAGCAATCTTCATAGAGAAATGAGCAGGCACCAGCTTCCACTGGTGTCTGCCACAATGTTTTTAATTCTTGTTTTTTTTCTTCTGATTGAGCATTAAACCATTCTGTGATGTGCGCGCTCTCGACTTCGAACACTGAGATATCAGTATAACAACATTTCGAGCAGCCAACTTTACACTTCATTTGATCTTTGTACTTCGCATGGACTTTATCAAAAAAGCCCGAAGCGTTTTCCTGCAAAGATTCAATTGGTTTTTTCATTATGCCTTAACCTCTTCTTCATGCTCGTTCTCATGGTGATCTTTTTCACGCTGACGAACTTCTGGTGAAAGAATACTGTAAATCGCAGGAACTACCAGCAACGTCAAGAACGTTGAAACTAATACACCACCGATCACGGCAAGAGACATCGGTTTTAAACTTTCAGCACCTGATCCGAATGAAAAACCGGCCGGAATCGCACCGGCGATTGTCGCAAACGACGTCATCAAGATCGGGCGAAGTCTTTTCGGACACGCATGTTTAAGCGCCTCTCGTAAAGGCAGTCTTTCCGTATCGCGAACCTGATTCGTAAAATCTACGAGGAGAATCGAGTTCTTTTTTACAATCCCCATGAGAAGAATAATCCCGATCATCGAGTAAATATTCACCGATTGATTGGCAAGAAAAAGAGCGACGAATGCACCTGAAACAGAAAACGGCAACGCTACGAGAACTGTAATCGGGTCAACAAAACTGTTGAACTGCGAAGCGAGTACCATGTACGAAATGATAATCCCCAGACCGAGAACGAAAATCAAACTCTCAAATGATTCTTTAAATGTTTTCGCACTCCCTGTATCGAGAATGATTGAACCATTATCAAGATGTTTTTTAATGATCGCTTTTGCTTCATCCAATGCCTGTGCTTGAGAAACACCGTTCTTTAAGTTGGCATAAATTTTCAACGTACGTAAACGATCCTGACGAGTGATCGACTGTAAGCTGTCGATGAATTTTACTTCGGCCATATCTTTTAGATAAATCAACTCTCCACGATTGTTTCTGAGCTGAATATTTTTGATACGCTCGATACTGCTGTCGTCGGCATTGATGTTATCCATACGAATGCGAATATCGTAACGGTGTCCGTCCTTCGTGAACTTCCCGATAACTTTACCACCGACAAGCGCGTTCATCGTCTCACCTAAATCGTAAATCGAAATTCCGCGTTCACGTGCTTTGATACGATTTGGAATGATCGCAAGCTCGCGGATGTTTTCACGATAGTTCGAATCGACGTCGAGATATTTTCCGTTCGCTTCCATATCTTTCATTGATTCGCGGATTGTTTTAATCAAACTATCCCAGCTCGATCCGGAGACCGCGATCTCAATCGGGAATCCTCGCCCACTTCCGGCGAAGGCCCCAAGTGATGTATCCTGAACAAAAACTTTTCCGCCGGGGAAATTTTTGAAGTCGGTACGAACGACATCGAGCAATTGCTGTTGAGAAAGTTTTCTTTTATTTTTATCTTTGAGTGTAACGAAAATGTTTGCACTCGAAGCTTCACCACCGCCGAAACCACCGATTGCCACGAAGAATCTTTCCACTTCTGGACGGGCCATAAGATATTTTTCAAGTCCTCTTACCTGCGAGTCAGTGTAATCGAGAGATGAACCTTCTTTCGTCTTTAAACGAATAAGCATCGAGCCTTGATCTTGAGGGGGAACGAATTCTTTACGAAGTTTTGTAATCAAAAAACTTGAAGACACAAAAATGAGAATTGAGACGGCAATAACTGCAAAACGATTTTTAATAACCCATGGGAGCATTTTTTCGTACTGCTCTTCGAGCCACTTGAATCCTTCATCCATCGCGCGACCAAAGCGAGTTGTGCGGTCATGCTTTTGCATAAACTGCGCTGTACGCATTGGCGTAAGTGTAAGGGCCTCGATCAATGAAAGGAAAACAGCAACGGAAATCGTCACCCCGAATTGATAGAAGTATTTCCCGATAATTCCTTTCATGTATGCAATCGGGAAGAAGATCGCGATAATTGCAAATGTTGCGGCCATAGCTGCGAAGGTAATTTCCTGAGCACCGTCGAGCGAAGCTTTGCGTTTATTTTTCCCCATTTCAAAGTGACGGAAAATATTTTCCAAAACCATGATGGCATCATCTACAACAATCCCGATCGCCAGCGAGAGGGCGAGAAGTGTAAAGTAGTTCAGTGTAAATCCCATCGCATTCAAAACGACGAAACTTCCTAGAATTGAAGTTGGAATCGCAAGAATAACGTTGAAAGTGGCCGACCACGATCCGAGGAACGCCCAACAAACAACCGCTGTTAAAATCGCAGCGAGAACAAGCGTAAACATTAATTCGCGAACAGAGTCTTTAATAAACGTCGTCGAATCGAAGTTAACTCCAATCTCCATTCCCGGAGGAAGAATTTTACTTACGTATTCCATTTTTTTGATAACGTTTTCACCAACGGCAACGGCGTTCGTTCCACGTTGTTTTCTCACCCCGATACCAATCGAAGCTTTCCCCATTACGCGGGATTTTCTTTGAATATCATTCAAACCATCTTCAATGCGTGCAACTTTTGAAAGAGGAATCGCAACGTAGTTTGGGCTTCCCCCACGTTTGTTGATTGAAAGCGTTTCAAATTCTTTTGGTGACTCAGCTTCACCGAGTGTGCGAACAGAAAATTCTGTTTTTCCATTTTCAAGTTTCCCTGAAGGCTGTTCCGAGTGTTCGCTATTAATAGTACTGATGATATCTGTAACAGTTAATTGATAGGCGTTCAGTTTTTTATCATCAACCCAAATGCGAAGGTTGGGATCGACGTATCCTGAAAGCAGAACGTCCGCTACTCCATCCGTCGTTAAAAATTTGTCTTTGATATTGTCGCGAACATAAGTCATCAGATCGCGCGAAGACATTTTGTCTGACGAAATCGCAAGCCACATGATCGGATTATCATCAGGGTTAACTTTCGAAACGATCGGAGGATCGACGTTGTCCGGTAAACGGCTTTGCGCTTGAGAGACTTTACTTTGAACGTCGTTGAGCGCTTTATCGATATCGCGATCAAGGCTGAATTCTACAGTGATGTTTGCACTACCACGTCTGATTGAAGTCGTAATCGATTGAACACCTTCAACCGCGAGAACTGTACTCTCCAGGGTATCGACAACATCCGATTCAACAACGGCCGGACTCGCTCCTTCCCACGTGACGTTGATGTTGATGTTGGGAATATCGACGTCGGGAAGTTGAGACACTCCCATATTATGAAAGGACAATCCTCCAAAGAGAATCATCGCCACCATAAGCATCCACGCGAAGACGGGATTTTTAATTGATGTAGAAGAAAGACTCATTATTGCGCTCCTACTGTCGGAAGAATTCCTGAACTTGCTTCAAGCAACTTCTGAGACATCATCGCCTGAATTTTTGTTTTTTCGCTGTTGCGTTTGCTGTCGAGGTAAGTATTGAGTGCCGTGAGCACGTCTAAGTTCGAAACGAGTCCGAGACGATAATCTCTCACCGCTTCTTCGTAACTGCTCTTCGCTTTTTGTTCCGCTAACTCAAACGCTTTAACCTGATCGAGGTAACGGTGAAATGTTTCGTAGCGAGAAGTAACTTCGAGACGAATTGTTTTTTTGTAATCTTCAAGAAGATACATTGCCTGATTCTTTTTTTCTGAACTCTCGCGTACTCTCGCTTTAGAAGTTCCGCCCTCGAAAAGGGGAAAATTCAAAGTAAGACCAACATCCCAATTCGTTTTGTTGTAAGTTCCGCCACGATTATTCAAATAATAATTTGAAGCGAGATCGAGCGTTGGAAGATAGTACGATTTAGAATTGTTGAGATCGATATCTGCTAATTGCACTCGCATCTCGCGCGTCTTCACATCCACTCTCTGAAGAGCGGCATCCATATACGCTTGCAATCCTTGATTATCTACAGGAACAGTGATGGTTTCTGAAAAAGAATTATCAGTCTTATTTAAACCAGTGAGGATATAAAAACCATCTTCACTCTCCTTCACTAAACCAACACCATTAAAAAGCTGAGCATCGGCAGCTGCGTATTGAGCTTCGGCCTGGAGAAGTTCACCTTTTCTCGAACGTCCCACTTGCACGCGTTTTCTTGTTTCGTCCACGCGCTCTTTACTTTGTTTTTTTAGAAGCTCGAGGTTATTGACATCGTTCAGGTTTAAAAAATAATTGTAATAAGATTGAATAACACTCACATAAAGCGTGAGTTGATCTGCCACTCTTTGGTTTTCAGCAATGGCAATATTTTTATCGGCCGACTCAACACTGTATTTATCGCGTCCGCCTTTGTAAACCGAGTGAGTAAGGTTGAGCCCGATCGCCTTTTGATCCGGGCTAATCTCTTCTTGTTTAAGATAGGTCCCGCGGGCCGAAATCTTCGGGTAATAATTCCCCTGATTCTCTTTTTTGATCTGTCTGTTTTGTTCAATCGCAGACATGTTGATATTTTCACCTTGATTGGTTCTCAAAGCACTTTCATAACTGTCTTTCAGGTTCAAAGCGGCCTGGGCCCCTGAAGCATCCAACACAAAGACCAATAAAAAGGGCAATGCAATTCTAAATTTCATTTGAAAATTCCTAGTTCTTAAGGCGTTTTAAAAGATGGACGAAAATATTAAACACTGTACTCGTAAAGTTGACAATCAGCTCTACCTTTTTTTGTTTTTTAATGCTAAAAAGCTCTAACCAAAAATTCTTTTTTAGTGGGGTCCTTTAATGAAACTTCAAAGCGCCATCTTATGCCTTGCTCTGATCTTGTCTTCATCTTTTGCTATCGCTGCTGATAAGCCAGTTAAAATCGGAATGGTCACCGATGTGGGTGGCGTCAACGACCAGTCATTCAACCAATCTGCATGGGAAGGTCTCCAAAAAGCGAAAAAAGAATTGGGCGTAAAAGCGAGTTACCAGGAATCAAAACAAGATGCTGACTATCCTGCGAACTTAGAAACTCTTTACGATGCCGGCAACGATCTTATCTGGGGTATCGGATTCAAAATGGCAGACGCTGTTCTTAAAGCAGCTAAGCAAAACCCAAAACAAAAATATGCGATCATCGATTACTCTTACGGAGATAAAACTCCACCAAACGTCGTTGGTGTCATGTTCAAAGCAGAAGAAGGTGCCTTCCTTGCGGGATACATCGCTGCTAAAATGTCGAAGACTCACACTGTAGGATTCATTGGTGGAATGTCTGTTCCTATCATTCACGCTTTCCAATACGGATTCAAAGCGGGAGCAAAATTCGCTGATAAAAAAGTAAATGTTCTTGAGCAATACTCTGAATCGTTCACAGACGCTGCTAAAGGAAAAGCAATCGCAAACCAAATGATCTCGAAAGGTGCTGACGTTGTTTTCCACGCTGCTGGTGCAGTTGGTGACGGTGTTATCGAAGCGGCGAAAGAAGAAAACAAAATGGCCGTTGGTGTTGACCGCGATCAAAACTACCTCGCTCCAAAAAACGTTATCACTTCAAGCATGAAGCGTGTTGACTCTGCAGTCTTCCAGGTAACGGCTGATTTGAAAAAAGGAATCTTCAAAGGTGGAACAACTGTTAACTACGGTCTAAAAGACGGTGCTGTTGACGTTGCTCCAACAACTTCTAAAATGATCCCAGCTGCTCTTCTTGCAGAAGTAACAGCACTTAAGAAAAAAATCGCTGACGGAAAAATTAAAGCTCCAGCAGACGAAAAAGCTTACGCAACTTTTGCTAAAACTCTTAAGTAAAAAAGAAAATGATCAATCTCGATTTAAAAAATATTTCCAGAGTCATTGGCGACTGTGTCGCCAATGATAATATCAGCCTCTCGATAAAAGCAGGTGAAGTCCACGCCATCCTCGGCGAAAACGGAGCCGGAAAAACGACTCTCATGAATATCATCTTCGGCCACGTTCAACCGGACCCGGGCGGAGAAATTTATCTGAATGGTGAGAAGACTGTGATGCACTCTCCTCGCTTCGCCATTAAAAAAGGCATCGGGATGGTTCACCAGCACTTCATGCTCGTTCGCCCGTTCACGATTCTTCAAAATATCATTCTCGGTGTTGAACCAAGAAATGCATTGGGAATGATCGATTATAAAAAAGCGCGCGCTGAAGTTTTAAAAATTTCGGAAGAATACAATTTCCACATCGATCCCGATTTAAAAATCGAAAACATCAGCGTGGGAATGCAACAACGTGTGGAGATTTTAAAAACTCTTTACCGTCATGCTAAACTTATTATCTTGGATGAGCCGACTGCTGTTCTCACTCCTCAAGAGGTCATCGATTTTTACCGTATCGTGAAAAATCTCAAGGCTCAGGGAATTACGATCATCATCATCACTCACAAGCTTCACGAGATCAAAGAAATCGCTGATCGCTGTACGATCATCAGAAAAGGCCGCTACATCGAAACAGTCGACGTTGCAGTCACGAGTGAAGAAGACCTCGCCGCTAAAATGGTGGGAAGAAAAGTTGATTTAAAAGTAACGAAGTCTGAAGCCAAACCTGGCGCAGTCGTTTGTCAGATTGAAAACCTTTGCGCTGAAAATGATAAACACTTACCAGCTGTGAGAAATTTCAATCTCACTCTTCGCCGTGGAGAAATTTTAGGACTCGCGGGAATTGATGGTAACGGCCAGAGCGAACTCGTCGAGGCTCTCACAGGTCTTCGCAAAGTTAAAAGCGGAAAAGTTGTGATCAACAATCGTGACATCGTCAACCTCACTCCCAAAGAAATTTACGAAAACAAACTCGCGATGATCCCTGAAGATCGTCAACGTCGCGGTCTCGTTCTCGATTTTAAAGTCAAAGAAAATTTTGTTCTTCAAAATATTTCAAAAAAACCATTTTCGAATTACGGATTCATCGTCAATCGCGAACTCGTGAAGTTTGCAGAAAGTATGATGGAACGTTTTGATATTCGCCCGCGCGATATCGAATACAATGCACGCAATCTCTCTGGTGGAAATCAGCAGAAGATTATTCTCGCTCGCGAGATCGTGAATAATCCGGACGTATTGATTGCATTCCAGCCGACTCGCGGTCTGGATGTCGGTGCGATTGAATACGTTCACCAGGAACTCGTCAAACTTCGAGACCAGGGAAAAGCGATTCTCCTCATCTCTTACGAACTCGATGAAGTCATCAATCTTTCAGATCGAATCAATGTTATTGTTGAAGGAACAATTTCTGCGGAAGTTGATCACAATACAATCGTGACTCACAAAAATATCAAAGAACACATTGGACTCTTTATGGCCGGAAGATCAGCGGAAGGAGCAGAAGCATGAAAAAATTTTTGCTAAGTTTTCTTTGCGTGCTTTCAGGACTTCTGTTCGGTGCTTTGATCTTAAAACTCTCGGGGATCTCACCACTTGAAGCCTATCAAGTTATGTGGGAAGGCGCTTTCTCGCGCCCGAGTTATATCGCATATATCATCATTCGTTCAACGCCGTTGATCCTCACAGGTCTTTCGGTCGCATTTGCTTTTAGAACAGGTCTCTTCAATATCGGAAGTGAAGGCCAGTTTGTTATGGGGGCCCTCTCCGCTGCGTACTTCGGTTTCATGTTTCACATGAGCCCGTGGATTCAAGTTCCGGTCGTCATGGGACTCGCTGTTTTAGTGGCCGCTCTTTACGGTGGACTCGCGGGATTCATGAAAGCGCGCTTCGGTGTTCACGAAGTTATTTCGACAATCATGCTCAACTGGATCGCACTTTATTTTTCAAACTTTATGGTGAACGTTGATGGCTTCCATAAAGCAAACACTGAAACATCAGAGTTCATTCAATCATCGAGCTCAATCACCATTTTAGAAAACTGGAAAACGAGCGACGCCGGAATCGAATGGCTTTCACGCCATCCATTCTTAAATGAATTTATGCGTCCGCCGGTGAACGCGGGAATTTTCATCGCGCTTATCGCAGTTGTCGTCGTATGGTTGATCCTTAATAAAACAAGTTTTGGTTTCAAACTGAAAGCCGTCGGTCTTTCTCCGGATGCCGCCCGCTACGCCGGAATCAACGTTAAAAAGAAGATGACTCAATCAATGATGATCTCGGGAGCGCTTTCAGGTTTAGCTGGTGCGACTCACGTTATGGGTGTTTCAAAAAACATCGCAATCCTCGCCGCTCACGAAGGCTACGGTTTTGACGGGATCGCTGTTTCACTGATCGGATTGAACACACCTCTTGGATCAACAATCGCAGGATTTTTCCTGGGAACATTAAAATATTCAGGACAAAAAATTCAATCGGCCCTCGAAGCTCCGTCTGAAGTCATCAGCATCATGATCGGTGCAATTATTTTCTTCGTCGCTATTCCGGTCATCTTCGAGAAACCAATTAAAAAGATAGCAAAGCTGTGGGAGAAAAAATAATGAAAGAATTTCTCTTTTTATTCTCTACAACTTTAATGTACTCAACTCCACTTATCTTCACTGCTCTAGGTGGTGTGCTTTCGGAAAAAACCGGAGTCATCAATATCGGTCTGGAAGGAATGATGACGATGGGAGCGTTCACTGCTTCTCTCGTAGCTTTAAAAACAGGCAATCCATGGTTAGGGCTTCTCGCTGGTGGATTGGGCGGACTCGCTCTCGCAATCCTTCATGCACTCGCATCGATCAGATACAAAGCGAATCAGGTCGTTTCAGGAATGGCGATTAACTTTTTAGGAAGTGGTTTTGCCGTATTCTTTTGCCGTCTCTTCTTTGATGGAACGAGTATGACTCCTCCACTTGAACTCGATAAAAAAATTCCAGTGTTCATGGATCAATATCTCACAGTGTACATCGCTATCGCGACAACACTTGTAATCTGGTTTATCTTTAATAAAACAGTTTTAGGTCTTCGTTTGATCAGCGTTGGAGAACATCCAAAGTCGACGGACTCAGCGGGCCTCAACGTTTCTCTTTATCGTTCTATCGGTGTTCTCACTTCGGGATTTCTTGCAGGAATCGGTGGAGCAAGTTTATCGATCGCCATCGTTTCAAACTTCCGTCCGACATTGATTTCCGGACAAGGGTTCATCGCGATTGCAGCACTCATCTTCGGTAAATGGCGTCCGGTACAAACGGCGTGTGCCTGTCTCTTCTTTGGACTTTCACAAGCACTCGTTATTTTCATCGGTGGACGCGAAGACATTCACATTTCTTCTCAACTTCTTTCAATCCTTCCGTACGTTCTCACATTGATCGTCTTGGTTGGTTTCATGGGAAAAACAACAGCACCAACTGCACTTGGAGAATAATTTTAGGAGATACTATGATCTACGATTTCACACTTAAAACAATCGACGGAACTCCGACATCTCTTTCAACATTTAAAGGCAAAGCACTTCTATTGGTGAACGTTGCTTCGAAATGCGGACTCACTCCCCAATACGAAGGACTTGAAGCTTTATACGAAAAATACAAAGACAAAGGTCTTGTGGTGATCGGTTTTCCAGCGAACAACTTCGGCGCTCAAGAGCCCGGAACACACGCTGAAATTCAGGAATTTTGTCGCTCAAATTTCGGAATTCAATTTCCAATGTTCGAAAAAATTTCTGTAAAAGGCGCTGACCAACACCCACTTTATAAATACCTTACTGAAACTCATCCACAGACTTTGAATGCAAACGGAAATACTTTTGAAGAAAGACTCAAAGGTTATGGAATTACTCGTGAGAATTCAAAAGACATTCTTTGGAACTTTGAAAAATTCCTGATCGATAGAAACGGAAACATCGCTGAACGTTTTTCTCCGGATACTGAAGCGAATAATGCTGATTTGATTAAAAAAATCGAGACTGCACTAGGATAGATAGCAAGAAACGGGTGGAGAGATGTCCTGAAAATTCGTATTATACCTCTATGAAGACAGACAATTTCCAACGAATAGAGAAGGCCATTTATTTTTTAATCGCAAACGCGAAAGAACAACCATCGTTGAAAGACCTCGCTCAGTATTTAAAGCTGAGCGAGTACCACTGTCATCGTCTCTTCAAAGAGTACACAGGAATCACACCAAAAGATTTTTTACAATTCACAACTCTTTCGATGGCGAAAGACCTCTTGAAACAATCGCAAAATCTTCTCGATACAAGCTATGAAGTCGGACTCTCTGGTCCTTCACGTCTGCACGATCTTTTTATTCACTTAGAAGCAATGACTCCGGGGGAATATAAAAACGGTGGAGAAAATTTAGAAATCTTCTGGGACACGTTCGCGACAGCACTCGGAATGATGGTCGTAGGAACAACGGCCCGCGGGATCTGCTCTCTTCATTTCATCAAGAAAGAAAATGAAGGACTAAAAATTTTAAAACTTAAATGGCCAAAGGCCACATTTATCCATCACCCCAAATTCATTTCTCCAATCGCAAAAGAAATTCATTTGCGCATTCGTGGAGAGCAATCAACGTCATTGACTCTTGTTGCTCAAGGAACTCCTTTCCAACTCAAAGTCTGGGAATCACTTCTCAAAATTCCGGAAGGGCAAGTGACTAACTATCAGACTATCGCCCGTCTGATCGATTCACCGAAGTCATCACGTGCAGTAGGGAGTGCCGTCGGTGCAAACCCTATCGGCTATCTTATTCCATGCCACAGAGTGATTCGTTCGACAGGAATCATTGGCGATTATCATTGGGGAAAAGAACGAAAATCGGCCCTTCTTACACTAGAAATAGCCAAAGGATTGATGTAGCCTTTCTTATCTATTTCATTGGGAGGAAGGCATGTTTCAAGCTCGTAGACTTATTAGTCTGATATTTTGTTTTTTTATTGTTTCCTGTTCAACCACGACTACAGCTCCAAAATTAGCAGATGATCATTTATGGCTCGAAGAAATTGAAGGTGCTCGCGCGCTGGATTTCGTAAAAACAGAAAATGAAAAAACACTCAATGTTTTGAAGAATGATCCTCATTACAAAAGTATTGAATCAGAACTTCGCGCTATTTCTTACGCCAAAGATCGCGTCCCTTGGGTGTATCAAATGCATGGAATGCTCTACAACTTTTGGCGTGATCAAAAAAGTGTCCGAGGAATTTGGAGAAGAACGACTCTCGCTGAATATAAAAAAGCTGAACCTAAATGGGAAACTGTTCTCAACCTTGATGAACTTGCAAAAACAGAAAATGAAAACTGGGTTTGGAAAGGAACAAGATGTTTACCTCACGATTATGAACGATGTTTGCTCATTCTTTCTCGCGGAGGAAAAGATGCTGTCGTCATTCGCGAATTTGATGTAAAGACAAAAAAATTTGTTAAAGATGGATTTAATATTCCTGAAGCAAAAAATCACGTCGCCTGGATTGATTTAAATACGATCTACATTGGAACGGATCACGGTCCGGATTCTATGACAGATTCAGGGTATCCGCGCACCATTCAAATCCTAAAACGCGGAGAAAAAGTTTCTGACGCAAAAACTGTTTTTGAAGCGGACAAAAAAGATATTTCTGCTGATGCTTATGTTGAACACTCCAATCGCGGAACTTATCAATTCTATACACGCGGTCTGACATTTTATGAAACAGAAAATTGGTATGTTAAAAACGGCGAAAAAATTTTAATACCGATGCCTAAAGATGCTGCTTTAAATGGCGTTCATCATGATTATCTTCTTTATACTTTAAAATCTGATTTAAAAACAAAGAAGCGTCTTTTTAAAACAGGAAGTTTAGTTGCTCTTCCTCTTTCTTCAGTTCTTAAAAAAGAAGATCCAGCTCTTCATCTGGAACTTATCTTTGAACCGACGAAAAAAACATTTTTACAAAACGTTATTCAAACAAAAAATCACCTGATTCTTGAAACAATTGATAATATCCAGGGGAAACTTTTAAAAGTAACTTTTAAAAAGCCTCGTCATTGGATCACTGAAAAAATTAATTTAGGAAACAACGGCGTAGCTTCGATTGAATCTACTGAAGTTGAGCACGATCAATTCCTCGCTCTCTACACTGATTTCGTCACTCCAACAACGCTGTCTCTTGCGAATCTAAACAATCACTCTGTAAAATTTGAAAAACTAAAAACCAGTCCTCCACGCTTTGAAAGCAAAGATTTAATCAGCGAACAAAGATTTGCGACAAGCAAAGATGGAGAAAGAATTCCTTATTTTATTGTTCACAAGAAAGGTATGAAGAAAGATGGAACAAATCCAACGCTACTTTATGGCTACGGCGGATTTGAAATTTCTATTCAACCTTTTTACTTAAGCGGAACGGGTAAAGTCTGGTTAGAAAAAGGTGGAGTGTACGTGCTCGCAAACATTCGTGGTGGTGGTGAATTCGGTCCGTCTTGGCATCAGGCCGCTCAAAAAGAAAAGCATCAAGTTGTCTTCGATGATTTTATCGCTATCGCAGAAGATTTAATCAAAGATAAAATCACATCTCCTGCTCATCTCGGAATTCAAGGTGGATCCAACGGAGGATTGCTCACTGGAGGAACTTTCGTTCAACGCCCAGATCTCTTTAATGCTGTTTTATGTGAAGTCCCTCTACTCGATATGTACCGCTATAATAAACTTTTAGCTGGAGCAAGTTGGGTGGATGAATACGGAAATCCTGATGATCCAGCGATGCGTGAGATTATTGGTAAATACTCTCCTTATCAAAACGTAAAACCAGGGATTCAATATCCTGAAGTTTTTTTCATGACGAGTACAAAAGATGATCGTGTCCACCCAGGACACGCCAGAAGAATGGTAGCAAAAATGCGCGAACTCAATCTTCCACTTTTTTATTTTGAAAATACAGAAGGAGGTCACGGAGGTGTGGCCAATCTCGAACAGGGAATTTTATGGGGCTCGCTGGAGTTCACTTATCTTTGGAAAAAATTGGGACCGAAAGAAAGCATTTCTAAAAAATAATTCTACAAAAAAAGGCCGGAAAAAATCCGGCCTTTTTTTTCATCTTAAAGAGTAAATTTAAAATTTTCTACAAGAATACCTGGGGCCTTAGATCCGCCCACATCGCGCTGAAAATAAGATCCTGTACTCGGACTTACGTCTGCAAATGTTGTAAGATCAATCAGACCATCACCGAATAACGAGTAATAACTTTCATCAAAACGAAGATCCTGAATCGGACTTACAATCTCTCCATTCTCCACCCAGAAACACGCATAACGAGTCATCCCTGTGAGTCTCGCCGTCTCGCGATCCGACCAGTTCAGATAGTGTAGATCAGAGATATAAAGTCCTTTCTCAAGTTTCTTTAAAATCTGATCGCGTTCAAGTGATCCTGTTTCTACAACCGGCGAGCGCATTGATTCCCAATCGCTTGCGAAGTTTGATTGCAATTTATATTCGTTTGCCGTTCTCGTTGATGTGAGAAAGTTTTTCAATTCACCTTTTTCAATGAGTGGAAGAAGGCTTTCGCTCACCTCTCCTTTTTCGTTAAATCGCGGAGTCATTCCCAATGAGAAATCCTCTGTAAGAGAAAACTTTGGAGAGAGTTTTCTTTTTCCTTCCCAAAGATCGCGAAGAGATCCGTTTCCTCTTTTATGCTCTCCCATTGAAACTCCTCCCCATGAAAGAGTTCCAAGCAATTCTGCAACAGCAGAAGGAGCAAGGAAAACGCGATACTCACCACGCTCAACTTTTTTTGCTTCACGATTCATGAGAGAAAGTTTGTGAGTGCTTTCTTCAAGATTTGTCCTAAGCGCTTTTGCATCCCACTCGCTTCCTGCATACAGCGACTTCACCGCTTTTTGCTTATCATTGTATAGCGAGTAATCGAGATAAAAGTTTTTCGTTTTAAACCAGTGAGATTGCCCGACAGAGTTGATTGTCGCGCGAACAATATTTCCACTTGAGAAAACACCCGCGAGATCTACCTGAGAAGCATAATCTAAAATCCCACCGAGCATTTCATCATTCGAAGGTATCTTTGGTTGATTTTCATCTTTCGTCACTCCATAGAATGCAGGACGAACGAGATAAGGATCTTCCGGAAGTTTTTCAATCCACGCGCGCGATTCTTTAATTTTTTTCACGGCCATTAGAACATCGTCTTCATTTCCTTTAAAAGGTAGTGTGAAGCTCAACGTTTTATTTCCTTTGATATAATTAAAATCAATAAACGCTTGAGTAAGATTTGTGATCTGACGAACTTTGGCCTTTGAAAGACGAGTAAATAATGTTTCTTCTCCCGAAAGAGAAAGAGTCATCGATTCATCACCTTGAAGTTCGTTAAAGATTTTTTTAGCGAAATTTTCGAGAGCTGAGACTTGTAGTGCTTCCATTATTTACCTCCACCAAAAACTTCGATGTTCGAGAAGAGACATGCAGGACTTGCGTGACCAACGAAGATCACCTGATTCGGTTCTCCCTTTCCGCAATTGCCTAATCCACCAACTTCAAACGTCGAACGATCTCCAACCATCTTTAATTGATTCCAAAAGGGAGCTGTGATTCCACGATAGTTTGGATTCTTCACAAGTTTTGTTAATTTTCCATTCTCGATCAATTGAGCGTACTCACAACCGAATTGAAATTTATTTCTGTAATCATCAATCGACCATGAACGAGTTGTTTGCATGAACACTCCACGCTCTACACTCGACAACATATCTTTAAAGCTCGATGTTCCCGGCTCTAAATTAACATTGGCCATACGATCAATAGGTGCTCTATTCCACGATGTCGCTCTTTGTGAAGACACCCCCGGAAGATTTAAACGCTTCTGCGATTCAAGACTTCCAAGTCCACGCTCTAAAATTCCATCGCGGATTAAATATTCTCGAGTGGCAACAGCTCCAATATCGTCAGCGAAGTAACTTGCATTTTGCCCAACAACAGTCGGATCAAAAGTGACGTTCATGAGAGATGATCCGTAACGAAGAGTTCCGAAGTCTGCAGGCTTTACAAAACTCCATCCTGCATAATTTCTTTCATCACCTAAGATGCGGTCGAGTTCCAGCGGATGTCCGATACTTTCGTGAATTTGTAAAAACATTTGATCGGGAGAAAGAATAAGATCCATTGTATCAGTTGGACATTCATCAGCTTCAAGAAGATTTAAGGCCTCTGTTGCAATTCTTTTTGCTTCAACAAGAAGTTTTTCTTTGTTTAAAACTTCCATTCCAATTTGAGCACTACGATCATCACCGTATGTTCTCTTTTGTGTTCCTTTGTCTGAAGTGGCCGTTGCACTTAAACCAACACCTGAACGAATAATTTTTTGTTTTACATCACTTCCATTCGTTGCCACCAAATGCGTATCCATTTCCGTAATCATGTAATACGCCGAACGGCTGATCACGTGATCGTGAATTTTCATTGCACTTGAAAGTGACATAAGAAGATCTGTTAAATCTCCCGGATGAAAATGGTCTACACCTTTATCAGTTGGGCTTTTATAAACGCCCGCAACTTTCGGTCTTTCATTTTGCGTGAACTGATAAAGTCCGAAACGAGCAACGTTTGCAGCTGAACGTTTTGCTTCTTCAGCGACACGCTTAACAACGCTAGGATCAAAAGAGTTCGTCGCTCCATAAGCGAATTGTCCTTTAACCATAACTTCCACCATGAGACCGTGATCTTCAGAAGAAGAAAGTCCTTCGAAAACTTCATTTCTCACAACAACAGTGTGCGAACGAGTGCGAACTTCACGAAGCGAAACATAGTCCGCATCGATTTTGAGTGAATCCAATAATTGTTTTAAATTCATGAGGCTCTTCCTTTCCAATGAGTCATACTTGTCGAGACTCCCAGGATTTTTGAAATATAAGTATAAAATTTAAGCGGTAAAATTCCTTTCAGAAGATCGACCGTTTTAACGACGAATGGTTCTTTCACGAACGGAGCATTTTTCTCCATTCCCAAAATAATTTTGTTCACGATCGTTTCCGGTTTTAACCATGGAAGAAGTAACGGCGCTTTGACTCCGTTAAACATTCCTGTACTGATATAACTCGGACACACTGTTGTGATGTGAACGTTTGTAATTTTTCTTTCCAGACATTCCACGCGAAGTGATTCCGAAAAACCGATCACGGCCCATTTAGAAGAAGCGTACGTCGATCCATAGGGAAGACCGATGTATCCTGAAGCGCTTGCGATGTTGACGATGTTGGCGTCTGCACTTTTTCTCAGATCATTAAAAAACACATGAGTCATCGCCACGAGGCCGTCGACATTGATTTTGTATGTGAGCAAATGCTTTTCGAGAGAAAGTTTTTCGAACTCTCCACCGAACACAACACCGGCATTGTTGATGAGAATATCCAACTCGTGTCCTTGAGCACTCACATCCGATTTTAATTTTTTTATGGACTCGGTTTGAGAAAGATCGACGTGAAACGCATACGCGCGTCCGCCAGTTTGCTTAATTTCTGCAACGACCTTTTGTGCCTCTTCGACATTGATATCGGCGAGAATGACTTCTGCACCTCTTTTAGCAAGAGTTGTCGCCATGAGTTTTCCAATACCGGAAGCAGCTCCGGTAATGAGAACTTTTTTACGGGAAAAATTCTTCATGATTTCCTCTGAAAAATACATTTTTTTTGACAGAGGTATTATCGATTTCGGGAAAGAAAAAGGCCAGCATAAGCTGGCCTTTCGTTAGGATATTTAGGATATTTGGATTATTTATTCCAAGAATCGATGTAACTTTGAACAGTAGCTTTAAGGTCTGCAATATCGCTTTGGATTTTAGTAGGGTTTGCCACGCTTCCCGTCGCAACTTTACCATTTGTTAAATCTTGATCGATACGTTTTGACATTTTTTTCCAAAGTCTTGGAGCATTCCAAGAATCATCCATAGTACCGTCTGGTTGAACTAAAACCGCAACGATTGGATCTCTTCCAAGAAATGTATTAACTTCTAGTTTAATCTCATTGTTGTATGGAAGCTTTAAAATAGAATCAATGTAACCAAGACGCGTGATTGCCTGTCTCATTTTTTCAACAGTCGAAATTTCTTTAGCAAGATAAACTTCCTGCAAATATGTTCCAAGGAACATCACTCGTCCCATTAAGAAAATATAAGCTTCATCACGGTACTCACCACCACCATCTTCGTTATTAATTTGCTCTCTGATAATTTGATCTACTTTATCTTGAGGGCAAAAACCTGCGATCGTTAAAATCTGGTTTAGATCAACCAGTTTTTTGTGATCGTAAGTTTCGATGATGTCTTTTGGAAATTTTCCATCTGGTCCCTTTAGAGAATCATCTGGTCTTTGATCTTCAATCTGACGAAGAAGGACGTAAGTGTATTCCAAAATTTCTTGAGTCGTCGCCGCTTCACCAAATTTTTTTGCTCCAGCGATCATTCCCAGGGCCACAGGCTCCAGGTCTTTTGTGTTTTTATCGTCGAGCATATCGTTTTTAGAAAGAATCAATTTTTGTAAACGAACTGATTCGTTCGTTTCATCAATTCCCTGATTTGTTTTTTTAATCTGAGAGTTTGTCGAAACGATTTGAGAATAAGTCGCATCAAGTTTTTCTGGAATCGCATTTGCCGAATCTATCGCTCTAAACGCCTTACAACCAGTCATCAATCCTAAAAGTGAGATGATTACTAAAGAAGCCTTCATGAATTATTCCCCTTTAAGAATTGCCGCTTTTAAAACTGCAAGACCGTTATCAGCTGATTCACCTAACCAAATAGAAAGGATTCCTTTGAAAAGTGTATCGTCCCCAGTGATTGTTGATTCAGTTCCGTTTGTGTTTTCGTAAACAACAGTAACAACACCTTTGTCGTCTTTTCTAAGAGACATGTTCATTGATTTTCCATCTTGAGCGTCTGCTCCGTTTTTTACAGCTGCAAGGAAAGCAACGATTCCTTTGTTGTTAAGATCAACATCGTTTGCTTCAAGAGCGTCTTTGAATGAAGTTTGAACAGTTGGAGCGTCTACACCGCGAAGGAAAGTAAGGTGAATTGCACCAGCTTTCATATCTTGAATAGATTTCATTGCTCCTGAATTTGTGCGAACGAATTTTCCACCGTTATCAAGGAAGATTTGAGCAACGTAAACTTTTACGTTAGCAACAAGAACTTTCTTTTGACGAAGACCAGCTCCGATGAAGTCTAATTTTTCTGTTGAAGATGTACCAGGAAATGTAACTGATGCAGATTTTGCAACATTTACGCCTTCGATTGTTTTGTTACCGTTTTCAAGAGTTAAAACACCAGCAGAGGCAACTTGAGAAACAAGTGCAAGAGACAAAAATAGAGATGCTAATTTCATAATACCTTCCCCTTTTTAAAGTTGTCATATGACAAGAATAGGTCAGGAAAGTATCAAGAGTATTACTGCTTGGAAATGTGAGTATGTAAAAAAGTAGCGGAGCTTAGGAAAATTAAGCTCCGCTTAAGAAAGATTCTAAAATTAGTTATTTAAGAGTTGGAAATTTCCATTTCCGTCAACGTAGAAGCTCTGAGCGCTTCTCGATTCATTGATAAGACCTTTAACTGCATAAGAAACGGCAATGACAGCTGAGGCCACAGGCGCTTTTTGTGAACCAACGTTAGCAATACTTACCAGCTCTGAAGCTGCATCAAAGTTAAATCCCCACGCAGTGTAGATTTCGCTCGCCTGAACTTTAAGTCCAGTCACGTATTTTCCTACGCCGTTTAAGTCTCCGTTGTATTGCCAGTAAACAGTATAAGTGAACCCTACAACTTCTGAGTTAAATCCGTTTTTAAATGAAACGCGGTAGCTTTTTACTTTTGGCACTGACCAGTTTGCCATGAGGTTAAGAACACCATTTTCTCCCTCAAGGTGGGGAAGAACACTGACAGCTGGAGCAAGTTTGCTATTAATAACCGGACGGCCGGCATCGATAATTGGCCAGATTTTTTTTCCAATAGCAAGAAGGCCGTCGAGAATCATCGACACTTCATCAATGGGATTTGTTGGGGCAGTAGGAAGTTCAACTTTTGGTTGTACTTCTACAAGATCGTCTACAAGTGGCTCAACTTCAGTCACGCTCACGCTTGAGATTTTTAGGGCCGGATCATTTTTCACGTCAACAGATTGGGCATGAAGAGATGTACACACTAAGCTCGATAGAATTACTGTCGTTAGAAGCATAGACTTAAACATCATGGATCCTCCTCTTTTGGGTAGCGAATTTTCGATGGAAGATTTATCGCTTGATTCCATAGCTTTTGTCTATACAGTTTTAGAGTGTAAGAAAATATAAGAGCGAATGTAATCTCAGTGAAACTAGTTCGTCTTTTCCATTGCTAACTTACCAGCGACATAAACCGCTTGAGCCGCACGATCATCTCCCATCGTCATCTGAATGAAGAGCGCTTCTTCCACACTCTTACAATGTTTCATTCTGAAATCAATTAAAGATGTCGATTTCAAATTGAGAACGACAAGATCTGCTTCCATTCCTTCTTGAATTGATCCGATTTTATCCTGTAGATCAAGCGATTCAGCGGCTCCTCTCGTTGCGAGATAGAAGGCGTGAATCGAAGAAAGCGCAAAGCCTCCGAGCTGGGCAATTTTATAAGATTCGTTCATTGATTGCAGTTGAGAAAAACTTGTTCCCGCTCCAACATCTGTTGCGAGTCCTACTTTTACCGGGCGTTCTTTTTTCTTTGCAGCTACGAAGTTAAAAAGTCCGCTTCCTAAAAATTCATTCGACGTCGGACAATGGGCCACACTCGTTCCTGTTTCATGCAGACGTTGCCACTCGCGCTCGCTCAAGTGAATTCCGTGTCCATAGACAGCGCGATTTCCAAGCAGACCGTAGTGATCGTAGACGTCCGTATAATCTTTGCGATCAGGGAAAATTTCTTTTACCCATGCAATTTCACCTAAGTTTTCTGAAAGGTGACTTTGCATGTATGTGCCAGGATGTTCTTTCCAGAGATTTCCTGTCGCCATCAATTGTTCGTGTGTACTCGTCGGAGCAAAACGCGGAGTGATCGCATAAAGCAAACGATCTTTGCCGTGCCATTTTTTAATGAGGCGTTTTGAATCTTCGTAACCTGACTTCGCTGTATCGAGAAGTGCGTCCGGCGCATTTCTATCCATTAAAACTTTTCCGGCGATCACGCGCATATTTTTTGCGAGCGCAGCTTCGAAGAAAGCATCAACTGATTCAGGGTGAACCGTACAGTAAGTCATCACTGTCGTCGTTCCCGCTTTCAAACATTCGTTGAGAAAAAATTCTGCAACAGCTTTTGCGTAATCAAAATTTTTGAACTGTTGTTCAGCGATGAATGTATAGTTGTTAAGCCAGTCGATAAGTTGTTTACCGTAGGCTCCGATAATTTGTGTTTGCGGATAGTGAATATGTGTATCAATAAAACCAGGAAGCACCAGTGAATCTTTGTAGACTTTTACTTCTGTTCCTTCCGGCAATGTTCCTTTTAATTTATCGTATGAACCAAATGATTTAATTTTTCCATTTTCCATTACGATCAAAGCGTCTGCTTCGTAGTGATAGGCGTTTTCTCCGCCCACTAAAAAAGGGTCGGCCGTAAACGTTAAAGCGCTCGATCTAATAGCTGATATCTTAGATGTTTTTTCGGACATTCTTTACTCCATTTTCATAAACGCCGTATCTTATTCAATTTTCATCATATCGGCAATTGCAGAGAGGCGTTTGCCCCCAATAAAATGGATTTCCCCTAAGTAATATCAAACATCCAAGGCCATTTTCTCAAGGAGCTTCTTTTTTACCCGAAACCCCCTTAAACTATTCCTATGGAAAAAGTAGTTCCCATCTTTAATTCTCCACTGGAAGATTTTTGGAAAATCTTTTTGCCGACACTTATTGTGCTCATTTGCTGCTTGAGTACGAGCTGGATGATGACTCCTGCGATGATGTGGATTACCGCTTATTTGCTCGACGGAGGACACGTCTACTCTACTTTTCTCGAAGTCTACTTAGACCCCAAAGAAAACCGCAAGGCCTACGTTCCCTATGTCACGTTGATTGCTTTTTTTCTCAATTTAATTGTTCTCGTTTTTGCTCACCACTATTTTTATACTTATATTTTTTACTTCACCGTTTTTCATAATATGCGCCAGGGATTGGGAGTGACTCTTCTCTACCGCAAAGGCACGCACATCAAACTTTTCAAATGGGGCTATTATTTTTTAACGATGGGTCCGTTTCTCATTTTCCATCTTCTTCCACGCGCTGGTGAAAATCATTTGAGTGAAAGAATTATTAAATCAATTGAATTTTCAATTTTTTCATCGCCAGAAACGGCTCAAAAAGTCTGGTCGATGGCCGTGTATGTTTATATCGCCGTTGCAATTCTACTCATGGTTTATCTGACAAAAAATAAATTGCGTCGTGGAGTCTGGTCTCTTTATTTTTACGGTGGAGTTTATGCGCTTGGATTTCTTTATTTTAAAAACGAGATCTATAGTTATTCGCTTCTCATTTTTTCTCACACTATTCCCTATTTTTTTCTGATGGAGACGCGTTCAAAACTCACACATTCTGTAAACTGGATGAGACAATGGGCGATTGCCCTTATTGCTCTTCTCTTCTTTGCAGGAGGAATGCTCGATTATTATCAATTGGCGATTATTAATTATTTTGATGATGTCGATTTATTGGTTCAAGCGTTGCTCTTAACTCCGCTTATCGCTCACTTTCTTTTTGATGGAATTATCTGGAAGCGTGGAAACGAGCGCTTTCATGCTTTCACCAGCAAAAAAGCGCTCGAACATTCTTAGTTGGTTGTATTACAGAAAGCTGTCGCACTTAAATAAACGATCGGATCATTTACCGGGTTGTATGCGTTCACGCGTACCCAAGCAAACATTCCCGGATAAAGCATGACGTATTGAAATCCACTTAACATCGAACCGTTTCTCGTCTGTCCCTGCGCCTGGATATTACAAGTTACGTTTTTGCCACTTGTATTGTTTAGAGTACATTCCCCAGAGGCCGGTCCGTAGTTACAAAATGGATAAAGAAAAACCGGTTCAGCTGATGCACTAAAACTTAATGTTAAAGCGAGCACTAAACCCGCAAGCAATTTTTTCCCGAACATTTCGAACCTCCTTTATAAACTAACAGAAAATCAGCTATAATCATCTCAGGAGAAATAAGACTCTGACAATCATTAGGAATAGAAAATGAAACGAACGACAAAAAAAACTTTGGCCCTTGTTGCACACGATGGAAAAAAAGCTGAAATGATAGCTTTTGTTAAAGATAATATGGAATTTTTTAAATCATTTGAACTCGTGGCGACTGCAACAACAGGAAAACATCTGGAGCAAACAGGATTAAAAGTAAGAAAATGTTTATCCGGACCACTCGGCGGAGATGCTCAAATTGCAGCACTCGTAGCAACGGGAAAATGTCAGGCAGTGATTTTCATGCGCGATCCATTGGGAATGCACCCGCACGACCCCGATATTTCCACTCTTATGAGAATTTGTGATGTTCACAATATTCCACTGGCGACAAATCCTGCATCAGCACAATTGATCGTGAAAGGTCTCTACAAAATAAAATAATTATAAACTGCCCCACCAGAGTGGGGCTTTTGATTCACTTATCACAACGAGAAACAATTTTAAAATTAACTTTGGATTTTAATCGAGAAGAAAACGATTATGATAAGCAATGAACAAATCGATATGATTTTTTAACATATCTGGCTTCTTTGATGTACACCAAGTTTTTCTAATCAATCGATTAATATTCGCTCTCAACATCGCACAGGTGTGGTTGATCGCAAAAAGTGGATCGTAATTCACTTTCTTAAGCTCGCCTTGTCCGGCAACACAACCTTTCTCACCTTTGTACTGTTGATAATCGGATAAAGGAAAATATTTATTCACAATCGATGCATAAGCATGATGTTCGTCCGATTCAATTTTCGCTTGTTGGTGAACAAAAGGGGAAAGATTTTCAAGCAGCGTTGATAAATTTTTTGGGTGTTCGTTTTTTCTTCTTCCGTATTTGCGACGAGACAACTCCGCTAAATGTCCGAAGGCGGGAATCTCGCTGATCTCTGTTCCCAAAATAAATCTTCTTTTTGCATCAACCGCGATAGAAATGGCAATTGGTTTTAATTTTGTATGGATTGAACTAATCAAATCATCAAACTGCAGATGCTCAACTTTTTCCTGTTTGAGTTCTCTGAGAAAAAGCGCTTGTTCTTTGCGCGCCTTTTTTGCGAGATAAATTAATTTCCTATGAACTGTCGTCTGATGAATGTTTAAAACTCGTGCCGACCTTCTCATAGAAATACCAGAAGCAAGAAGCTTGAAAAGCATGTAATTGACTCTTCTTTTTTTCTGCCGATATTCAAGTTTAAAAGTCGCAAAAGAGAATTTACGATTGCAATTTTTGCATTTGAAACGAGCAACTTTACGGGAATCTTCTTTGCGAAAATAAAATCCGTCTCGGATTACGCAATCCTTTTTTTGATGAAATTCGCACTCTAAATTTGGGCAGCCTGGAACCATAGAGCTCTAGATGCAATTAGAGAGAAAACAAAGAGACAATAAAGATTTGAATTTAAGAGGAACATTCGCAGTCGTTCATCAATATTTGAAGAACAGCGACTCTTTCCTATCCCCACCCTTGTGGAGCAGTTTATTTCGATAAAGATATTGTTCGGGCCATTTTTTGAGTTTCAAAAAAGGCCCTTTCAATAAATCCCCTAACGACAAATTCATTGGAAACGCCGGCAGACCGATCGTGATTTCTTCCGGCATCCGAACGCCTGTATAAGTTCCGTGCAAACGGTCCCACCAGTTAAAAATCGTCGAAAAATTTGAATCCGTTTCATTCTGAAAATAAGAATGATGGGTTTGATGATAAAGCGGTGTTACCAGAATAAAACTCAGTGCTCTCTCTGTCATTTTGGGCAAGCGAAGATTGCTATGATGAAAGATCGTGAGCGATGTCACCATCAGATCAAAAAGGAAAAACACTTCCAGTTTAAACCCTAGAAGAAAAATGAGAAAAAGTCTGACGACTCCTGATAAGCACAATTCACCGAAGTGAAATCGCAAGGCCGTGCTTGCATCCATATCGACATCCGTGTGATGAATCTGGTGAAAGCGCCAGAGAAATGAATAACGATGATTCACCCGATGCCACCAATACAAAAGATAATCCAGTAAGAGAAAACTTAAAATAAAACGAATCGTTCCTTCTGAAATTCCATGTTGGTTAAGATGATCCAATTTGAAATACAAAGGATAGAAAAGAAAACGAGTAAAAGGCAGGGCGATCAGAGTTAAGAGCAAGTTGTCTTTCGCACGACTAAAAAAAGAGAATGTTCGTTTTCTCAGAGGGAAAGTCATTTCTAATACAATAAAAAGCAGGAATATTACCGGAAGAATAAAAATGTTTCTATTCATGTAACAACCGTCTTACTTCCAGAATGGCATCGTGGTTGCCATATTTTTGATAACCGGAAATAAGAATATCTCCTTTTTTCTTCATTGTTTCCTTTATTAAAACACGAAACTCTTCAGGAAGGATATCATCGTTAAGAATATTTTTAAGAGCACGCAGGCGCCACATATCCATCGCAAAAAACCTGGTAGAAAGTTGATCCTCATGTCCACCGTATTTCACAATCAACGGTGTTTCAATCAACCCGACCTCGTAGCGGGAAGAAATTTTTAACCACAGATCATAATCTTCGCACACTTCATAACTTTCATCGAACCCTTTCATCTCTGTAAAAAGATTTTTAGAAAGAAGAACAGAAGATGGGCCGATCAAACATTGGGTCACACAATGAGGAAAAATCCATCCGCCTTTTTTCTGATGAATTTTCTTTTGATTAACCCTCACTCCATTGCGCATCCAGATTTCATCGCTGTAGACGATTTTTAAATGAGAGTTCTCGTTTAAAAATTTTATCTGATGAAGAAGTTTATCTTCCAGCCATTCGTCGTCAGAATCCAAAAAGGCCAGCCACTCTCCGCGAGCGTGGTTCACACCTCGATTGCGGGCCGATGAAACTCCTTTGTTGTCCTGACGGACATATTGAATCGATTGATTTTCAATAAAGGGTTTAAGAAGTCTTTCTGTTTCATCAGTGGAACCATCATCAACAATGATGAGTTCAAAATGTTTGTAGCTTTGATTGAGAACAGAATGAATCGCGCGCAGTAAAACACCTGAGCGATTAAACGTAGGAATGATGACACTGATTAATTCAGACATGACTTAGATTAACAAAACTTTTTCTCTTTGTCTGCGGGTTAACTGCCGGGAAAGGCTTTCTTCATCGTGAGATCAAAATAATTTCCCTTTGAAAGGAGGTGCAATTTCACGTTAAAAATAGAAAGAGCTGCACTTTCGTCACCTTCTGAAACGTTACACCCATTGGCCTCGTGAGCATCGAGAACATAAACAGCTCCACTGCCAATGACATCGAAACGTTGTTTGTCTTGTAAAATAATTGCGGTATTTTCATCAATTCCGATACCGAGATATTTGGGATTGTAAGCAGTAGCTCCGATTAAGCGACCAATGCGCCCTCTTTCTGCAAAGTGCTGATCGATGAGCATGTTTGTCGCAAGCCCTAATCCTGGAGCCATTTTTAAATTGGAATCCAAACGAAATGAAGCATCGGAGTTTCCGGAAATCATCATCGTTTCTCCCATGACAGAAGCTCCGGCCGATGTTCCCGCGATAATGCCGCCGTTACGATAAATTTCGACGATGCGATCTTGAATGATTGTTCCACCGAGTTCGCTGGTAATTTTAAGTTGATCGCCCCCTGTAAAAAAAATGGCATCGGCGTCTTTCACTGCTTTATATCCGGCCTGGTCAACACTTTGAGTTCGATGAACGACATCGAGGTGACTTAATTTTTTTACACCGAGATGTTTAAAGACACGACGATAGGTTTCCCACAATTCATCTCCAACAGTGCTCGCGACACTCACGATACAAAGTTTTCCGTCTCCCACTCCTTCGGCAACAGCGCGAAGAATTTCCATCTCATCTTCTTTATCTTCTCTTCCACCAATAATAATGAGTTTACCTGGTTGTTTTTTCCCCATAAATTTCAATCTTCCGGTTAGAGTAAGTTAAATATTTCGGACTGTACTCCATGATTTTATTTCTCATGAAAAACTTTCCTTTCGCGATGACATGATAAATTTCAAATGTATCAGGATCGACGACAACTAAGTCGGCATCAACACCTTCTTCAATTTTTCCTTTATGAGGAAGTTTTAAAACCTTCGCCACATTACTTGTCACAAGAGGAAGGATTTTTTCCAATGGCCATTGAAATTCTTTGAGAGCATCCATCATCTGTTCGTATAAAAAATCCGGGCCGACAAAAGAGGCATCACTTGAGAGCGTGAGATTATTCATGTTGCCGTCGTTTTCCAGGAAGGCCTTAAGCGAAGGAACGAGATCTCCACCACACACATCGAAATCGACCATCACACTTTCATGAGTGAGCACGCAACCTTGTCTTAACAACTCGGCGTTGCGATTGACGTGAGTGGGATAAATACATAATGGACTTATGTCGTAGTGGTTGAGCAAATCAAAAATGGGGCGCATATATTCTTTGCCATCTCCCATATGAAAGTGAGTAACGCCGGATTTTCCAGTGAGAATTCCTCCGTTGTAGGCTTCAGTGACTAATCGAGCAAGATCCTGAACCGAGGGCTTGGCACTTCTGATATCAGAAACGGCAATTTCTCCGGCGCCGATAACTTCCGGAATTAAAATCATATCCTGTGTAAGAGACCCAGTTAATGTCTTAGGTGGAACATTATAACCTCCGGACCAGATGAAGGCCGTTAAACCTTCTTCGTTATAAACTTTTGCCTGAGCAAGAAGCGATTCCATATTGCGAGTGTATGTATCAACGCCGATACAACCAACTAGCGTTGTGATTCCACCTCGAACAATTTCTGAAATAACAATTTCAGGTGAACGCGATTTGTAACCGCGCTCGCCGCTGCCACCGATGATGTGCTCATGAGAATCAATTAATCCGGGAAAAACAATCGCCCCTTTAAGATCTAAAATTTCACAGGGAATATCCAGCGCTTCGTAATGTTCAGTTTTAATATCTCCTACTTTGACAACACGACCTCCAAGACAAAGAATATCTTGCCGTCCGATAGGTTGAGGATTGTAAACTTCAGCATTTTTTAAGATGAGTATTGAACCCATTCGTTGCTCTCCTCTATTTCATTAAAGTCCTGTTCCTTTTTAAACAAATAAGAATCAGCTTGTGGAATAATCGAAGGGTTAAATTCATTCAGGACTTTTTCTATGTCATCGTGTTCTTCATAAAAAAAGATAATCAACTCATTATCACGCATTTCTTTAACAGCTTTTCTTAAAGCTAAATATGAATTTAAAACAATTTCACATTCGAGCGAAGGTTTCTCTTCTTTAATTGTGTTTTGTAAAATTTGAGAGATCGCTCCGCTTTCTCGTCCTCTCAAATCTTCATCTTCTCTGATGATAATTTTATCGAAACTCCATGCGGCCGATTCACCAACCAAACGAATCAATTCATCAGAACGATCCCCCGGCGCTGTTAAGATTGCCGTCGTCGAACTCACATTCCATTTTCTTCCCATCTCTCCGATATTGGCGATGGCGTCGGCATTGTGTCCGTAATCCAAAAGAAGATATCCGTTACCAATGCGATAAAGATTTGTTCGGCCTTTATTTTTTACTTGTTCAAAAGTCATGAGACCAGTGAAGATACTGTCGTCATCAATTCCAATCGCATGTGCAGCAGCAATACTCGCCATCACATTCGCCACATGAAAGCGTGCAGTTCCTCCCATCGTTAATGGAATTCTATCTGCTGCGATCACACTGCTTTCAATTCCCCCTTGCGCTTCGATAATTTCACCGTCACGTAAAAAATAAGCGTGACCACCTTCTTCCAGATGATCGACGACTGCACGATTACTTCCCTGCAAAGAAAAATAAATGATCTTTCTATTGGCGAATTCTTCTTTTTTATTTTGGATATACTCTACAATTTCTCGTGAATCGGCATTGACAATAATCGTTCCGCCGGGCCTCACCCTTTCTAAGACAAGTGATTTAATTCTTAGAATGTCGTCAATTGTTTCAATCCCATCTTGTCCGACATGATCGAGTTGTACGTTTGTAAGAACTCCGACATCACTCCAATCATAACCGAGTCCGCGTTTAACGATTCCTCCTCTCGCTGTTTCCAGAACAGCTACTTCAACAGAAGGATCACTTAAAACAGTATTGGCAGAGGCCGGTCCTGTCGTATCTCCAGCGGAAACGAGAATGTTATCGATATAAATTCCATCGGTCGTCGTATTTCCCACACATTTTCCAGTCGCAGAAATGATATGGCTCACGAGACGACTCACTGTCGTTTTTCCATTTGTTCCTGTAATAGCAATCAGTGGTATGCGTCCGTCAGAGTGATTGGGAAAAAGATGATCGACAATCGCACCACCGACATCGTGGGCTTCACCAAAACTTGGATGATGATGCATTCTAATTCCCGGTCCAGCATTGACTTCAATAATGCCTCCTTCCTGTACTGAAAGAGGAAGCGAAATGTCTTCCGCAATTAAATCCACTCCGCAAATATCCAGCCCTACAATTCTCGAAGCTCTTTCACAAAGCATTTTTATTTCGGGATGAACGATATCCGTCACATCACTGGCAATTCCCCCAGTTGAAAGATTGGCCGTCTCTTTTAATTGCACAAAAGCTTTTTCAGGCGGCACACTTTCTGAATTTAAATCATTTTTCGCCAACAGATTAAGCGTTTCCTGATTAAGTGATATTTTCGTCAACACTTTCTCGTGATCTTCCCCTCGAAGAGGATTTAAATTTTCTTTTTTTATTAATTCTTCGATTGTCGAAATGCCGTCTCCTATAACAAAGGCCGGAGTTCTTTCAGCTGCGGCAATAAATTTTCCACCGACAACAATAATGCGATAATCTTTTCCTTTCAGACATTCTTCAATAATGACTTCATCAGAATATTCATGAGCAGTTGTGAATGCTCGCCTCATGTCTTCAACATTCATCACATTGAGAGTTACACCACGCCCGTGATTTCCATCGACTGGTTTAACGGCGAGAGGAAGTGGAAGTTCTTCCATTGCTTCGATCGCTTCCATCAATGACTTCACGGTTTTTCCATGAGGCACGCGAATACCAACATCCTCTAGAAAATTTTTGGTTAAATCTTTATCCTGAACAAGTTCGACAGCAATATCGCTCGTCTTACTACTTGTTGTTGATTGAAAAAACTGGCGATGTTTTCCATGTCCCAATAAAATAAGATTGCTTGAATTTACTATTTTCCACGGAATATTTCTTTTCTTTGCCGCAGATAAAATCGCAGAAGTGGAAGGACCGAGAGCAAATTTATTAATGAGATATTTGGCGTGAGCAAGACAAACTTCTAAATCGTAAGTGACTCCTTCAACAATTGATTGAACGATATCGACTGCTGACTCCAGAAGATATTTCATTCCCGCTTCTGAACGATAGCGAACAACAATTTTATAAAAGCCAGGACGTCCTCCATAAACAGACTTGCCGTAATTGACTTCAATTCCGGCGAGAACTGAGAGTTCCAAAGCAATATGCTCAATGATGTGGGCCATGTAAGTCCCTCTCTTGAGTCTTTCGACAAATCCTCCTTCATAACCAGGAGAACATTTATGTAACAGCAAACCAGGAAGAAGGTTTAAGAGTCTTTCATTAAAATGAGAAAGATCCGTGCTTGAAGCATCTGCTAAATTCTCAAGCTCCAGATTCATAACTAAAACCGAACGATGATGATAAACATTAGGATTCGCAATTGTCTGAATGCTTAAAATTTTCATAATTTCCCTGGTTAATGGTTAACACGCAAAAAAGTAAAAACCTTAGATTGCCAAATTAAGGCCAACATTAAGTCCCTGCAAATCAGTCTGCAAAAAAAAACCAGACCAGTTCTGTCCTAATCTCTGAGTCTAATTGCCACGGAGAATTGTTAATGATTAACAATAAAAGAAAAAATAAATTATTCTTTTTCTTAAAATAGAAAATTGCTATTGATCACCTTTCTAACTTTGAATGTCATGTTTTCTAAAAAAATTAGAGGTACGCTTTTCCCAATGAAGGAATAAAGAATCTTATCTAACCAGGATTTTTTGTGTATCAGAGCAAGATTGAAAATCGAAAATACTACTATCTCCTCTTTGCTCTGATTATTGTCGGTGCCTTCGCCGCCAAATTTTATTTTTCTCAAAAAAGAGAGAACCAGGCCCTTCGATTAAAAATCATGATGCTCAATAAAGAACGTCGCAAACCAAAACCTTGGGGACGTTTGCTTAGTCCTGCACCTGTTAAAACAACAGCGACAACTCAGATTCAAGATACGGTTTCCACTGGTGCAGCGGCCACTCTTCGTGAAGGCACTCGGATAGAGTCTACGCCTTCCAATGATGATCTCGCAGGAAAAACGACGGAAGAACTCGCCAATCTTTTAAATTTGCGAATGGCGAGAATTAAACTCGTCAATTTTAATGAAATTCAGCGAACGATTCAGATTGCAGATGAAATTATTGCACGCGAACCCGACAGCTATGCTGCCTATAAAGCAAAACTTATTTCTCTTTTAGTAGAAGAAGGAAAATTCAGTATTCCTATCGATGACAACGAAGTCAATTCTCTATTAGAAAGTATGGCCGCTTTTGATTTATCCAGCGATTCTGTGACAAGAAAAGAAGCAGCATTGGTTTCAAATGCCAACAAAGAAATCAATCAACTTGCTGAACAACTCAACAAAATCAGCAATCAACAACTTGATGTTCAAAATCAAATGGGACTCATCGGCGTTGATGATCCAGAATATAAAATTTTACAACAAAGAAATGATGCTCTCAATTTTCAAGAGACAGAGACAATGAACAAACTGACATCTCTCCAAGATGCAGTTGATAACGATGCGTTTCCTGAAGAAGAGTATATCAATGAAGATGTCGTTCAGATTCCCTTTATGAGAATGATGGCACGAAACGATTACAGCGGCGTTCTGGAAAATGCAGAAACCTTTGTTCAACAATTTCCCACTTCACCGATTGGCTATTTTTATTTGATTCTTTCATTGGAAAAATTAGGACGCAAAGAAGAAGCCCTCGATGTGATTGCCAAAGCGAATTTGAGCACCAACGATCAAAATCTCTTGCTTCAGAAATTAAATTTTGCTCGCTCAGAAAATCCGAAAAACTATTGGCAAAAACTCAATTTTTAACCGGAGAATTTTATGATTGAAACAGTTCATTCCAGAGATCCAAAAGAACATGCACAAAATATTGAAAAGCATATTTCTGATTTAAAAGCTCACTGTCTTGAAGACATTGAACGCGTTGACGAACCAAAAGCAAAAGCTCTTTTTGCTACAATTGCCGACGTTTTAGATGGGGTTGAAAAAGCGCTGAGTGATTATCAATCAGAGAATGAGTCAGCCTGGATTAATGATCCCGACCGACCATCTCTACAATAGAAAAGATTAGTTTCTTTTTGAATCAACGTTGAGGCGGCATTCAATATCGACCATGCTATCGCGGCCCCATACGCTGGCCACTACGCGATCGTTTTGATCTTTAATTGAGCCTTCTCCGTAAACTCTTAGATCGTAGTCTGCCAAATAAGCTTCTACGATATAGTGGTTATTGGCCTTTTCTGTTACATAGGCTACAACTCCATTCACAGAATCAATTCCTGCTTTTTGATCAAGAGTCGTTGTTACTTGAACTTCAGACATGATGTCCTGATTAATCTGGATATTGCAATTAAGTTCTGCTGAATAAAGACGTGTTGAAAGAACCATTAAAGAAAGCAATGCTAATTTTTTCATATTTCACCTCTGGGTTGTTCTATCTCTCGATTGAAATTGAAGATCTCTTTTTTTCCTCGCCACAGTCCTTTGAGAATTCCCACATTAAAACAGGCAAGAACATAGAAATGATAAAAGAGAAATTTAAAACTTAAAGTTTTAAAACGTGCCACTTCTAAGGCCAGCACACAAAGGCTGTAGGCTGCCAGAATAAAGACTGGCATTATTCCCGGCGAAAAGACAAGTGCGTTCAATAAGAAAAGAAAGAGCAGCGGAAAAAAATTAATTAAATCTTGGCGATTCGGATTCTTCATAAACTGGATCGTCTGAAACTCTCCACTGCGAATAAAAGCACCGCCAAGCTTTTCCAGATTCACTTGTTTTTTACGATAGACATAGAGGTCCGGACGATAATGGAAATGAAATTTTTTTCTTTCCAGTTTTTTAAGTAAGTCATGACCTTCGTTTTTGCGGATCTCTTTATTAAAAGAAAGGATATTCTCTTCTTTTCTTCGCTTAAACCAGATATTGCCAAAATTCATTTCATTAATTGAAGCATTTTTCGTAGGACCAGTTTTGCGACAATGTCTTTTATAGGTCGGTCCCATACAAAGTGGCGAGGCCAGAACTCTTCCAACCATCGTCGCTGAAATCCCACCGTTCGGAATCGTTTGATCCGGACCGCTCAAGACATCCCAGCTTTCTTCAAAGTCGATATGGTTAAAATAGTTTTCCGGAAGGACACAATCTTCATCCAGGAAAAAGATGTATTCACCTTTGGCCTTTTCTAAACCAAAATTTCGGGCACAAGCTGTGCTTGTTTGAAGAATCGGATAGAAATGATATTCGAGATACGCCAGCTTAAAGCGATCAAAATAAACGCGGTCACCATTAAAAACGACAATAACTTCGTAAGGGATTTTTAAATTTTGCTTACGAATCGATTCTAGACATTCTGCCAGAACCTTTTTGCGATTTAATGTCACGATGATAATACTAATTTTCATTAGATTTCAGTTTAACTGAGCCTTTTCAATTCGTCATCTTCTTAGAGAGCTTGATTTGAAAATCGGTTAAACAATTTTTTAGCTCTTGCAAGCGATGAGACCAGACAAAAAGTTGACGTCTTAAAAATGACAGACGGTCTTTTTGATAGCGAATGGCCTCTTCTCTATAGCTGGTCAGATTTCCCAGAAAAATGCGAGTATGACTTAAAAAGCTTTTACTCAAGGCCTCTAAAAAAAGTTCGCGTTCAGGATGACCGTTTTCCCAAACACATTGATCTTTATAAACAGACTTCGGCATTGATCGCCAGTCGATCATTAAAGAAAATTCTATAACGTCACAACCGAGCTTCAAAAAGTCCTTCGCGAACTTTTCCATTTCAACATAGTTCTTTTTTTGAACGACAAAACGCGCCTGAAGCAGGTTGATCTTTCTTTGCTTACGCAATTCCGCCAGAAACTTCATATTTTCCAGGAGAACTTTCCAGTCGCCTTCACGTCTCACAAGCGGATATGTCTCGGCCGTCGCAGCATCGATGGAAACAAAAACACTATTAATATTTTGATGAATTCCTTTCAAACGTTCCCATCTTTTAGCAGTAAAGAGAACTCCGTTTGTCTGCAAATCGATTTTGAGATTTGGGTGTTTTTCCCCGTCCAGGTTTTCTAAAAATTTGCTCGAAACTCCGGAAGCAAAAGGATCACCCGAACCAGTGATATTCAAAATGAGTTTATGTTTACCCAGATTTTTTATTAAATCTTCTTCGATTTTTTTTGTATAGGCTTCAGATCGCTGGTAAGCCGCTGATCCACGAGCTTCCATGATTTTTTCCGGACGGCAACTCGGGCAAGAAAGATTGCACGAATGATCGTAGGCCAGCAACATATAGTGAGGGGGAACTTCAAGTTTTGTTTTCTTTTCGCTGACGGCTTCTTTTACTCTCGGTGAGAGTTCATCGAATATTGGAAGTTTTCCCGAATGCAGATAAGGACAAAGATTTTTATCACAATAACGATAGCTCCCATCGATGATGGAGTCTCTGATTGCCTGTGCCTCTGTCGAATTCCAAATTTCTTCGACACTTTGATTTTCTAAAGTTCCAATCGGTTTTCGCATCCATGAAGGGCAACAGAGAAACCCTTCACCTTTTTCGTGAATTTCAAGATGAGTGAAAGGTAAAATGCAGTAACGTTTTTCACTAGTCATGCTTTCTTTTTAGTCCCCACATCTTTCCCAATTGCTCAACAACGTTTTGTGCAAGAATTTCATTACCGCGTGAAATTCCGTCTACTTTTTTATAATGGATATGATCACCGAAGATTTCTCCTTTTTCTTGTTCAAAAATGTGAGAGAGACTGTGAATGGGATATTTTTTTTGTTCAAGGTTCTGGTAGAGATGATCAATCTTTTCAAAAGTCACTTTATCGACGCCTTCATTATAAACTTTTTCCTGCTCAGTCAGTTCTTTTCCATAAAATCTTGCGGGCTGAAAAAACTGGGCTGATTTAATACGAGAAAGCTTCGCAAAGTTGTGCATTTTTTCAATATAACTTCCTAAACTTTTCAAACTCCATTCGCGTGCATCACTGTCTGATAAGTAAAGATTCTCCCTGCTCGCCATAAAATATTTGTCGACCATATCCACAGTCAGAATATGTGACTGATAAACACCGGTTAAAATTTTATAGCATGAATTAAAAAAATAAGAATGTTTTAAAATTGAGTGGGCAATGCCGTATTGATAAGCCCATAAAAAGCGCAGACCTAAAATTTTGAGACTTGAGCGACTTTCATTCGCCAGAATATAAGTGGCGCCTGGAACTTCTTCAAGATGATCTCCTTCCTGCACACGATAAGCTTCGTTATAACCGTCGATTGAGACGAGAGCATCCATGCGATCCGTATACATCATGAGCATGTTCAATTGATTGGGCATATTCCACGCTCCCAATCCACCGTTGTAAACTTTGAACGGTTTTTTCGTTGGCGAGATAAATGTTTTATTCAACAGTTCTTCAAAATAATAGCGGCCCTCGCGATCCTTGTAGTTTGCAAATTGTTCTGCAACTGATCCGCCTAAAACCATGATGACATAGGCATCTTGCTCTTTCGTGAGAGGAAATTTTCTGTCAGACAAAACACCGATGTTGTTCACGTGATACATGAGTCGACATTTTTCTGAAAGAAACTCTGGTTGTCTGTGAACAAACCCCAGCATCGAATGTCCAATAACTGTTTCTGCAAATGAACAGCCGCCAGTCAGTGCTCCCTGCAAATACTCGCTGTGATAACGATCGAGAAGCTTTTCGGCCGGAAGTTTTTTTTCTTCATTACTCAAAGAAAGAAATGCTATCATTTCTAAAACAGCAAAACTCACGAGCGTTACCGCTAGCAATTTTGCCGCAAAAATGAGTGCGTTTTTAGGAGATAATTTCATCTCTAATAGAGTAACCTTGTATGAGAGCCTTTATCAAATTTTTTAAAATTTTCTTCATCAATCTTTTCCTCTTTCTGGGTCTCATTGGTGCTCTGGAAATCGCCTGTCGGTTTCACTTAATTGAAGAGAGAAAACTCACTGTTTCTCCGCCTGTTCGTTTAAAAACAGCAGACCTTTCCCCGCTCGAATTACAAAAAGAATTCGGCCCTGCCATTTTAGAAAAAATTCCGGCCGATATGACAGGTTCATATGATGAAAGTTTGAACAACAAATACTCGTATGCCGATATCGATCACAATCATCAAACAAACCGAAAATGGGACTATTCTCCGGATGGACAAAGCCGCAGATCGCAGTTTAACAAGAAGATCCGTGGAACTAATATCGAACTTTATAATGTGAACTACACTTATAATTCTTTCGGCAAACGACAGGTGGATAATCAATTCACTAAACCAGCTGATCATTTTATTCTTTGTGCCGGCGATTCATTTACCTTTGGAGAAGGAGTCAATCAGGGACAAGACTATCCTTCGCAATTAGCTTCGCTTGTCACTGAAAAATGGAGAATTTATAATTACGGTGTAACTGGCGACAGTGCCAATGATTTTTATCTGCGCGGTCTCGCGAATCCTGATTACTTCACTCCTATTGTTGAAACTCAGGGGGATTTTATCTGGCTTTATCATGAAGTGCAGATGCAGCGTTTAGTGTATCCGACAAATGCCTATCAAACTGCAAAGTATATTGCGACAAAACCTGAATATACATTAAGCGGCGATGAAATTATTTATCACGGTTTTTTCAACGAAAGCGATCGCACAGCGAGGAGCTTTTATAATCTCATGGCGAAATCGGCCATCACTAAAACTTTTAATTTAGAATTGCCCCGCATTTATTCCGAACAAAATTTCAGATTATTTTTTGCGCTTCTCAATGCCGGGATTGAACACATTCCAAATAAAAGATTTAATCGAAAAATCATCATCAGCTATTTTGCTCATCACGATTTCGAAACTTTTAAGAAAGTGGCCTTGGAGTATGGATTTGATGTTTTGGATTTTGAGAAAGTTTTAACATTGAGAGATTTTTCCAAAGGCGGCGATGTCCACACAACGATTCCCGTTGATGGACACCCGACCTCTGAAGCTTATTGGTTATTGGCCCAGGCTTTGAGTTTTCATTATTACCATTGAAATTTGAGACGAATCATAAAAGCGCCGGCCGCTCCTCCCATCGCTGTCGCTTCTGCATCGTGAATGTCGACAGTGTGAGCATCGGTGTGATGAGTGTCGTAGGCGTACTCTTTTAAAAGCCCGACGGCAACAGCAGTCGCAAACCCAATGAGGGCCGCTTCATTTTTACTCGTTTTAAATCCGTAGTACGCAAGCAAAGTTGTTGCTGCGGCAATTAAGCTTCCGCCTGTTGCATGTAAAAATTTATCTTGTTGACCGGCATAGATTTGTTTCGCCATCAAACCTGAAACAAGGAGTGAAGCCCCTACAGCAATCGCAATTTCTCCTCCATCTTTTAAAGTCATGTGATGTGGATCAATATCTGTTGAATTCGCTTTAGCACTCAATTGATTAATTTGAAGATCTCTTAGAGTGTCGTTGATATCTGTCGTAACAACAAATTGAACAGTGTTTACTTTCCCATCTTCTGAGCGCTCATCACATTCAAATGTTTGAGTCGTATATAGTCCCTGATAATCAACTGTCACTTTTTTAGCGAGGTCTGCTGTCGCGTTTTTCGGGGCACAAGCTTCTTCAAAAAATTCGTGCGCTTCTTCTGTATCATGAGGAAGGTCTTCTGATGTCGAAACTAATTTTCCTTCTGTCACACGCATGAGGTGTGACATCTTATACATGTGATCTGCATACTCAAAGCTGGAATTATTTTGTTCGATTACTCTTGTCGTAGAGTTCGTTGTTTCTGCATCGGCAAAGGCCGTTGAATTAAAAATTAAAAAAAGTGCGAGCGTGAATGGCAGTGATTTTTTCATAATTCCCTCTTGATAATTGACTGGCCTCTATGAACAGAGGTCCGGAAAGAAGGCGGGATAATCATCTATTGGGAAGGCGATGAAAAATATAAAATGATTATGAGTGTTCCTAATAATTTCCGAGCGTGAATGTTCTCATTGAAATGGAACCGTTTTCGATTCCTTCATATTCAAACTTCAGAGTATCTTCAGGTGTCGAAGCTCCCAAAACATAAAAAAGCGGAAACCAATGGTCCATTGTTGGGATACTTAATTTCCCCGCTTCGGAATTTGTGGCGTCTTTAATGATTGCTTCGTAATCTTTTTTTAATAAACGTTCTTTCATCCATTCATCAAATTCAACGGCCCAATCATAAGCAGGGGCATCGTCTCCCCATTTGATTTTTCTTAAATTGTGAACGATGTTTCCACTTCCCACGATGAGAATATTTTGTTCGCGAAGAGCGCGTAACTTCACACCGAGATCAAAATGATCTTGGGCCGGATGATGCATATTTAAACTCAACTGCATGACGGGAGTGTCTGCTTCAGGATACATGTGTCTGAGTACTGACCATGTTCCGTGATCGAGTCCCCACATATCGACGTCGGGAATGATTCGAGGTTTCGTCACGAGTGCGCGAATGCGATCTGCAATTTGCGGGCTTCCTGGAGAATTGTATTGAACATCAAAAAGTTCTTGAGGAAATCCGTAAAAATCGTGGATCGTTTTTGGATGTTCCATTTCTGTGATCCAGGTTCCTTCCGTCATCCAGTGAGCGGAAATACAAAGCACAGCTTCCGGTCTCGGAATTTCTTTTCCCAATCTCTCAAGTGATTCAGTAAAAGCGTTATGTTTGATCGCATTCATTGGATTGCCATGGCCAATAAAGAGCACTGGAAGTTTCGTCGACATCGTATTCCTCGTTTTATTTAAGACTGGCATCTACGTTGCAATCTTAGTTTTGTTTCTCAGCTTTATTGTAGCCGGATAACAACAGGAGAAGAATATGAATTTCAAATGGTACTCAAAGTTTTTCCCTATCCTTTTTTGTCTGATGCCTTTTGCCTCTACTCATGCTGAACAAATATGTGCGAAGGAGCAGAAAGAGCACCAAAAAGAAAAAAGAGATATCGAATATCATCTGGAAGTTTTTGACGATCTAGATTTCAACGTTTTCTCCAATCAAAAATGGGACCAGTTGAAAAAGAGTCACGCTGAAGACATTGTTGTTCACTGGCCGGATGGAAGAACGACAAATGGTCTTAAACAGCACACTGAAGATTTAAAAGCGATGTTTACCTATGCGCCTGATACAAAAATAAAAGTTCATCCGGTGAAGTTTGGCTCTCACGAATGGACTTCAGTCATCGGAGTGATGGAAGGCACATTTACTAAACCAATGCATAGACCTGATGGAAAAACGATTCAACCAACCGGAAAAAAATTTAAAATACAAATGGCGACGATCGGTCATTGGAAAAATAGCGTCATGGATGAAGAATATTTATTCTGGGACAACGGTGATTTTATGAAACAAATTGGTCTTGCTCAATAAATTTGTTCCTTTGAAATAAATAGAAGGACGAAAATACCGCCAGGATGTTTCGACATTTTGTAATGATTCTGAATGTGCAATAAAAAGAGCCGCATTTTCGCTGGCTGCTGAAAAAGAGTTTTCCACCACTGAACGAATCGTTGTCTTATTAAAATAAATTAAAACGTTTCTGCAAAAAATGACATCAAACTTTTCTTTCCAGGGATACTGATTTTGGGCCAGGTTAAATTTTTCGAAAGTAATTTTATCTTTAATTCTCTTATTTACTCTCACCCATGAACTGATTTCTTTTGTTCCAAAATCAAATCCTCTGCTGTGATAATGTTCAGGGATCGTGAGCAAATGTTCTTTTGGATACACTCCACTCTTTGCCCAGTTCAGAACATTAGTGTCTATATCAGTAGCGACAATTTCAAAGGAGATGTCAGTATTTTTGAAAAAAGAATCCAGACAAAGGGCCAGTGAATAGGCTTCTTCTCCAGAGGAACTCGCCGCACACCAAACTTTCAAATATTGCTTTTTTAATTTTAACCACTGCGGAAGATATTCTTCAATTAAGATTCTAAAATGCTCCTCTTCTCTAAACCACTCGGTCTTATTCGTAGTCATTTGATTCACAAAAATTTGCCATTCTTCGTGGTCTTCATTCAATGTCTGCAAATACTTTCGATAGTCCGAAAAATGTTCCATCCCTAGTTTTATAATTCTGGAACGCAATCTGGATTGGACCAAATGAGTTTTATGAGATGACAGAGAAATCCCTGCCATCTCCTTGATCATTCTTTGGAAAAAAAGAAAATCATCATTCGTTATTTTTATCTGTTCCTTTTCCAGTGAATTCATCACACCTCCTCAAAACGAGGATCAGCTTCATGAGGAACAAATTCTTTTCTTGTCGGTGTTTTCATAACGGGTGTCACCTTTTTTCCGCTCTTCAGAGGAATCACATTTTCATTGATTGCAGCGATGGAATGTACACTTTTTGTTTCTTTGCTTCCCTGAATTGTTTCGACCAAAATCATGACCATTCTTTGCAAGGCATCTGCTTGTGCTGAAAGTTCTTCCGCTGCTCCGGCCGCTTCTTCAGATGTGGCCGCATTTGTTTGTGTTACCTGGTCCAGTTGTCCCATTGCTCTCGTAATTTCGTGAACCCCTTGTGCTTGTTCATGACAGGCAACAGAAATTTCATCCGACATAATATTAACACTCGATATATTCCCTACAATTTCATCCAAGACATCTCCACAATCTTTAGCAATTCTTGTTCCGGTTTCTACTTTTTGTTTTCCTTCTAAAACGAGGTGACTCACTTTTTCTTTTGTTTCATCTGCAATGTCACGAACCTTTGAAATACTTCCGTCCAGCAATGCTGAAATTTCTTTCGCCGCATTTCCACTCATCTGAGCTAAATTTCCTACTTCTTCAGCTACAACGGCAAACCCTTTTCCATTTTCTCCTGCACGAGCAGCTTCTACCGAAGCATTAAACGAAAGAAGCTTTGTCTGGAAAACAATATCATTGATGACTTTTGTTTTATTTCCAATCTCTGTAATCACATCAACGATCTCTGAAATTTTATGATTGCTCTCTTCAACTGATTTCATAATTTTTTCATTGCTGTTGTTGATGTCTTCAATGGCCTCTATCATATTGCGAACAACCGTCTTACCCCGTTCAGCGCTCACCTTACTGCTGCTGGCGATTTCTGAAGTCTTCTGAGAATTGTCTGCATTTTTTTTGATCATTGAATTAAGTTCTTCTACTGAAGAAGCAGTTTCTTCTAAACCTGAAGCTTGTTCAGAAGCTGCTTGAGATAATTCTTCCGATGAAGAAGCGACCTGATGGGCTGCGCTTGTTACCTGATTGGAATTATCTGTAAGTCCATTAATAACGTGGCCAATAGAACGATTCACCGCTCTTAAAACGACAAAAGCAATGAACACACCTAGAGCAATAGAAATTAAGCTAGTCGCAATCATCACTCTTGTAGAATGAAAATAAAGTTCATCAGTACGTACATCTTCAACGTGCATTTCCTGAATATTGTCTTCTACAATTTTATCGATAATGGCCTCGCCTTTTCTTCTGATGTCTCTTCCTTTTGTTTTACTGATCTCTGTAGCCTTTTTATCGTCCCCATCCCATGCCAGCTTTTGAATTTCTTCGCTTGTTGTCCACCATTCGTCATATGTCTTTTTAAATTCATCCAAAGCAAGCTTGTGAGATGCTGTACTTACTCGCATTCCCTCAGTTAAGACTTTTTGAAATTCTTCATGTTGCTTTTCAATTCTTTCTTTTAATGATTTCATCTCATCTTTTGTTTCAACTAAGATAAAGTTTTTTTCTGCAATGATTTGTGAAAGAAAAATACTTTTAAGTGTCTGAGCATTGTTCAGCCTTGCTGAATTTCCCTGAACGATGTTGGTGAGTGCATTATTGATTTCGGCCATATTGTAAATGCCGAGAGTCGATATAACAGCGCTTGCTGTAATAAAAATGCAAAGAATGAATATTATTTTTGTGTTCAAACTCCAACTTCTCATACTTCCTCCTTTATGTGTAATGACAAAATTCACTTTAAATTCGCCATTCTAATCGGAGGTATTTAAAATTTATTTACGATTAATCCGTTAGGATTTATCGTAACGGATAAAATAGTCTAACTTTAGTATTCTAGATATTAAGGAAGTATTAATGGGACGGCTATTTAAAGGAATTAAGAGTAAAGAGATGGAAAAGATTATTAATAATCTATCAAGGAACATTCGTCATCTCAGAGACGAAAAAAAATTGACCACCCAGGATCTTGCCTCAGACGCAAAAGTTTCGATCTCTACAATTTCTGAAATTGAGAATGGTCGTATTGAAGATTTTAGAATGAGCACAATTATTGCCATTGCAAAAATTCTGGATGCTTCTCCTCTTTCACTACTTGAAAACAATTCGATAAAACCTACAAAAGTAAAAAATAAAACTGATAAATCTCTCAAGTGAATACGATGAAAAGTAGAACAAGTGAATGTTTAATTATTGCTCATCGAGGTTATTCGAAAAAATTTCCGGAAAATACTTTGAGCGCATTTGCGGCCGCCATTGAATCACATTGTGATATGATCGAACTCGATGTGCACTTCAGTCAGGACAAAGAAATCGTTGTCATTCACGACTATCATCTGGGCAGAACGATTAAGGCCAAAGGTTCTGTAGATTCATACACTCTTTTTCAACTGCGTTCTTTGGGAGTGCCAAGTTTGAGAGACGTTTTTTCACTGGTAAATAATCGAGTGCAGATTAATGTAGAAATCAAACATGAAAGTCTAAAATCCTCTGCGCTTTATCAAGAGATGGGAGAAAAAATTCTTTCTCTCATTGAAGAGTTTAAAAACATCAATCACGTTTTGATTTCGAGCTTCGATGAACAGATGCTTCGAGTTCTTAGAAATTTAAATGCACAAATCAGATTGGGAATCCTCGAGGACAGGTGGGAACATACTAAAGTGAATCTGGCCCGCGAGATTTCCGCGTACTCTTATCATCCCGATCATCATCATCTAGATCAGGAAAAAATCCAACAGCTACATTCGATGGACCTGAAAGTGTTTCCTTATACGTTAAACACTTTCAGACTTTTCAAAAAATTTTATGATCTCGAGGTCGACGGAATTATCACCAATGACGTTGAAGAACTTTATCAGGCCCTGTTTACAGAGAAATTTCAGCAGTAACCGGACAGTGATCTGAAATATTTTTGTAATAGTAATCCAGGTTCATCGTACCTTCACCATTTGTAGTGGCAGCATTACAGATGTCGTAAATTTTCAGCGGCTTCAGAGTTGTCATACTATTGCTGATATAAAATTGATCGAATTGTCCTTGTCCGTATGAGTTTCTGAATGTGAATAATTCATTTGGAATATGTTTTAATCCCAAAGCTGTTGAGTTGAACGCATTTAAAATCAAACTTACATCATCTTCTGTTTCTTTATTTTGAGGAGCTTTATAAGTATTGAAGTCTCCCGCAATAATGATCGGCAAATGTGTGTTCTGAACTTTTGCGAGATAGTTCGCGATGATTTCAGATTGTTCTACTCTCAATTTTGAATAATCAGGAATTGCTTTTAAATGAACGCCGACAAATCTGAATAATTGTTTACCTGATTTATCTGCAACAATTGCAGTCACTGCTGGTCTTAGAGAATTCGTTGGACCGGCCACTTCATCAATCAAATAATTGTTGTCTGTAGGCTCTTGAAGAAATTGAAATCTGTCGGAGTGACAAACGACGACGTGTTGATGCCCAGTCATTCCGTTATCGTAACTGACACAATCCCAATTCGCAGGAACAAGATTTTTTGCTTTAGGAACATCGACGATTTCTTCAAACACAATAATGTCTGAGGCCGGAACAGATTCTTTTAAAAATTTTTGTAAATAAGGTTCGCGTCCTTCATCTGCATGCAGACCATAGAAACGAATATTGAAAGTTGTGATTGTGAATTTTTCGCTCGCCCATGAACTTGAAAAACTCAATACAAAAATCATCACGAAAATTAATCGTTGCGGCATCATCCATTGACTCCTAAAAGATTTTGATAAATGAGACCATATTGCAATTAGATGAGTCAATGTAAAAAATTAGATGTGAGGATAAGAAAGAAAAGTCACACTCCCCAATGAGAAGTGTGACTGAATTGTTTAAACAGACGGAACTAATTTTAAAATTTCATTAGAATCGTTACTTGCTGCTTCAATAAACTTCGCCATGAGGTCTGCAAGTTGAGTTGCTTTCGGCCCCATCGATTCCGGCGTGTATGAGTTGCTTAGATATTCAAATACGCCCTGGATAACATCGTTCTTATTGGACTTTGTTCCGATGATAGCTTGAATATCTGTGATCATTTGTTTTCCATCCGGAGTCGTCATCTCATACGCATGAATTGCACGTTGAAGTTTCTGACGATCTTTACGAGTGATACCTATACCACTTCTTTGCGGCCCATCTGGTTTGTTGTTTGGCGATGGAGCGAACCATCCACCTAAATCACTTTCGATAACAATACCGCCGTTAACGATTTTTCCTGTTTTACTGCTTACTGCTGAAACTGCTGTTACTGCAGCTAGATCAATTTCCCACGGGTGTTGTCCATCTTGAAGATTAACCATTAAGTGACGATCTGATTCTGCTGTGTACACTGTTAAGAAGTCCGAAAGAACTGATTGACCAAGATCAGAGTTTTGCGCCCATCCTGAAGTATCACAGTTTGCAAGAGCGAGAATCATCGCGCGATAAAATGGTTTCACATCGCTTGTTGAATCCAAATATTTTTTTAGATCGCGCAGGTATTCAGGGTCAGAGGCATCTGAAGCTCCGTGAGTTGGTGCCGAAGCAAAACTTCTTCCACTCATTACCTCTTCATGTGGCTTTGTGTGACCTGTTTTATAAAGAACGTGATAATTGTAGTTGTTGTCGTCGATTTTTACTTTTACACCGAGCCCACCTGTAAGAGCGTAAAGAGTTGCCAGGTCGAATGGAGCTGAATTAACTCTCGCCTCTTTAATCGCCAACGACATATCATTTTTCGTGTACCATGCTTTATCTTCGCGATCGAAATAGGAAATCGAATCTACAGTTGAATGAGGCTTAATTTTTTTAAGCGAATTGTATACGCTTGCGATTTGATCATCGCGAAGTCCGCCTTCATATTGTTTTGAAGTGCGGTTCCACTTCGATCCTTTATATCCAGAAAGTGTTTTTTTATCGAGATAGATTTGTTGTGATTGATAAGTGTCTGCTCCGATGTTGTCGAATCCGCCTCCACCAGCATTTGCTTTATCGCCCAATTTATCAAGAGCTGGCTTCACTTTACTCTTCATAAAAGAGACATAAGTTTTTCCAACGTTTGCTTTTAAATCAAATGTTGCAGCAGCAGGATAAGAAGTAATTCCCTGATCTTTACTCGCAACCGCGCGAGCTGAATCAACTGCGGGTTCATTTACCGGTTGAGTTGAACATGCTGATAGAAGTCCCAGTAATAAAAATGAGAAAATCAAATGTCGTTTGTTTTGCATAAGTATCCCCTGATAATGAATTCGTAGGACCAGATTCTTTCATTATGTTAACGGAGAACGACAAAATAACAATTCTTGGAACAAGATTGCCGATCGATTACATGCGACCAACCTCCCTGCTCAGGTATTCTTGACAAGAGTGAAATTGGTAAGTATGCTTACCAACAAGAGGAGCTATCAATGTGGATATATACTTACAGTAAAGAAGTAACCAATTTAGACTCGGAAAAAATCTGGAGCGTATGGACCGACGTGAACGATTGGATCAACTGGCAGGACGATATTGAAGTCGTTAATCTCGCCTCTCCCTTTAAGGCCGGCTCATTCATCTCTTTTAAACCAAAAGGGGGGCCTTCGATGAATTTAGAAATCACTGAAGTCACTCCTTTACACTCTTTCACCGATCTCACAAAATTTCCGCTGGCAAAAATGTACGATAAACATGAGATCATAAAAACGAGCAATGGTTATGAAATAAAAACAACGCTCACTCTTTCAGGACCGCTCGCTTTTTTATGGAATAAATTAGTCGTGAAAGGAATCGCTGATGGACTGGAAGAACAAACTAATAACCTGATCAAAAGAATTCATGAAAAAACTAGAGACTAAATTTGATAAAGCGGAAGGAAGTGTTGGTTTTCTTTTTTGGAAGACGGCCAATCTTCATCAGCGATTACAGAGAGCTGCTTTAAAAGATCTCGATCTCACCCCTACTCAGTTTTCGATTCTTGCCTGCTATTTCTTTCTGCAAAAAGAAGAAGAGGAGCTTCCTTCACAAGCAGACGTGTGTAAACATTCCGGTCTGGATAAAATGCACGTTTCAGATACGACGAATGCACTTATCAAAAAGAAATTGCTGACAAAAAAGATAGATAAAAGTGATCGCAGAGCTTACTTGATTGAACTCACAGATCATGGGAAAATAATTTGTAATAAAGCGGTGAAAATTATCGAAATTCTAGACGATGAATTTTTCTCGGCATCGAATAATAAAAAAAAATTTCATTCGATGCTTGAAGAAATCAACGAACATTTTAATAAAGTCGGTTAGAACCAGGCTTCCATCTGCACACCAAGAGAACGTCCGCTTTTCTTACCATCAAAGCTCGCACGATTGGCTTCATTCCAAAACGAATTTGTAAAAAAAGCTCTGATAACCGGTCTCGCCCAAATCGATTTATTGATCGCAATTTCATACGCGAGAGTCACGCGACTTAAAGTGTGAAGCGTTCCCGAAGAAACAACTTCTGAGTGACCAAGTTCAGTGACAAAATGCAGATGATCTTTGATGAAATACACCGGGCGCACTCCGATATCCCACCAGACATTGTGTCCGTTTCCAACATTTCTCAATTCAACAACACTCGCTGCATGCAATTCAATTTTCTCTCCAGCTTTTCTCGTCATGTTTTCAACAACGCGAACAGTGTAGCGCTTTTGATTGTCGACACCGTTAACCATTTCACCATTTCCATACACACTGAGCGCAGACATTAAATTTCTTCCGTAGATCACAGTGAAGTCATTGAGTCCTCCTGACACTTGAGTGCGGAGTCTCACGCCAAGAGACTGGCCATCGACTTTTTCATATTGGGTTGTATCGATATGTCCTTTTGGAGCACGAGCAATGGTCGCCCAAAAATTAAGTGTCCCGACATCTCCTGCGGACACATCAAAAAGTCTGAAATCAAAATACGATTTCACCAATTGATCTTTGCTCTTTGTCGATGTCATCGTTTCCTGCAAATAAGCTGCTGCAAATTTTCCACCGAAAAGAGGAATATCATCAACACCTGCACCTACTCCGCTCATCGCTGCAAAATAATAAAAATCATCCATATAAATATCGACGTCGCGATAAAATCTTTTTCCTACCCAATAAGTGTAAGGAACATCTTCTAAGTTTTTTGATTCAGCAAAGGCCTCGACGATATCGACATCGTTTAAATCTGATTCATCACCGTATTGTGTATTTTCGTTTGGAAAAAAAGCGAGTGTCGTTTGTACTTTAAAACGCGAACTGTCTGTCTTCGGAAGAAAGTCCAATTGAAAAGTCGTTTCTCCGTACACACTGCACTCATTTCCAAGCCTGAATTCGTTCCCCTGAGAACCTGGATTATTAAAACAATTTTGCTTTCCTCCCTGCAGATTATTTCCTACGCCGGAACGCAAATAACCATGCACATCAACAGGCATTGCAAAAGACTGAAAACAGATAAAACTAGAAATGAAAAAAAGCAGGGCCTTCATAATGTTTTCCCAATTAAAAAATTAAAGATTGTCTTTATTTGACCTTAATTATAACAACAAACTAAAATGATCTACTTTTATCTCTGAGGGTATTATGTTTCAGCGAACTTTATTGCGCGCCGCCTCTCGTGCCTATGGACTGCAATGTTCTTATAAAAACGTCGATGGTCAGACTGTCTGGTCACCGGAAAAAACATTGATCAAAATTCTGGAAGATTTTTCAGGACAAAAAATTCAATCGAACGAAGATTTAAAAAATCTTTTAGTAAAAAAAACAAACGATCAATACGCAAACGTTTTCAAACCTTGCCATGTTTTTTGGGGAGGAGAACTCACAACGATTAAACTTTCTTCTTCAACTGCTTTAGAAAATACAATCGCTGCTGAAATTCTTTTAGAAGATCAGACAAAAAAATCAATAACTCTTGAACTCGCAAACAAACGCCAGACTGAATCCGGATATAAATACGTTTATAAAATGCACCAGAAACTTCCGCTTGGTTATCATACGCTCAATGTGAATCTCGCTGGAAAAAATTATTCTACACAACTCATCTGCCCTCCTGAAAAAATTCAGGCGCCGGAAAAGAAGGCCTGGGGACCATTTGTCCCTCTCTATGCAATTACGAGTAAAGACGATTGGGGAATCGGGAGTCTTCACGAAGCTTCTCTTCTCGCAAAAACATTAAAACAATTTGACGGCAGCTGGATGGGACTTCTTCCGATGCTCGCTGGAAATTTTGATCAGGCCGATTGCGATCCCTCACCTTATTCTTCTCTCTCTCGTTTATTCTGGAACGAAATTTATCTGGACGTTCAATCACTGGTAAAAAAATACCACAACGAAAAAGCACAAAGCACAATCGACTCGAATTCTTTCCAGGAAAAAATTCGCGAATTAAAAAAGAAAACGCACGTTGCTTATTACGAGGTTTATCAACTGAAGAAAGAAATTCTTCTTTTGCTATCGGATGAGTTCTTCAGCAATGGTCTGAACAAAAATGCAGACTATCTGCAGTTTGAAAAAGAAAATCCGGATATCAACGCTTACGCTAGTTTCAGATCACCTGAAGTTCGTCAGCAAAATTTTCATCGTTTTGTTCAATTCGAAATGAACAATGCACTTAAAAACTTTTCGAAAGAAAATGATTTTGGACTCTATATGGATTATCCCGTTGGAGTAAATGATGCGGGATTTGATTACAAAGAATTTCGTTCTGTTTTCTTTGGCGAAGTTTCAGTAGGAGCTCCGCCTGAACCTGTCTTTGCTCTCGGACAAGACTGGGGCTTTCCTGCTTTTCATCCAGCGGGAATGCAAAAAGACAAATACGCTTATTTCAGAAAATCACTTCAACACCACTTGAAGTTTTGTAAAATTTTACGTCTCGATCACATCATGGGACTTCACCGCATTTATTGTGTGCCTAAAAAGTTTAAAGGCGACGAAGGTGTTTATCTTCGTTTCCCACCTGAAGAGCTCTTCGCTGTCGTTATTCTCGAAGCTCATCGCGCTGGTGCTGATCTTATTGGAGAAAACCTGGGAACTGTTCCGGTTGCTGTCGACAATCTTATGCGTGAAAGACAATTGAATGGAATGTGGGTTCTTCAATGTGAAACATGGAGAGCGCCTGAAGCGGCTTTTGGAGCGATTAAAAAGAATTCTCTCGTGTGTATTAACACTCACGATATGCCGATGCTCGCTTCATATAAAAAAGGAAGCGATCTCGAGTTGGTTTCTTCTCTCGGCATTCTCTCTCAGGATTACAAAGTAAAATTTGCCAAAGAAAGAAAAGAACAAATTGAAAGCTGGGAAAACAAATTAGGCAAAGAATCTTTCACAAATACGATCATGCAAAAGATCGCTGAATCGGAAGCAAAATATTTTGTCGTGAACCTCGAAGATCTTTGGGGCGAAGAGATGCCACAGAATATTCCTGGAACATGGAAAGAGTATCCAAACTGGCGCAAAAAATTCGCACTGGAAATTGATGAATGGACTAAAAATGAAAAGGTTCATAAGGCCCTTTCAACGCTTAAGGAATTCAGGAAAAAATAAATGAAGATTTTCTTCCTCATTGCTTTATTTATTTTCAGCAATGCTTTTGCTGCAAGAAAGCTGCTTGGTGATGCTCCTGCGAGAGCTATCTGGATTGATGAAAATAAAATAAAGCTGACGTTGCCACAAAATCTTAACGTGAATGGTGTTTTCTTTTATTACTTAAAGAATAATACAACTAAAATTAAACTTTCTGTGACGAATGCGTACGACAGAAAACTTGATCTGGAAGTAAACACTTTCAATCAAACGGATCTGCAAAACCTTATCACTGGACCTCTTTCCTTAATTACCACAAACACTGACGGTGATGTTCTCGATGAAACTTCGGTTCAACTGGCAGGCATTCTCGATAAGCGCTTTTTTTATTCCGGAAACGATCTCGGATCTGTTTTTAATTCAAACGGTGACATCAGTTTAAAACTTTGGGCACCTACTGCGACAGACGTTCAGGTCTATCTTTACCGCCAAAGCTCGGCACAATCGCCTGAGAGTACTTTTAGCTTAAAAAAGGATCAGCAAGGTGTCTGGCAGACGACACTAAGTGCGAATTACAAAAATTATTTTTATCTCTACAAAGTGACTGTTTACTCACCTGTCTCAAAAAATGTTGACGTGAATATGATCACTGATCCCTACTCGAAAAGTTTGAGCCTCAATTCACAGAAATCGCAATTAGTGAATGTGAGTGATACAGAATTAAAACCTGCTGGATGGGACAACCTCACTAAAAGAAACACTCCAAACAAAGTCATTTACGAAACTCATATCCGCGATCTCACTGCAAACGACAGTGGTGTCGATTCATCAGAGCGTGGAACATTCCTCGCTCTGACAAGACCTACATCACAGGCGAGATTGCATTTAAAAGGTCTCGCTGAGAGCGGTCTTACCTATATTCACTTTTTGCCCTTAAACGATTTTGCCAGCGTGAATGAAGATCGTTCAACTTGGGAAAACGTAGATCTGAATCAGGATGTGGCCGGAAATTCTGATCAGCCGCAAATGCAGTTGAACAAAATTCGCAATGTCGATAACTACAACTGGGGATACGATCCGTATCACTACTTCGTCCCGGATGGGAGCTATTCTAAAAATCCTGACGGTTCTTCGCGAATCAAAGAATTGAGAACAATGATTTCATCACTCAATCAGATTGGATTAAAGACAATCATTGATGTCGTTTTCAACCACACTTACTCCAGCAGCAATGATTCGACTTCTGTTCTCAATAAAATTGTTCCTCTGTACTATTATCGTTTGAATGAATTTGGCGATGTCATGAATTCCTCTTGCTGTTCAGATACAGCGAGCGAAAATAAAATGATGGAAAAACTCATGATCGATGCTGTCGTCTTCTGGGCGAAAACATACAAGGTCGATGGGTTTAGATTCGATCTGATGTCATTTCACACAAGAGCAAATCTTCAGAACGTTAAGCAAGCGTTATCGCAATTGACGATGGAAAAAGACGGAGTTAACGGAAAGAGCATTTATCTCTACGGAGAAGGATGGAATTTTGGATCACTCGTTGAAAAAAATCCCGGCGCTGCTTTCACACAGCTCAATTCTTATGGTGCAGGAATCGGAAGCTTCAACGACCGCTTCAGAGACGCGATCAGAGGTGGAACAACAGATTCCACAGAAAAATCAGATCAGGGATTTTTAACGGGACTCTATTTCGATTTCAATCAGGAAATCGCCAATAGAAATACTCCTACTGATTTGAGCGATCAAAAAAATAAATTAAATTTTTTAGCAGACGTTGTAAAAATTGGTCTCGCTGGAAATCTGAGAGACTTCCAATTTAAAAATTCTGCAGGATCAATTTCGACAGCAGGCAATTATTATTTTAGAGGCTCACCTACTGGCTATGCGGCCACTACTGACGAAACGGTGAACTACGTTTCAGCTCATGACGGTTATTCATTATGGGATGCCATTTCTGCGAAAGCTCCTTTTTATACGAATGGAAGAAATCCCTCGCTTGCAACGACGACAGAAAAACAAAGAATGCAACAGATGGCACTCGCTCTTACGCTTTTTTCTCAAGGTGTTCCCTTCATTGAAGGTGGCTCGGAAATTTTGCGTTCTAAATCCGGCGACGTTGACAGTTATGATTCTGGAGACTGGTTCAATCATTTGAACTTTAATTACCAGGACAATAATTGGGGCAAAGGACTTCCTCCAAGTTTTAAAAATTATAATGACTGGAGTTTCTGGTCTCCTCGCTTAAGCGATCCGAATACAAAACCAACTTCAAAAAATATTTTAGATAATTTGAAATATGTGCAAGCACTTTTAAAGATCAGAAGCGAGTCAACTCTATTTAGCCTTAAAACAACAGACGACATCAGCAACTCTTTTAGATGTATCGACAACGATTATAAAAGCTTCCCGGGAATTATCGCTGTTCATTTAAAAAATGCAGTCGAAGATATGCTTATAATTTTTAACGTGAATAAAAATGCGACGACTTTTGATCACCCACTTCTCACAAGTGGATGGACGCTTCATCCTCGCTTAAACCAAAATGTGGATGCCGCTTTAAGTGCGGTCAATTTTAACGACAATTCGATTACAATTCCAGGTCGCTCGACAGTCGTTTTAGTTCCTCAAAAAAAGTGACAAGGTAGAGAATGAAGTTTCTGTTTCTGATTTTAGTTTTTTTCTCGTGTTTGCAGAACAGCGAAGCCAAAACGACCATTCAATTATGGCATCAGATGATTTATTCTCATCGCGAAGTTTTGCAGAAACTCGTCAATGAATTTGAAAAAGAAAATCCTGAAATAAAAGTACAAGTAACGTATCGTGAAACGGAAGAACTTCGTTCCGCTTTCCAATCGGCCAGTATGGCGGGAAGTGGACCTGAACTCATTTACGGGCCAAGTGATCAGGTTGGTCCGTTCGCCACAATGAAACTTATTCGTCCTCTCGACAATCTTTTCCCACAGGAAGAACTAAAAAAATTCGATCCGCTTTCAATTGTAAAATTTGAAAACCAAACTTTTATGATTGGAAATACGGTTGGAAACTTCTTGATGCTTCTCTATAACAAGAAATTAGTTCCCACTCCTCCCAAAGATCTCAATGAATTTATTAAAGTGAGTAAAAATCTCACTCGCGATTTCAATGGTGATGGGAAAATCGATCAATTTGGTTTTGCCTTCAATTTCACTGAGCCGTTCTTTTTTGTTCCGTGGGTAGATGGTTACGGCGAACATTTTTTAGATAATCAAAATAAACCGAACTTGAATTCTCCGGCCATGATTCGTGCGTTTGAACTTATGCGCGACTTTAGAGACAAATACAAAATCATTCCCAAAGAATGTGATTACGAAATGGCGAACTCACTTTTCAAAGAAGGAAAAGCGGCCATGATCATCAACGGCGACTGGTCGTGGGGTGATTACAAAACAGCAGGAGTCGATTTCGGAATTGCTCGCTTTCCTCTCATCAATGAAACAAATAAGTGGCCTGCTCCACTTGTAGGAACTGCGGGATACTCGATCAACTCGAGTATTCAAAACAAAGACAAACTGGATGCTGCCACTAAGCTCGTTCAATATCTCACGACTACAAAAGCGCAACTCCTCTTCACGAAAGAAGTTTCAACTTATCCTTCCCGCTTTGAAGCAAGAAAAGATCCTCTCGTCACTAACAATGAAATTTTAAAAAGTGCTGCTGACATTATGAGTGTTGGAAAACCAATGCCTGTTGTACCGGAAGTACGAGCTGTTTGGGATTCACTTCGCGGCCAATATCAATCGGTACTCGCGGGAACAGCAACACCAAAGGCAGCTGCTCTTGAAGCTCAAGTAGAATCGGAAAAACAAATTTCCCGCATGAATGAAGAGTTGAAACCGGATGCCAGTTTGTCTGTTGTGCTTTTCATTCTTGTTGCCTTCATTTGCTGGATGGTCTACAGAACAATCAAAAAATCGAAAGGCCTGTTTCTTGAAATAAAAGAGTCCAACAAATTTCCTTATCTCATGATGCTTCCGGCATTCATTTCGATTTTCTCAGTTATTATTTATCCATTCTTTTATAACGTCGCTCTCTCTGTTTCGAATTTTAGTTTAAAAACATTCAACAACTGGCGACTCATTGGACTTCACCACTATGTCTCTGTAATCGAAGATCCAAAATTCTACGAGATATTCTTAAAGACAATCATCTGGACGGTAAGCAACGTTTTCTTTCACGTGACAATCGGAGTTTTACTCGCAGTCATCATCGAACAAGTAATGCCAAAGAAAAATTTCTGGAGAACACTTCTCATTATTCCATGGGCCGTTCCACAATATATTACGGCACTCACATGGAGAGGAATGTTCAATCAGGAATACGGGCCAATCAACGTTTTCCTGCAGGAATATTTAAAACTTTCTCCTGTTCAATGGCTTTCACAACCATGGACAACATTCAGTGCCTGCGTAATCACAAATGTGTGGCTCGGTTTTCCTTTTATGATGATTGTTGCTCTCGGTGGTTTACAATCAATTCCTCCTGATCTTTATGAGTCGGCAAAAATCGATGGCGCAAATGCATGGCAGAGATTTAGACATATCACATGGCCGATGCTTCAACCAGTAATCCGTCCGGCCGCTCTTCTTGGATCTATCTGGACGTTTAATACATTGAACGTTATCTGGCTCGTCAGTAACTCAGGTGAACCAGCTGATCAGACTCACATCCTTGTAAGTTATGTTTATAAAGCGGCCTTTAATCTTTATCGTTATGGATATGCAGCGGCCCTTTCGATGATTATCTTTTTTATTTTGATGGGAATGACTTTCGCCGTAAATGTTATCAACAATCGCTCAAAGGAAAAAACGAAATGAAAAAAATTCTTTCATGGGCAACAATTCTTTTCTTTAGCGGGTTCTCACTCTTCCCTATTGCTTACGTTGTATCAATTTCAATGAGAGGAGATAATGCATTTGGATCGCGCTCACTCGTCTTGTTTGATTCACATTCGACTTTTAAAAACTTTGTTGAATTATTTACCAGCACTCCATTCCTTAAATGGATGGGGAACTCTCTTTACGTAAGTACAGTCGTCACTCTAGTCGGAGTGATTCTCGCAGCGACGAGCGGATACGCCATTTCCCGTTACGAATTTAAAGGGAAAAAAATCATGCTCGGATCTTTGATCACCACTCAAATGTTTCCGGCAACGATGCTCATGCTTCCCTTTTTCATTGTTCTTTCAAAGCTTCATTTGATTAATAAATTTCTGGGACTCATTATTATTTATTCATCAACTGCTCTTCCGTTTTGTATCTGGCAGATGAAAGGTTACTTCGATACTGTTCCCAAAGAATTAGAAGAGGCCGCGAAGCTCGACGGTTGTTCTCCATTCATGGCCTTCACGAAAATTATTCTACCGATGTCTGCACCTGCACTCGTTATCACTGGACTCTTTAGTTTCATGAGCAGCTGGAGTGAATATCTGGTTGCTGCCATTACACTGCAGGACCCGGATCTCTACACTCTTCCCCTTGGATTAAAATCATTTCAGGCAAGTCTTGCGACTCAATGGGGATTGTATGCAGCAGGAGCGCTCGTCGTGAGTATTCCGGTCGTTGTTTTATTTATCATGATTTCAAAATATTTAGTTTCAGGTCTTACTGTCGGATCAGTTAAGGGATAATTTATGCACGCTCTAGAGTTAAGAAATATTACAAAAGTTTTTGGCGATCAAACGATCCTGAACAACATCTCACTCGATGTGAATCCTGGAGAATTTTTAGTACTCGTTGGACCTTCGGGTTGTGGAAAGTCGACTCTCCTCCGCATTATTTCAGGACTTGAAAATGCGACGAGCGGTGATATTTTTATCAATGAAAAAAATTGTACGAAGATCGAGCCACAAAACAGAGATATCGCAATGGTTTTTCAAAGCTACGCGCTTTATCCCCATATGAGTGTCTATGAAAATATGGCCTTCTCACTCAAGATTCAAAAACTTCCAGCAGAAGAAATCAAAAAAAGAATTCATGAGACAGCTGAACTTCTGCAGATGACTTCTCTATTGGAGAGAAAACCAAAAGATTTATCAGGGGGACAAAGACAAAGAGTTTCATTGGGACGAGCACTCGTTCGTCGCGCTCCAGTTATTCTCTTCGATGAACCGCTCTCAAATCTCGATGCTCACCTGCGTGGACAAATGCGAATTGAAATAAAAAAAATTCATCAGCATTTAAAAAGTACGATCGTTTACGTCACTCACGATCAGACAGAAGCGATGACTATGGGGGATCGAATTGCCGTCTTAAACAAAGGCAATATCGAACAGATCGATACTCCATTTAATATTTATCATTCGCCAAAAAATACTTTCGTTGCAAATTTTATTGGAACTCCGGAAATTAATTTACTTCACGGGGTTCTTCAAAATAATTTATTCAAACATTCAGACTTCGAATTTGCTTTCAATCATCCCCTTTCAAACAACGATATTATTCTGGGAATCAGACCGGAAAGCATCTCTATCAACAGCGAGCGCGGGATTAAAGGAAAGGTCTTGTTTTATGAAAACCTGGGCCCGAATGGACTTCTCCATGTAAACATCGGCCGCGAAACAGTGAAATTATTTGTTCGCGACCAATATATCCCGGCAGTTAACGACTATGTATTTTTAGACCTGGATCAGACAAAAATGGTGGTTTTTGATAAAAATAGCGGAAATCTGATTGGATAAATCTGGACTAAAACTCGAATGAAAAAAGCACTCATTCTCTTCACGATTCTGTATTCGGCAGGCGCAATGGCGGCCTTACCTCGTACTGTGTTCGTTGAACTTTTTGAGTGGCCCTGGAACGATATCGCACGCGAGTGTGAACAAAATTTAGGTCCGAATGGATTTGCGGCCATTCAAGTTTCTCCTCCAGAAGAACACGTCTCGCTGGGTGATAATGCCTGGTGGGAGCGCTACCAACCAATCAGTTATAAAATTTATTCGCGTTCAGGTAATGAGGAACAATTCAAAGAGATGGTGAGACGTTGCAATCAGGCACACGTCGATGTTTATGTTGATGCCGTCATCAATCACATGGGCGGAGTTGAACAAGGACATGGGATTGCCGGTTCTGTTTTCACACATTATCAATACGACAATCTTTACTCGTATAACGATTTTCACCACTGCGGAAGAAACGGCAATGATCACATAGTGAACTTTGGTGATCTTTACGAACTTCAAAATTGCGAACTGGTAAATCTCGCTGATTTAAAAACAGAATCATCTTATGTTCAAAATACAATTGCTGCTTATTTAAATAAACTCATTTCATTCGGTGTAAAAGGTTTTCGCATCGATGCCGCTAAACATATCGCTGCTGCCGATTTAAGCGCTATTGTAAAAAAACTTTCTGCACCAGTTTATATTCTTCAGGAACTCATCACGAGCAGTAACGATCCTTTTCTCGTCAGCGATTACACAAAAATCGGCGACGTCTCTGCTTACTCCTACCCCTATTTCGTAGGCAGCGCTTTTAAAAATAAAAATTTTGATTTTCTTTTGAAGATGCCAAATTATCTTCCAGACTCAAAAGACAGCGTTGTTTTTATCGACAACCACGATCTTCAAAGAAGCGTCGACAGATCAAGTCTGATAAGCGCCAGCTACGAAAATGAAATGTTTGATCTCGCTCAAATCTTCATGCTCACTTATCCGTTTGGCTACCCTCAACTCTATTCGAGCTATCAATTTAAAAATTACGATGACGGTCCTCCAGTCGATGGCAACTTAATGACTCTTCCAATGCTCGACAAACAAACAAAATGTCTTGCTCCTTTCCTGTGCGAGCATAAAAGAAATTACGTAAATGCACTGGTGAATTTCAGAAATAAATCTGACAAAAATTTCTATGTAAGCAACTGGTGGACAAATGGTCGCGACCAACTCGCTTTCTCACGTGGAAATACGGGATTTGTTCTTATCAACAACAGTGAAGCAACAATTAATCAAACTTTTCAAACCGGCCTTCCCGCAGGAAACTACTGCAATTTAATCGAAGGAAATTGTTCAAAAACAATTTCAGTTAACCAATCTGGTATTGCTTCGATTAATTTAGGAAGAATGAGTGCGCTGGTCTTGCAATAATATTTAAGGAAATTATGGAAAGAAAAACTTTTTCAATTGGTCTGGATTTAGGTGGAACAAAACTCGCAGGAGCACTTCTCAATCACAAGGGTGAAATTGTCGACTTTATCAAATTTCCAGTTGAACTGAAAAAAGAAGGCTCACCGCTTAAGACTCAAAAGCGTGTCGTCAATCTCATGACTGATATTTGCCACGATTTCAAAAAAAGATTTCCGAAAGAATGTTCGAAAGCAAATTTTAAAGGCGTTGGTCTCGCAAGTGCCGGCCCTCTTGACACAGAAAAAGGTCTTCTCATTAATCCTGTCAACTTTCCGGGATGGAAGACTGTTCCGATAAAAAATCTTCTTCAAACATCGCTTGATAAATCGCAAATGAAAACGAATGTGGTTTTTCAAAACGATGCCATTGCTGCTGCTCTTGCAGAAGGATGGATCGGTGGTGCCCAAAAAATGTCGAGCTATGCAATCGTAACGATTGGAACAGGAATTGGAAGCGGAGTTATTTTCAACGGACTTCCCTGTCATTCGCGCGGAATGGGATCTGAGTTCGGACACCTCGTTGCCGACATGACCTCTCTCTTGAAAAATCCCAAAAAACTCGGTCATTACACTGTCGAAGGAATCGCTTCAGGAACCGGACTTCTTCGTCGTAGTAAGGAAATGGGCTTTCACGGTGAATCAGTGGAAGAACTCGTTCACGCTTTTAAAAACGGCGATAAAAAATATCAAGTGCTCTTTGATGAAATGGCGATGGCCTTGGCAATCATTTGTTACGATCTTTCGATCGGATTTAACCTCGAAGGAATTTTTGTTTCAGGTGGTTTGATTAAAATCAAGGATCTTTATCTCAATGAAATGAAGTCCAATTATACAAACCTGATCACTCAATTCAATCCTCGATTTAAAACGAAAATCCAGATTGCCAAGACTCAAAATATGGCCGGAGTTATCGGTGCCGGTTATTTACCTTATCTCTAAAGCATCTGAGTTGTGATTTTCGCTCCTCTGGAAAGAAAACGATGAATCGGACATTTCTCGGCGATAGCAAGTAGGGAACTCTTTTGTTCATCAGTTAAATCCCCGACGAAATTTACTTCGCGAAGAATTTCATTACCAGCTTCACCCTCTGCCGTGATTTTTACTTTTACGTCTGTGTACTCGAGAGGAATTCCTTTTCTCTTTGCGTACATTTGAACAGTAATCGTTGTACAACTCGCAAGAGCAATTTCCAAATAGTCATGCGGACCTGGTGCACTGTTTTGTCCGCCGAGATTTTTTTCAACATCAGCTCTTACCTGAAAACCTTTTGCTGTAATTTCGAACGCGAGTCCTTCTAAAATTTTTGATCCTTCAACTGACATAGTATTTCCCTTTATTAAAACATTGAATTGCCGCTAACCGTTTTTTCTGGAACACTTTGTACGACGTCCCAGTGCTCGACAATCTTTCCATTTTCTACCCTAAAAATATCGACGATCGCTCGTCCCAAATCTTTTTCATTTTGCTGTGAATGTAAGTGAAGCGCAACCAGATCACCATCAGCAAGGACATGAGAAAATGTCACATGAGATTTGGGATTTTGTTTGAAATAACTTTCAAAATAACTCGTAAAAGCTTCTGCTCCATTTGGAACATGAGGATTGTGCTGAATATATTTATCACCAAAATATTTTTTCGCTGCTTCGGTAGGTTTGTGTTGATTAAACGCCATCTCATAAAAATCGCGCACAACTTTTTTATTTTGTTCTTGTACCGTTAATGTCTCAGCTGAAACCGCAACACTCATTATTATTAATCCCATAAGAATAAGTTGCTTCATGTTTTCCTCCAGAGTAAATTGATTAAAAGCTCACAGTAGTTTTTCATTAATTATGGAGAAGAGCAATGGTAAGAAATATTTGGGCCGTAGGAAGAAATTATGCGGAACATGCAAAAGAACTTGGTAATGAAGTACCGACATCTCCAGTCATCTTTTTAAAGGCCGGCAGTTGCGCCACTTTTGCGGAAGAAACAATTACACTTCCTGACTGGAGCGAAGATATTCATCACGAAGTTGAACTCGCTTTACGCTTCGGAAAAAATCTCACAGTTGATCAAGGCGCCATCGCACTTGATCTCACTGAAAGAAAAAAACAAAATGAGTTAAAAGCAAAAAGCCTTCCATGGACTCTCGCTAAATCTTTTAAAGACGCTTGCCCACTTTCAAATGCATTTCCTGTCGCTAACGTTAAAGATCTTTCCAATCTTCACATCTCACTTAGTATCAACGGCGAAACCAAGCAAGACGGTTCGACATCGCAAATGATTTTTTCGATTGAAGCTTTGATTGAATACGTCTGTAAGCACTTCCCCGTTTGTGAAGGTGATTGGCTCTTAACGGGAACTCCTTCAGGAGTGGGTCCGGTTAAACGCGGAGACAAAATTCAGGTAAAACTCGAAGGAAAAATTGAACACAACTGGACTGTAAAATAAAACGAAATTTTTTGGTCATCTTTCAGTACTGGCACCTCCGTTGCAAAAAATTAATTAACATACTTAACTGGAGGACCATTTATGCCAGAAAGAAAAACAATTAAGAAGGCACAAGCAGCGAAACGCCAAGGAAAATCTCCTTCAACTCAAGCAGGAGCATTCGTACACGAAGCGATTGATCATATTAAAAAAGGAAAGCACGGGGCAAAAAACACCAAACAAGCTATTGCAATTGGTTTGTCTGAAGCAAGAAGAGCAGGTGTCGCAATTCCTGACAAAAGTAAAAAATCAACAAACACAAAAACTCCCAAAAGTGGAAAGATTGAGGCGAAACCAGTTTCACCAACAAGATCAAAAGCTGCAACAAAAAGATTGCAGAAAGAACCAACAAGTACAGTTAGTCACGCGGCCCTTTCCCATCAGGCAAAGAGTGCAGCTCAATCGAGAACAGCTGAAAGCCGTCATAAATCAGCGATGAAAGCTGCGAGAACCCGCGCAAGACATTCACATTAATTAAGGAAAGGCCGATCTTCATCGGCCTTTTTAGATTGCATAATTATTTTTTATATTTTTTAGTATCTTGTGAATGTTCAAGTTTGTCTCCAGCGCGGGAAACAGCATTGCCGATTTTTACAGCGCCTTTTCTAGAAAGTTTCTCTCCTGCTCTTTCTAATTTATCTCCTGCTTTTTTAGTCCATGATTCTTTCATAAAACACTCCTTGAAAGTGATGGCCTGTTAACCAACCATTCACGTTACGTGTTTTGTCTCTCAAGAATCATTCCAAAATTTGGAGAATCAAATTTCGAAGAGATTGTGCAACTCATTGGGCATTTTTCCAGATTTGTCCTATAACACATTCCTCTTGGGATTATATTAAATTCTTTTTATTCCATGGATTCCTATGTCTACTTTGATTAAAATGAGATCAAAGGGAGGTTCTTATGAGTTGGAATCCTGATGTTTATGAAAAATTTAAAAATGAGCGTTCACAACCTTTCTTCGATTTATTGAATAAAGTTCGTCCTATTCCAAAAGGAATGGCCGTTGATCTCGGATGCGGAACTGGAGAGCTCACTCAGATTCTCCATCAGACAATCAAGGCCGATCAAACAACAGGAATTGATTCTTCTCCTGAAATGCTTCTGAAATCAAAAAAGTTTTCAGGCAATGGATTAGAATTCACTGTAGAAAATATCAATTCATGGAATGCAAAAAATAAATATGATCTGATTTTTTCGAATGCGGCCCTGCAATGGTGTGACAATCATCCAGATTTGTTTAAAAGGCTTTATGAAGCTCTCACTCCAAATGGTCAACTCGCTGTTCAGATCCCGATGAATCACGATTATCCGACTCATACCCTGGCCGCAGAAATGAGCCGCGAACCCAAATGGAATCAACTTCTTCACGGAGAAGTTTACAACAAATACGATCTTCTCTCTTCGATTGAAGAATACGCTCATCTTCTTTTCCTGTTGGGATTTAAAAAGCAGGATGTGAGTTTAAAAGTGTATGGTCACGTTCTCGATTCCCGCGAAGAAGTTATCGAATGGGTCAAAGGTTCGATGCTCACTTATTTTCATTCGCGTTTGAATGAACAAGATTACAAAGATTTTTTAAAAGAATATCATGAGAGATTATTTCAAATTCTTCCTGACGAAAAACCTTTTTTCTATCCATTCAAGAGACTTTTTCTCTGGGCCGAAAAGTAAAATCGGAATACCTGATATAACAATTTTGGCATCATCCCTGCTCTTCTAATATTTATCAATGATTCAGGCAAAGGCTGGCCTGTCTCTTTTCCAGTCTTTTCCTGCTGAAAATGAATTTCAATCAAGATAAGGGAGGACATAATGTTACAACCAAATCGAAAAAACGCCCTGGCCTTCACAATCACTCTGGTTTTTACTCTACTCAATTCCTACAGCTATGCCGCTCAAAAAAATTACAATTTCTTTGATACATTTAACCCGAAAGAAAAAAATGCTGAAAAAGTTTTACAACAAATGGATCGGGACTATGAACAGATCACCGGTCTTCCTTCTCACTTAAAAGATGAAAGTGCATCAGCGTATTGCTACAAGAGCAATTGCAAGATTCTGGCAAAAATCAATCTGAACACGCAGAGAATGGATTTGTATATTGACGGAATCCTCACCTACACATGGAAAGTATCAACAGGCCGATTTGGTTTTGAAACTCCTCCGATGGAAACAAATCCGGATGGAAGAATTTATGAACGTCACACTTCACCAAAATATCCGCAAGGCGATTACGATGGACTCGGCAATATGCCTTTCGCCGTTTTCATTGATGGAGATTACGCGATTCATGGAACGACGAGAGGAAGTTGGGACGACTTAGGGACACCTGCAAGTCATGGTTGCGTACGTTTACATCCCGATAATGCAGAAATGTTCAACGTTATGGTCAGACGTGCCGGTATTAAAAATGTCTGGATAAGTATCGAACTGTAGTCATAATTTTATTACAAATCATTACAACCCTACTAGTGCCAAATTGCACTAGTAGGCACTCTGATTTTTCTCTGATAGTTTCTCCCCTTCAATCGCGGGGAATCCAATGAAAAAATTAAGCGCACTTCTACTTCTCATTCTTACAAGCAACTCGTTTGCAGCTCCTTCAAAAGATGTTGTCGATATGAGTTTAGTTGATCAGACGATCAATCCTTGTGAAGATTTTTTTCAATACGCTTGTGGAAACTGGCTGAAAAATAATCCGATTCCAGGTGATAAAAGCGAACTTTATCGTTTCAGCGATATCGACGAAAATACATTACTTATCTTAAAAAATATTTTGCAAAACTATCAGACTGGAACAAACTCACCTGCTCAAGTTGATTCAAAAAAACTGGGAGACGCTTACTCTGCCTGTTTGAATACATCCGCAAACGAAGCTTCTTCTAAAAATGAATTAAAAAAGATTTTAAGTCGCATTCATTTACTTCAACACAAAGAAGATTTGATGCCACTTCTCGCTTCTCTTCACCGTCAAGGGATTACACCGTTCTTTGGAATGTATTCAGTTCAAAATCCTGGTGGTGCCACTCACATGATCGGTGTTGCAGATCAATCAGGTCTTGGCCTTCCAGAAAAAGGATATTACTTTGATGATGAAAACCAGAAAGTGCGTGAGCAGTATCTTGCACACATTCAAAAGACTCTTGCTCTTTTTGGAGTAAGAGACGCTGAGAAAATCGCGAAAGATGCTTATGCATTCGAATTAAAGTTAGCGAAGTTCAGTTTGTCTGCACAAGATCAACAAGATCCTGTTAAAACCTATAATCCAATTGGAAAAAAAGCCCTTCAAAAACTTACGCCTGACATGGATTGGAGTCAGTACTTCTCTGCTATTCACATTGATTCAGCAGACAGACTTGATGTCGTAAGTCCTGTTTATTTTCAATCGCTCTCTGCTCTTATAAAGAAGACAGCACTAAGCGATTTAAAATCTTATATGACTTGGTATGCACTTAAAGAAACTGCTCGTTTCTCAACAGCAGCACTTCAACAAGAACATTTTAATTTTTACAATAAAACTTTAAACGGTACAAAAGAACGTCAACCGCAATGGAAAACATGTATTTCAACTGTTGATAACTCACTCGGAGAAGCTCTCGGCGAAGCTTTCATTAAAGTTGCTTTCGGACAAGAATCAAAAGATCTTGCTGACCAAATGGTTTTAAACGTAAAAACATCGCTGAAAGAACTTGTGACAAAACTAGACTGGATGGATGATGAAACAAAAGAAGGCGCTTTCAAAAAAATTGCAAAGCTTAACCAAAAAATTGGTTTCCCGAAAAAATTTAAAAGCTACAGCGATCTAACGGTGACAAAAGATTCGTGGTTCAAAAACCAAATCGCTGCGAATGCTTATTCATTTGACGACACAATCAAGAAGGCCAACCTTCCTGTTGATCGCGATGTTTGGGGTATGACTCCTCCGACTGACAATGCTTATTACGATCCAACGATGAATGAAATTGTATTTCCTGCGGGAATTTTACAGGCTCCACTCTTCAACGTGAAATCTAGTGTTGCTGCCAACTACGGAGCAACTGGAGCAACGATGGGACACGAGATGACTCACGGATTCGATGATTCCGGAAGCCAGTATGATGAATTAGGAAATTTAAAAAACTGGTGGACTGAAGAGTCTGCAAAAATTTTTAAAGAAAAAGGACAATGCTTAATCGATCAATACAATGCTTACACGCTTGATGACGGTACTCACCTCGATGGACAACTTTCTCTCACTGAAAATACTGCTGATCTTGGTGGATTAAAAATTGCGCTCGCTGCTTTCATGAAAACTCATGCGAACATTGAGAACTCTGAGTTTAAAACATTCTTTATCGCCTACGCACAATCGTGGTGTGGAAAATATACGGATGAAGCTGCTCATACTGCAATCAACACTGATGTGCACTCATTGCCAAAATTTCGCGTGAATGGTGTTGTTTCAGATTTGCCTGAATTCGAAGAAGTTTTCCAATGTAAATCAGGTGAGCCGATGGCCCCTAAAAATCGTTGCTCTATTTGGTAGGATTGTTAATATTCTGTAATGATCATAATGAATTTTTTGCATAGTACTCACTATCAAGAAATCTTATATTGATCTCTGTCCTGTTTTTATATTAAGAAGTCTCTATAAATAAAATCAAGGAGACTTCTTATGAAGAAATTACTGATCGCTTTAACTTTAATGCTTGCTTCAAATGCTTTCGCGACAACTTACTATGCACAGTACTCAACACTGGCAACTCATTCTACAACATCTTCAGGACGTTATAATTTTGTCCTTATGCCAGCTCCCACTCAAGGGGCCATTGCGGTATACACTCTTGATGATAAAAAACAACCTACATACTTAAAGCAAGAAGCCATTGTGCAGTCTCCATTGAATCTCACTATTAACTACACAAAAACATCTGCAACAATTACAGATGCTGCCAACAATCTTTCAGTTGTGACTCCTGCTCAGCTTTTTACTAAACCTTTAACTGGCGCGTTTATTGGTGGTCAAATGCAAAACCCACAACTAGGTGCAGTTCCGGTAATCGATAACAAAGTTAAAGAAACTGTTGCAAACGCCTTGGGAAATAATAATTTCAATATGCTCATGAGCAACGAAATTAATACTGGAAGCTGTAACATGACAGCTGCAAAAACTGTTGAATGTGTTATTGGAATCGTTCGTATTTATACTATTGAAGCTGAATAAAATAAAAGGGCCTCGTGATGAGGCCCTTTTATTTTGCTTGAACGTTTGATTGCGTAAATGCTTCCGGATTTTTTAAATAAGCTCCAGTCACTGTATCCATCGTCAGAATATGATTTTCAATCCAAATCTTAAACTCGAACTCAAAATAAAGTTTAAGCAGGTCCACTTTTTTGCTTAAAGCGTAGTCGTGAAAAATTTGAAACATTATTTTTTGAACACGTTTGTGCTCATTTGAGTGACAACCGAGAATAGGACAATTCGTTTCGGCCATCATGTCTTCTTCAAAAAGAAAGTGATCTCTTAAATGATAAGCAAATTCTTCGAGCATTTTTTCGATGCGAGAATGATCGTGTTCATTTGTTGAAATTAAATAGTCATAAATAGAGTTCACAAGTTCAAGCTCTTCCGTATGAACTTCGTTCATATCGTCGAACGCAACTTTGTTCATTTTTTCCAAATCGAATAACATAAATGTCCCTCGTGTTTGCCTTATACCAAATCATAGATTAAATGACAAAACTATGATCCAGATTGCTATCTCATTTGATTATTACATTCTGATTAATTCAAGCTTTTTCTATGAACTATTTACAATCATCTCTAATAAATTTCAAAGAAGAGGAATATAGTTTTTCACTCTTCTAAAAAGGATGAATCATGAAAAAAACAATTATTTTATTAGCGACTATTCTCTTTAGTTCAACAATTCTCAAAGCAGACGAAACAGTTCCCAAAAAAGTAATCGCTGATTGCCATGTGGCCGCAACAGCAAATGAAGCAGCAGAAGAACTTCAAATTTCCTATTTAGGTGGAGATAAAAATCAGGCTTCAAGCTACTCTGTTCATATGACGACAACAACTTTTAATCACGATTTTCCAATCCAAGAGCTTCAATGGAACAGTGACAAAACTCAGGTCGGAATGAGATTTGCCAACTTCATCATCATCTCTATAAACAATGGCCAGAGAGATGATAATACGATTGGAGTTATGCTAGGTGCTCCTGCAAACAAAATGAGTTGTACTGCTGATTTGTAATTTATTTTTTATGTGAATGGCGGACTCTGAGGGATTCGAACCCCCGACCAACTGGTTCGAAGCCAGCTACTCTATCCAGCTGAGCTAAGAGTCCGTGGATATTATTTAAATTATAAAAAGCTGGTACTTTAAAGACAAGGCATTTATTACATTAACAATTGAATCCCATTCAGATATGGGTTAAAAAGCTTTTATGAAAACACTACTTCCATCACTAATCCTTGCTCTTATTGCCTCTCTGAGTGCTGCTTCAGCTTCAGAATTCCAGACTCTCGATGGGGAGGAAGCTTATAAGCTTTATTTAAGCCTTCCGGGTGTAAGATGCATTGAGTGGAATTCGAAGGATTCTATCGTTTATACGAAATACCAAACTCAATCATGCGACGAAGATGGTAAAGATACAGACTGGACGTGTACTCTTCAAATCAATAAAATGGACACTCAAAATAAGTATGAGAGCGCAAGCTGTATTCGCCAAGTCCCTTAAGAAGCTCCTTAAATGAATAATCTAGTTTCAGAAAATATTCCTGGTTACACTCTTCTCGATTCTGGTTTTGGTAAAAAACTCGAAGTCATTGCCGGGGTGACAGTTGAACGTCCTTCGCCTCAAGCGATCTGGGCCCCGCGATTAAACGAAAATGAATGGAAGAAAGCAACGTCCGTCTGTATTCGTAAAAATGACGGCGGTGGAACATGGAAACATCGTGGTGATAAAGAACCTCAAGGCCTTCTCATCGAACACGACGAACTTAAATTCAAATTAAAATTTACTTCATTCGGTCACTGTGGAGTTTTCTTCGAACAGCGTGCTGTTTGGGATACACTCACGACTGAAAGCACTCGCCTTTCAAAAGAACTCGGTCGTCCTTTAAAATTTTTAAATCTTTTCGGATACACTGGATGCGCTTCACTCGCTGTTGCTAAAACAGGAGCAGAAGTTTTTCATGTCGATTCTTCAAAAGGAGTTTTAAACTGGGGACGCGAAAACGCAGAAATTTCTAAACTCGATTTAAAGAAATTAAAATTCGTTCAAGAAGACGTCAATGCTTTCGTAAAGCACTCGCTTCGCAAAGGATTTAAATACGACGGAATTCTCGCGGATCCTCCAAGCTGGGGCCACGGAGCGAATAAAGAAGTTTGGGAATTTGAAAATATGATTCACGATCTCATTATGGATTGTTTCAACGTTCTCACTCGTGAAAAAAGTTTTTTCTTCCTTTCTTCACATACACATGGCGTGCAATCAGAAGCGCTTAAAAACCTCATGAATGATCATCGCTCGAAAAAAGAAATTATCATTGGAGAATTGGGAGTTCGACACTCAAACGACGAACGCATTCTTCCAGCGGGAATTTATTCTTTCGCAAAAAATATCTGTTAATTAAGGATTCTCAATTCTCTCAGAAGATTAAAGGCCTTAGTACCATCAGGCTTTCCATAATTATTTGACCAGATATCTGAGAGTAAAGTCGCATATTGTGCTTTCATGTTTTGATAATAATACATTTTAGTATCTTTCGTTTTCGTAGCATCGAGCTCACCTTTTAAAATCGCAAGATACTTCGCTTTATTTTTTTCAATTGTATCAAGCGTTCCCTTCGTGTCGTGGTCGCTATAATACGAAATATAATTTTGAGCGATGAATTTTGCAGAGTCTACAACAGCTGGATCTTTTAAATCCTTACTACCATAATTCAAGTGAAGTTCTGCCGTCTCTAAGTGCTTTTTCTCTTCAGCTGTTAGATTAGTGTAATGCTTTTTTATAAGCTCGCTCATCTGTAATCCGACAGGTGATAATGAACCGCTTGTCACGTCAGCAATCGCAAGTATTCCTTCGCGGTCATTTGGTTTTTCGTGTGCGAAAGTAAGAGCTGCTTTAAAAGCGAGATTCTGAGAGTCAGCTCCTTCACGCATAACTTTAATCATATCGTTGACGTATTTTTTATCACCAGCTCCGAGATAAGCCCCAGCACAAATTTTACAGGCGGCATTTTTTTGTTTCTCATCGACCTTTGCAATACAGCAGGTCTCACACATATAAGGAAACTCTATTCCTGATCCGTGTCTGAAACCTAAGTTATGAAGTTGTTCGTGAAAAATTGTGGCCATCATTTCTTGTGTTTCATCAGTCGTTGGTTTCATTTTGACTTTTGGATCATTGGGATTCAGAGAGAGATACGGATGTTTCACAGTTCCGTCATTTAAAACATCTGATGAAGGTCCGGTTGATGCATGGCCAGCAACACCTTTCCAATTCATTCCTTCAGTCTCATTACAAATAATCGTCACACCTTTTGTTTTAAGAAGATTATTTAAATTAGCTAGATTTATTTTTGCTCCATTAGGAGTTGCATGAGCGCTGTCATTTTTTTTCGCCAGATTAGCAAGACACTGCATTCCTTTATTCATGCCGTTTTTAAGCAGATCCGGAAATCCAGTTTTTCCCCAACGATCCATACAAGATTGATGAACCTTATAACCCATCTCTGTGAGAATATATCCATCCTTAGAAGAAGCAACAGATTCACCCACGCCCATGGCCTTGCCAACTTCTTTCATTTCACTCGAAAGCCTCAACGCCTTCATGTCCGCCATTTCTCTTTCCGATTCACAGCTCACACTATCCTTTTGCTTGAGAGGAGTTGTATTGGTGTATTCAACATCGAATTTGCCGGAGAACTTTGAATCGATTTCAATTTTTGTACGAAACAAACCATGCTTCACATCTTTGTAGACTGTTTCAATGCGATCAACTTTTCCATCGCCGTTAGTATCTTTTTTGATAATCTCAACCGGTTTATCATCTGAAGTATATGGAACGTACGTAGACCATTCATCCATATGACCGTTAAATGTAGAGTCGCGTTCGACACTAATCAATTGATCACCCTGGTATGTTTCAATGCGATCAATTTTTCCGTCATTGTTTACATCGACTTCAACTTTTTTTGTCTCAGCTGCATGTGTACTCAAGCTGAGTAAAAAGAGTAAGAGCAAAATATATTTCATTGAATGATCCTCTCTCGAATGAGTATAACAGCAACTATCATTGCTCCCAAGGCAGAAAAGAAGAACATTGTCGTCGGTCCCCAAGTCATCCAAATTGCACCGGCCAGAAAGCTCGCAAGCATGGCCGCTAGACTTTGAGTTGTAGATTGGAAGCCAAGAGCCGTTGCCAGATCGACTCTCTCACAGAGATTGCTTATCCATGCTTTGGTAATTCCTTCTGTCGAGGCCGCAAATAATCCGTAAAAAATGAACATGAGATACAGCCAATTTCTTTCTTTGATGAAGGCCATTCCACCGTAAGTGATCGCAAAAAATATTAATCCCGTTATAAAGATTTTTTTCTTTCCGAATCGATCCGCCCACAATCCCATTTGATAAGAAGAAGATGCATAGACAAAATTATAAAGAATATAAAGTGAGATCGTTTCGACATCAGATAAGCCGATTTCGTGAGCTCGCAAAAGTAAAAACATATCGGAAGAATTCATCAACGTAAAAAAGAGAATCAAAGAAATAATTCTTTTATATTCAGGAGAAGCAATTTTCCAATAATTAAGAGAGTTCCAAAATGGATTTCCACTTTCCACTTTTTTCTCAACAGGTTTTTCTTTTACAAAAAATAAAACGCCGGCAAGAAAACACGCAGGAATTAAAGCATAAAGAAAAAGACTTCGATAGGCTCCGGGATAATGACGAATATAAATGAGAGCGAGAATGGGGCCGACAAATGCACCAAGTGTATCGAGTGCGCGATGAAATCCAAATACTGCTCCTTTCGTTTGAGGCGTGGCCTCAGCTGAAAGCATGGCATCTCTTGCGGCCGTGCGAACTCCTTTTCCCAAACGATCGCTCGCACGTGTAAAGAGCACCCACACCGGACTCACGATAAGACCGACGCCGGACTTTGCTAAACTCGAAAGCAAATATCCAAACCAAACGAAGGGCATTCTTCTTCCTGTGAGGTCTGAGAGTTTTCCAAAATAAGTTTTAGAGATCCCGGAGATGGCATCTGCAATTCCTTCGAGGACTCCAATATAAACAGCTCCCATTCCGATGCTCTTCAAATAAAGCGGCATGATGGGATAAAGGAGCTCGCTGGAGATGTCGCCGAAGAAACTGACGATTGAAAGAAGCAATACTGTTCGGGTAATGATCTTGGTTTTCAGAGCTAACCTCTTAAGTTTTTATTAACGATCCCAATATCAGACCGCTCTTTAGGCTTTTTAGGATATAATTTTTTCTCGTTTTCCTCAAGGAACATCGGTCAATGATATAAGGCCCTCATGCGTATTCCGGTAATGCTATTTACATTCCTTAGCTGCTTTAAGGCCTTCGCGTGCAGCGAGAGCATGAAGATGTTTCCTTTTGAATGTAAGGCCCAAAATCGCGCGGGAAAAATTGCGAGCGATCTCGCCTCTCACTCGATTGTGATGACCGATCTCAAGGGCTACAAAATCCCAAGAGCGCTTGGAAAAATTCCTTATGTGGCCGGCAAACGAGAATTTCTTAACAGTCCTGAGCGCGCTCTGAAATACAATCGCGACTGGCTCGTCTGGAATAACGGTCAGAGTGCAATCAAAGATCTCAATCCGGTTTATGTCGACTATAACGATATTTTAAATCTTCATGCCGGGATCTTTTCAAATAATGTCTTTTTTAATTTTGTTCCTGAACCTGGCAAGCTTCGCACTGGAAATGCTGAAACAAATCCTGAAACTTTTCTCTCTTGCGACTCAAGAGTGCTTGACGATAAAACTTACGATGTGCTTTTTGATTACGATCTAAAAAGTCTTGAGGGATATCCTCTCCTTGAAATTGAAGATGACACTCTTTGCAAAGACAAAAATTACAGTTCTGCGACTCTCATTTATTACAAAGAAGCGAGCATAAAAGCAGAATTCCTACGTTGGGTTATCGATTTCAACGATACTCTTTATCGTTATGAAACATTGAATACAGATGGGCTCCTTTCTCCCTACGCTTATCTTGCAGACATGAGACGCTGGTTTTTAGCTCTCAAGCCTTTTAACGACGGCAATGCTGAAGTCGTGGATGCACTCATTGATTACGCGACAACTCGCTTGAATCTTCCTCCTCTTAATCTTAACGATTCAATCAATCCTATTTTTCTTCCCGCTGAAGAGTATCGCACTCGTGCTGAAAATAAAATTTCTGATACACTTTCATTCTTCGATGGATGTCTTTTTGAAGCGGAAACGAAATACATTTCTCCTGAATGTACGACTGTAAAGTAACCGCGACACTGTCTAAACTTTAGACACTCCTTTGCTCCTATCTCCTTAAAATGAATAATACCTTCTCGGGCATAAAGATTGCTTTTGTGTAATGAATTACGCGATCATTGCTTTACTTGGAGAGCAACCAATGAAATTGGGATTTATTCTTTTTACATTTCTGCTTACAACACTTCCGTTTGCAGAAACATTTGCATCTGGTTTAGAACTGAAAAAGAAAGTTCTTATCTCCGTGGGTGATTTAAAAAATAACAAAGACAATCTTTGGAAAAAACAAGTTTGTGATCAGATCTATAATGTAGCAAACCAGATCACAGACAATAATACAGACGTTACATGCAGAAGTTTTGATACCGCTGCATTTTACGATACTGAATTAAGCCAGATTTTGGATAAATACGACTACCATATGCGCATCCTAAAGAGCACAGATGGTTCAGTTGATATCGACATAACAAATATTCACCGTATACACGAAACAGATTTTAAAACTCTCGGATGGAATTTTAAAGACGGCGAAAAATCCAAAATCACAAAAGAAGAAGCAATGGCAAAAGCTATTGGTAACTTCTTCTACTACGCCAGCAACGAAACAGCTTTCAAAGCAGGACTTCTCGTAAACGGTGTTCATGAATCTGATGAAGTTTCTTACGATCGTGAGAACGGTGTCTTCAAAGACAAAATTACCAACAATCCGATTTCAATTAACAAAGCTTACTCTATTTACGAACACGAAAGTGAAAGAAAGAAAAATTATCTCCGCACAGGTGTAGAGATCGGTGTTCTTCTTTCAAGTGCGATGGCGATTTATTATAAGAACCTCGTTTTCAACCAGGTAGACTTCGACTACTCACTACAATCAGGAATCAAAGGCAAATTAAACGGAAGTGCAATTCGTTTTGACGACAACGATAAAGGTTCAAACTACGGACATGAATATGCCGGAGTTATGTACTACCAGATGGCCCGTGCAAATGGATTTAATTCACTCGAATCTTTTCTTATCTCATACGCTTCATCAACAACGTGGGAGTTCATGGAGTACCACGAAGTACTTTCCATCAACGATGAAATTTTAACTCCCATTGGTGGTTATGTTATCGGTGAAGCAAGTTACCAGATCTCATGTGCACTTCTTCAGAAAAATAATATTGTTGCTAAAACTTTGGGATATACAATTAACCCAGGTCTTGCTGCAAATCATTCAATCGATAAATATAAAAATGGAAATAAATTCGCTTCTCAACCAGACTGTAGCAAGCCTCGTTGGTCAGATATCTCTATGTACATAGGTCTCGAGAAAGGACAAAAAGCTTACGATCCAAAAGTAAATAAAACTTTCGTAGCTGGTATGGATGCAACTGTAGTGACGATTGAAGGATACAATGAAGAAGGAAAATCTTCAAAACTCGTTTACGATACAGCAATGGCCAAAGCACTTGTTGAATTAAACGGAAACAACGGTGTAAATGATATGCGAGTTGTGGCTCAAATTGTGGCCGCAGCTTACAACCAGAAAAATATCGGTCGCGATGAAAAAGGACAACTCCGTGGATACGACGTTATCTTAGGTCTCGGCACAGCTTCAACATGGAACGATCGCGGTTCTCCGGAAGATTCTAAAAATGAAGATTTCTACGGAACAATCAATATCCTTGGAGCAACAGCTAGTGCGAGCGTTTTCTACAACGGATTTCATATCAAAGCTGATCTCGCTTTCTACGGCGACTTTGCCATGGTTAAGTCTTACTCGATCAACGAATTCGATGCTGCCAATCCAGGCGCAATTGCTGCAAACCCGTCTGTGCTTTCTAAACATAGCTACTACTGGGGTGTTGGTACATCGACAATCGCTGCAATCTCTATCTCAAAAGGAAATTGGGAAGTTGGTTATAACGGACAATTCTCAAATGCAAAATCAATCAACGGTCATCACCGTTTAGAAGAAGACGTTACTCGCAACGACGATTTTCGCGATTCATACAATTCAAATCGCGTTTACATCAGCTATCAGGTAACAAAGAATCTAAAAATTAAACTTTCTCGCGAATACAATTTCAGAGAAGGATCGGTTAACGGTGAGTACGATAAGAAAGGGAAAGAAACTCGCACAATGGCCACACTGGTTTATCAATTCTAAAAAACAAAGGCCCGATTTCTCGGGCCTTTTGTTTTATGCTTCAACCATTTCTTCGTTATTTTCTTCTTCAGTATGAAAAGGCGTATCCGCCATATCCACTCTGTGACGACACTTAGGACATTCTAATTGCTTTCCATTCTTCTTCGTGAACTTCTCGCCCATAACTGCGTAACCGCATTTTGGACAAGGGAATGGATAAGGTTTTGTCCACATTGCATTTGAACAAGCTGGATAGTTTGAACATCCGTAAAAGAATTTTCCATAACGTGATTTTTTCTCAGCGAATTTTCCAACTTTACATTCAGGACAGTGAACGTCGAGAGTAAAAGGAAGAGTCGTCGCACATTGAGGATAGTCTTCACACGCAAGGAACTTTCCGTATTTTCCTTTTTTGATTGCCATGCGCTTACCACAAGTAGGACATGGATCATTTGCGAAAACTTTTTCTACGATTGTGTATGTACCATCTAAATTCTTTTTGAAATCTTCTGTTGAATTACAATCCGGGTAATTTGAACAAGCAAAGAACTGTCCGTTCTTTCCCCACTTAATCTGGTATTCACCGTCTGCGCATTTGCGGCAATGGATTCCTGTTGGGATCGATTGCTTCTTCAGGTTTTTCATTTCATCTTTAGCTTTTTCTAAAGTGACTTCAAACCCTTTCCAGAATTCGCGCAAAACTTTTTTCCAGTTTACATCGCCTTCTTCAATCTTATCGAGAAGCTCTTCTACTTTCGCTGTGAACTCAATGTCCATAACGTCAGGGAAACTTTCGATCAACATTTTACAAACAACTGTTCCAAGTTCTGTTGGAATAAAACGGTTTTCTGTTTTTTCCACGTATCCGCGATCTTGAATGTTTGAAATGATCGCAGCATATGTCGACGGACGGCCGATTCCATCTTCTTCAAGAGCTTTAACCAAACTTGCTTCGTTAAATCTTGGAGGAGGTGAAGTCCAGTGCTCTTCCATATCTATCATTTTTTTCGGAGCAAATGACTCTCCTTCCGCTATCTCTGGAAGAAGTCCGGCTTTCGGTTCATCATTTTCACTTTCTTCTTCGTCTTTCTTGTTTTGTTTTTCCGCCATTGATTCCAGATACACAGTTCTGAAACCCGGGAATTTAATAATCGATCCGTTTGATTTGAAGAAGTGACCATTTGATTCAAATGTCACTGTCGTTTGATCGATCACAGCTGGAGACATTTGCGAAGAAATAAATTTGTTCCAGATCAATTCATAAAGTTTTTGTTGATCAGGATCTAAATCTCCACGAACTTCATCCGGAGTAAACTCTAAGGATGTAGGACGGATGGCCTCATGGGCGTCCTGTACCTTACTCGTTCCTTTTTTCTTATATGTGATTTCTTCAGCAGATAAAAAATCTTTTCCGTATTTTTTCTTGATAAATTCGCGAACGGATTTCATCGCTTCCGGTTCAGTTCTCACCGAGTCCGTTCTCATATAAGTGATCAAACCTTGCAGACCGTGGTCGCGAAGTTGAACCCCTTCATAAAGCATCTGAGCAATCATCATCGTTTTCTTCGCTGTGAAACCTAATTTGTTAGCGGCTTCCTGTTGAAGTTTAGATGTCGTAAAAGGCGCCGTTGGATTTTGTCTGCGCTCTTTCTTTTTGACTTCGATAGCTTTTAAATTTTTACCTTTGATATCAGCAAGGATTTTATTCGCTAATTTCTCAGCATCTTTCCCATCGAGGTCCGTTTTCTTTCCAGCTTCTTCGCCGTAATAACGGACTTCGAAGTTAATTCCTTTCTTTTCTAATTCACCTTGAATGGAAAACCATTTTTCTGGTTTAAAAGCTTTGATTTGGTCTTCGCGGTCAACAATTACTCTTAGAGCAACTGATTGTACGCGACCAGCAGAAATCCCGCGTTGAACCTTATCCCAAAGAATCGGCGAAATTTTGTAACCCACAAGACGATCGAGAACACGTCTCGTTTTTTGTGAGTCATACATTGGTTGATTGAGTTCTGTCGGATTATCAATCGCATTTTTAACAGCTGTTTTTGTAACGGCATTAAAAACTACGCGATGGATTTTTTTCTTTTTTCCGATTTCTTCAGCAAGGTGGAAAGCGATCGCCTCTCCTTCGCGGTCCATATCGGGCGCGAGGTAAATCTGATCTGCCCCTTTTGCTAATTCCTGAATGCGTTCAATTTTATCTTTCTTACCTGTGATTGGTACTAAATCGAGAGCAAAGTCGTCCTTAATGTCGACACCAAGTTTTGATTTCGGCAAATCTTTAATGTGACCATTACTTGCGACAACTTGATACCCTTTACCTAAGTATTTTTTAATCGTTTTTGCTTTTGAGGGTGACTCAACGACAACCAGATCGTAATCGCCAGCGCTACTTGATACGACAACGTCATCCTTGTCTACCATCGCCTGAGATTTTTTTACAACCGCTTTACTTGCTTTAGCAGCAGGCTTTTTTGCTGCTGCTTTAGTTGCAACAGGTTTTTTTGCGGCCGATTTTTTAGCTACAGCTTTTGCGCACATATTTTTACCTTAAGGTGATTAAATTTTATTTTTTAGGAGCAGTATTCAACAACTCGTCTACTTCTTCAAGGTCAAACTCTGTCAGACCATATGGATTTTCTTTGTTGTTGATATCTTCATCTAAATATTTTCTTCCGATATCTTTTTCAATTTCGTTAATTGATTCAAAAGCGTTCGGATCAGGTTGCTTAGCTTTTTTCTCGTGTTCTTCGAGGTTCGATTGTTCTAAGAATTTATCTTCATCAACTTTAGATTCGTTGAGAGATTTCTCAGCATCTTTAATTTCACCTTCGAGACGATCGAGTTCTTTCACATCGCGCTCTGAATCTTTGATAACTGATTTATCTCTTTCCTGACGTTCCAGTTCTTCGAGTTCATCTTCAGTTAATTGAATCTTATCTGCTTTATTGAGAATGTCTTGACTTACATCATCAAGGTTCAACTCGACATCGAGCTCATCCAGAGCTTTTCCTTCAAGTTTTTTCACATCTTTTAATTTATCTTTACTCTTCAGACGAAGAGCACGCGCAGCTTCTTCCTGCGTTTTAGTAATCGCGATACTTCCGACACTGATTTCATTTGTTGAACCGCTTACGAGTGCTGTAGCAAAGTTATCTGTAATATTAATAACAGTTAACTCTCCCACTTTATACGTTGGGCTCGGAGTAATTTTTTTATCCGTTCCGCGATCAACAAAAGAGTAAACGTCGAAGATATTTCCTAATTCAACACCATCGGCGCGTCCGCGGTCTAAGTAAACAATATCTCCATAGGCAATTCCCGAGAGAGATTCTTTGTACGCTCCAATAATCGCTGCTTCTACACTGCGTTTACTGTAAGTTCTCGCGATTTTTCCAATTTTAGGAGTGTAAACTGTAATGCGATCTTTTCTTTGCACTACACCCGATTGATCAATGACAGAGCATTCCCAAACGTCATCAATTTTACGAATGGTCTTGATTTGCGCTGTTGTCGTATATAAAAATCCTGAACGATCTGAAATGGGATTTTTTATTTCTCCGCCGGCAGTATAAACAGTGAACATGTCCCCAGGTTTTACTTTTGCGGCCTTATCAAAATTTACATAAATCGTATCGTATTTATGAATAAATACTGATTCTTTAATACTTGCTTTGATTTCTCCCAAATCCTGCACGACGTTTGTCGTAACAAAACTATTTAAGAAAAATCCTTCTTTGTAAGAGAAAACAATTTTTGAACTTTTATCAAATCCTGTTTCATCGTATTGCTCTGACGGTTCTTTGATTGAAACGTCTGAAAGAGGTGGATCGTATTTTTCGTATTCAGTGTTTTTTTGCGCTTTTTCTAAACGCTCCAGATCTTCGTAAGTTTCTTCGGAAGCAAACTGGAAATAAACACCTTGATCAATAAGTTTTTTTCTTTCTTTAATCCAGCTCGGACGATTTTTATCATCTCCACTTGTGTATGTTCCGCCCTCTTTTGTCGGTCCCGTAATTTCATCGTCGGCAAAATCGCCAACCTGAACATTAGGCAATGTATCAGCATCTCCGGTATCGAAAGAGAGAACTGTTCCCGGTTCAATTTCGTGTGGGTTGGAAATTTGTGGGTTCAAGGCCCAGATTTTTGAATAATAAAATCCTGAACCAAATAATTTCTGCGAAATCTTCCAGAGATAATCTCCCTTTTGAACTTCGTATTTTTCCAGTTTCGCTTTTACGGCGATATCATCCCATTCTTTGCTTGAGATTTTTTTGTTTACGAACTTTGAAAGCTCGAGCAATTTTTTCTCTTCATTACCAACGTCGAATCCCACATTTTTATCTGCGATAATCTCCGCTTTTTCATCCCCTTTTGTTTCTGCTGTTTGTCCTTTCGGATTTTGAACATTCAGAGGATCTTTTTTTATTTCAGTTTCAGACTTCGTTTCAGCTTTTGCTTCAACTTTTTTATTTTTATCTTTGTCTTTATCGAAAACAACTTCACCAATATCATCTTTCAACGATTGCAAATCGTCCTGCTCTTCGAGCGTAGACATTTTTACATCGTTTCCTGCCGGAGCATCACCCGATTTTTTTAACGACTCATACACATTCACTTCTTCCAGATCAGAAGACACGGAATCCTGTGCTCTCGTTTTCGGGGCCATTAAGCTCGCAAGAATAAGGAGTGTTAAATATTTATTCAATTAACTTGCCTCAAAAAAATCATGGAGAAGTGAGTAGTACTTCGCTTGTTTTTCCGGTTGCTTTAGTTTTTCACTACACGCAACTAATTTTCCCAATGCTTTTAAAACGTATCCTGAGAATGCGTATTTTTTAACGATTTCATCGTAAACTTGAGAAGCGAGATCGTATTCACCTTGATTGAAGAGCAGATCACCTAACATGATTTTTGCTCTCACTACGATTTGTTTTTCTTTTGAGTTCTCCAGATCTTTTAAGAGAGTCAAAGCTTGTTCGAATTTATTCACACGAATGAGCTCCTGCACTTCGCGCAGGCGAGAAATTTGTTCATCGATATCATCAGTTGAATTTACGTGTTGAACTCCCATGCTTGTTGGAACTGCCGGGCCCGCCACTTTTGTTTCTTTTGCTTCTGGTTTTAAAGCATCTACTGAATCTACGTTAGCTGTGTCTGGAATGGCCTTATCAATATGATTCACAAGCTCTGAAGGATCAATCGCTGTTGAAGATGCTGTCTCTGGCTTCGCCTGCAATTCTTCTTTATTCGCCTGAGCGGCGACGGGAGTTTCTGCTTTTGGTGCAGCTGCTTCAGCCTTCGCGATTTGTTGTTTAGATTGATTTAAAAGCTCTTGGTATTTACGTGCGAGCTCATCGTACTGCTCCTTAGGAACAGTCACTCCTGGAGGGTTTTCTCCCTGTTGAGCTGAATCAACAGTTTGACCGTGACGCAAAAATAAAGATGAACATGAAGTGAAAAATAATGCAGCAACTACAATGAAGAGCGCATGCGGTGCCTTCCTAGCAAAATTCCTTTTCACTTTTTTGTCCTCCATGACTTGTAAATGTGAAAGCGATAACTTAACTTTTATTCTAAATCAGATCAAAAACAAGTCAACGGATTTGGAAGGTCACATGTCCACACATTCTAGTCAACTTTTTCACTATGTAGTCCGCTTAAATAAAGAGGACTCTGCTTTTTTCTATTTTCAGCTCGAGGCAAATGATGGCCTATGTTTTTACTCAACTCTTCCCTACGAGCCTCATACGCAGTATAGAGATATAGATATGAAAGGCGATTTCCTTCTCAAAGGTGAGATCGATTTGCTTATTAAATATTGTTCAGAGAAATTTCCTATCGATATTTTAATTAACGAAACAATTCCGGATCAAAAGAGTAATGTATGAAAAAAATTTTAATTTCGGTCACACTTATTTTTTCTCTCGTTGGCTGTTCGAGCATGGGAACAAAAGAACCAACTGATGCTGAAATCAATGCTGAAGCGGCAAAAGCTTACGTTGAAGTCAAAAGCAAATCTAAAATATCTACCAACCAGGAATGGAACGACATCGTTCAAAGAGTCGCAAAGAGAATCGCCACAGCTTCCGGTGAAAATTTTCAATGGGAATATGTTTTGATTGAAAGTCCTGAAGTAAACGCCTGGTGTATGCCTGGTGGAAAAATTGCAGTGTACACGGGAATCATGCCTGTTTTAAAAACAGAGGCTGCTCTCGCGGCAGTTTTAGGACATGAAGTTGCGCATGCAACTCTTCGTCACGGAAAACAACAATACGCTCGCGCGATTAAAGAAAACTATGCCGGTCTTCTCGCTGGTGTTGCGACAATCGCTGCCGGACAATTTTTATGTAAGACAGACACTTGCAAAAAATTAACTGCTTTCGGTGGTGTGGCCGCAGGTTTTGCCATTACATTCCTCGACCGCAAATTTTCTCGCGGAGATGAATCAGCTGCTGATCATCAAGGACAAATTTATATGGCACGCGCAGGATATGATCCAGCTGAAGCACCAAGATTATGGGATCGAATGAATGCAGCTTCTGGTGGAAAAGCTCCGCCTGAATTTATGTCCACTCACCCTAGTGATGCAAATAGAAAGGCAATGTTAAATGAATGGTTGCCGAATGCTGAAGCTGAATACGCAAAAGCTCCTAAGAAATACGGATTGGGCGCGAACATTTAGTTCGCGCACTCGCCTTCCTAGTCCCCTGTCGTTCCTTTTCTTTGTGCTGTTTCAAAACGATTTTGTTCTGTCATAACCAATTCTGAAATTTCTTGTTTCAGTCTGTTGAATTCAGCAGAAGTCGGATCGCGTGGATGTGGCATATTCACTACGATATCTTTTTTGATTGTTCCCGGACGATAACTCATAACAACGATTCTATCTGCGAGATAAAGCGATTCTTCAATCGAATGAGTAACGAAGATAATTGTCTTTTTTAATTTCTGCCAGATTTTTAAAAGCTCATCTTGCAAACTTCGTCTTGTAAGGGCATCGAGAGCTCCGAAGGGTTCATCCATCAACATGATGTCTGAGTTCAAAGCGAGAATGCGGGCGATGGCCACACGTTGTCTCATCCCTCCCGATAAATCTTTCGGGAAACGATTGCGAAACTCAGAAAGTTTCAACATCGTCAGCAATTCTTCAAGAACTGCATTCATTTTTTCTTCATTTTCTTTTTTAATTTTTAATCCGAAGACAATATTTTCCGCGACACTCATCCAGGGAAAAAGAGCGTACTCCTGGAAAACCATTCCGCGATCAGGCCCCGGTTCTTTTACTTTTTTTCCGTGAGAAAAAATTTCGCCCTGACTTGGAAGAGAAAAACCTGCGATCGCATTTAAGAGTGTACTCTTTCCGCAACCAGACGGGCCCAGAAGACAAACAAACTGACCTTGATCAATTTCTAAATTAATATCTTTAAGAGCAATGACGTCTCCGCCATCTCCTTCAAAAACTTTGTGAACATGTTTAATTTCAATTTCACTCATTCTAAACCTCTGTGCCAGCGAAGCAGATAATTGTTGAGTCTGCTCACCACTGTATCGATTGCCAATCCAAGAAGACCGATCGTAAACATTCCGGCGATAATTTTATCCGACCAGAAATATTCACGCGCTTCGAGAATGCGATAACCAAGTCCGCTGTTTACCGCGATCATTTCAGCAACGATCATACAGATAAATCCTGTTCCGATCCCAATGCGCACACCACTTAAAATATAAGGTGTGGCCGCAGGAAGAATAACTCTCGTGAACATTACATAAGGACTCGCGCCTAAATTTTTAGCGGCGCGAATGTAGATATTATCGACAGCGCGAACACCGACAACAGTGTTCATTAAGACTGGAAAAAAAGCTCCGAGCGCGATAAGAAAAACGGCCGGAGGATTTCCTAAACCAAACCATAAAATCGCAAGTGGAATAAAAGCGATTGGCGGAATAGGACGAAGAATTTGAAAAGTTGGATTGCAGTAATCATAAATTTTATTACTCGCTCCCATTAATAATCCAATCGGAAGAGCAAGACCTGCTCCGATCGCAAATCCTAAAAACACGCGATAGAAACTCGCCCACAAATCACCGATCAACTCACCAGAGAACATCCATTTGACGTAACTCATTTGAGCAGGATCAAATTTTTCAGCGGGAATGAGATACTGATACCAGCGAACGAATACAGCACTGGGAGCTGGCAACACTTGAGGGTTGATTTTTCCCGAGCGAATGAGCAGTTCCCAAAACAACGTTAAAATAAGCGGCAGCCAAATCCCTTTGATCTTCGTTTTAAATTCTGATTGCCATCCTGACTTGGCCACACAAACTCCTTTTGTTTTTTATTTTACACCTAATGCTTTTTTAGCATCGGCAAGTAGATCGAGTTTTACCCAGTCTGTTGCCTTCGGTGGATTTGTCATGCGGCCAACACCATACTTCTGCATAAAATCAGTCGTAATTTGAATGTGGTCAGCTGTTAAATCGTATGTGTACTTCGAGTTCCCCATTGCGTCTGTAAAATCTTGTGCTGTAATTTGTCCTTTGAACATTTTTTCTACGACATACTTTTGAGCAAGCTCAGGCTTCTCGATAAAAAGTTTTGTCGTTTCAACAAAACATTTCATAAATTTTTCAGCGATTGGTCTTTTCTCTTTGTACATTTTTTCAGTCATAACCAACGCTCTGATTGGTTCACCCATTGCCGTATCGTATGGCTTCATCAACTCAACACCAAAACCTTTGTTGATTGCCTGAGATGATTGTGGTTCTGATTGCGACATCGCATCGATGTTCTTTGCCATCAATGCCTGGTTCAAGTCAGCGAATGGAAGATAAATAAGTTGAACATCTTTTCCTGGCTTATCGGCCCAAGTCATATTGTATTTTGAAAGTTCAGCAAGAAGGAGAAGTTCTTGAGCACCACCGCGTGCAACACCAACTTTTTTTCCTTTGAGATCTTTAATTGATTTGATCCCTGCATCCGGGCGAACAACGATACGCGCTCCACCTTTTGCAAATCCTGCGACTGCATATATAGGTGTTCCACCTGCGCGACCAGAGATCGCAGCATCAGCTGCACTTGCTGCAACATCAATTTCTCCAGCAACGATTGCTGGCATGATGTCGATTCCTTTTGCAAACACGCGCTCTTCAACTTTTAAACCGTATTTGCCACATACTTGAGACATATAACTAACGGCACCGTAGTGAGCGAACTTTAAGTTCCCTACTCTTACAACGTCAGCTGCTTGTGATTGATTGAATGCGATTGTGGCCAGTATGAGAAAAGAAAATTTCTTAAACATGATGAACCCCCTAATAAGATAACATTCTGATAAAATGCTACTCTCATAAAAGGGGGCGAGCAAGCATGCCCGCCGATTATTTTACTTTTTTCTTTGCGTTTTTAACGTCTGTTTTTTTGGCTGGTTTATCTGGAAAATCCAGCTTCACCATAATAGGAAAATGGTCTGAGAACCCAATCGTTTCTTTTGTTGTTCCATCCGGATCAAAGCGATGAGGAGCGATGATCACTTTTACGTTTTGATGATCACCAATATAATACTTTCTCTTGAGTTCATGAGTGATAAATGCCGGTGAATAAATTTCAAACGACTTTGTTTCAAGTTCTAAATCTTTTCCATCAAGTAGATTATTGTTGACGAAAAAATGATCGAGCGAATTCCATTCGTCCTTTGGTGCAAAATAATATGTGCCCGGTGGTTTTGCCTTTTTTGTTTTGTCATCAATTTGTTTATCGGCCATGAAAGCAGTTTCAACATCTGTAAAAAAATTCTCTCGATAAAGAACAGTCTTAAACGGATGAGGATTGTTATCATCAATCGTATTAAAATCTCCCATCGCCAGAATCGCCATATTTGGAGTCTTCTTCAAAATCTCTTGTGATCTTGCAAGAAGAATTTCTGCTGCTTTCACGCGCCATGAATCCGGATTCGCAAGTGAAGGCCAGTGATTGACAAAAATTGTTAATGGATATTTATCAGCAATTAAAAATTCAACTTCCAAAATATTTCTTGTTGGGAAATCGACAGGAACAACATGCTCTGTACGAGAAATCTTTTTGATTTCTTTTTCGTTCTTATACAGGAGTGCAACGTCCACTCCTCGTTCGTCCGGACTGTCTGTCATTTCAAAATTTTCATAACCTAGTTTCTTCGCGAGTCTTCCGATGACGTTCGGATTTTCAACTTCAACGAGCGCTAGAAAATCCGGCAACGGATGAGCCTTAGTCACGACATCGTTGATTTGAGAAATTTTTAAATCGACTTTGGCATCCGTCCAGTCAGAAGCGAGACACTCTTTTCTATGGTGACGATTTTTTTCTTTTAAACACGCATCCCTTTTTCCAGGAGCATTTTTCGGCAAAAAGGCCCAATCTTTTTTATCTTTTCCGCCCTCGGTGTCGTGTTTAGCATCGAAAAGATTTTCTACGTTATACGACATCACTTGTAATGTTTTTGCTTGCAAAGAAAAAGAGAACAAAGTCGACAAAAAAACATATACGACTAACAAAAACTTCATACGAGATTTTCCTTAATATAAGCAATAACGTCATCGTGATGAGTTTTTGTAGCTACATCGTCCATGACATAAGCAAGTTTTCCATCGGTATTGATAATGAAAGTTATGCGAAGAATTCCCATGTATTCTCTGCCCATAAATTTTTTCAGTCCCCATACACCGTACTTTTCAGCAATCGCGTGATCAGGATCAGAAAGAAGATCGAAATTTAATTTTTCTTTCTCAATAAATTTTTGCAATTTTTTTGGTTCATCAGGACTAATTCCCAAAACCACTGTATTTAATTTTGCGAATTCTTTTTTACTGTCGCGAATTCCACAAGCTTGTGTTGTACATCCCGGTGTCATTGCCTTTGGATAAAAATAAAGAACGACAATTTTTCCGCGAAGTGATTTTAAATCCACTTCGTTTTCATTTTGATCGAGAAGTTTAAATGTCGGCGCTAAATTACCTGTTTTTGGAAATGCCATTTGTCCCTACCACTGATTTCTCAGTTCTCTTAAAGTTAGAAAGACCTTTTTACGAGTGGCCCCGACAAGATTCAATTCTTGTTTAAGGTCTTCGCTTTCAAGTCTGACGAAAGTATTTATTGTACGCTCAATTCCCATAGAATTGACAAAAAAAGTTTCATCTAAATTTACCTGATCAATTTTAGCGAGAAAGTCTTTCGCCGCTTGGTTGTGAGGTTCATATTTTTTTGTAAATTCTAAATTGCGTTTCAAATATTCATGTCCTGGATAAACGAGAAGTTCATCGGGAAACGCTCTAAAAATAGTGTCGATTGTGTCGTAAAGGACTTCAGGATTTCCTCCGCCTCGACAATGACCTACACCTGCATTGAAGAAGCAGTCTCCAGTGAAAATGGCATAGGGCTTCCCGTTTTTTTCCATCATCAAAGCGAGATGACTCATTGTGTGCCCTGGAGTGTAAAGACTTTTTAAACACCACTCGCCCACTTGATGAATCACTTCATGATCGTCCAGATTTTTTGACTTGTGGGGAACTTTGGCCTTTGCATGGGCCATCACTGAACATTGGTAACGAGCAATCAGCCCTTCATTTCCTGAGTGATGATCGCAATGATCATGTGTATTGATAATGCCTGTGAGTTTCTGGTCCTTTAGGGCCTCTATAACTTCATCTGACTGAAACGGATCGATACAGTAAATGGCACCATCGGAAAAAGCGATTAGGTAGCAGAAATTTCGGAGTGTATTCTTAAAGAAGATTTGATGAACTTTCATACTCACAATACTATAATTCATAGAACATAATTAGAAAAACGAAATTAGCGAAAGGATACATTTGATGGAAGCCAATATTTTTACAAAAGTCTTTTTAGTGGCCCTTTTTTTAAAGAGCTTAATTGAAAGTCTCTTAGACAAAAGAAATCTTGATCATATCGTAAAAAACAGAAATGAAGTGCCTGCGAAATTTGCGTCGCAAGTCAGCCTGGCCGATCATCAAAAAGCGGCCGATTACTCTGTCGAAAAGATTAAAGTGAATCAAGTGTTTCATTTGTTTGATCTCGTTGTGTTCCTCGTATGGACATTGGGCGGCGGACTAGAGGCCCTCAATCGTTTAGCAATGACTTACGGTCATTCAGAAATCAGCAGCGGGCTTATTTTCTTTGCTCTTCTAGGAGTCATCTCTTCTGTTCTCGCTCTTCCTCATTCGCTTTATTTTACTTTTGTCATTGAAGAAAAATATGGATTCAACAAAACGACGTGGAAGACATTTATCGGTGATCGAATCAAAGGAGCTCTTCTCGCCGTTGTCTTAGGTGGGCCGATTGCTTACGCTATTCTAAAAATCATGGAAAAACTTGGCAACCATTGGTGGGTCTACGCTTTTGTTTTCTTAACAGCGATTCAACTACTCTTAGTTTTTATCTATCCGACGTTTATCGCTCCTCTCTTCAACAAATTTTCTCCGCTCGAAGAAGGTTCTGTGAAAGAAAAAATTTTAAACCTGCTCGCACGTTGCGGATTTAAAAGTTCAGGTCTCTTTGTGATGGATGCTTCAAAAAGAAGCGGACATGGAAATGCTTACTTTACAGGCTTTGGAAAAAATAAACGCGTAGTCTTTTTTGATACACTCATCAACTCACTCGATGCTGATGAAGTGGAAGCTGTTCTTGCACACGAGCTCGGTCACATGAAGAGAAAACATATTTTAAAAGGAATGATCAAAGGATTTATTCTGAGCTTTGCTGGTTTTGCACTTCTCGGATATTTAAAAAATGATTTGATGTTTTTTGAAGGCCACGGTGTTCACACTCCTTCAAACTATATGGCGCTCACACTTTTCTCGATGGTCGCCGGCGTTTACACTTTTTTCCTTACTCCGATTTCATCTTATTTTTCGAGAAAGTATGAATACGAAGCTGATGAGTTTGCCTCACAAAATGCACAGGCATCAAAACTTATTTCTGCTCTTGTAAAAATGTATAAAGACAATGCAAGCTCACTCACACCAGATCCGGTTTATAGTAAATTTTATTTCTCACATCCGCCGGCACTGGAACGCGTGACTTATCTGGAAACTTTTCCAAAGCATTGACGAAAGCTCCGAATCTCTTTAGGATGCAAGTTATATAACGTTTTAATGAAGTGAAGTTTGGTGAAACTCCAACACTGTCCCGCAACTGTTAAAGTCAGATCCTTCATTAAAATTTAATTTTTTCCCGCGGAGGATTTATGTCACACCCATTTGAAGGGCTTGCGCCCAATTATTCCCAAAGCATTTCAGAAAAAATCGATCGATCAATCACTCATGTCGTGAAAGCGATTTTCCCTGATTCTACAAATCACTACGACACCTTATTCGGTGGCGAGGCCTTAAAGATGATGGACGAAATTGCCTTCATCACTGCGACTCGTTTTTGTCGTTTAAAAGTGGTTACTGTTTCTACAGATCGCATCGATTTTAAAAAACCGATTCCCGCTGGAAGCATCATTGAACTCATCGGACAAGTTTCAAAAATTGGAAAGACGAGTATCGAAGTCATGGTCGAAGTTTACAAAGAAGATATGTATTCTCACGAGCGCGAATTGGCGCTCAAAGGTCGATTCACATTTGTAGCGATTGATGACAATAAGAAACCTATTCCCATTCTGATTTAAGAACGGAATAAACTTTCATGTCCCAATTTTGATTTTTGATATACATCGATGAACGTGCGATTCCCTCAAATTGCATTCCGAGTTTTTCCATAACTCGTGAACTTTGAGGGTTCTCAACTTTGCAGCGACATTGGAGTCTATCCATAGCAAAATGTTTGAAGGCGTGATCGATCAGAGGTTTTGCGGCTTCAGCAATAATTCCTTTTCCCCAATGATTTTCGTCGAGAGCATAAGCGAGTTCGAATGTGCGATTCTTCGCGCTCACGACAAACATTCCCACTGATCCAATCATTTTCTTTTCCGGATCATTCTTTAGAGTGATGGCAACCGGTTCAGGCCATCCTTTGGCTAACACGTTTTTGCGTGTTCGATAAATCTTTTAGAATCTTCAATTGTCTCGTGAGCCGGCCATGTGACATAACGAGCGACGTTTGGATTTTTACAATAATCAAAAATCGCGTTTACGTCTGTGTCTTCCAGTAAGCGCAAAATCAAACGATCTGTTTCAATTGACTTCCACTTAAAAGGAATAAAATCTTCGAGCAACGGGAAAGATTTCACTGCTGCTTGAAAAAGTTTTTCAAGCTCAGGAGTAAAGGCCCCGAGGCGATTGCAATCAATATCGAGTTCGGCAATAAACTGTCCTTCGCGATTCGCGATAGGAACAACAAGCTCTGATCTCGTTTTTAAACTACAAGCAATGTGAGTTGTATCTTTCGTAACGTCTGCAACGTTTACTGTGCGCTCTTCACGCAGGGCCATTCCGCAAAAACCGCGATCAATAGAAATGCGAACATGCTCTGTCGTCTCACCGATATAAGGCCCGATAACAAGGTCGGTAGAATTCATATCGTAAAGATAACTTTCTTTGTAATAGATTCCGATCCAATCACAAACATGAGGCGCAAGTTTTTTAGTTTCTTCAATCCACTGGTAAACTTTCGCGAAATAAATATCCATCTTAGTTCTCGATTATTCTTCTGGCTTAAAAAGCACTTCACTGAAAATTGTTTTTAAATGATCAAAGTATGGTTTGCGATACTTTTCAATTTCATTATGAATTTCGTGGTAAGCTCCATCGAAAACTTTGAAGTTAAAAGATTTATCTACCGTCGTGAAGTAATCAATAACGTAAGGTGCTCCTACAACTCGGTCAGCACTTCCCACCGAAGCAAAGCTCGGGCATTTTGAACGAATTGGTCTTGCGAAAGTTGATTGCGCTGTCTTCATCAATTCAAAAATTAATTTTGATTGCAGCTTCAATGAATTTAAATCGTCTTTGATATATTCTTCTTTCGTGCGTGGATCGTGTGAGAGAAATCCCAGATCAACTAATCCGCTCACTGGGAACGAATAAGGAATTTCACAAGCACCTTTAAAAAAGGCTTCCGGTAAAACTCTTAAAATTTTTCCGAAAACGCCATCGGCACCACATGGAGGAGCGTTCACAATTAAACGTTCCGGATAACGAGATTCTTCAACATAGTTTTGCATGAAGGCGCATGTGATAAGTGCTCCCATCGAGTGTCCGAAGAGAATGTAACGATCCATGCGATATTTTTCATTTAAAAAACGGATGATCTCTTTTAGATCTTCCATGTATTCAGAAAAGTCTTCAACGTAAGCTCTGCGTCCCGTGCTTCTTCCATGTCCTCTCAAGTCGTATTGGAAAATATTAAAGTCGTGTCCAAAGAGTTCAGGAATATATCTGTGACGTTCCATGTGTTCGCCAATTCCGTGAGTCGCAACAATCCACACCGGGCTTCCTGTTTCTTTAATTTGCACATAGAGTTCAGTACCATCGCGCATTTTGAGAAATTTCTTATCCATGAACATTGAGAACCTCATTCGACTCTTTTTTTATTAGCGATTGTACAATAAGATAGCTCTTATGCGAACTAACAAATTCATACCCTTTTTGATTGCGCTTTTTTTGCATCTCATCCCGCTTTCTTACTTTCTTGTGAAAAAGAATGAAGTCGCTTCTATTCCAGGAGGAGATTCTCGCGAAACGCGCCTGTTGGGAATTGATCTCACAGGTTTTTCTGTCGCTCGCAAAAGTGCTCCTGCGAATAAAATCCATTCTCTTCAGACAAAACCAATTGAAACAGTTGGTCTTCCTTCGGCCGCAACAAATGTTGGAAATAATAGTAGTGGTGAAATTGGAAATGGATCGGGCAATGCTCCAGGAGCAGGAGGAAATTCATCTGGCCCACATTTCATTCAAATGCGCGAACCTGTTTATCCTCCTATCGCCCGTCAAAAAGGACTTGAAGGAAAAGTCAAAATCAAGGCTGTCTACAATTCTGAGGGAGTTGTAACAAAAGTTGATATTGTCGAATCAAGCGGTATATCGATGTTAGATGAAGCGGCAAAGAAAACTGTGCATGAATGGAAACTTACACCAGGGTCCTCTGGTGAATTTGAAAAAACATTAGAATTCAGATTGAATAACTAACTGCAAATATCATCGAGATCAATGGAAAGTTTTCCCATCTCATAACGAATCATTTTCCAATTGTGTTCGTCTCCTCCACCTTCTCTATAGTGACAAAGATAACCGGAAACTTTTTCTAATTCACTTTGAGTTAATTTCATCTTTCCCAATTTTTCCACGACACTCATTGCGGTGTTCGGATCATCATCTGAAAAAGATTTTTCAATTGAAGTCAAAAGTTGTCGATGATCTTCTTCGGATGTGCGCTCTGAAAAAACGACTAAGCTTTGAGCTTTGGCATTTCCTTTATAACTATCAATCGTTTTTAATAAACGAGAAGAATCGCTTTCTTCCTTAGGACTAAAATCTTTGAGCAACATCGTCGCCATGACTTGAATTTTTTCATTCGCACTATCTGTAAGCTCTCTGACTAAATTCCAATCGACGTCTTTTCTTAAATCGTTATTTCCTTTTAAAGATTCGTACATAATTTCCAGATCTCTCCCTAAAAGAATGTGGCCTGGCGTTTTACTGTTGTCGAAATAAGAGTCATTGTCATTGCGTTTTTCCATTCCACAAAAATCTTTTTTCAAACAACGCGCGAGATCGCTAATACTCTCATTGGTAATCCGAAAAAGATCCCGGGAGTTTTTTCTGGTAACAAGTTCATTGACGGCCATAGAGTAATCATTAATCTTGATCCAGTTTTCACTTTGGATAACATCTAACCGCAAATTTTTTTCCAACTTCATTCTATCGTTTAACAAAATGGCATCGCTGGTTTTCACAGATGTTGCAAAAGCACTTCCCTCCGATTGAGGATGAGATCCGGGGCCGGACCTCATCCAAATAACCGCAGCTACTGCCAATGTTAAAATATAAAGAATTTTTAATTTCATTTATTGTGCCAATACCTTATCAAGAGCAACGTGAGAGTTTCTGTTATTTTTTAGATTAGAAACGATTTCTTTAATCGCCTCACTTGTCGTGTTGTCTAATTTTAAGTCGCCAATATAATCAGCTGGGACAGTTCCATTGAATGTTAAAATCTTATCTAAGTTACGAGCAAATCCGACGTCGTGAGTTTTGTAGGGAGAATTCGGATCGGCGAAACGACATGTCTGTGCGATTGATCCTGAGTTATATTTTCCGGCCCAGATACCTCTGATCAAATTCACATAATTGATTCTCTTCTTCTGATTAGCTCCAACATCCATCAAACATGAATATTGATTAATATTGCGATAAACAGGATCGAATCCTCCTAGCAGAACTCCGAAACCATAATCAAGTGTCTGTGAAACACTTGCATATTTTCTATTCGCAAGAAAATCATCGAAGTGCCATCTGATACTCACTTGCATAATACTCAAGTCAGTCCCATCTCCTCCTCTGATCATTTGTCTCACACCAGTTGTTCCTTTCATGTCTTCACAGTTTGGAAAGAAAGGAGCAGATGGTGTTTTAAAATATTGAGTAAAAATTTTATAAATCGATTCACTCGCTTTTTTAACAAGAGCACCGCTGTTCGCATCAGCACGGCAAACATCTCCATCTACATTTCTAAAGTGAACATACACACCTTCATGAAGAGGAACTGTTAAGCTCATCGTTAAGAAAGCATAATAAGCTTGAGTGTCACCTGCCTCTAAATATTTGCGGGCCTTATCATCGGCTCTTTTCAAAATAATTGAGACTATCGAAGAAGCATACTTTGTTCTCTCACTTGCATCGGCTTGATCTCTAAAAAGCGGGCCATCGATTTTTGCGGAAGGATTAATTGTGTACATCATGCGATCGAGAACTTTGATTCTTGCTGAATCATCTGCTTGTGCACATCCGAGGGAAAGAATTAAAGTTCCCAAACTAGCTAAACACGATTGTACGATCTTCTTTCTCATATTTTTCCTCCGTAAAATTAAAGTCGCGAGTTACTCCTGATTTTTCACAGGAGGATTACAAGTACATTAATCAAAAGGAGGTCATCAATACCAACCATGGCATTGATAATTTAAGAAGTTGTTATAATTTTTGATTATATTATCGGCGCAAATGAAGTGCAGTTAAATCGCTGATAATTTTTGGATCTTTAACTATATAAGCTTTAAAAGGAATTTCACTTGAATGTTTGATCCACGGGAAGAATGGAGAATCTCTATGTGAACCGATGAAAACATCAATGTGATTTAATTTGATCGCACCGCCAAGATCTCCGGCGAAAAAATATCCATCGTGTGTGATTGAACTACCATCTGCAAAAGCAATAACGGCTCCTCTCGCATCTGGAATATAAAGAACAGTTCCTGTCGGGATCAATGTTGGATCTGTGGCAAGTGTACGATAAGGAGTCAGGCGATAATTTCTGATTCCATCTCCATAAGGTCCATTCGCTAATTTAAATTTTGTTTTTCCAAGATTGAATGTGAAGTATGCACTACAATCATTTGGAAATAATTCTGTGCTGGCATCATAGTTATAAGTTTTAGCTGATCCATCTTTAAAAATAATTCGAACGGAACCTTCGAGAGCACTTTTGCACCATTCAAGAAGAGAAAGTTTTGGCCCAAGTTCATTTCCCTCAATATCGCGAAGAGGAACATCACCAGATCCATCTAAAAGTTCCGGCATATGATAATTCGTTGCCCACAGAACGAGAGGTTCTCCCAAATCTGCAACAGGTGCTTCACCAAAACTAAATTTATCTGCTTGAAGATAACGATCAAGAGTTTTTTCTTGAGCAAAAAGAGAAATAGAAAGTGCGAGAGTCAACAAAACAAACAGGCCAATGACTGGCCTGCTTAGTTTGCGTGTATTCATGAAATTCTTTGTCATCTGTATTTATCTGCTAACTAGTAAAGACCATCTTCGATTGATGAAAAATCGCTTTCAACATCGAGATCTTTTAGCGCATCACCAGTGTATGTATGGAATCCCTCAACTTCATAATTGAAAGCTTTTGGTCCACCCATTTCTGTCATGATCGATTTAACCATTGAGTTCTGAACAATTTTTGAACCAGAGATATCTGTTGATTGGTTGAAAATTCCAAAGAAGCTAAAACCTTTTTGCGTATTCATCGCTCCGGCAAGAGTCGATGTGTGCATCAATGTTCCAGTCTTCGCTACGAATGAGTTTTTGTAGTCAGCTGAGATAATACGGTTTCTGAAAGTTCCACCGTCGCTTCCTGGTACCGCAACCAGATCTTCGATTTCGTGTCCTTGTTTTTCTACTGTTTCTTTAAGAGAAGAAATCAAGTTCAACATAACTGAACAAGTCGCATAGTTATCTTTTCTCACACCATTTATAGTGTTGGGAAGTCCGCTTCCTGTAAAAAACTGGATTTGATCTGTCGTTAATTTATAACGATCGCTCATGTACTTTTGGAATTCTGGTAATCCACCAAGTTGACGGAAAACTGTTTCTGCAACAGTGTTGTTAGACTTGATGTTCATCTCTTTAAGATATTTATAAAGAGCTGGAGATGAAAGAGTTAAAACTTTTGCTTCAGCATCGTCTTTAAATGGATTTGCTTCTACATACTGGACATTTGTTACAGTGAAAGTCGGAGTCTTTACGAAACGACCAGCTTTCGCGAGTGCGTAGTAGTTAGCATATTCTTCTTTTGTATCTGCTGACCAAGTCGCTGTGTTGAAATATCTCTTAACGTTTCTTCCGTTCGTTACAGAGTTCATTGTTGGATATTCATCACTCTCATAAGCAACATCTGGATCAATTAAAAGATTTTTATCAAAAGTAATCGTATCGAAGCTTGTGTAACCCAATTGATTCAACTGAGAGACAAGATAAAACATTTTCTCGTTTCCAAGGAATGGATCGTATGCACCTTGGATGTGAAGGTTTTTTCCTTTGATGAAAAGTTTCATATCGTATTTGTATTCCATGCCAAGCTTATCAACAGCCCACAATGATGTGAGTAGTTTTGAAACAGAAGCAAGACGGATTCTCATATCGAGGTTTACACCTTGAGCTTTTCCCTCTTCATCTGTGTAACAGTATGACTGATCTTTTGCATCCAATCCCTGTGCATTTAATTGCTGAGTCCAGTTTTTATCTGTTTTCTCGCTTGCTAATACATTCAATGAAAGTAATCCGATAGCACTTAAAACAATCAAATTCGTAATCTTCATAATAATTCTCTGGTTTAGTTTTTATTCTTATTTCTTAATATTTGAAAGCATCATCCATGGAGGAGTTGTTTCATCAGCAAATCCACTTGATTCAAGTACTGAATCAGGATGTGCGTAACCATCAAGAACACCAGCATCTACATAAAACACACCATGCATTTCTTTATCTTTGATTCCGTATACGTTTCCTTTACGGCCGATTTTTCTTTCTAATTTCGAAAGTTTTTCACCTGGAGTGTATTCGATAATGTCCGGGTGATTATCAACATCGTAAGTTCCCACTTCGATAACCTGGCTTAAAGGATTTTTTGGATCGAGAATCGCTTCTCCTCCACCGCGAATCGCTTCCCAGTAAGCATCCAGATCGTGATCGTTAACGTTTAAGTTCTTCATAACTTCAGCGCGATCAACAGCATGGTTTCTGTTTTTTGTTAAGACGTAGTTCCACTGAACAGGTTGTGCTGGATAGTTTGCAAGAGTTGGATCAAGCATTTGCTCTTTAGCATAGATCTTGATGATTGGAGTTCCAGTGTCGATCATCTTTCTTAAGAATGCAATTGCTTCGTTATTGTTACGTGTACACCCAGAACTTCTTGGGTCAGAAACAACATTGATAAGAGGTTTTTTTACTCTCTTGATGAATTTATCTTTATCCATACCCCAACCAAGAGTTCCGTGTGTCCATTGTCCATACGGTTCTGGTTCAACGAATGCTGTATACCAACCGAAAGCACCTCTCATTTTTCCTTCAGGCTTTCCGTCTTTATCTAGTGGCATAACATCTTTAGAAAACCATGCACTCCAATTTGAATCAGCTGCTGGAGTTGCAGGATATCCATCGCGGTACCAAGACGGATAGTGCCCTTCCGGATCCTGATAGAATTTAGTCCATCCAGTTACACGGTAACTTCCAAGGATACTTCTTCCTTTTCCTTTTTCTTCTTTTTTATGATCGATATCTTCACCAACAACAACTTCTGTTTCCATTACCATTTTGCTTGGGCAAGAGTTGTCAGCACAAACTCTTTCATAAAGACGAAGAGTTTCTGTCGCTACGTTAACAACAACAAAGTATTTTCCTGTAAACTCTTTGTAGTCGATAATTTTTGGGGAAAGGTATTCTGTACTGATAAAATATTTTTCTGATTTAACGATTGGATCGTAAGTAAGAACGATGCTTACTTCTACGAATTTTCCATTATAGATCGTTCCTGGATTGATGATTTTTACACGGTCATTTAAGCTCAACTCTCCAAGAATTTTTGCTGTACCATCTGTCGCTGATCTTACACGAACGCTGTTGCTGTTGATGTAGTAAACTGTTTGGTCGTTGAAAACCGGTGTTGTTGGTTGTGCCGGCGTTTGAATCTGATCATCTGCTTTCGCCAGAGGAAAGCTAATCATTGTACTTAAAAGTATCAAAGGCAATAATGTGTTTTTCATTGTTAATGCTCCTAAAAATAGAGAGAGTCCCCAAAATATAGGTGCTTTTTATCTCTATCCAAAACGCATGGGCAAGACAGAACGTCCCGAATGTAAAATTTACAGTTTTTGAATAGATAAGATTAAGTTATGAGAGGGATTATAGGCCGTTAGAAGGAGTCGGTTCCTGCTCTGTCTTAAGAGTGTTCAGCAGTGAATCCTTACAGAACCATTTCGCCGTTTTTTGAGCGCAAAAAATAAGCTGTTTTTTAGGAAAGCTTTCGGCCTTTTTAAACAAATCATCTTTTAATTGTTTATTATTGGCGAGGTCTGAATAAAGGCCGCAGTGACATGAATCTTCGCAAGTAGCGAGGTATTTAGGAGTAATCACATTTTTATTATTTTCAAGTTCTGTATCGATCATCGCATGCAATGGTTGAAGCAGGTTCATCGCCTGATCTGAAGTCAGTCCGCATGTTTCAGTCAGATCTTTTTCCTGATCTGAGACCAACATTAAAAAAGTCGCAGCGTCGTCAAAACGCTCTATTTTTTCAAGGCCCGACGAAGAGAGTTCGGTCTTCTTCTCCGTCGAGCATGATACTAATAAGAATAAACTTGTAACAACTATGAGAGTTTTTATTTTGTAGCTCCTGAAGCTGGTGTAGCTGGAGCAGGAGTCACTGCCGGAGGATTCGTTACAGTAACACCATTCATTTCATCTACGATTTCAGGAATTGTTACCCAACGAATAGCATCTGCACCTTTAAGTGTTTTACTCCATTCGACCAGTTTTCTAGAAGCGATAACTGATTGCGGGTGAATATCGTGGAAAAGAATAACTCCGTGACCAGCAGCTTGCATTTGTTTTTGAGCACGCGCTTTTACTGAGTCAGGATCTTTATCTTGCCAGTCAAGAGTATCAACGTTCCAGAAAACGTGAATCATATTGAGGTCAGCAATCATTTGTCTTACGCGAGGAACTGAGTTCCCTGCTCCGTATGGACAACGGAAAAATCTTGGTTTTTCTCCGTATGCTTTTGTATCAACAGCAGTTGATTCGATGATTTCATGTTTTAATTGAACATCGTCAAGCTTAGGAAGCTGAGGGTGTGACCATGAATGATTTTCTCTTGGAAGTTTATTTTCTCCAACAAGATCAATTACACTTTGGTATCTCACAACGTTTTCAGCAAGCCAGAAGAACGTCGCTTTAATTCCAAGTTCGTTAAGATTTTTTACGATTGCTGGTGTATGAACCGGGTGAGGTCCATCGTCATAGGTAAGCGCCCAAACGTTCTTAGGGAAAACAAGCCCCATAACGTTTCCGCTACCACCTGTACTTGGATAAAATTCCAAACTTTTTGGTTCACGTCCAGATTGATCTACGATTTGTAGTTTGTCTGCGCTTGCATCGATCTTTTGAGAAAGTTCGTCATTTGATTCTTGCTCTACTTTCCCCATCGCTTGCATTGTCGATCTGTACGCTCTTAAAGTTGTCAGTTTTTCACTTTCATCTTTAAAGTTTGTCGCTGGAAGATCTGCAGAATTGAACGACTTACTCCCTGCTTTACGTGTTTCTTTAAGTGCTGTTGCAATTTCCGTTTTCAATTCATCAAATGAAATTTTTTCCATTGGATCTTTTGAATCTAATTTCTTCTTGAATGCATGAAGAATATTCTTTGCCATTTTTCTCTTTTCAGCTGGAAGAGATTTGTCATAGGCCATATCTGTTAATTTTATATAATGAAAAATAATTTTATCTTTTAGACGAGAACTTAGTCCCCACATGACGATGAGTTTTTTGTAGGCTTTTGAGTTATCAAAAGTCACTGCTCCCGGAGTTTCATCTAATTCTTTATCAAACTCAGCGAGGTTTGCTTCTGATCTGACGAAGATACTTTTTAGGCGGCTTAAATAATCAACGAATTCTTTTTCAGGCTGAGCTGAATTCATCATTGTATCAAAACTTGTTTGCAGACTTTCTTCTGTTTCTGATGAACTTGGTTCACGAACAGATGCCGGACCGACTTCCGGTCCTGTCACTTTATAAGATGAACATGACGAAAGCATTAAACTGAGGGCCAGTGGAGCGGCCAGTGTATATTTAAAACGCATAGAATTTCTCCTCTCTATGTTAAAGTACAAGAGTTAACAGATCTTTATCGTACAAATCTGCCTTCATATTAAGGAAAAAAACTAACTTAATATCCCACTATTCTTGTCCTGTATTTTTTTCATACGCCGTATTCGATCACTTCTTGTCTATGCGATTGTCGGCACACTTTTATTAACGTCTAAAAATCCATAAGAGATGAAAATGATGAAAAAAATTTTTCTCGCAACATTAACACTCTCAACGCTTGCTACTTCAGGTTTTGCAGCAACAGCTTGGGACAACCCGGCAGTTATGTGTCCGGAAGAAATCCTCGCACGCGGACTTCCCTGCCCTGACTTCACAAAAGTGGACGATGTTTATAATGACTATCCAGATTCAATGACAAAAGAACAAATCACTGATTGGAAAAATAACAAAGCAGCTGATTTAAGAGTTTGTCGTAACAATGAAGTTCTAAGAAGAGAAGCGCTTAAACCAGGAACATATTCTAAAGCAACAATCGAAAACGCATGGATGATTGTTGATGGTGGAAAAGATGTTCCGGCAAAATTAGAAGCGATCAATGCTGCCAGCAAAAAATATGAAATTCCACCTCAAGTTTTAATCGGGGCAATGAAACAAGAATCACTTATGTCATCTCTTGGAATTTCTCCAGACGGTGGTAACTACTCTTGTGGTATGTCACAATTAAATATTCAAGAATGGTGTCAGGCGATGAGTTCGCTTTCAAGCGAAGAAAAAGCAAAGTACGGATGGCCGGATATCAGCTGTGACGAAACAACTCTTCCAACAGACATCGTAAAACCGTTCTACGATATCGCAGTTAAGAATTTAGGAACTCGTGCTCTTTACGAATTAACAGCTGCAGATTTTAACGGAATCACTCCTGAACAAGTTGACGGAAATTTCCCTTCAGCAAACGGTCCGACTCAAACAAAACGTTTCCAGGCCATCTCATCTTTCGTAAAAAACTGTCAGGATGTTTCGCTTTCAATCAACTTCAAAGCAAAAACATTAAAAGGTCTTTACGATAATTTTGTTCCGGCAAAATTAAAAACTGCAGAACTTTATACTGATGGAAAAACATTTTCACGCGCATGTAAAACTCCATACACATCTAAGTACTACCCACTTCACACTGGATGGTTAATGGCCGTAGCTATGTATAACGCTGGTCCAATGCAGGCAAAACTTGTTGGGTACTACTTTCAGGCGAAGAGCACTGATCTTCCGGCAATGAACCCACTTGATTTAATCGAAGCTCTACACTGGGGTGGAAAATATATTCCGGGAACAAACAACGTTGGTTACAACGATATGGACGCGGGATCAAAACCAGGAAAACATTTGTTCAAAAAGAATGATACATTCTCTCTTCAGCAAAGCTGGTTTAAAAGCTGTATCGTACAGAGACACGTTGCGAGAGTTATTCAACACGTAACACTTCCTGCTGAATCAATTGCAAAATCACTTGATCAGGAAGGATGTAAACCAAACACTGTTCCTGATTACAGACAGAAATCTAGCGGTGTGAAAGGCCTTTAATTCTCATTTTATACGGCCATGCGACTAAAAGCGTGGCCGTTTTTTCTTCTTGATCCTGGTTCTCCAAGGGAGTAAACTAAAAATCTAAATAATCGGACGAATGTTCGACTAAAGGATTACTATGACGACGAATACTTCTTATCAGCTTCTTCATGATCTCTCTTTCTGCGTGTTTGACCTCGAAACCACCGGCGGAAATCATCTCAACGACAAAATTATTGAAATTGGTCTCGTAAAAGTCGAGAAATTGAAAATCGTTGACCAAAAGAGTTTTTTGATTAAACCAGAAATTCAAATTCCGGAATTCATCCAGAAACTGACAAGTATTAAAGAAGCAGATGTAAATGATGCTCCCGTTATTGAAGATGTTATTGATGAAATTCTGGAGTTCATGGGCGACTCTATTCTCGTTGCTCACAATACGTCTTTCGATGTTCCCTTCTTCAATTCAGTTCTACGTCGTCTTGGAAAAGAAGAACTAAAAAATAAAGCGATCTGTACCAATCTCATGACAAAGTACATGATCCCTAATCTTCTCAGCTCAAACCTGCACTACATGAGTAAGATTTTTAATCTCAAACATCAAAAGGCACACAGAGCTCTGGATGATGCTTTAGCTTCAGCAGAATTGCTTCTGAAATATTTAAGCATCTTTATTCATAAAAAAATTCACAAGGTGAATAGTCTTTATTATCCAAAAAATAAATTTGAATTGGATCGCATTCACTACAAGAAAGAAACTTCTCTCGAAGAAATTTTAGCGCTCATTGATTCGTTAAAAACACCAATGCTCGTGACATTAAAAGGTGCTGAAGGAGTTGTCCTTTTTTCTTTCCCTATTCTTTCAACAGAAAAAGAAAAAAAATATATCGCTCAAAAGATCAAAGAAATTCCTTATGAAATTTTAACGATTAAAATGATCGGACCTTTTTTCCAGGGACTCATTGAACTTTCAACTTACTATTCCAAATTGAGTGACTCCATTCAAAAAGAGACCATTCAAAAACTGTGCGAATTTCACAATATCGATTTTAAAGATGTCGATCAGGCAACGCCGATTGAATTCAGTCACGATTTCATTGTCATGAATCACTTGATTCCTGAACAATTTGTGATTTATCCGCTCCGTTCACTTCACCACAAAATGGAATTGGTGTTCAGATATCCGACACATCAAAACAAGTTGGTTCAATACGTAAATTCAAAGAGTGCCCGTATTGCTCAAAACAAATTGAAAAAGGATCATCTCTCTCCTCTCATCCATAATTTTTTAGCTGTGTATTTAACAAAAAGTTCCGAGTATCTTCTCGTTCATAAAACTCAACAGAAGATCGTTAATGCTGATTTAAAAAATCCATTGGAAAGTTTTATTGAGGATCACCCGAACAGCTACCATTTCCCGCAGGAATATTTATAGAGATTAAGCGCGATAGATAAGGCGAATTTCCTGGCGTAAAAAAGTGATTTCCAGCTTTTCAAAAACGAGTAAGTGTTGAATCAATTTTGATTGCGCCAATTTTTCTTCATACTCAAAATCGTGATCGAGTTTAATCACAATTTGATTCGAGAACTCCATCACCTCTCCACTCATTGTCGGAATATTCGTTTGAGCAATTAATCGTTCGTGGGCAAAGGCCGTCATCAGTTCACTTAAAACAAGGTAGAGAATCATCGACATGATAGAGGCATTGACCTGATGGGCGAATGTTTCGAGAGTAGGTGTATATTTGATTTCAAGGCGCAAGTTCGATTCAATCATTCTAAAACGCAGAAGATTGATCGCTTGATCAACAGACGCATGGATCGAAGGAGTTTTTCCTGCACTCGGAGAAAACTTTGAGAACCCTAAAAAGATATCGACGAGTTCTTTACATCTCTTGGCCCCGTTTCTCATATCATCGAGGTCCGTTAAATTTTCACTCGACCATCCCTCTTCCAATGACAATAGAGAAAGAGCGGCAAGAATTCCCGCTAACGGATTATTTAATTCGTGAGCAATTGAACTTGAAATAATCCCCAGCTCATCAACTGTTCCAATGCGTGAATCTGTCTTCGCCTGCGTTTTGATTTCGCGATTTTCAGAAGTATAAAAAACGAAATAAGAAACATTCATCAAATTGATTGGGAATTCAATACGGCGAACTTTATAGAACTGTTGAAAAATTTCCAGACTTTCCTGATCTTTAAATCCCAGACACTCTTTAGGAAGAATACCAATCTTCGCGAACGATTCGTTATAAATAAGTAAATCACCGAGACTTGAAATAACGGCCATAGGGTAAGGAATTTTAGAGAAAATTTTCTTCCAGAAATCGATTTCGCCGTCGCTTTTAATGAGCTGTTGATCCTGAATTTGAATCGTTCTTAAAATCATCGTCACAATCATTTCGACACAAAAAGCACAAGACTCCAATTCCTGATTTTTCAATTTAAGGACGAGAAAAAGATTATTAAAGGGAAGATTAAAAATTAGAGCGCCATCCGTTTGAGCTGCATCTTCTTCCAGCAACTCTTGCTCATCATAAATAGCAATATGTTGTAGCTCCGAATGTTTTTTAGCGAATGTTTTAAAATGCGTGTTCCAATGAGTAACCAGCTCTTCTCCTAAAAGAATGACTTCCAGATCCAACAAATTTTCCAGGTCCTTCTTCTGATCGAGAGAGAGATCCTTGGCATTTGCATGTGTGAGATTATAAGTTTTAATTTTATCGTAGAATCTTTCGCTGTCTCTCAATTTACTTTGAAGAACGAGACGTCTTTCGATAATAAAAAGTTTATCCAAAAACTTTGTGATTTCTTCATGAGAATTCAAATTGATTTTTTCAACGGCTCCCGAATCGTATTCTTCATTCGAATCCAACACAAGCAAACGATTCTTATATTTTGAAAAATGGCGAAGATTTTTTTTATGAGCAAAAATCACAGAGAGATGAAAATCATCGACTTCCTTTGGTTCTGAAGAGTACTTAATTTTTTCGTCTTGTAAGGCACGAATAAGAAATTCACTGCGATCCTCAGCGATTAACTTGGGATCGATAATAAAATTAAATTTTGTTTTTAATTTATGCTTCATTCTTTTGCTTTCTGGATTTTTCTTTTTCCATCGTGAAAATGTAAATTCAATTTCACTTGCTCGCCTACTTTATCAAATTCACCGGCCGAAGAAACAACATGCCCTTCAGACGTTTCAACATAACCATATCCGCGCTCTAAAACATTTTCCGGATTGAGTACTTTCAAAAGCCCATGAGATTTATCAAGACGATGATTCAGCGTCGCAAATTTTTCTTTCATGAGCAATTTCATCTGTTCCAGATTGGCATCGAGTTCAAGATAAAATTCGTGAATATGAGTGAGCTCTCCCAAGCGGTTGCGAATATCACAACGAGCAAGGCGTTTTTGATAACTGTTAAACACGCCCAGGATAATATTCAGAATCGTATGCGGGTGAGCATACTTCAGTCGATTATTCAGGCGACTGATTCTGATTTCAACGACACTTAAAAGTCTTCCTTTAAGCGAACGCATTTTATCTTTGATCATCGTCTGTTGGTGCGTAATTAATTCAGCAGCAGCGGAAGGAGTCTCCGCACGAAGGTCACAAACAAAATCAGAAATCGAAAAATCGACTTCGTGTCCGATCGCACTGATCGTTGGAATCGGGCAATTGTGCAGATCCCACGCAAGAGCTTCATCGTTGAAGGCCCAAAGATCTTCTAAACTTCCTCCACCGCGAGCAAGGACAATCAGATCAATTTTCTTTGAAGGCTCTGCCGCCATCGAATATTTGATAATGTTGTGAAGAGAAGCGCGAATCGCTTTTGGCGCTTCATCACCTTGGACCAATGTCGGAACAACAATGAGATCCATCCAGATCGAGCGACGTTTGTAGATATTGATAAAATCCTGAAGAGCAGCTCCTCGTTGAGCTGTGATAATCGCTACTCTTTTCGGCATTGCCGGGATCGGCTTTTTTATATCGAGATCGAAGAGACCTTCGCTGGCAAGTTTGCGTTTTAATTTTTCAAACTGCTCTTTTAAATCCCCAACACCCATTGGAGTAATCTTTTTTACGATGACCTGAAACGTTCCGCGTTTTGGATAAACATTGATATCGCCGATAACGATAACTTTCGCACCGTCTTTAATTTGTTTGATATGTGGATTTCTGAGAGCATCCATTTTAAAAAGGGCCGCACTCATCGAAGCGTCTTTATCTGAAAGAGTAAAATACCAATGCCCGGAAGATGAAAGAGAAAGGTTCGTCACCTCTCCCACGATCGCAACATTTGTGAATTCACTTTCAAGCAAATCCTTAATCTCGCTGATAATTTCTGAAACATTTTTTGTAGCTAAATCCATTTGCTGATTACTATACACCTTAAAACGCAAAAAGGCCGCGTTTAGTGCGGCCTTTTATTTTCTATCTTTTTCTTAATTTTAGAGTTTTAAACTTTTAATCAGACCGATATTTCTCAGGTAGTTTATTGCTTGGTTTACCTGATAGTCTTCTCTTGGAGAAACTTTTTTCGTGAAATCTTCATCATCAGCAGTTGCTGGTGCTTCTTTTGATTTCGCTTTTTTCTTCTTTTCTCTCAATTGTTTGAATCGCTCAGTGCGTTCAATGCGCTCTTTGAGTTCCAGAGCTTCACGCGCTTTCTTTTCTTCCGGCGTTTCAACAGTTGCTGTTAAGTGATTTTTTAAATCTTTTTCGCGAATAAATGTCGATTCTTTTTTGTTGTTCTCAACAAATTCTGCTTCCACTTCATCAACAATAACATCTGGAGTGATCCCTACAGCTTGAATTTTTCTTCCACTTGGAGTCATGTATTGGGCGATTGTTAACTTTAATCCAATTTGATCATCGATCTTCGCCACAGATTGAACAGAACCTTTTCCGAACGATTGAGTTCCCATGATGATGGCGCGTTTAGAGTCCTGAAGAGCTCCAGAAACAATTTCAGAAGCCGATGCAGTTGAACCATTGATAAGAACGATCATTGGAAGATCGAGTTCTTTATGACCTGATTTTTTTACGTAACGAATTTCTTTATTTTTTGGATCGCGGCCTTCAGTTGAAACAACGATTCCATCTTTTAGGAAGATTGAAGAAACATCTACTGCTTCATCTAATAATCCTCCTGGATTTGATCTTAAATCCAGGACGAGACCTTTTAGTCCGCCTTTATTTTTTGTTTCTTCACGCATTTTAATCAAGGCCTCAGCAATATATTCTCCTGATTTTTTTTGAAATTGAGTCAGGCGAATATAAGCAAAGTTGTCTTGAAGAAGTTCATACTTCACTGGTTTTAAGTAAACGATCTCGCGAGTGAGTTCGAAGTTTTTTACACCGTCTAAACCTTCACGTGCAATGCCAAGAATGATTTTGCTTTTTGTTTTTCCGCGAAGCTTATCGATCGCTTGTTCAAGAGTTACACCCACCATTGATTCGTGGTTGATCTCAACGATTTTGTCTCCCGGCTTAATTCCTGCTTTCCACGCCGGTGAATCTTCAATCGGAGTGATGATAACAAGAAGTCCGTCTTTTTGTGTGACTTCAATTCCAAGCCCACCAAACTCTCCAGATGTTTCTTCCTGCATCTTTGCGAAAATTTCTTTGTCTAAAAATGCTGAATGCGGATCGAGAGTATTCATCATTCCGTTTAAAGCACCTTCGATTAATTTTTCAGTGTCGACTTCGCGGTAGTATTGCGATTCGATGAGATAAAGAACCTTGCTGAAGAGTTCCAGTTTCTCATAACGGGATTTTTTTGCGCTGTCGCTGTTTGGATCAGCAGCAGGCGTTGGTGCGGCAGCATGGACAAGTTGTACGGGAATTAAAAGCGCTAAAAGCAAGAGACTCATCAGTTCTCTTTTCATGATCTACTCCTTCCATAGAAGATAGATGCTATTTAGATATTTTTGCGAGAGTTTTCTTATCTAAAAGCAAATATGTATTTTGTGCTAAATTGTTTTTTCTTACTTCAAAATAAATTTTTCCGTCACCCAATCCATTATGCGATCTCGGGTTTGTGTATCCCACTAACTGCATTGCCTGAATTGGATCACCATTCTTAACGTTGTAATCAAACTGCCCTAATAAAACAGTTCTCGTATCGTTTCCATGATCAATCATGAGAACGTTCCCATAACTCGCCAAAGAGCCTGTATAAACGACTTTCCCGGCCTTCGGTGCGCGTACTTCGTTTTTCCCCTGAAAGTTAAACGTCACGCCTTTTTTCTGATAATCAATTCCCAAACATTGAGCGATCGGTGGTTGAAAATCGGCCCCAGGAATACTCACAGCTGCGACATTTGCTCCAGCTACAGGTTGAGAAGGAATTTTTATTTCTTCTGTCACTTGTACCGGCGCTAATTTTTCTTTGATCGCTGCTTTCTTTAAAGACTCGCGCTCCATCGCCATTTTATTTTTGGCATCGTCAAATTGCCCTTGAGCATTTGAGCGCTTCGAGAGTTCAGCATCGATGTTTGCGTGTAGTTCTTTTTTCTTCTGCTCTAATTCATTCATAAGAGCGAGAAGTTCTTTTTCTGTCTTCATTGAATCTTCAAGACGCTGATAAAGTCTTTCAACATCATCTTGAAGAGCTTTGTTTGTCTTCATCATCCCATCGAGGTCGACGAGACGTTTTTGCAAATTCTCGACGAGAATCTTGCGCGAAAGAAGATCGGCAGAGCTTTCTGATTTTTCTAATTTATTGAGCAGAACACCCATGAGGATGGTCTTTGTTTCGTTATAACTTTTCTTTAAAGTTTGGCTGTCGAAATCGGCGTTCTTGCGAGCTTGAGAAAGAGTCTCCTCGATCTTCGCGCGCTCGTCTGCCAGACGCAGATATTTTTTATTCTGCATTCCCAGACTCATCTCAACGTTACTCACTTCTTTTGTCATATGAAGAATTTGCTTATTTTGTTCAATAAGCTTTCTTTTCATTTCAAAAACGTTGAGTTTATCTCCGCCTTCAATGGCAGCGGCAAGACTTAAAGGAAATAGACACAGAAGGATTAAAGCTTTTGTTTTCATGGAAGGCTTAATGGCTCTCCCATTGGTATTTTTTCGTGTGAAGAAGAATTCCCACAATAAAAAGCACAAGCGCTACAAGCAGGTTTAAAACTTGAGGCATTCCTAAAGCAAATGTTGTTGCTACTGATAAGATAAAAATGAGCGAAAGACCAAAGCTCGCCATTTTCACTCCGACTTTATTTTTTCTCTGATAACTTTCTAATAAATACGAAGCTTCAGCGATTTTCACTCTCACAGAAAGAAGAGACGTCATCCAGAAAGAGAAAATGATGAATAGATAAAGTGAGTATCCCCACGTTTTGACCGCACCAATAAACTGATTGCGCTTATCCAGTGTCTGATCATTTGCTTTCACAGCTCCGAGAGTAATATTCCCTTCTCCCACCAAGTGAGTAAGGTAGTCACGAATTAAATCTTGAGCGCGAGGTTTTAAATCTTTTGCATAAATAATTTTAAGACCAGCGTAGTTTAAATCCATCGCAGTCGTTGGAAGATTCACTTGAAGTGATCCTAAAATACCTTTTACTTCTTCTTTGATTTGCGCTTCAGAAAGAATTTCTACTTTGTGTACACCAGGAAGCACGGCCATTTGTTGAGCCACGTTTTGGTACGATTCGCTTGAAGCGATCAGTGCGTAGAAATAAGATCCCGCTTTATTTTCAGGAATCATTTTCAAGAACTGTTCTTCTAAAAATGATTTTTGTCCGATTGAAAAAACTAACACAATCGAAAAGAAGAAAAGAAAAAATCCTCTTAAAGGTGATTTGAATAAAATTTTAAAAAACTGGATTAGATAAAACATGCATGCCCCGAATACACTAAACGTCCATTGTCTAAATGAATAATTCGGCCAGTGAAACTCTTAATGAGTTCCTTGTTATGTGTGGCCCACACTACCGTCAAACCGCGTTTGGCGTTGTAGAGATTAAAGACATCAAACAACCTTCTAGTATTATCGGTGTCGAGAGAACTCGTTGGCTCATCAGCGATGAGAATATCTGGACGAGTCAGAAGCGAACGTACGATCGCTACTTTTTGTTGAAGACCACCATTGGCCTGATTGATTTTTAAATTGAGACGATCTTTGATTCCAAGAATGCGACAAAGTTCGTGCATGTCCTGAATAAATTCGTTTTTATCTTTGTAGATGTTTGAGTCGTAAGCAAACATCAGATTCTCTTCGCATGTGTATCTTCCCATAAGACGTAAATCTTGGAACACGTTAGAGACATAAAGATTTTTTTTACCAGAGAAAACATTCGGACGAATGACTTTTCCTGAAGTAGGTTCTTGCAAACCAGAGAGAAGTTTCAAGAGAGTTGTTTTTCCTGCACCAGAAGCACCAGTCACAAAAATAATTTCTCCGCGCTCAATTGTGAGTTGAATATTTTTGAGTGCGCGAATTTCATCGAATTGAACTGAAACATCTTCGCAATAAAAAACCGGGCCGCCACCACCTTGTGTGCCTTTCGTATTTTTTTGATTCAATGTCGAATTGATATTTTGCATACTGACCATAACTCCCAAGTCTTTTTACCGCAAATCATCCTGATTCACGAGGGACTCACCCACTCCCAAATTTTAACTTAAATTTAGGTTTTTAGGTAGGAATTCTGGTACCTGAGAAAATTATTCCACCATTCACATTACCGAATGTTAACTAAAGCTTCCTTCGATCACCCCATTGGCCAGCAGGAGTTCGTAAGCAGAAGTTGAACAATACACATTGGGGATGAAGTTATTGCTGTTGAAGAGCTTCGAGATCAGGGAATTTTCCACTTCACCGAGAAGTTTAACCTCGCCATTTTCCATGGAAATCTTCACCGGATCGCGGTCCAAAAGAACATTGGCCAAGGCCGATGAAGTATTTTTGGCAACATTCTTGGGAGACTTAACAAACATAATTGCTTTTTTCGGGATGTCGTAAATCATCCAGTCCGCTGGTCCACCTTTCTTCTTTAGGAATTCCTCGATCTCGTGGGCCTTTGCCAGAGCGCGTTTGGAGTATTTTTCCAGGGCCTGCGGGTCATCCTGAGAAAGAAGGCGCGATTTAAATTCTTCACAGCGAATGGCCTTACCACCGCTGGCGAGGAGAATCGTCTTCGCCATATCTTTGATTTTCGGATTTTTGTCGAGGTCACCGTTCGTGTAGTGCTTGTGCACCAATTGCATAAAATAAGTATCGTTGAACCCGTAGAACTTCATTGGATCTTTTTCAATCATGTCCAGAAGCTCGCTGTAGCGATAGATATATCCTTTCTCGAGGAAATAATAACAAAGCGTTTCTGCGATCGCATCGAACTTTGCTCCTCTTGGAGAGCGAATGACCTGCGAATACCAGGCGAAACGACTCGTTAAAAAGTCTTCCACACAGTGAAGAGCATTGTGACGAATCGTGAGAATATCGTGATTCTCTACGCGCTTTACTTGAAAGTGATAAAGCAAATAATCGCGATCGTACGATCCGTATTTTAATCCCGTGTAGTGAGCGTCTCTGAGAAGATAATCCATGCGATCACAGTCAACTTCCGAATGAAGAATTTGATTCGCGAGAATCGATTCATCCACTCCTTTCACAAGATCGGAAATGCGCTGAGGACTGATTCCATATTTTTTCAAAGTAAAAGTAATCCCGCCTTCGTAATCTGTATTTTTGATAATGAAAGCGCCGAGGTTTTCGTGATCATCAGGAAGACCTTTTCCGCCTTTGGCTTTCGTCGTCTCACCGTAAGTGATATAGGCTCCCTCAGTAGTGTGCGAGAAAAGAAACGTTCCCAGATCGTGCATAAGCGCCGCTAGACGAAGACTCTTGTGATAGATCGCTTCAGGAGTTCTGCAAGCGGCATCCATCAAATCTTTTTCTGAAACAGCTCGTCCACACGACTCTAAAATTTTATGAGCGTTAAACATAACACCAATTGAGTGATGAAAGCGCGAGTGCTCTGCGCCCGGAAAAACGTAGCACGAATAACCCAATTGTTTGATCCAACGAAGACGTTGATAAAACGGCGACGAGATAATTTCCCACTCGATTGGATTGAGTTTTATGAATCCGTAAATCGGATCGTAAATAACGTGAGTCTTTTCAGATTTCTGAGTTGGTTGAGATGCTACATCCATGATTGCTCTCTAATAATTAAAAAGGCCACGCATGAAAGCGTGGCCGTTTTAATTTGATAAAATTTTTTAGTGTAAGTTCTTTTTGTTCGCTTTTGCAGCTTTCTTATTTTTCTTCACCGAGGCCATAACTTTTGCTTGGATAATTTCAAGCATGATCTTTGCTTCTTTTCTAAGATCGTTATCGTTTACGAAACGGTAGAAGTTTTCGATATCAATTGCCGTTCTAAAGTTTCTCGGAGTTTTCGGGCTCTCTACAACTTGTTCTGTTTCAATATTCGACATAGTATCCTCCAGTCATTCAATCGTTTAATTGTACTTTTTTGCCAGCGCATTTACAAGAATTTAACTCTTGTGATTCTTACGCTTCCTTATCAAACTCAATCCCGTAAGAGTGAAGTTTATTGTATAGAGTCTTAACTGTGATTCCAAGAACTTTAGCTGTTTTCGTCTTGTTTCCACTTAGGTTTTCAAGCGTATTCATGATGTGGTTACGCTCTAGTTCCTCTAGCGTCACAGGGATAAATTCCTGAGATTTTACTTGAACAACTTTTTCTACAACCGGTTGAACTTCAGCATTCTGAATGTTTTGGTCAAGGTGAAGTTTTTCAATAATTGTTCCTTCTGCAAGAATGAAAGCTCTTTCTACTACGTTTTGTAATTCTCTCACGTTTCCTGACCAGTTGTACTCTGTAAGAGCTTTGATCGCTGAAGGTGAGAATGATTTTTGCGCTTCTTTTGATTTGTTTTGGTTCAAGAAGAAGTTAGCAAGAATTTCGATATCTTCTTTTCTTTCTCTTAAAGCTGGTGCTTTAAGAACTACAGTACTAAGTGCGAAGTATAGATCTTCTCTGAATGAACCTTCACGTACCAGATCCATAAGATCTTTTGTTGAAGCAGAGATTAGTCTCACGTCTGATTTAAAGAATGCCTGACTTCCAGCTTTGATTCCCATTTTAGAAGTCACATATTGCATAAGTTTATTTTGGATCGCTACCGGCATCTTCTCTACTGAGTTGATAAAAAGTGTTCCGAAGTTAGCTGCTTCAAGCATACCAACACGGTTATCATCACCAAACATTTCGATGTCGAGTTGTCTTTCGTTCATTGTAGAACAGTCTACCGCTACGAAAGCTCTGTCACGACGGTGTGATCTGCAGTGAATTCTTCTTGCGATCATTTCTTTACCTGTCGCTGCTTCACCCATGATGAATGCAGAAATGTCTTTATCAGAAATTCTATCTACTAGAGCTAGAAGATCTTTCATCGATTGTGAACGACCGATGATTTCTCTTTCGCTGATCTTAAAAGTATCTTGTAACTTTAATCCTGAACGAGATTCTTGAAGTTCTTTTTCTTTTAATTCAATTGTTCTTAAAAGAGTTTCGTTCATGTGTTTAGCTGCCAAATACATTTTCATGTTTTGAATTGGAGCTTTAATTTCGTTGATGATTGCTACACCTGCAGTCATATCTTCGCGTGAAAATTCACGAGAGTTATCTAGCATTTGACAGTGAATTGAGCCGATAACAACACCGTCTACTGAGATTGGAAGACAAAGTTCAGCTTTGATTCCAAGAGCAGCTTCTCTTGTGAAAACCGGATCTCTTTCTACTGAGTTTGAGAAGTATCCTTTTTTAGTGCGAGCGATATATCCTACAGCTCCTACACCTTTTTCAAGAATAAGGTGGTCAGCGATCTTGCCGTTTTCCGACATTAGTTGAGCCTGACCGTTATCAAGAAGTTTGAAAGTTTGAACTTTTTGACAGTTCATATGGTCCATAAAAAACTTGTTAATTGAATTGAAGAAATGAGCTTCATCTAGACTTAAAAAAAGTACCGAAGATAGAGTTTCTAGTGCTGCTTTTTGATTAGTCGCTGATGTTGTCATTGTATAACTCCTGGACAAATTTAATGAATAAATCGCTGTGCGTTACTCAGTAAATAATACAGTGCGTCTGAAAAATTTACAAGACTAAAATGCTCAAATGATCAAAAAAAAGCCAGCTTTGACCTGTTTTCTAGAAGTTATACCATCTAGGACTTATACAGTTTCCAAAACCTTGAGTTATGGCCCCTAAAATCCCCCCGTCACGGTCCATTATGTAGATATTTTGGTCGGCCTTCACACGAGAGATCACTCGTTGGCTTGTAAAGGCGATGAACTCGCCGTCATTCGAGTAGCTCGGGTCTTCATTAGAACCAAAATCTTTCGTCAGACGAGAAAGGCCTGAGCCGTCCGATCCGATTCTAAAAAGATCGAATGAATTATCCAACCAAGAGGAGAAAACGATTTCTTTTCCATCCGGTGAAAAGCGCGGAGTTGCATTGAACTGGCCTACGAAGCTGATGCGTTTTACACCTTTTTCTTCGCCAGTTGGATCAGCTGTGTAGATCATCGCCTTTCCAGGTCTGTCCGATAAGAAGGCCATAAGTTTTCCATCGTATGTAATCGATGGGTCTACGTCTGAAGAAAAATGGCTCGTAATTTTTCTGAGTCCCTTACCTTCTATATCCATTTCATAAATATCTGCGTTTCCAGACATCGTCAGAGTCAGCAAAATACTTCTTCCACCAGGAAGAAAAACGGCCCCTGAGTTAATCCCGTCTTTTTGAGAAATGACGTGAGTTTCTTTTGTTCTCATGTCCATCAGGTAAAGATTGTTATTTCTCTTTCCGTTAACAAGAGAAATAAGTGAGTACACAAGATAGTGTCCGTCTTGAGACATTGCTGGAGAAATCGCAATTCCTCCGTGACTTGTAATTTGATTAACGTTCTTTCCGTCGAAATCCATCATATAGATTTCTTTTACTGTTTTTGATCCGTGTGAGTTGCGATCAGAAACGAAAATGATTTTCGATTTGAAGATAGAATCTTTTCCAACGATTTGTTTGTAAACATTGTTGGCCATATCGTGACCGTTCTTTCTCAAGTTCGTAATACTCGTCGTAACTGTCGAACTGAAAATTTGTTTTTTATTTTTTACGTCTTCAAAAACAACAGTCGCTTTTAAATTTTCTCCGCTTCTCTCCGCCGTTACTGTTCCCAGGTAGCGCACAGCTTTTGTGTTCCAGTAGTCGTAGTTTGTCGGCGGTCTATAAGATGTGTTATTTGCTGCCGCTTCTACTAAGAAGAATTTCTTTTGATAAAAAGAGAAATCGTTTCTTAAAAGTTTAACGAGATCTTGTATTGCTGCTTTTTGTCCGCTCGTGACTGCGCCGGTAATATAAGGATCTTGAATGACCATTTTATCTTTTTCTAAAGTCGCTTCACCAACCGCTACAACTGTTAAATTGTCGTCTTGGGCGATAGCATGAAATGAAAGAACTAGAGTTAAGAGTAAAAATAATTTTTTCATAGAGGAAATCCTAAAAGTATGTCGCCATTTTGGCCACGTTTACTAAATTCTTCAGAGAGACGCGGGAAAGGTGATGAATCTTTAATAGCGTTCACTGCTCTTTGATCGAAATCGGGCTCACCACTTGATTGATAAACTTCTGCACGAGTCACTTCTCCATTAGGAGCAAGCCATACACGCACACGGCATTTTAGTTTTTTATTTATTAAGAAATCCGGCAATCGCCAGCGAGGACGAACGATATCCGGTAATCTCGCAGCGTAAGCCTGAAACGCTGTCATCTCTGCTGCGTTTCCATCACCATAGATCTGAACACCTTTACTTAATTTATTTCCGGAAAGGACGAGGTCTTTAAGCGCAGAATTTTTTTCTCCGTAGAGACCCTTCTCAGCTTTTACATTTCCTTCGCTCTTAATTTTTTTATTTCCGATCTGTTTAAGTTTGCTCAAAAAGTTTTCGCGTTTTTGTTTGCTCACTTCTTCAAAACTCGGAGTCACTTCTTTCTCAACCACTTTTGGTTCAGGCTTCGGTTCTTCTTTCACTGGTTCCGGTTTTGGTTCTTCTTTTTTTACTGGCTCTGCCGTCGGAGTCGGTTCTTCTTTTTTTGCTTCCTCTACTCCACTCGAAATATTTTTTAATTCATTGAGGGTGTACTTCGGCATTGCGACCATATCCACGCGCACAGACGCCTGCACGAGTTCCATGTTTTTATCGCGCAATTTCGCCTGTTGATCGATGATGACTTTACCACCAATTAACGTCAGCGAGAAAAGGGTCACATGAACGTATGTCGACCGTCTTAAATAAAACGGCAATCCCTTTCCAATAATAGGTTCGCTTCCAGTTCTCATTTATGATTTATCTTCTGTTACCGTTACGAGAGAAATATGGTGAATTCCCCCGCGCTTTAAAAACGACATTAGCTTTGCTACTTTTCCGTACGGCAAATTAAAATCTGCGCGAAGGAAAAGTGTATCGGTATTATTTTTCTTAAACTCTTTTTGAATTTCCGGAATGATTTCGTTAGCGAGGATTTTATCTTTACCCAAATAATAATCTTCGCTTCTGCTGAAAGAAAGAATCACCTGTGTCGCATTTAAGTTGATCGGGTTTACTTCTTTCGTCTTTGGTAAATCCAGTTTAATTCCGTTTAACATCAACGGAGCCGTAACCATAAAGATGATGAGAAGAACGAGCATGACATCGACCAACGGTGTGACGTTGATATCTGAGATGGCGCCGCCTTTCTTCTTATTCGTATTAAAAGCCATAAACCTTTTTCCTCTTCCAACGGTTAAGCGAACTCTAATTCATCGTTTAACTTTTCGTTGACTCCGCTGCGCTATAAAAATGCTCCCGCATTTTTTCGCTTAACTATTCAACGATTGATCTTTCAACTACGTTTAAGAAATCTTGCCCGAACGATTCCATATCAGAATTCATTTTTTCTGAGTGGCTGTTGAAATAGTTATAAAACCAGACAGCAGGAATAGCGGCCGCAAGACCAACTGCTGTTGTCACAAGCGCTTCAGCGATACCTGGAGCAACCGCATCGATTGATCCTCCACCTGTTGCTAATCCAGAGAATGCGTTGATGATCCCCCAAACAGTTCCGAAGAGACCGATGAAAGGAGAAACTGAACCGATTGAAGCAAGAGTTGAAAGAAGTCCGCCCATCTCAACGTTCGCTTCATTTGCCCCTTTTTTTAATCCGCGTTCTAAAATTCCCAATCCAAAATTCTGGAAGTGAAAAGCAAGCCCGCTTTTATGTTGTCCGCTGTATGCTTCTCTCACTTTTACAAGTTCAGCATAACCGTTTGTAAAAAGTGCTTTATAAGGAGAGAACGGAAGCATCTCACTTTTTAACAAAACATCTTTTAAATTTTCTGATGTTCTATAGATCTCATAAAATTTGTCGTTGTTGTTTTCCATTTCTTTAAAGAGTTTCTTTTTCTTTAAAATAATGGCCCAAGAAAAAACTGAACAAGCAACTAGTAAACTCAAAACGATTTTTACAACGAAGCCTGATTGAAGAATAATTTTTAAAATATCCAAATTTCCTGATTGCACAGATTTTCTCCTCTGCTTACACGGCAGCGATTAATTTTTTAGTCCCTTCAATGATAGACAATCTTTCGTGAATGTTTAAGAAATTTCTAATCCCGATAAATATACTCTGGATTATTCCTCTGAGTACGTTGCAGGTAGAAGACGGCGAAGCCTATTAAAATAAAAATAGAAAAGTTGGAAATATTTTTTTCCATAGCAAACATCGTATAACTCGAATTCCACACCGGATCTAATCCCATGACAGCGTAGCTTGGAACGAGAAAGGCCAGTAAAAAGAGAATCGGCAGAGTCCAGTTTCTTCTTCTCCACTCTCCAAGATAAAGCAGCAGAAAAAAATAGGCGTACAACCTGAAATTTACAGTTTGTTCATAAATAAAAGTTGCATACGTGAAATAATAAAAAAGAAGAGGAAACAAAAATAATTTTCTGCTGCTGTCTTTTTTCGTCTTTAACGGAAAGAAAATTTCCAGAATAACCAACAGAGCATAATCAACAGCAAAAAAGATAAAGGCCCCTGCGGCCGAAAGAACCATGCGCGGTAGTTCAAAAATCAATGTCGAATTGAGGTTCATACGCCCGAGCCCCATCATTCCTACGATAAGAAACAAAAGAGCGACGATCACTTCTTTTCGAGGCAACTGAATGCTGTTTCTGAAGTAACTGCGAACAAGCGTGATCTTTTTACTTTTTAGACGAATAAATTGCAGGGCCACATAAAAGATAAGGACTTTTGAAAGAATGATGAGGATCCATCCTCTGTCTCCGATCCAGTCTCCGATCGTTCTGATGTTGTGGTTAAGCAACAAGTGAAAGTAAGAGATGAGTGAAATGAGCATCAAGTGCACACTCCACAAAACAAAATAAAAAAGCGCATAATACTTGATCTGTGCTCCGAGTGGAGCTTCGAAAAACTCTGCGATTGTTTTTAAATGTTTTTTTAACAATTCCATTTTAAAGAACTGTGCTCTTTGGCTTCAACCAATTTAACTGCAATTCAGGCGAAGGATAAATCTGACTGTATTTTTTATAAAGCGTATTTGTCTTTGTTAAATTGTCGATTTTTTCCAGAAGAGTTAAGTAGGTGTTCCACATTTTAAGATCGTTTTTCAAAAGAACGTCGATTTCTTTTGTCGTCTCAAATTGCTCCTGGAAACTAAATCCTTTTTCAAAAAGAACCTGGTTGTACTTTTTCAAACTTTCATCGATCAATTTCTTGTTGAAAGGTTTACCGCTAAAGTTTGTTCCTAAATATTCTTCCAATTCTTTCGTTTGAACATAATTTTTGAAATACCCTTTTCTTACGCGAACAAAATCTTCAAAAAGAATCAAAGAGATTTCCACCTTAGAAAGGTCGAGCGTTCTGATAAAGGGTAATGAAATAATAAAAATGTATTCGTCGTTATTTGTCGGCAGGGCCGCATGAGCGATTTCCGCTGTATCGACGAGAAGAATTTTAATTTTTTTCTCGTAATGCCCCTGAGACTCCAGGAATTGAATAAAACTTTTTTCCAGTTCAAAGTCAGGCTTATGAATATCCCACTTTAACATTGTCGCATTCTTTACCAGCCAAAGTTCTGAGAAAAAACTCCAGAACACATCTTGAGTCGGAACATTATAACGTTTCATTTCCGTTAATTTTTTGGCATCGAGGTATTTGCGTTTCTCTTCCTGTTTCTTTTTTAATTCGCCCTCAAGGCCGTCTTTTTTGATGATGTCTTTGATAGAAGAAAAATCGAGAAGTTCTTTGTTCCCTTCTTTCGTTCCTTTATTTTCCTGGCTTTCTTTTGTATCTGCTTCTTTGCTTTCTTCAGCTGCAAGCAATCTTCCAGTACAAAACATCATACTGCCTATGAGGAGAAAAAATCTGGCACTACTGAAAATGAAGCTGGTCATTGACGTACCTTTGTTTTCCCCTGAACGTATTGATCGTACAATCTCGCCCAGTAATAGAGATCATTGATGTCCAAATTGAGTCCATCAAAAAATTTTGAATAATCTTCTTCGAAACATTCGTTCTTTTTGTCAGAAAGATAATCGGTCATAACGTAACCTTCATAAGGTCCAACCGTAACCAGGTTCCAATTATCTTCTCCGTAGAGAATAAATTCTTTTCCGTCCTTCGAAACTTCTTTCATCACTTTCACTGGATGATTACAACTGATTGTCGTGAGCACTTGTGAATAGCGCGAAGGATTTTGATGAACGTTCCCCATCATTTCTTTGAAGTACTTCACTCCAATCACGCTCTTTTTCATTCCGTTCGCAGCTGCACTCTCTGCACTGTGAGCGGAAATCGAAAAAACTACTAAAAATAAGAAGGCCAATTGCTTCATTAAACTTTCCATCTAAACTGAATGGTTTCCCACTCGTGGCATTGTGGACAACGCCAGAAAATACTGTCTGAGTTATATCCACACTGACGGCAATAATGTTTCGCCAATGTCTGATGAAGATTTTCGAGAAGACCTTTTGTCTGTACGAGTGCTTCATCTTTTTTCTGCAATTCAATCAGAAGCTTGATGTACTCAACTTTCATGACCTCTGAAGAATTTTTATTGTTATCCATCCATTCTTTTAAGAGATCAAAAGCATTTTGCGTCATTCCCGCTTCTTTTAAAAGGCGCACTTTAGAAAGAACAACTGACGCTGAAGTTACCAGATCTTGGTCGTTCATCTCTAGGAAATATTTTCTCAAAATTTCCAGACGATTTTGGTAAGTCGTCTTGAGTTCTGCATTTGTCGTCTTAAAATCCTCGGCGATCGAAACAAAAATAAAAGAAGCATACATTGGATGTTCTTTTAAAATTTCGAGCAGTAAAAACTTCGCCTGCTCTAAATCGCCGCTCACTAAGAAAAGTTTTAAGCGCAAAATTTTAGCAGACACAGAAGGTGCAAATCTGAATGCATCTTCTAAATCTTCTTCACACTTTTTAAATTCTCCGCGCTCAAAATATTGTTTCGCTTTTTGCACAAGAATATGTGAGATCGTTTCCGCTTGGTTTTGATGCCCTACTTTTGAAAGCATAATACGATAGTTGTACGCTTGATCCCAATCTTCCGTATCTTCGTAAATACGGCAAAGGGCCTGAATAACTTCAAACTGATCGCGGTTAATTTTTAAAACATCTTTATAAGTCTCGATCGCTTTATCAACGAAGCCACCTTTATCGAAATCGACAGCGAGTTCTTTAAGAGCTCTCAGACGATGTGATTCTGAAATATTTTCGCGGGCGATAAGTGATCTGTGAATCGAAATCGCTTTTTCAATTTCACCGTTTGAACGAAAAAGACCACCGAGAGCAAAATACGTTTCAATCGTCTCACGGTTGATATCAACCGCAGAAAGAAATTCTTTAATCGCGAGATCTTTATTTCCAGAGATAAGGTATTGAGTCGCATTCAAAAAGATTTTTGATTGTGCTTCGTAAATAGAATTGCGGTAGCGCTTTGACAATTTAGCGCCCGTCTCTTTTTCAATCAAATAATGGTAAACCAGAACAAGCGTGATCAGCGATGCAATGACCGCGAGTAAATGTTCTGAAATAAAACTTACAACTACTTCCATCTATTTAAACATCAGCGTTGGGCCGGCACTGCTATGAACCAGATTATTGATATTGAGTTTCGAAATATTGTCGTCAATTGATCCAAGCAATTCGAAAAGTCCTAAATTCTTTTTCTTCTTGATAAACTTGAGAGCAAATTCATCTTTCGTTTTAAGTGTCTTGTGAATTTCTCTTCCTGCTGTCCACAAACTTCCCATCTCATCAACTAAACCGTGTTCTTTCGCTGACTCCCCAGAGAAGATTTGTCCTTGAGCAAGTTCTTTGATGTCGCCTTTAATTCTATCGCCACGTCTCTTTAGGATGTCGCCGATAAATTGTTGGTGAACACCAGCGATGAGTTTATTCATCATATCTGTTTCTTCTGGTGTAAGTGAACGCGCAGGATTTCCTGCATCTTTATAACGACCAGCTTTTACTGTTTGCGGAGAAACTTTCGCGAACTCATACAACTTCGACATGTCCATGAATTCCATGATGACACCGATTGACCCTGTTAAACATCCAGGTGTCGCCCAGATTTTTCTCGTTGCTGATCCGATGTAGTAACCACCGCTCGCTGCAATTGTTCCGAATGAAGCATAGATCGGTTTCTTTTTATCGATGCGTACAATTTCCTCGTAAATTTCCTGAGTCGGTCCAACCGCTCCCCCTGGAGAATTCACACGAAGAATGATTGCTTCAATTTGTTTGTCTTCTTCAGCTTTCTGTAAAAGTTCGATTGTGTTTTGTGAGTCCATGATAACTCCTTCAACTTCAACAACTCCGATGTGAGCATGACTTGATTTTTTTTCAGCATCAGATGTTTCGTTGAAAGCGTTCATCGTATAGCTTGCAAAAAGAATGAGGATAACGAAAAAAACGAAAACCATGGCAAAGATGCCAAACAAGGCCTTGCTATTTTTAGAAGAGGTCACAAAAACTCCATTTTTTGAGAATACCTAAAATTTTAATCTCTTCTATAGTCTCAAAAACATGGGCTTCCGTAAACAATCTTTCAAGAGTCAGACAAAAACACTCAAGTTTTTTGAACATTAAACCGAAATGACAAAAAGACCGATAGGAAATGTGAAGGATCGGGAGAAAGGAGTGATCATGAAAACTAAAATCTCACTAATTGCTCTCTCTTTAGGTGTTTGTGCCTGGGCCGTAGCGGCCGAGTATAAATCGCCAAATGTAGAGTTCAAAGGAACGACTCCGTCTCATACAGAGACGAAAGTTGCAGAATTCAACGATGAATACAAAGTTGAAGGCGCCGTAAAAACAGATCGCGGAATTGCTTCTGAAAAAGAAGAGCAACGCGAGCCATCTTCAGTTGTCGCTGCTGAAAAGAAAAAAGTAGACGAACCAGCTCCTGAAGACAAAGAAGACAAAGTTCAACCAAAACCATGGTTGTACAAGAATAAGTTGGATACAGCTTACTAAAGCGGTAGTACTTTTTGATTATTGTAATGAAGACTCTAATCGACTTGTAAGCGCTTCACGCTGATCCCACAAATTCAATTTGTCGTATTCACTTTTTAATTGTCCACAAGCGGCCAGGATATCCTGGCCCTTTGTGGTTCTTGTCGTACAAACATACCCTCTTTTCAACAACTCTTCCTGGAACCAAATCACCTTTGCATTGCTCGGGCGTTTGAATTTCGACTCTGGAAAATCATTGTAAGGGATAAGATTGATTTTTGATTTCTCTTTATCGAGAAGATCAACCAGCCCCTGAATATCTTCAGGGCGATCGTTTAGATCAGCAATTAATATATATTCATAAGTAATGCGTCTGTAGGCCTTGAGAGGAACTTTTTTAATTGCAGTAAAAAGTCTCTCGAGATCGTACGCTTTATTAATCGGCATAAGCTCTGTTCTGATATTGTTGTGAGCTGCGTGCAGAGAAATTGCGATATTGACCGGTGGGAAGTCCCACATTTTTTCAATTTGCGGAACGAGTCCTGAAGTTGAAAGAGTGATTTTTCTTTGAGATAAACCGAGCCCCTTATCTTCCATGAAGATAATAGCAGATGTGCGAACGTTGTCATAATTATGTAACGGTTCACCTTGTCCCATATACACTATATTCGTGAGCCTTTCGCCCTCACCTGCATTGGCCTTAAGCCAGTAAGTGATGGCCATGAATTGACCGACGATTTCATCGGGAGTGAGGTGGCGTTTTAATCCCATCGTTCCCGTGTGACAGAATGTACATCCGATCGCACATCCGACTTGAGATGAAAGACAAAGAGTCAGACGATCGCGTGCAGGAATGGCAACAGCTTCAACTGTCTGGCCATCAAACATTTTTACGAGAAATTTTCTGGTACCGTCTTTTGAAAGACCATTCCAGATGATTGTAGGAAGTTCAATATCGAGATTAGTAAGAAAATCTTCTTTGATTTTTTTAGAAACGTTAGTCCATTGATCAAGATCGGCCACCTGATTTTTATACATCCATTGGTAGATCTGATCTGCTGCAAACTTGGCAAAACCGCGTTCTGCTAAATAGTCTCTGAGCTCGCTCAAAGTGAAAGAGTAAAGGGATTTTTTACGAGTTGGTTTAGTTGATGTCTGCATAGGACCGCTTTATAGCAAAGAAAGCACGAAATGGCGACGCAAAGTAATTTTTACAAACCTCTATACTGTCTATACATGACTCATTTATAAGGACTTTAAGATTATGAAAACTCTTTCGCGTCTTACATTAGTAGTTCTCTTGTCTGCGACTCTAACGTCTGCCCATGCCTTTCTAGGTCTTGGCTGGCCGATTCCTACAGATAAAGATGTGATCTTCCAATTCGGAAAATCGGGTGAAAACGCTCTTCCCCAACGTATGAATATTCTCGTCTGGAATCTGCATAAAGGTGGTGATGCTACTTTCGCTCATGACTTTAATGAACTTGCCTACCAAAAAGATTTATTGATCAACGAAGAGATGCAACTCGATCTCAATATGAGAACGGTCTTTGCTGCTTTTCCAGACAACTTCTATACAACTGCGACTTCCTTTTTCGTCGGAAAAGACCTCTTCCGCACGGGTGTAGCAACAGGTTCAGAAGTGACGCCCACAGAAACAAGTTATATTAAAACGGTGACATTAGAGCCGATCATGAATTCGCCCAAAGTCACGTTGATCACACGCTATCCGATTCACAATTCAACTAAACAGCTAACGGTTGTGAATATTCACGGAATCAACTTCGTGGACAATACTTCATATAAAAAAGAAATCGATCGGATTGCTAATGTAATTAAAGATATTCCTTCGCCTCTTATTCTGGCCGGAGATTTTAATTCGTGGAACGAAGTTCGCTTAGAGATTCTCAAAGAAGCGGCAGAAAAACTTCACCTGACTGAGGCCAATTTCTTTCCGGATAATCGTCTGAGATTTCATGGATCACCATTGGATCACTTTTACTACACTGATGATATTCGCGTTCTCGAAACAAAAGTTGAAGCTTTTTATCAGGGATCAGATCACAAGCCACTCGAGTTAGTGATCGAGTATTCACCTCTCCTAAATCAGAAGAAAAAGCACTAGGAAAAGATTGCCCCTCTCTCCTAACAAAGAGGTAACTCTCGTATCCTATAGATGGATACAAATGTGTTGCCGTCTTTTTAAGGAGTTTTTGCGTGAGCAGACAAAATATTTTCAAAGTACTTTTCCTTTCGCTTGTTCTTTCTTCTTGTGGATTGATTGAAAAGTGGAAAACACCTGAACAACCGACAGACTCAAAAGCCACTGCAACATCAAGCAACGATGGTGCAAAAGAAGCTGACGATCTTTTTGCGAAAAGCATGAATGAAAATAAAGAAGCTCCTCTTGAAGCAAAGTCTGATGCTCCTTCAAACATCACGACAAATGAATCTCCTGAAGTGAAAGACGATTTAAAATCTCTTGAAGATGAATTCTCTGGCAACACATCAGCGACAACTGCAAAAGAAGTTGCACAAACTCCAGCTCAAGCTCCGGCACCGGAAACAAAAGAAGTAAAAGTGGAAGAAGCTCTTCCTGAAATTAAGCAAGAAGCAGCTCCTGCCATCAGTGAAAACATGAATGCTGACGCTGGAAAAGTGATGACGTACAAAGTACAAAAAGGCGAAACACTTATGCAAATCGCCTTCAAAATTTACGGCGATATCGGCAAGTGGAAAGAGCTAAAACAAATGAACGGATCAAAACTTTCTAAGAACTCTGCTCTACGCGCGAACATGCAATTAAAGTACAACGCTCCTGAAAAAGTTTTCGTGTGGAATCCTGAAGGAACTCCGTACATGATTAAAAACGGTGAAACACTCGGAACAATTTCAAACTCTGTTTACCAGACTCCAAAAAAATGGAAAAAACTTTGGGAAAACAACAAACCACTTATCAAAAATCCTAACGTGATCTACGCGGGATTCACTCTGTATTACAAGAATGACGGAATGGCGAATTACGTTCAGCCAAAAGCTGTTCAGAGAAAAGTAGCTGCGAAGAATATCGCTGCTGAAAAGAGCGCGGATCAAGCGAATGCCGTTCAGGCGAATGTAGAAGAAGTAAAAGTAGAACAAGCGATTTCAAAGTTAAATGAGAACGATGGAAGCGAAATCGATTTAACAAAAGAAGTTCAGTCAGCACCTGTAAGAGATATCAAAGAAGAAATCAAAGCTGATGAACAAACTGACGAAGCCCTAATAAAATAATTCAAAATCATAAGGGCCATATCTTTAGCAAGAATATGGTCCTTATTCTGATCACTTCGCCTCAGTCAACCATGCCAGTGCTCCGGCCATATCGTTGTAAAAAACGCGAACATCACCTTCACCGAAAGCCAATCGTGCTAAATAAGCAAGGCGGGTGTTAGGCACAACCACAGCACGACGGAGACGCACCGTCGAAACCTGTTTATCCAATTGCCACTGTGAAACGGGAACTTCCACTTGAGGAGTTTCCATCTCAAGGCAGTCGTGTAAGATCAGACCTTTTTCCGTGTCTTTTACCAGACTCAGAATTCGCTCTTGGCATTCTTTTAAAAGGGCTTCCGTAGGAATACCACGCATCCGCGCGATGATGACTTCACCTACAGGTTCAATCCAAAGCTGACCGTTCATAAAACCTCCTACGACAAGTCCATAGTAAGATACCTAAAAAAAGCGACTCAAAAATCCTTTTTTCTTTCTCTCAATATTTTCCATCACATTTCCTTTTAAAAGGAGATCGCGATGAAAATCTGAAGCCGATTGAGTACTCTCTAAAAGCGTATTGTATTCCTGCACTGATAAAAGACTCACTCTCTGTGCATTTAATTCTTCACATAGCTGGAAAGCAAATTGATTCAAGTGATCTGTCGATTCAAACGGGCCGATCATTTTATTGTGAATGCTTGCACTTGAAAGTTCTGATTTAAAGCGCTCATCGTACAACTTTTGAGCAAGTGATAAATCGAGAAGCCCCTTCTCATCGAGAAGATAGAGCAGATAATAAGCTGAATCACTTTGAAGTTCAGGAAAAGCATTCAAATAATTATAAACGCCAACGATGTATTCAATATCTTTCATGAGAACACTCCAAAGTCGACAATCACTGAACCTTCAGGTGAAAGTTCAATATCAAGTTCGTTAGGAAAAGTTTGAACGATGACATTTGTTTCATCGAGCACTTTATAAACAACGAAATTTTTCGAAAGATTCATTTTTATTTTTTTGCGATAGCTTGTCGGATTGTAAAGCGAGAGACGTCTCACCTCTTCAAACTTCAATTCATTTGTCGAACTAGGACGAGTTCTCCAGTAGTAATCAATCCCTTCTACGTTTTGAATTGGAATGTGAACCAACGAGAATGTCTCGACGATTTTTTTCCAAAATTCTCCAAATTCTTCTTGTGAAAGTTCACCGAATTGATCGCCATCGATTAAAATTAAACGGCCTTCACCAAGCGATACATTTTGAATATGCGTTTTGAAATGTACCTTCTCTACTTGCAGAGAATTTTCCAGGAAAAAAGTTTCAAAACGTTTTGCGTATTCTTCTGATAAACCAGAACGATTGAGGATCACTCGTCCGCCGTTCATAAAAGTTTTCAGCATAAAATTAAATAATGTGCGGTCAACATCGTGACCGTGGAAGAGATGAATATGTTCTTGGTACGGATTTTTATTCTCGTGAAGTTTTAACGTGTCACTCGAAATAACTTTATAACTCCATCCGAATGTTGAATGCAGGTAAGGCCACAATCCAAGTTGTTCCCAGCTCTGAAACATTGTAGAGAGCCCATCAACTTTTTCGTACACTTTAAAAAATGAAAGCGGAGAAAAAGTCGAAATATCTTCGTAGTCGTAAGCAGAATTCGCTGAAAGTCTCGAAGGTAAGTAAGAATTAGCGACGAGATCGTTTAATTCGCGAGTGAGAACACCCTTTTTCAGGCGATGAGAGATAAGCACGGATGAAGGAATGATGTCTTTTGCAAGCGCCTCATAAAGTTCTTGCGAATAATCGACAGTCGAAACTGTTCCCGAAAGACGTTTTAAAAATTTCGATGTACACGCTCCTAAAAACGCGACATCTAGAGTTCCTTCAAAATTGTTTCCAATCGATTCGCGTGCATTAGTCACGTACAAATCTTGAACGGTTTTATTAAATTCGAAAGCGTATTGTTTTTCTTCAATCGGAGAAAGCGTTTGCCCTTCTCCCTTTTTTCCCTGGAGAAAACGTGCAAAAGCTTGCTCGAATGTCTTTGAGGAATCTTCGAGGAAGCTTCTAAAATATCCGTCTTTAAAATAACCGCAACGAACACCCCAAACATCTTCGGCAATTCTGTTGGCCGCAAAATATTGTCCTAATTTTTTAACAAAACGATCGAATGCTTCGAATACGCGAGGATCAAAAAAAGAATATATTTTTATGAGATTGTCGTCAGCGTCGATAATCCCATAGGCCATCTGTTCGTTGTTTAGAGCGAGTCCTCTCGCCAATAAATGCGGCAGGCCGCCATTGGGAAGAAACGGTGCGGGCGTCAAAGGAAGAAAAAAAACGACTTGTTTTCCAACTTCTTTCGCTATTTCTACTAATTTTTTTAAATTTGTCTCTGGACGGTGATCGTCGAAATCAAATTGATCGCCCGTTTCCGAGTGAAAAGACCAGTTGAGAGGAATAATTATACGTGTTCCAGGAAACTCCTGTAACTTAGTTCTCCAGAGGCTCGCCGAGGTTTTCCAATAAAAAAACCAATTTTCACCCGGAAAAACTGTATCTAAATCGCGTGGAACGGGGGTCGTGAGAGTCACTACTAACACCTCATGTCTTACAGTGTTTGTCTAAATTTGTTATAAATTTATGACTAAATTTTAGAAAATTATAATATCCAAAAAGGCGGTAAAGCAATGTGGTTTTTCACTGAAGAAGAAAAAGACCTTCAGAGGCTCTGTAAAGATTTCGCGACTAAAGAATTGGCACCATTCGCGGAAAAACATGATCATGATGAAACTTTCAACATGAATGCATTTAAAAAAATGGGCGAACTTGGAGTTCTCGGAATTACAGCAGATCCGCAATACGGTGGAGCTGGAATGGGTGCAGTTGCCGCGACTATCGTTATGGAAGAATTTGGAAAAGCTTGTGCTGGTTCAACTCTTTCTTATCTCGCTCACACAATTCTTTGCGTGAACAACATTCAAAATAACGCTTCAGAAGAACAAAAAGCAAAATATCTTCCAAAACTCATCACAGGTGAACACATCGGTTGTATGGGAATGAGTGAACCTGAATACGGTTCAGATGCAGTGGGTATTCAAACGAAAGCAGTAAAAAATGCTGACGGCTCTTTCACTATCAACGGTGCAAAGATGTGGATCACAAATGCTCAATACGCAGACATCGCTTACGTGTACACGCGTACAGGTGCAGATAAAAAAGATCTTTCAACATTCATCATCGAAAAAGGAACTCCGGGATTCTCTGTTGGAAAGCCAATTCACAAAATGGGAATGAGATCATCTCCTACTGGTGAATTGATTTTTGAAAACGCGAAAGTTCCTGCGTCTCAACTCGTAGGTGAAGTCGGTCAATCGGTTTATCACATGATGAAAAACCTCGACATCGAACGCATCACAATTGCCGGTATCTCTCTGGGAATTGCTCAAGCGTGTGTTGATCAGTGTATTAAATATGCAGGGGAAAGAAAACAATTCGGTAAACATATCGGTTCATACCAACTCATCCAGAAAATGATTGCTGAAATGGCAACTGAAACTGAAATGATGAGAAGTTTCCTTTACACAACAGCAAAGAAATACGACATGGGAGAGCGTGGAGCTTCGATGGCCGCTCAGGTAAAACTTGCTCTTCCAAAAATGGCGACAAAAATTGCTCTGGACGCGATTCAACTTCACGGCGGGTACGGATACTCGAGAGAGTTTCCAGTTGAGCGCATGATGAGAGATAATAAGCTCAACGAAATCGGCGCGGGAACAAACGAAGTCATGATTATGATCATCGCTAAAAATCTTTTAAAGGAAGCGGCAATTCGCTAATGGCGGAAAAAATGCAACCAAAGTTGCATTTTTATAATGCTTGAAAAAACAAAAAGACGGGCTCACATATTTCGAGTTCCGCCATTCGGATAAAGTAAATTATGAACGAAATACAACTTGAATTAAAAAACCAATTAGAAAAATATCGTCTGCAGAAAATCGAACCTCACATGGAACACGATGATGAAACAGAAATGTTCCGCATGGATATTTTCAACGAACTAGGAATGCTCGGATTCACAGGAATGACTCTTCCTGAAGCTTACGGTGGAATGGGACTTTCCTACGAAGATTTTTCAATCGCCCTTTGCGAGATCGCCAAATCTTCTGTCGCTTACGCTGTAACGATTTCTGTTTCAAGCATGGTTCAGGCGATCATCAATGAATTTGGAAACGCCGATCAAAAACAAAAATATCTTCCAGCTCTAACAAGCGGAGAAGAAATTGGTGCATTTTGTTTGAGTGAATCGGGAGCTGGTTCAGATGCCGCCGGATTGCAAACAACGGCAAAGAAGACAACTCAAGGTGGTGTTGAAGGATACGTTCTGAACGGATCAAAAATCTGGATTACATCGGGTGGAATCGCAAAAACTTATATCGTCATGGCCCGCACTGGTGGCGAAGGCGGTAAAGGCGTTTCTGCATTCATCGTTCGCGATGGAACTGAAGGTTTCAGTTACGGCAAAAAAGAAAAGAAAATGGGATGGAGAATTTCTCCAACTCGCGAACTTCTTTTCCATAACTGTTTTATTCCTGCTAAAAATTTACTTTTGAATGAAGGCGAAGGATTTAAAATCGCCATGGCCGCATTGGAAAAAGGGCGTTTCACAATCGGTGCTATCGCTGTTGGATGTGCAGAACGCGCTCTTGATGAGTCTGTAAAATACTCACTCACTCGTCAGCAATTCAAACAAGCGATCTTCGATTTCCAGGGACTACAATTCATGATGGCCGATATGGCGACTGAAATTGAATGTTCTCGCCTGCTCGTTCTTCAAGCAGCTCGCGATTACGACAATAAAACGCCAAATGCAAAACTTGCTTGTATGGCAAAACTAAAAGCGACAGATACGGCGATGAAAGTCACAACTGATGCTGTTCAGATTTTAGGTGGTGTTGGTTACACACGTGAATATCCTGTTGAACGTTTCATGAGAGACGCGAAAGTTTTACAAATCGTTGAAGGAACAAACCAGATTCAAAGAGTGGTTATCGCCCGCAACTTAAAAAAAGAATACACAACACACTAGGAAAAGACATGAGTTTAACGTTTCACTTTCCTGGCGATGTTTCAGGTATTGATTTAAAAAAACTGGAAGCTTTTAAAAAAGTTATCAAGAATCCGGCCACGCAATTCTTTTATACTTTTGATCGTGCGGAACTTGTAAGTTCTTCTAAGACTATCTTTAATCAATTCAAAGACCGCAAACATTTTGTTCACGTGGGAATTGGAGGATCGAGCCTTGGCCCTGAAATGCTCATTTCTGCACTTAAGAAAAACGATTGTGAATTTACTTTCATCAACAACGTTGATCCGGATCAGATTCACGATCAACTCAAAAACTTAAATCCTCGCGATTGTCTTTTTTATTTTGTTTCTAAATCCGGTGGAACTGCGGAAACGATTGCAGCTCTTGCAATCATTGTGAACTTTCTTCAAGAAAAAAAAATCACTCAAAGTGAATTAAAAAATTATTTTGTTTTCGCCACTGATCCTAAAAAGAGCGAACTTCTCGATCTCGGACGCGAACTAGATATTTCCTGTCTTGAAGTCCCAAGCGACGTCGGTGGACGTTTTTCTGCTCTCACTCCAGTTGGTTTTCTCCCTGCTCTTTTTGCAGGCATTGATGTTGATCAACTTGTCGCCGGAGCAAAGGCCGCTCAAAAATTGTGTCTGGAAGAATCGCCGGAAAATCTATTATTAAAAACTGCCACATTTCTTTTAAATCTTAGAGAAAAAGGAATCAGTCAGACAGTGATGATGCCTTATTCTTCCAAGCTAAGAGATTTTTCTTTTTGGTTTACACAATTGTGGGCCGAAAGCTTGGGAAAGAAAAAAAATACGAAAGGTGAAATAATTAATACTGGCTTTACACCCATCGTCGCCTACGGGACAACTGATCAACATTCTCAAATGCAGTTATTTATCGAAGGACCGAATGACAAATGTTTAATTCTGATTGAAGTGATGAACTTTGATCATGACTATAAATTAAAATCATCGTTACAAAATAAAATCGTAGAAAAACTCTCAAGTTTTACTCTCGCTCAACTGATGAAAGCTTCGCTTGTAGGCACACTTAAATCTCTTGCTGAAAGTAATCGTCCCACTCTTCACATCCAAATTGAAAGAAACGATGAGTGGCATATGGGAAAATTGATTTTATTTTTTGAAGCTCTCACTGCTTTTGTGGGCGATGCTCTAATGATTGATCCTTTTGATCAACCAGGTGTTGAGGCCGGAAAGATTTATGCCTTTCACTTTTTGAACCAGTTGAAATAATTTCGACTGTTAGTTAAAATTGTATCCTAGAGAATGTTTATCAATAAGAAGGAATTTGAATGAGTACTGATGACACAACCATTGTCTTAACTGACATACGCGCGGCCTTGCAAGCTTCAGAAAAAGAAGCTCAATTGAAGCCAGCTGCCTTGTTGGTCGTTGGTGGTGATTTAAACGGAACTCTTTTTGATCTTAACGATGCACAGACAAGTGTTGGTAGAAATGCTGACAACTCAATTGCACTCGAATTCAACGGTGTTTCTCGTTATCACTTCAAACTTCTTGCGAGCGGTGAAACGCACGTGCTTGAAGATTGCGGTTCAAAAAACGGTACATACTTAAACAACAAAAAAGTCGAAGCTCTCACTCCGCTTGCTAAAGGCGATATCATTAAGATCGGAAGTATCGCTCTTAAATATCTTCCAAAAGGAGATCCAGAGAGACTTACATACGATAAATTAAATCTCGAAGCGAACACTGACAAACACACTGGTTGTTTTAATAAAACTTATTTCAACAACAAAATCACACTTGAAGTAAACAAGTGTAAAGTGACTGGTGAACCACTTTCTCTTATCATTTTCGATCTCGATCACTTTAAAAAACTTAACGATGGATTCGGTCACGATGCCGGAGACTTCGTCTTAAAAGAAATGGCACAAATCATCCGCACTAACGGAATTCGTGAACAAGACGTATTCGCTCGTTACGGTGGTGAAGAGTTCGTCATTCTTCTTCCAAAAACAAATTTAAAACAATCATTCGAAATTGCGGAAAGACTTCGCAAGTTGATTGAAAGCAAAGAATTCATGTACGACGGGAAAAGACTTCCCGTTACAGCATCTATCGGAGTTGCTGATTATCGCCAGGGAGTAGTTACAGGCACAGATCTCTTCAAAAGAGCTGATGAGGCCGTCTACAAATCGAAAGAGGGTGGCAGAAATCAGGTTAACTTCTATAGGGGCTAATGAATAAAACGGTAAACAATCCAAAAATTGAAATTCTGCCTGAACATATTATCGACCAGATCAAGGCCGGTGAAGTTCTCGAGCGTCCTGCCTCTTTAGTAAAAGAGTTGATCGAAAATTCTCTCGATGCAGGCTCAACTGAAATCAATTTACACTTAATTGAAAACGGTCTCGACCTTCTTTCAATCGAAGACAACGGACACGGGATGAATTTTGAAAATCTTCCCTACGCTTTTCTTCGTCATGCGACTTCGAAATTAAAAACATACGACGATCTTTTTCGCCTTCATAGTTTTGGTTTTCGCGGAGAGGCCCTTGCCTCTGTCGCGGCTTCAGCACGTCTCACGTGTACAAGTCAGCCGGCGGATTTAAATGCTGACGGTGGAAAAATTATTATTCACGGTGGAGCTCAGGAACTTCTCGTTCCCAATCGCGCGAGTTCTTCCGGAACAAGTCTCTTTATCAAAGATCTTTTTTACAACACTCCTGCCCGACTAAAATTTATCAAATCGAAAGTGAGTGAGAAATCTGCTCTCAAAAAAATGCTCTACGCTTTCGTTCTCTCTAATCCAAAAATCTATTTCTCTATAAAATGGGATGAAAAAGAACGCGAGATTTTTAAACCAGCTGAAAGCGAAGATCGCGCTGCTCAGGTTTTCTTTTCAAAAATTAATAAAGAGGCCGGAAATCAAATCTGGAGTTCAAGCGAAGAATACGACAATTACAAAGTTGAAGTGTTTTTCACTCCGACAACTCATTCGACTCCGCAATATCGTCACCACTATCTTTTTGCCAATAACCGCTTCTTTCAGGACAAGTCGCTTCACTCAGCAATTCTTCGTACACTGGAACCACTCTGGCGCTTCGGTGAAAGCGGTCACTATGTCGTAAAAATTACGACACCTGCTGAAGACGTGGACGTCAACGTTCACCCGAATAAAACACAGATTAAATTTTTAAAATCGGATGTTATCTATTCGTTGCTTGTGACTTCGCTCAAAGGAGCGATGAAAAAGAATGCTGTTCCGAATGCACCTCTTTCTTCACCGGAAACAAAACAAGAACAATTTTTCTCTCGCGAAGAAAACCAGTCATTCGACTTGATGAACTTCGCAAATCAGAGTCAAACGACAGAAAGCGGAACTTGGAATTTCCCGACATTCCAACCGCCAACGGCCAACAGTCAACAGCCAACGGCCAACGGCCAACAGTCTCCGCTGATCGCGCCTTTGTCAGTTAATCACATCCTTCTCAACATAGAAAACAACTACTACATCGCCGACACCAAAAAACTAATGTCAGCCTACATAGTCTCATCACTAATCGATTTCAAAGAAAAAGAAGAAACAGCAGGTCCTCTCCTCATCAGTGAACCATTCAAAGTCACTCGTGGAAAAATCGATGGACACTTAGAAGATTTAAAAAATTTTGGATTCGAACTCGATCGTTTAAATCCAGAAGTCGTTGCCTTGAGAACAATCCCTCGTTTTGTTCCTCAAGTTCTTTCTCGCGATATCACGGACTCTTTGATTCGTTATTTTGAATTACCGAAAACAAAAGAATTTAATGCTCAAGACTTCACTCGTTTTCTCGAGGAGAACTGGCCTGACCGAGCTATTCCTGAATACCTGTTGGATCAAATTCTTTCGACATTAAATATCTTTGAAACACGTGCTCTCGTTCAACTTAACGAAAAGATGCTCAAAGGTCTTTTCAAATGAAAAAGCTTATTGTCATCTCGGGACCAACGGCCAGTGGGAAAACGAAGACAAGTATTGAGTTGGCAGAAAAAATAAAAGAACAATTTCATATCCCCACGGCCGTCGTGAATTTCGATTCACTTCTTTTCTACAAAGAAATTTCCATAGGAACGGCAAAACCGACAAAAGAAGAACAAAAAGATGTTCCTCATTACATGATCGATATCGAATCAATCTCGAGTCCAATGAATGCTGCTGACTTCATCAAAAAAGGTGAGGCCATTATCAAAGATCTTTTTGCCAAAAATTATTGCGTGATTCTCGTCGGAGGAAGTGCCTTTTATCTGCGCGCTCTTCTGAAAGGAATGTACGAATCGCCTCCCCCTAGTGAAGAGATCAAAAAGAAATTCGATGATCTTTTTGACCAAAAAGGCATCGAAGGCATCATCGATTATTTAAAAATTCACGATCCTGAATCGCTGAAGAATTATCATACGAATGATCACTATCGCCTCACTCGTGCTGCCATCCATTTCGCAACGACGGGAACAAAAATCTCCGATCAAAAACAAGAACTGGATGAGAAGTCCCCTTACGACTTCAATGAAATTGTTCATCCATGGCAAATCCTTCACCTCTATCTCGATTTACCCAAAGAAACCCATTACGAAATCATTAAGAAGCGAACAGAAAATATGTTTAAAGATGGTTTGTTAGATGAAATCAAAGGGCTCAAAGAGAAGGGCTTCACTCTCGAGGAAAAACCACTTAGTTCTATCGGGTATAAAGAGGCCATCGAGTACATGAATGGAAACTTTGATTCATTGGAAGATTGTATCGAACGCATTTCTATTTCAACGAGACAGCTCGCTAAATCCCAAAGGACCTTCTTCAAAAAAATTACTCCAAAACTTTCCTTCAATCCCCTCGAAGACCGAGAGAAAATTTTTACAAGCGTAGAGCAATTCCTAAGTTAATGTTAAAATAGACCTACGATTACAATTAGCTAAGGAATGCTTCATGGGTCTCGAAACACAACGTTTAAAAATTGTCATTATTTCCGACGGAACAGGTGAAACAGCAACTGCTATTTCCCGCGCAGTAATGGCCCAGTTTAAAGATCGCGAAGTATATTTTACCCGTTATAAAAACATCAGGACCATCGAACAGATCGATGCTATTTTTAATGAAGCGGCCATTCATCACGATCTCGTTATCCACACAATCGTTTCAGGAAAATTGCGCGAATATATCGCTGAACTTTCACGCACAAAACATGTGCGCACACTTGACCTCATCGGTCCTGCCCTTACGGCTTTCTCAAATTATTTTAATCAAGAGCCAATGTCAGAACCGGGATTACTGCGCGCTGTGAACGATGAATATTACAAACGCGTTGAGGCCATGGAGTTTACATTAAACCACGATGATGGGAGAAACCTCGCTTCACTTCATCTCGCTGATGTTATTCTCGTCGGTGTCTCTCGTACCTCAAAAACACCATTATCTGTTTATCTCTCTCAACACGGAATCAAAGTCGTAAACATTCCAATGATCAAAGACCAACCACTTCCTGCTGAACTTATGGAAGTTGATCAAAGAAAAATATTTGCACTCACGATCGATCCCGATTCGCTTTCTGAAATCAGAAAAAATCGTCTGCAACGTTTAGGCGCTGACAGACATCAAGGTGAATATGCTGAACACAACAAGATCGTCGAAGAGATTGAGTGGGCCAATAATATTTTCAAAGAAAATAAACGCTGGCCAGTGTTCAATGTTACTGATAAAGCCCTAGAAGAAACAGCGGCAGATATTATGAAACTTCTCAATATGAGAAAGAATAATATTTTTAAACAAACGAAGAATGATCAAACGGAATAAAGATGGAAATCTTTAAAGAATTTTCAGACATCACTCTGCACTTCTCTAAAGCTGTAGGGATTACGATTTACAATGAAGATGGACACAAGCTCGGCCGTCTGAATGATTTTTTCATCGACTACGAAGAAATCTATCCTTCAGTTCTTGCGCTTCAATACAAACGCAGCGGCGTTTTGTTTTATATTCTCTGGTCTGACATTGTTACTTTCTCTTATAAAAGAATTGTTGTTAAAAATGAAGCCTTCTCAAGAAGAAGTCGCACTTTTCCAAAAACACTGAATACAAAGACAGTCACAAGTATTCTCGCGAACCAGTTTTCAGGACCGACTGTTGAGTATCCCCCTCTTGGACAAATCGTTCTCGATAAACAAATCGTAGATACACATGGAAAAAAAGTAGTTCGTGTAAACGACATTCAATTTATTCGTGCAGGGAAAGATCTTCGCGTCACTCACGCTGAAGTTGGACTCCGCAGTTTCGTGAGACGTTTGAGTCTAGAACGCCCCATCGATCTTTGTGTAAAGATTTTTAAACCTAAATCAAAATATCTCACAAACGATACGACAATTAACTGGAAATTCGTTCATGCGATTCCGAATCGTAATATTCAAAAAAGTGTTCGCCTTAATTTAACGAACGAAGATTTACGCGAACTCCACCCTGCCGATCTAGCCGATATTCTCGAGGATTTGGATAGTCACGGTCGTGAAATGATTTTCTCGAACCTCGATCCAAAACTCGCTGCTGAAACTCTTTCTGAAGTTGATGAAGATCTACAAGCCTCTCTTCTTGAAAATGAAAATCCTGAAAAGGCTGCAGAGATCATCGAGAACATGGATACCGATGATGCTGCCGACTTATTAAATGAACTCGATGAAGATAAGGCCGATGCCATTATCTCCAATATCGACGACGCTGAAATCCAGGAAGAAATTCAAGAGCTCTTAGAGCACGATGAAGACACGGCCGGAGGGTTGATGACTTCTGAAATTTTTGAAGTCTCAGCAGAACTCACAAAAGCTGAAGTTCTTATTCTCATTCAGGAAAAACATGAAGAAGTGGCTTCATTCTACGACATTTATGTTGTCGATGAACGTCGCGTACTCATCGGAACTCTTTCATTGCAGGAAATGCTTATCCACAAAGAAAATCTTCTAGTGCGTGAGATGATGAACGATTCCGACATTAAGTGCATGCATGTTGATACTCATTGGAAAGAAGTTGCACACTTTATGAATAAGTATAACTTGGTCACTCTCCCGATCGTTTCAAAAGAATTTGAACTTCTTGGAATGGTCTCAGTTGACGATATTCTCGAAAGGTTACTGTCATGAAAACAGAATCAAAGAAAAAAATTCTTTCACCATTTTGGATCAAACTCACTCTCTTTTTAAGTATTGTTGGCCCTGGTCTTGTTACGGCCAATCTCGATAACGATGCCGGTGGTATCGCAACCTATTCTCTCGCCGGCGCTCAAACGGGATATCGTTTTATCTGGATTCTTTTTCCGGTAACTGTTGCTCTCGTTTTATTTCAAGAGATGTCTGCGCGCATGGGGATTGTTTCCGGTAAAGGTCTCGCCGATCTTATCCGCGAAAAATTCGGCTTAAAAATTACTTTCTACGCTCTCTTCTTTTTACTCTTTGCCGATTTGGGAAATACAATGGCGGAGTTTGCTGGGATCGCATCATCGGGAGAGATCTTCGGAGTCTCCCGCTATTTGAGCGTTCCAATCTGTGCTGCTCTCGTCTGGTTGATTGTTTTAAAAAGTGATTACAAAGGTGTTGAAAGAATTTTCATCATTGGATGTAGTGTTTTTCTCACTTATATTATTTCCGGTTTTTTAGTTTCCCCCGATTGGATGGAGATCACAACTGCTGTTGTGAAACCGAGTTTTTCAAGTATTACAGCTAAAGATTTACCAATCATGGTTGGGTTGCTCGGAACATCGATTACGCCGTGGATGCAATTTTATATTCAAGCAGCTGTTGTTGAAAAAGGGATTCCGACAAAACATTTATGGCACTCAAAGATCGACGTTATCGCCGGATGCACTCTGACGTTAATTGTTTCGATGTTCATTATGATTTGTTGTGCGGCCACAATTAACAAAGCGGGCGTAAATATTACTGATGCAAAAGATGCAGCTATCGCTCTTCAACCTCTTGCCGGGAAATATGCATCTGTTCTTTTTGGATTCGGTCTTTTCAATGCTTCATTTTTTGCAGCGGCCATTCTTCCACTCGCTGCGAGCTACTACATTTGCGAAGGGATGGGATGGGAATCTGGAGTTGATAAATCATTCAAAGAAGCGCCACACTTCTTCTCAGTTTTCACTTCAATGATTGTGATTGGTGGTGCGATTACTTTAATCCCGCACATCAATCTCTTCAACATCCTCTACTACTCTCAGGTCATCGATGGATTGTTGATTCCGATTGTGATTCTGTTCATCATTAAACTTTGTAACGATCCGGATATCATGGGAGAATATACTAACTCTCCCACTCAAAATTTTATCAGTTATCTATTGGTGCTTATGATGTTCTTGTTGAACATCCCGATGATTTATTACACATTCTTTTCTTAATTAATTAAAGAAGGTCGCAGAGATCGATGGTTTGCTCTTCGCGAGTAATTGTGACTTCGATTTTGCGTTCATTATCATCGCCCTTCTTTTTAAAGAAGAGTTGATATGTTTGCGGAGTCAGTTGTCCTTTTTCATCGATACCAAGCGGGAAGGCCACTCCAAATGTTTCAACCATTGGAATCGGGCTTACACGTTTTTCACCAAGAAGTTCAAAACGCAATTCCCCTTGTGCACATGCCGAAGATGTCGTGATGTATCCGTAAGCGACATTTGGCATATCTGGAATTTCTACTTCTACTGCAGCTTCGTTATCAACGCGCATTTCTTTGATGAAATGTTTTTTACCTTCGATCTGAACTCTCAATGTAAACTCTTTTGCGACAGGAACTTTAATGTTTGAAAGAAGATCAACTTCTTTCTTATGTCCATCAACGAAGACCTGCATCTTTTGTTTATCAAAGTGAGAAAGAACAATATTACCTTTGTCACTTGAGACAGCGACTTCGGGTTGTGCAACTTGAGCTGGCTGGCGGTCTTTCTCTTTATGTTGCTTCTCTTTTACCGGTGGAGCCTGCACAACTGCCGGCATCTCTGGTTCGCGAAGAGAGTAATATAAATACGCCGCACTTCCGGCCATTACAGCAAGTAGAGCTGCAATTGTTCCAGCTGATGTTTTCTTTTTCTCTTTGGCCTTCAACTCGTTTTTCATGATACGAGTTTTTGTACCATCTGGTTTCTTCTCAATAGAAGATTTTGTCTGCCCAGGTTTTATTGTCGTCACTGAACTTTTCGTCAGATCCGAAATTTGTCTCGAAGCTGTTGCATCTGCCGAGGCCATATTAGGGCGTTCTTTATTGCTCGCAACTCCAACTTTTTTTACGGTTTGAGTTTGTTTAGCTTTTCCTTTTGGATCGTCAAAACCAAAATCGAGAATCTGTTCCTTCTCTCTCGCTTTCGGTTCACTTGCGCCAGGAGAAGTTCCAGCATCTCTTGTTCCAACTCCGCCTTCCTGTTCTTTCTTTAATTCCTCTAAGTAAGGCTTGATATCAATCTTACCAAACTCAAACATTTTCTCACGGTCTTTTTTAATTTCATCGCGGAAAAGCTCTTGAGAGAAATACGACAAGTCTGTAGCGTTGAAGTCTGGGTATTTCGCGTAAAGGAACTTCATCAGTGCTCTGTTCATCTGATCTAAGTTTTCAAAACGCTTATTGCGATCTTTGCTTAAGGCCTTCAATACAATGTCATCAAGTTCTTTTGGAACATTCGGATTGATTGTAGAAGGAACAGGAATTTTACATTCCTGAATTTTCTTAAGTACTGCAAGGTCATTATTTTCTTTAAAGAGTTTTCTTGAACACAACATTTCCCACAGAGTGATACCAACTGCGAATTGGTCATAACGTGGGTCGAGTTCAAGACCTTCAAGATATTCAGGAGCAAGATAAGAAAGTTTACCTTTGATTGTTCCTGCTTGTGTAGACTCTGAATTAGTTTGTGATTTCGCGATACCAAAGTCGATGATCTTCACTGCTCCATCATACGTAAGCATGATGTTGTGTGGAGAAATATCACGGTGAATGATGTTCGCTTCTTGTCCAGTCAGTTTATCTCTGAATGTGTGAGCGTAGTAAAGCCCCTGACAAGCTTGCGAGATAATGTATGTAGAGATCTCAACAGGGAAAACAAATTTTCTCTCTTTGAGTTTTTCAAGATATTCTTTTAAGTTGCGTCCATCACAGTATTCCATAGCAACGAAAAGTTGCCCTCTGTTCATACCGTAATCGTAAGTTTGAATAACGTTCGGATGAAGAAGACCAAATGTAACTTTGATCTCATCCATAAACATAGTTTTGAATGCTTCGTCTTTTGAGAATTGAGGCTGAACCATTTTAATAGCAACGACTTTGTCTGCTTGCTCACCTAAAAAGCGAGCACGGCAAATTTTTGCCATACCACCGTCGACTAAGTGATCCAGGATCAAATAGCGGCCGAAGCGTTCGCGTTTTGTTGATTCACTCATGATTAGTTCTACTCCCGATACTTTTTATCGGAATAAAACTAAAAAAGCTTAATGATTATTTAACGATTTTTTCTGAATAACCCGGGAAGTTCAGAATCAATGACTTATGATCATTGTCCTTTTTACAAATAGCGAATATCTTGTACAGACGGAATCCGTATTGTTGAGAATCCGGGTGCTGTAATACCTGTTTTCTGAATTCCGGGATATCGAAATGAGAGTAGCCGTTTTTATCGAATTGTTCGTACATCATCGAGTAAGGAATGTCCTTACTGTCTAGTGAGTAAGCTAAAACAATTCTCGCCTCTCCACATTTTACGAACGATTCAAGTTCGTCTTTTGAAAACCAGAAATTAAATGCTGATTGCGGAGGAACATTGGCCATGAGGACATCTAACTGCATCGTCCATTCGTGATACCAGGAAACTCTTTCGAACACTAAGTCCTCTTTCCAAACTTTATCCTGGTAAGTTCCGTTTCTTAGCAACAGAACATTTTCTTGAACAATGTTCTTGCTCAAATTTGAACAAGAGACCATTGAAAGGGCCAGCATTAAACAAAGAAGAATTTTAATTTTCATAAGTGTTCATCCAACTCAAGATATCTGAGAAAACATTTTCTTTTTCTCTTTCATTATACAAGTCATGCTTCATATGGGAATACTTCTTTTCAGTGAGCAACTCTTTTTTAATTCCCTTGGCAAAATAATCAATTCCTCGACTCTCAATTTTCGTTCCAAACTCAGACTTCATCAGCATGAGCGGCTTTCCGAGGAAGTAAGACTCCTGATAAATATTCGCCATCTTCTTTTGAAGTTCCTTTATACTCGTGAGCGTTGGGCGATGAACGACGAGAGGGTCTTGTTCATAATTTAAAATATCTTCTGGTGTTGTGAGAATCTCATCGCCTTTATAAATTTTCATCAGGCGCGAGTGTCCAACAAGAGCTTTGATGAGAGTGCGGTCAATGAATTGATCTTCAAACTGCAAAAATGCCGATTGAAGTTTTAAAATAAAATTGGAAAGAATCAGTCCATCAATTTTGTGTTCAACAGAATCTTGAAAACGGTTCATGAGATCAAGAGCAACGAGTCCCCCCATTCCATGGCCGAGGACAATCCACTTCTCTTTTTTTTGCTTATTTTTTTCAAGCTGCATGAGTAAATGATGAAAGTCGTTTACAAGAGAATCAAATTTTTCAAAATGCCCGCGAGTTCCTGAACTAAGCCCGTGTCCAACAAAATCCATCGCGATAAAATTAATGCCTGGATTATTTTCTCTCATCCATTCAACGAACGAATGAAAACGGCCGTGATGTTGTCCGATATCGTGAAGAAGAAAAATTGTAATTTCTTTTTCTACATCACTCTTTAAGGCTTCGTACTTTTTTACGTAGATCTGACTTGAGTTAAAACCAGAGCGCCCAGCCGAAGAATCAGACGACGTGAAGTGTCCCGCCGAAATCTTATTGTCCAATTTCTTCCAATGAATTGTTTGGTTCGGTGTTTTCTCAGTCTGCATAATTTTGCATTAACTTCTTCGCATTGTCGTTCATCTCAACGATCTTGCAGACGATCTTTTGTAATTTAGGATTATACTTTTCGATATTGAGCTTAATGTTCTTCGCTTTGAGATTAGCTCCCACATACATTGAACAAAGAGCTTCTCCCTCTTCGAAATGGCCGGCACCTAAAAGAGTGCATTCTTTTGTTCCTGCGTGATTAACGAGAGCAACAAGTGGGAGTGGATCGTGTTTCATCAACATAAAAAGTGGTGCATCACCTTTAATCGCTTTGATGTTTAAATTCGCATTCACTGGATTAAGTGGAGTCTCACCTACTTCTACCCAACCAGGCATTCCAGCTGCGAACAATAATGTTTTGTGATTAATTCTTTTTTCATCAAGAGCTTCACGCAATTCTGTAATTGAATAAGGCCCGAAATATTTTGAATCGAGTTCTGTTTTTCTATCGTGTCCCGTTTGAAGAAAAAATAATTCGTCTTCCTCTTTCACTTTCTTCCAATCGAAATTGAAATTCATTTCAGGAGATGATTCTTGAACAACCTCTTCAACAACCGGAGCTTTCGTTGATGAAGATGATCCGGAGAAATCCAGTTCATTAACATCTTTCAAACGTTCCCAATTTTGAAATCCTTTTCTCCACACATAAGATTCAAGATTTAAATCTCCTTTCGAAAATAATTCGCGAAGAGCTTCAACTCCTACCGGACCCATGCGCTCAGAACCTTGAACGTAATACCAATTAACCATTGCGATTCTCCCTATCCTTATATGTCTTAAAATTTTATTTAAACTCCTTCTATTTTAACTTTTTGAAATCTTTGATTATAGACCGAAGATTTTGCCCTATTTGTCACTTAATCCAACTAAATCGCTCATCTATTCAAGAAATCTCCCGGATAACCGATAAGTCTAAAGAACTCTGAAGTGAACTGTAACTTTAGGAACTGAAAATTAAAGGTAATGTTATGAAGAAATCACTCTTTTTACTCGCAAGCTTCTTACTCGTCTCATGTGCGAAGGAAGAATTTGCTGCGAATAAGGCCTCGCAAAGTAGCAGCTCCAGCGCGCTCTCTACTTCGTGTGGAACTTTATATACACAAAGTACTTTGGTGAGTCCTAAAGTTGATATCCTGATGTTGTGGGACAACAGCTCGAGTGCTCTTTTCATCAACTCAGCTACAAAAAATTCAATGAGCAATTTGATTTCGAGTGTTTCAGAAAGTTTTGACTATCACATTCTTTCTGCTCCACTGATTTCTTCAAGCAGCGATACTCTGAGCGAGACTTCTCTTGTTGCTAAAGATTCGACAAGTGTAAATGGAAATGCTCTTGCTGTTTTAAAATCAAAAGATGCAGCGGTTTCTTCTCTTGGATTCAGTCAGGCAGCTGGTTCATATGAATCTGGTGTGGATCGCGCGTCTGCTATTATCGAAGCTAACCGTGGAAACGGAATTTTTAGAAATGATGCCTATACTATTATCGTTGTGATGTCTAACGGTGATGATACGAGTTGTGAGCAAACAAAAGGTTTCTCTTCATGTGTAAAGGCCGACTGGTATCCATTGATGCAAACAAAGATCAGCAAACTTCTTTGTTTAAGAGGAAACTCTTCAGGTTCGGGATGTTCATCAACTCTCAACTCATCAATGATGAGATTTATCAACATCTCTGCTCTCACAAGTTGCTCAAGCGGTCTGAACAAAGTTAACAGCCGTTATAGAGAAGTCGCAAAACAAATTTACGAAGCTCCTTACACAAACGGATGGCCGACATCGAATGATGATCTCAATCCATTTGTCAGCGGTGGTGTTTCATATCCAGACAGTTATGATATTTGTTCGATCGACTTCAATCACATCTTCGACGGTGTAAACACATCTATCAAACAAACATTGCTAAAACACGTGTACGATTTCTGGCCTCTCGCTGGAACAAATGATTCAGTAGATCCATCAACAATCGTAGTTACTCGTCTTCCAGATGGAAAAGTTTTAACAAACCACACAGGTGAATCAAATCCTACTGATGGTTACCAATATATCGGTAATCAAACAGCTCATAGTACAAGAAGTTACCCAACAGTTGGTGAAAACTACACTGGAAAGATGATCCAACTTTTTGGTACGACAGGAAATGATAAGCTTCAATATCCGCAAGCTTTACGCATTTGTTACCAGGACTTCAAATCGAAATATGGTTATATCTATCTTCAAAACGGAAAACCAGATATCACAACAATGGAAGTGTATGTTAACGGAGCTAAAGTTCCGCAAAATACAACAAATGGTTGGAGTTATATGAATCTTCAATATACGACAGCTCTAGATACAGATCACTATAAAATTTATAACTTTAATGGTGAAACTTCAGGATACTTCCTGCGGTTAAATGGTACAGCACAGTTTACGAATGCATCTAGTAACACTGTTACTGTGTACTATACATCAGCACCGTAATTAAATTTGAATTGATTATTTTATCTGCGCCTTCGAATCGTTTAATCGATTGAGGGCGTTCATAAATCTCACGACGGGAAACATCGTCTTCAGATAATCCACGTTCAGCATTGTGCTCACGCGACCTTTATCATCCATCTTGTATTCACCACAGAACTTAGCGTTCTTCGCGCCTTGAAAATCTTCGAGAACAACCGGAACGTTGTACTCTTTGAAATAATTCGTAATCGCAGTAAGATCGACCTCTACTTTTCCATCGACAACTTCTTTCCCTTCTACCTGCTCCAGCGCTTTTACTAAAAATTTTTCGCCCTTTGGAGAGATGATAAGTTTTTTGTCATCTTTCGTAACTCTTTGAGTGTTGAAGAACACCTGGAAAATTCTCAGCGTCTCAGGTTCTTTGATGGATAAATTTTTTGGAGATCCATCATCGTCCATTGCAACGTCGATAATTTTTTCTGTGATAAGAAGTTGAACGAACTCTTCCAGCTTTGCTTCGTTGATCGTGAAAATATCAACGGCGTACATTTTGAGTTTACTCATGTGCAGAGTCCATCGTCCTTCATTTTGGACGCCCATACTTCTGAAACACAAGAACATGAGTGAAAGAATTTTTACAACGTCTGCCGATTGAAAAAATTTAAACTCTCCAGAAAATCCAATGGAATTATTTTCGAGTGCTTTTACTTTTTCATTACTTTTGCGAAGACGTTCAGCGAGTGTGTTGATCAGCGTTTTGAACCAGGGATTCAACGCCGTCATTGTTTTTTCGAGAGCGACAAAAGAAATCTCGATGACTTCTGTGTAAGCAATCGCAGCTGCTGAAGCACTACGTTTTTTTGATTCGGGATCGAAGTACGACATCTCGCCTAGTACTTCACCTGAGCGGAGTACTGCGAGTTCGATAAAACCTTTTCCTTTGGGACGAAAAAGTCTGAGTTGACCTTTTTGAATGATATACATTGAGACAGCTGCATCTCCTTCATTGAATAAAACTTCTCCAGGTTGCAATACTTTGATCCCGGATTTTTTTTGAGTACCAGCTGTCGTTCCTGTCATTTAGAATCCTTCTAAATTTTTAAAAATGTATCTTAGATATTAAAGTCTTTCTAAAATTAATGAAAGAGCTTCTCCACCACCGATACAAATTGCGGCCATACCGTATTTTGCTTTTTTGTTTTCCATTGCAGTCATCAATGTCACAACAATACGTGTACCACTTGCTCCGATCGGGTGACCTAAGCTCACTCCACCACCGTAGATGTTTACTTTATTATGATCTAATTTTAACTCTTTCATAGCAGCGAGTGCAACTACTGCAAAAGCTTCATTGATTTCGAAAAGATCAATTTGATCAAGTTTAAGATTAGCTTTAGTAAGCGCTTTATTGATTGCTTCGATTGGTGCAGTCGTAAACCAAGTTGGTGCCTGAGCGTGACTAGCGTGAGCCACGATTTTAAATTTTGCCTGCGACTTATACTCTTCTCCACCAAGAACAACTGCTGCTGCTCCATCGTTGATTGTCGAAGCGTTCGCTGCTGTGATTGTTCCATTTTTATCGAAAGCAGGTTTTAGCGAAGGCATTTTTTCGAAGTTTGCTTTCCCTGGACCTTCATCAGTTGAAACTACTACGTCTCCCTTAGGACCTTTGATTGTTACTGCTGCAATTTCCGAGTTAAAGATTCCATCTTTCTGAGCTGCTTGAGCGCGCTTGAAAGATTCGATTGAAAAAGCATCTTGTTCTTCACGGTTAGAATATTTTTTTGCTGCTTCTTCAGCACAAATTCCCATTGGAACATTTGCGTACGCATCTGTTAATCCATCGAGAGTCATTGCATCTTTAATTGTAGTATCACCAAACTTGTATCCACTTCTTGAATTTGGAAGAAGGTGTGGAGCGAGCGACATGTTTTCCATCCCACCAGCAACAACAAGTTTGTTATCTCCAGCTGCAATTGTTTGAGCAGCAGTGATGATTGTTTTTAAACCTGAACCGCAAACTTTATTGATTGTCGTACATGGAGTTGATTCCGGAAGACCAGCGTAGATCGCGGCCTGGCGAGCTGGAGCTTGTCCAACACCTGCAGTAACAACGTTCCCCATAAACACTTCATCTACTTTTGCCGGATTAATTTCTGCTTTTTTTAGAGCAGCTTCAATCGCAACGGCACCTAATTTTGGAGCTGTAACGTTTGAAAGAGAACCCATAAAACTACCATTTGGTGTACGTGCACCAGAAAGAATATAAACACTCATGTTAATCTCCTGTTAAAAAAATGTAATAAAAATTGCCCTTATTAAAACATATCGAACACTCGTTGCAAACAGAGCATTTTCCGGCTATATCTATGCTCTCATTTCATAGGGAGATTCTCATGTTTTCAAGACTCGATCACGATATTCCTGCAGTGCTTTTCCCCCAAGATTGGGCAGAGAGTTTAAAACAAATTCTTCTCAATATTTACGGCGATAAATGCCTCCGCGACGATAAAACATTTGAAGTTTACGGCTTCTCTTTCCCTACAGAAGTACTTCTCATTGTCTCTTACGCTGGCCTGGACAAAAATGTCGCACCTATTTCTTTTTTCGTCTCAGCGGATCTCGACAACAAAACAAAATCTAATGAATTAATGGATGACATGTTTGACGCTGTCGGAGTCTTTTACGATTCCTATTTCGCTCATGAAGAAAATGAGGAAACAAAGGATGAACCGTGGGAAGACTATGTTCTCGACTGGGAAGAAACAGAATTTAACGGCAAAAAGTTTTTCACTAAAGTCACTCGCGAAAACATCGGACTTTCTATAGAGGCCGATCTTCTCTTGGGTGAATAGTGTCGCAGACAATCTTTCGCAAAGATTTTAAACCTGTCAGCGACTACGAATCGGCCGCACTCGATCTCTATCTCTTTCCTACTTCGCTCGATTTTTACGAGAGCGATTACGAAGCGGTTATGGAAAGCAAAGTGCTTCTTCGCAACTGGAGCATGAGTGACTGGCCCGAAGATTCATTTTCTCTCGAAAATCGCGAAGATTTAAAAGTTCATATCGAAGACAATCACACTCACCGCGCTTACGGTTACATGATTTATACTTTGGATAAAAAGCGTTGCCTGGGCTCGCTCTATGTAAATCCCCTCGGAGAATGGCCGAATTATCACCGTTTGACGAAAGGAACTGATCCACGCGATGTTCTCGATGCCCGTTTAGATTTCTGGATTCGCGAAAGTAAAATTGAAAACCTCGAAGAAAAATTTATTCAATTTCTCGCTGAGTGGTTTAAAAATGAATGGAAAATTAAAGCGGGAATTGTTTCGAGAAATACACTGACAAAACGTAATCAGATTATTCAAAAATTAAATCTTCATCAGGTTTGCGAACTCACTTCGCTTACGACAGGTGGACAAACTTTCATCTACAAAATCTAGTCACAAATAAAAAAGGCTCCGAAAGGAGCCTTTTAAAATTTTGTTTCTAGTCATCGAAACTAGGTTTAACAACCTTAGTTTCAAATGCGATATCTTGATCGTCATCAATCAATTCATCGTCTTCAAATGCATCCAATTCTGCTTCATCTGTCTCGATGTCGAGATCTTTAAGAACGTGATTGAATGCTTTATCGTCAGCAAGATCGTGAATGATTGTTTCGATATACTTCATTGGGTATTTGCGAACCAGTTCTTCGATGATTTTTGCCAGACGGCCTTCAGAAAGAATAAGTTCTTTTTTCTTAACGTCTTTCCAAAGTTTGATGTAGTGGTAACGGCAGTATCCGCTTGTCGTAGCTGGGTTATCACAACCTCTCACTACACATTCATCAGATTCAACTTTGAAGAGTTCCATACTTCTGATTGAAGCGAAAACATCATCAATTGAAAAATCTTCAGCAAGAGCAAGAATTTCTTCTGCTAAGTTTTCTTTGATATCGTCATCGAGACCAGCTTTTCCTTTTTTACGAACAGGAATAACTTCTTCTTCGATGTCTTCATCGAAAACCATTTTTACTTTTTTCGGAGCTGATTCAGCAAGATCATCGTCTTCTTCATCTTCATCAGATGAACGACCTTTTGAAGCTTCTTCTTCCATTTCCTCTTCAAAAGTTTGAGCCCCTTTTTTTCCTTTCGCTTTTAGAAGTTCTTTTTCTTCTTTCTTCGAAAGTTTTTTTGGTTTCTCTTCAACTTTTTTTGCTGCTGCTTTTAATTCAGCTTTCGTCGGAGCTGCTACTTTTGCCGCTTCTTTTTTAGGAGCTGGTTTTGCTGCTTCAACTTTCTTTGCTGCTTTTGGATCAACTTTAACAGGAGCAGGTTTCGCTGCCACCTTCAATGTTGTTGCCTTCACAGGAGCTGGTTTTGCCAGACCTTTTTTAATCGCGACTTCTTTCTTCGCTGCTTTTGCAGCAACTGCTTTTTTCGAAGCTGCGATTTTTTCCTGAATTTTCTTTTGAATGTTTTTTGTTGGAGCTGGTTTTGCTGCTGGCTTCGCCGCTGCTTTTGGTGCAGGTTTCGCCGGTGCTTTTTTAGCAACTGGTTTAGCAGGTGCCGCTTTTTTAGCTACAGGTTTTGCCGGTGCTGCTTTCTTTGCTGCCGGTTTTGCAGGTGCCGCTTTTTTTGCAGGCGCTGCTTTTTTGCTTGCTGATTTTGCAGGCTTCTTCATACCTAAATTCTCCAATATTTTTTTTATCAATTAAATACCTTCGCGTTAAATCAAGTCAATCTAATAGAGATTAGAGTCCCTTTAATTCATTGGCCGCAATAACAATTCGCTGAATTTCAGAAGTCCCTTCGTAAATTTCAGTGATTTTTGCATCTCTAAAGAAACGTTCACAAGGATATTCTTTTGTGTACCCGTTTCCACCCAGCACTTGAATCGCCTGAGTTGTAATTTCCATACAAGATTCGCTCGCAAACAATTTCGCTTGTGCCGCTTCTTTCGAGTACGGAAGATGATTATCTTTCAAGTAACTTGCGTTCATCACAAGAAGTCTTGAGGCTGCAATCTTTGTCGACATATCAGCTAACTTAAACTGAATCGCCTGTAATTCAGAAATTGGTTTTCCGAATTGCACGCGTTCTTTTGAATACTGTCTTGCGTATCTAAACGCTGCTTCCGCAATCCCAAGGGCCTGAGCAGCAATTCCGATACGTCCACCGTCGAGTGTTGAAAGAGCAACACCGAAGCCTTTCCCTACAACACCAAGAACATTTGCTTTTGGAACTTTTACTTTATCGAGCCAGATTTGAGCTGTTGAAGATCCTTTGATCCCCAATTTCTCTTCTAGTTTTTGAACTTTGAATCCTTCACTTTTTGCTTCAACGATAAAAGCCGTGATCCCCTTGTGATCATTTGTTTTTGTCGTCTTTGCAAGAACGATTGCGATGCCTGCATCTTTTCCGTTCGTGATGAAGTTTTTTGTTCCGGAAATTTCATAGTAGTCGCCTTTGTCTTCAGCAAAAGTAGTGAGCGTTCCAGGATCAGAGCCAGCGTTTGGTTCTGATAAACAGAAACATCCGATCACTCCACCAGAAGCGAGTCCCGGAAGAAATTTTTGTTTTTGTTCTTCCGTTCCGAAGTTAAGAATCGGCCACATACAAAGCGATGTGTGCGCAGAAATCAAAACACCTGTTGAAGCACATCCGCGAGAAATTTCTTCGACTATAATCGAGTACGAGGAATAGTCCATTCCCGCTCCGCCGTAAGCTTCCGGGATGTATGAACCCATAAATCCGTTTTCAAAAAGTTTGTTTATCAATTCGTCAGGGATTTTTCCGTCGTGATCAATTTTAGCAGCGAGTGGTGCTACTTCCGTATCCGAGAACTTAGAGACCATATCGCGAATTTCTTTATACTGCGTTTCAAAAATCGATTGCATTCTAACGTCCTATTTTATTTACCTTTAAATTGTGGAGCTCTTTTTTCAACAAATGCTCGCGTTCCTTCGCGCATGTCTTCTGAAGAGAAGATCGCAGAGAACTGTCTCTTTTCTAGCTGTAAACCTTCAGAGATAGTTAAGTCAATACCTTCGTTCATAACTTTTTTAGCGATCGAAACTGCGTATGGAGAATTCGCTGCACATGTCTTGAGCGTTTTCATCGCTTCTGCCAGCATTTCTGCTTTAGTCGCGAAAGTTCTTACTACGAGTCCCATTCTTTGTGCTTCATCAGCTTTGACATTTCTACCTGAGAAAATCAATTCTTTTGCATTATTTCTTCCCACTAATTTAGCGAGACGTTGTGTCCCTCCAAATCCTGGGATTAATCCAAGCTTCACTTCCGGTTGACCGAAGACAGCATTTTCTGTGGCGTAAATAAAATCACAGCTCATCGCCATTTCACATCCGCCCCCTAGGGCAAACCCGTTTACACAAGCGATCACTGGAACTTGAAGAGTTTCAAAAAGCACTGTTACATTTTGTCCGAGTTGGCCAAGCGTGTAGGCATCCGATGGATTCATCTCGCTCATTTCTGCAATGTCGGCTCCGGCGATGAAAGCTTTATCGCCTTCACCTGTAACGATCAGACCTTGCACACTGAATCCTTCATCGTTTTTCAGGTCAGTGAGAATTTCTCTTAGCTCACTCAAAAGTTCAGTGTTGAGTGCGTTTAATTTTGCGGGACGATTGATCGTGATCGTTCCGAATTTTTCCGTCATTTCAAATTTAAGTGTGTTGTATGATTTATTTGTATTCATAGAATCCTCTTCCTGATTTGCGTCCCATTCTTCCCGCTAAAACGTATTTTTTAAGCAGTGGACATGGACGGTATTTTGTATCTCCCAATCCTTCGTAAAGAACGTTCATAATCGCAAGACATGTATCGAGACCGATGAAATCGGCCAGCTCTAACGGTCCCATTGGTTGATTCGTTCCAAGTTTCATCGCTTGATCGATATCAGCGATCGAAGCAACACCTTCGTAAAGTGCGTACACCGCTTCGTTAATCATCGGCATAAGAATTCTGTTAACTGCAAAACCAGGAACATCGTTTGCGCGAACAAAAACTTTCCCCATTTTTTCAGCAACAGCAGCGACCGTGTTGAATGTTTCATCAGTCGTCTCAAGACCTCTGATTCCCTCTACCAGCTTCATCACTGGAACCGGATTCATGAAGTGCATACCAGCGACCAGTTCCGGTCTCTTCGTTACAGCTGCAATTTCAGTAATTGAAATTGAAGAAGTGTTCGTCGCGAGGATTGCTCCCGCTTTTGCCACTTCATCGAGTTTTCTAAAAATATCAAATTTAATTGTTTTGTTTTCTGTCGCTGCTTCGATTAGTAAATCGCAGTTCTTTAGGGCCGTCATATCGTTTACAGTCGAAATCAACGCAAACGTTTTATCGACAAAGGCCTGATCCCACTTTGCTTTCTCCACTCCTTTCTTCAATTGAGTGTGAATAAAGTCCACTCCCTTCTTGAGTCCTTCAGCGGAAACGTCGAAAATCTGAACCTGATAACCTGACATTGCAGCTACTTGGGCGATTCCTCGACCCATTTGTCCCGCACCAACAATACCGATGCATTGGATATTTTGCATATTAACCTCTCTGAAATTCAATTTGGTAAGTAAAATCGCTATATGATACAAACAGGCGCCAAGATTCACAAATAAAACCTTGCCAAGTTTTCCAATTTAGAATAAAAATCTAGTCTCATTAAAATTGCTAAACGCAAAAAAGTTACGTTAAAAACAGTAAAGTAGAAAAATATCTAACGACAGGGAGTTTATTGTGGCAAACCACAAATCATCAGAAAAAAGAGCAAGACAAGACATCAAGAAAAATCTTGTTAACAAAATGAACGAATCAAAAAGCAAGACTGCTGTTAAAAAAGTTAGAGATGCAATCACTGCTGGCGATAAAAAAGCTGCAGCTGCTGCACTTACTTCAGCTCAATCTGAACTTAGAAAACTTGCTAAAACTGGTGTTATCAAAACTGGAACAGCTGCAAGAAGAACTTCTCGCCTAGCTAGCCAAGTTAACACACTTAAATAGTTTTAAATCTCGAAAGAGTTTAAATATTGAAAGGCCTTCTTCGGAAGGCCTTTTTACTTTGTAGGTATTATCTCAGAGCTTCCATTCGCAGACGATTAATCAAAAACGCATCATTCGCTTTCGCCAAAACTTCCATCTCCGAAAAGAAATCCATATAAGACTTCACCATTGAACGATTGAGTTTTTCGCTCATCTCTAAAATGCTTTGATCATATTTTGAAAGTTTTCCCTTCGCGCGCACTTCTTCCGGATAAAGAACTTTTACTAAATGCGTTTGCATAAAGCTCGCGAGTCCTCTCATCCAATCGAAGTCCTCTTCTTTTTTCAGAACTTCCTGAAAGAAAAACTTAGGGCCTTTGTGAAAAAGATCGATGAGTTCAAAGAAGTCATAACGTTCGCGGGAAACTAATTCCTGAAGCTGCTTCAGATCTACTTTTCCCGCAGGGAAATTCACCTTGATCGTATCAATTAACCAGAAAAAAGATTCAAAATTGTGCTCGAGATTTTCGAGAGCAAAACGTGTGACAGTTGCATCGAGATTTATCTCACGCACTTTCTGCGCGAACTGCCACATCTTCACGCCTTCCCAAAAACGCGGCATCTCGATTTCAATACCGATGACTTTTTTATTTTTTACGAATTCCGTAAAACTTTTGCTCGTCTTTGTGAAAAAAAGCAGCAAGTAACGGCCGGACCAATCGATATCTGTCTCGAGTAAAAACTCCAGAACATCTTTGGAAATATTTTCAGCATTCATGATCATGATGTGATCTGAACTTGAAAAAAACGAAAGATTCACAAAATGTTCTTCGATAAAATCGCGGGTGAATTCCGATCCTGTATAGAGGGAAAAAGGAATTTCTTTTTTTGGAAGGCGATCGAGAATCACGCGCTCGATATACGGATCATCAATGAGAAAAGCTTGAGGACCTTCTGCTTTCACATCTAAAGTTTTTGGATGTTTTTGAATAAAATCCCAAGGGAGAATTTTAGAAAGCATTGAGAACAACCTGTTTGAAAGTTTGGGCCGCTTGATAACATGTATCCTGCAAACTCTTTTCAAAAATTCCTTTGTTCTTTACGAAATTCACTTCTCCTGGAGCATTTGCTGTTGAAGTGGGGCTTGTTACGCGAGAGAAGCTGTTGGAAAGATCTATTGTATCTCGAAGAACAACTTTTGGATGCGCTTTTATAAACGCTCCCATATCACTCGCAAAAAGTTCTATCTCTTCTTTCGAAGGACGTTTCACGAGAATTAATCTCAAAGAAAAATTGTATGCCGTCGTAATCGGATAATAAAAAGGCGCGCGATTTCCGATTGAAGTTCCCACATCTCCCGAGGTGAAGAGAGTTTGAGTTGTTGTCACAACCTGATTGTAGTGATCGCGAGATTCGATAACACCAATGAGGACCGCATCTGCTTTATCAGTATCCGCACTCATTACTTTGAGTCCTGAATAATCATTGAGTGCCAAGGTAATTTCTTTAGTCATTGGTGCAGCAAGCTGCGGAATGACAGAACGATTGATAAACATCGGAACAGCGATCGTGTGGATGTCATAACTAATCAACGGGTTATTACTCGTATTGAAATGATAGCCAGAGCAGCCTGCTAAAAAACACATCGCAAACACAGTTAGAATGGGATAAAAAAATCGCACTTTCATAGTCCCAATGCTACCCTAAAAAACAATCATGTTAAAGAAGCTTTCACAATTTATTGATGGCCCCGGAAGTTCGCAAAATACCTTTCAAAAAGGGAAGGCGCACGTACATGAAAGTTTCGATTTTTTAGCGCTCATTCGCGCATGGAAAGATATTGCAGGCGCTAAACTTTCGGAACATACGATTCCTTTAAAAAATCAAAATGGCACATTAATTATTCTTTCCAATCACTCAGCCTTTGCCAACGAATTGAGTTTCATGGAATTGCCGCTTAAGAAAAAAATTATTGAAAAATTTCCTGCATTGGAAAAATCCATTCAATCGATTAAGTTCGTTGTCGACAGCACTCACTTTTCAAAACAGTATGAACAATTTGTCGCTCCTGTTGAAAAGAAAAAAGCGCCGACACTTCATCCTTACTCTCCGGAATTTAGAAAATTAAAAAAAGAAGCGGAAGAAATGTTTGGTGATATTGAGGATGCGGAAATTAGAGAAAAAATGATGTCGCTCTACATGCAATCAGCAAAATAATTTCATAAGGTGATTTTTCACCTCTTCAACTCTTCTTCCTTCACGTTTAATTTCAAAATTTAAATTCTCATTCAAAAAAACCATTGTTGATGATTTACCTGAAAGATCGTTAGTCGATTCACCTGAGATAAATGTCACCTCTTTCGCATGTGTCTCGTGAAATTTTTTTGCTTCGGTTGTCGTCGTGATCGGAGACTCGCCTGTGAGATTCAAGCTTGTCGAAAAAAACGGAGCTTTGATTTCATCGTGAATTTTTTTGATCGTTGCATTTTCCAGACAACGAATACTCACATATTCGCTCTCCCCCGTCGCCCATTTCGGAATTTTTATTTTCGAAAGTGATAAAGGAAATCCAAGAGTGGTTTCCAACGTAAAAAATACTTCCAACCATTCCAACGTGACTTCTTCCGGAAAATTAAAACTATCGTAAACTTCTCGTGCACTGGCAAACATAACAGACAATGGTTTATTTTTTGCTGTTCGTTTTATCTCTGCAATTTTCGCGTGTCCCGTTTCAGAATATACAGAAGCGCCAATTCCCCAAACAGTGTCTGTGGGATAAATAAAAACATCATCGTTTGTTAATTTCATATGAGTTAAACCGGAAGAGGTTTATTTAAAATCGTGCGGTAATAATAGAAAAAAAGAGCGAAAATGATAAGGACGAGAATCGCCAGAATATAGAGAAGATAATTGTCATTTCTCTTTTTTAATTCTTCAGGCATTGAACGAGGTGGCGGTTCGTGAGCAGGTTCGTCTTGATGATCTTTGTGATCTTTTTCTTTGTGAACCTGGGCCGAAGCTTTGACTTTTCTTTCGTGCAATAATTTTTTATCTTCAATCGGTTCGTGAGTTTGAGCTCGCGCTTCTTTAGGTTTTTCCTTTCTGGCGAGAGTAATGACTGGTTCTGGTTTTTCTTCCTTCACCACTTGTTCTTTAGGAATAGTCTCCATCACGAGAGTGAGACCTGGATCATCATCAAAGTCATTTTTTAAATCACGCATTCCCGCTTTTACGACAGGTTTCGTCACCGATGCTGGCTTTGGTGTTGGTGTCGATTCTGTCGAATGCAAAACAGCTTCTGCTTTATGAACAGGTGTAGCGGACATCATATCCGGATAAGCGAGATCATCGTCTTCAGGATAAACCACTTCTTCCGGACTTACTGATGAAGCAGAAGCAGCCGGCATCTTTTCTTCAGGACGTGACTTAATTTCAATAGGACGATTTTCAGCAACGTGAGTTTGCATTCCTCCGTGATCACTACTCGTTTGCGGAGTAGAGCTTCTCATCATTGTAATATCCGGGAACTCCAAATCGCTTTGATCCGGAAGTTTCATTTCATCATTGTGGGACTGAGCAGTCGGATTGAGATGAGCGCCTGGTCCAGGAGCCGCACTGATTAAAGTAATATCCGGATACTCGAGATCTTCGTTTTTAGGAAGAATACCTTCGGCCAGATCGCTTGCTTTTAGAACTTGCGTTTTGTTTGCTGGTGCTGTGTTGAGTGATGTCGTTTTATCCGGGTTCTCTCTTTTTGAAAGAACACTTTTAGATTCTGAAATCGGATTGTATCCTTGAGGCACATCACCGTAGAGATATTTTTCAACGAGATCTTTTTCTTTTAAAGAAAACCAGTAGCCATTTCCACTCGCGACTTCATCATTAGTGCCCAATGCACCTTTTTCTAAAAATTCGATAACCTTCGCCTTGGCCACCGGGCCTAGGATTTGATTTTGAGTTGTACGAATTAACCAGTTACGTTCCATTCTTTTATTTCTTTTCTTTTATAAGAAGAAGCTGATCAGACCTTTTAAATCTTCGTCGTTAAATCTTAAACCACCGTAGATAGTTGCACTACGTCCATCTTTTCTGAAGGCATCATCAAAGGTAGCGCGCCCGTAAAGCACGTTCCAGATTTGTGTTTCAGCACCGAATCTGAAGTTCGCTCCTTTTCCTTTTTTGTAATCGAAAATATCTGTTGTTAATTTTGTATTGAGCGATTGGATGCGGTAATCAACACCCAAACCACCAGTTGTCTCAATCAATCCTCCGCGAATATCGAAGTCATTTATACGACGACCGATTTGAGCATTGAAACGAAGTGTATTTCTGTCGTTAATTTTTTCGTATTTATTAACTGTCACACCATTTGTAGTTGTTTCAGTTGTTGTTTCTTTATCCGGCCCAATTTCTGAACTCACAATACCAAGGTGATAAAATCTTTCCGGAGATGGATAAATTCTGAAAGCAGCTTCTGTTGCTCCACCTGAACGGCTATTGATACCACTGAATACTGAAAGTTCAGTTCTGATGGCGTCTGCTTTACCGACAATTTTTTGTACGCTTGATAATGTATCTTTAACTTGATCAGCGATTTCATCTTCAGCGACAAGTTTCCCGATCGTTCCTTTTCCTTTTTTGATATCAGCAACGATTGATTCAAGTTCGCCTGTGAGTTTTTTTGTATTGGCCAGAATTTGTTTTACGTCTGCCATTGAACTGTCGCCGTTATTTTTATCCATCTCATAAGCAAGATCTTCAGAAAATGCTTGAAGGTTATCCATAAGAGCGTTGATCTTTTGTTCGTTACCAGTACTCACTCGTTTCAAACTAGCTGTGAGTTCTTTTGTATTCGCCATAACTTCAGCAGCATCTTTGAGAACTTTTTTCAGAGGAGATTCTTCTCCAGCAGGAGAAATTGAATCTTTCATCGTGCGAACAATTTGTTTTACGTCTGCGAGAACTTCTGTTGAATCTTTAATTAAGTTTTCGAGTCCCGCTGCTTCTTCTGAATCGATGAAGTCATATTTGCGAAGCATTTCCGGTGAATCACCAATGTAAATTTCGAGATATTTATCTCCCAGGAAACCTACAGACTTAATTCTTAGTTTAGAATTTTTTGTCACTTGAATTTGTTTTAAAATTTCAAACGTGATGAGTGCAGTGTTACCTTGAAGTTCAATCGAAGAAATTCTTCCGGCATTGATCCCGGCAACCTTGATTGGAGTTTTTGGAAAAATTCCTGAAGCATCTTTTACAATTGTTCTATACGTTACGTATTGACCAAAACCAGATTGATTCGCCGTTATCTTCAGTGACATCACAACAACTGCTACAATTGTTGCGATAGCGAGGAGTCCTACTTTAAATTCATTCATTTGAATTTATACCTTTTAAAATTTCATTAACTAAAACTGTTTAGAGTCTAAGGAATTCTTGTACTAACGGATTAGTTGATTCCTTAAATTCTGAAACAGGTAAATATTCAATAATCTTACCACGGTCCAAAAATGCTATATAGTCGGAAATTTCTAACGTCGCTTTCACGTCGTGAGAAATAATAACCGACGTCATCTCTCTTCCTTGATGTTGTGTCGCCGTTTCTACAATGAGATTGTTAACCATTTTTGTCGTGATTGGATCAAGACCGGTCGTGGGTTCATCGTACAACATAATGTCGGGACTCAATGCGAGTCCGCGAGCGAGACCAACTCTCTTTCTCATTCCTCCGGAAAGTTCCGAAGGCAATTTTTTGAATGACTCTTCTTTAATTCCTACTGATAAAAGCAAGTCGCGAACTTTCTCGAGAATTTCCGAGTCTTTTAATTTGGTAAATTCGCGCAAAGGAAAGGCCACATTTTCTTCGGCCGTAAAGGAATCGAAGAGGGCCGCATATTGAAAAAGCATTCCGAAATTTCTTCTGAAATCGCGAAGCTCTTCTTTCGTTAATGTTTCAAGATTTTTTCCAAGAACAGTCACTGTTCCACTTGTCGGGTGAAGAATCCCAAGAATGTGTTTGAGTAATGTCGACTTCCCTGCTCCAGAAAATCCGAGAACTGTAACAATTTTATTGCGAGGGATATCGAAACTTAAATCATTAAGAATAACGTGCTCACCAAATTTTTTGGTGACGTTCTTTAAAGAGATAGCCGGATTCTCAAACGTTAACAATCATGCTCCATTATAAAATTTTAACCAGGAATGAAGTGAGAAAATAATCCAGAATCAAAACAGAAATCATTCCCCAGATAACGGCAAGGTTAGTTCCACGTCCAACCCCCACAGCACCTTTTTCAACTTGAAATCCAAAATACGTTCCAATGACGGCAATCACAAAACCGAAAACTCCGGCCTTAATTACACCTTGAGCGATATCTGCAACGTACATAAAATCTGAAAGTTTTGAAAAATAAAGAGCTTCATCGATCATGAGAGTTTTTGTTCCCACCAACCATGAACCAAAATTTCCGATAAAAAGAAAAACGATAGAAAGCATCGGCACGGCAATCGTAGCGGCGATAATTCTGGGAACTGCGAGATATTGAATACTGTTGATTCCCATAACTTCCAGAGCATCAATTTGTTCAGTAACTTTCATCGAGCCAATTTGCGCGGCCATTGCCGATCCCGCTCTTCCCGCGACAATGAGTCCAGTGAGAACAGGAGCTAGTTCTTTTGAAAGCCCAAGAGCAACGATAACTCCAACAAGCGAATCAACGTTGATAAGTTTGAATCCGAAATAAGTTTGAGTCGCAAGTACCATTCCGGTGAACATTCCCGAGAGAAGAATGATCATGATACTTTTGTTACCGATGAAAAAAAGTTGTTCGAATAATAAATGAACACGAAATGGTTTTTTAAAACACCAATAGAAAAAGCGTGAAGCATAAAGCGAAATTGAACCGAGTCCATCGACTCCTTCAATGATCGTTTTCCCAAGATCTTCGACCTTAGTTTTAAAGAGATTTAAAAATTTTTCCATCACCCATTTAGTTTAAACGATAAACTCGGGGAATGCGAGGAAGAAGCGAGCAAAAAAGTTCGTAGGGAATTGTTTTCGTTTCGCTGGAAAACTTGAGCAAATCGCCCTCCTGTTCTCCCCAGATCGTGAAGATCTCATGTGCTTTGATATGTCCTCTCGCCTCTGTTGGAAAAAAGACATGGGTCATATCCATACTCACGCGGCCGATGATCGTTCCTTCGAAACCTTTGTGATAAAGATGTGCACCTGAATAGCGATTGAAAAATCCGTCACCGTAACCAATCGCGAGAATCGCAATCACTCCGTCTGCCGGACATGGTGTAGAGTTATATCCAACAACATCCCCTTTTTTCACATCGAAAGTTCTCAGAATATAAGTTTCTAAACGTGAAACGAGTTTTCCTTGAAAGTGTCCCATCTCGCTCGCTTCAGCGTTGAGCGATGTCGGGCCATACATCATAAGTCCCGGGCGAACATGCGTATCTTCAAAACCGTATTTCTGTTCAATCGTTCCCGAGTTCGATTGAGAAGTGCGCTCTAATGTAATGCCGTTGTCATGAAAGAATTTTTTAATTTCAGTAAAACGCGTCCGCTGAAAAACATTGCGTTCGTTATTGTCCATTGGAAAAGAAGCATTCGCATAGTGACTGATCATATGATGAACACTGTTTCTTCCATGTTGTTTTAATTTATTCACGATCAGTGGAGCATCGTTCGGATCGAGTCCGAGGCGGTTCATTCCCGTATTGAACTTCAAACAAATCGGGAAGTATTTAAACTCCGGCGTGTGAAGAATATAATCGAGCTCACTCACGTTTGAGATCACCGGTATAATTCTGCGTTTTAAATAAATGTCGGCGTTTTCTAAAAGCTCCAGCTGAATGTCGGAGAAAACATAAATATCAAATTCGAGATCGTTTAATTCTTCGCGAAGCTTAAGCGCTTCACCGATCGTTGCGCATCCAAATTCACGCACACCGAGTTCGGTAATGGCATAGCGAGCGACCGGAATCATTCCGTGTCCGTATCCATCTGCCTTTACCATAAACAGCACTTCAGATTTTGGTGCTATTTTTTTGATCATCGAATAATTGTAAGCAAGGTTATTAAGATTGACGACAAGTCGACTTCTAAACTTCATGGGCCATCTCTTTGCCCCAGATAAGTTCGCGCGTTTTTAATTTTGCCAGCGCTTCCTTGTCTGCGGCCTTTTCATTGTATGCAAGCATTGCATTTTGAGTTGATTTTAAATATGCATAAGCAGAAAGCGGAACCATTGAAATTTTTGGTTTCACGATTTGAGAAAGAACTCCGTCGCTTTCTTCAAAATATTTCCAGTACGAAAACTTCGTCGCAAATTCTTTTAACTCATCATAAAAATGATCGAGTTCTGAAGAGAGAACTAAAAAACCAAGGTGGTTGACTCCAAAATCAAAAACTCTGAAGTCCACTCTCGTTTGAATTTCCAGACGGTTGATGAATTCTTTTTCAAATTTCGCCCAGAAGAAACGGTTGCTGCTTTTTTTCATGACGACTTCAACAAGATTATTCAGATCGAGATCGACCAGACGATAATCGAGTTTCTGTGTCGAACTAAAAAGAAATTGATCCAGGAAAGTCATCGCTTCAAACGACGAAGAAAATTTCTTTTGAACATTTGGTTCTGCTTCTAATTTATTTTTAAAACTCGCATAGAACCCGTTCAGATAAGCTTCAAGCATGTTCCAATCAAATTGATTGTAGAACAATTCGCTCTTCGCTTTCACGAACATGATTTTGTCCGGGCGGGAAAGATTTCCTCTAATAAGAAGAGAAACGAGATCTCCTCCCATGATATCCACGGCAACTTGCGTGGCCATATTTTGAGCGAACAATTCAATTCCGTTCGTGCATGCTTGTCCAAGCCACAACGAAGGAATCGCGCGAAATTTTTGAACATGAGAAATCGGTGAAATAAGTTTTTGTCCGTTGAAAGAAAGTTCCATCATTGCGAACTCTGCAATTTCATCTACACCGTGAAAAACTTTTTCGACGGCCTTAAAGAAATCTTCTTCGCCTCTCAATTCTTCCAGTTCAAGGCAAACACTTTTCACCATCGATTGATATTCATCAGTTTCACGATTGATTAAATTTTCCAGTTTCAATTTATCAATCGCTTCGATATTCGTCTGACGCTCTTTTTTAAGCGCCGTATTTTCTGTTTCCAGTTTCATCAGGTGATTAAGGCGCTTTAAAATCGCGCGCAGAGGAGCCTCGTAGTGCTCCGTCTTTTTCAAAAGACCAAGGTGAAAAAAATCGTAAGTCGAAACCAGAAGCGGTTCCGTATTATTGCTGTAGAAAAAAACGACCGGAAGTTTTTCGTCGTGAACATGCGGATGAGCTCTGAGCGCTAAATCCCCTTCACTCATTTTTTTGACATCGACGATGCAAAGTGAAGGAATGCGTTCTTGTGTCCCTGTCCAGAATGTTTTCAAATCTTCATAGAAATGCGGAATGATTCCCAGCTTTCTAAAAACTGCAGAAATTTCTTTGACTTCATTTAAATCTGAAAAAAGCAGTGCAACTGATAATTGTTCGCTCACTTCTCACTCCATGGAAACTGACTAATCTAAATTATGCACTAAAGACGAGAGCGTTACAATCTCTTTTCTCTCTTCTTCATTGAGCACGAGATCTGCAGTAAGGTAATCCGCGAGCCTCATTTCATATAATTTTCGAAGTTCTCCCTCGGGAATTTGCGCCAGTGGACGATTGGGATCATTTTTTATTCTTGCTAAACAAACTTCCAGTGATGTCTCGAGGAAAACCAGTTTGTATTCTGAATTATTATGAATAAGCGACAAAATTTCTGGAGAAAGCGAACCTCCTCCGAGAGCGATAATCATATTGTTGGAATGGCGAAGAAGTTCTTTTATTTTCGTTTTTTCTAAATCGCGAAACAGAGGGAAACCGCTTTGTAAAATCCATTCCCCCAAACGATTCGGATGCAGCCCCAATTGATTGGCCAGGGCCTCATCGAGATCGATACATTCAAAACCTAATTCATTGGGTTGAAACTTTTTTAAAAAAGTCGTTTTCCCCGTCCCCATGAATCCGCAAATTAAAATTTTCATGCTTTCAATTGTACTTTTAAAAACACTTGAGTTAAATGAATTCCTCACAAAAAAATCAGGCCATGGACCACCAATTTTATGAGCAAAATTAATACTCACTTAGACCCGCAAATCCACATCAATAAATACAGTCACGACATCATCGAAGACTACGAAATTGACAATAAAACGGAATGGGTCAACGACCTTTTGAAAGAGCTTGAAGAAGACAACGACGACGAAGCAAAATATGCTCCGGCTTCAATGAAAATCAAGGCCCAGATCACGAGAAAACAAAATCACTTTTTAAACGATCACTTAATCGTTCGCGCGCAACTCGAAGCTCACTTTCACCTTCCTTGCGGGCGTTGTTTATACCCATTGGTCCAGGAATTAAATCTGGACCTGGCAGCGGCTTTTCTTCATGAGTCTCAGGAAAAACAACCTGAATACGCTGAGAGCACGACTGTTTTTGCAGATGGTCAAGAAATGGAGCTTTATTTTTACCACAAAGGCGTGGCCAACCTAAAAGAGTTCTTACATGAACAAATCTATATCGAGGTCGCTCCCTTCCCGCGCTGCGAAGGAGAATGCAAAAATCCTGTCCTCTACTAAAAAAGAAGAGGTTTTTTAGCTTTTTGCGATGGGACAATTTGAAAAATGCTTGCCGAAATGTGGTTTTAAGCGTAAAGATTGTCCTTCATATTTGAAAATTTTGAAAAAAGTTGAAGTTTAATAAATTGTCGCGGAGTATACAATGGCAGTTCCTAAGAAGAAAAATTCAGTTTCAAGAAAAGGTTTAAGAAGAGCTGGTCAACACCATAAACTTTATAGAAAACACCCAATGACTTGTTCAAACTGTGGAGTGCATGTAATGCCTCACGCTGTTTGTAGCGCTTGTGGATTCTACAAAGGAAAGCAAGTTGTTACTGTAAAAGCTCAAACTGAAGCTGCAGCAGAATAATTTATCACCTAAATAGCATTTAAATAAACGGCCCTTAAATTCGTAAGAAAATAAGGGCCTTTTTTTTTAGACCATACAAAGGACATCTACTATGAAAACCTATGAAGCCAAAATTCTAGGGACCGGGATGTACGCTCCCAAAAAAGTGATGACAAACTTTGATTTAGAAAAAATTGTCGAAACAAATGACCAATGGATTTTTGAAAGAACGGGAATCAAAGAGCGCAGAATTTGCTCTACTGAAGGCGGAGAATTCCCAACCGACATGGCCCTCTATGCTACTCGTGATGCCTTAAAAGCTGCCAATCTCCAACCAAACGATATCGACTTCATCATTTTCGCTTCTGTTACTCCTGACGTAAAACTTCCGAACTCTGCTTGTATTCTTCAAGTAAAACTTGGAATCACAAACAATTGTACATGTCTCGACATCTCAGTTGCATGTTCTGGATTCGTTTACGGAGTGAACATGGCCAACTCGTTTATCAAAACGGGAATGGCGAAAAATGTTCTTGTCGTCGGATCAGAAATGCTTTCTCGCGAAGTGAACTGGAAAGATCGCAATACGTGCATTCTATTCGGTGACGGTTGCGGAGTTGCCATCGTTGGTCGCGCAGAAGAAGGATCTGAATCAAAAGTTCTTTCAAGCATTCTAAGTTCTGATGGAACAGGTGGAGAATTTTTCGATCAACCAGTTGGTGGAGCTGTCACTCCAATTACTGTTGAACACATTCAAGAAGGTTCTCACTTCATGCAAATGAAAGGGAAAGAGATGTTCAAGGTTGCCACTCGTACTCTTGCTGAAAACGGCAGAAAAGTTTTAGAGATGGCCGGCATGACAAAAGAAGATGTGAACTGGGTTGTTCCTCATCAAGCAAACATTCGTATCATCGAAACGACTGCAAACCTTTTAGGTGTGAGCATGGAAAAGATGATCGTGAACATTGAAAAATACGGTAACACTTCAGCAGGGACTGTGCCGATTGCCTTCCACGAAGCGATTGCTGACGGAAGAATTAAGCGCGGAGACATTGTTATGTTCGACGCTTTCGGAGCGGGCCTCACAGCTGGTGCCACTCTATTAAAATATTAAGTCAAAGTACTAAAACAAGGAATTGTTTATGAGTAAATCAGTTACACTTTTATTCCCGGGACAAGGATCACAATACGTCGGAATGGGAAAAAATCTTGATCAGTCTCTCTTCGATAAAGGAAATGAGATTTTAGGTTACGACTTAAAAAAACTTATGCACGAAGGGCCGGAAGAAGAGTTAAAACTCACTCACAATACGCAACCGGCGATCTTGAAACATTCGGTGACTCTCTACAATCACCTTCTTGAATTTTTAAATAAACACGATATAAAAATCGATCGAGTGCTCGGGCACTCGGTTGGTGAATACGCAGCGCTTGTCGCTGCCGGTGTTCTTTCTCCGTACGATGCGATTCACGCTGTTCACCTTCGTGGAAAGTATATGCAGGAAGCAGTTCCTGTCGGAAAAGGAAAAATGTTCGCGATTCTAAAAGTTCCTGCGGATGTTGTGACTGAAGCCTGTAAGCAAGCTTCAAAACCAGGTTCAGAAGTTATGCCTGCAAACTTCAATGATCCTTCTCAGATCGTTATCTCAGGTGAAAGCGAAGCTTGTGCTCGCGCTGTTGCCTGGCTTGCAGATAATTTTAAAGAAGCTCACCGTGCTATGGAACTCAACGTTTCAGCACCCTTTCATTCATCACTGATGAAACCTGCTGCGGATAAATTGAAAGAAGCATTCTCGCACTTTAAGTGGCACGAAAATAAAATTCCTTACATCGCAAACATCGATGCCAAAGAATACGCAACTGGAACAAATCCAGAAACAATCATCAACAACCTTTACCACCAGGCCTACGGTCCGGTGCTTTGGACTCAATCAATTGAAAAACTTCCTTCAGAGACAATCTGTGTAGAAGTTGGTCCGGGAAAAGTTTTGATGGGGCTCGTTCGCAAAATCAACAAAGACATTAAAGTTATTTCTCTTGATAAAGATGAAGCTCTAGCAGAGCTCGCTCAGGTTTTAGGAGTTTAATATGATCGCTACTTATTCTGATTTAAAAAATAAAACTGTTCTTATCACTGGTGCTTCACGCGGACTCGGAAGAAAAATGGCAGACGCTCTTGCAGAACAAGGCGCTCACGTTGTTTTCAATTACCGTGGAGACGAAGCCGCTGCAATGAAATTAAAAGAAGAACTTCAAGCTAAAGGTGCATCGAATGTAACAGCACTTTTATTTGACGTAACAAATACAGCGCAAATGAAAGAAGCTGTTGAAAAATTTGTTGAGGCAAACGGACCGATTACTGGTTTAGTAAATAATGCTGGTATTTCAAAAGACCAAATCGTTTTGCGCATGAAAGAGGAAGATGTTGTGCAAACAATTAACACTAACCTCACTTCAGCGATAATGCTGACTCAAATTCTTTCACGTTCGTTTTTAAAAGCAGAAAACGTTTCTGTGGTAAATATCAGTTCAATCGTTGGTCTTATGGGGAACGCTTCGCAAATCGCTTATTCGGCCTCTAAGGCCGGTCTGATTGGCTTTACAAAGTCGTATGCAAAGGAACTCGCATCAAGAAATATCCGTTGTAATGCTATTTGCCCGGGATTTATTACAACAGATATGACACATGCTCTCGACGAAAAAGTGAAAGAAGCATACCTCTCTTCTATCCCTTTAAAACGTATGGGCGATGCAGATGAAGTGGCGAATTTAGTGTGCTTTTTATTGAGCAAAGCATCGTCATATATCACTGGAGAGACGATTAAAATTGACGGCGGATTATACATCTAATAAAACTATTACTTATTTTGAAAATTTTAGGAGTTACTAATGAAAGACAAGGTTATTAAACTTATCAGCGACGCAACTAAAATCGATATTTCAAAGATCAATCTTGAAACAAGTTTCGTAGACGATCTAAATCTAGATTCACTAGACATCGTTGAATTGATGATGAAAATGGAAGATGAATTTGGAGTTGAAATTCCAGAGGAAGATGCTGAAGGACTAAAAACTGTAAAAGATATCGTTGCCTACCTAGAAAAGAAACAAGCTTAATTTTTAATATGAAGGCCTCGAAAGAGGCCTTTGTTGTTTTACGGAGCAAAATTCATGACTAAAATCAATCGAGTTGCTATTACCGGAATGGGGATGATCAATGGACTTGGTCACAACTTAAAAGATGTATGGGCGAACGCTATCGAAGGAAAATCTGGCGTTTCTCTCGTTGAACAAATTGATACTGAATTACTTACGACAAAATTTGCTGGTGAAGTAAAAAACTTCGAACTGGCCGCAGACATATTGGATGCAAAGGAAGCGGCAAAATACGATCGCTTCATTCACTTTGCTATGCACTCTACTCACGAAGCGCTTAAAGACGCTGGTCTGTTAGTTGAGAATCGTCCATACGAAATGGACAGAATGGGATGTATCCTCGGTGTTGGTATCGGTGGATTTCCTGAAATCGAAAGAACAGCAAAAACAATGTTTGAAAAAGGACCACGTCGTGTTTCTCCTTTTTTCATTCCTGCGATTATTCCAAACATGCCAGCTGGATTAATTCCTATTCGCTACAACCTGGGTGGATTGAATTTTTCTATCGCTTCAGCATGTGCTTCAGCTGCTCACGCCATCACATCTGCTTGTTACGAAATTATGTTCGGAAGACAAGACATGATGGTTACTGGTGGAGCTGAGTCTGTTGTATGCCATCTTTCGCTTGCGGGATTTGGAAATATGAAAGCTCTTTCAAAAAGAAATGATGATCCCGCTACAGCTTCAAGACCATACGATGCTGATCGCGACGGATTTGTTCTTGGAGAAGGCGCTGGTATTTTAATTCTAGAAAATTACGACAAAGCAGTTGCTCGTGGAGCGAAGATCTACGCTGAGATCGTAGGTCACGGTGCTACTTCAGATGCTTACCATATCACAGCCCCACACCCTGAAGGTGATGGTGCTTTCAGATCGATGAAGATGGCGCTTGAAAACGCTGAGATCAAACCAGAAGACGTTGGATACGTGAATGCTCACGGAACATCGACTCCGCTTGGTGATATCGGTGAACTTAGAGCGATCAAAAGAGCTTTTGGTGAACACGCTTACAAACTCAATGTCTCTTCAACAAAATCGATGACAGGACATTTACTTGGAGCTGCCGGCGGAATTGAAACGATCTTCTGTGCAATGGCCCTTCATACAGGAATCATTCCTCCAACGATCAACGTAAAAAATCTTGATCCTGAATGCGATCTCGACATCACTGCAAACAAAGCGGTGAAGAGAGATATTAAATACGCTCTAAACAATTCATTTGGATTTGGTGGGACGAACTCATCACTCGTTTTAAAGAAGGTGTAAAATGTTTCAAGCAGACGCTAACGACCTCGCAAAAATCGATCCGGAAATTTTTGGAATTATCCAGAAAGAACGTGCTCGTCAGGAAGATGGACTAGAGCTGATTGCTTCTGAAAACTACACGAGCCAAGCTGTTATGCAAGCGCAAGGCTCAATCCTCACAAACAAATATGCTGAAGGTCTTCCGAACAAACGCTACTACGGTGGATGCGAATTCGTAGATCAATCTGAAACATTGGCCATTGATAGAGTCACAAAACTTTTCAGTGCAAAATACGCAAACGTTCAACCACACTCTGGTTCACAAGCGAACATGGGTGCTTACTTTGCGATGTTGGAACCAGGAGACAAAGTTCTTGGGATGAATCTCGCAGAAGGTGGTCACCTTACTCACGGTTCACCGGTAAACTTCTCTGGAAAACTTTTTAAATTTATTTCTTACGGTCTTCATCCTGACACGGAAAGACTGGATTACAACTTGATTCGCGAAATCGCTCGCGCAGAAAAACCGAGACTCCTTGTTGGTGGTGCTTCTGCTTACGCTCGCGAAATCGATTTTAAAATCATGCGCGAGATTGCTGACGAAGTTGGCGCTCTTTTCATGGTCGACATGGCCCACATCGCAGGATTGGTAGCTGCTGGTCTACACAACTCTCCTATTCCTCACGCGCATGTGACGACTTCAACAACTCATAAAACACTTCGTGGACCTCGCGGTGGTTTGATTTTGACGAACGAAGAAGAACTCTTCAAAAAATTAAACTCGAACATCTTTCCGGGAATCCAGGGTGGGCCGCTTGAGCACGTGATTGCAGCAAAAGCTGTTTCATTCAAAGAAGCTCTTGATCCATCATTTGTGACTTACCAAAAACAAGTTCTCGTTAACTCTAAAACGTTGGCGGCGAGCTTGATGAACAAAGGGATCGAACTCGTTTCAGGTGGAACTGATAACCACCTCGTTCTTGTAAAAACAGATTCAGTTGGACTTTCTGGTAAAGAAGCTGAGAAAGCTCTTGAGCACGCAGGAATCACTTGTAACAAAAACATGATTCCAAAAGATAAACGTTCTCCGTTCATCACATCTGGTGTGCGCTTGGGAACTCCTGCAATCACGACACGTGGATTAAAAGAAAACCACATGGAAATGTTGGCGGGATGGATTCACCAGGCTTTAACAAATAGTACGAATGAGACTGAACTTCAAAAAATTAAGATGCAAGTTCTAGAACTTTGTAAGTCTTTTCCGGTTTACCCAGGGAAATAATTAAGTATGCATTGTCCGAATTGTAATGCCCAAGACACAAGAGTTATTGATTCGAGAACACTTCTCGAAGAAAACTCTATTCGCCGTCGTCGCAAATGTGACATATGTGAAATGCGTTTTACAACTTACGAAAATATTCACATTCAAATGCCTCTGATCGTAAAAAAAGACGGTCGTCGCGAAAACTACAATCGCGAAAAGATCATGAAAGGTTTGAAGAAAGCTTGTCAGAAGAGACCTGTCTCAATTGATGATATCAATTTACTCATTAATGGTGTTGAGCGCTCACTTCTCGAAATTTCTCAAACGGAAGTAAAAGCAAAAGATCTTGGTGAAATCATCATGGATCATTTAAAAAAATTAGACCGCGTTTCTTATGTTCGTTATGCTTCTTTCTATTGGGACTTCACAAACATCGAAGACTTCGTTTACGGTCTAAAACACAATCTACACTCTGAAAAATCTATCTGCGATAAAGGTGAAAAACGTGACATTCAATAAAAACGACAATACTAAACTACAAAAAAGATCTATCGGGCGTGAATACGCTTTTAAATTTATCTATAAACATTTGCTTTCAGATTTCGTGCGCGAAAAAAATCAGATCATCAGCGACGATAAATCTTTCGAAGATGCTCTTAATCTTTTCGATCAATCATACTACGAACAAGACACAGAACATCCTGACAACGCAATTGATCCGCACACAAAAATGTTTGCCCGCGAATTGATTCTCGGATCACTTCGTCACGAAGAAGAAAATTCTGAAATCATCGAGAAGTATCTCTCAAATGGAAATCTTGCAAAAGTAGATCGCATGAATCTTGCGGTTCTTCTCCTTGGTACTTACGAAATCCTCACAGACAAAGAAACAAGTGCTGGCGTCTTTATTAACGAATACGTAAATATCGCTAAAAAATACTGCCCTAATGATTCACAGGGCTTTATCAATAGCGTTCTGGACAAATTAGCAAAAGATCATGCCGTCTAATTTATCAACTCATCTAAAAATTGTGATCGATCAGTTCACTCCTGATATTTTAGGAGTCATTTGGATTACTGAAGAAGAATTGTCTCGCAATCTTTTAGGCTTTGATGAATTCAACTATCTTTTCGACGGACTTATTTCTCAATACCTTTACGGCCAGACAGCGGAAGAAAAAATTCTTCCGCGCTCAAATATCTTTTTCACGCAGAACTTTAATCACAAACTCTTTCTCGCTCATATCAAACAAGACAGTGAGATTGCCGGTGTTCTCGACGAACAAATCGCTCTTATCCAGGAAAACAGCGGTGAACGTAAAAAGATCCTCATCTTCAACCAGACAGGAAGAAACTGGGTGCAGGATTTGAAAAAACGTTATCCACATTTTGATTTTCATGGATTAGAATTATTTAGATGAACATTACAGAAAAAAATTCGAAAATTGTCGCGGCACTTTTTATTGCCGTTTATATTATTTGTAGAATGGTATTTGATTCATTCTGGCAGCCCTACTTTTATTTTTCATACCTGTTTGAGGTGGTCTTTGTAGCTTTGGCCTTCTATGTTTATAGAAAAAACTTTTCTCTCAATTATCAATTTTCCAAAATCGATTCAGTCATTTTATTAAGTGGTGGTATTTCAGGTGCATTAGTTGCTAAAGGATCAGGCTTAATGCATTTGATTATTCCTTTTGATCTCACTGCCCCGCTCACGCTCGTTTTTCTTCTTTTTATTGGTCCGATGCTCGAAGAGTTTATTTTCAGAATGGCCCTTTGGGATTCTTTTAAAACACTCGTAAAAAATTCATGGTTCGTAATCGCAATAACATCTCTCTTATTTTCTTTTGCGCATTTTATTGCTTTCTGGTCAACTCCTCCTGAGTACAAACCGTTCATTTATTATCAAACATCGTATACTTTTGCCTTGGCATTAGCTTTAGGATGGCAAAGAGAAAGAACACAGTCTCTAGCTGCACCAATCATGCTGCATTTTCTTTTCAATCTTGGTTTTTACGCCGGCTGTTGGCTTTAAAAGTTTCTAAGGAACAGCACAAATATAAGTCACCCACGATTCGCAGTTTTCTTCTTTCTTCACTGAACGTGAGAAAACTCCGTTTCCGAGTCCTTCTTTATCGACACCTTCCCAATAGATGTGAGTTTCTGAGAAGCCTGCATCGATTAAAACGTCTTGTAGTTCGCGAGCGTCCCACATACGCCAGTCGTAAGAGAAAACTCTTTCGTACTTCTCCTGACCTTTTTTAAAGTGAATATAGTACTGGCATTCAGCTGTTAATGGATTGTATGAATCACAATCCCAAAAGTATGTATGAGTTTTGTGTTTTACGGATTCTTCGAGCGGTTGTCTTGTTTCTGTTCCACCAAAAAGATCGATGAAGAAAGCTCCTTCTTTTTTAAGGTGTTTTCTCACTTGAGAAAAATATTTTACGAGATCGGCTCTTTTCTTAAAAAGAAAATAAGAAAAATTAAAAGCAACGATAACGTCTGCTTTGAAATTATAATTGCTCATGACATTTCCAAGAATGTATTCCATGCGCTTTTGATCTTCATCTTTTAATTTTAAATAATGATTTTCGACACCATAAGAAATCGGCTCCATATCAAGATCGATTCCGTGCGCTTTGTGATCGCGACTTTGAGAGGCCCAGGCACAGGCCATTGCTCCAGTTCCACAAAAATCTTCGCGAAGAACTAAAGGTTTTTTCCCATAAAGTTTTTTATATTCGCGATTGATGAAAATGATATCTGCTTCCGGGTTTTGTACTGAAGCTTCATAAAGTTTGTATTTTTCATCAACTGATAATTTTGGCATGGATATTTTCCTTAATATTCTTTGTATGATTTGACCTCTACGAGGCCGGATTTATAATTCGTATTAATTGTATTTTTACGTTTAAAGCGCTCATCGTTTGTTATGTAAACAGCACGAGCGAGTTCAACAAATTCCTGATTAAAAATTTTCGCGCGTTCAAGATCGCGAATATCATCTTCAATTTTCCACAGCTTCAAATTCACTTCAATCATTTGCTCCATATGAAAATTAATGTCAGCAAGATGGAGTGAAGCAAGTTTTTTCGAAAGGACTTCTTCTTCTTTTTTTACATGAGCCAGTTTAACTGGATCAGAAATTTTTTGGAGTTTAATTTTAAGAATAGAAATTTTATCTACCAATTCACCGAGAGAAATTTCGCATTCTATATTCATATCAAACTCTGTTAGATTTCCCGATAAGTAATGTCTACGATTTCGTAGACTATTTTACCTTTGGGAGTTTGGACTTCTATACTATCACCAACCTCTTTGCCGATCAAAGAACTTCCGATGGGTGATTTCCAACTAATCAGACCTTTCGCAGTATTGATTTCGTCGACGCCAACAATTGAGATATTTTTTGTATTGCCGTCTTCGTCTTCAATCGTAACACTGGCCCCGAATTGGACTTTCTCTGCTTTAACCTTGGTCGGATCTACAACAACCGCGAGCTCAATCCTCAGAGTCAAAAAACGGACTCGCTTATCAATTTCGCGCAAGCGCTTTTTCCCGTAAATATAGTCCGCATTTTCCGAGCGATCGCCATTGCCGGCCGCCCAAGCAACAGTCTTTGTGACTTCCGGTCGTTCAACGCGACTTAACTGATGAAGTTCATCCTGTAACACCTTAAGCCCTTTAGGTGTTATATAATTTTTTTCTTTAGCTTTTTTATCACTCTTATTAGCGTTATGACTCGACTGATTCATGCAGCTAAGTTTACTCTAATCCCTAAATTATGCTAATAGTTTTAAGAGAATTTCACAGAGGATAATATGACTGCAAGAACTGTCATTCGCATGGGGCACCCGACATTACGAAAGATTGCTGCGCCTGTAGCAATTGAAGAAATCAAGACTCCAGAGTTTCAACAACTCTTGAAAGATATGTACGATACAATGAAGGTCGAAGGTGGGATCGGTATCGCCGCTCCTCAAATCAATGTTGCAAAACAAGTTGCCTTGATCGAACTTCCTGCGAATAGTGAGAGATATGGAACGCTTGAATCGTCTCCTCTTTTTGCCATCATCAACCCAGTGTTGACGATTGTGGATTCAACGAACCAAGGTTTTTGGGAAGGATGTTTGTCTGTTCCCGGCCTTCGTGGATTTGTTGAACGCCCACGTGCTGTGCAGATCAACTACGTTGATGAAAATGGAGAAGAGCAAGAAATTGTAGTGCAAGATTTCCTTGCCACAGTTTTCCAACATGAACTTGATCATCTTTTCGGAAAACTTTATGTCGATCGCATTACAGATATGACGAAACTAAGTTACATTGAAGAGTTTGCAGAATTTAACGGCGCTAAAAAAGAAGATTCACTGGATGAATAACAATGAGTAAATTAAACATTCAATTTAAATGCAAATGCGATAAATCGCTCAAAGAAAAGATTATTGAAATGCTTTCGCGAGATCCTCGCCCCGCGAATCCAGAATGCGAGGATCAAAAATTTGAGTCGAAAATAGATACTGTCGATGTTCAGTGGGAAGTGCATAACGGAAGCATCAACGTTTTAGAGATTTTCTAAATCCACTATAACTACTTTACCTTGCAACCAGTATCTGTGTTTCCTTGAAGAGAAAAAGCTTTTCCTTTTTCAGCTTCTTTCTTTTTTTCTTCTAATTTTTTAAGCACATCTTCTTTCGAATCACATGGCGCTGTTGTTGTAGCAGGTTTTGCATCAACAGGTTTTGCAGCTGCTTTCGCGTCTGCTTTTTTGTCAGCGTCTTTAGCTGCACATGCAGTAAAAGAAATAACCATGAGAGAAGTTAAAATCAAAGCTTTCATCGGGACTCCTATTCTTCCGAACTATAATTTAACATTTTAAGGCCCATTAATTTTCGATACAAGCTTCTCGGCATTTTTTCTAAAAGCGCGACGATAATTTTCATTCTAAAAGGAAAAACGTAAAGCACTTTCTTTTTTTCAAGCGCGCGCTTAATAAGTTTAGCGGCCTTCTCTGCACTCATAAGAAAAGGCATTTTATGATTATTTTGTTGAGTGAGCGGTGTATCGATAAATCCCGGTGCAACTGCAGTGACATTGATCCCTGAGTGAGCGAGATCAAGTGAGTATGATTCACACAATTTTAAAACAGCGGCCTTCGAAGCACTGTAAGCACCGGCCCCAGGAAGTCCCATAAAACCAGCAACAGAAGCTGTAGCAACGAGATGTCCTTTCTTCTTCGGCAACATCAATTCAAGAGCAGGCTCAAATGTATTGAGTACGCCCTTCACATTAATATCGATGATTGTGTTTGCGACTGAAAATTGCGGAGTTTTGGATTTTGCACCAACAGATCTTCCTGCGTTTGCAATGACCATATCGAGCTCGCCATTCGCAAAATCAAAAATCGCTGCACGCAGCTCTTCGCGATTTGTAACGTCGACTTGATAACACTTAAGCAGTTTATATTTGTTGCGAATTTCGGCCGGAAATTTATCGAGATTGCGAGCGCAAACACCCACGCGATGCCCCTCTTCTAAATAGAGCTTCGCCAGCGCCAGACCAATTCCCGTAGTTCCTCCAGTAATAAAAATGTTCACAGGACTCCAAATGGTAAAAACTATAATTACCAATAGTCTAAGACGAATCTCCCCCTCGTACAATCCCCCAAAATGATCTCATTTAGGGCCATTTTTTTAGAATTTTCCTCTATTTTATCTTGACGATAGGACTCGTTTTTCTTTATATTAGAGCTTCTTTAAGATTGTTGGGGGCGTAGTTAAGTTGGTTATAACGTCTGCCTGTCACGCAGAAGGCCGAGGGTTCGAGTCCCTTCGCTCCCGCCATTTTAAGGAATACAAAAAAACTCACTGAAAAGCCCTGCGAACGCGGGGCTTTTTTGTTTCTACCCTCAAATAAAGCAATCCTCAGAATGCAAGCAATATGAAATTATTCATTCGAATAATTTTATTTGGGAATTGTTTTTTATGAAGACATTGCGAACTCTTTTCAGAGTTTTTCTAATGATTTTAAAATATGGAATCGATTTTTTTGTCTTTGTACATTTCTCAAAAAACACATAATCACTCCGAATGTTTGGAAAAACGTTGTTGAATTTCCACAATAAAAACCACCAACCGAGCTCATGTTTAAAGCAGGAATTTCATATCCCATTCGTGCACGAATTGAAGGAACTGGTAATGTGAAGATGCCCTGGAACATTTACAGCAAACCATTTGTCTTCTGAAAATTTGTTAATAAATTTTAATATTGAGTCTCTTTGATAGAGAAAAGAATTGTTTGAAATTCAGATTATGAAACTAAAAATTTCAAATGTTAGAATTATGTTAGAACACTTCACCACACTCAGGCTTTTAACAAAAAAGTATATCTTTCTAATTTAAGATTAGATAAATTTATATACGATATTTTCTTGGAGAAAATGTGGCCCAAATAAATTCAAAAAAAGAAAGGCGTACAAAAAAATCTGAACCAACCGTCGCTCATTCTTTTGAAAAATTTCCTATCGTAGGTATTGGAGCCTCTGCGGGAGGTCTAGAGGCTATCCTGCAATTGTTTGCTGCTCTTCCATCCAATACTGATCTTGCTTTTGTCATTGTTCAACATTTAGATCCACATCGTGAAACTCAAATGGCAGAAATTTTATCTCGAATCACGAGTATGACCGTTCATTTGATCAAAGATGGTGAACAAGTAAAACCTAATCACGTTTATGTAATTCCCCCTGGCCATCATTTAGTTTTTTCCAACGGAACTTTGAACTTACTCCCGCCCCCGGCCCCAGGGCCAACCTTACAAATGAGCATAGATTTCTTTTTCGAGTCGCTTGCTAAGAATAAAAAATCTGATGCTATTGGGATCGTACTCTCGGGCACTGGTTCAGATGGAACTCTTGGCCTTAAGGCCATTCAATCCGAAGGCGGTATAACTTTTGCCGAAGATCCAGAAAGTGCAAGACATGATGGAATGCCTAAGAGTGCAATTCAGTCAGGGTCTGCGGATTATATCTTATCACCTAAAGGGATTGCGGAAGAATTAGTGAGAATAGGCCAAAGGCCATATGCAGAGAATTCCGCACGAAGTCCTGGGTCTCACGAGCAATACTCAGATAATATTTCAACAGATGAGGTGTTACACAGAATTTTTTTTCTTGTTCGTAACCAGACTCACATAGACTTTTCAGCATATAAATTGTCGACGATTCAACGCCGAATTCAACGGCAGATGAAGATCCACAAAATAGACAGCTTAGAAAGCTATGCCACCTATCTTCAGTCTCATCCTGAAGATGTAAAAACACTTTGTGAAGACATGTTTATTCACGTCACGGAGTTCTTTCGTGATCCAGATTCATTTCAATCACTCAAAGAGACAATTTTTCCGAGACTATTCAAAAATCTAGTTCCTGGTGCGCCTTTAAGAATCTGGGTGCCGGGATGCTCAACAGGAGAAGAAGCCTACTCTCTTGCGATATCACTCGCTGAATTTCTGGGATCAAAATTAAATAAAACACCAATCCAAATTTTTGCAACCGATATTAGTGAGCCGGCCGTTCAACATGCGCGAACGGCAGTTTATTCAGTACAAGAAATTGGAAATATTTCAGTTGAACGAAGAGAGAAATTTTTCGACAAAACAAAAGACGGCTTCAAAATCAAGAAAGAGATTAGAGATCTGTGTGTGTTCTCAAGACATAATGTTGCAAGCAATCCACCGTTTGCGAAGATTGATCTTATTTCCTGTCGAAATGTTCTTATTTATTTTGCTCCATCACTGCAAAAACAAGTTATGCCCGTCTTTCATTATGCGCTTAAGCCGGAAGGTTTTTTGTGGCTTGGTAAGTCCGAGTCTCCGAGCGGCTTTTCAAAATTATTTTCACTCATTGATAAAACGAATAAAATCTATGCAAAAATAAATACGGGAACGCCAATGAGCTTTCGCTTTCCCACTGGTCAAAAGCTCAGTGAAAATGTGAGTTTAGAAAAGAAAGCTCCAAATCACTTTTCTGCCGCAATAGATACTCAAAAAGAATTCGATCGAATCGTCATGTCTAAATATGCACCGGCCGGCGTAGTGATAAACAGTGATATGGAAATCATTCAGATTCGAGGACGAACAGCTCCGTTCTTAGAGCTTGCGACAGGCCAGCCTAATTATAATATACTAAAAATGGTACTACCCGAGCTGTTGCCGGCCGTGCGGATGATCATCCGAACAGCAATGAAACAGAATACTCCAGCTCGAAAAGAAGGATTAACTTATCAGCTTGATCGCAAACGTAAAAAGGTTAGCATCGAAGTCATCCCTGTTAATTCTTTGCTTCCACCAAAAGAGCGTCAGTATGTGGTTCTTTTTGAAGATGTCCAAGAACCACTAGAGAATAAAAAATCTGAGAAAAAAATTTCCGATAAACCTAAAGCTGGTAAAAAGAGTCTGAACTCACAGCAAGTTTATATCTCCCAATTGTTGGAAGAACTTGACTCCATGAGAGACTATCATCAATCCTTGGCCGAGGGTTATGAATCAACACAGGAAGAACTCACTTCGGCCAACGAAGAATTGCAGTCTACAAATGAAGAACTCCAAAGCACGAATGAAGAACTGGAAACAGCCAAAGAGGAACTTCAAGCTGCTAATGAGGAATTGACGACGATTAACGAGGAACTTCAAACTCGCAATCACGAACTCAGTTCTTTGAATATCGATTTAGCTCGAGAAAAACTCTACGTACAATTATTCGAAGCCGTGGTGGAAGCCGCAAGTGATGCAACCACTGTTGAAGAAACATTAAAAATTTTTCTTGATCGAATTTGCGCTCATGAAAAGTGGGCCATTGGACATGCTTTTTTAATCGATAAAAGCGGAAAATGGATTTCGACAAATATCTGGTATTTTAACGACGCCAATAAGTTTTCATTTTTCAAAGAAGAGACTGAGAAATTAGAATGGTCTTCTCAGAAAGGTATGCTTTCTGCTGTTTTGAATGAAACAAAACCGCTCCTGATTGCAGATCTCACCTCAGACACTTTTTTTCAACGAAAAGAAGCCGCTCAAAAAGTTGGACTCAAATCAGGTTTTGCAGTTCCGGTTCAAATTGAACAGAGGCCAGAAGTTGTCTTAGAATTCTTCTCTTCAGACTATCGAGGTTCAGACAATAAAATGATGGAAGTTATGTCGTTTATGAGTCCTCAACTCGGACATACGATTGAACGAAAACGGGCCCAGGAAATCGCGAAGAATGAGGCTGCACAAAAAAGTGCAGTTATAGCAACTGCTTTGGATTGTATTATTTCGATGGATGAAAATGGAATCGTTTTGGAATTCAATCCGGCAGCAGAAAATATTTTTGGATATAAACGTTCAGAGGCCATTGGACAAGAAATGGCTGCGCTTATTATCCCACAACGCTTTCGCGATCATCACCGTAAAGGCTTGGCCCAGTATCAACTCACAGGTCAGGGAAAGATTATTGATAAAAGGCTGGAGCTCTCTGCTCTTCACAAAGATGGTTCAGAATTTCCTATTGAATTGACTGTGACAAAAATTTCATCCCATCCTTCCATTTTTACCGGTTTCATTAGAGACATCACGGATAAAAAAAGGGCCGAAGAAGTTTTGAGAAGATCACATACAGAGCTGGAAAATTTAGTTCGCGAACGTACTGCTGAAATCAAAAGAAATGAAGAACGTTTTCGACTTCTTGTTGATGGAGTTAAAGACTATGCAATTTTCTTTCTTGATCCCAATGGTGTGATTACAACATGGAACGAAGGGGCCCGACGTCTAAAAGGATACCGTGCCGATGAAATAATTGGGAAACACTTCTCAATCTTTTATCCTCAAGTAGATCTCAATACAGGAAAGCCCCAGTGGGAACTAGAAAGGGCAACAGCTATTGGTCGTCTCGAAGATGAAGGCTGGCGACTTCGTAAAGATGGTTCAAGGTTTTGGGCCAATGTTATCATCACTCGAATCAATGATGAAAAAGGTAACCTCATTGGTTTTTCAAAAATTACTCGTGATCTTACTGACCGAAAAAAAATGGAAGATGAACTTCGCCTGTCCAGAAATAATTTAGAAAATCGGGTGAAAGAAAGAACCGCAGAACTTGAGAGCGCATTGAATGCAAGAGATGAGTTTTTATCCATTGCCTCTCATGAACTGAAAACACCACTGACTACACTCAAACTTCAACTTCAAATAAAGAAACGTGATCTTGCCAAGAATAAAGCACCTTCAGAAAATGATTTAAATGAAACCTATGATCTCGCTTTGAGACAGGTCAATTCTCTGGCCGATTTAGTTGAAGACTTGTTAGATACTTCTAGAATTCGCACTGGAAATTTCATTCTTACATTAGGTCAATTTGATCTATCCGAACTCACACAAGATATCGCAAATCGCTTTGCTGAACAGCTCAAAGTTGCGAAGTGTCCCCTCGAATTAGATCTTAACAAGGCCCTCATTGGTTGTTGGGACCATCACAGAATTGAACAAGTCATTGTGAATTTGATTTCGAATGCCATCAAGTATGCGCCTCATTCTGCAATTGCTATTTCCACCTCGAAAATCGGAGATAAAGCTATACTTGTTGTGAAAGATTCAGGGCCTGGTATTCCCAAAGAAAATCAGACAAAAATTTTTGAGATTTTCGAAAGAGCAAACGGTACCAGAACCATTGGTGGTTTGGGGTTAGGGCTTTTCATCGTCAAGAAAATCGCTGAAGCTCATCAAGGCACAATAAAAGTGGAAAGCGAAGAAGGGCATGGAGCAAAATTCATTTTAGAATTACCCTTAAACCCTAAATTGTCGAATGATAAAAATGCGGATAAGGAGGGATGTCATGCCTAGTTCGCAAAAGCGAATTCTCATTGTTGAAGATTCTCACGATATTCAAATGTTGTTGGCAAAACTTCTCAAAGCTGAAGGATATACTGTTGAATGCGCAGACAATGGAGCTCTAGCACTGGAATTTCTGAGGTCAACCGAAGAACAACCTGAACTCATTTTGCTTGATCTTATGATGCCAGATATGGACGGTTATCAATTTCGTAGAGAACAAGAAAAGCACGAAAAAACTGCCGGCATTCCCATTGTTGTCATGACTGCAGATGGTGATGTTCAATCAAAGGCGATGAAAATCGGAGCTAAAGGCTTTCTGAAAAAACCATTTTCAGATATAGAATTAATATTGGAAACCGTTGGACGTTTTTTTCCGAAATAAGAAGTAAAAATTCAATTGCTCTTACCTAGAAGTTTGCACGAAGGATAAACTTTACCTTAAAATTTTTGAAAGATTATTTGCCTTCAGCTACACATGCGTTCCGTACGGATAAGTCTCAGGAAATTTATGTTTATCAAATTGTGTTTGTAACGGAACAAGCGCAGTTGTCTCATTGATAAAAATAAAAGCATCATAACGAGCAGCAAGTGATGTCGAAACATAATTCCCCCGTCGCTCATTCTGCGGATTATAGACAACACCGATCGCTCGATGTCCTTTGATTTCTCGGCGTAAAATATTTTCATAATCTTTTGGATCAAAAATCATAAAAAAATCGTGATGACCAATTTCAGGAATGGCCTCGTGGCAAATATGCTCGACGCTCGTTATTGGTGCTTCAGGAACATCAAACGAAATCGTCGGTCCATCCCATGAGTGAGAAGCAGTGACTTCTCCCTTGTATGTTCCAAATCCAACAAGTCCAACTTTATCATTACCGTAAAACTCGCGAGCAAGCCCGCCGATATTCACTTGTCCGTGAATCACCATATCGGTCGCGCGATAATCTCCAATATGTGTATTGTGTTCCCAAATAATCGCTTTGGCATTTCGTCCGTATTTGCGAAGAAGAACATTCAGTGTTTCCATCATGTGCTGGTCTCTTATGTTCCAGGAATCTTCATGGCCAAAAACCATCGCACGATAATAATTTTCTGCATTTTTTACAATGCGGGCATTTTGTTCGACATCCAACCACAAATCTTTTTCCTTATCACCCATTTTTAATTTTTCTTCGATTGTACTTTTTAGAACATCGAGCACTTCTTTCTTGCATCCTTCAGGTGTATGAAAAAGAGATTTGGCATATTCTTTTTCGTTCTCACGATAGTATTCAAGACATGAATATTTTTTTGTGAATTGTTCTGCAAGCTCAGGGTTTAATTTTTTCATGACTGCGATTGTTTGATCGATTGATTCAAAAAGTGAATAGACATCAAGTCCATGAAACCCTACTTTTCTTTCTTGATCCATATTCCAATCTTTAAGCCAATCAATAAACCAAAGCATTTCAGTATTTCCCCACATCCATGTCGGCCAGCGATTGAAATGCGAAAGAACATCAAAACTATTTTCGTTCAATTCCCCTCTTACATATTCGTTAATCTTTTGGCTTGGCGGCCAGTCTCCTTCCACAGCAATGAAATCAAAGCCATGATTCATAATTAATTCTTGTGTAATCGATTCACGCCATTCATAGAATTCTTTTGTCCCATGACTTGCTTCACCGATCATGACAATTTTTTTATCTTTGAGAGAATCAATTAATGGCGACAAGCTCTCGACATTCTTAAGAGGCTTTGCCTGGCGGATGATTTCTTCTATGTATTTCATAATTCAGCTCCTTAAATTAAAATTTTAAATTCCATTCCAAGAAAATAAAATGCAAAGAGAAGGCCTGAATGACTTAGGAAAGTGATTAATTTATTTTTCTGTTTTGACGTTTTTAAATTGCACGCGCATTCTTTCTTTTTCGTTTGAGAGCCACATTTCATCATCTTCAATTGAAATACTTAATTCCATACTCTTATCCGCGAAAGATTCGAGCGTTTCAGAACTATCAAAAATAAAATGAGTGACTGTTAAATGGTCAAAGCGATTGATAGTGCTTTCAATGGCCTCAAACCATTGTTCTGCTTGCCTGCCATGATAGGTATAAATAGAAACGTGATTGGCCTTGGAACAAATTTGTCTGAGTCTTTTCTCTTCCGGAATTCCCAATTCAATCCAATGTTCGATTGATCCATCGTGATTAATTTTCCAAATATCCGGTTCACTGTCCGTACTTAATCCTTTCGTAAATTGCAAATTCTCATGAGCGGAAAGAGCATATGCTAAAATGCGAACGATCATGCGCAAATCGTTTTCCGAAGGATGTTTAGCTATTGTCAAAGAGTAATCTTCGTAATGATGAATGTTTAAATTGGAAAGATTCAATCGCAATTTGTGGACTGTTGCCTTTAAGGCCATTCGATTACCTCATAACGTTTTTTAACATTTAAACTTGTAAGAGAATCTTTGTCATTTAATATTTGCCTGGCCGTTTATTTTCCTTCTATGATTGTCGGATAAATACCTTTTCACCACAGGAGTTTCCCCAATGAAAAATATGTTTTTAATTGCAATCCTTGCTCTGACATCTTCTGCCTTTGCAAGTGATATGGCCTTCACCGAAATCCTTTTGAAGAAAGATTCAAAAAATGTTGATGAAATTGTTTACGTCGCCACCCACTCAATGGATGTTTGGTGTAAAGGTTATGGTTCACAAATTGAAGTAGGAAGTTTCGAAGTAGCGCAAAATCTGGATACACTTGCTGACGGACTTTACCGTTGTACTGGAAAATTCGCTCAAGTTCCGGGACCAAGAAGCAATCCGATTCATGTCTTCGAGCTCGATGGATGTTCTGCTGCAAATGCGAATGATTTAAAATTAGAATGCTCTAAAAAATAATTTAGATCTGATGAAGGGAAGGGCCTGCTCTTCCCTTTAATTAAGAATTTGAAACGGTCTTGAGTCTTTCGGCAAAATCACAGTAAAACTTGTTCCTTCAAGCTCGTTGCTTTTTACATTCACTGATCCCCCGTGTGCCTCAACAACTCCACGAACAAGTGTCAATCCAAGTCCCCAACCTTTTTTGCCGCCATTTTTTGCAGAACTTGTTCTATGAAATGGTTGAAATAAATTTTCCTGATCTTCAGGCGAAATTGGATTTCCAAAATTGTGAACAGTAATTTGCACTGTCTCTTCAGTTTGTTTTAAAGCAATAGTGATGAGCTGTTGAGGAAACCCGTATTTAACGGCATTGCTCGCCAGGTTTTCGATCACACGTCGGATTCCATCTTCGTTCCAAAAACCAGTGATGTTTTCTCTTTGAGCTTCGAGCATAAAACGATCACCGTAAGCGGCGCCAAGTTCTCGCATTGTCACAAGAGCGATTTCCCGCATGTCACAATAGTTCATTGAAAGTGAAAGAGATTCTCCCGCGCGAATGCGATTGGCATCGAGCAAGTCTTTAATCATCTGATCCATACGATCGATGCTTCTGATAATTTTTACGGCCAGCTGCTGATTTTTTTCAACGTTTTCCGGACGTCGCAAAATGAATTGAGCCCCCATCTTCGCTGCAGTCAGAGGAGTTCTTAGATCGTGAGTTAATGTGGCCACAAACTGTTCACGCAGTTCACGCTCTTTTTCCAAATTGTCGACATACTTGTGAGCTTCCACCAATTCAATGGTACGTTCACTTATTTCCATCTGACGGGAAAACTCTGCTTCCTGTTCTTTATTAAAACGATCCAATGTCACAGCGATAAGATTTGAAAGCGCATTGATAAAACGCAAATCGGATTCTGTAATCGGCACGAGACTTTCAAATTGCAAAATACCAAAAGTTTCCAATGAGCTTAATGTGAGGGGAAGAGTAATATAACGATTCGAAAAATCTTCTGTGGAAAGTTCTTTTACAAGTGAACAAATAGGAAGAGCATGCATAGACAGATTGTTTTCATAAAAACAATCTGTCTTCAGAGGGCAAACGAGATATTCATAAAAGCTTTTGGAATATTTTATTGCGCGGGCAATAGAATCTTCACTTGCATTTGCATCATACCAGACATTGCTGATGCAAGTTCCTTCTTTTTTTTCCAGCAATAAAATTGTTTTGAAAGAAAAGAGCGAACTCAAACTCATAAAAATTTCTGGAAAAGTTCTTTCTATACTTTCAAAAGCTGCCAGATATTTACTGATCTCATACAGTGTCCCTAATCTTTGAGTGGCAAAATCTTCTCGCGAGTCTACTTCAACCAAAGATTCTTTGTTCGTTTCGATCATTTGTAAAAAAGAGTTTTGTTGATTTTGAAGTGATGTCGTGACGATATCGGCAGTGAGATCGCCGAGTATATTAAAAAGTTCCAGAAAGAGATAACGAAAAGCTTTTGTGAGTTCAACTGGATCTGCTTGTTCAAATTGCGATTTGAATTGTTCGATTGAAATTCCATTTGAATCAATTTTTAATTTTCCAAGAAGAGGATAACGATCGCGACTTTGATAAACAACGCGATCAACGATGGCCATCAAAGTAACTTTGTTCAACGTACGTGAAGCCTTTTTTGAAAACGCTTTGAGTGCATTTCCAAATAAACTTGCAAGTCTCTGCGCAGGCAGACCTTTAGCAGCTTCTTCAAGCCAGGCATCGATTTGTTGAGCACTGTATGAGTTTTGCATATTTGTTTTTTGTAGAGAACTTTCAAATGCATTCAGAGTCTGGCCTTTTTTGGCCTAGATCAAATTCGAAGTCAAGGAACGAGGATTTGGCTACTCATTAGAAAAAACTATCTTCAAGATAACCTTTATATATTTTTCAGAAGAAGGCCACCATGATGGACTGATTTAAGAGATCTTCGAGGGAACTTTGAGAGCGATCAAAGTCTGTTCACAGGAGCGAAAGGTGCCAAATCCAAATGAAGTTTCAGCAACTCCAGACACCAATCTCAGTGCTTTACTGCAGAGTATGGTTGAAGGCATGATTCTTCAAGACAGCAGTGGTCGAATTATTCAATATAACCAAGCGGCCATTGAGATTCTTGGAATGACGGCCGATCAACTCAATGAACCCGAGACCGAAGAAGAAACTGGTTCAGAAACTTCTGAAGAAGCAATGCCTTCCGATGCCGATGAATGGGATAAGATTTTCCCGGGCAAAAATCATGTTGGAATGAACTCTCTTAAAACCGGAAAAATTCAACGTAATTTAGTTATGCGAATTTTCCGTTACGATGGTGAGGTCCGATGGATTTCACTCAACGCCGTTCCTATCATGAACAATCGTACAAACACTCCGACTCAGGTCATCTCGACTTTCACAGACATTACAGAAATGAGAAGGATGCTTAACGACTTAAGACAAGTTCAATTATTATTTAATATTTCTCATGACCTCATGATCATTGCCAATCTTGAGGGTTATTTTAAAAGAGTTAATCCTCGTGTAACGGAAAGTCTGGGCTATGAACTCAAGGAGCTTCTTCCTCAAAAATTCTCCAATCTCGTTCATCCCGATGATCTGGATGCGACCAATATCGAGTTGAAGAAAATTTTTGAAAATAAATCGCTGCATTTTATTAATCGTTATAAAACAAAGAGCGGTGAATATCGTTTATTCGATTGGGTTGTTGTTCGCGATCCAGAGACAAATCTCGTGTATTTTACGGCGAGAGATATCACTGATTATCGTGCAGAGGAATTAGATATCATTCATTCTTCGCGCGTCTACTCTATTGGAGAAATGACAAGTGGACTTGCTTACATGATTAATGGACAACTTTCAATTATGGGAGGACATCTCTCTTTCTTGAAAGAAAAAGCAAACCAAAATAAAATTAATGTAATCGAATTAAAAAAGAAACTTCAGGCCATTGAAGAATCTGTTAAACGTTTATCTAAGACGACAAAAGATCTAAGCTCTTTCGCTCGTCATTCTGAAAATGAAGAGATAGCGGATGTTTCTTTAAATCATATTATCGACAACGTTCTCTCGCTTTGCCAGGAAAGATTCCGCATTCATTGCGTGAAGCTCGAAGTGGAAACGGAAGAAGATTTATTTCTTCGTTGTAGAGAAACACAAATCGCCCATGTTCTCATTACTCTGTTGAATAACTCTTATAACTCCGTTCATAATCAACGCGACGGCTGGGTAAACCTTTCCACTTCGTCGAAGAATGGAACGATCACTATCAATATCACTGATAGTGGTGAGAAGAAGAATCAGGCGAATATCAATATCACCAAAGGTATTATTGAAGAAAATTTCGGATCAATTTATTTTGATCATTCTAGTCCCCATACAAAATTTGTACTCGAGTTTCCTGCAGTACAAGTTGTGAAATGAAATAAAAAAGTGAGTGTTATACATGGAAGAAAAAAAGAACGATAGTAACAACTACAAAAGCATTCTCGTCGTAGAAGACAACAAAGAGATTCAAGACTCTCTTAAAGTCGCGCTGGAAGTGGAAGGTTACAATGTGTACACGGCCGACAATGGAAAGGACGGATTGGAGAAACTTGCAAAAATTCCCACTCCCTGCATGATCCTTCTCGATTTGATGATGCCAGTAATGAATGGATGGGAATTCGTCGACGAAATCAGTAAAGACATCTTGCTCTCAACCATTCCCGTCGTCGTCGTCAGTGCATTTGGTGACAAAAAAGGAACACCTAAAACTCAGGGGTATATACAAAAGCCTATTGATCTCGATGCTCTTCTAACGACTGTTTCTAAACACTGTGGCTAATTTACTCTATGAAAAAACAATTGGCGATCGTACTCAGTGGTGGTGGGGCCCGCGCGAGTTATCAGGCCGGAGTACTCCGTGCCATTTACGAAATTGTTAAAAAAGATGAAAATCTTTTTGAAGTTATCACCGGAACTTCTGCCGGTGCAATCAATGCAGCTTATCTCGCAAGCAACGCTGACGACTGGGGAACTTCCACTCAATATCTCGTAGACCTTTGGAAACGTATCAAACCTGAAGATGTCTACGATATCAGTCAATATCAAATGGCGAAACTCGGCACTCGTTGGATGAAAGGAACTATTTTTAAAAGCGACAGCGATGCTCATATCAATGGACTGCTCGACACTACACCACTTCAAAAACTTCTAGAGCGCGAAATTGATTTTACAAAAATTCCTCAGCACTTTGCCGATAAAGGTTTAAACGCTGTCGCTCTTTCAGCTACAAATTATTATTCAGGCTCCAGTGTTGTCTTTTTTGATGGTCAGAAAAAATTTGAAGAATGGTCTCGTCCGGATCGTTTTGGTATTCGTACTGAACTCACTATCGATCATGTAATGGGATCCGCGGCCATTCCGCTCTTTTTTCCTCCGGTCAAAATTGATAAAAGTTATTTCGGCGATGGTTGTATTCGTCAGGTCTCTCCTCTTTCACCTTCAATTCATTTGGGTGCCGAAAAAATTATTTCCATCGGCATTCGTCACCAGTTACCAACCGAAGAAGCGCGAACTATTATTGCGAAAACAAATCCTGCACCACCTATCAGTCAAGTCGGAGGTGTTATGATGAACGCCATCTTTCTTGACTCTCTTGATACCGATGTCGAACGATTAATGAAATTAAATACGATCGTTGAAATGATGGGACCGAAATCAAAATCGCCCTGGAGATTTATCGATGTTCTTCACTTAAAACCATCGCGCGATTTGGGAGCAATGACGGAAAAAATGGATGCCGGACTTCCTCTCGTGTTTCGTTATTTTCTCAGAGGAATCGGTGTTAGTGGAAAGGCCGGACTCGATCTTTTAAGTTATCTTGCTTTTGATTCTTCTTACACTGAATCTGTTGTTGAGTTGGGATATGAAGATACGCTCGAGAAAAAAAATTTAATTCTTAATTTTATCGATTCTTAAGTCTTACAGTTTTTTAGCCAGCATCATGTAAAACATTTTAAAATCGCCTCTCAAACTCCAGAGTGGATGTTTGAAAGTCGCAGGACGATTTTTTTCAACGACAAAATGTCCGATCCATGCAAAGCCATATCCAACAAAAGGAATAAGCACTAGTGCCTTAAAATCAGCAGTCGCGAAAACATAAAGAAGAATGATGTGGATAATGAGTGTACCAATAAAATGTAAGCGACGATTTGTCGGATGAGCATGTTCACTAAGATAAAATGGCCAGAACTCTTCAAAGGTCTTCATATCTTTAGTGTGACATGCTCTCAAAAAAATGCAAACTAATCTTCTACAATATGCCAGACATTTCCAAGACCATCACCTTTGATGTCTCCTGGATTTGAATCGCCTCTAAAGAAATAAAGAGGCTTGTTATCAATCGTGAGTTGCAACTCTCCTGTCTTTCTCTTCGTCACTCCCATTGGTTCCTTGAGACCATCAGCAGATGAAACAACAACTGGCGGCCATGTCTTCGCACATCCATCGTAACAATTCGAAACGCCCGGAGCATCCGGATCGAAAGTGTAAACCACACGTCCTTTCGTATCAGCGACGATGTCGCGACCATCGGCAATTTTAATTTCAGTTAATGGGGCCAAGGCCGAAGGATCATGTGCCCATGCTCCAACAGAAACAACAAGAGAAAGGATGGATAAAAGAACTTTCATATAACCTCCAAAAAAGTTTTACTCCATTTGAATTCGTTAAATTCAATATGAATTGTTTTCTTTCATTGGTGAACTAAGTCATGATGAGCGAAATGACGGGATTTGATGGCATTTAATTGACGTCTATAGACCCTTTGTCTATACTTAGTCTCGTTAGGGAGTAATCTCTTTTCCACAGGAAAAGCATTTGGTCGACATACTGGGTACAACCCCGGCCACTTGGTGAAAGACTATCTTTCATTGATGAGACTGACATGAACGTATTAATTTACGTCGTGTCGTCTTATGAGCTTTTCGCCCAATGACCTCACGACATTAACTTTGGTGAGGGCCCGACAATGTTTCTGGAACTAAAAATCATTTTCAATTCTTTTCTCTTAGTTTCTCTCACCGAGATGGGTGATAAAACACAACTGCTCGCTTTCGTCCTCGCCACACGTTTTAAAAAACCCTGGACTATTTTCGCTGGAATTTTTGTAGCGACAGTGCTCAACCATTTGCTCGCTTCTTCCATCGGTCTCTGGGTATCCAATGCATTCTCACCTCAAATATTAAAGTGGATTCTGGCCGCAACTTTCCTCGCGTTTGCAGTCTGGATCATGATCCCGGACAAAGAAGAAGATATTGAAAAAGCCCCGCGTTGGGGAGCTTTTCTCACAACGGCCGTCACGTTTTTTCTCGCAGAAATGGGGGATAAAACTCAAATTGCGACTGTCACTTTGGCCGCGAAGTACCACAGTCTTCTTTACGTAACGATTGGAACGACACTCGGAATGATGCTAACTGATGGATTGGCCGTCTTCTTCGGGGATAAAATGACGAAATTTGTTCCTATGAAATGGGTTCATCTTGGCGCTGCCATTCTTTATATAGTTTTCGCTATTGGAATCCTTTTAAAGTAGACAGAAATAAGGCCGGTTAGATACTCTATTTCCCTATGAAATTTGGGATTTTGGTAAGCCTATTTACTTTTGTGATGAGCCTTGCTGCTCACGCTGATGAAGTGACTCTTGTCGCAAGACCAGGCGAATTCATCGTCAAGGTAAAGCCCAATCACCTCTTCATTCAAACGGACGCACATCAAATCGGAAAAAGTCATTTCTATTGGATGAAAGCGCCTGCAGATAAATCGTTCATGAGTACAAAGAGTTTGCTTTCAACTCTTACTCACAAAAACGATATCGAGTACATTGAACCTAATTACATCTATCACAAAACAGATGCTGCTCCTGCAAAAGTTGTTGTTAACGATACCGATTTTCCTGAGACGTGGAACATTCAAAACAAAATTAACAAGAATGCAGATATTCACGTTGTCGATCTTTGGCGTGAAGGAATCGTAGGAAATCAAAAAACAATTGTCGCGATCATCGACAGCGGTCTTGATTATCATCATCCCGATTTACAAAAAAATCTTTTCACTGACAAAGAGGGAAATCACGGATGGAATTTCGTCAACAACACTCCAGATGCAAATGATGATGACGGACACGGAACACATTGTGCCGGCATTATTGGAGCGGAAGCAAATAATCATTTCGGTATAGCAGGTATCAATTGGAATGTTTCTATTCTTCCTTTAAAATTTTTAGATGCTCAAGGTTTTGGTGATACAAAGAACGCGATTCTCGCGATTGAATACGCTCGAAAAATGGGAGCAAAAGTAATCAATGCAAGCTGGGGAGGACAACCTTTCTCTCAAGCTCTTTACGATGCAATTAAAGCTGCCGGTGATGATAAAATTCTTTTTGTGACTTCTGCCGGAAACAAGGGAACAGATAACGACAAGACTCCGTTCTATCCTGGAAGCTATGATCTTCCGAATATTATTTCTGTCGCCGCAACAGACGAAAAAGATCAGATCGCAGCTGGATCAAACTTTGGCGCGAAATCCGTTCATATCTCTGCTCCAGGAGAAAATATTCTCTCTACATATGTGCAAGACGGTTTTGAAACATTAAGCGGAACATCGATGGCCGCTCCTCATATTGCGGGAGTTGCCGCTCTTCTTCTTTCAAAAGAACCTGCGCTGACTCCGATTCAAATTCGCGAACGCTTGATGAAATCGAGCGATCCGGTGAATCCACAAGGACGCGTGAATGCTTACAATGCCATTCATAAAATTTTTCCAGCAAGGAACTCTAAATGAATTACGCTAAAAAAATTTCTTCTCCGGTAGGAGATCTTTATATCGTCGTTTCTGAAACTGCATTAATCGCACTTGATAACCGCAGTACAGATCTTTACGAAGAAGCTGACAAGAAAAAAACAAACGACGTTCTCAATCTTACGATCAAACAATTGGGCGAGTACTTTCAAGGTAAGCGCAAAGATTTCTCTATTCCTTTGGATGCACAAGGAACTGAATATCAAAAGAGAGTATGGGGTGCTTTGATGCAAATTCCTTACGGCGAAGTCTGGAGTTACGGCGAACAGGCAAAATATTTAAAAACTCCGAATGCTTCCCGCGCTGTGGGTGGTGCCAATGGAAAAAATCCGATCGCGATTATTATTCCTTGTCATCGTGTTGTTGGTTCAACGGGAAAACTCACTGGATATGCCGGTGGACTCGATATGAAAGTTGGTCTTTTAAAATTAGAAGGCCATCACGTGGATGGCCTTCAGTTAGTTGAAAATAATTTTCTAGATTAGAATTCCTGATCGAAGACACCAATCACTACTTTTTTCCAAAGAGCAATTTTTTGTTTCTCCGTTACTTCGCGAGTTTGCTTGCGGTAGCCATCCATAATCGCATTCATCTTTTGGTTGAATGCCGGATTATAAACCATCACACCACTTTCCATATCGTGAATGAAACTACGCTTGTTCAAGTTTACTGAACCAACGAAAGTCATTTTGCCATCGATTAAAATAAGTTTTGAGTGAAGAATAACTCCCGGCTCTGTGTATTCGTAAATTTTAATTTTATTCAAGAAGCGGTTAATCCCTGCTTTATTTACTTCGCCAAGAATGATCGCTGCCGTATCACCACTTAAATCGATGCGTGTAATTAAACTTACATCGACTCCTCGATTAACCGCTCTCTCAATTGCCTCACCTAATTTTTTCGTTGGTCTGAAATATGGACTTGAAAGACGAATGCTCTTTTCTGCACTGTCGAATACGTCGATATAAAATTTTTCCAATGCTTCGTCGTCTTTATAAGGAATCGACATAAAATGACGAACAAGTGCTGAATCGCTTGCGCGCTCAAAATATTTTGGATCAGCTTGCGTGCGAGAAACAAAGTTTTGGTTAATGCTTCTTACGTATGAAGTTTCTGAATCACGTTGCCACAATGTCATATAGTGAGCTGCGATTTTCTCTGCAAGAGATTTTGATCTGATTCTCATTTCAAAATCTCTCCAGGGAGCGTAACCTTCATCGTCCGTTTTTTTACTTCCGTACTGAACAAGTTCAGGGAATGCTGAGTGATCGGGAGTCTTCATGAAAACGAAACCATCGTGAACGTTACGTCCTCCGATATAAACAACGTTGTCTTTAACATCATCAGAAAGCGTGATTAAAAGTTTTACGTGCATTGTACGGTGGAATTCACTTAAGTGATCCCACAATCCTCCACCGTCTGAATCGTATCTGAATTCCTGAACTTTAATATTGTTTGAACTCTCAACAAGTCCATGCAACATCAAACGATCTTTTTTGTTTGCGATTACATCTGACATCAGAATGCGAACTTGTGCTCCATGATCAGCGTGCCATTTCGCCAGACGAGCGATCAATGTTCCGTAGAAATCGTGTCTGAAAACGAGATAAGAAATAAGAATAGTATTAAGTTTTGGTGCGCGAGAAAAATCTAAACTTGCATACGGATTCATCGCCGTTACGAATTCATCTGAGAGAGGTTGTCCTAATAATGTTTCCGCTTTTGCTTTTAATCCATCGATTGGTTCTTCGAGAGTTTTAATGTCGTTTACTTCTTCCGCACAAGTCATAGAGTTGTATTTAGCCGTTAAGAATAATTTTTCTACGCCTTTGAGATTGCTATTGTCTGGCAGTAGACAGTTTTCATAACGGTTTCTCAACTCGGCCAGATGTGATTCATCTTTTACGTTACTGACAAGATGAACTCCGTATCCGTTTTCCGGGTGCTCAGCATCTTTGAAATATAAATCACACGATCCTACTTTCTGATTGAAGTATAAAACGATCTTTGGTGAATTTCCCGATTGCTCATAAATTCTGAAATCGATATCTTTATTTTTTGGAACAGATTTTGTGAAAAGAGATTTTTTTATTCTAAAATCGGCATCACATTTAATTGAAGCTGCAAAATATTTTCTGGTATCATTTGCACTTTCATCGTCTACACGATTTGTACTTTTTGGTGCTGGAGTCCATGCTTTATTTACGATTCCTAATTGATAATCAAGAGTACTATTTAAATCCATCGTGAATTCGCGAACAATTTTTCCATTCACTAACGAATAATGAATCGGTTCACTGATCACAAGTTTTTCTTTTTGCTTGCGCCAGTCTCTTTTGTATTCTCCCCATTGAGAAATGGGTGCTTCTGCTCTTAAATCTTCAACTTCCTGGACACTCGAAGCACTTTTATCACTTAAACTTTTTTCTGCATTTGCAATTTTATCTTGAATCGCCTGCAATTTCTGGTGATCGAAATTCTCTGGATCATCAAAAGATTTTCCCTGTACTTTTCCTTTTAATTTTTTTTCTTCATTGCGAAGACTCGCCAATTCAATATTGAGCGCGTAGCTTTCCTCTGCTCTTCTTGCATCGATCACTTCTTGCTCTGAGGATGGTTTTCTCAGACCAGGGATTTGGCATGATTGCAATGCAAATATGGTGATTAAAGCAATAATCCCCAGGCCCAATTCAACAAAGATACGTCTCATGAAAACTCCTATCAACTAACGTTGTCGCGATCGTTTGATCAACACACTTAATTATAAGAGCATAAAGAATTTTTTCTTAGTGGGAGCTTAATGCCTATGAAATACCTGAGTGAACAACTCTCACTCAGCGTAGATGAGAAATTCCTGCTTGTTAGAAGGGAGCTGAGTCGCTAGTACGACTTTGAGACCCATGTTCTGCACGAACGTAAGATACATAGGCGCTCTTTTCACCGCTTCAAACTTCGTCATTTTGAGAGTGATAAAGGCCCCCTTTAAAGATGGTTTGATTTTCTCTACAACCTTCTCGATCTCGCGCAGAGTTCCCTCTGGCGGAAGATTCATATCGACAAACAACCACTGCACATGATTTTTTAATTCAAAGACCTTGAAGTCTTGAATAGATGAGTGGTGATGAACAAATTTCGGATGATTCATACACACTTCGCTCATCTCACCTGGATCAATTCCTTCAACACTTAATCCTTTTTCAAGAAGAGCAAAGGTCGCTCCTCCCGGACTCGAACCGATTTCAAGAGCGTGTTCGCCTGCGAGCAATTTTGCTCCGGCGTAATCGATTCCATCGAGCACTTTTAAATAAGCACGCGAAGGAGAAATTTCCGGAAGCTTGTGAGGAGAAAACCCTCCAGGCCATGGAGCTGTGAGGAGTGAACTTTTAAATTCACCTAAATAATATTGGTCTTTTCCATTGGCAGTGACCTTGATGATCTCAAGAGCATAACTTCCGAATGGAATTTCCGGAGACTCGTAAATCTCTCCGTCCTTTGAATAAAATAAAGTTGGACGTTTTAATTCTTTGGTTAATTCAAGAGCGCGGGCACGAACTTCTTCCAATGATCCTCGCATAAGAAAACGGCCGAAGTGACGACAGAAAATCGGTCTCAGCGTCTTCCCAAGGGGTCTGATTTCCTTAAACGTGAGGAACCCCTCAGTCGAGTAAGCAAACCTAAGCTCCGGGTAAATAAGGCGAATTTCTTCTTTTAAAAAAGACTCGCTTCCCGGGTTACAAAGGAAGTAGAAAAAATTATTGGTTTCCGTGTTTTGTGACATGTTCTGTGATAGATACCACTAAAATGGAAAAATTTAAACGCGTTTATATTGAGATCAGTAATATTTGTAATCTTCAATGTTCGTTCTGCCCCGTGGTTGATCGAGACAAGAAGATTATGGGTCTCGATTTGTTTGAAAAAACAATCGCGCAGGTAGCTCCCCTCACTGAACAAGTTTGTTTACACCTGATGGGAGAACCTCTCGCCCACCCTGAATTTCCGGCGATCATCAAAATCTGTGAAGACCACGGTGTAAAAATCAATCTTACGACCAATGGAATTCTTCTCAATCGCTATGCTGATCTTCTTTCGACGAGTACAGCTTTTCACCAGGTGAATTTTTCTATTCACAGTTTTAAAGATAATTTCAGAGACAAAAGCATCACGCCTTACCTCACTGACATTTTGAATTTTTCCAAACTCGCTCACGAGCGCAGACCGGAGATGTACATCAACTATCGCCTCTGGAATATTTTTGAAACACAAACACAGAACGATTCGAACAAAGATATTCTTGCAGACATCGCTAAATTTTTTGAAGTTGAGATCAAAGAAGATATCGATGTTGGCTCGATTAAAAGTAAGCGCATCTGGAATCGTGTATATCTGCATTTTGATTCGCGCTTCGAATGGCCTCATCCACTCATGCCTCTTCAATCCGATAAAGGATTTTGTCACGCCCTCTCATCTCACATAGGAATTCACGCAGACGGGACTGTCGTTCCCTGCTGTCTCGACAAAGAAGCACGCCTCGATCTTGGAAATTGCGCAACGAAATCTCTTGAGGAAATTCTCACAGACAAGCGCGCCCGAACGATGCGCGAAGGCTTTGCCGCTCGAAAGTTGGCAGAAGATCTTTGCCAGCGCTGTACTTACATAAAGCGATTTCAGTAAGTTGCCTCTCCTGTAGGGAATACTAAAGAACAAGCCTAGAATATCCGATAAGTTCAGTAAGAATTAGTTGAGGAAACGGCCATGACTGAAGACGAACTCCAACGAAAACGCGCAGAATTTAGAGATACAGAAATCCAAAATAAGATCGCCAATCTTTCGAGCGCAGAAGAGTATCGTCAGCAAACTCTCAAGGTCAATTACACTCGTAAAAAAGTGCAGATTGGACTTGGAAAAATGGGATGGACTCTCATCGTTGGCCAGGCAACATTTCTCGTTTTTTTCTCAGCGCTTTTTGTTATTAGTTACATCCCAAAAACTAAGTTTATCGTCGCGAAACTCATGCCTTAAAATTGCCATCTTCCCTCTTCTGTGAAATAAATTTCCCTATGAAAATACTCTTAGGTGTATCAGGGTCAATCTCTGCTTATAAATCAATTGATATCGCTCGCGGATTGGTGAATTTAGGTCATCAAGTGAAAGTCGTTCTCACAAAAGGTGCGACGAAATTTGTTGTACCTGAAGTGTTCACATATCTCGGTATCGAAGAAGTTCATTTAGACGATGCAGATTTCAAACACAAAAATGTTTTGCACGTCGATCTCGCTCGCTGGTGTGATATTTTTGTCATTGCTCCTCTTTCGGCAAACACACTTTCTCGTTTAGCTCGCGGAGAAGCTTCTGATCTTTTGACTTCTGTTTTTTTAGCACTCGATTCATCAAAACCAATTGCTGTTTTTCCAGCGATGAACTCTTTGATGCTTTCTCATCCTTTCACTCAAGAAAATTTCAAAGAGCTTACAAAACTAAAAACTCTCGGCAATGTTTTTATCTCTGGAACAAATGCAGGTGTTCTCGCTTGTAATGAAGTCGGTGAAGGAAAACTTCCGATGGTTGACGAGATTCTCGCTCTCATTCCTGCTCTTAAGGCGCCGTTCACAAACGCTCAAAGAAAAAAAACTGTGATTACAACTGGAGCGACGATTGCTCCACTCGATCCCGTTCGCTATTTAACAAATTCTTCTTCAGGTATCACTGGATATCATCTTGCCGTTTCTGCTCTTCACGCCGGCCATGAAGTCGTTGTGATCGCCGGGAAAAATGCAGTGAGAGAATTGGATCTTTTAAAAAAACATCCATTCTATAAATTGATTCGCATTACGACTGTTGATGAAATGCATGCCGCAGTTCACTCTGAAATTAAAAATGCCAACGCTTATTTATCGGCCGCTGCGATTTCTGATTTAGAATTTGATATAACGACAGAAAAAATAAAAAAAGAATCGATGAGCGATTCACTCAAAGTAAAAAAAGCGACAGACATTTTAAAGTCTGTCATCGAAGCAAAAATTCCTGGATTAAAAATTGTAGGTTTTGCAGCTGAAACTGACTTGAGCGATGCCGTTCTTCAGAAAAAATATAATTCAAAACCAGTTGACCTTCTCGTTGGAACAAAAGTGAATAACGGAATGACTGGTGAATCAGCTGTGGCCGGTTTTAACGTAGACAGCGCCAATTATCGTTTTATGGAAAAAGGTCTCGTGACTCTCGAAACATTTTTAAACAAGAACGAACTCGGCAACATTATTTTCCAAAAAATTAACCTTTAAAAAATTATGATTAAAGTTTTTACGACAGAAAAAGATTATTCGCATTTCAGAAAAAGCCTGGGACATGATTCAGTGGGGATCGTTCCGACAATGGGAAATCTTCACGAAGGTCACATCTCTCTTCTGCGCGCTTCTGTGGCAGAAAACGACGTGAGCGTTATTACGATCTACGTGAACCCGAAACAATTCGGGCCGAATGAAGACTTCGATAAATACCCTCGTACGCTCGATGCGGATCTCGCCCGCATTTCAAATCTCGCCCTTCATGAGAAAGATACAAAAAAAGAAATCGTTGTCTATGCTCCAAGAAATAACGATGAGATTTATCCGGCAGGATTCAACACAACAATTCATGTTGGCGGTGTCACTGAAAAGCTCGAAGGAGCAAAACGTCCGACTCACTTCGACGGTGTCACTACGGTCGTTTATCGCCTGTTTCAGATCGTTAAAGCGAAGAACGCGTACTTCGGTCAGAAAGATTTCCAACAATGCGTAGTCGTCAAAAAAATGGTCCACGATTTAGGTCTCGAGATCAAAATGAATATCATGCCGATCGCGAGAAATTCTGAAGGGCTTGCACTTTCAAGCCGCAATCAATATTTGAGTGATAGTGAAAGAATCGAAGCTCTTCATCTCTCCCGCACTTTGAAAAAAATTGAAGCGATGATTAAAAACAAAGAAGATTACAAAGCGCTCATTGATTTTGAGCTTACAAATACGAAGTGGGATTATTTAGAAGTTCTCAATGCTGAGAACTTAGAAACTCCCGATAAAAACACAAAAGACCTCGTCATCCTCGGCGTCTATCGCGTAGGAAACGTCCGTCTTCTCGACAATATTTTGGTGCATACTTTATGATGGATAACGAATTTAATATTGATCCTAGTTACCAGGCGACACTTGTCTCTTTGGTTTCACCTAATTTTCCGGATCACACGACTCAAGCTGAATCTGAACGCTCAATGACTGAGTTGCGCGAACTTTTAAGAACGCTTGGATTGCAGACGGCCTCTGCTCATATTCAAAATAAAAAAGAAATTGATCCTGCAACGATTTTAGGTTCAGGGAAATTAAAAGAAATTGCTGAAGCGGCCAAAGACGAAGGATCAAAACTTCTTGTCTTCGACTTTGAATTAACAGCGAGACAAATTACCAACATCAGAAAACTCACAGGTCTTTCTGTTGTCGATCGCGTACACGTTATTCTTGAAATCTTCGCGAAGCACGCCCGCACTCGTGAAGCAAAAATCCAAATCGAAATTGCCCGTCTTCAATATATGCTTCCTCGCCTTGCCGGATTCTGGTCACACTTAAACCGTCAGCGCGGTGGTGTCGGGGTCCTCGGTGGTGAAGGGGAAAAGCAAATCGAGCTCGACCGTCGTATCATCCGCGAGAAAATCGAATTCTACAAAGAAGAACTCGTCCAACTTGAGAAACAAAGAATTGTCAGAAAAAAACGTCGCGAGAACCAGGCAGTCACTGCTGCACTCGTTGGTTATACCAACGCGGGAAAATCGTCGATCATGAACCGTCTCTGTCGAGTGGATATTCTCGAAGAAAATAAACTCTTCGCGACTCTCGATTCAACATACAGAATGCTTAACCCGGATACGAAACCGCCGATGATTATGATCGACACGGTAGGATTTATCTCCAACCTTCCGAACACGCTCATTGACGGGTTTAAGACAACACTTGAATCGGCACTTGAAGCCGATCTTCTGATTATCGTTTGTGATATCTCAGATCCTCATTATGAAAAACAACTTCAGGTCACTGAAGACGTTTTAAAAGAACTCGACGTCGAAGGCAAAGAACGTTTAATCGTATTTAATAAAAAAGATTTGCTCGATGATGATATAAAGAAAAAAATCATTTTGAGAAAATACCCAAACAGCTTCCTCGTTTCAAGTTACGACCAGGAAGATATGAAGGCCCTACGTTCTCACATCGTAAATTTCTTCTTAGAGAAACAGCAACACTACGATCTCTTCGTTCCTTACGAAGACGGCAGTGCTCACTCTGCCATTCTCTCAAAGACAAACGTCGTGAGTACTCACAATCATGAAAAAGGGATTTTCTACCGCATTCGCGTTCCTGATTTTATTTTTGGAAATCTGGGTGTGCAAAAATATATTCTTGGACCGAACGATCCGATGACTTCAGATAGTTATTGGGATGAATCGAATCCTCTTGTGTAATCGATTAGTGACGTAGTCTAAAATAAACGGCCAGTAAAAAAACGATCACTGTTAAAGTAAGGCCGATAACGACCATGCGTGTGTCTTTATCCATTTGTAATGCTCCCCTCTTTGTCTATTCTAGCAAAATAGGACATACTTACTAGAAAAATATTTAACGGGAATCCTAAGCAATATGCAACAGAGTCTTATTCACGCCAGACCAAGATTACTTTTCTCATTTGCTCTCACTATCGTCGCCCTCGTTGCCGTTAATTGCCTTCAATGTGCGACACCTTTTAGTGGTCTGGAAAAATTTTTATTCGTCTACAATATCTTCCAATGGACTTACTTACTTTGTTTGCTCTTTCTCGTTTTTACATCCAGCTATCGTCACATTAAAGAGCGCGCAATCATGGAAGACGAAAGTGCCAATTTCGTTTTGGCCATTTCTTCAACGGCCTCTATCATCACTCTTGTAACTATTGCTCTTGAACTCGGTTCGGCAAAAGAAACTCACGGCTTGTTAAAATCCGTGCACCTCATTCTTCCTGCGATTACTTTAATTGGAGTTTGGGCGCTTTTACCGACGATGTACGCGATTCACTACGCTCATCTTTACTATCTCACTGAGAATGAAGAAAAACGTCCGATGCGTTTTCCTGATGCTCATATCACTCCTGACTATATCGACTTTCTTTATTTTTCGGTGACGATTGCCGTCGCTTCACAGACTGCAGATGTCTGTGTGACTTCGAAACGTGGAAGAAGGCTCGTTCTTGTTCAATCTGTTTTAGCGTTCTTGTTTAATACAAGTGTTCTTGCTTTGGGGATTAATGTGGCTGCGAGTTTGTTGAATTAAGTTACATATTGAGCAGATCGAGACCAATCGATAATGATCCGCCAGAAACACAGTCAGAATCAACTCCTCCTGAAAGTGAAACTGTATGTTTAATTACATCACCCGATTTTAAATCGACGTCTTTAGTTCCGACGTCTGATGAAATTGTGCTGTCGATTTTATCGTAAAGAATGTCGTTATTTTTATAAACTTTCCAATTCACAGTTGTATCGCTGGCAATCCCATTCCATGCAATTCTAACTGAACCGGTTCCCGTGGCCGTCCATGTGCCGAGAATATGCTCTCCTCCCCCCATTCCTCCTTCGCAATGAATGTACTGCTTTTGGAAAATAGGAGTATCACCTTTGATAAAAATAGTTGGCGGACTACATTTTTTATTGCTGCTGTCGACACTTCTTCCAAAAGCATTACAAATATTGGCAAGATTCACTGTAGAAGCGAGCGCGTGGCAAGTAACAATTTTATTATTATCATCAATGGTAATAGAAAGAGGAATTCTGAACGTTTTATTCTTAGTTCCTTGAATCATCTTTCCGCGATCATAATTAATAACAAGGACAGTTTCTCCTGTTTTTGTATTTGCAGGAACAAGGTAAGTATCATCTGTCTTCAATTCATAGCTTGAAATGAGAACACTCGAGTTTCCAATTTTTTTCGAATTAATTGCAAAACGTTTTTGAACTGAACCGTCTGAAAGAACTTTTGAAATTTCTGTAATGGCGTCTGGTTTATTGTACTCCATCCCTTGAAATGTTTTTGCACACGAAAGTCCATCGGCCATAATATTTCTGACTTCGTTTCCAATGGCATCAATATCCATATTGGTCGCTGTCGTTTTTTCATTTTTTGTTTGTTGAGTAAAAATATTCATCATCCACGCAGAAAGTGCTCCAAGAAGCCCGATAGCAATAAGAATTTCGACCAATGAAAACCCGGAGTCTTTTCTCTGTTTCATTTTTTTCCTCGATTATCGATCACGCGTTTCAGCTTCCCAGTGCGCGTATTTCCTTCCAGCTCACTCATTTCTACAATTTGAATTTTGAGCGGATGAATAAGACCTTTATTCAAAATATCCAGATAAACAGGCTTCTCTTTTTTGAAAGCTTCAATAACTCTGTCTGCGAGTTTCGCGTCGGCCTTTAATCCTTGCCCTGCAATTCTAAAAATGAGTTCATCTTTGTGAGAAAAATGATTCAAGATCATTTGAAATTGTAGTCCGTGAACTTCACTCAAAGTTTTCATCACCGTCGCACGCGTGTCTTCAAAATAAACGCTGATTGTTCCCAATCTCGCCGCTTCATCAGAACGGCCTTGCAATTTAAATTTACGATAAGGAGTCTCTGCACTTTCCATCCACATCGCCAGATCGCCAGCGGGATAACGAATGATCGGCATCAATTTGCGAGTGAGATTTGTGATTAAAACTTTTCCTACTCTGTTTGGTTCATTGATTACTTCATTTGTATCGGGATCGATGATTTCAATAATATTTGCGCGATCGAAAACGCGATGTTCACCGTCTTCACATGTGCGATCTGAATAACCTAAGAGGCCGGCGTCAACACTGGCGTAACCAATAGAAGAAATTTTTATGTCAGGAAAAATCTTTTTTAAAGCCGTGTATTGATCCGGATAGAGAGCTTCTCCCCCAAAAAGAAGTTTTTCAATTTTTACATTGGGATAATCTTTCTTATCGCGATCGTAGTATTCCAATAAGGTCAAAATGGCCGAAGGAACTCCGACCATGACATTGATTTGGAATTCTTCCAATGTCTTTAAAATATTTTTTGGATCTGTTTGACCTGCTATTGGAAATTGAAGAATTTTTTTCGTTTCAACCGGAATCCATTGAAGCGAGTCTTTGATAAATAGAAAAGAAGCATAGAGATCACCGACATAAAATAAATTGGCCACGCGATCGTGATCATCTAAAATTCCCTGCGCCATTCCCCAACCAAAAGCGGTCGTAAAACTTTGCCACTCAAGCGAAGTAAAAAAAGAATATTTGGGAGCGCCAGTGCTTCCTCCACTTTTAAAAACGATCCCATCGCGGTTGTCACTCGTAAGAACATCACCTTTCCAAAAGGCCGATTGATCTGTAATAGGAAGATCTGCGAGTTCATTAGAAGCAATATCTTTGTACAGATCACGATAAAAGGGTGAATGAGCTTTGGCGTGTTCAACAATTTCTTTCAGTGTCCATTTTTGTACTGTCATATTAATTCCTGTGATCGATAACGCTTCTTAATTTTCCAGTGCTCGAGCTGAATGTAAGTCCTGATCGCTCTGTGATTTCAATGTCAAAATCCAGCACGAGATCTTTAACGACGACTTCCTTGAGATCTTTGTAATTCTCGATCAATGATTTCATTAACTCCTCTTTTGTCACTTTTATTTTAAAGAGGTTTTCAATTTTTAAAAGAACACGTTCTTTTCCAGCACCTGCTCCCGGATAGAGATGCAACTGAAATGAACCTTCAAAATCAAATTTATCCATCAACAGTTTTTGAAATTTCTGGTAACTCAAAAAAGTCGTTCCGATTCTGAAGACATCACCATGACGACCGAGTAATTCAAAACGAACTCCTGTACGTCCGCAACCACAACGTCCTTCTAAAATTTTTCCAACATCACCGATTGCATAACGTTCGATTTTTTGTCCTTGGCGAACTTTAGACGTAAAAAGAAAACGACCGATCTCTCCCGTTTTTACAGGACGATCGACTTCCAGATCGACGACCTCTAATTCATGCAAGCGCTCATGCAAATGGTGAATTCCTCCAACGGCGTATTCACATTGATACCCCAATGGTCCTGCATCAACTGATCCATAACTTGCAGAACGAATCACCTCTACCCCAAACTCGTTTTTTAAATAATTTCGCTGCGATTCACTAAAGTGTTCACCACCGTAAAATATTTTTTTAATTCCACGATATTTTTTGAATCGTTCGCTGTTTGCCGTAAAAAGCTGAATGAAATAAGAAGGCATTCCCAACAACGTATCAACGTTATTGTTGACGATTGTTTTCCCGACGAGATCAAAATCCGTACTCGCTCCCATTGGGAAATGAACAGCGCGAAGATTTTCCAGAATGGTGAAGAAACTTATGAATCCACCGTACAAACTTCCGGCGTAAAAAAGATTCATACAACGATCTTTTTTCGGATCAAGGCCAGCTGCAAACAATCCTTCAGCGGCAAGATCCATCTGGCGATGATAATCATCGTAAGTAAAGATAGAAAGTTTTGGATCACCGGAACTTCCGCCGCTATAAAAATAAAGGTCGCTATAGCGTTCATCGACTTTCAAATCTTGAAAATCGGACTTCTCCATGATCTTTTGTTTTTTCGGAAGAGTGACTTGTCTTTCTTCTTCAAAAGAATTTTTATGGGCCATTAATTGTTGTGACGGTGAATCTGAATAAGAAATTTTTTGGCAAAATCTTTCAAGAGCATAAACTCCATCGTGTGGTTCACCCAAATAAGAATCCGTCATTTCGCCGACAGCACGGACTCTTTGTACTCCCGCTAAAAACAATTCGCGAGTCAGATTTTCCACTTCATCTTTATGAGCAGAAAGTCCTACTGTCTGCAGATAAACTTTGAGCGGACGAAGATTATGAATAATTTTATTTTTCGGCAGCGGCTTCACCCAGATTGTTCTAAAAAGTGGTGAAGCATTAAGCCCTGCTGAATCTTCAATATAAATACGCCAGTCATTATTTTTTGAAACGATGACATCGCTGTTTCCGAACATAGAATTAAGTCTCACCTGTTCTTTCGTCACAGTGAGCTCGGCAATTTCTTGAACACTCGGTTGTACTTTTGCAATAGTCGGTGAAACAATATCTAAGGCCTTTGCTAAATTCTGAGAAAACTTTTTCAATTCTTCAAAACTTGCATCTTCAACAAACACACATTGTGGACTTGAACAGGCCATCTGTTCATTATTACAAATTTCGAAAGCAAGTTTCTTGAGCATTTCTTCGTGATTGCTCGTGGCTTTTGAAATATAAGAAAATGAAATCTTGTGTCCCCACTCGACAATGCGAGAACGACTTGGGGCCATTTCTCTCAAGCTTTTAATACTCTCTTCATTTCCCCAGGCTGAAATCACATCAGCAATTGAAAGAAAGTCTGTGAGATATTTTTTATCGGAAGAAGAAACTTTTCCGATGGCTATATAATTTTTAAAAGTTCCCGTTTCATCCATCTTGCAAAGCTCTTCATAAAAAAGAGCGGCGAAAGAACTGTCTCGTCTCGCGAGTTTTAAGACGTTCACATTTCCTGACAAGAGTCCTTCAATTGTCCCCAGAACGCCAAGAAGAGGTGAATTATTCGGAGTTACATGAACAAGTACTCCCAGTGGAAACCATGACTCAAAATGATTTTCTTTAAAGCTGATGCGTTTTAATTCGAATGGAAAATCGCTTCCCAGTTCTCTTTTCACTTTTGTGCGAAGATTTTCTGCACTCAAAAAATCTTCCAGTGATTTCATTGAAAGTTGAATTTCATCTTCTCTGATATCCGAGCGCGATCTCAAATCGCCAATAAGTTTTTCATAAAATGATCCGCGTTTTTTCAATTCAGCCGCAGCTCTTTCGACCAGAGAGAAAAACAAGTGATGCGAAAGTGGTTTTTTACTCCAAAATCCCGCATCGTTTATATGAGCATAAAATTGTTTTTTAAATTCTTCATCACTGACAATTTTCCCTTGCCAGAGGTTCGCTACATTACTCATGATGCTTTTCCTTTTAAAAGTTCACTCGCGGCGAGCGCACAACTTTTATTTTTTGAAACTCCTGCTCTTCCGTGCACTCTGAAATAAGGCGTTGGCAATCCACATCCACAAGTTGCTCCGTCATGCAGAGAGGCCATGTCCCCCATGATGACAGAATGAGCTGGCATTGAAGTGATATAAGGAGAAACGAAATGAAGGAATCCTTTTTCGTTAAATCCAAGAGGCTTTAATGTTTCAACATCGCGAATGAAAACGCGCGACCAGACAGGAACATGGAATTCGTGATTCTTGCATTCAACATAAGGAACACAATGTTCAACTGAACCAAATCCATCGCGAAGACGTTCATTTGGAATTCCCAGCATCTCTTCTACAAGCGCATAGAATTCATCTTTCGCGATTGCTTTATCTGCATTGCCTTTCCATCCTCCTCCCAAAAAGACCATTGAATCAGGATGAAATTTCACTGGAGGAATTCCCAATTTCTTCATGCGTTCGAGAGCAAAATAAAAGAAGGCCGGAAAGCCGAATAAACGAACAGGTAAACCTTGTTTTGCGTATTTCAAAAAGGCTTCAATTGTTCCAAAACAATCGAACTCATGTCCACCACTCCCCGTTAATTTGAGAGCGTAAAAAACTTCATTTACAGGTGCATACTTGCAAAGAAAATTATCCGTATAAGCTGTACCCAATTTCGAAGAACTTTCTGTTTCGTAACTAAAAAGAACGTAATTACATTTTTGATTCGGTGTCACCCAATTGTATTTTTCAAAAATTGAATCAACCATTCTCTGTGCTGAACGAATCGTCCATTCATCAAAAAAGATTTGCGATTTCTGACCTGTCGTCCCCGATGAAGTAAGATGAAGGAAAATATCTTTTTCAGGAACAGAAAGAACTTCGTGAGCTTTAAAGAAATGTGCCCATAGATGGGGAATAGCCAGGCAATCTTCCAATGTCTTCAACTGTTCGACGTTGAACTTTTGAGAGGCCGCGAGTCTATTGTAAAACTCACACTTCTCCATATGCCACGAAGTGATTTCTTTCATCGCTTGCACAAAATCCGTGTCTCCCTCTTTAAATTTTTCATAAGGAGAAGTTTCGTCGCAAACTTTCTGGACTGTTTTTAATTTATTTTCGTCTGGTACTTTAAGTTTTTGATCCATAAATGACCTCGATCGTATCCAGGTTCACCTGCTTCCAAGCGTCCACGTACTGATCAATAAAAGGTTTAAAAGGAGAAACAACGGCCATTCCTCTGAAGTTCAGCGGTTCCATTGTTCTGCTCATGACAATATAGTCTTCGTAATTTTTATTCACCTCTCTCATCGCCGGATAAATCGCAGAAGGAAGGAACTGGCCGCTCAAAAGAGTTTCAATAAGAGGAACGTGTTTTACGTTCACGAGAACTTCAATATAAGAAACCCCGATATCATCGAGAAGCATGTAAAGACTTGTGAGACGACTGCGCAATTCAGAAATCGGATGAGTCGCTTTAATCAATGTGCAATAACCATCGCGCTTACTGAAATAAGCGAAAATATCCATGCGCCCTTTCTTTTCCGAGATAACCATGTTCGGTGTGTGAAAAGGAAAAAAACGATCGCTTGGATCAGGGAAACGTTCTAAAAATCTTCTGTAAACATAATTCGGAGCTCTGATGATTTCAAATTCCCAATCATCCTTTCCATCTAATGCTTCAATTGGTTTCACCTCTTCTGATTTCGGCAAGTCAATTTGGGGAACAAGCTCTTTGAGAATATTATAGAGAGGCATGACTTTTACAGATGTACTCTCCACTGGTTTTCTTTGCTCTAAAATATTTTCTCTATATTTTGCAAACAACGTGACAGTTTCATATTGGTGAAGACGATGAGCATTCGGAAAAATTCCGAGTGGCAGATAATTATTTTTAATAAAAATCATTTGTGGTCCGACAGTAATCGTTCTTGTCGTTGCATAGAGAGAATTGAGACGTGTATCTTTTTTCAAAAAGAAGTCACTTACGTATTGAACGAGACCATTCCCTAACTTGTGACGTTGATAATTTGGATGAACAACAAGCCCAACGAGTTTTCCAATTTTGTTAAAGGCATCGACTTCGACAATCAACACTCCACCGATCACTCTATCCATGACATCGCGGGCGACCATGCACAAATGGGTGTCTTTATTTTGAATCGCGCGTTTCAAAAGATCGGGATCTGTCCCGTAAGAAATGGGATATTTTTTTCCATAAACAGCACGATACAAGTTGATGATTTCATCAACGTCGCCTGTATCCGCTTCTTGAATTTTAATTTCTACACCGATTTCCATACTGATCCTTTTAAAAATTTAGGCATAACGAGAGCAATGATAAGCACTAAAACTCCGCAAACTTTGGCGAAGTTGGGAATATAAACGTGAGGAAAAATGAGTCCTGAAAAACTCAGCGACAATGGAACGGCAGCAGCACTGATAATATTTACCGCAGTCATAATCGCAGGAACTTCTGTTTCCTGAAGTGAAGTTTGAAAATACGTGAGCACCTGAATATTGAGAAATGTGCTCAACACACCAATGGCAAAAAGAACAGCAGCTCCATGCCACGTCTTCATCGAATAAGCGAAGATGAGAAAGAAAACACCGAAGAAAAAAGAAACGAGAGAAATCATTTTGATTCTGTTTTCTTCTTTTACCTGAAGACTCGCAAGCGACATGTAAAGGCCGGTCAAGAAAGCACCAAGCCCCATTGATCCTTCGATTGTTGCCAATGCACTTGAGTCTCCGGCGTAAATTTTTTCTACGTACCATGGGATCATTACTAATAATGGAGTGAAGACTAGATTTAGAAAAAGAAAACTTCCTAGCATGCGGAAGATGTCAGGGTACTTTTTTAGGACTGATAATGGAGTGATGGTTGGCGGTTGGCCGTCATCAGTTGGCAGTTCACTGTTGGCCGTTTTCAGTCCTGTTTGGAGTAGGCCTGAGATTAGAAAAGCGATTGCATTGATTAAAATTAAAATTTTCAAGCTTACTAAGTTCAACAAGAAAATTGCAAATGTTGCTCCTAAGATTGTTGAGATCGACATACTCGAATCGATGAGTGCGTTGAGTCCTACTACTTTTTCCGGCGCCACTAATTGCGGGGGCAACGAAAGGATTGCTGGATTGAATAAGCTTGAACCGAGTCCAATTAAAAATCCTGCGATAAAAAGGACGATCAACAAACTCTGTCCGCTCAAATCAAAAAGAAAAAAACTTCCGAAGAGAACAAACAAAACAATCGATCTAAAAAAAGCTGTTGAGATAACAGTCTTCAAAGTCCCCATACGATTGATGATGTTGGTGGAATAAAAGGCCATCAAAAGATGCGGAAGAAAACTGACTGTTAAATACCAGGGAACGACGTTGATTGAAAATTCTTTGGTGAAATACCACACGAGTCCAATGGACATCATCTTCTCACAAATCGTTGAGACGAGTAATGAAAGAAAAATGCGAAGAGCATTCTTATCCTTAAGAATTTCGAAATTAATTCCACCCATAAACTTATTTTAGAGGGAGAATGCAACTCGTAATAGATGGAAAAGTTTTAGCTTAGAGATGTTTAGTCAAGTAATGCCAGAATGCGAGCGGCGATGTTTTTTGCCTCAAGAGGTTTAGGAAGAAAGGCCTTTGCCATTCCTTCTACCAAAGAGCGATCCTCTTCATCTCCTGTGGCCACCAATATGGCCTTTCCCCCATAAGTGCGGAGTTCTTCCAGTTGATTTTTGACCGTTTTGACATCAAAAATAATTAAGTCAGGCAATAAGTCGTCCAAGAGGTAGAAATTGTTTTCCAGGGTGTCTACGGTATAAATGCTCGCGCCTTTTGCCTTCAGGGCAAACTCCATCATCGAGCGCAAAAACTCCCCTCTTTCCACGTAAAAAATTTTCTTTAAACCTTCTTCTGACTTTACCATAGGACCATTTTCTTGTTACTCTTAGTGAATGTCAAACACTGTTAAAGTTATCGATAATCTTTCCGGATCAGTTCTTATGGAAACGTCTCTTGAGAAGATCAATGAAGCGTATTCATTCGCTGCCATGATGGAAGAAGAAGGACTCGACATTGAAGTCGTTGCTCCCGGACTCGCTGAAACACTCATCAAATCACTCGGTGCTGACGATCACGAAATCGAAGAATACAAAAAAAGTTTAGATGAAGAAGTCGAATCACATGAAGATGATTTCGGTTGCGCTATCTGCCCTCCACCAAAAAACGTATGAATCACACCGGCCATGACGAAGAAAATTATGGTCCTCAATTTAATTTAGATCTTTATCTGAAAGCTCGCGAGAAAGCGATGCAAGCTGTTCATCAGACGGCGGAACAAATTGTTCCCGGAATGAATGAGCAACAGTGTATTGAAATTTTGAATCGCGAATTATCAGAAGCGCAGATTGAAAAATTCTGGCATCCGACAAAATTTCGCGTGAACAATAACACGACAAAGAGTTTTCGAGATGCGAGTGAAGACCTTGTTCTAAAAGAAAGCGATCTTTTTTTCGTCGACATCGGTCCCGTCTTTTACAATCACGAAGCTGACTACGGCGAAACGTTTGTGATCGGCAATGATCCTAAACTCATCAATCTAAGAGATGCGACCAAAAAAGTTTTTGAGGCGACACAAAAAGCGTGGAAAGAAAATAGATTAACAGGACAAGCGCTCTACGAATTTGCCGTTAAAGAAGCACTCAAATACGATCTTATTTTAAACACCAATATGTACGGCCATCGCCTGGGAGATTTCCCTCACGCCCTTTATTTCAAAGGTAAATTGGGAACTCTCAACTTCTCACCTGCTCCCCATCTTTGGATTTTAGAAATTCACTTGCTTGATGAGAGTATCGGTCGTGGTGCTTTCTTTGAAGATCTTCTCATTTAAGAATTAAACTCAAAAATAAAGATATCTCGCTGCTTATTCTTAGGCGTAAGATCCGCTGAAACAGTCTCTGTTGTGAAATGCTCTTTGTATCCACATTCATTCATTGAAGAAATAAATTTCTGAATGTAAGCACGTCCAGGATCAGCAAGAATTATTTTTCCACCAGGTTTTAAGAACGCAATCAGAGCTTGTGCCACTTGCATCGGGTGCTGACTTTCATACAAGATGTCTGAGCCGATAACGAGATCAAATAATCCAAGATCCGTTTTTGTTCGTTCTATTTCATTTCGCCAATTCATTACGCGATAAGCGAATTGAATATTATTTTTCTTTTGATTTTTTTCTAAAAAAAGCGGAACGTCTGCGTGAAAATCAGTGGCGATAATTTCGCCACCGCCACGAGTGACAACAAAAGATGGGAGAGCTAGACCACATCCAATTTCTAAAACGCGCTTTCCTTTCATATCCGTTCTATTTAAGTGCTGACTTAATCCAATACCCGCTTCCCACAATACTCCAAAGTATGGACAATATTCTTCAGCGAGAGAATTGTCCTGATCTTCTTCTCCGAAAAAGGTACAGAGTGTATCGATGCTCTCATCTAAATCGCGAATGGTTGTGAACTCGAAGCCGAGCACTGACATTTTTTTTATTTGATATTCAAAACCGTGATTACTTTTCATAATTATTTCTTATACAAAAATGGTTAATGATAGTTTAATCCAATGATAAATTTTTCTTATTCTTATACGATAAGTTTATTTCACCCGTAACATTTTTGTAAGAGCAAAAAAAATAAATATTCAGGTATTCAATGTGTGCGCCCAGGACTATAAATCCTTCCAGGTTTTGCCTTTAGTAATTATGAGGAGACACCAATGAAAAAATTATTGCCGTTTATTTTTCTTCTTTCTTTTTCAAACACATTTGCTCAATCAATTCCTATTCTTCAAGGTTCTGACAAAGATTTTTCCAAAACAAATATTGGAAATCTTCATACTGGAAAAAAAGAAATTATCTTAACTTTTGATGATGGTCCAAATCCGGGCGTTACAGAAAAAGTTTTAGATATTTTAAAAGCATATGATATCAAAGCGACGTTTTTTGTTATCGGTACAAATGTGAAAGCTCACCCTGCTCTCATGCAAAGAATTGTCGATGAAGGACACATTGTTGGAAATCATTCAATGACTCACACTCCGTTAAAAAATCTCGATCCAAATCTTTGGCAGGCTAAAGTAAAAAGCGAAGTGCTCGATGCACACGAAGTCATCCTTCCGTATATGACTAATGATACTCATTATTATTTCAGAGCACCTGAAGGAGCATGGGCAGAAAAATATGCTGATTTCCTCAATGAAAATGAAATCGGAAGAGAATACAAAGGTCCTATTCTTTGGGACATTGGTGGAGAACTTGAAGTTCGCAACGGAAAATATGTTCAGGCCGCAGACTGGGAATGTTGGGCGAAAAAAGTCTCAATTGATGATTGTTTGAGTGGCTATATGTATGAAGCAAAACAACACAAAGGTGGAGTTGTTCTTATGCATGATTTGAGACATCAGTCGCCTGAAATGTTGGCGAAACTCATTCCTGCTTTAGAAGACGAAGGTTTCACATTTGCGACGATGAACGATGTAGAGTGGAAGCAATAAACGAGCTCCCAACTCTCCTATTTCTTCTTAAATTATCCATCCAAGGCCCCTGATATCAGGGGCCTTTTATTTTTTTCAACACTTCCATAATTTTTCAACACTTCTTTCTTACCATTATTTTAATCTCACAATGAGAACACACAGGGGGATTGGATGTTGAGAGCACTCATTTTTACAATTTCATTTTCAAGTATAGCAATGATGGCAGTAGCTGAAGACAGACAACATCACAGGGGGCATCCTGAATTCACAGCTGAGCAAAAAGCATGTTTAACAAAAATTTTGGGCGAACCTGGTAAGGGGGAAAGACCTAGTCGCGAAAAAATGGATGCAGCAATGAGTTCATGCGGGATTGAAAAACCGAAGGGACCACCTCCCGGAGGAGACGGTGGAGAAAAACCACAGCAAGAAAATTCTCAGGATCAACAGCAGTAAAAAATTTCTAAAAGAGCTCTTGCATTCGCCCTCGCAAGTCTGATGCAAAAGATGATCTAGTAAAGGGGCCCGCTTAAACAGCGGGCTTTTTTATTTTAAGAAAATTAATTTTTAGGCACACACCCAATTCTTTTATCTGACGTTCTGACAGTCGTTGGATAACCAGTCGGAGCAGTTCCATTTAATGTATCTGGTGTTTTAACAGTGAAAAGTTTTCTATCCCCTTTTAACAATGGATCGATCGTATCATTGAACGGCCAGTAATAAAAAATTGTCTTTGTATTAAAAGATGCTGAATCCGCTTTAATCTTTACTCCGCCTTCAATATAAAACGAATATTTTTTGAGATTGGATTCTGTTACAAATTGTGTGGCATAAATTGTTTTATAAGAAGTACCATCTTGAATTGTTTCACCCTCTCCTTCTGCAACGAATAAGCCTTGAGTATCGTCCATATAATCTTTTAGAAGATTAAAAAGTGGATCTGTCCCGTTATAATCTGAAGATGTTGGACAGAAAGTAAGTCCAAAATGATCGGTGAAAGGAGCCATCAGATAACCAATTCCAACATTCGATGTTGAATTTGAAGGACGATTTGGATAAAAGATCATATTGAACAAATTCAGATTCGCTGAAATTCCATATTCATTGTAAAGCCTTGTCTCTAATATTCTATTGATATTCATTTTTGATCCATCTGAACTTACAAAACGCGGATCTGCTTTGTTCCATAACAGGAAACGACTTGGAATAAGTTCAAGACGAGGATATTCAATACTGTCATTTCCAGGGTGAAGCTGGTCATCATGGCAAACCACAAACGATTCATTTGTCCCTCCTGGTGACGGAATTGGTGCTGGTATTTCATTGGCTGAAAAATAATAATATGAACGCGTATACGTTGTTCTTTCCATTGAACCATTTGAAAGCAGTGTTCCTCCATAAAGAAGACAAGTGTACTGATTTGCCGGCGATATTGATAAGGCCCCAAATGGATCTGGATCTGCTTTTTGAGTTTTTCTTCTCAATTGAAATTCTTTCGATTGAGCATCTGATCCCGTTTTCGCTTCAACAATTTTCATGATGTACGTTCTATCAAGAGAAAGATCTTTAATATCTGCGATTAACGAATTTGAACCTTTAGTAATTGCTACAGGAATATTTGTGATCGTATTTGTTCCATCATAGGCTTCAAGAAAACATTGTGGTGAAGTTGTATCTCCGTCGAGTTGCACAGTACACCAGTTATAAAGATTTCCAAGTTTAGGATTTGCAGAAGTTTCAGCTCCCATAATTGTATTCAAATAAAGAATTGGTGAAGTACTGACCGGCTTTGTTCTGCAGAAATCGTCGCAGCTATTAATGATGTCAGATTTTCCATTCAAGCATGAACAAAAATCAGGTTTAATATCAATATCATTTGTTGGACGAGTTTCAGGTGGAATGGATTCAGCCAATAATCTTAGAGCAAAATCTTCAGAATCTTTTTCATTGTATCCCCAGATGTGTGCAGCTTCATGAAGAAGACGTTTTTCAACTTCTAATGCTGCTTCTTCTAACTCTCCATCTGTTTTTCCCATGAATGTTTCATAATAAGGTTTTAAAATTTTCACTGTAGGTGGATTCACAACATAATCCATCGCTAATTTTTTCCCACCTCTATAAGCATTCTTTTTGGGAAGCTTCTGAAGATGATCATAATTAAGTGTGTAATTAAGAATTAATTTTCTTTCAGGATGATTGTTAAAATCCGGAAGATTAGAATCGAGAATCTTATGTTCAAGATTGGCCGTCGCCATTTCTAAAATTTTAATAGATTGTTTATAAGCAAATCCACCATTACCAGCATCGTCTCCTCCTCTTTCGAAGGAAAAAGCCGTTGTTGATGCCATCACCAATATCAACAAGAATTTATTTTTCATTTTATCGCTCCTCTAATTTTTCAAACTTATCGTAGATTTTGCAAATAACAATATTCCTAAAAGTAAAATTCGTTACCAGTTGGCAACATCCAACTCTTTTACTTTCTTTGATGATTTTGTAAGAGGAATTAAATGAATGCCGAGATTATACACTCTCGTCTTCTCCCCTTCCCCCATAAACTCAGACATACGTAATCTGAATTTTTTTATTTCTGCTTTAGCTTCTTTCATTTTGTCTTCATTGATAGCAATAGTAATCGAAGTGATATCGCGTTCGCTGATATCATCGTGTTCCAATGAATAAATTGCTTTTTCTAAAATCTGTTTTTGAAAGTGGCGTATTCCTGCCGAAGCTATATCTGTTGTCGTCGAAAAGTGAGTCGCTGTCCTATACAGCTTTCCCTTTTCATCGCGATCCAAAATTTCCAGACGAAGTAATCTTTCAATTGCAAGTTTCGCTTCGAGTTCTGAAATGGAAAGCATCTTCGCCATCCATTTATAGTCTTCATGAAAATTTTCAACATAAAGAAGTTGTGTAATACCGTAGTGGTACCATTCCTTCATGGCATTGAAGCAATCAATGGAAAGTTCTTTTTCCTTTTTTATTTCTTCAGTACGTTCTTCATTGTTTGTCGTATAAAAAGAGTACAGTAATTCTCTTTCTTCCGGGCCGAGTACAAGTGCATCTGCAATTCTTACGGCCAGATTAAAAGTCAGCTTTCTTTTACCTGACAATATTCGCGAAAGAACGGCAGGACTTACGTCGACTAATCTTGCGAAGGCACGCATAGAAAAGAGTGGATTTTTTTTACTCTTTTCTTCGAGAAGATTGGCAAGCCAAGTTTGTGAGGACGATGTCTCAACATTTTTTTTATTTGTTTCCATAAATTTTATTATCGTTGGATTTGAAAAAAACAAAAGAGTTTTTGACAACAAAGTGTTACCAGCTGGAAACATCCGACAAGATTGATCTGGAAAAATAAGAAGGCCCGCAATCGCGGGCCATTTTTTTAGATTGGTTTTATCATTGCAATGTCATCACTGAAGCTTCCATCTGATAACACAAAACCGTTGGGAACTCTCCCCGTTTCGATGAATCCCATTTTTTTGTACAAATGAAACGCTCTAACGTTTTCACTCATAACGTTCAATTCGATTTGGATGAGACCTTCAATTCTTTCGGCCAGCTCAAATAACCTTCTGAAAAGAATTTCTCCAACTCCCTCGCCTCTGTATTCATGACGAAGAGAAACGCCGAGCGATCCTCTATGTTTCATCTTTTCATTCTTGAATGCTCTAAAACCCAAAAGACCGATAATCTTTTCCTCATGAAAAGCACCGATAAGAAAATCGCGTTCGCTTTCATTATGACCATCAATCCACTTTACTTGTTCTTCAATCTTCATGTTCGCAAAGTCTTCTGCCGTTCTTAGGATATAAGGAGAACTTGCTGCTACTTCCGTCATTGTGGCCCTTACCGCTGCAGCTTCATGACTCTCAATCATTCTAAGTGTAATCGTTTTATCTTTTTTACTTTTTCCTATACTACTTTCAAATTTCATTTTTCTACCTCATGGGATTAATCGCGATACGTCTCTTGGAAACAATGTCGCCTCTTTAATATTGTGAAGGCCGATAATTTTTTGAGTCAGTCTTTCAAGACCCAACCCAAAGCCTCCGTGAGGAATCAATCCATACTTGTGTGCATTCGTAAAAAATTCAAATTCTGTCGGGTTCATCCCTCTTATTTTAATTTTTTCTTCAAGCACATGGAGTTCATGAATTCGTTGTCCTCCAGTTGTGATCTCTACTCCTCTAAAAAGTAAGTCGAAACTTTCTGTCACGCTTTCATTTCCTTCCGTCTCTCTCACATAGAAAGGGCGCTTAGAAGTTGCGTAATGAGTGACAAAAACAAATTCCGACCCATATTTCTTTTCTATATGCTCATAAAGCTTACTTTCTTCGAGAGGACTTAAGTCATCATCTTCCTCGTTTATATTGAATTCTTTTTTCATCAACGCTTTCACATCATGAAAACTCATGCGAGGAATTTCACCGATCACCGGCAGCTTTACTTGCAGCAACTCCAGCTCACTCGCATAATGTTCATTCAGAAATGTCACCATCGACTTCAAAAAAAGTTCTTCCATCTGCATAATCTCTGTAAAATTTTTCAGCGGTCCAAACTCAATATCCATCGATGTGTATTCGTTAATGTGTCTGCTCGTATTGTGTTTTTCCGCTCTAAACACAGGCCCGACCTCAAAGACTCGCTGATAAACCTGTACCATCATCTCTTTGTAAAACTGCGGACTTTGAGCGAGATAAGCTGTTTCACCAAAATAGTTCAGTGAAAAAATATTTGCTCCACCTTCAGCTCCACCTTTGACAATTTTCGGCGTGCGAATTTCAGTAAATCCTTTCGAATAAAAAAATTCTCTAAATGCGCGCACGATACCTTCTTGAATTTTGAAAATCGCTTTTTGTTTTGGATGGCGAAGACATATCGACCTCCAGTCGAACAAGACGTCGTTGTGAACATTCAATTCACCTTTCGTGATATCTACCGGCATCGCTTCTGGTGGAACCGAAAGCACTTCAAGTTCACTGATTTTCAGTTCGAGATTTTTCGGTTCAATAAGAGCGTCTTTGATCGCTGCACTTACCCACTCACCTTTGAACGCAATCGCTGATTGTTCTTTCAAACCGAAGGCCATAGTCCCGTTGACCACGGCCTGGAGAAATTTCCCGTCACAATCAATATGAAGAAAACTGAATCCTTTCAGAGCTCTGATGCGATAAATGATTCCGCGGTTTTCATAATGACTAGTGTGTTCCATTTTTCCTCCTTGTGCCGATAATAAAAAAAAAGCCCCGAAACATTCGGGGCTTTTGGCTTTCATTTTTTTGATTGATTAAAATTAAATGAGAGGTGGCCCCGTAAAAATATCTTCTCTGCAATCGCATAGATCGACTGATTGATTCATTTGAATAGAGAATGAAAGATATTTTTTCATTAGACTTAGGGTCTCCTAGCTTCATTTATGCCGGATTTTTGAAAAATAATCAACGGAGGAAAAACATTCTTTGTCTTACTTCTAGAACGAAGTTTCTGGAAAAGGATAGACCTGTCTAAACTTAGACAGGTCTAGTGATGAGATAAAATTAGTTACGAGTTACGAATTGGCAAGATTGACCAATGAAGTTTCCGTTAGCTCCTTGAAGAGTCACAGTTGATGTTTCTCCAGAGTAAACTACATTGTTAACCGTTTGAGTAAGAGTAATATCACGGCTATCACCCTTTCCAGCTCTTCTTTCCAGGTTGAACGTAACTCTCTTTACGTTTAGGTCAGAACCTGTTGTGTTCGTGAATGTACAGTTGAATGTAGTGTTTCCAGAAATTTTTCCGTTAAACGTTTTAGCGAATCCAGCGAAAGCTGATACTGAAGCAAGAACAGTTACGATTGCGATGATTTTTTTCATAAATTCCTCCAAAGAATTATTTTCACCCGCGGAGATTATATTACTTGTTACACTAATAAAAATTAATTAAAATAACTTAAACAATAAAAAAAAATAATTATGCAAAACACTGAACCAAACTTAAATCATCTTAATTACTTCTTAACAACTGCCCGTTTGGGAAGTTTTGCAAAAGCCGCCAAGGTTCACCGGGTGAGCCAACCAGCCATAAGCCTGGCCATTACAAAATTAGAAGAGTCTTTTAATGTCCCGCTCATGTTGCATTTAAAGAACCGATTTAAACTCACACCAGAAGGTGAGAAATTAGTGCAAGAGGCTCCTCTGCTCATTAAAATGCTTCAAGAGCTAAGAGAGAGTTTACAAATCAAAAAAAGCGTTGCCTCTGGCCCGCTTAATATAGTGAGTTCGATGGGAGTGGCCCCTTTTTATCTCATTAAGCCAATGAAATTTTTTTCGCAAAAATATAGTGGTGTAAATTTCACAATAAATATTGGAGACGTAAAAACGATTCTTGATCAAATCCAGAATAATCAATCGGAGATTGGAATTTATATGGATGATCACACGAAGAATCCTTTTCACAAAAAGCTTCTTCATCAAGGTGAATTTGTCGCGATCATTCCCAATCGTAAATCTGGTCTTGAACAATTGGATGAAACAAAAAAAATTCCTCTATTAATTACAGACGATGCACCAGGTATCAATGAATTTGAAACGATTGTGAAACGAAAAATAAAAAAACAATCCTTTCATTATCACAAAGTGGAAAGTTGGGAGCTTATTATCGATATGGTTTCCGCTGGAATTGGAATAGGTATTATTCCTGAATTCATGCTGGAAGGTTTAAAGGATAAAATAAAAATCCAAAAAGATTTATCTGAGGTGATTAAAGCAATGACCTATAAAATTGTTTTAATTCATAAAGGTGAACATCAATTATCGAGAGAAGGTAAGTTGTTTCTGAAACAACTGGAATAAATTTAGAAATAAAAAAGCCTGCATTATGCAGGCTTTTTATTAAACCTATTTTTTGTAAAAATTATTCCGTAACTTTTTTAAGAACGATAACAAGAGCAGAAAACCCGGCATTCGTTGAATGCATCAGGTGTCCATCGTTATCTAGCATTGCCTCACCTGCAACAGTGAAACGTGGATTGTGTGCTCCCTGTGTTTCACTTACGCGTGTGAATAGATCCGAAGCAACTGACTCCGGAAGACGAATACATCCACCAGAAGCTTTTGTTCCAAGTGCTCCTTCAGTTCCTTTTGGGGCCTGGTGAAGAGCGATATCTCCGTTGAAGAAAATCGCGAACGGCATTTTTACACCGCCGATAATTTTAGAAAAGATTCCGCCGTATGCTGATGATTTGTGATCTTTATCGAGGAATGATGGTGTGTAATATCCTGTTGGTGTTACCGACCAAGAATCGCGTTTTGAGTGGTGTTCACCTTTCGCTTCGAACTCATCTCTTCCAGTTGAAACTTTATCTTGAGTGATGAGTTTTCCGAATTCATAAACTTTGATTGATTGAGCTTCTTTACCTTCGTCAGCTTTGTTCACAACGATCACGTAGTGGAATTCGTTGATCCAAGGTTTTGTCTGGAAGTAGCTTTCTTCGAATTTTGCATCGACATCGACTGGTCTTTCTTTTGAAACGATTGATCCTTCTTCAGCGTGTAGACTTACAGAAAGAGTGAGGGCCATACAGAACATCATTAATGCTTTCAACTTTTTTCCCCTTATAATGACTTGATGGGGAGCTTATAGCACCGGCCTTATGAGAACGCAAAAAAAAAGGCCCTCTTTCGAGGGCCCCTTCATTACAAAACTTATATAGTTTTAAACTATTTTAGGTCTTTGAATTTGTCAGCAAGAGTAGCAGCTTTTACTTTATCAGTAGACTTGTACTCTCCACCGTGAGCAGCAGCTTTCATAGAAAGAGCGATTTTCTTCGCTTCTTTATCTACAGAAATAACCATTGCTTTAGGCTTATCACCTTTCTTAATTACGTCAGATGGTTTTTCAACTCTTTCTTCAGAAAGTTCAGAAATGTGGATTAGACCTTCGATTCCAGTTTCTAGTTCTACGAAAGCTCCGAAGTCAGTTACGCGAACAACTTCTGCTTCAACAACTGTTCCCACTGGGAAACGAGATTCAATTTTCTTCCATGGATCTTCCTCTAGTTGTTTAAGACCTAGAGAGAATTTTTGGTTTTCTTTATCAACAGCTAGAACCATTGCTTCAACAACTTGTCCTTCTTTGAATTCTTCAGAAAGGTTGATGTTCTTTCTAGTCCATGAAACGTCAGAAACGTGGATTAGAGCATCCATATCTTCGCCAACTTCAACGAATACACCGAAGTCTACGATTGATTTAACTTTTCCTTTAACTTTATCACCAACTTTGTACTTCGCTACTAGAGCGTCCCATGGGTTTGGTTGAAGTTGTTTTAGACCAAGAGAGATTCTCTTGTTTTCAACATCTACGTCCAATACTTGAGCTTCGATTCTCTCACCTGGGTTGAAGTGTTTAGTTGGGTTTTTAATTTTGTTTGTCCAAGACATTTCTGATACGTGGATTAATCCTTCGATACCATCGTCTAGTTCAATGAATACACCGTAATCTTTTACAGATACGATTTCACCAGCAACTTTAGTTCCTGGGATGTATTTTGACTTAGCTTCTTCCCATGGATTAGCTTGAACTTGTTTTAGACCAAGAGAAACTCTCTCTTTATCTGTATCAAATTTAAGAATCTTAACTTCGATTTCATCACCGATGTTTAGGATGTTGCTTGGGTGTTTAACTCTTCCCCATGACATATCTGTAATGTGAAGAAGACCGTCGATACCACCAAGGTCAATGAATGCACCGTAGTCAGTAATGTTTTTAACGATCCCTTTAACAACCATTCCTTCTTCGATTTGAGAAAGAATTTCTCCGCGCATTTTTCCGCGCTCTTCAGCAAGAATTGCACGACGAGAAAGAACGATGTTTCCGCGTTTTTTGTTGAACTTGATAACCTTGAATTCCATTTGTTTTCCAATGTACTTATCAAGGTAACGTGTTGGACGGATGTCAATTTGTGATCCTGGAAGGAACGCCTTAACTCCGATATCAACTGATAGACCGCCTTTAACTTTAGCGATTACTGTACCAGTTAGTGGTTCACCTGATTCACAAGCAAGAGAGATTCTATCCCATGCTTTTAGGATTTCAGCCTTATCTTTCGATAGGATTAGGTTCCCCATGTTTGATTCTAATTTTTCCAGGTAAACTTCGATTTGGTCACCAGATTTAATCTTTAGTGATCCATCGTAGTTTTGGAATTCTTTTACAGAAACCAGACCTTCTTGTTTGTACCCGATATCAACAGTCACGTAGTCTTGACCGATGTTGATGATCGTTCCTTTGAAAACTTCACCTTCTTCAAAATTCTTTGAAACAGATGTGTTGAGTAGTTCACTAAAATCAGTTTTCTGAACTGTTTCTACGTCTTCACCAATGACGACGTCGTAACCTTTCATCCAATTTTGTTTTAGTTCTTGTTTTTGAGCCATATATTACCTCGAGAAATTTTTTTACCTGCCTAAGATTGCTCTTGGGTAGGCCCCAGCTTAGCTTTAAAAAAGTTAGACTAGATTTGAAGCGCCAATATACTGCTTATCGCAATAGAAGTCGAATATTTTATTGATGACACGGAGCTAATTACACAGTGAAAATTATTAGAACCGGACCCCTGTTGTCAGTAGAAAATGGGCCTTGAGATTATCAATATGAGTTACTATCCCTTTTCCCTTTTGCCCATCCATATAATCCGCTCCAAACCCTACCCCATAAAAGAATTTCTTCACCGGGATAAACTGAAAACTGATATCTGCCTTGAGCATGAGTTTAACATCGCGACTAAACGAAGTTCCTGCCATTAAATCGAGTTTGGCAAAGACTGCTTTCCCTGGAGCATCCAGATTTCCAAAGACAATCGAAGGACCGATTAACCAATAAAACGAATTATATTTTACGCTCGCTAAATCACCTGAATCTTTAAAATGATAATTGCCAATTTCAAAGTTCAAACCATAATTACTTTTTTTTGCAGAAGATTTTTCAATAAGGAATGGCGTGTATTGAATGGCCCCAATAAAACCCTTGCGTTCCGCCGGACTTAAGTAAATAAACTGGGCTTCCAATAAAGAATGCACTTTGAAATTTTCAGGTTTTTTTATTGCTCTGTAGACGAGCAAAGCCGTATAAGGAATCCATGCAACGAGGACAACCGTTCCCACGACCGCAAAAATAAGAATGGCCGCATCTTTTCCGTTTCCGCCACCTCCTCCGCGAAAAAGAAAATCAATTGGTCCAGGAAGTTCAGTTTGACTCTTCCTTGCTTCTCCTGGTTTTACTTCGTCTTTTTTTAAATCTTTAAATTCTTCGGGTGTAACTTGCACAGCTTGCGCTGGTAATGACGTTTGAGTTTCAGTTGCAAAAGATTGAGTTATTAAAAAAGTGCTCAGTAAAAAAATATGAATTAATTTACTAAGCCTATACATTTTATTTTTTTCTGAAGAGACGTACACGTCTCTGAACTGTTCTTGAATAAAGCGAGAGAAGCTGAGTTTTGTAAGTCTTGTAAGAATGCTCGCGCTCAATAAAATACTTATAGAGCTTGGTTTTCTCTCTGAAAACGGCATTCCCGAGAATCATTTTCTCCCATTTATCACGAAGCTCGCGGGCATCAGATAACTTGTAGGTCTCCCCGACTCCTTCAAATTCTTCAATCAAATCTTTCGTACAAAAATTGCGGGCGAAGATGGCCGGGACTTCATTCATCAGAGCAGAAATTGCAAAATCTTCAATCAATTCCAGCGAACCATTGCTGATCCACACTCCAAGATGAGTAATGACTCCTACAATATCTTTTGTCGTCACGAAAAGAACATCGTCTTGTAATTCCTGTTCTTGAATTTGTTTCATCATCTCTGGAAGAATGCTCATCGATTTAAATTCGACGGCGGAAACGAGAACAAGTTTGCTCTTAATTCCCACCGGAAGTCTTTCATTCAAAACCTTGAGTGCAGAAAGAAGTGGCGTGATGGAATTCACATCTGAGATCGCAGGAGAAATATAAGCTCCCGCTAAAAAATAGTCTTTGTATAAATCAAAATTAATAGCGATTGCTTCCGGATCAGCAGCACCTTCCATCTTGATTCCCATTCCAAAATATTCAATTTTTTTCAATGGGAGTCCCAAGTTTCCAAGCGCATCTTGAGTGAGATTTTTATTCATGAGAATAAGGGAATCAATTCGCGAAATGAGAGGACGATACCAAAAACGTTGCAATGGTTTATCGATCACGTGATCCATTGTCACAACGAGAGCAGTGAAATTTTCTGCTTTCAATTGAACGCTCAATGAAAAGAACAATGTAAAGTCGTAGCAATGAACGACATCGAGTTTTGCTTTTTTTGTAATTTGAGAGAGAGGAAAATGCTTGTGAAAACTCGTAAAGCGATTGAGAAAATGCTCCTTAAAAGGAATAATTTCTACATCGAGAGTTTTGGCGATTTGAGCAAGATACGAATCTTCATAAGTACAAAGATAAATATTGTAACCGTGTTTCTTCGCAAGAGTCATATCCCGGAAAGCAGAACGCTCTTTCGTACTCCAATCTCTCGTTGGAAGCAGATAGAGAATATTACGGGCGTACTTATTAACCAACTCGCAATCCTTATTTTACCAGAACACCCGGTTTGTACTCAACGAGTTCACCGTAGATTGATCCAAGTTTTACTTTCGCCTGGAACTTTAATAGTTTTTTTAGATCATCCACAGAGTACCAGAAATTGATGTCTCCACTTTTTTGAAGAACGCCCGGGAAATGTGTTTCAGCTTTTAGACGATACGCTTTCACGTCTTGTCCATTTACTGAAATCATTTCTTCTCCCATCACTTCAATTTTCAGTAACCAGGTATCTCCTCTCGTTGAAACAGGGAAATCGTAATGATCCCCTTTTTTGAGTGGAAGTCCTCTTACGAATTGCAAGGCCCCGAATGAATCCTGCAGATAACGAGGAATAAATTTTTCAAGATGCTCATCTTTGTTAGCGCCTTCTTTCACTCGTTTGTAATAAGTTGAAACTTTGTTTTTTTTGTAATCAAAAAGTTGAAGGTCATCGACGTTTTGTTTTTTCTCTCTTTGAACAAGAGCATATTTGATTGGCAAGAAAGTATTTTTTTCGATGAACGTTTCGATCGTATCATCCAACCAATAAAAGTAGCGATAAGCATCTTTTGATTTAAAGCGAGCGAAATAATGGTACGCTAAACGGTCTCCCATTTTTACAATGTCTTTTGAAGTCATCGTGATATATCCGGCCGTCACTCCGAGATACGAAATTCCGAGAATCGATTGTTCACCCTGGAAAAAAAGCGGTTTAAATTTTTCCCAGATAGGTTTTGAAACGACGTCGTAATCTTTCATGAACTGAGGGAAGTCCGCCGGGTAACCGTCGTGAGGAACTACTGGTGTCGGAGTTGGTGCAGTCGAAGTTGTTTGTCCTGCAGCTTTTCCTGCTGCTTTCTTTTCTGCCGCTTCTTTTTTCTTTGCTTCTCTTTCTAGCTTAGCAAGTCTTGCTTTTTCCTTCTTCGAAAGTTTTTTCGGTTGAACTTCTTCAACTGGAGCTTGCTTTTCTTCAGGCTTTACTGCATTCGGATCTGTCTCCGAATATTTTGCGGCCTGATCTTTTTCAATATCAAAAGAATGAACGAGGTCCTTCTTTTCAGGAGTCGTCATCAAACTCTTTTTTTCATCCTCAAAACTTCCGCATGAGTTGAGCAAAGTTAAAGAGAAAAGCATTAATAAAATTTTTGAATTCATATTCATCATCCGTTAATAAATATTTTTAAAACATGAGTCGATAATTTCTTTCGTTTCTTTTTCGCCTTTCAGAAAGTGTAGATCTACTTCGAGAAAAACAATTGAATCATCGTTCACGACTTTTCTAATGCGAACGATATCTTTTTCTGTCGTGACAATAAGTGCATCTTCATTTTTGGCATAAGAAAGAAGAGCGTTGATTTCATCTGATTTAAAATAGTGATGATCAGGAAACGATTCTGTCACGAGAATTTCAGCTCCCAAATCTTCAATCAATCGGAAGAAGGATTGCGGGTTTGCGAGACCGGCAATACAAATTACTTTTTTATCTCTAATTTGATCGAGCGTATAAGCAAGATCGTAAGAGGAATTATAAAAACCATTAGGGCGAAAACCAACTTCAGCAAACTTTATTCCTTGTGGGAGATGCGGTAAAAGCATGTCCTTGAGTGATGATATTTTTTCCGGTTTCGCGAGATCAGCACGGCCAATGACAACCAAGTCAGCATCTTTCAAGGCCTGAAAGCCTTCACGCATATATCCCAGAGGAGCAACTTTATAACGAGAAAGCGGCATCAAAGCATCAAACAAAACAATGTTGAGTTTGCGTTTGAGATTGATGTGTTGGTGACCATCATCGAGTAAAACGACATCCGGTTCAACTTTCGGAAAATAAAAACTCAAATTCTCACTACGTCTTTTTCCAACGACGACAGTGGCATCTTCTAAACGTCTGGCAAACAACAAAGCTTCATCGCCGTAATCACCGGCATCAGGATTTACTTTTTTTCCTGAGTGGATCATCCCTGATGAATTTTCAAGTTTTCCTTTGTATCCGCGCATGAGAATCATTACGCGTTTATTTTTTGAATGAAGATATTGTGAGAGCCACAAAGTGAAAGGAGTTTTTCCCGTTCCACCGAATGTGAGGTTACCAACAGAAATGATCGGCACTTGAAAAGAACGTTGTCTTAAAATTCCGTAGTCATAACAAATTCTGCGAGTGAAATAAATTGAAGACCACAACCACGATGGTGGTGCCAAGAAAATGGTGCGAGATATTTTTTTAAGTAGAGAAGTCTGCTGTTTTTCCATAAGTTTCTTTGATCACGTCTGCCATATATCTCGGGATGTTTATTCCCTCACCTCTGACTAATTCCCTAGTCTGTTGAAGCTGCTTTTTAAGCTCGCGATTCTTCTCTTTATTATAGTACCAAATCCGAAAATTCGACACGATATTATAGCTCGTGGCCTGATCTTGCAGGAGCTCCGGAAAGACCGTGCGATTTTGTACAATATTAGCGAGACTCACTGGCCCTTTATAACTAATGAGGCATTCGAAAATAAATTGATTGATCAATGCAGTCTTGTAACAAACAATCGTTGGAACTTCGAAGAGTGCACATGTAAGTGTCACCGTTCCACTCGCAGCAAATGCGAAATCTGCATTTTTCAGAGCGGGAACTAATTCATCGTTGTCATAAACTTTATCGAAATACTGATTGTAAGGTTCAAATACTCTTTCATTGATAGTAGATGCTTTGACAATTGAGACCTGTAGCGGAATCTCTTTTTTTAAAATTTGCAAACTCTCCACGAAAACCGGAAGCAATCCTTCCACTTCAAAATGGCGTGAGCCTGGAAGAAGTAAAAGCTGCAATGGTTGTTTTGGTTCGTGAGACTTATAATTTTCCAATTCTTTTTGATAGGTCGTCCATAACGGATGATCGATGCTCACAATCTTTTTGACTCCGCGATCATTGAACCATTTTTTTTCAAAAGGAATGATCGTGAAAAGTGTGTGCACGAAACGACTTAATTTTTTAACTCGATATTCTTTCCACACCCACGCCTGTGGGGCCACGTAGTAGAGAACTTCTACTCCGCGCTCTTTTAATTTTCCTGCAATTTTTAAATTGAAAGATTGATAATCAATGAGGATGGCCACTTTGGTTTGTCGTCTGTCGACTTCTTCCAGAATGTGATTCATCGCTTTGATGTAGAAAGGAATTTTGCTGAGAACTCCGCTGTATCCCCAGGTAGAAAAATCATTCAAATGATAAAGCAGTTCGCATCCTTCGCGAGCTAAATCGTCTCCCCCAACCCCAAAAAACTGAGTGTCGGGAGAGAGTCGTTTTAATTCGTGAAAAAAACTGAGAGCGTGCTCTTCACCTGATTTTTCACCGGCAATAATCAGGCATGAGTTCATTAGAGCATGACCTCTTTATTCGTGCGCGCACTTTCTAAAACTTTATCAATCAAACGAACGGCAGTTAATCCGTCTTCAAGAGAGATAATCGGTTCTTTTTTGTGAGCGATCGAGTTATAGAAGTTTTTGTGTTCAAGCAATAAGTGATCGCGTTTTTCGTACGTTCCAGTGTTCACATATTGAGGTCCGACTTCTTTCCCAAGCGCTTCTGAAATTTCATTTCTCATAAGATCAACAAGAAGTGTTCCTGCATGATTTGAAATTTCCAGTTCGCGCACTTCTTTTGTCTGATTACGCCCAACAGTGATCGTCGCGCGATTCCCTGACAAAAATTTAAAATTCGCTGTCACATAATCATAATGATTCGTTCTCATTTTAAATCCCATCGCTTCTACACTCACTGGAGTTTCACCAAAAAGGAAAACGAGAAGATCGAGATCATGAATCATTAAATCTTGAACAACATCAACATCAGTCGCGCGGCCTTTAAAAGGAGCGACACGCTTAAGTGTGATGTGTGACGGGGCATCGAAAAAATGTTTATACTCATTTTTTCTTTCCCATGCCTGGTGAAACCTTTCCGAGTGACCGACTTGTAAAATCACCGGGTGTTCTCTTAAAAGCGATTGTAACTTCAGTGCCTGCTCTGTCGTTTCTGTAATTGGTTTTTCACAGAAAACATGTTTGTTGTTTTTTAATAAGTACTCAACAATTTCAAAGTGAAATGACGTAGGAGTCACAACAAATGCAGCGTCGATATCATTAATACATTTTGAAATGTCATCAACGATCTTTGCATTCGGGTGAGCTTTCGCTGCTGCTTCCTGACCTGCTGGAAATTTTTCTACGATATATTTTAATTCGGCCATTTCAGGGAACGCTTCTGCTTTTTGAGCATGCCATTTTCCTAAATGTCCGTAGCCGATAACGGCAGTTTTGATTTTAGCCATTGCCTTCTCTTATGGGTTGAATGGAGCAATTCCAATTTCTGATTTTTTAATTTGTTCAGACATTTCTGCGACTACGCGATTGTCTTTGTATTCGGTCATCATTTCTGCGTTCTCAACAAAAGCACGCGGAGAAAGATTTGATGATTCGATTGTTCTTAAAAAATCTACAACTTCAGAAATTTCCTGCTTGCTGTATCCCTGGCGTTTCATACCAATGATGTTGATTCCTTTTAAGTGAGCGCGGTTTCCAACAGCCGTACAGAATGAAGGAATATCGCGATCAAGTGCTGAACCTCCACCAATATAGGCTCCACGTCCAAGACTTACCCATTGTTGAATTTGTGTTCCTCCACCAATACCAACGCGATCGCCGATGCGGACGTGGCCCGCGAAGTTTGTTGAGTTTGCAATTGTACAATTGTTACCGATAACAACGTCGTGACCAACGTGAACGTAGGCCATGAATAAACTGTTATCCCCAATTGTTGTCACATGATTTTCTTTAAGAGTTCCGCGGTGAACTGAACAATACTCTCTGAAAGTATTATTTTTTCCGATCACTACGCGAGTTGGCTCACCTTTGTAAGAGTTATCTTGTGGAGGCGCACCGATTGAACAGCCTTGAAAAAATTTATTGTCTTCACCGATTGTCGTGTGACCATCGATCACAACGTGTGAGTGAAGAATTGTATTCGCTCCGATTTCTACATTTGGTCCAACGATACAAAAAGGTCCAACCTTAACTGTTTCGTGAAGTTTCGCTGCCGGGTCTACGATTGAGCTTGCGTGTACTGTTGCCATATAAACTATCCTTGTTATTTAATTTAAAAAAGCTATTGCATTTTAAGTGAGGCCAAAACCGTAGCTTCACTCATGAGTTGATCGCCGTGATAAAGTTTACATTCGCTCGTGATCATCGGCCCTCTGATCTTCAGAGTTTTTGTCACAAGTTTTAAATCCATTTCCGGAAAAACAGGTTTTCTAAAACGTGCTTCATTAATTCCCAGAAGAGCGACATCCATTTTCATTTGCGCCGGATTTTGGTGAACGAGAAGAACGATAAAGCTCGTTGCTTGCGCCATCATTTCAACTTGAACAACGCCTGGAAGAATCGGGTAATCTGGAAAGTGTCCTGCGAAAATCGCATGATCTTTTCTCGTTCTGTAGTGTGCGATGACTTCTGCATCTTGAATTTCTTTGATGTCGAAAGTTTGTCCTGGAGTAATTGTACGTCCCGGAATTGTTACTGACTCAACCGTGTCGATAAAAAGAAACGGATCGCGGTGAGGAAGAATTTGTCTAACTTGATCACTATTTAAAAGCATAATCTCTATCTCCTGACTATTCTTTGCTGAGAGAAAGCTTGCGTACGTATGCAATCCCCTTCAGCCATTCTTTAATATTGCGTGCAGGATATCCTCCGAATGTAACTCCGGCCGGTACATCACTAATGACACCGGAATTTCCTGCGACCTGTGCTCCTGAACCAATTGTGAGTCCATCAGCGATGGCGACTTGTCCGCCGATCACTGCGAAGTCTTGAAGCTTGCAACTTCCTGCGATCGCCGTCATTCCACAAACAATCACTCCGCGCCCGAGACGACAGTTGTGTCCGATCTGAACCTGGTTGTCGATTTTTGTTCCAGCGCCAATAATTGTTGGAGAAAATGTTCCACTATCGATACAAGTGTTCGCTCCCACTTCAACATGATCGTGAATGATCACGCTTCCCATGTGCCACACTTTTAGATGTTCACCTTTATTGAAATTGTATCCGAATCCATCCGCACCAATCGTACAGTTTGCATGAATGCGAACACCTTTTCCGATTTTTACATTTCGATAAATCACTGTGTTCGAAAAAATTTCTGAACCTTCAGCAATTTCTACTCCCGACATAAGAACAACGCCCGAGTGAATTTTTACATCGGCAGCGATCTTTACGTTTTCTCCAATGAAAGCGCCTTGAGCAATCCATGCGCTGGAGTCAACGCTCGCCGATCCCATCTGACGTCCGTCAACGATATCATTTGGCGTTTTAAATTTTTCATCATGAAAAGGTTTTGAAAGCCATGAGATCGCAAGGTTCACATTATCGACTGTCGCGAGAAATAAAGTTTCAGCGTTTAGTTTTTGCTTTTGATCTTCAGCGAGTGATTCAAAAAATTTTTTCTCAATCACTACACCTGTTTGTTTTTCACCTTTTGTTTTTTCAAACCACTCAGTAAGAAATACTTTGTTCTTGATAAAAACGAGATGCCCTGGTGAAAGCAGATGATTATCAGTAATCCCTTGAACATCTAAATCAGATGAACCATGGATGATTTGGAAGCTTTGGTCTGAATTTTTTAGGTTTCCTAGTTTCAAAGGATCTCCCCTTAAAAAAACTTTGGGACCCGAAAGCTTAACACTCGCGGGTCCCGATATATTCGAGAAATTAAATTTTAAAAAATTCTATTTAGGGAATTTTTTGTTGTATGACTTGATTACATCGTCAGTAAGATCTTTTTCTTCTTTTGCAAAAAGAATTGGAGCTGTAGCTGATTCGTAAACTAGATCAACATCAGAAGATTTTGCAACGTCATCAACGATTGCTTTTACTTTTTCTAAGATTGGAGTTTTAAGTTTTTGTTCCATATCTTGGATTTCTTTTTGGAATCCAGCAGTCTTTTGTTGGATCGCTACGATCTTGTCCTGGATTTCTCTTTCTTTCTTCCCTTTTTCTTTATCATTTAGAACAGAAGCTTTCTTTTGGTAATCGTCTTGAAGCTTTCTGATTTTGTCTTCTTCATCTTTTAGGATCTTTTGTTTTTCATCAAAAGCCTTTTTTAGTTGGTCGCGAACAGCTTGACCTTGGTTAACAGAAATTAGAACTTTTTGTACGTCTACTTTTCCCACAGCAACTTTTGCAAATGCAGATCCTGTGATCAAAAGAGATGCGATAAGAGCGATTAGTGATTTCATTGAAGTCTCCCTTAGAGTTGAACTTAAAATAATTGTCCTATATCAAAATGGAATTGAGAACCCTGATTTTTATATTCTCCAGTCAGAGGGTAACCAAATTCGAAACGTAATGTACCGATTGGAGAGAACCATCTAAACCCGAAACCATAATCAGTGTAAACTTTAATATTCTTGAAAGTCCCTGCATGTCCAGCGTCAAAGAAGACTACCCACTTAAGGCCCGCTTCTCTTGAAAGTGGATGCTGGAATTCAAGGTTCGTAAATGTCGAGAAGATACCACCAGTGTTAAATGTAGTAAGTACACCTGTTGATGGAATTGTTGCCTGCTCTTTCGGACCAACAGCTTCATACGCATAACCGCGCAGGTTGCGTGATCCACCGAGAGTAAATTTCTCAGTACGAGGAATTTCTCTGCCGTTCACTTCATCGAGTCTTCCCGCATAAAAACGCGAACGGAAAATGAGATCGCCCACAACAGGATAGAATCCACGCGCTTCAGCTTCGTTCTTCACCCATTTTTTGTCTCCACCAATACCTGTGTACTCTGTCGAGTAACTGAGGAAGACCCCTTTTCTCGGGTCAGAACGATCATCGCGACGATCGTGAACAATGGATGTCTGAACAGAAGACGCTAATCCGTTTTCAAGATCGACATTGATCGTTGGATCGTCGACTGTTTTAATACGCGTATCTTCAATTTTGTAAGTCACATACAGGTTTGTGAATGTGAGTACCGGGTAACCAACGCGAACGTTCGCTCCCTTTTTCTTTTCGCTGTATGAAGAAGAAGTATCATCACTACTGATAAAGATACCACCACCAAGCGACCATTTCGTATCTAAGAAATATGGCTCAGTGAAGTCGATACTGAATGTCGTTGCCGTCTTCGCAAGGTTCAAACTGAACGTTAAGTTTTGTCCGAGACCTCTAAAGTTCGCTTGAGAAATGGAAGCCTGGAAGAATCCACCTGTCGCTGTTGAATAACCCGCTCCGAGTGAAATTTGCCCAGTGTTCTTTTCTTTAACAGAGATTTCTACGTCGAGAATATCTTCTTTGTCTTTTGGTGAAACAGTGTTGAAGACAATTGATTCCGGCTCGAAGAATCCGAGACGTTGAACGTTTTCTTTCGATTGACGAAGAGCTGTTCCGTTGAATTTTTGTCCTTCTTTAATCAAGAGTTCGCGACGAACAACTTTATCGCGCGTTTTCGAGTTCCCTTTTACGCGGAATTTTCCGAAGTAAGCGATCTTCCCTTTTTCGAATGAGAACTCGACGTCTACTTTGTTTTCACCAGGAACAACATTTAGATTTCTGATAACGTTGGCGAAAGCGTAACCTTCATCCTGGTACATTTCCGTCAAAGTCTGGATATCTTTTCTGAGCGACTCTTCCGAGTAAGTTTCGCTTTCTTTCAGAGTTAATTTTTCGCGCATATCACCTTCAGGGAAAAGCATTTCGCCCTGGAAAGTAATTTTGTTCACTGTGAACTGCGGCCCTTCAGTAAGTTTCATCGTAATGAAAACCCACTTCTTGTCTTCTGAAACTGTAATTTCAGGAGTCCCTACGTTGATTTGCAGGTAACCTTTCATGCGGTAAAAATATTTTAAACGTTCGATGTCGTTTTGAAAGTTGATCTCTTTGAAATTTCCTGAACCCGAAAGCGCAGAAAATAAACTGTCTTCCTGCGTTTGAAGAATGCTTTTGATTTCTTCATCGCTGAAAGCTTTGTTCCCCAGGAAGCTGATCTTTTTTACTTTAACTTTGTCGAATTCTTTAATTTTGAAAATGAGTTCGATGTTTTCTTCGTTGATTTTCCTTTGTTCGAAATCAACTGAAGCGAGGAAGTAACCTTTTTCTTCGTAGTGTTTTAAAAGCGATTGAATATCGTTTTTGATAGACGTTGAATCGAGGATCGAGAAAACTTTTGTCTTCACTTGTCCTTTCAAATCGTCGTCTGAAAGTCCGTCGTTTCCTTCGAAAGTAATTTTTGTAATGATCGGCTTTTCTTTCATTCTGAAAATCAGAACGTTTTTTCCAGCGACAACTTCATGCTCTGCTGCAACTTCGTCGAAGTATTTCATCGAATAGATTTTTTCAATGTCTTTTTTAAGGAGATAATTATCGAGCGTCATATCGACTTTAGCGCCGATTTTTTCCAGTACAGCTTCTTTTTCCACTTTTTTCAAACCGACTAATTGGATTTGATCAATCTTGAACATATCTACGCGAGGACCAATGTCTTCGGCAGCAAAACTAACTCCGAAAACGTTCAAACAGCTAAGGAGCGCTAGTAAAAAATACGAGATAAATCTCAGAGACATAGATCTCCACAGTGGATGAAATAACTAAGGTATTAAAAAGTAGCAAGAACATTACAATGTGCAAAGGACTTTCTAGCTTTGAAAACTAGGCGTGAACGAGCATTCCATCCTTCATTAAAAACTGGTTACTGAAACTCTCTGCGATCACTGGATCGTGAGTGACAACGACCAATGTGGCCTTGAATTCTTTTGCTAGTGTGCGGAGCAGTTGAATAACTTTTTTTGAATTCTCCGAATCTAAGTTCCCTGTTGGCTCATCGCAAAGAAGAAGTTTTGGCCTAAGTGAAAGTGCACGAATGATATTGATTCTCTGCTGCTCACCACCAGAAAGTTCGAACGGATATTTTTCTAAACAATGAGTGACTTGTAATGTTTCCGCCAAATGCAGAACGCGCTCCTTCACTTCTTTTACTTCTTCAGGCGTGAAACCTGCGAGTCTCGCCGGCAATAATAAATTATCGAGGCAGTTCATCGAAGGGAGGAGAAAGTGAAATTGAAAAACAAAACCGATATAGCGGTTGCGATAAAGCGCAAGTTCTTCATCAGAGAGATCAACTAGATTTTTTTGATTCACGACGACTTCGCCTTCGCTTGGACGATCAAGGCCGCCGAGTAAATAAAGCAACGTCGATTTTCCTGAACCGGAAGCTCCACGAATGAGATATTCTTCATTTTCATTCATCGACAAACTCACGCCGTTTACCGCGCGCGACTGTTTGTAAAATTTTTTAACGTTCGTTAACTTAATCATAGTGCTCATGATTTTTTTCCTTAAGCAAACTCTTGTCGCAATCCTTCTAACAAGCTCTTTTGTTTTAATCTTCTCAGTAAGTAATACGTGATAAGCAGAACCCACACCAAAGCGAGGGCAAAAACAAAAAGATAATCTTTTACAGTTAAATAAAGTTCAATTCGTGGCATGGAATAAATCTCAGAAGGCAATTCAAAAAACGGCAACTTCAGGAGAGCGAATTTAAAAATCTGCACAAAGATCATCGAGAGCACGCATGAAAGCCCCCAGATGAGGAGAACGAGTTTCATCCATAAATCGCTCATCGCTTTTTTAGAAAGTCCAAGCGCTTTGAAAAGGAAAAGCTCTTTCGATTTCTTCTCATTGATAAAAATAATGAAAGCGAGAATATTGAAGATCGAAATAACGACAATCATCTGGAGAATCAAACTGATCATCACCTTCTCTACTTTTACCGCTTCTATGAGCGAAGAAAATTCGCGCCAATAAGGTTTGAAATTGTAGTCGCCTTCAAAAGCGGTTCTGAGTACTGGAAGTTGCGATTCAATTTTTTCAATATCGTCGCGATAAAAAGGTTTGTTCGGAAGATTGAGCGAGATCATGTTGACGTAATTCCCGAGGCCCAGAATTTCCTGCAGTCTCGAAAGTTTTACATAAACAAGACGCGAATCTTTTTGATAAACGCCGTGATTGATAATACGTTTTACTTTGAAGCGTTCAAGAGCAGGCATCGACTTCATTCCGTCGTTTCCTTTCGCGAATGCGAGAACGATTTCTTCACCGACATGAATGTTGTTGATCTTTGCGATTTCTGATCCGATCGCCACTTCGTCTTTTTCTAAACCGAGCGGTAACTCGACCACTTCCGAATACGAATCATCGATTCCGCGAACGAGAACTCCGCGACTCTCCTCATTGAAAATGAGAAAACTTTCCGTCTGAACAAGAGCGGAATAATGATCGATCTTTTGCGATTTAAATTTATCTTTGAGGTCTTTATTTAATTGAAAAAAACTTCCGCTGTGCGAATTCATCACGACTTCACCGGCCGATTTTTTTAGCCCTATTTTGAGAGCGCGATCAAACCCATCCATCATTCCCATCGTCGAGAGAATAACAGCAATAGAAAACGCCATTCCCACGAGTACGCCGCCGGCAAATTTAATTGTTCCGGGAGTGTCTAAAAAAAGAAGAAGGAAAAGTTTAAAACGCTGAGTTTTCATTTACGACTCATGATGGGGAGTAGACATCTCTACTTGCCAGCGCAAATAAGCGTCGATGAAACTATCGAGATCACCTTCCAGCGTTTTCTCCGCTTGAGAAGATTCAAAATCCGTGCGGTGATCTTTCACCAGTTTGTACGGATGAAGAACGTAAGATCTGATCTGCGCTCCCCATGCAATATCTTTTTTGCTCGCTTCGAGCTCCGCTTCTTTTACTCTTCTCTTTTCCATCTCTAATTCATAGAGACGAGAACGAAGAACTTTCATCGCCTGCGCTTTGTTTTGCAGCTGCGATCTTTCATTCTGACAAACAACAACGATGTTTGTCGGTAAGTGCGTGATACGAACCGCTGAGTCTGTCGTGTTTACACCCTGACCTCCTGAACCACCTGCGCGATAAACGTCGATGCGAAGATCTTTGTCTTGAATTTCGATTTCAATTGTATCGTCGATTTCCGGCGAAACGAAAATCGAAGCGAATGATGTATGTCTTCTTCCTGCTGAATCGAAAGGTGAAAGACGAACAAGACGGTGTACACCCGATTCCGACTTCAGAAGTCCATAGGCGTAGTTTCCTGTGATCGTCGCTGTTGCCGATTTAATTCCGGCAGAGTCACCTTCTTGTGTATCGAGAATTTGCACTTTAAATTTTTTACTTTCCGCCCAACGGATGATCATACGAAGAAGCATGAATGCCCAGTCACATGATTCTGTTCCTCCTGCCCCCGCGTTTACTGTAACGATCGCATTATTGGGATCTGTTTCACCGGAGAGAAGAACTTTTTGTTCTGCTAGTTGAAACTCAGCAAGAAAATTTTTATAAACACCGATCGCCTCTTCTGCCGAAGACTCATCGTTTTCCGATTGAGCGAAGTCCAGAAGAACATCGAAATCGTCGTATAATTGTTTTAAATGGAGATAAGTATTGACTACTTCTTCGATAACAGATTTTTCTTTTTGAATTTTAGCGGCGTTCGTTGAGTCGTCCCAAAAACCTTCCATTCCTTCGATGCGTTTTATTTCTTCGAGGCGGTTTTGTTTTTTCTCAATCTCAAAGCGACCTCCGTAGAAGGTCGAGTTTTTCAGTATAATTTTTTATATCGAGCTTTTTTTCATTGAGTTCGATCTTTATTTGTTCGTTCATTACTTTACCTTTATTTTTTTATAAATCTTTTCTACTAATTCTGCTTCGTAGCCTTCCATGATTTTTTCTTCTTTCGCAGAAATCTCGTGATCAAAGCCGAGAAGATGTAAAAAACCATGAACTGCGAGATGGATCACTTCCTGTTCGTAAGTGATCTCGAATTCACGGGCCTGTTTTTTTGCTACGTCTTTGCAAATGACCAGGTCGCCCAATTCCACTTCAGGAAGATTTTTTTCGCGCACTTTTTTGTCCGGTCTAAGGTTCTCATAAACCGGGAAAGAAAGCACGTCTGTCGCATAATCTTTTTGGCGGTAATCGCGATTCAATTTTTGAATCTTCGCCCTTCCACAAAGAGTCATCGAAATCGTCACAAGTTTGACGCCGGTGAAGTGCGGATTCTTCTTGAGGAAAGTCTCGAAACTTTTCTCGACAATCGGAAGCAAACTTCCCAGAGTTTCGCCATTAGTTTCTTTACTAGTTTTCTTTTTTATTCCACTATCATGTAGAGCTATGCTTAATTTCATCCCTAAAAAGGTACCACATGAAAAGTAATTTTGAAAAATTAAAAGATGTTATTAAAGAACTCAGAGACCCGGAGCATGGCTGCCCTTGGGACTTGAAACAAACCCATGAGTCTTTACTCAAGTATCTTCTCGAAGAATCTTACGAATACATTGAAGCTGTCGAAGAAAAAGACTACAAACACATGGAAGAGGAACTCGGCGATGTTTTAATGCAGATCCTTTTGCATTCACAAATTGCAAGCGAACACGGTCACTTTGATCTCGAATCAGTTTGCGCCGGCATTACAGAAAAAATCATTCGTCGTCATCCACACGTATTCGAAAACCGCGATACATCAATCAGCGCAGAACAAGTTCTCATCAATTGGGAAAAAATCAAAAAAGAAGAAAAAGCGCGTGAAGAAAGTGAAAAATCTTATCACCGCATTACAAACTCAGTGCTCAATGCTCCTCCACTCATGGCCGCTGTCAAAATCGGAAAGAAAACAAACGATATTAAATTCGATTGGGACGATTACACGCAAGTGGCCTACAAAGTGGAAGAAGAATGGCAGGAGTTAAAAGAAGAACTGACTCCTCATCGCGAAATGAATCGCGCTGCTGTTTTTGAAGAGCTGGGCGATTTGCTTTTCTCTGTTGCTCAACTCGCTCGCCATCTCGATATGGATCCACACGATGCTCTTCGTGCTGCCAATAAAAAGTTCATGAGACGTTTTCACTCAATGGAAGATTTAATGCACGCGAAAGGTGTGCAGCTTGAAGAGATGAATCAAGAGCAGATGGATGTTTACTGGAATCAGGCTAAAGTGAATGAGAAAGCTAAAAAGTAGTCTGGTCAAGCACGTACCGGAAAACAGATTATATCAAATTCCTGTTCCGATCATCGGTCTCACTGGTGGTATCGGCACGGGAAAAAGTACGGTTGCTGAACTTTTCAGAAAACAAAATATTCCTGTGATCGATGCCGATAAATTAGTGAAAAATATTTATCAGCTTCCAGAGACATTTCCTTTCATCAAGCAGAATTTTCCAGCGGCCATTGAAGATGGGAAAATTGTTTTCCGCAAATTGCGCGAGATTGTTTTTATCAATGTCGACGCCAAAGAACTTTTGGAAAATTATATTTACTCGCACATGCCGAATGAATTCAAAAAGGCTTACGCTGCTTTTTCGAATCCCGAATTCATCGTGTACGATGTTCCTCTGCTTTTTGAAAAGAAGCTGCATCTTCTGATCGATCTTTCAATTTGCGTATACGCTCCCCGCGAAGTTCAAATCGCGCGTTTAATGGCGAGAGATAACTCTTCCCGCGACTTAGCAGAAAGTATTCTGTCTCACCAAATCGATATCGAAGAAAAGAAAAAACTTTCGGATCGTATTATTGAAAACAACGGCGACCTCATCGCTCTTGAAAACAATTTTGACTTATTATTAAAGGACATCACTTAACGATGCCTTCAAATCTAAAAGAACTCTTTTTAGATTTTCCTCATGTCAGTCTTGCCACTGAGGCCGACAACGCCGAGCTATTGGCGTTTTATCATCAAACAGAATTAAAAGCGGAAGAAACTGTCATCTACAAACGCGGTAATGATTTTTTTCGTTTCTTAAAAGAGCGAAGCGAACATTTTCTCGTTTTTACTTTGCGCGATGACGATCGCAAACTTCAAGGTGTCGCTGTCGCTTCTTATCGTCCGGGTTATATCAACGGAGAATTAACGACAGTTGGTTATCTTGGAGATCTTCGCGTTTCGATGAATCGCAAACTCATTCGCGAATGGAGAAATTTTTACGGCTCTCTTCTTCGTTACTCTCCCGACATGGAAGAGACTAAGCATTGTCGTTATTATCAGACAGCTTTGATTGAAACAAATAAGTTTTCTAAAAACAATTTAGTAGAAACACGTATTCCGCATCTTCATTATAAAAAACTGGCCGGCTACAAGATGGTCAACATTGTCGGTCGATTTGGATTTAAATCGTCTCACGATTTTGTTGTTCGTTCTGCGACTGTTGCTGATAAAGATCTTCTCCTTTCATTTCTGTCTGCCGATAAAAGAAAAATGTTCGGTCACGATTGGAATAGAGAATTAGAACGAAGACTTGCTGTGTGGAATGGGTTTTCCTGGAACGATATTATTTTATTTTTTAAAAATGAGACTCTTGTTGGCGCGACTTCTGTCTGGAGTCCGATTGCTTCCAAACAAATTGAAGTCACTTCTGTGCCTTTCGTTTATAAAGTCGCTGCTGTCGCTGCAAAAATTCTTCCAGGCATAAAACTCAAGCCTCTTCCACGTCCGCACTCGCCGATTGAAATTCTCTATATAAATCAGATTACTTTTTCTTTTGCGCTTTCTCATCATGAACAAGTGAAATGTTTCAGTGAACTTGTGAATTTTCTTTTTGCCCGTTCATTCAATATGCTCGCCTATGCTGACTTTGAGCAAGAACATTTAACTTCTGAACTAAAAAATCTTATCACTCAAAAAATGGAAATGGCCTTTTACAGTGTTCACTACAAAGATGATGACGGTATTCGAGATGAACTTTCTCTTCGAGAAACTGATCCTTCTCCTGCTTTTGATATGTCATTAGTTTGAGATTTTACCAATAAATAAACGCGAGAATTTTTCCCCACTTTGGTTTTTTCTTTTCGAATTGCTGACGAGTAATCTGACGAGCTTCTGTGTACGCTGGAGTTGTTCTCACTGCCCATCTTGCCATCTTCATCATCCAGCGAATTTTTTTGAAAAAATTTGTTTCAGGAAAAGCGTAATTGATAACTTTGAATGAACCTTGAACAAGTGCAATCTGCATAACGATGACGAAAAAAATAGCCCCTGCCATATTTTTGATCGGCCCTGCCTTTTCAATAATCGAATCGTGCAGATCAAATTCCAGCGGCAAGTGAAAAGCTTCGTCGATTTGATGAATATGGTTCAAATGAATCCAGGAATTTTCTGTGTTGCTCGGATAATATTTTTTGATCATCCGATAATAACTCAAAGTGAAAGCCTCGAGTTTTGCTCCTGGAAGAAAGACGCTTGCCGGAGCTCTTTTAATAATAAAAGCAATCGCATTTTTTAATTTTCCAGAATCGGCATAGATCTTTTTTTTGTCCCATTCAAAAATGGCATTGCTGTGAAGAAAATGGCGAAAGCCTTGTGAATGATAAAGTTCTTCAGCGGCAAATTGCAACAGAGACGAACGCGCTTCTCGATCGAGATAGCGAGTCTGTTTATTTAAATGCCAAACTCCATAGACTAAAATTTGCTCGAAAAGAATGAGCGCCTCTGCTACGAGTTTAGTGTATTCAAAAAATAATTTGTGTCTTTGTTCTATGGAAAGTGAATCGAAGTCTTTAGTTCCATAGAGAGGTGTTAACTCGGGAATATAATGAGAACGATCGAACACCATAGGACTCGCCTGAAAAACTCGCCACTTATCGCGGAAGTTTTCCTGATGATGGAGATAACTTGAATAAATATTCGTTCGTGCCATATTTCAAAAAGTGTATCATAAGGCCTCAGGTTTTAACTAGCATTCATCTATTCCGGGTGGAACTTTTTTGCTCAGTTATTATTGCTTCCGCAATTGTCCATTTTTTGTATTTCATCTACAATAATTTTATGATTTCACAACTCGTGACCATTCTTCTCATACTCGTCTGCGTATACCATTTCGTCGCTGGACTTTTTGCTATTGGACCTAAGTCCTGGCTGCAATTTTTTGGGAAAAACGTTTACGCTTTGGAAATTCCGGAAAATTATGAACCCCGCTATGAAGTTTGTATCCGCTTTTTGGGTTTACTTGCCTGGACTGTTTCGGCCCTCACTGCACAGGCCTTAATTTTTCCCGATCATCGCCTTCAATGTTTTACTCTCTTCGTTCTTTCCTTTCTTTTTTTATCGAGAGCTTTACTCAGAGTTGTGTTGAGAAAAGTCATCTCGGATGCTTACCAACTTTCTTTTGAAAGAAGTTTGGGAAATATCGTTTTCAATTTAGTTCTTAGCTTTTTTACTATGACTTTAGCTGCGATGATTCTTTGATGAGATCACCATTAAGAAGAAATAGCGATTTACGAAGCCTCTTTTTTATCGGGTTTACTCTCGCGCAAATCTGCTTTTTTCTGGCGATTCCTTTCTCGCATTATACTCTACTCACTTATCTTATTTCTCTTCTGTTTTTTACTTTTTGGGTTGTGACTTGCACGTTAATTAATCACAACCACCGTCATCATCCAATTTTCAAAAAAAATTCGTTGAACCAATTTTTGAATCTTTTAATTTCTTTGACGATTGGTGCTCCCTCGACTCGCTTGCATCTCGTTCATCACTTCAATCATCATTTTCATTACCCAAGTCATGAAGACTGGAGTCATTTTGAACTGAATGCTCATGGAAATGGATTCAAACGTATTTTGCTTTATCTCTACAATGCGACGAAGGAGATGACAAAAAATCGTGAACAATTGGTGCGAACAAAAAATCAGCGCGATTCTCTTCGCAACGAAAAAGCAGTTCTCTATATCGCGAGCGCTTGTTTTCTTTTACTTAATTGGAAAGTGTTTCTCGCTCTTATTTTACCTGGATGGTTTTTAGGACTTTCACTCCTTCTCACATCAAATCTTCTAAACCATGACATGTGTGATACAAGTTCTGAAATTAATCATTCGAGAGATTTTTTAAGTCGTGTAGAAAATTGGTTTTTTTGCAACAATGGTTATCACACGGCCCATCATATGAAACCCCATCTTCACTGGCAGGAATTGCCAACTCTCCACAATGAAAAAGTGAAAGCACAGAAAGATAAAAAATACTCTAGCGGTTCTTTTTTTCTTTATCTATTTCGTTATTCTTTAAGACGGTAAGCGGTTCGAGAATTGAAAGAGCTTTCACCACAACATCTTTTTCGATCACACATCCAGGAGCGATACGAGCTTCTCCGCCGATAACAGAATCAGCACCGATAGAAACAGGGGCAATGAAAATCTTTTCCTTGTTGATTAAGTGGGAAGAGATTTTTACACCGTACCCCACGACAACTCTGTCACCGATTTCAATCAAATTGCGATCGAGGATTTCCACTCGCGGTGACCAATAGACGAGTTTTCCAATTTTTGCTCCCCATAGAGTGAGCCACCACGAATACAAGAACGGTGGAATTCGTAAGAGTTCTTCCAAAAAAGTCAGACGTGAATAAAGCAATTGTAATTGAGCCCCGTACCACCAGATCAACAATTCTTTATCTGAGATTTTGTAAGCTCCGGGAGTAATTTTGAAAAAAATATGCAAGAGCCTAAAGAGTACCGGAGGAATCAGGTAAATGAAAATGAGACAAAAAAGTATAAGATTTAAAATACCTGAGATCTTTATCAGCCCAATGATGAATACTAACAGTTGAAAAAATGGTAAGAGATTGCCAAAGAGGAAGAGAATTTTCACTTTGCTTATATTCATACTTTTAGCTTACAATGTTTATAGATTGGAAGGCCATACATGAACAAAAAAGAACTTATTGCCAGAGAGAAAACTCCCACTGCGCTCAACATAGTGATTCAAGTACTCGCTAGTGCAACTTCTCTTTTTTGTCTTTGGAGTGCTTCGCACTTTGAATCATGGTGGATTAAAATCGCCGCTGCATTAGTTTTCTCTTTCTCGAACAACACTCTCTTTTCTCTTCTTCATGAAAGTGTTCACCGTTGTTACTCAAAAAATAAAATGATCAACGAAACAGCAGGAAATCTTGCTGCTGCTTTTTTTCCAACGGCACTCGTGTTCCAAAGAACATGTCATCTCGGTCACCATTTAAGAAATCGTACCGACCATGAGATGTTCGATATGTATTATCCTGACGACAACAAATTTTTAAAGTTCACGCAATTTTATGCAATCCTCTCTGGATTTTACTGGCTCTCACTTCCTTTTGGATGCTTACTGTATTTGTTCGTTCCTTGGTCATACAACATGTTCAAGCATATGGCGAAGAGTACAGATGCTGAAATGATGTTGCCGTTTATTAATCATCCGTTCAAAACGCGTATTCGCGTAGAGATGCTCTACTCTTTTCTTTTTCAAGTCGCAGTTTTCTATTTCTTGAAATTAAATTTCACCGGATGGATTCTGTGTTACTGGATTTTCGGAATGAACTGGGGCGGATTGCAATACGCTGACCATGCCTGGACCGAAAGAGATATCAGACATGGAGCCTGGAATTTGTATGTTCCAAAATGGATGGAAGTTGTTTTTTTAAATTATCATTGGCATAAAGAGCATCACGCTCACCCGCAAGCTCCATGGACAGTTCTTCCAAAACTTGCTGATCAAAACGGTATGAGACCATCATTCATCAAAATTTATCTGGAAATGTGGAAAGGTCCACGTCCGGTCAATGCACCAAAACCAAAACCTATTGATGATGAAGTCAGACGTTTGATAGAAGAACAAGAGTTCGAAAACGGACGAGCTGTTTAGCTATAATAATTCATCAGCCACTTAAGATAATCGCTCATCACTCGATCGCTCGCGACGAGGGTTTTGTTATCAATAAAAACTCCGCGACTTGAATCAGCTTCATCCTGAAAAAATTTCTGTGAAAACTTCGCCTGCATAAGACGCTTAAAAAGTTTTAGCGGATTGTTTGTTTTTTTGGCAAGGACCATGAGATGAGCAATGCTCTTTCCTTTTCCATCTGGGGCATTCACGATCATCATGTAATTTTTCAGACCTTTCACCGTCGTTACTGCGAGAATAAAATTTCCTCCGTAAACAGTGAAATCGAGACTCGCTTTCGTTCCGTAAAATGTTTTCATTAAACGATCAGAGAAACTATTTCCTTTAATTTCGTAATCGAGTTCAATGCGATAAGAATGAGCATCCGGGATTGAGACAATCGGTGCTTTTTGCAAACGACGAAGATGAACTGTTTCAAAGTGAACGAGGTCAAAAGCATTTGCTGCTCCAACAAACCATTCATTCTCCGTATGAATAATACGGGCACTTGTGGCCTTAAACTCTTTTGCTTCTACACCATGGAAAAATGGCAGCTCAAATTTTGCGACAGGATCATTGAAGAAAAAAATATGACCGTTTCTTTCGACAACCGGATACGATTGCGCACGTATTTCAGGATGAGCTTTGCACTCTCCTTTTTTATCGAACTTAAAATGATGAAGTGAGCATTGAAGTTGATTGTTGACGACGCTGCCGAGAGCAAGATCGGCATTCATATGCGGACATCTTCTTTGAAGAGCAATAACTTCTCCGTCGTCATTCCTGAAAAGAACGATATCAATTCCACCAACCGTCATGGCCTTTGGTTTTTTTGTCACACATCCAGCAGGTTCTACATAGAACCAGGATTTAGGAATGAGCGGTAGTTGTCTCGTGCTTTCCATAAAGTTTTCTCAAATAAAAAAATCTAAAACAGCTTTCAGCTAAAATGATTCCGCCTGCGATATCGATCAAATGATGTTGATGTGTAAGAAGTACGCTACAAGCGATAAGCGCAAACCACATCCAGAAAGGATAATAATAACGTTTCATTGAAAAAGTTAAAATACGCACGAAGAGATAACTAAAAGTAATATGCAGTGAGGGAAATGTATTTGCTGTCTGATCAACGCTATAAAGTGTTTTGTAAAAATTGGAAAATTCTCCGGCGACGAGGACTCTCGTGTAGCCGATCGGTGCCGGTAACAAAAGGAAAAAAAATCCGGCGATAACAGTGGCCCAGGCCATTGCTTTGTTGAGTGCCCACAATTCATCAACGGATAACGTAAAGGCCGGTATCCACATGAGAACGTTGAGTGAAACATAAGCGAGGATCATCGGAGGAATAAAAGGAATTTGCAATTCCATTGAATGCCATAATTTAAAATGATGATGGTGTTGAGTGGCGAACCAATTTGTGAATCCGTAGATCGATGTAAAAAGAATTGTCTGAAAAACACTGAGTTTCAAATAAACGATGATACGCTCTCGATTAATTGAAAACATAGTTCATTCCTAAAAATATTTGAGAGCGTAAAAACTCTGAAAAATAAGGTGAATAAAAACAATGACGACAATCGAAAGAGTATAACGGTTGACGAAAACCCATTTCGGATCATCAGAAGCGAAGTAGACATTATTTTCAACTTCTTCTTTACTTCTGAATTTCATAAAGAGCATGGCAAATGTAATTTCCGCTGATGTTGAAATAAAAAGCATCAAGATGTAGAGGTAAGCTGCGAAAGCTGTTGTTCCAAAGGCCACACTTCCCATCAAGTCTCTAAAATAGAAAAGTAAACTTCCGCATCCGATGAGATGAAAAAGATCATGACCGATTCCATAACGTGGAGTCCAGTTGAACCATTTATAAATCATCACAAGTTCACAAAGTCCTCTCAGCCACCAGCTTGCTAAATGGAAAATGAGAATATCTTTAATAAAGCCTGGAGTGTTTGATTGAAAAAAGAACAGTGGAAGAAAAAACCATGTTTGAATCGCGTAGGCTAACCAAAAAGCTTTCGGCCAGGAAATTTGTCCGCCAGTCCACGGATTGAGACCATTTTGTTTTCTGCGATAAAAATTCGCTACGACTGTTAACCACAGCGGCCAGATAACCAGAACAATTTTGGCAATGGCGTGAAATTGATTCATAAAAAAAGTGTAACTTCACAGTAATCTTTTGTAAAATATTCTCCATGATTAATACCTTGTATGTCGAATGGCTTTGTTTTAAATATCACGTTCATTTCTCTACCAGAAATAAGCGATACTTGATCATTGCTGTCTCTCAATACATCTATTCTCTTCTCAACTGGAGAAGAGCGCGCAATTTGCGTTACACTTTCTGTACACTGCAACTGATTGATGATCTTCTCGATGGCGATCGTCCTTGCGAAATAGAACCTCTCCTTTATGTTCAAAAATTAAAAGAAGCGATTAATAGAAGTTCTTATGACAATTCAGACTTGCATGTGATGACAAAAGCTTTGCTTGCAAGAATCAATAAGGTCTTCGTCGATGAAGAAGAAGCTTATCGCGCTTTTTTGGAATTAATTGATATCATGATGGAAGATCGCAAGCGTGTTATTGGTGAAAAAATTTTCACTTACAAAGAATTGCGCCATCAACATCATACGACTTTTTCTTATTCTTTAGATATCACATTTATGGCCATTGAGAGTCCTTTGAGAACAAGAGATCTTCCTGAAATTCTCGACATATTCGGGTGGTGTTCGACAGTGAGAGATTTAGAAGAAGACCTCGACAAACATTTGATCAATATTCCCTATGAAGTCACTTCAAAAATTCCAAATTTTATGGAACTTTCGACGAAAGAAAAAATGCATCATCCTGTGGTCTGCCAATGGCTAAATGCGGAGACTGAAAGAGCGAAAGAACTTTTTGCTCTTTGCGATCGGAAAGTGAAACCGCTGTTGAGAAGGCCAGGTGCTTTTATGTTTACGATGTTTTTAAGTTCGATGAAAAAATATACTAGAGTTCGTTTTCAATGATGTATGAAAAAAGTTTGTAGATCGTCGGAACCATATCAGCCGTTCTACAAAAGTGATCGGCTCCCCACAGAGGAAAGGCTTCTCCCTCCCAGTAAATTGAGCGATAGGAATCGGTCAGTCCATCATTGGGACCAAGTTGACTAATTTTTTTATAACGCCCCATCAGTGATGTTTGGACATGTGATGTGAGTGGCAGAGGAAAAAACGAATACACTTTCACATGTGGAGCAATCTCGAATTGATTTTTCCAGGCAGGATAATCAGTCTGACATTCACGCACAACATATCTTTCGAGCCCGACATATTTTTGAGCCAGATAAATCATCAATCTGCTTTTCCAAGTGCGAAGTAAGAGATTAGCGAGTCCAGCTCCATTGGCAAATCCGCTTAAGTTAAGCCACATCTGGATGCGCGCTTTATCCTCATCGGTGAAAAGATAATCCCAGGCATATCTAAAATCGAGACTGCCTTTACTCATCGTGATCATTCCAATTTTTTCGTTGGGATGATCATCCATCCATTTTTTTATCAAGTGTGCATTTGTAATTACGCCCGCCTTTTCTCCAACAGGAATTCTTTCAACTCGCAAGTTAAGTTCTTTCCCCACGGAAAGAATATGTTCTCCGCCTGCACCTACTTCAGGATGTGCTTTGTAAAGCATTGCGGGAACAAGTCCCCACAAAAGATCTTTTTTTTCTGTCGTTCTTTTTATTAATTTTTGTTCTTTAATTTTTTGAATGAAGGGGCCGTAACGCAAAGAACTTTTTAAAGCGAGATTGATTGCCATTGTCGCGTGATCAATGTCGGTTTCTTTTTGAATCTGTAACAATTCCTTTTGCGATGGAACCCTTTCCAGCAGCCATGGATATTTTTTTATTACATCTTTTTCCAAGACATATTCATCGATAGGCATTGAGAGGTAAAAAGGTTTGCTCATAGATAAAATGTTAGCTTTTTACTTTCATTCACGCTACTGTTTATTCATTATGCACAGAAGCCTTATTAAAGCAGATCAACTACTTCGATCGTCTTTCAATCTCGTTTTGAAAAATTCCTGGTTTGTCATTGTGGCATCGATTCTCTGCTTCAGTTTCTTTTGTTATCAAAGTAAAAATTTAATCCAGAGTGTTTCGATCGAAGATCAACTCGATCCAGCGATGCAATCCTCTAAGGACTTGAACAAACTCAAAGAGCTTTTTGGAGCAAATACTTCTCTTGGTTTTATCGTTCTTCCCAAAGAAGGAACTTATTTTACCAATGCAGAACTTTGTAAGCTGCAGACGAACATCAACGGAACGGTTGCTGCCAATCCCCTTGTCTCTGATTTCATTTCCCCTTTTAAACTCCGTTACGCTTATGAAGGCGATCAAATTCTTTTGTACAAAAGAGTTCTGGAAAATCCCTGTGACTTACAAACATCAAATGCCAATCCAATTTCTCCTCTCTTGCAAACTCCATGGGCCACATTGCTTACGGATAACAAAGCGACGGATCTCACTTTTAATTTTTCGATCAATCCCAAGGATCCTCCCGGACGTTATGGTGATTTCGATGCAGAAGGAATTGAAGGTCTGATGAAAAAAATGGAATCACTGATTCCACATAAAATGTTTTGGACCGGGCCTCTGGCCATGCAGTATTTTACATTGAAAGGAATGGATCAATCGCAGTGGCTCAATCTGCTTGTCATTCTTGTCATCTCTGTGACTTTAAGAATTTATTTTGGAACATGGAGATCAGGAAGTATTTTTCTTCTCTCGCTCTTTTTTTCATCGGCACTTGTCTATGGTGGAATGGCCCTCTTCCATCATCCGATTGATATGCTTTCATCCTGTTTGTTTTTAATTCTTGCGGTTTCGTCACTTGAAGATTTTATTTTTGTGGCCCAACATCAACTCGAAAAAAACTGTACTTATATCGAATCACATTTGGAACTCATCACTCCAAGTTTTTTTACTTCACTCACGACGATTTTAGGTTTTGGTTCTCTCGTCGCTTCTGATCTTTTGCCAATCAGACGATTCGGAGCCTGGGCCGCTCTTGGGGCCATGAGTGAATGGGTTGCTGTTTTTCTTCTCGTTCCTGCCTTCATGCACCGTTTTCCTTCATGGAGAAACTGGGTCAATCCTAAAAAATCTTTTTCGATTAAAAAAACTCACAATGTTGTTAAAAGAAAACCTTCAAAGCTTTTTTCGCGTTTTGCCCTTGTGATTTTTATTCTTTCTTTTTTCTCTGTAAAAAATTTCAGATTGTCACAAACTCCTTCTGAAATGTTTCCCAAAGAGCATCAATATCAAAAAATGATTGATTACGTGAGACAGAACCGCGGATGGGAAGCTGAAGCAAGTCTCGTTTTTGAAAACTCTGTCAGTCGCGAAAGAAAAAATGAAATCATTGAGATCATTAAAAAAGATCCTGTTGTAAAAAAATTGGAAAGCCATGCTGATGCTTACAACTACATCACTAAAGATTTAACAAATCCGATGACGAAAGATTTAGTGCTCAATGAATTCGATCATTCGAAATTTGCTGAACGTTATGTTCCTGAAAGCAAGTCTGGTGAAGAGCGCGTGATTCTTTATCTCTCGTCTACGAATACGCAAAAAGTGAACGACTTGAGATTGAAGACAGCAGAACTTTGCTCAAAACATGAATGTTGGCTCGCCGGAGAAATTGTCGCCTTCGCGGATTTTTCCCGCAGTTTAATCCACACTCTCTTTGATAGTTTCTTTATCAGCTTAGTGCTTGTTGGAATTGTTATCGCCTATCTCGCATGGGCGACAAAAATGGGAAATACTTTTTATCTCGTCATTGCTTCTTTCTGGGGACCGGCCGTTATTCTCTGTTTAATTTATGCTTTCGATCTCTCGATCAATTTCGTGACTTGTATTATTGCTTCAACACTCGTCGGTCTCACTGGAGACAATGCGATTCAATTCGTTTTCGCTGCTAAAGACAACAACCTTCAATCGGGAATCGAAGAACGCGGGCCGAGCTCTCTCTACTGTGCTCTTACAATGGGACTTTGTTCTTTAGTTTTCCTTGGCTCTTACTTTGAAGCTCCAAAAATTTTGGGAGCACTTCTTGCCGCTGGATTCTTTTTCTCTCTCATTGGTGATGTGTGGATTCTCAATGGTTTGACAGTGAAAAAGACTAGAAACTGACAAATGCTCTCAAGCTTGCCATAAATAAAAATTCTCCTATGAAAGAAGGCCTCTCGATGCCATAATATTTTCAAGATTATTCTCTTAAAATAACAGGAGATTTTTTAGTGAAAAACTTGGCCGTATTAACTCTCACTTTTGGACTTTCTTTTGGCGCGATGGCCGCACCAAAAACGTCTATCACAACTCTCGCTCCGTACAACACGGAATGGGCAAACGATCTAAGCATGAATTGGAAAGCAGATCACAATGCCATCCTCGCAAAGATGAACAAACAAGAGAAGAGCAGAAAAATTGCTTCGGAACTTGATCAAGAATATTTCGAAGGCAAGATGTCGCCTGAAATGAAAAAATTCCGCGATGAATTTTTGAAAATCAAAACTGCTGACGAATTGGATGCAAAACTTACTGAGCTTGATAAGAACTACGATAAACTTCAATCAGAAGACATCAAGTTCATTGCTGCTCAACTAGTTCCAATGCGCGCACTAAGAGGTTTAGTGTGGAGACTCGTTCCAACTGTTGAAGACACAAAAATCATGCACAGTCTTCTTGTCACTCAAGTAAAGTCACTTGCTGTTAACATGAAAATCTTTCTTCCAACTGATCAGTGGAATGCAGCTTTCGATTACCTCACTCAACCATTCGTTCAAAACGGGCAATTCCCTTATACAAAAGCTGGTGAAGCGATCGCTCAATTTCCGAAAGGAAGCGAAATGCATGTTCAAGCTTATTTAAGAAATACTGTTATTCCGATGATGAGAATTTCGGCTCAACGTCTTGAGAAATTGGATTTGTCTGATGATCAAGTTGTGTGGGACAATAAACTTCTTTACGGACCAGGAGCATTCCCATCAGCAATGGATCGCTACTCTCTTGTTGGTGAAGTCGAAAAACAAACTTCCTTAACTTACCTATACGGATCTCTTTCTGAACTTTGTTACCAATCTGCTTATTCACAAGAAGGCGGAACGAAAATGAATCAGGAAATTTCAAAACTTTACGGATGGGATTCATTCCTAAGTCAAGTTGACGGTGTTCCAGCTGCAAAAAGAATTAAGGTTGTTCGCAACCCAAAATATTCTAGCTGGGGAAAAATGTACGATGATGGACAACAATGGTTGAACTCTTCATGGGCCTTCCTTGCTCGCTCTGTTGAACACGGAGATCTAGCTTGGACTGCAATGAAAAACCGTTCAGTGTCTGAAATTTATTTCGCAGACAACTCTTATGCTCTTCCATTCCAACGTCCAATCAGTCTTCGTCTTGATAACTTGAAAAAAATGATCGAAGGTCCAACGATGATCAGAAGTTTCATCACTGAAGAAACAACAACTGTTAACCTTAAAGATTTCTATTTAAATCCACCAAAAGATTTAAAAGATCTTTATGCTACTGATTTCGAAAACTCTGGTGAGATGAACTCTGTGACTCTTAAAACAAATGCTGGAGCACAAAAATTCTCTTATAGAAACTACTTCAATGGTCGCCCAACAAACTGGAAGATCGACACTTACAAAAGATATTTCCCACAAGTTAAAAATGCGAACGATCTAAAAAATACAGCTCGCATTCTTTCTCAAGGTTGGGGAAGTGCTACTGTTGCAATGCCACTTGCTAACTACATGAACTAGTTTTAAAAACATTCATAAATAAGAAGGCCGGAAATATTTCCGGCCTTTTTTATATCCAAATTGTCGTTTCTACTTTTTTCTCAATCTCATACACACTACGCTCTCCCGCCACTCCTAAATTGCGAAGTCGTTCGATCTGCAGATGTGGTTCATCTGCCGGCGTCGATTGAAAATTTGTCGTAATACTCGGATTTAAATTACGTCCTTGAACATCCATAATCCATACGTCCTGCTCGATCACTTGACGAGTATAATAGTGAATGAAAGGCTCCAATAATTTTCCGATGACTGGAATTTTGTAACCGATATAAGTGTACACGCGCGACTTCATTTTTGAGACTGGTGTACATTGAGAATTAATAATGTATTTGTAGTTTGAACCAAACGAATAATCGACACGAGTAATATTCGGAAAAATAAAATGGTCTGTGTGTTCCATCGGATCATTTTTCGGATTGAGGAGAGGACGAATCAGAACGCCGATATTATCTTCTTTTTGATCGTAGGTAACGAGCACTCCCCCATTTTTTGTTTCAACTGTAATCGGAACTTTTTTGAGTGATCTATTCCTAAACCATCCCTTATGAACAAAAACTGTATGAGGAACATCCATAAAATTTTCAACGAGGTTTGTGACTTCGTTATTAAAATCCGTCACCATAAAATAATGGGTCCATCCGCTGGTATCAGAACTCACGTGCGGGAATGACCAAATTTTGCTTTCGTCCTTTTTCTCTACATCGCCCATCCACACCCAAACAACACCATCGCGTTCAACTGTCGGATAGGATTTTTGACAACGTTTTCCTTTGATCATTTCCGGTCCTTCAGAAGGTATACTCGTTACAACTCCTTCTTTGTTATAAGACCATCCGTGATACGGACAAACAATTTCTCCCTTAACAACTTCACCACGTGAGAGTTCAGAATGACGGTGCAGGCATTTATTCAGTAAACAAACAGGAATATTCTTTTCATCGCGGAAAAGAACGAGTTTTGTGTCGTAGATCACACATTCAAATGGTGAAGATTTTAATTCTTTAGAAAGACAGGCGATATACCAATTGTTGATTAAATCCCTGTCGCGTTCTTTTAAATCTGATTCCATTATTTCTATCCTCGTACCAGTAGAAGCGGTTCTAATTTTATATTTCCCCGAATCGCGATTTGCTTTTCACTGTGTTCAATATATTCATCCATCGCATTTACACTGAAGCGAACTTCTGCGCTTGAAAGTTGGTGCAATTCGCGGGCAAGTTTATAATGAAAATGTCCTAACAAAAGATTTTCTAATCGTTCGGTAATCTGTTTTTGTAAATGTTCGCTTCCCACTCCTTCAACAAGCAATTGATAATGAGCATGCGGCTTAATAAAGGCCAGTAATGAAAGTGGGTTCACTTCGAATTCACGCTTAATTATTCGAAGAAGATCTTGAGCGAGTTCAGCTGAAATTTTTTCTCCAACGAGATCAACTTCATTAATCCGGCCGAGGAAAATGAGACTTGGCGTTTTTTCAAAATGTCCATCAACGAGAAGAAGATCATTCAAGCGATAACGAAACAGTCCGCTCGATGTCGACAAAAGCGGAGACACCTTCATTCCTTTTTCCAATTTCCACGAAGGAAGAATCTCTTTTGTGTCTTGAACGATGAATTCATAAAAATGAGAATTGATCGCGAGTGGAAATTTTTCACCGTAAGGAATCGTCACCACTCCCTCTGTTGCCCATAAGCCCTTAGCTTCAAAGCTCGCATGAGGAAAAAGTTTTTTTAATTCTTCGGCATAATAGCTTGAAGTTGAAGTGGCCCATGAACTAATGAGAACTAAGTCTGGAAAAAGTTCGCGAGTTAATTCCGGATTTATTGTTGAATGCTTTTTTAAAATTTCGATAATCTCTTTATTCAACATCGGATAAAAAAATATTTTTTCAGTAAGAAGAACATCTAAAAGCTCTAAAAGAAATGTTGGACTCCAGATAGAAATCAACGTCACTTTTTTTGTGAGCAAGGAAAGAAGAGCTTCTTTCATCGATTCTTCAAGTGTCGATGCATGAGCTGCACTTTCAGGCATTGTCATAATTTGGGACAATAAAAGTTTCTCCATCCCTGCAAAAAAATCGAGATCATTTGTCTGATGATGTTCGCGCATGTCATGAGGTAACCACGACAACGACCAAAAATGTGTTCCATTTTTTATTTGAGGATAACATTCATAAGTATCGTAGAGCCATGGAGCAGTCGCTTGCCACATTTCTGCTTTAAAATTTTTCGTATAAGGAATCCATTTGATCTTTTGAGTTGATCCACTCGTCGGTACAAATTGAGTCACTTGTTTTTCTTTTACTCTACGCTCTTCAATTTGTTCACTCCAGTCAGCATATGTAGTGACAGGAAAATGATTTTTAAAACTTTCGTAATCGCGAGAGCCGGTTAAACGAAAGAGAATATTTTTTTGTATTTCTTCCGGTGATTTAAGGGCACGTAAAAAATCTTCATGATTTTTCCGACAAGAAAATTTAATGAGTTCATGACAGAGTTTTTTGAACATCTTCTTTCTTTTACTTTTTATTTTTGAGAATCTTTTTTACCAATTTAAATGGGTGAACAATTCCTAATATCGGATCAACTTCACCGATACAGGCCAGTTCACATCCCTTAATCCAATCAGGATTTTTTTCCTGAAAGAATTTTATTTTAGGATACTTTTCCATTAATTCATTGGTAATGGGCGCAATAGAAGAACGTAAATGCTCGTGCTCCTCTGCTCTGAATTCGATTACTCCTGTCTCTCTGTTATAGTGCCCAGGATAAAGTTTTTCAGAGAGTTCCTGAATAAGTGAGTGATGCTCCAATGGAGTTTCTCGATCATAGCGGGGATAATAATTCAAAAAATTATTTGCGAGTAAGAGATAAGTCTTATACCCCTTTGAAATGAGAAACCACCAAACTGGTCTTGTCGGGTATTTCATTTTAAGAAGAATAATATTTTTTAAAAATTCCATTGTGAGAGCAGATGTTCCCCAATAGTCAGGCGCAATGATGGTGTCACCACTAAAAAGAATCCTATAGTTCTTGTTATGATGAAAAAAATCAAAATCATACAATGTTGAGAATCCCTGAATGCGCTTCTCTTTATCAAGCATCAAAATCACTCGGGATTTAACACGCAAATCGTGTTCGAAACGTTCAAATGAAACGTTCTCATAAAACTTCTCAAACAGTTTGAACATATCAGCAATTTGCTGATCCTTCAGAGAGGAAATCTTGATAGTTTTAGAAAACAATTTGCGTTTCATCTAGCTATTGTATGAGAGGAAAGAAAGCACGTAAACAACAAACAATAGTTTTACAATTACCACTATTTTTGATGTAATTTTTCAATGAAAGAAACATCATTGTTCCAGCGTTTAAAGGATTATTACTTTAACGTAGATGCTCGTTACATCGTGACTAGTATTCTGCTCATCTACAACATTCTGGGAATCACCGTTCTAGGTTTCAATCGCAGCTGGATGCAAGTTCTTGTCACAATCGCGGCCGGAATTTCGCTGCATATTTTTTATGATTACGTGTTTTATAAAAAATTGCGTTTTAATGTCAGTGCTCTCACAACAAGTTTGGGCCTTTGTATTCTGGTCAACTATGGACACAGTTTAATTTATCCATTTGTTCCTATTTTCTTTGCTATTTCTTCAAAATATTTTTTCAACTTTAAAGGAAAACACACTTTCAATCCAGCAATGATGGGTGTAACTCTCTCGCTCTTAATTGCCAGCGATTTTATTTCGTCTGCACCTGCTTATCAATGGAACGGGATTGGGGCAATGGCCCTTTTTATTATCATGCCTGCACTTCTTTTCTTCATGCCAAAAATTAATCGATCTTATCTTGTCGGATCATTCCTCATTGTTTTTACATTACAAATTACATTGAGATCTATTTTGATTCGTCACTATCTTCCATTTAACACTCTCTTCTTTGGAACGATTACGTCACCGGCATTTTTCCTTTTCACATTTTTTATGATTACTGATCCGGCCACAAGCCCATCGGATAAAAAGCAGCAGATCATTGTTGGAACTTCGCTTGCTTTAATCGATTTGGTTTATCACCTTTTCTCGAGCTATCATACGTTCTTCTTTGCTGCGATTACTTTAGGAGGAATTCGTTTCCTCAACTTCCATTGGAAAGAAGCTAAAACTGAAACGAGTTACGCAACTTATTTCAGGACACGTTTTTTCGACAGTGGTTATTATAAAAGATTCGCAACAGTTCTCGCTGTAGGATTCGGTGGATTCTTTTCTTATCAAGTCATCGGAAAAGATGCTCTCTTCAAACCGGATATCGGTTTTCATTTTGAATTACAAAAACCAGAGATCACTCACATGGATTTTAAAAAGGGTGAGCTTCTCGATCTCGTTGATCCTCGCGTTCAGCATATGGGAAAATGGTTTCTTGCTATTTCAGATGGTGTTGCCGTAGGTGATTTTGACAACGACGGAATGATCGACGTCTTTTTTACAAATGCGCATAAAGCTCCTGAAGATCGCATGGCGCTTTATAAAAATATGGGGAACTATCACTTCGAAAGAGTTCCTTCTCCTGAATTGGCAAAATTTGGAAGTGACATAAAAAAATACGGCGTTCCTTCAAATGCTATGTTTGTCGATATCAACAACGACGGTGTTCTTGATCTTTTTGTGACTTATGCTTTTGGTAGCGAAGGAACATCGAGATTATTTTGTAACCAACTAAAGATCAGTGGCAAACTTGAGTTTAAAGACTGTACTGAACAATACGGGCTTACAAAATACACAAACTCGGCGACTGCAAACTTTTTTGATTTCAATCGCGATGGAAAATTAGATCTCATTATCGGTAACACAATTGCAACTCATCTTCCAGGTTACGATAAACCAACAAAGCTCGATCTCTTCTCTCTTCCTCAACCTGAGTACAAAGGTGATCGTCGTATGTACAACTTCATGCACGACAGCTGGCACCAGGCCGAAAACGGTGGAGTCAATTATCTCTTCGTTCAAGATAATAATAAGCATTTTAGCTTCATGGATCCAAAAGCAATTGGGATGCCGGAAACAAAATGGACAATGGCCATTGGTATAGCTGACTTCAATCAAGATGGATGGCCTGATCTCTATATGGCCAACGATTTTGGTGCTGACGATTTCTATTACAATCACGATGGTAAATATTTTGAAAACTACAAAGGTGAATTCTTTGGCAGTATCGGTAAAGATACATACAAGGGAATGAATGCAACTGTGGCCGACTTCGACAACAACGGATGGATGGATGTGCAAATTTCAAACGTTCACCACCAACTGCAGGCTGAAGGAAATCTTCTCTGGTATTTTTATCCAAATGAAAAAGATAAACTTCATCCGGAAGTCAAAGATCAGGCGACATACGCCGGAGCTTTGAATGAAAATCGTTTTGGCTGGGGCGGAGCTGCTGCTGACTTCAACAACAAGGGCTGGACTGATTTAATTCAAGCGAATGGTATGGTCGACGATGCTTATGATAAAAGATATGAGCATTGCCCTGACTACTGGTACATCAATGAAAAAATTGCGAGATCGAGTCCTGAAATTCACCGCTATGTAGATAACTGGGGTGATATTCGCGGAGCTTGTATTCATGGAATGGAAAAAAATCGTCTCTACATGAATCGTGGAATGGAAAAGCGTCCGCAGTTTGTCGACATCGCCGAATATATTGGCATGACTCAAGTCGGGAACTGGCGTGGTGCTGCCGTTGCAGATTTTAACAACGATGGACACATGGGAGTTATCTTCTCATCTCTTTATCGCAGTCCACTCGTCTTTAAAAACGTTCCGGATCCTGAATACGATAAAAAGCATCATTGGATTGGACTCTCACTCGAATCGCTTCATCCGCAATGTAATCGCATGGCGATTGGAACTCGAATTAATATCGAGACACAAGATGAAAAGGGAAAAGTATCAAAACAATATTTTGAAACGACATTGATTAACGGCTTTTCTGCTCAACATGATCCACGCGTTCATATTGGTTTAGGAACAAATAAAATCATTTCTAAACTTACTGTGAAATGGTGCGGGCAATTTGAAAAAGAATATAGCAATCTTCCAATCGATCAATACAACAAACTGACTCTGGACAAATAATGAATCAGAGTGAGTATCAGCAATTTTTAGAAACTTATAAGCAGTATCGTTCTAATAACGGTGCTGCTTTTAAAGTTGTTGGGCTGCTTACTCTCGCCTCATGCACATTCATTTATTTCTCTGCCATCACTCATGGCCCTTTATGGATTTTGTTTCAAGTTCTTCTCGGCATCACAATCATTCAGTGGTTTTTCCTTTTACATGATTTAGGCCACGATCATTTTTTTGAAACGAAATCGCTGAATTTATTCTTTGGTTTCTTCTCTTCGCTCTTTTGCATTCTTCCCTTCTATCCCTGGCGCTATATTCATCGCACACACCATTTATGGACTGGCTGGAAAGATCGCGATCCGACGATGACGATTATTATTCCAAGAGAATTTCCGGAGTGGAAAAAGTCGCTCATTAATTTTTGCTGGAAGTTCTGGATTCCGATTTTTACGCTTTCGTTTTCGTTTGCTAATTTTTGGAACGTAAGAAAACTCAATAGACTTTTTCCGGATAAGAGGAGAAAGAACTACTTTAGTATCTTCTTACCTGTAGCTTTTCATCTGGCATTGATTACAGTTTTTGGAATTTTTTATTTTAAAATTTATGCTCTCGCTTTTTTTGTTTTCCTTTTCCTCTGCGATCCTCTTCTTTTGAGTCAGCACACTTCCATTCCTCAAAACCATTCTCATGGGGAAAAAGTGACGATGATACATTTCAGAGAGCAGGATCAATATACTCGTAGTCTCGTTTTTCCGATGTGGATGAATCGTTATATTTTCTTTGGGTTTAATAATCACATTCTTCATCACCTTATTCCGACGATGCCGGGGTATGAACTCTCCAGAATCAAAATGGCAAATGCGAATGATGAGCTATGGCATGAATGGTTAAAGAAAGCGAAGAAGACGAAAGGCTTTGAATTGCTTTTAAGCGAAGAAAGAAATCTCAAATAGAAATAAAAAAGCCGGATCTAGTCCGGCTTTTTATTTTTAAAACTTATTAAACATGCTGTTCCGGCTCAGGTGAAATAACTTTCAAATGTTCAGCCGTAAGTCCAGTCAATCTACACATCTCATCAATACGCTTCATCTCAGACTTCAAATTCACCACAAGCGCCTTCAATACCTGCACCATCTCATCATCTTTCGAGTGCGCCGTTTGCGAAATTTTAGAAGCCGAGAACTGAGCGTTCTCCAGATTATTTTTTACATTCTCTAAACGCGCTCTCACTGCTTCCAGATCGATTTTCTCACGAGACTCAACCATCATGTCCAATTTCATTACTGTCACGTCTAATTGAGTAACAACCTGGTGGAAACTGCTCAGAACTTTTTCAAACCCTTTCATTTCCAATTTAATTTTCCCTAAAAACTGATCCACGCGAAGTGTATCGTCTTCATGATTTTGGAAAATCAGCAATTGATCAAGAACCTGAACGATACGTAATTTAAATTCTTCTACATTGCCTTTAAGTTCTTTGAATTCAGATTTAAGGCCAGTGATATTCTTTAAGCTCTTAATATAATCATCAACATTTCTCTCCGCTTTTTCTGCGCTTGAAAGAATTTTGTTCTGATCTTTATAGAACTCTCTCGAGGCATTCATCGCATATCTGAATTGTTCTTCCAGTTGATCGCGAGAATCGAGAACTGAAGTTACTGAAGTTTTAAATTGATTGTATTTGTTTACTGAATCTCTTTGCGTTTCAAATGAAGTCACAAGAGACTTTCTCATTTCAGCAGAAATATTTCTTTGTTCATTTAAAGCATTTTCAAGTCTTTCAATTTCGCCAGAAAGATCATCTCTTAAGGCTTCGTTTTTCTCTACATATTGCGAGAATTTTCCGTAAAGCTCACTTCCACCTGCTTTATCGATTTCACTTCTAAGGGCAGCTTTCTTTTCGTTCGTCATCGACTCGTTATAGTGAGCATCGATTACTGAAAGCATCGGAGTGATAATCGCCGCACGTTGATTGTTGATTCTTGTTTCAACTTCAGTCATCGGATAGAAGATCACCATAATTCTTTTTTGCGATGAATATTCAACTGGAGAAACATGCATTTCGTAAGGACGCGATTCAGACGTTCCTGCATTGCTTTTTACTTTAATCTTATAGACACCACGAGTACTCATTCGAAGAGCGTTCATGATTGAGCTATTATCTTCTAAATCAGTAAAGCGTTGTAAGAAATCCCATGTTAAAGAGTCACCACTATCGTCGTTGAAGTTTTGCAGTTTCCACTCTTCGTAGAAATGCGAGTTCCCCCAAACAAGATTAAGATTTGAATCAAGAAGGATTGAAGCAAATGGCATCGCTTCCTGGAAGATCGAACCAAACGTCATTCTTTTGTGAACGTAGTCACGATACTTATCTAACTCAATATTAAAGTCGTGAGAAAACTTTGTTCCGTTTTTTGGTTCAATTGGAAGAAGTCCTTCTTTAATCGTATCCAAAATAAGTTTTTCTGTTTTTTGTGATCCACGCTTTGTTGAGTAATTATAAACAACAAATCCCAAAGCAATTGAACTCACCAATCCAGCAAATACTAAGATGAGAGAGTATAGAATTGTTTGTGAACTTTTTTCAAATTGAATTTTCTTTAATGCGATTTCTGGTTCAACAAATTTAAACCAGGCCTGGTAATCACCTGAGAAATCTTTATAAAGACGATTAAATTTTTTGTGATCATCGATATAAGTATCGAGTTGAGCTGTTTCACCTTTGATTGTTTTAATACGATTAACGATTGCACCTTTAATATCAGCAGGAAGTCCTGATGATTCAGTAAAGTTTGTCATCGCTTCTAAATCATTGTTGATTGAAAGGGCCATATTTTGAGTTTTCTCAAAATTATAAAGTCCCCCCTGCATTAAACGACCTGGTGATGTTTTGATTCTCAAATTCATCGCCATTTTTGTAAGCGTCGGCCATTTCTTTTCTGTTACAAAATTTTCAAACGCTGTTACTTTCCCGGAAATTCCATTGAGAATTGCAGTCAACTCTGGAGCTGATTGAAAGTTTGTTAAACTTGTTTTTACTTTTTTTGTATTCTCTTCGAAATTCGTTTGTTCTTTTGTCGATTTGATTGATTTCAAATCATGTATGTCTTGTTCTAGACGAGCAAAAACTTTATTTGCTTCTTTAATGCGATCACCGTCGACGAATTTTTTAATTTCATCAATATCGTTGCGCTCTTTTACGGCGCGAACTTTACTTGTTCCATCGTAGAGGTTACTCACGTATTCGATGTTAATTAGTCCGGCTTCCCAGTAGTGTTTTGCTCCATAAGCAAACAATCCAGTTACTGCCAACAAGACAACAACATAATAGAAATGCACAACTCGTCCTAGAGTAAATCGCATACATGCTCCTCAGAAAAAGAAAATGGAATTACAGAAAAGGAAATGTCACTACTGATTGAATAGAGAGAAGAAATCGATTGTTCGATAATATGTAGAAACATCCTGTTCCCTTATTTGTTCAATGTCCTGACCGTTACTCTGGCCACGCAAAAAGGAGTCCGTCGAAAGACAACCTTTCACTGGTAGTATGATTGAAACAGGACGAAATAAAAAGGGAAAGTGCAAAATTTCTTTGTTAGCTGATTCCAGACGAGTTAAGTCCGGTACTCCAAAAGAATGTCTCACAGACAGATCACTTCCGACTTCAACTACGTTGTGTTCCCCTACCGTTTTTACATCTTCTAAAAGCGCGCGATAATGACAAAAAATATTGGAAAAGCCTACGTAATAGTTTTCTCTAGGGTTCACTTTGAAATTCACTTTATACACAAGTGAATCGTCATGTGAGATGTCTACTTTCAGAGTTAGCTTGAATAACCCTGGCTTTGCCGTCTTCTCCAGATTGAACGTTAATAAGACTTTTTGTCTTAAAAGTTTTCTGGTAACGACATAAATGAATTTGCGGTTCATCTGAAGATGACCGTCTTCTAAAATCATTCCCGATACAAGCAGTCTGTTATCATCGAGATTGGCTTCAATGGCCCCGTGATAATTAAAAAGTGAAACAACAGAAAGAACTTCAGGAATAATTTCTAAAATTAAATTCCATTTTTTCAAATCAATTCTTGCTGTCGATTTTTTGTATTCGAAGTTTTTAAACTTTGATTTGTTGCTGAAGAACTCAGTAAAGATTGACTCAAATTTTTCATCCAATACACGTGAAACGGCATCGAAGTTTGCCACTTGTCCAAGTGCATTGGCATCGGCTTTACGTTTCATCTCAGACAAATGATAGTACGCTCTGCCGATCAACGGAGAGAGCGAAAATTCTGAAAGAAGCTGAATATCTTCTAGAGTACTCAAACTTTTTTCAAAATCATCATGGTATGTAGTTGTGTGATGATGATTGCGTTTTTCCATTTTTTAGCTAGCAAGATCCTCTACAGATTCGAATAGTGTTCTAAGTTTTGCTCTTAGTTTTAAAATCGCCTGTGTGTGTAGCTGCGATACTCTCGACTCAGTTACATCTAGAACCTGGCCGATTTCTTTTAAGTTAAGATCTTCATAGTAATAAAGAGAAAGAACGAGTCTTTGCTTTTCAGGCAAAGTCATAATCCCCTCTTTAATTTTTTCACGAGAGTCTTTTTGAGAAACTGTCGTGTATGGATTAAGCGCACGGTGATCTTCCATAACTTCAGAAATAAGTTTTTTATCACCTTTATTGAAGCTGGCCGAATCATCGATATTCAACAGCGAAATTGACTTCGCTTTGTTTAATAGATCATGGAATTCTTCCTGGTTCATTCCAAGCTCTGAACACATTTCTTCGTCGGTAGCTGGACGACCAAGGTTTGCTTCCAGTTTTGAGTAAGCTCTTTCTACAGTCTTCGCTTTTTCGCGAATAGAACGCGGAACCCAGTCCTGCGCACGAAGCTCGTCTAATATAGCTCCTCTGATTCTGAATTCAGCATAAGTTTTAAATTTGTTGTCGCGATTTGGATCGAACTTTTCGATAGCATCCATCAACCCGATTACACCGCAAGAAATAAGATCGTCTAGTTCGATATTCGAAGGAAGACGTGAGGCAATTTTCTGTGCGATATATTTTACGAGTGGTGCGTACTCAATAATAATTTCGTCTTTAACTTTAGGTTCTACAGTAGAGCGATAGTCTTTTAAGTTTTTTAATTTTTTTGATAGAGTCGACATGCTTGCTCTCCCTGCTTAAAGTGTAAAACGAACGTCGTGTTCGAGGCGAGATTTGTTGAATGGTGCATATTCGGAGTCTGCACTCATGTCCGCGCCCTCTATCTCTTCGGTAAATTTTCTTACGATTTTCACGAAATTCTTATGCAGGGAAGAATTTTCCTGGTGAAGTAAATGTGTATCAAACTGGTCTACTGGTGTGTCTTCAAATCTGATTCCACCGAGGATGTGAAGACGACATTTTAGGAATGTTTCGACTGTTTCACTCAGGGTTTTTACCATTCTTTGGTATTGTGGTTCTGATGACACTTTATTGAGAAGTAAATGATTGTCATTCACTCCAAATTCTTTATTTAAAATTTTAATAAGTGAATATGAATCTGTGACAGATGATTTATCCGGAGTCACAACAACAAAACGATAATCGCTGTAAGCGTTTAAAGTAAGCGTTTCTTTCGTGATTCCCGCCGGGCAATCCAAAATGATGTAGTCGTAATCTCTTTCGTGATTAACGAGAATATCGATAATGATACGATCGATCTCCAACGATTTGTTGAACATATCGATGCTTCCGTTACATCCAGAAAGTAAGTGAAGATTTCCATCTTTGTGAAGGCAATCTTCGAACTCTCTTTGAGCTGAAACGAGTTCATAAAAATAATTTGTAATTGGTAAACCGAGTTTTACAACTGTGTTTGAAAGATTTGTATCACAATCGAGAAGAAGGACTTTGTAACCAGAGTTAGCGAGAAGTCTGGCCATTTTAACTGCAACAGAAGTCTTCCCTACTCCGCCTTTTCCTGCGGTAATAGAAATTGTTTTTGCTTTAAGACTAGTTTTTTTCGACTGATATTTGTTCTGAGAAATAAGCCAATCCGTTGGATTGGATTTTTTTAAACTAAGCATGGACTTCCTGTCTCCCTTAGATGTTCTTTGTGAGCTTTCGTTTGCTAACGGATTCCCTCATAGAATCCGTTTTTCATTTTATCAAAAATAACTATGAAAACTTAAAAATACCGGCAAGAATTCTTTCTGCTGTTGCAGGTTCCAAATCATCCGGAACCACTTCACCCGTTCCAAAAAATTTGTATGGAAGATCTTTAATGTCTTGAGTGATATTAAAGAGCGATCCAAAATTCAAGCACGCATCCAAATGAGAAACTACCACACCATCAGAAAGGCTGCGGTAAGTACCAAGGACTTTTCTATTGTATAATTCTGTGTGAATTGCTGAAAGAGTGATCAATACTTCCACTTTTGAGAATGCACGTCTTAAACCGTCGATAAATTTTTTCGTGTCATTGCTCTCTGTTTCGTTGCACTTGTAATCAATGAAAACACATTTACCATCTTCCAAAGCTTTACGACATTCAGAAACGATTTCCGCAATGCTTGCAGCTTTGATTACATTCATTCCAAAAAGTTTTTCTGCAAAACTTGCTTTGGGTTCATTTACAGTTGTGATGTTTTTAATGATCACAGAATCTTTTTTCATCGTTCCGATTTTTTGCACCATTGAGCTTTGTCCGCATGATGCTTCAGAAAGAAAAACTGTAATCACTGGTTGTTTTTGCGAAGTTGCTGCTGAGAAAAGTGGCATTGCTGTAGAAACAGTTGTCATCATTTCACGAAGAGCAAATTCAAAAACTACGTCTGCATTTTCTACGTCTGTTTCTGTTAATTCGAACAGACCTTTTTTAATTAAGTGTTGAATATAAATTTCGTTGATATCAAGACTTCTTAGAGTTGTTCTCAATTGATAAATTCCAATTGGCTCTTTTTTGTGAACGCGTTCGAAGTTTCTTGTTAACTCGAATAATTTTTTCTCAAGATCATCGATCTTAGATTTTTGTTTTTCGTATAGCTCTTCAGCAATCATTTTTCCTTGTGGAGCTTGCATTACTGGAGCTGCTTGCTGAACCGGAGCTTGTCTTTGGACTTGCTGCTGAACAGGTGCTGCCTGTCTTTGAGGAGCTGCTTGAGGAATGGGTCTGCTCGCTTCCATTTCATCATCAAAATTAAAATTATTCGATCTAGCTGGACGTTCATCGCGTTCACCTAAACTTAAAAAATCATCTAGACCTGATTTAAGTTGAGAAGCTAGTCCTTGTCCTTTTGTCGAACTCACCTGACGATTAAGGCCCATTGAACCATATCCGCCGTTTCCTCTGCTGTTAGTATTCTTGTCTCTTGAGTTTTCATGTTGATCGATCATATTGGCAATGTATCCCGCGCTTCCGCTATAAAATTCATCTTTTTGTGTATCATCCAAAACTGTATCTACCTGAGCTTTTCTCACGTAGTTTTTTTCTGAAATGGCAGCTGTAATTTCGATTTTTTTCTTTTTGAATGCGCCCTTTAATCCTTTATTCGTAATTGTTTTTAAAATTACGGCATCTGGACCAAGTTCGCGCTTGATGTCTTTGAGAGCTTCTTCAATAGTGTCAGCTTCGAATTTTCTAACGTACATTTATTACAACCTCACCGTTCCTAGTGATCTAATATTCGCATCAGGCGAAAGTTCATTGTGGCTTACTACCACAAGGTTGGGGATAAATTTTTCTGTTAAACGCTTAAAGTGTGAGCGAATAACCGGTGAACACAACACCACCATTTTCTCTCCCATATTTGTTGCTTCTTCAATTTTTTCATTGAGTGAAGCCAATATGATCTGAGTGACTTTCGGATCCAGCGATAACTGTTGTCCTTGGTCGGTCTGAATAATATTTTGAGCGATTGACTCTTCAATATTACGATCCAAAGTAAACAGTGGAATATCTCCTTGATCACTTTTAATCTTTTCAGTAATGGTTCTGTACAGTGCTTGACGAGAAAATTCTGTCAAAGCATCCGTGTCTTTAATTGTAGAACCATACTCAGATAATGTCTCTAAAATTGTGCGTAGATCACGCACAGAAACACCTTCTCTCAGTAAATTTTTCATGACCTTTAAAACAATTCCCAGATTTAAAATGTCAGGTATTAAATCATTGACCAATTTCGGATTTGTCTCTTTAAAATTATCAACAACACGTACAAGTTCCTGACGGCCAAACAATTCGTGTAAATTCGATTTCAGAATTTCTGTTAAGTGTGTTGCCACAATAGTTGAGCAATCCACTACGGTGTAACCATTGTATTGAGCATCTTCTTTTTGATCTTCAGAAATCCAGACTGCACGTAAACCAAATACCGGTTCAGTTGTTTCAACACCCTCGATATTTTCAATAACTGTTCCCGGGTCCATCGCCAGGAAGTAATCAGACATCAACTCGCCTTTTGCAACTTGAATCCCTTTAATTTTTACAGAGTATCCACCTGGTTTTAATTCCAGGTTATCTTTGATTTTTACAGATGGGATGATGACCCCCCAATCAAGCGCAAAAATCTTTCTCATGTGAGTGATACGTTCAAGGAGATCACCGTTTTGTTCAGTATCAACTAAGTGAACAAGACCGTAACCAACTTCGAGTTCCACCAATTCCATATTGAGAAGTTCTTCGAGGTTTTGTGGAGTTGCTTTTTTTGTTGTTTCCACGGCCTGTTGTTTTGCGGCCACTTCTTCTTTTGTATTTGATTGTTCCATTTTGTGAGCAACAAAACCAAGAGCTCCACCCATTAAGAAGAATGGAAGTTTTGGTAGTCCTGGAATTAATCCGAAGAAAATAAGAACTGCACCCGCGATATAAACAGCTTTAGGGTGAACTTTGAATTGCTTTTGAACTTGTAAACCGATGTTGTCATCGTTTGTGTTTCTTGTAACAAGGATACCAGCTGCTGTCGAAATAACGAGTGCTGGAATTTGAGTAACAAGACCATCCCCAACAGTTAACAGTGTAAAAGTTTCAGCGGCCTTTCCAATATCCATTCCGTTTTGAGCAACACCGATGATAATACCACCGATGATGTTGATTGCTGTAATCAAAATACCTGCGATTGCATCTCCGCGAACGAACTTCGAAGCACCGTCCATAGATCCGTAAAAGTCTGCTTCTTCAGCAACTTCTTTACGACGTCTTTTTGCTTCAACATCGTTGATCAAACCAGCGTTCAAGTCGGCGTCGATCGCCATTTGCTTCCCTGGCATCGCATCCAATGTAAATCTTGCTGCAACTTCAGCTACGCGACCAGCACCCTTTGTTACTACCATGAAGTTGATGATAACCAAGATGATGAAGATGATGATACCGACAACGAAATTACCTTGAACAACGAACTCACCAAATGACTTGATGATTTCTCCCGCAGCTCCCGTTCCGTCCTGTGCTCCGTGAATTAAAATATTTCTTGTTGAAGCAACGTTAAGAGCAAGTCGGAATAGTGTAGAGATAAGTAGTACTGATGGAAATGTTGAGAAATCCAACGGTTTTTTTGTATAGAGAGAAACGAGCATGATCATTACTGAAAATGCCAAAGATAAAGCGAGAAGCAAGTCGAGAACAATCGGCGGAACTGGAACGATCATTACTACGAGAATCATCAAGATACCAACGGCAGCGACTACGTCCGGCCCTTGGGTGAAGATTTTCAATTTTTTAAAGACATCATTCATAGGTCACCTATTCCAATCTTTACGCTAGTGCTTTTTTCTTTTTCTTTAACTTATAAACAAACGCCAGAACCTCAGCGACCGCTTTATATAAATTGCGAGGTACGGGAGCGCCGACCTTAACTGTTTTATAAAGTGTTCTTGCAAGAAGAACGTTTTCTACAATCGGAATATCGTGCTCTTTAGCGATTTCTCTGATCTTCAAGGCCATGTGATCTTGTCCTTTACCAATGATCATAGGACTTACCATTTTTTCAGAGTCGTATTTTAAAACGATACTTATATGAGTTGGGTTCGTGATGATAACGTCTGCCGTTTTCACGTCGTTGATCATGCGCTTGCGAGACATCTCACGTTGAATCTGACGAATTCTCTGCTTAACTTCAGGGTTACCGTCTTGTTCTTTACTTTCTTGTTTTAATTCTTGTTTCGTTTGTTTCAACTTATTGTGGTAAGTGAATTTTTGGTAAGCAAAATCCAACATGGCAACCACACCAAGGGCCATCAAGATGGCAAAAGAAAGCTTCATCAAAAGTTCTTTCCCGTACACGAACGATTGATAAAATTCTAAGTGCATGAACCCGTTGTAGCGAGCGATATCATCTTTCAGGTAGCTGTAAACAACAGCGAGAACAACTGCAAATTTGATGACCCCTTTTATTGTTTCAAAAAGAGATTGCATTGAAAAAAGTTTTTTGACTCCGTTAATTGGATTCACGCGATCAAAATTCAATTCAAGAATGTCTGGTGAATAAAGAAATCCGATCTGTGCAACTTGCACAAGTATACCAACACAAAGCGCTGTGAGCATTACCGGTGCTCCACACTTAAGTGCAACCATGAATGTTCTCGTCGTGATCGTATTCAATGATTTCTCTGTATAAGCAGACGCGATATCGAGTGTGTAAAGCCACTCAATATATTTCGTCATTTCTTCATAAATAAACACAAGAGAAAGAGAGAGCGTGAGCATACAAGCTGCCAAGACAAGTACAGATGTGAGTTCGCGAGAAGAGGCAACATCCCCTTTCTTCCTAAACTCTTCAATCCTATGCTGGGAGGGCTCTTCGGTCTTTTCCCCGCCGTCTTGATCTTCAGCCATCCTGGCCTTCTCCTACTCGTTCGTTATGATAAAAACTGGAACCAAGCTCCAAGTTTTTCCGTATAAATTTTAAAGCACGTTTGAAAAAATTCATCTGAGCCAGCAACAAACACTAACAATCCTAGTCCGATGTTAATTGCAAAGCTCACTGAGATAACGTTCATTTGTGGTACTGCACGAGAAACAATTCCCATGATTGCATTGATAACCATGTTAATAAAAATCATTGGCGTCGAAAGCATTAGAGCTGAGATAAAAAATGCTTTGAACATCATGATAAAAAATTCTGCAGAGTGGGCCATCTTTCCAAGATTGTAAATGTGTACAGTTGAAAAAGATGAAACGACTCCTTTAAACATCGGAATCAAAGCTCCCGAAGTAAGAACCATCATTAAAATAGTCCATTCAATTAATTTTTCAAAAGGACCAACTTGTCCACCGGCACTCGGATCAAAATAGTGAAGAGCATTGAACCCTACTTGCTGTGTGATGATCGCTCCGGCAGAAACAAAAATACTCATAATCGATTTAACAAAAAATCCAATCACGAGTCCGACAATCGTATTAAAAATTGTAAGGTACCAGAAGCTTTGAACTCCTGTGTATTGAATATCTAAAAGCAATTGGTTTTGAATCAATGGAAAAAAAGCAAAAGTAATAACTAACGTTGCAAGAACTTTTACAACCATTGGAATAGCTACGTTATCAAATAACGGCAACTGAAACATTACAGCGAACCATCTTGAGAAGGCCAGCCAGAACGCTACAATCATTGTCATGTCTGTTATTTGAATATTCATTCTATTTCCTATCTCTCCATTACGATCTTAGGAATGTTCAAAAACAAATCTTTTGTAAAAGTCGTTAGTGTGTCCGACATCCACGGTGCAAAGAAAATTAGAGCAGCAACGATAACAAGAATCTTTGGAATAAAAGATAATGTCTGTTCGTTGATCTGAGTTACAGCTTGGAAAAGCGAAACCAAGATCCCCATGATCAAAGCTCCGATCAACATCGGCGCTGAAACCATAAGTGCAACTTTAATTGCCTGGTGAGTGATGTCTGCGTAAGAGTCAAATTGCATACAAACCTACTATGGGTTAAACGATCTTAAAATTGAGCCCGTTACTAATTGCCAGCCATCAACTAAAACAAAAAGTAAAAGTTTAAACGGCAGCGACACTACAACTGGAGGTAACATCATCATCCCCATCGCCATGAGAACAGAAGCTACGACCATATCTAAAATCAGGAACGGAATATAAAGCAAGAATCCGATCTGGAACGATGTCTTTAATTCCGAAATAATGAACGCCGGAATTAAATAGTGAATAGGAACATCGTCGATTGTGTTCGGAGCAGCCTTTCCTGTTACATCGTAAAATAATCCGATATCTGCTTTGCGAACTTGTTTCTGCATAAATCCGCGAAGGCCTAAAACGATTTCATCAATCGCGACAGTCGTTGTGATTTGTTTTTGCATGTAAGGTTGAATTGCTCTGTTGTAAATTCTCTCCCCTGTTGGTTGCATAACAAACAGAGATAAGAAAAGTGAGAACCCAACAAGAACCTGGTTAGGCGGCATGTTCTGAGTACCGATCGCTTGTCTCATAAAAGAAAGAACAATCAGGATACGAGTAAAACTTGTACAAAGAATTAAGATCGATGGAGCAAGTGTGATGATTGTGAATAAAAGTAGGACTTCAATTGAGTCTACTAAGTTCACACCTTGTCCGAAATTAATCGACATCCCCGGAAGATTCACTCCATTTGGATTCGCTGACTGTGGAAACGCTAAAGCTGGCAATAATAAAATTGCCAGCGTTGCGAGTATTTTAGTTAATTTTAAAAGCTTTAGATTCCCAAGCAGATTTCTAAGAGCGTCCATGCTCACCGATCCTTATTGAATTTGTTTCATGTTTTTCATTTTCGTTTTAATCTGATCTGAAAATCTCACCTGATCTTTTACCGGTGCTTTCTCAATAGCTTTCAATGCCGGAGCGGAAACTTGTTGTGGAGCTGCTTCGAATTTATCGACTCCAACTCCATCGTTATCTTCATTCAACATATCATCCAGTGAATAGTTGTCTGCGATCGTGTCTTCTTTTAATTTAAATTCTTTTGGTCTTTTGTTAGCAGAGTAAAGATTTGTATCAAAGTTTGATCCTGTGATTTCTTCTTCACCAGTTTTGATAATTCCTGCTGTATCTGCAATTTCTGAAATCAGAGAAATTCCTGCTTCAGTGTTTGAGATCAGAAAAACTTGTTTATGAGCTTTAACCATCATCAATGTTCTCTTAGGAGCAACGTGTGTTGTGCTCAACACTTCAACCATTTTAGTACTGTGTAGGAATCCTAATTTACCCTTCTTGATAACTCCTTTTTTAAACAGAGTAAGAACTCCGTAGAAGCCACCAATCATTAAACTTAGGAATGCAATGAACTTACCAATGTAACCACCAAGAGAAAAATTCGACTTAGCGGGTTCATCTTTATTAAACGATGACTTAGCTTCTGATTTTTGAACTCCAGACTGAGTCAGATTGACTCTATCTGCGGCCTTTTCAGTATCAGCTTGAACCACTTTTGGTGCCGCAACTGCAGCTGCTGCTTCAGCTTTTTGTTCCGGGTGTTTTTCTGCTGCTAATTTTTCGTTCTCTTTTACAAGAGTCGATAAATAACTTTCATCAAGCTTTTCTGCGTCTTTGTTGTTTTCAATTGTCTTCGCTACAACACTTGGTGAGCGACTTATTTTTGATGAAACCGCTGGAGCAGAAGTTAAACGAGGAAAACTTACGTCCACTGATCCATCTTTCAATGTGATATTTACCAGTGATTCTTTTCCAGTTAACGAGTATGGAAGAGCTGTTTTTACTGTGACAGTATCGCGGTCTGCTTGAGACGCTGTTACACTAACACCGTTAATTGTTTTTTGAATTTTCCCTGCTACATGAGCACTTGGAATCGTGACCGATAATGTTTTATCGTGAACAGAAATTTTTGGATTATCGTTCAGATTTCCCACTAATTTAATTGAAAGACGATTCTCTGATGCCTTATCGTTCTTTAATTCAACACCTTTGATTGTGACATCATCAGCGAATACTGAAAACGAAGATAAAACTAAAAGGGCAACGGCTAATTTTTTCACAGTGTAACTCCTCTTACTTCAAAGTCTCGATTCTTTCGATTGGTGAAATAATATCTGTTAAACGAATACCAAATTTTTCGTTAACAACGACAACCTCACCTTTTGCAACGAGCTTGCCATTCACAAGAATCTCAAGCGGCTCACCGGCAAGCTTATCGAGTTCCAAAACCGAACCTTGTCCGAGTTGTAGTAAATCTTTCACGATGATTTGAGTTCTCCCCAATTCAACTGAAACCTTTAATGGGATATCCAAAATAAAGTCGAGGTTTTGGACTTTAAGTTTGTTGAGGGAATCATCCCCAGCTTTTACTTCATCCGCCATTCTTTCTACATTCACTTTATTCATTCCTTCTCCCCTAATATCTATTTAAATTTTTTCTTCGTTACTATTATTATTCTTCGTCTGTTGCTTCGTATGTAATTGCGGCATTGACCTTCGTGATTTGAACTGCTCTGTTCCCTTTGTAAGTTCCCATCAAGCATTTCATTTTATCTACGCCTTCCACTGCAACCGTTACTTCCCCCGAAGCATCCTGGTTAAGTGGAATAATATCTCCCGGCTCTAGTGTGAGTAGATCTCCAAGAGTCATCTCAGCCTCACCTAAACGAACGACTACTGTCGCTTTTGTATTCTTGATGTGCTCGTTCATCGCCTGTGTCCAGATCGAATCGGCCATCTCGTTATCAGTTTGGAAGCTTGAAGAAAGTTTTTGTTTAATTGGTTCGATTGTTGAGTAAGGAACAACAATCATGATCGTTCCTGAAGCAGATTCAAATTCTACTTCAAGAGTTGTTGCGATAATTACGTCTGACGGAGGAACAACCCCTACGAACTGTGGGTTGATTTCTGTACGAAGATATTGAGCATCGATACGGTGAACTGGTGCCCATGCTTCTTCAAGATCGTTGATCGCCATATCCATGATCTTTCTCATGAATGAAAGTTCGATCATCGTGAATTCTTTTCCTTCGATCTTTGTGAATGGTCTGTCTGTTCCACCGAAATATGAGTCGATGATTGCGTAAGCAAGTTTTGATTCAAATACTAAAAGAGCAGGACCTCTTAGTTCGTTGAAACGCATGATACACATACACGATGGAATCGGAAGTGTGTTTACGAATTCACCAAACTTTAAAAGGTCAGTTGAGATAATTGAGATTGTCGAAATTTTTCTCAAAGAGTTTGAAAGAGACACGCGAAATGAACGAATGAATCTTTCGTAAATGATTTCGAGGATGGGCATTCTTCCGCGGATAACGCGGTCTTGGTTGGTAAGGTCATACGTCTGAATATTTTCATCTGAATCTTCAGATGCTCCACCACCGGAGTCACCACCGCCTGAAAACGAATCGCCACCGCCATCGTTAACTGCGTTTAATAGTGCATCTACTTCGTCTTGACTTAAAACCTGCGCCATAATCTTCCCCTCCTGGGATTCATAAAGCTTTAGAGACTGCTGACATCATGTCGGCTCTCTTTTGATACAAGAAAAATGATTTCAGTTAATCTGAAATCCTACATAGTAAATATCAGTTACCTGTCCATCGACAAGAAAATTATTGATCGAAGTTTTAACTTCTTCTTTCAAATACTCTTTCCCTTCTTTTTTTAACAACTCTTCTGGTTTTTTAGAGTTGAGCATACTAATTATTGTGTCGCTGATTTGAGGTTTTCTAGCGTCTACTTCTTCTTTCTTTGTTTCTTTACTAAATTTCAATACGAGTGAAATACGAATGAATCTTCTTGGCCCGTCACCTTGAGCAAGGTTAGCTGTGAATGGTTCTAATGGATAAAGAAGTCCGTCAGCTTTTACACCTTCTACTTCTTTTGCGGCTCCGTGTTCTCCACCGCCGTGTCCACCACCGTGTTCTCCACCAGCTTTTTCACCATGTCCGCCTTCAGCAGCAGCGTGTTCTCCGCCTTCAAGACTTTGTTTCATTACGTCTGCAGCAGTAGTAACAGAATTTAATTTCTTATGATTTTGAAATTGGAAAAATCCAATTGCGCCAACAGCGATTGTGTTAACTAAAACAAGAATGACTAGTAAGGGATTTTTGCCAGAAGGAGCAGCTCCTGCTTCATTCTCTTTATTTTCTTCGGCCATTAGTTTTTCCTTCCATGGAATAAAAGTGGTACCTGTCAAAAATTATACATAGGAAGGCAATTTCGTTCAAGTCGTCTTATAGAAAAATGGAACTTTCTGCCTAAACGACCTGCTTTTTGTGACTTATTGGTGGGTCTTTGACAGTCGGGACTTTGACATGGGAAAAAATTACCCTATTAAGAAGATCGGATTAACGAGTCCCTTTCTCGTTCATAAAATCTTTCCAGGGTTTTCCCGGTTTGAATTTAGGAACAATACGAGATTTGATTTTGATTCTTTTTTTATTGGATGGGTTCACACCGAGACGTGCTTTCTTTTTATGTTTTAAAAAAGTTCCGAAGCCTACGAACGTAACGTCTTCGCCCTTTTTCACTGTTCGCATGATTGTATCCAACATCACATCGATGAATTGATCAGCTTGCTTCTTCGTCATGTTCTGAAGATTTTTATCTTTAAGAAGAATCTCGATCAATTCTTTGCGGTTCATTGTTGTCCTTAGAAGTCTTCCAGCTGATACAACTCTTCTTCTAAAGCAATTCGAAGTGATTCTTTAATCGACTTTAAAATTAGAGCGGCATTGTCAGGTTGAGTAGAATTCTCAAGAAGAGATCTCATAATCACGGGAGAAAGATTTTTATAAAATTCGTCGAAGCTTAAGTTCACTTCGAAGTCTACAGTATCGATAGCCTGATGAAGATCTGTTTCGAGATCAAAGAAAGCGGTGATCAAATCAAAAATATTTTCTTTTTGCAGAACAATTTTTAATTCTCTGATAAAAGTTTTTTTAACTTCAGCTTCGTTATGCAAAGTCCATTTATACTCTAAAAAATCTTTGAATGTTAAACCTTCCTCGCTGCGTTTCTCTTGAAACGTGCGATTCTTTTTTAATCCCAGATTGCTATAAATATTTCCTTCCATAAAAACGTCCTCGTCTACCTTCTTTTTTTGGTGCAACCAAAATAACAGAGGCCACAATTAAGTGGCCTCTTTTGGTTCATTATAAAGACAATTTTAAAAATTACAAATCGCGATTTAAATCTTGAGAAAAAATTAGATTTTAATTTTTCCGCGTTTTTGTAGTTCGTTTACGATGTTAACGAAGTACTCAGTTGGGTAAGCACCGCGAACTGGAACACCGTTAAGTAGGAATCCCGGAGTCCCTTGCATTCCGAAAGATCCTGCTTCTTTTTGATCTTCTTCAATTCTTTTTGTGATTGCCTCAGACCCTAGATCTTTTTTAAGTCTCGCCATGTCAGCACCAACTTGTTTCGCTGTTGCTTGAAGAAAAGCTTCTCCGTTCTTTAACTTTCTTTGGTCTTTGAAAACTGCATCGTGGAAAGCAAATGCTTTTTTCTCATCTTGCATTCTTATTGCTTCGTAATATCTAGCAGAGATCATCGCTTGTTCGTGGAAAGAAAGTGGAAGGTGCTTATAGATAAAACGAATTTTCCCATCGTATTTCTTTAACAAAGATTGAACAGTTTCATATCCACGTGAACAGAATGGACACTCGAAATCTGAGTACTCTACAAGAGTGATTGGAGCGTCTTTTGGTCCACGGATTGATTCGTCTTTTCTGATTTCTGCAACAAGTGGCTTATCGAAAGATTCTTCAAGTTTTTTCTTTTCGTCTTCTTCGCGCTTCTTACCCATTTCTTCTTGAGCGTTTTTAGCAGCTTTTTGAAGAGCTTCAATGAATTCTGCCGGGTGTTTTTCAATCGCTTCTGTAAGAACTTTTGGATCATCTTTTAAGATTTTTGTAATCTGTTCTTTCATCTTCTCATCAGAAGTACAGCTTGCGACTAAAGCAGCACTCAAAAATACAATTAGCAATTTTGCAAATTTCATTACCCATCCTTTGGTTGTTGGAGAAATTTTGGTTAAATTTTAAACTTCTCTATTTTCTCAAATTTTTTAGATTTTTCTACTGTTTTAAATAAGACGATTTTACTCGGTCTTTATTTCTGTAAGATTTTTTTGGATATGATCAAGATACTTATTTATTTTGCGACAGTCATCCCGCAGATAGTAATGTCCGATCAAATGAACTCGATTGTGATAATTTCCTTTTAAGAATGAACGCATTGTTGCGAAGACCGCAAAAGAAGGCCCTGAAACTTTTCCGTAGAGATGAATCCCAAATAGAAAATACATGACCATGTGAAGTCCTGTAAAAAAATAAACAGCGATATCTGCAACTGAAAATTGTTCTTCAATAAAATAACGGACACCTCTCCCCGTTCCATAATGGCCTGAAAGAAATTTTTCTGACAACAAAAAGATTTGTTCGCGAACTGTATTATTGATAATGAGAATCCCCATAGAAGCAAGAAGCGCGAAGATCACGATGATAAAAAGATAATTGAAAAAAAAGTTTTTTTCGAACACTGGCTTGTGAATGCGGGTAAAGTCCTGAGGAACATCTATCTTTTCCAATTTCCCTTTATGTTTCGCTTCATCGATTTTAGAGAAGAAGAAAACAGAAAAAGTTGTCAACAGTTTTAGATCTGAGAGGTAATCAGGAGAATAATAACTCTCTTGATTGTTCAATCGATCTTCGCAATATTGCCCGATCACTTTAAAAGGACGAATCATAATTGCAGAAAGATAATAGCCGAGAAGAAAAATAAAAATGACGGCGATAACAACATAAGGAACTTCATCAAAAAGAGATGAATAAACGAAGTCGTAGAACGCATCTTGAAATTCAGTAGCACCAGGATATCCGTGTGCTACGAAATAAATGAGATCAATTTTCAAAAGAAGAAAAGTGAAGAGCAGAACCGCAAAAGTAAAACCAAGAGAAATAAGAACAAACTTAATTCCCGTTCCGAGTTTAAACATAAACTCATCATCATTATAGCGATTCATAATCAGCGTCTTTATATTCATGTAAATAAGTATAAATGAGATTATTAAGGCAGTCTAAATGCTGAAAATTCTGCACTATCTCCGACTGTTTTGAGCAGGCTTCAGAAAGTATTAAAGTATTTTGGCCAATTACCCGAACAGAACTATAGATAGCAATCCTCTCGTGGAGAAATGGGATGAAAATGACTAAAGCAATCACCGCAACTTTTTTTGCATGTGTTCTTATTCTAGGAACATCATGTGGAAAGAAGAATACTGTTAATAGCTCTGCCTCAGGCAGTGGTGGTATTAGCAGCACGAGCCCGATCTTTGCAAACTCAAGTACGGGTGGAACAATTTATAGCCAATATCAAGCTCTTCGTTCAAGCATATCTTGTCTTTCTGGTAAGAATCGTCTTGCAGCTGACATAAGCTATTACACGACTGCAACTGGTTCAGGTACTACAGTTCCTGGTAATGTGGCGTGGACTCAAGGTGTATTACCAAGTGGCTCTGCTAGCAATCTTTATGTTGGTGTGAGTGCATTTGGAGATATTCTTTTCTTAATCAAAGTTACAAATGGTAGTCAGGTTGTAGGATATAACGTTATTACTTCTTACTGTGAAGTATCTAACCCTTATCCACCTTATCCATTACTAGTATCAAATGACAGACAACTTACAAATTTTCAAACTTCTAACATTACTATAAATACTGCAACATCTTGTGGTTATGGATTGGTTGCTTATGCATATACATACATGCTTTCACAACCTAGTACGACGAATCCTTATGCTTCGTCTCCGTTCCAGGTTTATACTTCATTTGCAGCTCCAACTTGTAATCATTAAAAATTGAATGAAATAGAAATCAGTAAAAGCGCTAGGTAACCCCTAGCGCTTTTTTTTTGTTCTCGTATGAATTTTTTTAGCGGGAACTTTCTTATCTTTGTTCGCAAGATAATTCTCAATTCCCTTCACGACTGCATTTGCATAATCATCCTGAAACTTCGGATTCATCATACGCACGCGTTCTTTTTGAGTAGAGATAAAACCAACTTCGAGTAAAACTCCCGGACGTTTTGAAAGAGCGAGAACGTAGAACATTCCGGGTTTAATTCCCCTACTGTGAATGCCGTATTTGCGTCCAACAGAGTTTTTAATTTCCGTATGAATATTCTGAGCGAGAGGTTTTGATGTATTCACCGTTTGATCGATAACGAGGTCTACGAGAATTTGTTGAACGACAAACTCGTCTCCTTTCGTCTGCACGTTTTCTGCCTTCTCTACTTTTTTAATGGCCCAGTCGTCGGCGTTCCCAAGATAATAAGTTTCAAACCCGGCAGCAGCGCCCGCAGGACTTGAATTGATGTGAACTGAGATAAAAAGATCGGCCTTCGTTTTTTCTGCAATAGCCGCGCGTTCAGGGAGCGAAACAGTGCGATCCAGACTGCGGGTAAGAAAAACGCTGAATCCCTTATCACTTAATTTATCGTAGAGTTTTTTAGCGATAGAAAGAGCGATATCTTTCTCTCTAATCACTTCAGGAGGACTGCGTCCGACCGTTTCAGCTTTCGCTCCGTCGTCTTCTCCTCCGTGGCCTGGATCGATCAAAATCGTCAGCGCGTTCGCTGTCGATAACGACAATAATAAAAAAAGAGATAAAAGATATTTCATGAGAAATAGTTTAATACAATTTTTTTAGAACGTGACCAGGAAAGTAGTGAGCAAGAATTTTTTTGTACGACCAGCCTCTCATGGCCATCGCAAATGCCCCCATCTGACAGAGGCCGACACCATGTCCGAGTCCTTCACCAGAGATTGCAATACCGTCGCCTTGGGCCTTTACTGAAAAAGTATTCGAAGGAAAAAGCACTCGACCAAAGTAATTGCGTAGAAAAGCTTTCTCCACAATATATGGTCGGTCATTGATATAAAAATTAACCGTAAATTTATCTATTCCATCCGGAACAAGAATGATCGAACTAAAATCACCTGATAATTTTTCTTTCAGATGACCCTTTTCACTCGCCCAAAGAAAAAAACTTTTTAAACGCGAGCGAGAGATCGTGTTGTTCCATCCTTTTGGTCCGATGTCGTGGCAGAATGGACAATTCACTGATTCGTATCCTTCTTCCTTATTATGCCAGACCTGATCCGGACGAAGTGTTCTTCCTCCGCATTTAGCATGGAAAAAAATCGGTTCGATCTTTCCAGACTCCGTCACCAACACTTCACCTTTTGTATTCAGGCTTGCTTCGTTTGTCGAATCTGTCGTATCAAAAAAATTTCCAGCGACCTGATGCTTTTCCGAACTTTCTAAATCGTAATAAGCTTCATTCCCTAATTCTTTCGTCACCTGTTGAGTGCGAATTTTATGAAGAGCATATGTGCGTGCAGCGACTGCTTGTGCTTTCAGCGCTTCAATCGGCCACTTCGGATTCATCTCTTTTGTAAGAAGCGAACTGATATAGGCTTCCATTGGAATTTCATTCACGATATCGCAACTGTCTCCCTTTGGATTCGTGATCACTTTAAACATCCCTTGATATTTATCGTTGCCGTAAGAAAGCAGTCCCGTCGGCGATTCAAGAGTCGCAAGAAGAATAGGTTTATTTTTTTGTTTGTTTAAGGTTGTGAAAGTTTCGCAATTAAACTTCACCGTTTTTTTCCCGGTATAAGTTTTAATGTCATCGTTAAAAAGAAGATGGCGCTTAAGATCGAGTCCCGTCACTAAAATATTTCTCAGCGACTTTCCTACTCGCACACTCACGATAGGCATCTCACTGGCAAAAGCAGTGCTGAGACTAAAAAAGATTAGTAATGAATAAAGAGATCTTCGCATCCTGCTCAAGATATCCTAATAAAAGATTTACCTTTAAAGTTTCCTCGTGAAACTTCCTTAGAATATTCTATCTATAGATGATGAATGCCTGAAAGCAGTGATCAAATTTTCCCTACACGTTCCATCACTTTTTGGAGATCAATCCAGGCCGTGCGTTTCATGTTGGGATTAATGATAAGAAAATCGGGATGGAAAATCGGCATCAGACTGTAATTACAATCGCCTGTCTTTTTTTCAAAAAATTGTCCATGAATACCTGACAATTTTTCTCTTTTTCCTAAAAGGATATTAGTTATTGTTGCTCCTAAACTCACTACCACTTTAGGACGTTTTTCAGCAATCACGGCCAGAAGTTTTGCGGTTTCAGGACTTGGGTTTTCTAAATTGCCAGCGAGGTCTTCAACGTCTTCTAAATCGCTCTCTAAAGGATAACGGAAAAATTCGTTATCTTTTAATTTCATCGCAGAAATCATTTTTCCAAGGAGGTCTTCGCCTTCGCCATTGTAGCTGTCGCCTAAGAAGAGAACTTCGCTCAAGCAGTTTGTATAAACTGTTGGCTGTTGCAGTTGCGGGTTGGCCGTTGGCGGTTGGATGTTTGCTGTTTTCGGTTGAGGGTTTACTGTTTGCGGCTGATCGGAAACTGTTGACTGCAAACTGCTAACGGCCAACTGAGAACCACCAACCGTCAACTGAATCTCATCAGTTTCAGAGTGAAAAAACCACCCACTTTCACTAAACAAAGCCCCTTCAAAAGTCTTCGAAAGAGGATCTTTTTGCTCTTTTTGAGCATTAGTTTTTTCTAGAAGTTTTTTAAATTGGTTTTCCATAAGCAAATTTATCCACAAGGTCTCATTTTTAAACGCGAGTGTAAAGACGCTTTGAAAAGCTTCCGAAAAAAGTTTTAGTAACGCTAAAAGGAGCACCTGCATGTCTATGGAAACTGACTACAAATTTGAAAACTTCCAAGAGTATTATGGCGATATTAAAAACGTTAAAAAAATTATTAACGAATGCCAAATCTGTGGATCAAAGTTGGTTCTCACTCACTTATCTGACTACAAAAATTTGTTGATGCAAGAATCTGCTCGTTGTCCTGATTGTGGACAAGGTGCTAGAAAAATTATTCATATCATAAACTAGTTTTTCGATATTCTGTTGGCCGTTAACTGTTCTCAGTTGGCGGTTGACTGTTTTCGGTTTTCTTTTTACTTCTCGCCGTCTTCTTATTAAAAATTCTATTCGTCTCTTCTTTGTGGTGAAGTTTTCTTGAAAATCTATGCGCTTCATCTCTCATCTGCACAATGATTTTATAAAGCGAACGATTTTGATTGAGCATATAGGGATTTGTTCTCCCCGGAATAATCAAGCGCTCTTCTGAACGTTTGATATCTTCATTTTTAAATCCATTTTTCGTGCGAACAACTTTTGATTTCGCAATTCCGATTACCGGAATAGGAATATTAAATTCTTTAAGCGCTTCTTTAAAAACATTCACCTGTCCAAGTCCACCGTCGACAATAAAAACATCAGGAAGGTTTCCGTTATCCGAACGACGAGTGATCAATTCTTTCATCATCGCAAAGTCATTGTTTCCTTCCGGTCTTTGTTCAAGATGGTAGTAACGATATTTTTTCTTATCCGCTTTTCCATCGTGAAAAACAATTTGCGAAGCTGTTGGGCTCGTTCCTTGAAAAATCGCAATATCGTAACATTCAAGAACAACCGGACGTTCGCGAAGACCGAGAAGATCTTTTAGTTTATTCAAACCGACATATACAGAATCTTCATGCAACATACGCACGCGTTGTTGTTCGAATGCATGATCGCGAGTGAGGTTGAGAAGAGAATCGTATTGTTTTTGCGGAGGACGAACGCGAATATTTTTTTCAAGCGTCTGCATCCCCGCTTCCAACAAGCGGTTTGATTCATCCGACATTTGTGTAACGACCAATTGTGGAAGTGAATCGTATGTACTCGAATAATACTGAAACAAAAAGTTGTTCACTGTCTCTTCAATATCATCGACGATTTCTAAATTGGAGAAACTGAAATTTTTATGTCCGAGAAGAACTCCGTTTCTCATCATGTAGATTGAAAGATCAACTTCAATTTCGCCCTGATAATAAGCGACGATATCGATATTGCTGTCGCGATCGAGTTCTGCATTCGTTTGTTTGAAGTTGTTCGCAAACTCAGAAAGCACCGTGAGGTTATCGCGAATTTGCGCCGCTTTTTCAAACTCTTCGTTCTCTGCAGCCAATTGCATACGTTTTTCTAATTCGCGCAAAGTTTTATTTCCACTACCTGAAAATAAATCGCGCGCAAGATTCAAATCTTTTTCATAATCGGAGGCTGAAATTTTTCCCACACACGGAGCTGAACATTGTTTCATCTGATAAAGCAAACAAGGTTCTTTGCGAGTTTTAAAATCGGAAAGCTTACAATCGCGCAGACAAAAACTTTTTGTGAGAATGCGAATGACGTCCCACACGTTACTTCCCGTTACAAACGGGCCATACACATCAATTCCTTTTCCGCGTTTTACTCTCCTGATAAATTCCAGACGAGGAAATGGTTCATTCGTGTTGATCACAACGTATGGATAAGACTTATCGTCTTTTAAACGAATATTGTATTTGGGCGTATGTTTCTTGATTAAGTTGTTTTCGAGAACAAAACTTTCGGCATCATTTTCAGTGATGATGAAATCAAAATCGGTAATATGAGTGACGAGAATTTCTGTTTTTGGCCCTTTCGCTGAGTTATTAAAATAAGAAGAAACACGTGCGCGTAGATTCTTTGCCTTTCCAACATAAATGATTTGATCATTTTTGTTTTTCATCAAATAACATCCGGGTTTAGTCGGAAGAAGGCGCGCTTTATCCTCCAATTTCACAGTGAGAATCTGGCGCTTATCACTCGGTAAATTTTGATTGTCCTTTACAGAATCATCCATTTTTTATACTCTTATACGAATATCTCTTTCTTAAAAATTCCTCTATCAAAAAAAGGTTCCATTATGGCCGAATTAAGCGTCGGAAAAGAAGTCCTCTCTCAATGTAATAAATGCAAACTTATCCTAGCACACATCATCGTTACGATGAAAGATGCAACCACACCAGACAAAGTAATGTGCAAGACTTGTAAAGGAACGCACTCATTCAAAGATCCTGGTGCAACAAAAAGAAAGACATCAATTGATAGAGTCATTAAATCAGCAAGGTCAGGAAAGAAACAAACTGAAAGCGTTGCCGAACTTTGGAATAAAGCAATCAACAAAAGTACAGCACACTCAAAAGCCTATTCAACTAAAGAAGCATTCGCGCTTGGTGACGTTATCGATCACCCGACATTTGGACAAGGAGTTGTTGAGAGACTAATCGACAACAACAAAATTGAAGTTATTTTCCAAGACGAATACAGAACTCTAATGCACAAGAAGTAATCTACTTTCCAAAATAAGAAATAAAAAAGGGAGCCTTTGAGCTCCCTTTTTATTTTATCTATTTTCTTTTCTTAAAAATTGAAAGAACCGCTGATTCCACCATTTAAACTTAGACCAGCACCGACGTTTCCAGCAGCGTATGGAGCTCCACCGTAGTAACCAGCACCGTTCATCCCATAAAGGTCAGTGCGTGCGTTGTTATAGTTTGCATATAATCCGTTTTGCGCCATTTGGTTAACTTGAGCGTTACCTTGCATACGTGCATATCCTGCAGCTGCTTGCCCTTGCATTGCCATTTGCGCTTGATATTGTTGGTTCTGTTGATCGTAATAACCTTGTCCCATACCCGGTACACCGTATCCTGAGCCACCATTGTATCCGCCAGTTGCTCCCCAGTATCCACCGTTGTTAGGAAATCCAACACCAACACCAACTCCGGCACCACCATTCATCATCCCTTGTCCGTATGGATTGTATCCACCGTTTCCGTAAGGGTTATATCCAGTTCCACCGTATGGATTGTATCCACCATATGGGTTATAGCCACCAGGATAAGCTCCACCGTTTGCTACACCACCACCACCTGGATACATTCCGCCGTTGATACCACCACCTGGGTACATACCACCGTTAATTCCTCCACCAGGATACATTCCACCATTGATTCCACCGCCAGGGTACATACCACCGTTGATTCCCCCACCAGGATACATTCCGCCGCCATTTAGGCCGCCGTTAACTCCAATTCCACCATTGATACAGATCAAACACATTGATCCACCTGAACCAAGTCCGATACCACCAGGATACGCTCCCGGATAAGCACCACCGTAGATACCGCCGTTGATTCCACCCGGATAAGCACCTGGGTATCCACCAACACCAATTCCACCGCCAGGATACATTCCTCCACCAGGATACATACCACCGCCGTTCATTCCACCATTGATTCCGATGCCCGGGATACCGATACCAATACCGATTCCTCCACCAGCACCTGGGTACATTCCACCTGCGCCAGGATACATCCCGCCTGCTCCAGGGTACATCCCACCACCGATTCCGATACCACCGCCCGGATACATTCCACCAGCACCAGGGTACATTCCACCACCGATTCCTCCGCCTGGATACATTCCTCCACCGCCGAGACCACCACCGATTCCAATATTAATTCCACCGCCGATACCAGCGCCTGGATATCCACCTAATCCGTAACCAAGCATTCCCGCCAGACCGTTACCAAGACCCATTCCGAGTCCCATCCCAAATCCGCCGTTAACCATTCCAGGATAACCGCCACCAATACCGATGCCACCACCGATACCAGTTCCACCACCGTAGTATGGCCCCATCATTCCGCCCATGAACCCTGGTGAATATCCACCAGAGAGAAATGGGTTACCGAAACCGCCGTAGCCGTTTCCAACCATTCCGCCGTATCCAGCGTATTGTCCCATTCCAGAGTTGTTACATGAAGCTGCAAACGATTGTGCATCAGCTGGAAGAATCGGGTTCGCTCCTGCCTGTGCACTATAATCTAAGTAAGAATTAAATCTGTTCGTACATTGTTGGTATCCTTGCGCGTATGAATTCGCCCAAGCTTCCTGTGATTTGAAAGCGTATTTCGCTCCAAAGTATGAAGCACCAAAATAAGCTAATGGTTGAGCGACAATTCCCAGAGCTTCAACCCATGGATTTGTTTTTTGTTCTTGCGCTCGCATACAATCCACACAATCCACACCCGCATCTTTTGCAGCTCCTGCGATTTGGACATTCAAGCAATATCTATACTCATCATCGTACTGAGGAGAGATTTGCGAACAATCCATTGAGCTCGCTGCTTCTGCCAGAGGTTGAATCATCATCATCACAGATAATGCTGAGAAGATGATTTTCCCTTTGGTGCTAAGGGTTTTTGTGCTGTAAAATCGTTTCATAAAAGCTACTCCAAATTGGACTCTGATGCTCTTTGAGATTAACTCAATTACAATTTTCGGTAATTATTGAGCAAAAGTTTAGAGGAACTTTTATGCCTAGTTCTTTTGTAAGGTAAAAGCTCAGAATCACAACATAACAAAGAATTTTGTTCAGGTATTAAGGAGGATCAAATGAAAAAACTATTACTCGCGACTTTGCTGGCGGTTTCCCTCGTCTCTTCTTTTGCTCTCTATGCAGTCGATCTCCCTCCATCGGGACTTGTGACAAAACTGAGAGGAGAAGTCATCTTTGAAGGACATCCTGTAAAAGAAGGTGACGTTATTGATAAGGTTGGAAAAATCGAAACGAAAGAAAAATCTTTTCTCCAGATCAAAATCGACAAATGGAAAAACACAATTTCCATCGGGCCCAACTCAATCATGCAATTAAATTTTAGCGATGCTAAGAAATACACTCTCGAAGCAGGCCAGTGCCGTTGGAAATCTTTTGCTCCCAGTGATTCCAAAGGAAAGATTTTTACTAAGAATGTTTCAATGGGAGTTCGCGGAACAGATTTCTTTTTAAAGACGAATACTCTCCTCGGTGAAACAGAAATTATTATGTTTGACGGAGAAGTTATGATGGAAAATATAAAAGATGCTACTAACACCGCATTAGTGAAGAAAGGACAATGGGGTGGAATCGGCGGACGCTTCGGTGAAAAAATCGCGCCGGTCCTTGATCTTCCGCAGACGCTCCTCGATACTACCGAAAAAATTCTCGAATAGGATTATTCAATGAGCGTGCGACCAATTTTAGAATGGCTTTCTTTTTTTCTTTTGATGGGGCTTGGTGTTTACACCATGTGGGTTATCAAGAACGAAAAAAAATCTTATCTAAAAAACGCACGCGAAGTTTTTTTCAAACAATTTAAGCTCCTCACTCCCTCGTGGTGGGGAACTATTCCTTCCGGTTCAGACAACGAAATCATTTTTAAAAGATTAGACACTCGCTACGATTGGGAAGCGCACTTCATCTGGAATCCTGAGCCAGTTGAAATGGACATCATCGAACTTTTCAAGAAACAAATCCACGATCGCAAAATTCTTTTCGATGAAGAAACAAGCATCATCTATAACCCCAGCGATTTTCGCGACGGTATTCTCATCAACAGCGGAAAATATGAAATGGTAAGACTCGAAGGAACGGCCACGGCCGATCGCCAGGAACGTCTCTACTACGATGCCTTCCTCATTCGCGAAAAAGAAACTGGCGGTTATCTGTACGCTGAAAGTAAGAGTTCCGTATTAAATGGTTTGATTGAAGGGCCATACTTCGAAGAAGTGATGATTCGCATGGAACTCGTTTAAAATTTTGCTGTAATTTTTTCACTTTTTCCCACCACTATCCCCTCTTGAGCTATATCGACTCCATTAAAATTTTTTATAGTGGAGTTCAATATGAAATCAATGATCGCTCTTTTTGTTTTAGCGTGTTCAGTTTCAGCAATGGCCGCAACAGCACCAAAGTGTGTGAACATCGGATCGAAATCTGAAGGATGGAAAACAACTGACGGAAAATTACTTTGGGCAAACTGTTCGAAGGAAGCTCTCGTTTGCGATAAGGATGCTTGGGTTAGCTACAAACTCGACACTGATAATATGAAACTTCTTGGCTGGTCTCAATGCTCAAAAAGCGAAGCTGGTAAACCAGTCTGCGTGAACATTGGATCAAAGTCTGAAGGTTGGCAAATGAACGGAAAACTTGCTTGGGACAACTGTTCTGATAAAGCGGTGATCTGTGGTGCGAAAGGATCTAAGTCGGAAGGGTGGTATGCTGCTGATAAGGAGCTTTCTACACGCCATGTGATTGAGAAGGCGAACTGCAAGTAGTTATCGGTTGGCGGTCATCAGTTGGCAGTTAACGGTCAACAGTCGACGGTAAACAGCTAACCGCCAACGGCCAACTGAAAACAGAAATAAAAAAGGCTCCTTTCGGAGCCTTTCATTTTTTAAGTTTGTTAGTTTTTCTTCGGAGAGAAGAGTCTGATCTTAGCAACCAAGAAAGAAATAATATCTTCATCAGCTCCGTAAACATCATCAATAAGATCGCAATCAAGAATAAAATCTTTCATTCTTACTGCAATTTGGTGAAGTGATTCAACCAAGTAAAGTCCTCCGATATTCTCGCCATTGAATGACTTGATAATCTCTTTTCTTGCGTGGTTGAACATTTCTGATTCAGTAACGTCTTCTGGAAGATTGTCTACTCCCATTTTTTCTTCAACTTCTTCGATAGCTTGTTCACGAACGTCTTCGTCTGTTGCGAAACTTACGCCGTACTCAGTTGCCATTGCTTCAATTAACGCTTCTCTATTTGTCGCGTGAAATTCGATCAACTTCTTTTCTTTTAGGTTATTGATCGTATAACTAGCGAGGGCGCGCAATGTATCAAAATCTGTTTTCATTGAAACCTCAATTAGTAAATATCTGCTTTAAGTGTAACGAGTTAAACTCCACCTTACAAGAAAACTTTTTAATTTTCTTGACTTTCTTGCCCCTACGAATGAATTTTAAATCAATCATGGAAAGCAATCACAATCCCAAAGGTCCTACCAATAGCGATCAAACGACAATTAATTTCGTCGACGTAAAGTCAGCACTCAGCTGGGATGAGTATTTCATGCTACAAGCCATGATTGCGGCCTTCAAGTCAAAAGATCCGGCCACAAAAGTGGGATCGGTCTTCGTCGACAAACACAATCACCAAATCACGATGGGCTACAATGGATTTGTTGCCGGAATCGACGAATCAAAAGTCCCTTGGGGAAAAGATAAGTCTGCCCCACTAGAATTCCAAAAATACGGTTACGTTGTTCATAGTGAAGCGAATGCTATTTTGCACGCGAGCCGTTCGCTCGAAGGTGCTCGCGCTTACGTCACACTTTTTCCGTGTAACGAATGTGCAAAGTTGATCGCTTCTTCAAAAGTAAAAGAAGTGGTTTATCTTTCTGACAAGCATCAAGAAACAGAAAGCAATCGTATTGCTAAAAAAATCTTCGAACTCTCTGGCGTCGTTTATCGCCCTCTCTCTTTCCGCCCGGAAATTTTGCTCAATTTGACTGAGCATTTGCAAAATCTCCTCACAGATATCTAACAAACATTTAGGCAAAACTTTCTCTTTTCTAATTCTCCAGACGGGTCCTATAATGAACCGAATCCCAAACATTTACCTTTTTAGGAGAATCCATGAAGCCTTTCATTGTCGTTCCAGACGGATTTGATAAAACCCTTTTCGAAGATTTGAAAAAAAATACATCGCTTGAAGTGCATCCCACTTCAAAAGTTTCACAAGAAGAATTGAAAGCTCTTCTTCCAAGAGTAAATGGACTCATCATCAGATCAGCAACTACTGTGAATGCTGAACTTTTAGAACTCGCACCAAATTTAAAAATCGTTATTCGCGCAGGTGAAGGAACAGATAATATCGATAAAGCTCTTTGCGCTGGAAAAGGTGTAAAGGTTGCCAATACTCCAGGTGCAAACAACAACTCTGCTGCTGAACAGGCCATCGCTCTTATGATGTCTTGTCTTCGCAACACTCCTTTCGCTGACAAAACTATGCACGAAGGAAAGTGGGAGAAAAACGCTCTGACTGGTCTAGAACTTTGGAAGAAAAAAGTTGGTGTTGTTGGTTTCGGTCGTATCGGACAAATCGTGACAAAAAGAATTTCAGGATTCGAACCGGAAGTTCTTTTCTTCGATCCAATGGTCGAAAAATCTGAATTTTCATTCGCTCGTAAAGCAAAAGATCTTGCGGAAATTTTTTCAACTTGTGACATCATTACAATTCACACTCCGTTAATGCCGGCGACGAAAGGAATGATCACTCGTGAATTATTATCGATGATGAAGAAAGACGCTATTCTCGTGAACGCTGCTCGCGGTGGAATCGTTGATGAAGACGCTCTTTACGATATTCTTAAAGACAAAAAAATTCGCGCTGCTGGTTTCGACGTATTCGCTGTTGAACCACTTCCAGCGAACTCTAAATTGATTGAACTTCCAAATTTAATCATGTCTCCACACGTTGGTGCTTCGACTGAAGAAGCGCAATTCCGCGTAGGAGAAATGGCGGTTCACCAGATCAATGAATTTTTCGTAAACAACAATTTATTAAACGAAGTTAAAGCGAAGTAATTAAAGTAACTATAGATTAGATTGATACTGAAAATAGGCACCATATATTTTACATATCTAAGGGGTTTGGAGAATATATGGTGTTTTGTGTTTTAAACGGACAAATTTGGTCGAGGTAAATAAGTATGAAGACGTTAGCGATTATTGGTTCTCAATGGGGTGATGAAGGAAAAGGGAAAATCACGGACCTTCTCAGCGAAAAATGCGATGTTGTCGTTCGCTACCAGGGAGGAAATAATGCCGGCCATACGATTATCGTCGATGGAAAGAAAATCGTTCTTCACTTAATTCCTTCTGGCGTTCTTCACGCTCACTCAACTTCTGTTATCGGACACGGAGTTGTATTCGAACCGGAAGCTTTCTTAACTGAATTAAAAAAAGTTGAAGAAGCAGGAATCAAGGTTACAGGAAACAATCTAAAAATTTCTGAAAACGTAACTGTTATCACAAGCTATAACAAACTTCTCGATGCCGCTCGCGAATCACAAGGTTCAGTAAAAATCGGCACAACAGGAAAAGGAATTGGTCCTGCGTACGAAGATAAAATCGGTCGTCGCGCGATCAAGTTAAAAGATCTTTTCGATATGGAAACGCTTAAGAAAAAAGTAGCGAGAAACTTGGGCGAAAAAGAAATTCTTTTCAAACACAGATACAATGTTGAATTCCCTTCCGTTGATCAGGAAGCTGAAAGACTTTTTGAACTCGGAAAAAAAATTAAGCCGTACGTTTGCGATACTTTCTCAGTTCTCGATCACGCAGTTCAAGCTGGTAAAAAAATTCTTTTCGAAGGAGCTCAAGGAATTCTTCTCGATATCGATTACGGAACATACCCGTATGTAACTTCTTCTTCAACATCACTAGGTGGTGTTTATACAGGTGCAGGAATTCCTGAATCACACGTTGAAGAGGTTTTAGGAATTACGAAAGCGTACACGACAAGAGTTGGTGAAGGACCATTCCCAACTGAACTCTTCGATGCTCTCGGTGATGAAATTCAAACGAAAGGACATGAGTTTGGAGCAACGACAGGAAGAAAACGTCGTTGTGGATGGCTCGATCTTCCTCTTCTAAAATATTCTGTAAAAGCTTCAAACCTGACTTCAATTGCTCTTACAAAATTAGACATTCTTTCAGGAATTCGCGAATTGAAAGTTTGCGTTGCTTACGAATACGAAGGAAAGCGCATTGAGTGTGCTTATCCGGGAATCGATCTCACAAAAACAAAACCAATCTACAAATCAATGAAGCCTTTCACTGATGATTTCAAAGGTGATCTGTCTAACGAGCTTGAAATGTACATCAAAGAAATTGAAAACTTCCTTGGCATTCCAGTGGGAATCATTGCTTTTGGACCGGAAAGAAAAGAAATTATTTTCAGAAAGGATTATTTTGAAGATGAGATCACTCCAGAACTCGACTTGAGTTCGTGGGGAAAGCAACCGGGAACACTTGAAGGAATTTATCCTCAGGTAGACTTGGAAAAGCTAAGTAAAAATCCTAAAAAATAAAATGAGTAAAAATCGCTTTTTTGATGTTCTTCTGGGAGCTGCGGTTGTAGGAACCGTAGGATATTTTGTTTATCAAAAATATGCTCCACCGAAGATCGTTAAAAAACCGCGCGTGGGCATCACAAAGGCCAACGACATTTTAAAATACAAAACTGTTATTCCCGATAAAATTTTAAATACAACAGCGACATCGAGTGCCTGTACTCTTTTTTTGAAGAGTTCAGCGGAAATGTCGATGAACGATTACGCCAATCAATTTGTCGATCATAAAGTCGATGCGATTTTAAAAACGTGCTCTGGTGCTTTTCCGGGCGCACTTCAAAGTAAACTGGATGATGTTCTCGCGAAATGCCAGAGTTCGGCTCGAGAAAAAATTTCTAATGAATGTTATGGCGCTCTCATGATGGCAAAAACGGCGAGTGTAGCGACAGTTGTTCGTCCTGACGTTGATCCCAAAGAACTCGATGCCACAATTCTTCTTCACTTGATCGCTGATAAATTTTCGAATGGCGATTTTTTTGAACATCCTGATAAAAGTCTCGCTATCGTAAATGCTCTTCTCGATAAAGAACCGAGTTACCTCGGTGGATACAAAGTGAAATTGCTTTTGCTTTCGATGAGTTCACTCAACAAAGACGATCGCTACAAAGATGATTTTCAGGACACTCTCGACCAGGCAAAACGTTTGAATCCAAATGATCCTGAAGTAAGAGAAATTTCTCTCGCTGAACGCGGTGAAATTTTTAAGAACGATGAAAACGCAACTGAGAAGAAAGACCATACGGACTTCATTGCGTATCTTGATCAGGAATCAAGCAAACATCCAAAAGAATGGATCTACGATTACTACAAGGCCAATGCTGTTTACGATAATGGCAGAGGAAATTACGAGCAGGCAGTTGCTCTGCTTGAAAACGCTCTTAAAAAAGCACCGGGTGATCGTCGCATTCAGCAGACTCTTGATAATCTAAAAAGCGACGACGACAATAGAAAAAAACATCCATTCACAATCGCGATTGGATTTTCACTGAACGATTTATGATAGTACGAATTGCCACCTTCGATGATTTAGACGCTCTTACTGAACATGGAATTCGTCAGATGAAAGAAGTTGGCTTCAATAGTCTTCCCGCACATCCCTTTCCAAAAAGCCACGAATGGAACCGTCAGGAAACATTCGAACGATTGAAAACAGGAATGAATACTCCTATTGGTGAATCAAATTGGTGCCGCCATTTTATTCTTGTAAAAGACAATCGTATTGTAGGACATATCAATTTGAAAAATAATCTCGGTGCAAGCCTTCACCGTGCTCAACTCGGAATGGGAATTGAAGAAGAAGCGCGTGGAATCGGCGCCGGAAAACTTCTCATGACTGAAATGTTGAAGTGGGCCCGTTCGCAAGATTTTTTAGAATACATTGACCTCATGGTCTTCGCTCACAATCTTCCTGCCAGAAAACTTTACACTTCTTTTGGATTCACTGAACTCTATACTGTCACTGATCTCTTTCGTGTAGACGGTGTCATCATCGATGACGTTCGCATGGTCCTCAAACTAAAATAGTCGGACAAAAAGGCAATAACTTACTGAGCTGACAACAATTAGAATTTTGTTAGCCTAGTATTATGAAAATATTTGTTATTGTCTTTGCTGCCTTAATCGCTTTTGTCAGTTTCGCTGGAGAAGTTGATGAAGTTCGCGTGTATAAATCAAAACACAAAATGGATATGCTTTCACAAGGAAAAGTCATCAAGACTTATCACGTGATGCTCGGGCGCGGGGGAAAAGGGCCAAAGAGAAAGGCCGGCGATAATCTTGTTCCGGAAGGAAGCTATACTCTCGATTATAAAAATTCTGAATCTCTCTTTTATAAATCACTACATGTTTCTTATCCTAACTACGACGATACCAGACGCGCGAATGAAGCTGGAGTTGAACCCGGTGGCGATATCATGATTCATGGTTATCCCAACAAACCAAAAGCACTTTTTAAAATTCTCCAGAAGATGGGACTCATCAAACGCATCGACTGGACTGCGGGATGTATCGCTGTCGACAATCAGGAAATGGAAAACATTTTTGAAAATATCGACGTTCCTATTCCAATTACCATTTATCACTAAGTCATGTATATTATGACTTATGCAAAACGAAGAAATAAAATCTGTCGGAAAATATGCTGCGAGTTTATCGCTGATTGAAATCGGTCTCGGCAGTCTTTTGCATGCAGCTTCGATTCCGCTCGCTGGACAAGTTCTCTCAATCAATCAAATTGCCATTCTTTCACGTGCGAGTTTCCAATTAAAATCGCGAAACGTTTCACTTAAAATTTCTTTAATCAGTTCACTGCTAAAAAGTTTATCTCCTGCGGGAAAAAAACTCACACCAATGCTTGCGATTCTCATGCAGGGATTTCTTTATTCTGTTGGCGTAACTCTTTTTGGTGTAAATACTGTCGGTCTACTCATGGCCACTATTCTCTCTAGTGCTTGGGCCTTCATTCAACCGCTCATCATGCTTTATCTTTTATTCGGAAAAGACCTGCTCGAAGTTTTAAAATACTTTCAAAAAGAATTTTCTTTTCTCTCGCATATTGAACCGTCACTCATTGTTAAAATTGTCATTCTTACTTTCGCTCTTAAAGTGATTGTCGCCTACGTAGTCTCTCGCTATCTCGTAAAAATGAGTGAAAAAGAATTTGAGAAATTTCAGCTAAAACTTACTGTTCAAGCAAAACCCAAACAAAAAAAATATTCTTCAAATCAGTTGTTCAACGCATTTATGGATCTTTCTCAGCCGTTGTTCATTATCTCTTATATCCTGACGGCCATTTTTCTTTACGACACTCGCACAGATAATGTATCGATCGTCTGGACACTTCTTCGCCCGATCACCATTGGTGTATTGATTTTCTATCTCGTGCGCATTTGCCCGATGGAAAATGTTGTGGAGTTTTTAGAAAAAAGAGGAATGAAGAGTTTATCGCAATCTCTGAAAGTCGCTATTGAAACAATTAAGCGAGATCGCGATATTTAAGCAATTGAGAAACGATACTGATAGCGATTTCCACCGGAGAATTGTTGCCAAACGGTTCACCAATCGGACAAAAAAGTTTTTCAACAGCTTGTTCGCTCGCCCCATTCGTTCGCAAATCATGTTTGAGTACTTTTGCTTTTGAATCGCTTCCAATAACTCCGAGATATGGAAAATTATATTTTGTCATTGCTTCTAAAAGAACCGGAAGATCATAAGCATGCCCCATCGTCATTGAAGCAATGAAAGTGTGCGGAGGCAATTCCTTCACATAATCTTTCATATGATCCATTTGGATTTTTTCCAAACGTGGATGTTCCGGAAGTTTTTGAAGCCAATCGTGGCGTGGATCAATACATTTCACCTGACAATCAAGTTTAATGAGTAGACGTACAACTTCCTGAGCAACGTGACCTGCTCCGAAAATGGCAACAGTCCATTGTCCTGTTGAAACTTTCGCAAATTTAAAATGTTCAAAATAAAAACTCGCCACTCCACCACAAGTCATCCCGACATCTTTTTGCAAATTCCATTCACAAAAATCAGTTTCATTTCCGCTTGCAAGAAGATCTTTCGCATGAGCAACGGCCTTTAACTCAACTTTTCCACCGCCGACAGTTCCCCACACAAGTCCTTCGTGAGTGACGATAATTTTTGCACCAACGACCTGCGGACTGCTTCCTCGCGACTGGACTAATGTCACTGTCACAACTTCTGTTCCGCTGTCTTTATAGAATTGGAGTTTTTGCAAAAATTCTTCATTCATAGCGAGCTAGCTCCATTAAAATGATTTCGTTAGTTGCTGGACTCGAAATATGCGGCAATGTTTTTGTCGCTCGGAAACTCAAGGCATTTTTTACAGCTGTCCACACGCTCGCTCCTAAAAGAAGAGGTGGCTCACCTACAGCTTTTGAACGATGAACGTTTTGCGTGTTCAGATGATTTTCGAGAAGTTTTATATTGAATGTTCTCGGCGTATCCTGAATGTTTGGAATCTTGTAAGTCGTCGGACTGTGAGAAAGCAATTTTCCATTTTGGTGATAAAAAAGATTTTCTGTCGTTACCCAACCTGCCCCTTGAACAAAAGCACCCGAGACTTGTCCTACGTCGATACCAGGATTAATCGGACGACCGAGATCCATCAAAATATCTGTGCGTAGAATTTTAAGTTCGCCGGTGTATTCATCGATTTCCACCAAACTCATCGCCGCTCCATTCGTAAAATAGTTGAAGGCGCGACCACTCAATGTCTTTTTATCAAAACCTAAATCAGGAGTTTTGAAGAAAGCATAGTCTCCCAATGAAACTCGGTTAAAATAAGCCAGTTTCAATAGTTCGGTCCACTTAATCGTTTTATCTTTTTGATCACGGTGAGAAATCATTTCGTTCGAAAAAATAATATGATCAGTATTCACTTTTTCATCAAAAGCAGGAAACTCATTTTTATCGTCGCCTTTAAATCCAGAAAAATGTTGATGAGCAATCCATTTCAAGCGAGCGAGAATTTTTTGGCAGGCAAGCAGAGTTGCTGCTCCATTGATATCTGCTCCACTCGACGCTGCTGTCGGAGAAGTGTTGTGGTTTTTTTCTGTCGATGTCGACATCACAACAACATTCTTTGGATCAATTCCAAATGCGTGTGCAGTAATCTGCTGCATTTTTGTATTTACCCCCTGGCCCATTTCAGTCGCACCTGTTGAAACCTGAACTGTTCCGTCGAGGTGAATGTTTACAAGCGCGTTTCCTTGATTCAGGTGACGGGCAGTGAAAGCAATTCCGAATTTACATCCGGTTATCGAAAGGCCGCGAAGTTTTCCATTTTTCTTTTTATTAAACTCGTTTACTTCTTTTAAAAGCGATTCGTATTCTGAACTCGCGTGAAGTTGATCAAAAATTTCCGGAAGAACATTATTATCAACAAGCTGTCCATACGGAGTGATATTGCGTAAATCTTTTCCATAAAGATTCAGACGACGAATTTTAAAACTGTCGATCTTTAAAAAATTCGCCATATCTTCAATCACACTCTCCATCGTCATATTCCCTTGCGGGCCGCCGAATCCACGAAAAGCAGTATTTGAATGTTGGTTCGTGCGAACAGCAGAACCTTCGATATGACAGTGTTCAAGATAATAACAACCGTCGATGTGAAACATTGCTCGGTCGAGAATTGAAGGAGTCAAATCTGTATACGCTCCTCCATTGGCAAAAATCTTTGCTTTGAATGCCAAAATCTTTCCATCGTTATCAAAACCAACTTCATAAAAGTTTTTGAACGGGTGACGTTTTCCCGTCATCATCATGTCATCGTCTTTGGTGAGCGCGAGACGAGCTGGACGTTTTAATTTTTGCGCTACAAGTGCGGCCATTGCTGCAAAATGAGCGGCCTGACTTTCTTTTCCTCCGAATCCTCCGCCCATGCGTTTAACAATACACACGACTTGAGAGAAATCGAGATGAAGAGCGTGAGCAACCACGTGTTGAGTTTCTGTCGGGTGTTGTGAAGATGAATGTACTTCGAGTTGTCCGTTCTCTAACGGATAAACAACCGTCGCCTGCGATTCCATGTAAAAGTGTTCTTGCCCGCCACACTCAAAAACTCCCTTTAAAATATTCGGTGAATTTTTAAGAGCAGTGTCTGCGTCTCCGCGAATAAATGGAGTCGCTACACAAATAAATTTTTGTGCCTGCATTCCCTGATCGATCGACAGAATTGCCGGTTGTTCTTCTACTTCTACTTTGATTAATTTTTTAGCGCGATTGATGGCCTCATCACTTGTTCCAGCGATGATACAAAGAGGTTCATCCATATAGCCGATCACATCGTCGACGAGAATCGGTTGTTCAGGAACAATTGTTCCCCAACGATTGTGAGGAAAATCTTTTGCGGTATAAACAGCGAGCACACCTTCAACAGTGAGTGCTTCACTGAAGTCAATTTTCTTTACGAGTCCTGCTGAAACAGGCGCACCTAAAACTCCGACGAGAACTTCATTTCTTAGATGAGGTCTGTCGTCGATAAAAATACTTTCTCCGGTTACGTGAGTGATCGCTGAATCGTGGCGAATATTTTGTCCTACGCTCATACTTTCGCCTCCGCAATGTCATTATGAAATTTTAAAAAGAAATTTTTCGCTAGAAGCATTCTGTATTCTTTGCTCGCGCGAAGATCAGAAAGCGGATTGATTAATGTCGGCATCATTGCCGCAGCCTCTTCAAAAGTTTTTCTGTTGAAGTCCATTCCCTGTAATTTGTTTTCAATTTCTTTCAAGCGAAGAACAGTGGCAGCAACTCCGCCCATCGCAATGCGGGCGTTTTTAATTGTCCCCTTCTCTACTTCAATCATCCCTGCAAAAGTCACAGCAGAAATATCGAGATCGCGACGAACAGAAACTTTATAGAGACGGGTTTGTTCTGATTTTTTTGGAAGAGGAATTTTAATTCCAATAACGATTTCACTCGGGTCCATATCCAGCTTTTTATAACCGAGATAAAAATCCGACATCAAAACATCGCGCTCGCCTTTGACACTTTTTAATACGACACGAGCATCGCTCGCCATCAAATAAGGAATCGTATCGGCGATCGGAGAAGCATTCACCACGTTTCCAACCAATGTTCCTTGGTTCTTAATTTGCGGAGAAGCAAAAATATGCAGCATCTGTTTTAATTCTGGAATGAGTTTTTCTACGTATCGCTCGAACTCCGAAAGAGTCACTGTCGCTCCAACACTGATAAATTTATCATCGTGTGAAATCTTTTTTAATTCATCGATATGATAAAGTGCCATCGCTTTTGGAGTCGTGAGCTTTCCTTTGTTCACAACAACGCCGATGTCAGTAGATCCGCCGATTAATCGCATGTCGCGGTCTTTATTTTTTGCCTCAAGAGCTTCATCCAATTTCACTGGAAGAAAAATACTCTTGTCATCAAAAGTCATCGTCATCGATGTGCTTTTAATTTTTTTCATTTCATTAAGCCATAATGGATTGTAATAACGATCTTTCAAAAGTTCTGTTTTATTTAAATCAATATTCACGGCCGCTTCGATGATCGGCTTGTATCCGGTACAGCGACAAAGATTTCCCGTGAGATAATTTTTTGCTTTCTTTTCAGTGATAGGTTTTTGTTCTACTTTGGCGTCCTCCACCATTCCGGCCATCGCGCAGATAAATCCGGGAGTACAGTATCCGCATTGAGCTCCATGGCAAGCAACCATAGATTCCTGCACAGGATGCAACTCAGTTTCACTCTTTTTTAATCCTTCGACTGTTACAACTTGTGCACCATCGATCAAATAAAGAGGAATAATACATGAGTTAACTGAATTAAACTTAAGCTTACCATCAGGGCCGACATCGCGAGCAAGAAGAACAGTGCAGGCACCGCAGTCTCCCTCAGCACAAACGACTTTTGTTCCTGTTAAACAAGCGCCTTCACGAAGATAGTTTGCGAGGGGCATGAAGGCCTTATCGCCATCAATTTCCACGCGTGTTGAGTTAATTGTTGTGATGATTTTATTTCGATTTTCCATCTTAAAAATATAGAATTCTGAGCTTCTCCTGTAAAGATTTCATCGTCTAAATAAGGGCTTTTCATGCCATAAAATTTTTCCTATAAACGACCGCATGAAAACACTACTTTTAACAATTGTCGTATCAGTTTTATCAACTCCAACTTTTGCTGTTGTAATTAAAGAGCTAAGGGTGGCAAAGGGCGAGCGCAAACTCGAATTGATTACTGAAGATGATCAGGTTTATAAAACCTACAAAGTTATGCTGGGATTAAATGCTGAAGGTGGTGCAAAATCTCAAGATGGCGACAATAAAACTCCAGAAGGAACTTACACTCTCGATTTAAAAAACGAACATTCTAAATTTCACAAGGCCTTTCATATTTCTTATCCAAGCGCACGCGATACATGGAGAGCAAGACTCCATGGAAAAAAACCAGGTGGAGATATCATGCTTCACGGTTACCCAAACACTTTCGAAGAAATGAGAGAATGGCTTACAAGTGTAAATCTGGATAAATTTCCTGAAGAAACCATTCGTGCTAATTTATCACGTTACGATTGGACGAACGGCTGTATCGCTGTGACAGACGCAGAAATCGATGAAATTTTCTCAATCGTAGATGTGCCTACGAAGATCATCATCAATCCTTAATTCTTTTTTTAAATTTTTTTGATTGAATTACTGAAGAAGTTCACCAACGAGCTTTCCATTTTCCACGCGAGTTAAATAAACTTCACAAATCTGGTTAGAAAGATCGAGGTCTGTTTGTACTTGAACGCGTAGATAGTTTGATGAATATCCTTCGAAAAGGCCTTGTTTATTTCTTCTTTCAAAAAGAACTTTCGTTTTTTTACCAACTTGGTCCTCAGTGAAAAGATTTAATTTTGCATCTCCAAACATCATGAGCGATTTTACGCGAGATTTTTTCTCTGTAGCGTGAATATGGTTTTCCATTTTCGCCGCTGTCGTATTTTTTCTCTTTGAATAAGGAAAAACATGAAAGTGTGTGAGCGGAAGTTCTTTCGCTAAATTGAAAGTGTTTTCAAATTGCTCTTTTGTCTCGCCAGGGTAACCGACGATCATATCAGCACCGATTCCTGCATTCGGAAAAGCGGCTATCAATTTATTGATGATTCTTTTGTAGTCAGCAACTGTATATTTTCTTCTCATCGACTTTAAGATTCCGTCGTCTCCACTTTGAAGTGGAATATGGAAGTGGTCTTGAACTTTAGAAGACGATTTTAAAACTTCGATCAATTCATCAGTGATCGTGTTCGGTTCAACTGATGATAAACGAAATCTCTCTAATCCATCGATCTCGAGAAGTCTTGCAACGAGATCATGCAATTTTTCGCCTGATGCTTGTTCGTACTCACCAATGTTCACACCAGTAAGGACGATTTCTTTAAAGCCGTTAGAAACGAGTTTTTTAGCTTCTGCGACGGCATCTTCTACAGAGATCGCACGCGAACGTCCGCGAGCGAATGGAATAATACAGAATGAACAAACGTAATTGCAGCCATCTTGAATTTTTAAGAACGCGCGAGTGTGTGTATCTGCTTCTGTCGTTGCAGCTCCAAAAAATTCCCACGATTTATCAACATGGATCTGATTAGTCTTTTCTTCATCGAGATAGTCAAAAACTTTATATTTTTCTGAGTTCCCAAGCACGAGATCTACACCTTGCATGCCCGAAATTTTTTCCGGCTCCATTTGAGCGTAACAACCAGCTACGACAATCTTTCCTTCCGGAGAAGATCCATGGGCCTTTCTGATAAGATTTCTGCAGGTAGAATCCGCTGCATCGGTTACAGTACATGTATTGATGAAAACAACATCTGCTTGTTCGCCAAATTCGACGATATCATAACCACGATCTTTAAAACCTTGCGCAATTGAACCCGTCTCAGACATATTGAGACGACAGCCTAGAGTATGCAAAGCTACGCGCTTATTATTTAGTTCGTTAGAACTTGTAGTTTCATTTGGCTTTTCCATAGGGGGAACATAGTCCTGTGCCAATAGCTTTTCAAGTCATTAAAAAGGACAGGTAAAAAATTTCATAATTTTTTTTATCTTTTCGTTTGACAAAAAAGCTCGGTACCACTATTTTTAATCTCACTTTCGAAACAAGTTTGGTCTCTTAGCTCAGTTGGTTAGAGCATCTCCCTTTTAAGGAGAGGGTCCTGCGTTCGAGTCGCAGAGAGATCACCATTTCGAAATACCACCGGAATAATGAATGCAGAATATGCACCCATCGTCTAGCCCGGTCTAGGACATCGCCTTTTCACGGCGGTAACCGGGGTTCGAATCCCCGTGGGTGTACCAAGTTTATAAAAAAAGAAGCCTCGCGATTGCGGGGCTTTTTTTTTGTCCTTTCATCAGGCAGTCAGAGAGTTAATAAAGAGATTCAATTCTTAATAAGACCCTAGGTTCGTTCGTTATCGAAACTGGAGGTGAAGCATGAATGACACCACAACTATAAGCAGTGTGATGACCATTTCCTTTTAAAAGTGTAATTGTTTTTGGCGGTACCTGATAAATTTTTGCAGGATCTTTTACAACGAGTTCATTTTTCCTTTGTCCCAAATATTCACGGTTAGCATTGGAGTCTTCAACCCACAAAGTACCCGGCCCTAAGAGTGGATAAACTAAACGAAGCGAATTCATATCACAGTGAAAGTATCTGCACATGTCAGTGGTAACTTTTTCAACAGTAATGCCTAAAATGGGCGCATCAGTGACATCGGCGTAATTTGAAACAAGATGTTTTACAAAATCTATGATTTCTTTTTTTGACTCTGAATCATCTAAAATAGGAAAGAGATTATCTAATTGTTTTATATCTGCTTCAAAATTTTCTTTATCAACTTCACATTTAAAGCGTGAATTGAGTTGATCAAAATTATTATGCAAAAAATTTCGCATGTCTTCTGGCTCTATTGAATCAATTCGCATTAATCCAATATTGTATTCTCTATTATGAATCTTATACAATTCTTCAAATGAACTTGCTTCTATACAATTGCTCATACCAACTCCTGCTCTGAAATTTTCAAATAATCAGCAAAAGGATCGGCTTTCTTATTGACCCAAAAATCTTTTCCTAATTTCAATTCTTCATCAGATAGAAGCGCCGTATTCATTTTCTCTTGAATTTCTTTTTGATTAAGACTTTGTCCAATGAACACAATTTCCTGAACACGATCACCAAAGGTTTGATCCCAACTTTTTTTCACTTCTTCCATTTCATGTTCGTCAATTTCCCACTCCGACATATCCATAGAAGCAAGCCATTGCCCTCTTGGTTCAATTGTACTTGTTCTCCCTGCTTGTGACCAAAGTCCTACAATTTCTGGATGAGTTGCAGTCCAGAAAAATCCTTTTGAACGAACAACTGACTGGGGTAAAGACATGAAAACGTCCCACAATCTTTCTGGATGAAAAGGTTTTCGAGCGCGAAAAACAAAACTTGAGATGCCATATTCTTCAGTTTCTTTGGATTCTTGTCCTCGCAATTCCTGCATCCATCCTGGAGAATTCATTGCAACTTCAAAATCAAATTTTTTCGTATTTAATATTTTAGTCAGCTCAACTTGAGATTTCGTTGTGTAGAATATTTCTGCTCTTGGATTTAATTTTTTTACAATGCCGGTTAAACTTAATTTTTCTTCTTCCGAGATCAAATCAGTTTTATTAATCAAGATGACATCTGCAAATTCAATTTGCGAAATAAGCAAATCAGTAATTGTTCTCTCATCTTCTTCTGAAATTTCAAGTTTTCTCTCTTTTAAGTCGACTGCTTCCATATAATCTTTAAAGAAATTTAAGCCATCTACAACTGTGACCATGGTATCGAGTCTTGCAAACTGAGAGAGCGAAATTCCATTTTCATCCTCAAAAGTAAATGTCTCTGCAACTGGAATAGGTTCAGAAATCCCCGTCGATTCTATAACGAGATAATCATATTTTTTTTCTTCAGCAAGTTTTCGAATTTCAATTAACAGATCTTCGCGAAGGGTGCAGCAGATACATCCATTTTGCATCTCAACCATTTTTTCTTCCGTTCTGATTAAGCCTGCATCGATATTGACTTCGCTCATGTCATTCACAATGACAGCAATTTTTTTCCCATGATTCGCATTTAGAATATAATTAAGGAGCGTTGTTTTCCCTGCTCCTAGAAAACCTGAAAGAACTGTAACCGGTAGCTGCATTGATAACCCCATGTTTGCAAATGATTCGCACATATTATTTGCAAATCATTTGCAATGTCAATAGGGTTAACGGCAATTTTTCGAGTTTCGCCTTTTTGAGGTTCTATAATCTTTTCACCTCATCATTCATGGTGTCTTAAGCATGTTACTAACCCGGTAAAATACAGGAGTATGAAATGCAATCCAAACTAGGCCCAGCAATTCCCCAACTACCATCTGGCGATATTGAAAAAACTGCAAAGTTTTTCCAGGACTATTTAGGATTTGAGGTTGTCGTTCTCTACGTTGAACACAAGCATCTCATTGTTCGCCGAGGATCAGCTGAAATTCATTTCTGGCAAGCAGGATCGGAAGCCGATGCTAAAAAAATAGGAAGTGAAAGTAGCTGCTATATTCGAGTAGAAAATATCGAAAACCTTTTTCAGGAATTCAAAAGCAAAGGTTCAACTTTTAGATATGAGCTTACAAAGCAACCATGGGGAATGAATGAAATGCAAATTGATGACCCTTATCTCAATGCAATCCGATTTGGCGAAGAAATTAAATCTTACTAATCAAGGGAAAAAGCCAGCTGTAAAATTGAATCTAGCGATAACTTTTCTTCTCTATTAATGAGTTCAAAAACAAATCCGACATCATGAGAAGCAATATAAATTAATTGGAGAAATAAATTTTTAACTCTCAAAACCTCATCTAAATCGAGGGTGCTATTCATACCTCTGATTTCAAGAGTTCCAAAAGAAGTGACTCTCATGAATGATTGTTTATTATTCAAATCCGGATCAAAAGGATTTGCTGATTTGATAAGTAGCTTTTTCCAACCTTCTTTTGTTTCATCGCTTATTTGGTTTGTACTAACAAATTCTGCATTCATTTGATTATAGGATTGCTTAGTCTCTTGAAGAAAATTTTTTAAATCGCTGGCCGAGCCGGTCCATCCTTGTCTTTCCTCTGCGATTTTTAATTTTTTAAAAAGCTCATCAGCTAAATAACCGACGAGGAGACGAAAGCTTAATAATTCAATCGGCACTGGATGTGGCCATGAGAAATGAATATGAACGCCACAGCTTTTAGGTAAGGGGAGAAAACCAAGCTCAGCACATTTTCCCCAGACAGCTCTCACCTCTTCTACATCTTCATTTGATTTTAATATCGGTGAAATTATTTCAGCAGAACAATAGCGCAAATCAGTTTCGATATCACGTTCGGGTCCAATCATCCAACAACCATAAGGATCTTCAGTTGTACTAAACCCAGAGCTGATATTGGTTATTTTACTTAATTCTTTAAGGAAGCCATCAAGGCCTAAATTTTCTGGAATTTGACCTTCAAGTTCTAAACCAAAATGAGTAAAACTTTGCGCCATTACTGTTGATGTTCACAAGAATAATAAACTTTTCCATCATCAATGCTGAGGCGTGGACCGTTTGCAGTTTGTCTAAAGTGGATCATATATTTATCAATGCCGTAAGAAACCTCCAGCATATAATCTTGTCCATCAATGAAAGCTTTTGTTTTAAGTTCTTTAATGGGAATTCTTAGATTATCCATATTCAGAACAAAATTCGCATAGGAAATCTGGCATGTTTTCCCTACAATCTTTGTAGGGCCGGTATAACTAACATAGTTTCCCGAAAACGGAGCGATTTCAGAAAGAGCATTTAAAGCAATTTTTACATCAATTTCCTCATAGGCAAAGGCCGTATTGGATAAGAGAAGAACAAGAGGCAAAACTTTTTTCATATAATGTTTCCTTTAAAAAATAGTGTCGTCAATTTAGCAGGTCTTGAAGAATCCCTCAAACAGTTCAGGTACTTTTTACATTGCTGCTGGATTTTTTTCCAAAATAACCCCGCTCAATAAATTTATGTGCTATTTAGTCCATGTTTAATAAAAAAGGGGTTTTTATGAAAGTCATTTTAGCTGCAGTAACTATTCTAGCGTCTCTATCAACCATGGCCTCAACTTGTGAAAGCCTTCTTCTGGAAAAAATTCAGCACGATCCAAATCTTAAAATTGTGAAGCAATTAAACTCGTACAACTGTGGTGCAAATGCTTGTGCTATTACTTTCGAAAACGATTTTTCTCCCTCTTCTAATATTGAGGTTTTGGCCTTTTTAGATACTCAAAATCAAATCCAAGTGAATTGGGTTCCAGTACAAAATAAATTTGGCTGGGAAACGGTTAAGAAAAATGTAAAAAGTTACGTTGAATTAGTGTCGGTTCAACAAGATGCCATTACTTTAAAAGCGTCTCGTGAAACTCCACGCGACTCTCTTTTCTGGCCACCTCATAGAGTTTTCTTTCAAGAAACTTTGAACTGTCGTTAATTATATCTTTGTGCAGACATTTTTTTGGCATGCCACTTTAGGTGGCATGACATAATCACACAATCCTCCAAAACCATGTATCATTTTTTCAAATTCTTCATCAAGAGTCGTGTATTTTGATAACTTATCATTGATAGAAGAAAAATTTGAATATTGTTTCGATACGAGCAAGTAACTTACAGGACCTCCGCAAATTTTATTTCCTACTGGCAGAGAAACGCAATCTGCATCGATCTCACATTTTAAATTGAGTTGATTTACTCCAATATCTTTTTGCATAGTTTGCAGTTCTTTAAATTTTTCTCTTAATGCCGGTATATTTTTATTCTTCATTTTTTTAAGCTGTTCATCGCTCACATCACTTATGTCTGGAGAGCCATGAGGAAAAGCAGCTGAGACATTGACTACTTTATCTACAAGAGGAGTCTTTTTAGGTTCAGTAGGCGAAGTTACCGGGTTCGATTCATTATTCTTATTAGCATATTCGGCCATCTGACTTACTTGTATGGCAACTTCAACATATTTATCTTTTGAAAGAGAACCTTCTTTATATTTCTGTGTCGCTTTGATGAGCATATCGATCGCACTTTCTTTTGCGCGATTGTTGTAATCGGATTCATCAGAAGTCGTGTTTTTGCTATCAGCTGATTTGAAACTATCACTAGCTTTCTTTTTTAAGTTCAAAGCCATTTCACCGTTTTTATCAACATCAGAGATACATTCACTATGTCCGTCAGCGAAAGTAGCACAAATGCCTTCTCCATAAGCAGTAGTCGCATAAGAAAAGTTTGCTGGGAAAACCGTGAGTAAGACAATTATTTTAATCATACCTAATATTGTAATCGTTAAGGCGATTACAAAGAAGGTCTTTTAATTGTCTCATCTTTTTCAGGGCCAAATCGTTAAAATTAAAGCTTCAAAAAAAGATCTTCGCTTAAAAAGTACCGCCATTCTATAGAGGCATAATTGGTTTAAGTTCAATTTTTATTGAACAAAAACTTGTCCGACCATTGATGTATTTGTTCTGCTGAAATAAAGAAATGTTCCCGTTGCAGTAAAACGCAAACATTTTGATGTCGCGGGAATAATGGAAAGATCAAAATAGCCATTGGGAGACCCCGCGCTTCCGCCTGTGACTGTATGAGTGAGAGTGTCGTTGTTCGTCCATTCGATCACTCCGTTTTGAGTAATACTTTCATTTGTTGGAAAAAAAGAGCCCGGCTGAATCACGACAGTTCTGTCCGGCAGTACGATCGCACAATCGACTTCGACGGCGTAAGTTGAAATCGGAGACGTTCCACTTCCGCTCCCGCTCGAATAACTGCGGCCACCGCAACCAACGACCATCAAACAAAACACCATCGTCAAAGCTTTTTTCATATCACTCTCCTGATTAAAAATCTGACATGAAGTTTTAAGTTTTAATAATTGGAAAAAGCTATGGCTTCTATTCTGGTCCTACAGCAATTTTTAAGATCTTTTAATTTAATTATTCTTCTCAGCGACAACAACTTCTATTAGACTTTATCTATCGTTTTAATATTCACTCAATAGGAGATTGTATGAAATCACTTTTATCACTCGCTCTTTTTCTTTCTCTAAGCTCTGCTTTTGCAGCAACAGCTTCAAAAGTTCACTTCATTAAGCCACACGATGGAGAAGTTGTTCCTCAAACTTTTCAAGTTGAATTTGGTGTTGATGGTATGACTGTAGCAAAAGCTGGAGATATGAAAGCTAATACTGGTCACCACCACTTAATCATCGATGGAAAGCCAGTTGCTAAAGGACAAGTTGTTCCTAAAGACGAAACACACAAGCACTTTGGTGATGGAGCAACAACAACTCCTGTTACATTAAAACCAGGTAGGCATACTCTTACTCTTCAGTTTGCTGATGGTGCTCACAAGTCTTACGGTGAAGAATATTCATCAACTATTACAGTAGAAGTTAAGTAAATTTTTTCTCTCGGGGATCGAACATTTTTTTCTTCGATCCCCGTTTTTATTTTTGTCACATGAAAAAGTCTTTCGTACTATCACTGAATGATAACAGAAATAAAAAGTCTCTTTAATGGTTACAAACAATATTCAATTAACGATCAGAAAAAAACATCACTCGACATAATTCTTATTGCTGCTGATTCAAAACAAAATTTAGAAGCACGTATAGAGTGGATTCAAAAATTATTTAAATGGATTCGCGATACAGATCTTCTGGAATCTGGTTCAGAACGAATTCCAGCGACAAAAATAAAATTTCTGATGATGATTTTAGATCGCATGCCTGAATGGAAAAGAGAAGTGTCTCTCATTTTCCAGAACACACTTCAGGAACTTTCAGGGATCGAATTTTTTTGCGAGGTAGGACTTCCGAAACAATTGGGAATGATCGGTGAATTGGGTGAAAAACTCATGGATCGGGTTTTACCTTCTGAACCTATCGGCAATCAACTTGGCAATCTCCTGCTTCAACTTTTCCCGACAGAAAAAGATGCACGCTGGATTGAAACGATTGACGAACAAAGTTTAGAAAAAATCTTTGCGCTCTTTTCTCCTGAAACCAGACAAAAGAATTTTCCTCATCTTGAAAGCGATATTGAAGAGTCTATGATTTATTTAGTCTCTCAAATTGTAGCTATTGGTCTCTCTCCATTAGTTCGAAAAAGAATTCCTCACAGGAAGATGAAATCGCTTCCATTCTTTTATCTGCCGGCGAAACTTAATCTCTATTTAAAAATTAAACATACTGGTAATGAACACGATCCTGCTTTAATCGAAAATTTATATTTCGAATTTATGCAGATTATGCAGGAAACAGAAGAGGCCATTGGAGCTGTTTATCAGCACCTCAATGAATACGGAGTTAACGTTCATCTCGTCTATCAATTGGAACGTATGAAGTGTTATGTAAAACGCGTATGTGATCTTTTAGAAATGACGAGTGGTATATCTCTCGACAAAAAGAAAGTGGCGCATTTTACTTCGGAACTTATTCGCGAAAGCTTGACCCAACAAAGTGCAGTTGCTTTAGTTTCTAATAACGTTACATTACTTGCGCAAAAAATTGTCGATCGAAATTCACATACAGGTGAACATTATATTGCTCAAAATTCCAAAGAATATTTAGTAATGTTAAAGAAAGCTCTTGGTGGTGGGTTTCTTACTGCATTTACTGTTTATATAAAAAACTTTCTTCTCGTCATTCCTGTAACTCGTTTTCTCATCGGAGCATTCGCTTCAATGAACTACGCCGTAAGCTTTCTCTTAATTCACTTCTGCGGATTCACACTCGGAACAAAACAACCAGCTTCGACGGCTCCGGCCTTGGCCCATAAGCTTGAATTACTGGAAGACTTCGATCAGGTTGAAACTGTCACTGACGAAATTGTTATGACTGCTAGAACTCAATTCGTTGCAGTTCTCGGAAATATTCTTTCTGTTGCACCGGTGACTCTGCTTTTTACTTATATCTTTCATGCAATGACCGGCAATTGGTTGATGGATTCTCACGCAGCTGAACACAACTTGCATGCGACTGACATTTTAGGTCCGGCCATTCCTTTTGCTGTCTTTACCGGAATTCTTTTATGGCTTTCGAGTATCGCTGCTGGATGGAGTGATAACTGGTTTGCGTTCAACAATCTTCATTACCTGATTGCAAACAATAAAAAAGGAAAAATGATTTTAGGCGCTGAAGGAACAAAAAAATTTGCAGGATTTTTAGAAAGAAATATTTCTGGAATTGCAGCAAACGTTTCTCTCGGAATTTTATTGGGAGTGGTTCCTGAAATTCTTCAATTCTTAGGACTTCCTCTGGAAGTTCGTCACGTCACACTCTCCTCTGGAGCTCTTGCTGCTTCTTTGCCGACATTGGGATGGAACATTATTGAAACTTCAATCTTCTGGCGCAATTTTATTGGTCTTCTTACGATTGGTTTTTTGAATATTTTTGTGAGTTTTTCTTTGGCGTTTTTTGTTGCCGTCAGAGCAAAAAAAATCTCCTCTCGAAAGAGGAGATTAATTTACAGATCTGTTTATAAACGTTTCATTCAAAGACCGCTTTCGTTTTTCATTCCGACATAATCTTCTCTATAGGGAGGGGCGGCCAGGAGAGGATCAGTGAAATACGGAGTGCTTAGTTTTCCAAAAACGTAAGCGATCAGTTCGTTAATATTTTCGACAAAGAAGAATTCCATTTCTTTTCTTACACTTTCTGGAAGTTCCACTAGGTCTTTTTCATTTTTCTTCGATAAAACAACTCGCTTAATTCCCGCGCGATGAGCTGCGATCATTTTTTCTTTAATACCACCGACAGGCATTACTGCTCCTCTCAGTGTCACCTCACCGGTCATGGCCAGTTTCGGATCAACTTCTTTTCCAAGCACTAATGAACAAAGCGCTGTGAAGATTGTAATCCCGGCACTCGGTCCATCTTTCGGAATCGCTCCCGATGGAACGTGGATGTGAAAATCGGTTTTATTAAAATCAAATCCCGGCAACTTCGACGACAATTTCGAGCGCACAAGTGAAAGACCGATATGCGCCGACTCACTCATGACTTCACCAAGTTTACCGGTCAATTGAATTTTTCCCGATCCTGGCATCATTAATGATTCAATGAAAAGAATATCCCCTCCCATCGGTGTCCATGCAAGTCCAGTCACTACTCCCGGAGTTGTCGTTGTCTGAGCAAGTTCAAAAGAATTTTTATGAACTCCTAAAACATCTTCTACATCATCGCGAGTAATCTCGATTGCTTTGTCATCGTGATTGCGGACAACTTTTTCCGTTACTGTTCTTAAAATTTTCGCAATCTTTCTTTGCAGATCACGTACACCTGCTTCGCGAGTGTATTCCTCTGTGATCATTTTTAAAACGTCGGTACTCAATTTCACTTGATCGTCGCGCAGACCATGTTCCTGCATCTGTTTTGGAAGAAGGTGATTTTCTGCGATATGCAGTTTCTCTTCTGCGGTATAACCAGAGAGCTGAATAACTTCCATTCTATCCAAGAGTGGCGCTGGAATTGTTTCCAGTGAGTTTGCCGTTGCAATAAAAAACACTTTCGAAAGATCGTAATTTAAATCGAGATAATGATCCATAAAAGTCGAATTCTGTTCCGGATCTAAAACTTCCAGCAACGCTGCTGCCGGATCTCCACCGTATCCGCGACCTAATTTATCAATCTCATCGAGCATAAAAACTGTATTTTTTTCTTTTGCTCGTTTAATCCCTTCGATAATTCTTCCGGGCATTGCTCCGACATAAGTTCTTCTATGACCTCTGATTTCAGAATCGTCTCGCACACCACCAAGTGAGGCGCGAACGAAATTTCGACCTAAGGCCTTCGCAATACTTTGTCCGAGTGATGTTTTACCAACACCTGGAGGGCCAACGAAGAGAAGGATCGATCCTTTCTTTTTAGGTGAAAGTTTCATCACCGCCAAATGTTGGACGATATGTTTTTTAATTTTATCCAGACCGTAATGTTCAGCATCCAGAATTTTTTGAGCGGCATCCAGATCAATTTCTTTTGGTTCAACATCGTTCCATGGAAGTGTTAAAATCAATTCCAGATAGTTGCGAATCACGTGTGATTCTGCATTTTGTTGTCCCATCGTTTCGTAACGATTGGCCTGCTCAAGCGCAACCTTTTCTACTTCCGTCGGAAGTTTGGCGCGCAAGATGCGATCTTTTAGTGTGAGCTTTTCTCCTTCCGGACTAACTTCTTCTCCTTCACTTTCACCAAGCTCTTCTTTAATCGCACGCAACTGTTCACGCAAAATAGATTCGCGATACGCTTTGCTTGTTTTTTCTGAAATTTTCAGGCCCATTTCTGTATTGACCTTAATCATTTCTCTTTGTTCAACTAAAAGTTCCAACACTTTTAGTGCACGAGTTTTTACCGAAGAGATTTCCAGAATTTCCTGTTTTTTTGGAAGAATCAACGGCAAATTTTGTGCAGCCAGATTGGTAAAATCGGCAGCGTTGTCAAACTCATCAAGCGTTCTTTTAAAGTCGCTGGAAGCATTCAAGCTAGTAAGAATTTCAATCGAAATATCTTTTAAGCTTCTAAGAAGTGCAACTTCAGTCGGCCCATCGAGGTCCATTACATCAGGCACAGGCTCACCACGAGCTACCCAAGACGCAAAGGATTCTTCGTACTCGATTTGAGTCACTCTGAAACGATAGAGGGCCTTGATGTAAGCGATCGTCTCGCCTTTCTCATTCTTCTCTATTCTTTGCACGGTACAAATTGTTCCGACAGAGTAGAAATCAGACGGCGTTGCGCGCTCGATCTGCACTCCTTCTTTGAGGGTGATCGCTACAAAAATTTTGTCTTTACTCTGCTCTACCGCCCTATTAATGGCGTTTAGTCCGACAGTCTTGGAGATCAAAACTGGCAGCGCTACGTCAGGGAAAAGCACTGTATTTTTGAGGACCAGGGTTGGTATAAATTGTTCAGTATTTGTAAGAATTGGTGTTTTCATACTCATAAGTTGATATCGAGAAAATTATCGTCAAGAGCACCCACGAATATTTTTGCTTTTTCTTTCTTAACTCGACCTGTTTTGATAAAGTATTGTTGGGCAAATCCTAGACATTAGCCATTAGGAATAACAAGGTAACTTGGTTATATGAAAACAATTTTTAAAATTTTAATTATTTTTTTAGCGCTCACAGGCGCTTCAACTCTTCTTTACAATTATACTGATCTGGATTTCGGGAAAATTGATTACTTTACAAAACACGGATGGATTTTTCTTGTCTCAATTGCCCTCTTCCCACGTTTAACTCTTTTAGTGTCTGGACTCATTTTTAATTCAATTGAATTCGGTGGACTCGTTTGGTGGTTGGGATTTTTCTTCGCTCCAAGAATTCTTGTAGCAATACTTGCCACGTTTGCTTACTGGCACACTAACCAGGTTCTCGTCATCATAGCCTGGCTGATTGCTCTTGGCGGTGAGACATCGGAAAAATTTGTCGTGACAAATAGAATGCAACAATCGCCTCATCGCTATAACAATTATGAAGGTGGATCAACGATCGATGCTGAATACAAGGTGAAGGATTAGTTCAATGAGCAACTTCTACGTCGAAATGAATTGGAATCGCGAGAATGAATTTACCTATGAGAAATTCAAGCGCGACCACGTTCTCCATTTTAACGGCGGACAGACATTGAATAATTCGGCTGCAAAAGATTATTACGGTAACGAACAGCTTGCGAACCCTGAAGAACTTCTGGCCGGCTCACTCATGAGCTGTCACATGATGACGTTTCTTGCGATCGCTTCAAAATCTGGTTACGTTGTCGATTCTTATTCTGATCGCGCAGAAGCGATTGTTGAAAAAAATGAAGAAGGCAGACTTGCCGTAACTATTATTAATTTAAAACCTACGATTGTTTTTTCGGGCGACAAAAAACCGGACGTTGATCAACTCGATTCGCTTCACCAGAAAGCGCATCGCAATTGTTTCATCGCCAACTCGATTAAAACTAAAGTTAATATTCTCTAGGGAGATTTCGTGAATTTATTAGACAACTACAAGTATGACCCAGCTAAATGTTCTCTCGCTGAAACTCTTTTCGAAGCACTTCAAAAAACAGCAGGAGGAACTCTTCCTGAAGAATTAAGCGCAGTGGATTTTTTCAAAGGCCTTGAGCAGCCACCGGAAAAAGCATTGGGTGATTATGCTCTTCCTTGTTTCCGTTTCGCGAAAGCTCTTAAGAAAAATCCAAATCTTGTTGCTGAAGAATTAAAACGCGAACTGGAAGCTGCAAACAATCCATGGGTTTTAAAAGTTGATTTGAAAGGGGCATTCCTCAACATCTTCACTAATCAAAAAGAAGTAGCGAAGACTCTTGTTCCTGAACTTGTGAACGGCAATGGATTTAAACTTTTAAAGAGCAATAAAACAAACAACGCGACGAAAGTTATGATTGAGTTTTCTCAACCTAACACGCATAAAGAATTTCACGTAGGACACGGACGTAACGTGTGCCTTGGAGACAGTTTGTGCCGCATTTTTTCGTATAACGGATACAACGTTATGCCGGTGAACTATATCGGTGACGAAGGAACTCATATCGCAAAATGTTTGTGGGGAGTGAAAAATTACACTGGCCCAGCTCTTACTGAATCTGTTCCAAATAAAGCTGAATGGCTAGGACAACGTTACGTTGAGGCCAACAGCAAATTAAAAGATGCTGAAAATGATCCAGCTCTCAAAGAAAAATATCAAAAAGAAATTTCTGAAATTCACCACGCGATCGAATCTAAAAAAGGCGATACGTATGAACTTTGGGTAAAAACTCGTCAGTACTGTTTAAATGACTTCAATCGAATCTATAAATGGCTCGATGTTCATTTCGATCATATTTTTTATGAATCAGAAGTAAGCGAAGCTTCTCAAGAGATCGTGAATGAATATATAAAGAAAGGATTATTTTACGAAGATCAAGGGGCCATTGGATTTGATATGCAGGATAAGAAGCTCGGCTTCTTCATCGCACGTAAAAAAGATGGAACGACTCTTTATGGAACTAAGGATCTTGCGCTTGCAAAAGTTAAATTCAATCAATACCAAATCGATCGTTCAATCTATGTTGTAGCAAGTGAACAGAATTTCCACTTCAAACAAGTGTTCTACGCGCTTGAGAAAATGGGATTCCCACAAGCTTCGAAGTGTTATCATCTTTCTTATGGAATGGTTGTTCGTCCAGATGGAAAAATGTCTTCACGTGCTGGAAATTCATTTACGTTTTTCCAACTAATCGACCTAGTTATTGAGGAAATTAATACATATCTCGATAAATATAAAAATGAATGGGATGAAATTCGCATTGCAGATACGGCTCACAAACTTGCTGTTGGTGCGATTAAATACGGAATGCTTCAAGCTGATCCAAATAAAGAAATTGTTTTCGATCCGAAAGAATGGGTTTCTTTCGAAGGAAATTCAGGTCCGTATTTGATGTACGCTTACGCTCGTACGCAATCGATTCTAACAAAAGCAAAAGAGCAAGGAATTGAACTTTCATTAGCTCACCTTGATCTTCTTACACACGAGTCTGAGCGCGAGCTTATGAGACATCTTTATGAGTTCAATCACACGGCGATTTACGCTTGTGATAACTACAAGCCGTCCACAATTGCAAATCATATGTTCTTTACTTGTAAGGCGTATAACCGCTTCTATACCGAAGTTTCTGTTATGAAAGCTGAGAGTGAGGAGTTGAGAGGAGCACGTTTGGCGTTGTTGAAAGCGTTTGCTGATACGTTGAAGACGGGGCTTTATTTATTAGGGATCACGCCGCCAGAAAAAATGTAATTCTAAAATAAAAAGGCCGCTTTCGCGGCCTTCTTTTTTCTATCGTTAATTTTATTATTCAACAGAAAGGATGATTAGCTTAGAAAGCTCAGCATCTGATTTTGATTGAAGACCATCGATCTTTCTTAATTCTTTGAAAGAAGCTTCTAGTCTGTCTGTTGATTTACCGTCAGCAAGGTTATCCATAGCATCGTTTCTTACTGCTTTCATAATTTCACCGTTAGCCACTGAAGCAGCTGTTGAAGCGAATGGAGAAAGAGCTGTTCCAAGAACTGATCTTACTACGTCTACTACTGTGTACACAGGAGAAAGAGTGATATCAACTGCGAATGTTGACATTGAAGTAGCAAGTAAAAGAGCAGCGATTGTTGATTTCAATTTCATGAGTTCCTCCAAAAAAAGAAAATTGTTTGTGTGTTGGAGGAACTCTAGCATGAAACTTTTTTGTAATGTTTTAAGGTGTAATTTTTTCCAAAGCGGTTTTTGGGGGTGTCTAAAATTTAGACAGTCGTCTTTTCAATTTTTATTTCACCAAAAGACTGCATATAAGGATCTCTTGCACTTATTTTTTATGGATATCTGCCCTTTTTGCAATTCTCTCCTCTATCAAAGGAGAAAAAATGAAATTAAGAAAAAATACTCAAATGAGTTTACTTAATCCCAAGGGCGCAGGAAGAAAACCTCTTCACGATAAAGCTATAAGGCACACGGTGAGACCAAAATTTAACAAGCCTCGCTCATTGCACCTCACTCTGAAAGTCCGTTCAAATAAGGCAGATATCCTCACCGAGAGATTATAGAAATGCTCTTCGCACTATTTTGGGAAATGGAATCAAACACGGGAACTCTCAATCCATCATCAATCCTTACAACTCAGCCCTTGTTGAAACAAAACTTCGTCATCTTTACCCAAAACAGATTTGGGCAGATATCACCAAAAGTCCTTTGGATCTCAAACTATATAGGGAATTACTCCTAACTCTATCCGCACCCGAAATCTTTTATAAAGTGCTAATTTACCAAAAAGGGGCCGTCTAAAGTCTAGACACCTGGGAATACGCTCAGATACTTTTTTCAACTCCCCCCAGGCCCAGCCTCAAAACACATACAATTGGAAAAATATTTAATGATTAAATCCCTTTTTGAGGTCATTCATGAAAGCTTTAAACAATTGGCTCCTTCTTCTTTCTTTGTGGGCAGTAAGTGCGCAAGCAAGCTCATTACAAGACGAAGCTCGTGCTTTTGATGCTAAAACGAAGAGCTCACATTCCGCTCTTTTTATGAACATCTCAGGCTGGATGAATAAAGGACTTCTTGTTAAGAAAAGAGTGAACCTGAACCAGGCGTTTGATCGTTCACCTAATCCTGATGAATTTAAAAGTATCGAAGATACATTTGCAGTGAACTACGAATTTTTTATGAAGGACCCGGAATATAAATGCCGTCGTCCTACTTATTATAATTATTTTTCCAATCTTCTTAAGCGTGTTCCATTTGAAAACGCTGATTGCCTGATGAACCGTACGGTAACTCTTGTTTCTGAATCAGTGACAAGTTCGTCGCCGATGACTTCACGTACGATTGATCCTGCCCGCATTTACCAAATTCATTATCTCTTTGCCGGAAAAGGAAAACAAATGATGTCTCGTTGGGGACATGCAATGTTCCGTCTGGTGATATGTGCTCCAGGAAAACCAGTTGGGCCGGATTGTATGAATGATTTCTCTCAACACGTTGTTGTTAGTTATAGAGCAAACGTTGAAGACATGACGATGGATTATACAAAAGGAATCGATGGAAGTTATGCTTCTCAACTTTTCCTCATGAACATGTCTGATGTTGTTGATGAATATACAAAAGGTGAATTCAGAGACGTGATTTCTCTTCCAATGAAAATGTCTCGTCAAGAGATGACAAACTTCACTGATAAACTTCTAGAAAACTACTGGAGTTATAAAGGACGTTACTACTTCCTGACAAATAACTGTGCGACTGAAGCGATGAATTTGTTAAGAGCTTCGTTCCCACAAAATGCTCAAATGCAAACAGCAAACGTTGTGACTCCACTTGGACTGTACGACTATCTCGTTAAAACAAACATCGCAAGCACAGACGTTCTTGACGATCAGACTTCAGCGATTCGCAAAGGATTTTTATTCCCGGGTGTAACTGAAAAACTACAAAAATCTCTTGATATGTTTATCGATTCTCAAAAGACGACTTTCCAGGATTTCGCTTTAAAAGCGACTCCAACTGAAAGAAGAGATGCTTATCAAAAGACTTTAGATGCAACAGCTGAAAATAAACAAGTTATGGTTCTTGCAAACGCTCTTCGTCTTGAAGAACAAATTTTAGCAGCACGCGAACAGGCATTCGCAAAAAAAATCGGTGAAGCTGTATTCGGTAAAAAACCAATGCCGGAATTGAAAGGCTCAATCATCGAAAAAAAGATTTATGAAATGAAAGATCTCTACAAAAAACTTTCAGCAGCAAGCTATCTTGCTCCAGGATATGGAGTCCCTCTTGATGGAGAATTTAAAGTGGCGACACCTGAAGCGATTCAAGATGTACTGGGTAGCATTCAAGGTGACATGCAAGCTTTAAAAGATGCCGCTCAAAAATATTTCCCGGCGGAAGTCGAAGATATGAAACAAACAATGGAAAACCGTTACTGGATTATGGAGAAATTGAAATGAAAAAAACGCTGATTGCTTCTCTTCTCGTACTCTTTTCTTTCCAATTGACTGCTGATGAAATCAAGCTTTCTGCAATGGGCTTTGATGTTCAAACCGAGAATGGTTTGAGCAAACTCGAAGACGTTGCTCGAAATCCAGAGGACGTCTTGAAGCGATACGCTCCGGTGAATGTCACATTAAAAAGCAAAACGGTCAATCATGCCCAGCTCGATATGGTCGCTTCAAAATCCGTCATGTTTCTTTCGAAAACGATGCATGTAAGAGGCGTATTGGATATCAATCCTTCATCAAATAAGAGCAAGGCCAATTGTTATGATGCTTCATTGGATTTTGCGGGATCAGATCAACTTGTCACTGATAACATTGATTCTCTTCAAATGGAATTGTGTGCGACTCAGACGAGTGGTTCTCAAATTCATGTTACAATCAATTCTAAAATTATTAAAGGAAAAGACTACAACTCAGCTACGGGATCAATTACAACTGGTGTAATCAGTGATCAGATCTCTGGAATTGCAAAAGCAATTCAAGCGAGTATCAAAGCTCAAAAATAATTACGATTCTTGAATGCTTACCACTTCGATATTTTTCTTTTTAAGAGAAGAAAGACTTGGTGGTAGGTTTTCAATAATTGATTCTTCAAGTGCCGAAATAATTTTCTCTTTCAAGAAAATGCGATTGTGGACCAGTGAAACTTCTCTCGTCGGAACCGGATTTTGAAACTCTCTCACATGTTTTTTATCTTCAGTAGAAAGATTCAACACGGCCAGTTGAGGAAGCAAAGTATACCCTTCACTATTCAAAACCATATTCTTTAATGTTTCCAGATTTCCGCTTTCAAATTTCAAATTATCGTGAGTACCAATATCTTTTGTAATTTTACAAAGATTCAAAACTTGCTGACGGAAACAGTGACCTTCGTTCAACAGCCACACATCGTGAGTATCTAAATCCTTGTCTTTAATTTTAGATTTTTTTAGAAGATGATGATTTTTTGAAGCAAAGACAGAAAACGGTTCATGAAAAAGAACGCGTTCGATAAATGTCTCACCTTCAAGTGGAGTTACGAGAAGTCCGGCATCCAGTTCATCTTTATTTAAAAGCTCGATGATTTCTTCTGTTTTAAATTCTTCAATTGTGAGGTTCACGTCGGGATAACGTTTAACAAAATCGCCTGCAAAAAGTGGAATTACGTATGGAGCAAGTGTAGGAATAACTCCCAATCGGAAATCTCCACGCACTTCATCTTTTGAAGCATCGATGATGGAAAATATCTTTTTATATTCACGAATGACAAGTCTTGCTTGCTCAATAATTCTTCCGCCTTCTTCTGTCGTTATAATTGGATTTTTTGAACGATCAAAAAGAACAATTCCCAATTCCTCTTCCGCTTTTTGTAATTGCATGCTCAGAGTTGGTTGAGTCACTGAACAAGCTTTAGCGGCCTTTCCAAAATGACGATGTTTTTCAACGGCAAGGATGTATTCGAGTTGTGTAATTGTCATACTACTATCGTAGCGGAAGAAAGGTCGCGATCACAAGCGCAAAATAGATGAGCCTGAACAGAAACAATCGTTTTTTGTCATCAAAAGAAAGTCCGTAAGTAAAATAGAATGTTTTTTGTTGGTTCAACCCTCTTGTCACCAGCGACAAAGCTCCGCGCTGCGAATGCCTGATTGCGAAAACAAGTAGAGGGAAAAAAAGCATAAATTGATCTTTAAAAGGAAGATCTCTCAATCGCGCATTGATTTTAATTCGATCGTACTCTTCTTTGAAAAGCGCAATTGAATTCAGCGCCAACAAAATAGGATAACCCCAAAAAAGTTTTAGTCCTTTATGAACGATCAAATAGAGAATAACTTTTGTATAATTGATCACTGCGGCCGATGACATCGATAACAGCGAAACAAAAAATAATCTGATCATCAATGGAAAGGCACTTTGAAGTGAAGCTTCGTAAAAATGCATATGCATTACTGTGTAAATCAGTCCTGTCTTTAATTCTTGGGCAGGATAAAGGATATTGAGAAAAAAAATGCCAAAGCTAAAAAGAAAAGAATAGAGAAAAAGTTTACGAAATTTTGTGAAGCCTAATCCATTTTTAAAATAAAAAGTGAACATCATTGCCATCAAAAGCGAATTGACAATCAAATGGCGACTGATCAGCAAAAAGAGTAATGAAAAAAAAGTCATAACGAGAACATACCAGGAATGAAGATATTCATCTTTATCTTTCATGAATCCTCACTAATGAATGATCTCTCAGTTCGTAAATCTGAGCTCCGAGTGATTTGATAAATTCGTCATCGTGAGAAATGATAAATTGCAATTTATCCATACTCTTTAACTGCAAAATAAGAGCTTTGATAAGTTCGATCGATTCCTGGTCCTGCCCAAAAGTTGGTTCATCGTAAAAAAGAATATTTTTTTGGTGAAACGCTGTCATAAGAATTGAAAGTCTGCGTTTCTCTCCCTCTGACAACAAAAAGGGAGAACGTTTGATATCGATATCTTTAAAAAAAAGCTGCAATAATTCTTTGAGATGTTCATCTTTAAAATTTTTTAGTTCTTCTTCTATTGTATCGTAAAAAAAATGTGATTCAGGATTTTGAAAAATAAAACCAATTTCTTTTGTGATCTTTTTGGGAAGGATATCGTGCCCATCTTTCATCAACTGTATTTCGCCACTCAAAGGTTTTAAAATACCCGCCATCAATTTAAAAAGAGTACTTTTTCCTTTACCATTTTTCCCTCTGATCACAATGACATCACCGGACCTGCCCGATAATTGAATATTATTCAGAAGTTCCTTTTGTCCCTTAAAATGAAAATCGGCGTGAAAAACTTTAAACTCCAATTTGCGTTTTTGATCAAGACTCATTGGCAGAAGAGGAATTTCTTTACTCTCAAAAGGAGGAAAGTTTTCCTTCAAACTTAATTCACCCGTTTTTTCAACATAAAGAATTTTATCCGCAAGAGGAAGAACTTCTTCAACATGATGGTCGACGATAATGATTGTCCGTTTCCCTTTAATTCCCTTTAGCCAATGATAAAAATCTTCACGACCTTTCGGATCGAGAAAAGCCGTTGGCTCGTCTAATAAAAGAACTTCAGGATCAATGGCAAGCAAAGAAGCCAACACAAGACGCTGGCATTCACCATTGGAAAGATGAGTTGTTCTTTTATCCCAAAGACGTTCGAGATCAAACGTCTTCTGCAATTCATTTTTCTTTTCTTCCATTTGCTCGTGAGTATAATTAAAGTTTTCCATAGAAAAGAAAAATTCTTCACTCGCTCTCGGATAGATGAGTTGAGAAAAAGGATTTTGAAAAAGAAAAAGAATTTCTTTCAGATTTTTCTGAAAATGCTCGCCATGGAGAGGTCGGCCCTTATAAAACAAATTTCCTTCGAGTTTCCCTGTGGAAAATTCTGGAATGATTCCTTTCAACAATTGAAGAAGTGTGCTTTTCCCTCCTCCTGAAGGTCCGGCAATCACAACTAATTCGTTTTCACGAATTTCGATTTTCTCAGTTGAATAAATACTTTTTGCAACCGAGTTCGATTGAAGATTTTTTTTGAATGTGTATTTGAAAGGACCAATCTCGTACATTTGTTTTTATTCTCGCGCCACCAAGAATTGATCAAGCAATCCCAATTTCACTAAGCGTTTTGAAACGAGTTCACTTAAAAGTCCTGCGAGAATTGCCGAAGAAATAAGAAATGAAATAAGCTGAACTAAATTAAAATTTAGACTCAATTGATTATAGTTGTAATAAAAGTAATCAAGAATATAGCTAAAGAGCGCTGACACTATAGCAGCGAGTACTAAAATTTTTACGTCCCATTTTTTATAAGCGAAGAAGAGAAAAATAACTTCAGCACCAAGCCCCTGAACAATTCCCCACACGACAGACATGAGACCCCATTGAGTAATCATACTTTCAACAAACGCTGCAATGATCGAAGCGATGAGAGCAATTCCCGGTTTGCGAACAACCTGAGCGAGAAACACGCCAGAGAAGATCCAAAATCCAGCGGAGAGATAACTCATTCCAAGTGGCTTCAGTGCTGGTTTTAAAATTTCATAAACAAAAGTCCATCCCCAGAAGGCCACACCAAGGGCCACTGCGACGACTGCCGTGAGAACAATTTCAAAAATAGTAATGGATTTAAAAAGCGTGATGATTTTCGACATATTTCCTTTCCTCCGCAGGCATTATCCTGACTCAGGTTCGAGGGTATTTCTCAGGCCAAAACATTTGACCACCCCTAGGTTTGTAATAAGTCGATTTTAACGATTTATCTATCTTTTAGCAATGAAAGAAAAAAGGGCTTGCGAGAAGGCAAGCCCCTATGAAAAGTCACCATTAAAAATTATTTTTGGCGTCTATCATCTCTTTTATCATCTCGGCGATCGTCACGTTTGTCTTGTCTGTCGTCTCTTCTATCATCCCTTCTCTCATCGCGGCGGTCCTGGCGGTCATCTTTTCTGTCATCACGTCTATCTTCTTTACGATCTTCCTTTCTATCTTCTCTTCTGTCTTCTTTACGATCTTCTTTTCGATCTTCTTTTTTCTTTTCACGACGTTCTTTACGTTCTTCGGGTCTTAGATCTTTTCTAATTTTTTCCATGTCTTCTTTAGAAAGCTTTAACTCTTTAGCCACTTGCTGAAGTGATTTTTTGTCTTTTAATAAAGCCGTCACGTCGTCTACGCTCTTGCCTGAAACTTTAGAAATTTCCAAGGCCATTATAATTTGACCGTAACCCAATTTTTCAGCTCTTAATTTAGCAAGATCATCAGCTGAAATATTGTATTTATCCTCAATCATTTTCTCTATTTTAGAAACTTTCTTATCAGTACTGCTTGAATCTGTTGAAGGTGAAGTTGTTGTCGATGTTGAAGAAGAGGGTTCTGTCGATCCCGCAGTTGCAGAAGCTGAAGAAGAATCTGTAGTCGTCGTACTAGCGGCATCGTCTGCAAAAACTGGCATATTAAAAAGGGCCACAGTAAGGATCAGTAGAGCAAATTTCATTAGAGTCTCCTTGGTATATATTGCTTAGTCTATTAAACAACAACTTCGCTTTTTTGGAAGTCTCGAAAGATTTGACGTAAAAGGGGGCAGAAAAGTTTCAAAAAAAATGAACTATCTTTTTTTTTGTAGGGATTTTAGTATCTTAGGATGCCGGCAAAAATATTTATGAAACTTTTCTCCTCGAGATACGTCTCTATGAGCGACGAGGAGCTTATGGCATTACTTCAAGCAAACGATTACCAGGCATTTAACGAGATTTACTCACGATATAGAGTCGTGCTTTACTCTTATTTTAGCAGACTAGTTGATTCAAGTTTGGCGGAAGAATTATTACAGGAATCTTTCATCAAAATAGTGAACAAAAAAAATTCCTTCAAATTTGAGAGCAAGGTTAAGACTTGGATCTGGACGATCGCTAAAAATACTTTGCGCGACCATTGGAGAAGCGTCGATCACCGCATGAAAAATTCTTTTGATTCTATCAATGATGAATTTAACGATGAACTTGAATCTCCTCTCGATAATCAAGAGGAAGCGCTGTTGAAAAAAGTCACTCAACATCAACTGCAGGAATGTATCAATGAGCTTCCTGTTGATCAAAAAGAAATCGTTCTTCTTCATGTGCAGTCAGAACTCTCCAATCAAGAGATTGCCGATCTTACGGGCAATAGTGTTGGTGCTATTAAATCAGTGCTCTTTAGAACAAAAGATAAACTGATTGAATGTTTCAAGCGCGGAGGTCATCTATGAAAAGTACATTCTCTTCATGGCTAAAAGAAAAGACAACAGCGACTCCGTCAATTGCTCTGGATGAAAAAATTTTATCGGCGGTCAGAGGTGAATTAACTGGCGCTTCTTCACCTTCATTTTTTGCATATAACTGGAAGCTCACCGGCTTTGCGGTTTCCGCTTCAATCGCCCTTGCAATTGTACTGACTTTTAAACTTCACGAAATAAATGAATCGAAAAAAATGGTTATAAATGAATCACCTGAAATGATTATGAATTATAAAAATATGGAATTAATGGTAGCGACGGCCGATCTCAGTGATGAAGATTGGGATAAAATTGAAGGAATAAGATAATGAAAAAAAATATTCTTTCTCTTTTTATAATCAGCATAGCTCTTTCACTTCCAGTGAACGCTTCCAATACAGATGATGAAATAATTAAAAATCTCGATTTTTTCCAGAATATGGAATTGATGAAAGATGAAAACCCTTTTGCCAGCATCACACTAAAAAGATCAACAGCGACTGAGCAAACTAACATTCAAATCAAGGATGGCACGGACAAGAGCGATCTGAATGGGGAGAAAAAACAATGAAGGCCTTAATTCTTGCTGGATTGCTATCATTGAGTGGAATGAGTATCACTTACTCGCAAGATCAGGTAGCAGCTAATAAATCTCAATGGGAAAAACTTTCTGAAGATCAGAAGAATGAACTGCGCGCTCGATACAAAGAGTGGAATGCAATGTCCCCTGAGGATAAGCAAAAATTACATGAACGCTACGAGGAGTTCAAAAAACTTTCTCCAGAGAAAAAAGAACGAGTGCGGGAAGCTTATAAAAAATTTAAGCAGCTTCCAGTAGAACGCCAGGAGAAAATCAGGAAACATTTTGAAGATCTTAACAAGCTGACTCCTGAAGAAAGAGAAGCCCGCTTTGGAAGAATTAAAGATGCGATTAAAGATCGCGAAAAACAAGTTGATAATAAAACCGATAAACGCGATGAAAAGAAAGATGATCGCATGGAACGCAAAGATGATCGTAGAGATGACCGTCAAGATCGTCGCGAAGAAAGACGTGAAGAAAGGCGCGATGACCGCATGGATCGCAGAGACGATAGACGTGAAGGCCCTCCAGGTCCAGGAAGACCATAAGGATAACAATTCATGAAAATTTACAGAATACTTTCTTTTCTTGCTCTCACGAGTTTTATAACTAATGTTCACGCATGGGATACAACTGTGAAACTCGATGCTCAACATGCGAGCACTGATAACGTCAATTTAACAAACACTGATCCGATCTCTGACACCTACAATACTTACGGCGGATATCTTCAAACGAAGAACGACGAATTTAAGTTTAAACTCAGAGGGAAAACAGAAAAATATAGCAAACAAAAAGAAAACGATAACTACTCTTTCGATTTGAGCGCGCAATACAAACGCACAAAAACAGACGACTACACGTTTGCTGTTTTCAAACAAACTTATAACGGTACACCGGCCGTGACGACGGATACAACCAGCGACAACAATGGTGGAAGACTCGCTGCCAACTTTTCTCATGAGTACGACAAAGATACTAACGGTTATTTCACAATCACCGGAACGTACAAAAAATATCCAAAGATCGATGGAAGAAAAGATAAAATTCTGAGCGGAATTTTGGGGCTGGAAAAATATGTAACTCCAATCTTTCTTTTTAATCCGGAGTTCAATGTTCAAAACAACAGTTCAACGGATTCGTACTATGAAAATTTTTCTTACGGTCCAAGTGCTTTAATAAGTATTACTCCGACAGATAAATGGGAAATCTTTGCTGATGCCAGTTTCACTCATACGAATTACTCCGGACGAACAGTGACGACGACGACAGTAAGAGGAAAATCGACGACCAAAAAAGAATATCAGGAATTATTAAATCTCGATGCGGGAATCGTGTATTCCATCTTCAAAAACGTTCAATTGCAAGCGAAATACACTAAAGGAAAAAACAACTCTAACAACTCAACTGCCGCCTATAAAGCGAATGTTTTGAGTTTCGATATCAGCTTCAAATTCTAGCCCTGTTTTCACTCGAAATGCTGCTAAGCTCAGTCATGCATTTTGCAAGGCAATTTTCTTTTCTTTTGATGAAGATTAACCTACCCTAATCCGGTCGTTTTACATTCTTATATAACCAAGGAATAGACCGTGAGTAATCAACGAAATGATCGCAATGACAGAACAGATGCGGACGAAAAAAAACAACAGGCCCTAGACTATCACTCAGAAGGCCGCCCGGGAAAAATCGAAGTTATTTCGACTAAACCCACTCTCACTTCTCTCGACTTAACCAAAGCCTACTCTCCAGGAGTAGCATGGCCATGTCTTGAGATCGCAAAAGATCCTGAACTCGCTTACAAGTACACTGCAAAAGGAAACTTAGTTGCAGTTATCTCAAACGGAACTGCTGTTCTAGGTTTGGGAAACATTGGAGCTATTGCAGGTAAACCGGTAATGGAAGGTAAAGGTCTTCTCTTCAAACGTTTTGCCGACATCGACGTATTCGATATCGAAGTTAACGAGAACACAGTTGAGGGAATGGTGAAAATCGTTTCCGCTCTTGAACCAACATTTGGTGGAGTAAACTTAGAAGATATCAAAGCACCAGAGTGTTTTGAAATCGAAACTCAGCTCATTGAAAAAATGCAAATTCCTGTTTTTCACGACGATCAACACGGAACTGCGATCATCGCTTCAGCTGCGCTTTTAAACGCAATTGAAATCACTGGTCGCGATATCAAAAAAACAAAAGTCGCTGTTTCAGGTGCTGGAGCTGCTGCTATTTCTTGTGCAAAATTATTTTTTGAACTTGGACTTTCAAGAGAAAATTTAATTATGTGTGATTCCAACGGAGCGATCTACAAAGGTCGCAAAGAAGGAATGAACAAATACAAAGACGAATTCGCTGTTGAGACAAAAGCACGTACACTTGCTGATGCAATGGTCGGTTGTGATGTTTTCATCGGCTGTTCGGCGAAAGGTTTAGTGAGCCAGGACATGGTAAAAACGATGGCGAAAAATCCAATCATCTTCGCTATGGCAAACCCTGATCCTGAAATTACACCGGGAGAAGTTCATGCTGTTCGCAACGATGCCATCATGGCAACAGGACGCTCTGATTATCCTAACCAAGTTAACAACGTTCTCGGGTTCCCGTTTATTTTCCGTGGAGCACTCGATGTGCGCGCGAAAAAAATCAACACGCAAATGAAACTTGCTGCTGTTAAAGCGCTTGCTGAACTTGCAAAAGAAGAAGTGCCTGAAGAAGTTAAAATGGCCTACGGTGGAGAAGATTTTAAATTCGGTGTGAATTATCTTATTCCAAAACCTTTCGACTCTCGCGTTCTTACTCGAGTGACTCCAGCTGTTGCAAAAGCGGCAATGGATTCAGGTGTAGCAAGAGTTAACATCGACGATCTTCATGCTTACGCTCGTTCTCTTGAAGGACGTATGGGCAATACTGCTCACTTCATGAAATCTCTTCGCGATCGTCTTGAAACTCACGTAGCAAAACGTGGTTCAAAAATTAAAATGATATTCGCAGAAGGAACAAACACACGCATTCTTCAAGCTGTTAAGCAACTTGTGGAAGAAGATAGAATCGAACCAATTCTTCTCGGAAGAAAAAAAGCAATCCACAAAAAAATGGATCTTCTTGGACTCGATAAACTTAAAGACGAAGTGAAAACAATCAATCCAAGAAAACATGAAAAGTTTGAAGAGTTCGTTCGTTCATACTCAAAAGAAAGACAAAGAAGCGGCGTTTCTATTTATCATGCTGAAGAGCTGATGAGTCACCAGAACTACTTTGGTTCGATGATGGTAAAACACGGTCTCGCTGATGCTGTGATCGCTGGTCCAACATTGAATTACGCTGACTGCTTCCCTCCTCTAATGCACGTTCTTGGAACGCAAGAGAAGAAGAGCGCTGCTGGTATCTTCATCATGACTTTCAAAAACCGCGTTCTATTCTTCGCTGACTGTGCGGTTCAAATTGATCCAACTGAAGATCAACTTTGTGAAACAGCTGCTGCGACAGCAGAACTTTTCAGAAAACTTATGAAGCGCGAACCGCGTATCGCTTTCCTATCGTTTTCTAACTTTGGTTCAAACGATTCAGAAAAAGCACTTAGAGTAAAACGTGCGGTAAAGTTGACGAAGACTCGTTACCCTAACCTGGTCGTTGACGGTGAAATGCAAGCGGACGTTGCAGTCAATAAAGGATTAATGGATAAATTATTTAGCTTCTCGACACTCGATGGGCCAAGCGACATTCTGGTCTTCCCTGACCTCAACTCTGCAAACATCAGCTACAAACTTCTTGCACAATTGGCGAACGCGAATGCCATCGGACCAATCCTTGTTCCAATGAACCACTCTGCGAACATCATTCCAAGAACTGCAAGCGTAACGGAAATTGTAAACATGTGCGTTCTTTCAGCAATGTTGTCTGATAAGAAAATGAGCACACGCGAATAGGAGTTTTTATGAACAAAATCATCGTAAACACAGATAAAGCGCCAGCAGCAGTAGGAACATACTCACAAGGTGTGGGCGTAAATGGAACTTTCTTTTTCTCAGGCCAGATCGGAATTGATCCAAAAACAAACAACCTGGTTGAAGGGTTCTCTGGGCAGCTAAAACAGGTCATGAAAAACATCGACGGGTTATTAGAATCGCAAGGAATGGGTCGCGATAATATCGTAAAGACATCTATTTTCTTAACAGACTTAAATAACTTTGCCGAAGTGAACCAAGCTTATGTAGAATTTTTTAAAGAACCTTATCCAGCTAGAAGTACCGTTGAAGTTCCAAAACTTCCAAAAGGGGCGCTGGTTGAAATTGAAGTAATAGCAGCGAAATAGAAAAACATGGTATTAAAAAGTAAGTACGTATTCGAATCTAAAACAACAAAAATGTATCGCCACTTTCAAAGTGTGTTGATCGTTCTGTTTTCTATTTTCATTACGTACTCTTTTGTTTGCTCGATTCTCCTTTTAGATGCACGCAATGAGACTAAAAACGCCAAGACCACTTTTGTAAACACACCACCAGATTTGATCGTTGTCTTTACAGGTGGCCCTGGCCGTATTGAATACGCTGTAAAAAAAGCACAAGAGTTCAAACAACCAAACGTATTCATCACAGGCGTTCACGAGAAAAACTCTGTTAAAACGCTCATGAATCCGATCTCTGCAACTGCCACAGAACAAGATCATATTGAAATTGATTACACGGCAAGAAACACTGTAGAGAACGTTGTCTCGACACTTAAATATCTTCGTTCAAACCGTGGACTGAATAAAATTCTCATCATCTCTAGTGACTATCACATCATGAGAATCAAGCAGATCATCAACACGCTTGAAAACGAAGACGACAAATTTAATTTTTATTTTTCTGCTGTTCCTTCGAACTATCTGCACTGGAGAAATATCAAAATTCTTTACGTAGAGACGTTTAAACTCGTCAGAACGAAAGTATTCCTCATGTTCTGGGATCAGAAATCACCGATTGATGTTTCCTGATCAATATCTAAAAATCGTTTTTAAAGAGTCCTCAATCGTACTCCATGCACTATAAACCTCACCTTCGCTTGTACAATAGGGAGGCATCAAATAAATAACATTGCCGAGAGGCCTTAAAAAAAGACCTCTTTCAAAACATTCCTTGCTCAATTTTTGTACGTTAAAACTTCCGTAAGATTCTTGATTATCAAGTTCAATAATACCGACTCCCCCGACAACGCGCTTATCTCGAAGTGGAATTTTATTTCCAAAATTCATTAGCGCATTTTTGTGGGCCTTATTAATCGTCTCAATTTTTTGAAGAGTATTTTCACTCTTAAATAGTTTTAAACTAGCAACAGCTGCTGCACAGGCAATAGGATTGGCCGTAAAACTGTGACCGTGAAAAAGCATTTTTAAAGAATTCTCTCCTAAAAAGGCCTGATAAATTTCTTCCCTGGCAATAGTGACAGCAAGAGGTAAACTTCCTCCTGTTAAACCTTTTGAGAGACAGAGAAGATCTGGTACAACGCCAACTTGATGAAAGGCAAAGAGAGAACCTGTTCGTCCAAAACCTGTCATGACCTCATCGAAAATAATGAGAATATCTTTTTCTTTGCACTTCAAAGCAATCTCTTTTATGACTTCAATTGGCCACACAATCATGCCTCCTGCTCCTTGCAGAAGTGGCTCTAAAATAATAGCGGCAATGGATTCATTTTCTTGATCAATAATTCTGTTAAAATCACTAAGCCATTTCTCTTTGGAATCTTCCTGGTATTGCGCTTGATCTGATTGAAGAACGCCAAACTTCATTTTGTCGTATGAGCGGTTAAAGATGCTTACTCCTGATACACTCATAGCGCCACATGTATCACCATGATAAGCCTTGCTAAAAGTTAAGAATTTATCTTTTTTTACTCGTCCTGTTTGTCTGCAATATTGCAAGGCCATTTTCATGGCCACCTCAACAGCTGTTGATCCATTATCAGAAAAAAATAAAGAGGACAGCTCTGGAGAAAGGATCTCTTCCAGCATTTCTGCTAATTCTTCCGCGCTTTCATGAGTAAAGTTCGCAAACACTATTTGATCCATTTCTTCTGCTTTTTTTTGAATGGCCTCAACGAGGGCAGGATGATTATGCCCATGAGTCGTTAGCCACCAACTGGAAATTCCATCTAAACATTTTTCTCCGGAAGAAAGTTTTAAATAAGCCCCGCTGGCACTTACAACTTTCCCAAAAAGAAAAATATTCTGCATTTGAGTATAAGGTCTCCATATCTTCATTGAGCCAAAATCCTTTCCATTTCGTTCAACATTGACTGAAAACATTTATTTTCGTGAGATAAATATTTTTCATAATTATTAACTTCTAAGTTTTTTGTTACATAGTCGAGATGTTCTTCTTCATCGTTCAAAATGAAGTCCAGTGAAAAGGAACTTCCCTTCTCCTTTAAAATTTGGTTGTAAATTCTATAGATCTCCAAAGCTCTATCCTCAATCAAAGAAGTAATCAAAAAATAGCTTTTATATTTTTCGTCAAGGATGCTGGTCGCTCCATGATCAAGATTATAAAAATAATTTTTTATGGCTTCAGAGGCAAATAAAACGTCATCAGAATAAGAAGAAAATTGTTGTCCTCCTGTCATAATGGCCATTTTTTTTAAATAGAATGCGTGTCGTACTTCTTCGAATATATGAGAAATGATTGTAACGTCCAATTCTGGTGTTTTTTTGGATTTTATAATTTTCCTAAACCCACTATATTCAAGATAGGACAGACTATTCAACCATTTTGCATGTGTGCACTCATCTTTAACAATTTCTTTTAACAAATTTTTAAGTCTCATTAATTCTCCAAATTAAATTTTAAATCTCTAGCCTGGTCTATGATTGAGTTGGGTGATAAGTCTTCCAGATAAGGAATCACTCCTATTACTGGTACATCAATTAAAGAGAGCAACGTCTTCAGAACTAATTTTTTAGGGCTACCTACAAATATAATTCCCGCAATAGAAATATTTCTTTTTCTTAGGGCTTCTAAAGAAAGAAGTGTGTGATTCATCATTCCCAGCTCTGATTTAACAACGAGAATAGTCGATAAAGACAATTCTTTTATCAAATCAATCATAAGAAGTTCCTGCGTGAGTGGAACCATCAATCCTCCCGCTCCTTCAACAATCACGGGGCGATTTATTTTTTGAAAACATTCTTTTATATAAGATAAATTGATCATTTTCCTTTCCATGAAGGCAGCGACACTTGGTGCTTCGGGAGCACGAAATTGATAGGCTTCAGAAAAAACAAATTCATCTCCAATTAAAGTACGCATGAAACTTGAATCAGTATCTGATCCAATCCCTGTTTGAACGGGCTTCCAGTAATATTTTTTTTGATTTAAACAAAGAAAAGCAGAGACAATAGTCTTTCCAACATTGGTTCCAGTTCCCGTAATAAAATAATTCACAAGCCCCTCAATTCATTCATGGCCTTCGCAAAAGAAATCAATTGATCTTCAGTGTGAAACGATTTTGCGGTAATTCGAAGACGTTCCTGTCCTTTTGGCACGGTCGGATAACGAATTCCTTTTACATGAAATCCTTTCTCCTTTAATTCAGATGAAAAGCTTAAAACGCTTTTATTTCCCTTTAAAATAAAAGGAATTATTGGCCCTCCTTCAGGAGTCCCCAGTTTCCCTCTCAAAAAACTTGCATTCTTTTTTAAATTTAGAGAATAAGTATTATTCAGTACCAGTTCTTCTAAACTGTATTTTATATTGAGAACAATCAGCGGAGGCAAGGCCGTGGTATAGATAAATGATCGGGCCTTGTTGATAAAAATTTGTCTGATTATTTTATGAGATAAAACATAAGCACCATAACACCCTAAAGACTTTCCACATGTATGAACGCTGATTAATTTTTCATAGCGTTTATGAAATTCATTAGAAAGTCCTAAATTCTTCAGTCCGACAACTCCTGTTCCATGTGATTCATCTACAACCAAGAAAGCATTAAATTGAACAGCTAACAAAAAAATTTCGTTAAACAATAAAGTATCTCCATCCATGCTAAAGACAGATTCTGTAACAATGACTTTGGTTTTATAATGACAAGTCTCCAGTTTATTTTTTAAATCTTGAAGATTGTTATGTTTGAAGATCTGACACTTTGATCGCGATAACTTTATCCCGTCTATCAAACTGGCGTGATTGAATCCATCGGAAAAAAAGCATGTCTCTTCTCCTCCTAAGCTTGTCAAAATACCTAAATTGGCAAGATATCCAGAACCAAAAATTAAAGCAGAATCAACCTGATAAATTTTTTGAATAAAAGATTCTACTTCTTCGTAAACTAAATTTTCTCCAGCAATCAATCGTGAACTAGTTGCGCTCAAAGAATTTCTAAAAAAATCATTTTGAATTTTATCCTTAATCTTTTGATTAAAACTGAATCCTAAATAATCATTTGAGCAAAAATCAATACCACTAGGGCTAGCTAGCTCTCGGATGAGATGTTGTTCATCAAGTTGAGACAGTTCTTTTATAAATCTTTCCATTAAAAAGAGTATCCACATTCAAGAAGCAATTCTTTATCGGTATCAACAATTGGATTAGGAGAAGTTAACAATTTCTCGCCCAAGAAAAGAGAATTGGCCCCAACATAAAAACAGAGAAATTGTGAAATAGAACTCATTTCTCTTCGTCCGGCACTCAAACGTATTTGAGATTGGGGATTTAAAACTCTAAGCGTAGCAATCGCTCGAATCATTTCAAAATCCGTAATGCGTTTTTCATTCTCTAAAGGAGTTCCCTTCATTGCAGCCAGAGAATTTACAGTAATACTTTCAGGTGGAGGATTGAGTGATGAGATTTCCTGAATAAAATGAATTCGATCTTCCTGGCTCTCACCTAACCCTAAAATGCCACCGGTACAAACTGTTAATCCTGCCTTTCTTACGTTATCAATCGTTCTTAAGCGATCTTCATACGTTCGAGTTTGGACAATCTTTTTATAATATTCTTTTGATGTATCTAAATTGTGATTGTAAGCAAACAGTCCCGCTTCTTTCAATCTATCCGCTTGCTCTTTTGTAAGCATCCCAAGCGTACAGCAAACTTGCATATCCATACTTTTTACTGCTCTTACAAATTCCAATACACGGTCAAACTCTCCTCCGTCACGTACCTCTCTCCACGCCGCTCCCATGCAGAATCTAGTCGCTCCGCTGGCCTTGGCTTTTTTTGCTTCCTCAATAACAAAAGACAAATCCACCATTTTAGAAGAGTTCACTTCCGTTTTATAGTGAGCACTCTGTGAACAATAGCTGCAGTTTTCCGGACATCCTCCAGTTTTAATGGAAAGAAGGGCCGAAGCTTGTATTTTGTTGCCTGAAAAATTGTTGTTATGAATCTGATGGGCTTCCTCTACAAGCAATGAAAAGTTTTTCAAATAAAGATCGCGAACCTTTTGGATATTCATCTATGCTCCTTTTTGCAAAAAACTAGAAGAATTTATTTGAACTATCAATCTCAATTGACTATTTTTAATCTTAAATAGTTGAATCATTCAACAATATAAAAAGAGTCATCTTTATGAAAATAAATAACTTTCTTGCAGAAAGCCCCATTTTTGCCCTTTATCAGGCACAAGGACATCTCATTAATCATTTACAAAATGAGTTACAAAAACATGATGTCCATTTAATTCAAGGTCTCATCTTAACTGCATTATTTTTTGAAGACAGAGAAGTGAGACCGAAAGAACTTTCCAAAACTTTTCAAATGACTCCTTCAAATCTAAGTCATCTCTTAAGAGATCTCGAAAAAAAAGAACTAGTGAAAAGAAGCATGCACGAGAGTGATGCCAGAGGATATGTTTTCACCCTTACCGCTGCAGGAAAAAAGAAATCTTTATCTTTGATAAAAATTTTCGATACAATTCAAACCAAACTGGAAAAGAAAGTAGGAGTAAAATCTTTTAAAGATTTTGTGAATAAGATAACTAAAGTTACGAATGCCTATCAGGAAATTAAACTCTCGTCACAGAAATAACTTCTTCAAGCGATTCAATCGAACTGATCGTCTTCAACAATTCGCTGTAATCCTTCACTTCGATTTCGAAGATAAAACTTCCTTTGCGATCCGGCATCGACTTCGCCATTGCTGAACGAATGTTGATTCCACTGTTGTTGATTGTTTTTGAAATAAGGGAAAGAATCCCTGGCTTATCTTGAGTCATTACTCGCACACTCACAGGGTGAGTGAAGTTGAATCCTTTATTCCACGAAACTTTAATTGTTCGAATGAGCGTTTCAGCGTCTACGCGATTACAATCCGACTTGTGAACAGTAATTCCACGTCCACGTGTGATAAATCCAACGATACTGTCACCTGGAATCGGGTTACAACATTTCGCCATTCGCACCATAACATCACTCATGCCATCGACGATAACGGCGTTGTCACCATGAGTTTTCTTGCGGACGTTTTTTGTCATTTCGTCCGAATATGTTTTTTCAATCTCTTCGATTTCTGGAATTTCTTGTTTCGCTGCTAGATCTTTGAGCGAAGGAATCCCTTCGATAACTTGTTTCGCTGAAAATTTTCCGGAACCAACCTGAACACAAAGTTCTTCTTCATCGATGATGTGATTTTCATCAAAGAATTCTTTGAATTCATTTTTCTTAACAAGCGCTTTCATATTCGCGCCGAAAACTTTGAAAGATTTCTCTAAAATTTCTCTTCCGATTTCTCTATTTTCATCACGCTCAACTTTCAGAAGCCATTGTTTGATTTTACTGCGCGCTTTAGAACTCTTCGCGATGTTCAACCAATCTTTCGTCGGTGCTTGGGTCTTACTCGTTAAAATTTCAACAGAGTCACCAGACTTTAAAATGTGACGAAGAGGAACGATCTTTCCGTTAACCTTCGCTCCCACACAATGATGTCCTACTTCTGTGTGAATTTCGTAAGCGAAATCCAGCGGAGTTGCGCCGTATTTTAATTCACGTACGTCTCCTTTCGGAGTGAACACGAATACACCATCAAGGTCGAGATCGTTTTTGATAACGTCTAGGAACTCGCGGTTGTTGTCTGTATTTTTATTGTATTCAAGAAGTTCCTGAACCCAATCGAGTTTCGGTGCTGATTTACCAGCAAGACCTTCTTTGTATTTCCAGTGAGCAGCAACCCCTGCTTCAGCAACTTCATCCATTTCATTTGTTCTGATCTGGATTTCAATTCTCTCTGCACGTGGACCAATGACGGCCGTGTGAAGAGATTGGTAGTTGTTTACTTTTGGAATCGCAATGTAATCTTTAAAACGTCCCGGGATCGGCGTAAATGACGAGTGAATAATCCCCAGTGCCTTATAACATTCAGTGATGTTTGAAACAATTAAGCGGAAAGCGAGCAAGTCCTGAACTTGTTCGAAATCCACTCCACGTGAAGTCATTTTTTTATAAATAGAATAGAAATGCTTTGGACGTCCCTTCACTTCTGCGTGCAGAGAGTATTCCAAAAGCTTTTCTTTGATTGTCGTGATTACTTCTCTGATGTAAGTATCACGTTCCGATTTTTTCATCGAAACTTTTTCAGCAAGACGATAATAAATTTCCGGTTTCAAAAAGCGCAGACACAAATCTTCGAGTTCGGACTTAACAGAGTTAATCCCGAGACGAGAAGCAAGTGGAACATAAATATCGAGAGTTTCCTGCGCGATCTTTTTTTGTTTCTCATCAGTCATGTACTGAAGCGTGCGCATGTTGTGCATACGATCTGCCAGCTTAACGATGATAACTCGAAGATCTTTCGCCATCGCCACAACCATCTTGCGAAAGTTTTCAATTTGCGATTCTTCTTTTGTTTTAAATTTGATTTTAGAAATTTTTGTCAGACCAACAACTAGATCGGCAACTCCGCTTCCAAATTCTTTTTCAATTTCTTGAGGAGTCACTCCGCAATCTTCAACTACATCGTGAAGAAAACCGGCCATGATTGTATCGAGGTCCATATGCAGACGAACGAGAGTCGCTGCTACGTTGAGAGGGTGAATAATATAATCTTCGCCTGAACTGCGTTTTTGTCCAGCATGGGCTTTCTCTGCGAACAGATAGGCTTTTCTAAGCATCGTAAAATTAGCGTCGGGATAATAGGCTTCGACTCTTCTGACAATGTCATCAACAGTGAGGTCTCGCTCGTGAGAAAAATCTAAATTCTGGTACATTCCCTACTCTTACCTATTCTCTTTGGCCTATTCTCTTGGCAATTAATCTGCTAAAACCTTTGCGGTGATTTCAGAAAGCTTTTTATAAGCTTGTTCGATATCGTCGTTTAAAATAAAAAAATCAAAATCATCTTTTCGTTCAAGTTCTTTTCTTGCATTCATGATTCGAAGATTGATCACCTGAGTGCTCTCTGTTCCACGATTTCTTAAACGCTTTTCCAATTCTTCAACAGAAGGTGGAGCAATAAAAATCACGTTCGCCACCGGGCCAAAATGCAGCTTCATTGAATCCACACCTTGAACATCGAGATCGAAAAGTACGTGCTTTCCTTCTTTCAGACATTGCTCAACAAACAGCTTTGAAGTTCCATAAAAATTTCCGTGAACTTCCGCCCACTCTAAAAATTCATTGGCTTCTTTTTTAACAAGAAACTCTTCGCGTGAAATGAAGAAATAACTTTTGCCGTCAACTTCACCTGGTCTCATGGGACGAGTTGTATAAGAAACAGATTCGACGAGCGAAGGAAATTGTTCTTTAAGTCTCTTAATCATAGTCGACTTCCCCGTACCTGACGGAGCGACGATTACAATTAATTTTCCATTCGCTTTATTCAATGTTCAGTCCTTGCTCGCGCATTTTTTCCAACTGTACTTTCATCTGCACAACCGAATCCGAGATCTCTTTCATAGTTGACTTAGATCCCATGGTATTCGTTTCGCGATTGAGTTCCTGAATTAAGAAATCAATCTGTCTTCCCACTTCATTACTTGATTTTAGAAGATTTTGAAATTTTTCCAAGTGGGCATGAATGCGATTAATTTCTTCATGAATGTCGATTTTCTCTAAATAAAAGACCACTTCCTGCAGGAGGCGGCTTTGTTCAACATTCACAAGGGACTTATATTCATCCACGCGCTTCTTCAATTTCTCTTCTACGTTTGTCTTGAAGTGTTCTGCGTTTTTCTCAATAACTTGAAAGTGAGAACGATAGATGTCCAAATGTTTCATCAGGACTTTTATCAGTTTCTCTCCTTCTGACTCGCGGGATTTTTTAAGGTTCGCAAGGGCCGCTTTAAAAGCGCGACTTGCAAGCTCACTCAACTCCGCTTGATTTTCTTCGTCTTGATCGAGCATAAACTCTGAACGAAGGAAATCCGTCATATTCACTCTGGCCTCAAGGCCGTTGCTTTTTAAAATCGGCGCCAGCTTTGATACGAACTGAGAAATCTTTGTCGTATCTAAATCATCAAAGCGACTTTTGTTCTCAGCACGTTTGACGTTGATATAAACATCAAAAGTTCCGCGCGAAAAAAAATCGTTCAATTCTTTTTTGAGTTCGATTTCAAGCGCACTCAAACTTCCAGGCATTTTAAAACGAATATCTTTGAAGCGATTGTTTACACTTTTTACTTCAACTGAAACGACATAATTTTCAGACTGAACATTTGCTTCACCGAAGCCGGTCATTGACTCTGCTGACATAGCTGTTTTCCCCGTGATTTTATAGTTGCCCGAGGATATTACTATTTCATTTAGAGATCAAGGGCCCAACCTTGAACCTTTCCACTCTCAAAATAAATTTGTTTCACGCTTCCATCTTCCATGAAAGACCAACGTTCATTTTGATTTTTTGGATTGCCGGCGATTTCAACGCGCGAAGGTTTCCCCCACGCCTGAACAACTTGATCTTTGTCCATTCCCAAATACAATTCTTTGTTGTGAATGGAGTGCCTTTGAACCAGATCCTGGCCAACTCCCTGGTCATCCATCATATCCTGCTTCTTAGTGGCCACGTAATTAGCGCGATCACTCATAGAAAGGCTCAAGTAATAGAGTTTATCAGAGTCAGTCGGGAGATATTTTTTGTCTTTGCTATACTGTTCCAGATACTCTTCCGGAATATCTGCCTCTTTCTGCTCTAATTCTTGTTTAAGAGATTCGTCTTCTTTCATTTTTTGTCGGCCGCGCTCACTCGCAGGTGTGCGTTTCTGAATCTCTGTTTTGCTGCGGTAAGCTTCGCCCGTGTCACCACCGACAACAGGAAAATCCTTTCCGGCCTGAAGATAGGGATCGCTATCTCGGTTCATCTCATCAATAAAACTTCTATCGGGCATCAACATCGAACAGCTGCTTGAGAGGGCCAAAGTTGTTCCCAAAACCATTCCCATGATGAAAGTCTTTTTTGTCATCTTCATAAAATCTCCAATTCGGCGGCAATTTACTTTTCAATTGCCCGAAAACTTCTCGGGGAAAACTCTCGAAGAGGTAAACTTCTCGGAACCTCACACGCAAAGAGGGAAAGTTTTACCGATTACCCGAGCAACTCGATCAGACATGAATACTTTTTTAAGCAACTTCTCAATTTGTCCGATAAAGGTTTGTAGGAGAACGTGTGAACTTTTTAATAAAAATCGAAGAGGCCATTAACAGTTTCATTGAAAAGGTTTTAGGCAAACTAAAAGGGCTTGTGCCTGAAATGATTTTTTATTATCTCGAAATGTTGAAACACTTTCCTGCAGCTGCGAAGAAAAAATATAAAACAAAATATCTTCCGAAAATGCGTGTGACGATGTTGAAATTCATCGGATACACACAACACTACACAACGCTTGTTCGCGGACATCTCATGAGCGTGATCATGTATCTGCGTTCAGATGAATTTAAGAAAGCGAATAAAAAAGATCTTCTGTTAAAGCCTGTTCGCTATGCCAAGTTTCATCCGCTTAAGGCGCTCACTTTCCTTTCTACTTTTGCAGTGGTGTTTGCCGCATTTTTTGTGATCTATCAAAATGCAGAAAAAATTGTTTTAGGAACAAAAGCTTTAAGAAAACCTGCTTCTGTTGAAACTCCGGAAGAAGATAATTCCATCGTATTTAAAAATCATAAGTTCGAAGTAAAGATGGCACCGGCAGGTGGGCATGGTGGCGGACACGGCGGTGGCGGTGGAGAAGAACACGAAGTCGAATTATTTCTCGATGTAAAAGTTGAAGCACAAAGTGAAGAAGATAAAAAATATCTCGAGTATATGGAAGAAATGCTGGATGATAATCTCGAAGCATTGGAACTTCCTGTCGCTCAACTTCCTTTGAGTCCTGAAAACACAAAACAAATTGAAGAAATGATGACGAAATCTCTCAATGAAGATTTCAAACAGATCGGTCACGACAATCCAATTAAAACAATTCAATTGAAACAAGTTCTTGAAGGTCGCCCTGTTTACTACAAACAGGCAGAGCGCATGATGACAATTGAAGATATCAACCTCCAACTCTTCCTGGAGGACACTCATCGCAACAAACAAGTCTGGATTGATTTCTCAATCCTCGCTTCTAACCGCAACGTGATTCTTTATTTAAAAGATCACGAAGTAGAATTAAAAGATCATCTCTCGACAAACGTAGAACCTGTAATCCCTCAACTTCCAGTGGAAGAAGAAGGAAAACAGATTATCAAAGACAAAATGAGAGATGAGATCAATCAATTCCTAGAAAAGAACCATGTGGAAGGAAAAGTCCTAGAGATCTATGTCGACTACCTGATGGTTTCTTAATTCACTTATAAGCACATTCGCCTTCTCCCGATTTCCCAAAAATGCTTTGAGCGTATTTGGACTGATCTCTAAGAGTTTAGAGGCGCGAGTAATATTTTTGTCCGCGCGGTTGTAAACGCTATAGCAGTAATCCATTTTAATCTGCTCCAAAGTTTTAAATTCGTTATGGCCAAATCCACTCGCACTTCCCAGATCATCCAATAAAGCATAATCGGAGGAATCAATGATCAATTTTTTACCGGCCGCCAGAACCTTCTTTTTCATCAGATGTGAAAAGAGCTGACGAATATTTCCGGGCCAGGGACATTCCTCATAAAATTTTAAAAGATCATCGCTGATCACACAGAAATGTTCTTTCTCAAACTTCAAACACAATTCACGAATTTTGGATGGATTGCCGCGAAGATTTCCCAATGAAAGAACAATTCCGCTCGTCAGTCGATAATAAAAATCGCGACGCATTTTTTGCTCGGCCAGTAGACTTTTCAGACGCGATCCTGAAGCAAAAATAAGTCGCACGTCTGCCTTTAACGTAAAACTTCCACCGACAGCTCTCATTTCGTGATTATCGAGAAACAGTAAAAGTTTCGTTTGCAATTCAATCGAGAGCGAATCGATTTCATCCAGAAACAAAGTTCCACGATGGGCCTCGAGAATAGCTCCTTTCTTTTCTCCAATCGCCCCTGTAAATGCTCCCTTCACATGACCAAAAAGTTCTGACTCAATAAGAGTTGGGGCAAAAGATGAAAGATTCAAATGAACAAATTTACCAGGACGCCCACTTACTTCATGAATCGTTTTTGCAAGTGTGGTTTTCCCCGTTCCCGTCTCTCCTTCGATCATGATGTTGAGTGAACTCTTGATCATCTCTTCCGAAAGAAGAACATCACCCGGAGAAATTTCGCTTAACTGCAAATGAGAATTCGGACGCAAAAAGTGGATACGATTAAAGCCGATGTCGACGACATCCCCTCTCTCTAAAAAAGCTTCATACGTTTGAATGCCATTCAAACGAAAGGGAACTCTCCCTAAACTGCGCAAGAGATAACGGGATTTTTCATCGTAACGAGAAGAATGGAAATGTTTTGCAAGAACCAGCTCGAATTCCGAAAATTCTTTTTCAAAAATCGGAAAAATAATTTCTGCTTTCGTAAAATCAAACGCAAATCTTTCGCCTGTTTTAATTGAGTACTTAAATCTTTTTAATCTAAAAGTTCTTTTGCGTTCTTGAAATATATCGAGAGTGAACTCATCCTCCTCTCGCACTCCCTTTAACCCAACACTGTTTTCCAATAACGGAATGACCTGACGATCTAAATTTCTTTCTCCCATTTTGCGCTTTCTCCTATGATTTTTTCTTCAGCTCTCAGGTGATCTTCAGGCCTTGTGCCAAAGAGGTATGTGTACAAATTAAGGGAATTGCGATATAAGGGACTATTCGTATTAAACTTAGGTCTACAAAAATGAGCTACCAAATCAAACCACACACTGCTGTTTTCAAAATGGGGATTTCAGATCCCGCACAATTCAATTCATGGATTGCAGCGAATCCCGATATTATCGGAGTAGGTTTTGTTGGAAGATCGAATGTTGGTAAGTCGAGCATCATCAATGCTCTTTTCGGATCTAAAACAGCACGTGTTTCAAAAACGCCGGGACGAACTCGCGAGATCAATATTTTCGAATTCGAATTGGGTCTCAACGGAAAAAAATGTGATCTGCCGAAATTTTATCTTATCGACCTTCCAGGTTACGGCCACGCAGAAGTTTCAAAAGAGATGTCGAAGAATTGGGACCAACTCATGACTTCTTTTTTCGCGACACTTTCTCCTGGAATGATGTTGATCAATCTGCAAGATGCTCGTCACCCGAATCAAGAATCAGATAAAGGTTTCCACCAGTTTTTAAAAAACTTCACTCGCAATGCGATTTTAGTTTTCAATAAAATGGATAAACTCAAAACACAAAAAGAGCGCGCTGAACTCGACAAGCTAAAGCCAGCTCTTTCAAAAGAATACAAATGGATTCGCCAGATGTATTTTGCTTCTGCTGAAACGAAGAAAGGTCTTCCTCAGGTCGAAGATGCGATCGTTGCTCACTTGCTTGAAGAATTAGAAATTAGAAAAACAGAACGCACTGAACTCGACGATTAATCTTTTTTATCTTCAGACTTATTATCAGAATTTTTAGGCGGCGAAAGCTGTTTGGCGATATCTTGCGGACCTTTCGGACTTGCTGCGAATTTGATTTTATAAACTTGTCTTTCGATTTCTTCCAGATCTTTTTTACAAGCGCGAATCGTACTTAACAGCGCGCGAGCTTTAGGTGAGTCCCAATCGACTTCCCCATTCTCCATCGCCTTCTCGACAAGCCTTCCAAGTTCTTCGTAGGTGTCCTTCAAATGAGCGTTCGTACGAGATGCTGTCAGCATCTTTTTTCCAATCACGCTCGTTTTAATGACTTCCTGGTGAAAGCTAAAAAAGAAACGATTTAATTTCGCTTTCCAGTTCGAATTTTTTTTCATTCGATTCATTATACACAACAGCTTCTAATCTTGTGAAGATTGGATATTTTGGTAGCATGGAGAAGAGACTATCAGTACTAAACATTAAAAATAGAAAAGAAAAATAGTTGGTTATGTTTAAAAAATTTGAATTAATTGAACAAGAATTACATCAACAGTACGGCAAAGCTCGAGACCCCTGGGGGCTTGAACCTAAACGTGCGGTTGCAGATCTAAAAATCATTTATCCTTTCTATGAATATTATTTCAATGTAAAAGTTCACGGCAAAGAATATGTGAAAGACAAACCGTACATGGTCGTGTCGAATCATACCGGACAAGTCCCCATTGATGGGATGCTTATTTGTACAGCATTTGCCACAGAACTCGAAAAGCCGAGGATTCTGCGTCCATTAGTTGAACGTTTTCTTACGTCACTTCCTTTTTTAGGCAAATGGTCGAGCGAAGGTGGAGCTGTTCTCGGTGATCGCACAAACTGTCTCAATCTTTTAAAGCGTGGCGAATCCGTTCTCATTTTTCCTGAAGGTGTGAAAGGAATTGCGAAGAACACAAAAGATTATTACAAGCTTCAACGTTTCACTCGCGGATTTTTGCGAATGGCGATCGCAAGCAATGCAGAAATTCTTCCGATCGCAGTTGTCGGTGCAGAAGAGTTTTTTCCTTATGTCATCCATTTAAAAAAGATTGCAAAACTTTTTAAAATCCCCGCCCTCCCTCTTTCGGCAAATTTAGTTCCTCTTCCTTCTCCAGTTGATATATACATCGGTGAGCCTTATTCTTTGCCGAAAGAATTAAGCGCAGAAGCTTTGGATGAAGAACTCGAACCACATCTTATTCAAATCGAAAAACGCATTCAAGAACTCACAGAGCATGGATTAAAAAATCGTCGAACACTTATGCAGAGATTGAAAACATGAGCGAAAAAAAATTAAAATCTGTTTTGATCATTGGTATTCAAGGTGCCCTCGCTCGAATTACTGCTGAACTTTTAATCAAGAAACATCCTGACATTAAAATTCACGGAGTCGATTCACGCGAGATCGATCAGGTTTCAAATCGTTCGCAACTCACTTATCAACAAATGAAATACACGCGAACAAATTTCGAAAAAATTTTTCGCGAGCATCATTTCGATACAATTTTACACTTAGGACGATTGGGACACTCTCCTGTTATCGGAAATATCAACAAGCGCATCGATATCAATCTCGTTGGTACGAATACAATTCTGGAACTCGCTCACAAGTTTAATTGCAAAAAAGTTGTGATTCTTTCCACTCATCACGTGTACGGGGCCCTTTCCGACAATCCAATGTTCATGCGCGAAGACTCTCCTCTGCGCGGAAGTTTTAAATACGCCGAACTTCGCGACGTCGTTGAAATGGATCAGATGTGTACAAACTGGATGTGGAAAAATCAAAATCAAATTGAAACAGTTGTTCTTCGTCCATGCAATATCATCGGACCACAAATTAAAAATTCGATCACACAATATTTGAAAGCACCGTACGCACCTTTGCCACTGGATTACAATCCGATGATTCAATTCGTGCACGAATTCGATATGGCCACAATCATCGTTGAATCGGCCGAATCGTTAAAAACCGGAATCTATAACGTGGCCGGCGATGATGTCGTCACCCTTCACGAAGCGGCCACAATGATCGGTGTGAGCAAGCTAAAAGTGCCCATCATTGCTGTTGAGCAGCTCGCAAAAATCATCGGCCCCATTTGGAAATTTCCTCATTACCTCATTGATTATTTGAAATTTCCCGCGACCCTCGACAATAGCGAACTAAAGAAAAATCTTGGAGACCATATCTTCCGATTTAGTTCAAAAGAAGCGCTCGAACTCCTCAAATTACATTGACGATAAGCTTCTCCTTTCTTAAAATGAACTCTCTTCAGTGCCTTGGTGGTGGAATGGTAGACGCAGCGGATTCAAAATCCGCCGTCCGCAAGGATGTGCGAGTTCGAGTCTCGCCCGAGGCACCAAATCTATGCGTATAGTGTAACCTGCTATACAATTCTCAAATGAACTTCTCCTATAAAATTAGAAAAGCTGAAATCAAAGATGCCTTTGCTATTCATCAAGCACATATGAAATCTATTCAAAATATCTGCTCTCGAGATTATACTGTAGAGGAAATCAAAGCTTGGGGGCATCGATCATTCAACGAAGAACAACGTCTCTTTGCAATTAATAATCAAATTGTCTATGTTGCAACGATCAACGAAAACATCGAAGGCTATGCTCACTTAAAGTTTTATTCAGACAGCGAATCAACAAGAGCTCATGTAATGGGTTTATATTTAACTCCCGAAGCTAATGGAAAAGGGATTGGAACTGAATTATTAAAAACTCTCGTACAAGAAGCTAAAAAACACAACGTCAGCGAAATAACACTTGAGTCGACGCTTACTTCTAGAGATTTCTACCTGAAGAATGGTTTTAAGGAAAAAGGGGGCATCGAAACGATTGTCATTAACAATCAATCCATTCGATGTATTCCGATGATTCGACCAATTTAAGGATTTCAGTTCGAAGATCGTCAACTCCGAGGCACCAAATATTCATTTAACTAATCGATACCTTTCAACGATTTCCATTTTCTTAATCGGAAGCCATTTTAAAATTTCTGTTGCAATTGATTCTGTAGAATCGATTTCCATATAAGCATTTTTATGACCGGCTTCTTTTGCCATATTAAATTGAGTGAATAAAAGATTTTTTAAAATTTTTAATTCATTAGAATTTTTCTGAACATAAGACCAACCGATAGCGAGTAACTTTTCATTTGTAAGACTAAAATCTTCTCGAGCCTCTGAGGCTCCTAATATTTGATCCTTATTAGTAATGAGAACACTCAATTCCTGAGATCTAATATCCTCTATAATATCTTTCCAAATTTCATGCGAAATCTCACGTGGAGGACTCCAAGAGTGTTCCTCTATGTATCTTTGAATGAGAAAGTCTTTCACTGATTCAAGAGAACCATCTTGTTTCAAAAAATCAGAATAATTTTTTACTTCATACTCGATTAGAATATTTTCACACTGGTCCAAATCAATTATACACGAATGGCAGTCTAGATATTTTTGATATCCTAACTTTTTCATAAAACATTGTTGGATAAATTGGCCTTCAAAACAACGGCTATCAAAAGCGATTTCATTTTTATTCAAAGGAAAATTTTCAATTAAAGCATTATGCAATTTACTTCCAATTTTTTTTCTTTGATATTCCGGTAGAACAGCAATGTAAATTTCCACAACCTTGTTATGTAATTGACTGTATTTCAGACCTGCACCGCCAACGATTTTATTGTCATCAATTGCAACTAATCTATGAAGAGGATTTATTAGTCTCAATGGCGAAGCCGAATTGAAACATTTTTCAAAAATTCCTTTTAGTACTTCAGAGTCTTCTTTGATGAATTTACGAATTTCCATAGGCCTCAATATAACATAATCAGAAATGAAAAATTTGAATCGAATTATTAGAATGCGATTAAAAATAAAAACCCCTCGTGATAGAGGGGTTCTAAGACCTTAAAGGTATCACTCGACGGTCTAGCAAACCGTTACACCGAGGGATGTTTTCAAGTCTAACATAGACAAAAAAAAGTTCAAGATTAGTGAGTCTTAAGTACCCGGCCAATGAAGGCCACTTTGGAGGCAAGGATGCTTAAGACCCTAAAGGTATTAGCTCTGATTCTTAAAATCTTGAAACTACTAGCAATGGTTTACAAGCTAATTAAGGGTTAAGGTTATGCCGGGGAGGAGAAATCCTCCCTTTTTTATTCTAAGAAATTAAGTTTAACAGTTCGAAGATCGTCTACTCCGAGGCACCACATCTTCGCTCTTCAAGGGGCCCAAGCCCGATAACGAATATTTCCATTTCCTGACCAGACAACAAAAACCATTATACGAGTGCTGTTAGCATAGACAGTGGCCGCGGGACCATAAACGGGCGATCCGCCAAGAATTTCCCAAGGCCCCCAAACATTATTCACCGATAATTTATGCCAAAGCGTTTGGTCCGGACCGATGGTAAAAAGCTCTAGAGTATTCGTGCTTCTACTGATGGCTTCAACCGATGTCTGGCATGTAAGAGGAATTTGAATGTCACTGCTCCAGGTGTTTCCTATCTTGTATCGCTGCCAGAGTCTGTCTTGTTGATCACAATAAAAAAAATCCAATCGATCTTTTGTTCCCCAGACTGCAGCGGGATCATGATATTTGAAAACTGGCTCCGTTACTAAAAGTTCAAATGGACCAAGGCGATTCTTAACATAAATTCGCCCATCACTTCCACGGGCAAAATAATGTGTTTGCGTTCCATTCCAGATGGCCAGCGCAGGCCCGGTTCCATAGAGAGCAGAAAGATTTCCTGTAACAGACCAAGCTCCAAAATTGTCATTGCCATTGGGGGAATTGACGAAGGCCGTGAGAGAATGAACTTGCCTGTCGGCAGCTATAACAGAAATTAAAATGGAATCGTATTTGGGATCATGATAGCAGGCAACTGCTGGTGCTCCTCCGATATCAAGCTTAACGTTTCCTGTGTATAAAATGGGAGCGTTTATCCAGGGAGTCCAGATTCCCGACGGAAGATAACGTCTCCTATATGAAAGTTGATGAGCTCCATTGCGAACAAACACATAAGTTAAATTTCCAGCTGTACAGGCCGCGGGATCGGAATAGCCTGCTCCACCTAAATTCTCCCAGTCTGTCCAACCCGCCAATGCAGAAAATGCAAATACCTGTGAGATGAAAAAAATAAAGAGTAATCGGAACATCAGCGCCTCCCATTTATATTTCAATTACATTTAACCGCAAGTTGAAATATTAATGTCATAACATTTTAAAGTTCCTCTTACTGTTGTTTCACCAGGTATCACAAAATTATAAGTTTTCTTTGTGCGCTCATCAGTAAGAGTGCGAATTCTACCACCTGTGCAAGCTTCATTTCTTTCATGATGGGAAATGTTTCTCGATCTTGTCTCGATCAATCTGATTATATCTCCATTAGCTTTTCTAAAATCCATTTCAGGCTGTAATCCTGAATTAAGATCCAAGGCATCGCCTACTTGTATATCTTTCGAAATATCAACATTAGCTGCATAAAGCGCTGGCTGAGTCGTAGAAACGATAGCTAAAGTCGCTCGATTAAAGTTAACAGTCGATCCATCAGGGAGTGAACCAATGCAACCATATCTCCACGCTCCGGCCATTACTTGATTTGATAAAAAAGAAACACAAACTAGTAAAAATAATTTATTCATAGCAATTTCCTTATTATGAGTGTCTCAAGTAAGTTGAGATCATATTTTTACTAATATCATCTTCATCGTTTCCCTACACATACATAATTCAAGCGGATCACTATACAAAAAGCTTGCACCTCACTATTATTTTTAAATCATGAATAATCTAAAAATCTTTAAAGAAATTTCTATTGGTGGATTGACTAAAAATCAATTGCTCCAACGCTTAGATGAAGCCGGCATTCAATTTAATCCATATGCTCATAAACTTTTTGAGCATCCTGATTTTGTTCCTGGCAATGAAGTTGAAAAGGTACAATTATTTAAAGTGAAGCCTTCCGATTTTAACTTGGGAAATCCTTGTTCTTATCAGGAAATTGTAGCTCATGCCTCAAAACTTGGACTGAGTCTTTGCCCGCTTTACCTTGCTGCATTTTTAAGACTTGAATATCTAAATCAGACAGAAGGCCCTTACCTTACCATTGCTTCACCTTTACCTAAAGGAGAGGAAAACTTTCCAAATGGGTTGTATATTAGAAATAATGAAAATGTACTTTGGTTAAGAGGATATCAGGCCGATGATTTTTGTGAATGGCCTAATGAAAACGAATTCGTTTTTTTAAAAAGAACTTAAATATGTAACTAGTTCGAAGGTTAGCCCTCTCTAAAACGTAAAAAAGATTTTAGAAATAAGATCATCTTTAAAATGATAAATAGCAACAGCATGAATCCCATCAGGATATGTCGTTGAACCAGTAACAAACTCTTCATCTATGACTGAATTTTGGCAATAGATACGAGAACGTATTTCACAATGAAGACCAGGACTGCTGTCAAAAAGCTTTTTAAAACCTTCTCGAAAAGACTCCATCCCACTCTCAACTCTGCCATTATTAAGCCAAACACATTCTATATCCTGATGAAAAAATTTACAAAATGCATCCAGGTTTCGGTTGTTGTATTCTTTTTCCTGGCCTTCAATTAATTTCTTTTGAATTTCAAACGATGACATAATACCCTCTCATAATTTCTTATTGTCCCTACATTTTGATTTATATTCCATTTCATTATCGCGCAAACAGAACAATGTACTAATATTTGTGAAAGGAATAGAGTCAAACTTTTGCTGTCCCTTACAGTCTTTTAAATAAATTTCTTCTGGCTTAATTGTACAATCCTTTTTTATTTTTTCAATTTCCCCTGCAGCTAGACCGTCATTAAAAGGAAACTGAATCTTATACATAGTTACAAAATTTTTCTCATAATTTCCTGGCTCAAGAGGGACATCTGAGGACATTCCCATTGTCAAACCTTGCTTATTTGCTTCAAGCTCCTCTATCATTTTAACAAAATTTGGATGTACTATTTTTTTTAGCTCCATAATTGCATTAAATTCTTTTTTATACTCCAATTTATCTTTTACGTTGTTTAAATACGATTCGTTTTTTTTTATCTCAAAATGACAGTAACTTTCCTTAGCCTCTCCTTGAATTTCTCCCATATACTCCATTAAATTTTTTTTCAAGAACATCTTGAGAAAAAGCTATTTTTTTTTTGCATTCCTTCCAATAGTTCTGAATATTTTTTATCACGAACTTCATTTGAAAAATTTTTCAAGCATATACTTGAATCAGTAAAGGATTTAAAGAGGACCAGCTCTTTTGATGAATCCTTATTTTGCTTAAGCTCATCTATTGCTTTAAATGCTTCCTTGAAAGCATTTATAACATTAACGTTAGGAGAAGTGATTTTCTTTGCAATTTCATCGAAAGACGAATCAGCAGCAAAAGATAATTGGGAAGCCAGTAAAAGAATTAAAAAAGATTTCATCTTAACCCTCATAAAAAAATTTATTAATTAAATCTTTTTCGGAATTAAATAGAATAAAGTTGATTAAAACAGGGAAAAGTTTTCTTGATATAAGGATTTAAGGAGCGATTCCCTTTAATAAAGAACCGCAGGTACTGCCTGCGGTTGCCTTAACGAATCCAATAATTATTGAGCAGGACATTCAGCAAGTCTTAAAAAGCGTTCCTTAATCGTTGGATCATTTGGAAAGGCTCTTCTCGTCTTAGCAAATTCAATCGAAGATCCAAGCACTTTACAAACATCCCCGCCCCATTCCTTGATCGTTGACTTGTCCACGACATCGTAGAAAACATCTTTGACTAATCCAACATATTGAGCTTTTGTTCCTAAATCACGTGGAGTCTCTTTATCTTCAAGAACATTTATAATTTTCTGTCCAGCTTCTTGTCCGACAGTGACCACTCTCAATCTTTTCCAATCTTCAACCATATTGTCCAAGAACTGTGATCCTTGTGCTCTTGATTTAATATAAGCGAAGAATCCATTCTGGCACTGATCTTCATTGCTAAAAACTCCAGCCGTTTTTCCATCAACATAAAATTCCCAATTCGCATTTACTCGTGTGCACATTCTCATGTTTCTGCTGATTTTTGATTCTTCGATGGCACGCAATTCACCGGCAGCTCCTCTTAAAAATTTTATGTGGCGATCAAGAGCTTGGTGAAACGATGAACGGATTTGTGTTTTCTCTGGATTTTGCATCATTCTCAAAGAGTAAATTCCAACCACCGTTTGTACTGCCGGCCCGTAGTAACCAGCACCCACAAGACGATACTTTTGCTGAGTGAGCACCGCCATTGTTTCTTCGAGCTTATCAATTTGGGTTTTCAAATAACTATCGTCTTTATCTTCTTCTTCCACATAACGTTCCATCTCTCTCATCACGGCATCAATATGAGCATTCGAGTGAAGCATATCATTTTCAGTGAATGCCTGATCTACAATGCGGCTTACATCGCGTGCAATTCGTTCATAGTTAATACCTTCTGCAGGCTTGGGAAAAATCATGTTGAACACCGGCCATTCTCCAATATCCACTCCGGCAACTTTATCGATGAGAAAACGGTTTACATTCATGATGTTTTTTCCAAATTCAACCATCTCGCCGATTGATGGATCTTCATTTTTTTGAACTACCTTTGCCATTGCCGTGGAAGAAAGACTTCCACTAAGACACGCGAACGTAAGACCAAGACACATTGTTTTTTTCATTTTGTTTGCGATTTTCATGAGAACTCCTACTTTAAAAAATTTTCGACTTAACTGTCGTTTTGTTTTTATAAAAAGCAGGAGTGATGCCAAATCTTTTTGGATGAATAATTAAATTGTTAGCCTGATTTATGACGAAAATCCGGCAGAAGATAATGTTGGAAATCCGGCATTGCCAAAAACCCGACAATGAGAAAATTTTTGCTCGTTATTTCTTCAAAGCAAATTGCGCCATCATCTTTTCTTCTAAATTAACTGGTGCATTTTGAGAATTAATAAAAAAGCCTAAAACATAAAATGATTTTTCAGTGATATTATATTGGCCGAACATCGTCTGATTAATATAAGCATTTTTTCCACCATTGCTTGTACTCAATGTACAAACTGTATTTGAACAAAATGTAACAGCATAACTGACTTCATTGTTTTCAAGAGTAGTGTCGATGTCCGCCGTTAATTTTCTTGGGGCGTCCGCTATCTGGAAATGTCCGCCATTTTTTTTAAGAGTTAATATTTGCTGTTGAACTTCATTAACTGCGTTGCAAGTTAAATTGCCATTGATAGTACACTGGTAAGTTTGAGTTCCTACCGCCACTTTTATTGCGTCATCAGCTAACGCTACATTGAACATAAAGACAGAGGCACCGATAAGTAATAAATTTTTCATTTTGTTAATTCCTAATAGAAGTGTTTTTACAATTATGATCCTTTTTTTAAGTTTGTCGATTGGGTAATAATTGGATAAATGATCTTTCTTATGGTCTAATGAAAACCTCATTTTAGGGGGACACATGGATTTTTTTGAATGGATTTTACTATTAACCAGATGGCTGCATATAACTGTCGCAGTGACCTGGATTGGAACTTCAATTTTTTTCATGTGGCTCGACCGCACACTCAAGCCCAATGCCGAAAGTAAGCGTGATGGTCATGTCGGAGAATTGTGGATGGTCCACGGCGGTGGATTTTATCATGTTGAAAAACTTCTCATGGGACCCACAAAAGTTCCCGAGCATCTTCACTGGTTCAAGTGGGAATCTTATTGGACATGGCTTTCAGGTTTTTCGCTTCTCACTTTAATTTTCTATGTTGGTGACGGAACATTTTTGCTGGACTCAAGTGTTTCTTCCATTACCTACTGGCCCGCTCTCGCTCTTTGTCTTTTTTCAATTTTTGGTTCGTGGTTTTTTTATGATTTGTTGTGGGAACAAAAATTTACCAAGACAAATCCTATCGCCGGCCACGCTCTGACGCTTATTTGGTTCATCGTCATGGATTATATTCTTTGCCACACATTGAGCGGTCGTGCTGCTTACATGCATATCGGTGGTATGCTCGGCACGTGGATGACGGCCAATGTTTTTATGAGAATTATTCCTCGTCAGCTACTCATGGTTGAAGCTTCCAGAAAAGGCGAACCCGTTAATCAAGAATGGGGAAAAAATGCTAAGAACAGATCGACTCACAACACCTACTTCACACTGCCTGTTATTTTCATCATGCTTTCAAATCATTTTCCCGGAACATACGGGCATGAATCCAACTGGCTCATCCTTCTTGGAATGAGTGCGGCCGGCGCGGCCATTAGAGAATATTTTGTAAAAAGAATTGATCAGCCTTCGCGTTCAAAGAAGTTTCTTGTCGCAGGCCTTGCGATGCTTGCTTTTGTCATTGTCTACAGCAGAGGTCCTGTTGTTGAATCATCTGCAGCTCCCCATGTTGAAGCAGTCACGAAAAAAGTAACTTCTGAACCAGTGGTTAAAACTGCTGAAGCAAAAACTCCTGTTACGAATAGTCCAACAACGACAACAACAAGTAGTAGCATAACAGGCGTTATCAGTTTCACAGGCAATCCACCTCCTGGAAAAAAATTAGTTCTGCCTTCAGGATGTAATGGCAACGGTGATGCTTTTTCAAATGAAGTCATGATCAACAATGGAAAATTACAAAACGTCTTGGTTCGAATTTCAAAAGGACTTGAAGGAAAAACTTATAAAAATGAGATTCCGGCAACGACGATTGAGTTGAATCAAAAAAATTGTTTGTATTCGCCACGAGTGGTTGCAATTCATACCGGACAAAAAATTGATTTTATCAATTCCGATCCTGTTTTTCACAACATCAGATCTGTCACGACAATGAACAAGAGCTTTAATTTGCCGATGCCGAAAAAAGATCAGCGAATCACAATGCAATTTGATAAACCTGAAATTTTTATGCATTCAAAATGCAGCATCCATCCGTGGATGGGAGCTGCTATTGCCGTTATCGATCACCCTTTCTTTGCAACAACGAACGAAAAAGGTGAATTTAAAATCGATGGTCTTCCAGCGGGAACTTATACATTGGAAGCAACTCACGAAATTTTCGGAACACAGACAAAAGAAATTACAGTTAACGGAAGTCCTGTTGCTGTCGGATTCAACTTTAAAGGAAATTAAAATGATCAGTACTCATATTTTAGATACGACAAAAGGTATCGCCGCTTCAGGAGTGAAAATCACCCTTGAAAAAAAGGAAAATGATATCTGGAAAAAAATTGGCGAAGGCGCAACTAACAACGATGGACGTCTCGCTTTTGATATTCCGAAAGAAAAAGGATCTTATAAATTAGAATTTCATATTGAAGATTACTTCAAAGGAAGTGAGCATTTCTTTTTAAACACGCCGGTGATTTTTCAGATTTCAAACACTGAAAGAAAATATCACGTTCCACTTCTTCTCAATCCATACGGCTATTCTACTTACCGAGGAACATAAATCATGCGTGACATTGCCTACTATAAAGACTTCCTTACGGATGAATTATTCTCACATTTAAAAAAATCGATGAAGTCAGTGTCTGGAGTTGCAGGTCTGGAACAGATTGGTGAACATGCAGGACTTGAAACAACTGAGAGTTTGCATTTTTTATGCGAACTCTATGAAGCCACTAAAGATGAGCTGAACGTTGTTTTAAGCAGAAGACAAAAAGACCGCACATTCATTGATCAGCAGACAAAGGCCGCTTATGATTTCAACTGCAGTTTAAAACGTGACTGGCTCGATCCTGACTATAAAACGATTTTAGGCCTGACGGATTCCGAAGGGCGAATCGTTATCGGCCCTAAAAACGAATTTTACGCAAAGGCCGGCGGAGGAAAACCCATTGCTCCGATTCCTGATTTTCTCCAGGGAAATCATGTGACACTTTTTGGTCCGCCTGACGATACGAAACTTTCCATCAATGCGATGAATGCGTACCACAGAAAATTGAAAGAAGAACCTAAAGTTGTTGAAGAACTTCTTGCGACTCAATCAGATACTCCGAAATGGGGTGCTGATGATGAAGATTCAAAAACACCTCTACGCTCTGATCTTCAAAGTGCCGGAATGAATTTAACAGAATGTTTCGAAGGAACAATCAACTTCACTGATGAGCGCACTGGAAAAAAATATTCACTCGAAAAAAATAATCTGGCGCTGCCGATAAAAAGATTTCCAGGGCTCGCTTTACCTTCTTTCTTTTTATTTTATAAGGGCAATCCGTTACCTTTGCATTTATATGATTTTGCCCTACACCTTTTTAAAAACTGGCATAATCAAAAAGCTCTTGCGTTTTATGTTCCTAAACTTGAAAACGAAGAAGAAGCACGCTACATAAAAAACATGATTGCTACAGCTGAGAAGCTGATACAAAAAAAACATTCGGAATATAAACTTGGCACTATCAGGCTGATGATTGTTCTGGAAAATCCTCGTGCCGTTTTTAGAGCGAATGAAATTATCGATGAACTCTATCCTTATTTTGTCGGAGCTTCACTTGGATGGCATGATTACCTCGCTTCAACTGCACGCTTATTTAAAGAAGACGCTAACTATCGCATTCCCGTCAAAGCAGATCCAAATATCGTTATCAAATACATCAAAGCTTCTCACAACCTTCTTGCAGATGTTGTTGGCACACGCGGCGGAATTAAAGTCGGTGGTATGTATGGAATTCTTCCTATAACGACAGACTTAAAAAGCCCAAGTTTTCAAGTGACGATGAAAGGTTATATCAAAGATGTCATCACGCAATTCAAGCGTGATCTCACTGGTTTCTGGGTCGCACACCCCGACTTCGTTCGTCTTGGCCTTGCACTTGTTGAAGGATGGAAACAATATAAAGCAGGAAATAAAAATAATCTTGAGCGACTCGTGCGCGAATTATTAGACGAAAAATATCATAAAGAAATTTTAGATTTTATTGCAGGTCCAGATATTGGAGGGCTTGATGTCAACGATCCTCTTTATCCAAGAAAATTAATTGTTGCCGATATTAAAGAGTCGGACTTTATCGCCAACAATCACCCCGATGAAATTCGCTACAATGTTTTTCAATCGCTTCAATATCTCACAGACTGGCTGACAGGGAATGGCTGTGTCGCATTGCCTGCGGACATTAACAATATTCCAGTGAGAGTGATGGATGACCTGGCGACTGCAGAAAGATCGCGTTGGGAAGTATGGCATGAAATTCGTCACAGACGTTTTAGTCTTCAGGATTTTTTAAAAATCGCTCATGAAGAATTCAACTTCATCAGAAAAGATCTATCAGATGAGAAAAAAATTGTTCAGGTTAAATGGGACTCTCGCACCGAAAAATGGTATCCGGTCGCAATGAATCTCATGATCAAATTGATGACAGATACAACTCCTGTGGAATTTGCGACTGAATATCTTCTTCCTTTTACTGTTCCGCAAATTCGCGATGCGAGTGATCCATGGGAACAAATTTCAAAAATAGATCCGGAAAAATTTAAAATGAATCCGGCGATTACCCGCTTTAATTATTATTTTTCAATGTGCGGAAGCCAGAAATTTGCCAGCTCGCAAAGTGTAAACCTTGTCGTGGATCTTGCTGGAGCAAAAGCGTGTGTGATGTCCTTTGATAAAGAAGATATTTTAGAAGCCGCTAGTTTTCACGGTGACATCGGAGAAGGAAAGAAAACTCTCGATCACATGGCGGTGAGCGAACAAAAACTGGTTTTCGATGTTGAAGAATCTATCAAAGAACAGCTACGCGAACTTGGATCGCAATATAAGAAAAAATTCGGAATGAAATTTCTTGTCTCTGCAAAAGGTAAAACCGGCCAGGAATTGCTGGATATTTTAAAAGCTCGAATCAATAACAACGAAGCAGAAGAAATTAACAATGCCAGAAATGAGCTTTGGAAAATTACAGAAAAAAGAATGACGGAAATGCCCCTCAATTCGCTTTTTGAAACGATATCCGCTTCTATGGCAAAACATAAAGTAAATGCAGCTCAGGTTTCGATTTCGACTTCTGATTTCAACTTTCAGGATTTAGCCTTTGGTGCCAGCACAAAAACCTGGTTTGAACTAGCTTCACTTTCAAAAACTGTCGCAAGTGCTTTTGCTATTGAATATTTTGCAAAGAAAAAGATTTCGCTCAATACGAAAGTAAATACTTTGTTTGAAAAATCTAAATCAACATTTCGCTTAAAATCAGCTAATGGCTCTCCTGTTGATTGGGCCGACAAAGTCACACTTGCTCAATTAATGAGTCACTATGCTTTGAACATGCATTATGTGAATGGTGTTCCGGCAAATAAAGAAATGCCGCCGATAACGGATTTTTTAAATGGCAACGATACATATGGCTACGTTCCGGTGTGTGTTCAGAATGATCCAGGAACTAAATTTCAATATTCTGGCGGCGGCTTCATCGTTCTTGAGCATTTAATAGAATCACTAGAAGGAAAATCAATTAAAGAACTGACAAGAGAGTTTCTCGATAAGCTCAATATGAAAGATTTTTCTTTCGAACAAGCGACACTTCCCGACCATGAATACGCAACCGGTATTTCAGTTGACGGAAAAGAAATCGAAGGAAAAAGAAAAATGTTTCCGGCCTTCGCCGCTGGATGCATGGGCACTGCTCATGACATGAATCTTTTTCTGAATCACCTGACAAGAGCTTATAAAAAAACCGAAGGATCACTAGCTTTATCTCATGATACAGCAGTGACAATGCTCTTTGGCCGGGACTTCGGCTGCTTTAAATTTATGGGTTCTGAAATGGGCCTTGGAGTTTTTGTTGCAGCTGCAGGAATGAACAAGATCGCCATTCACCAAGGGGCGAATGACGGTTTCAGATGTTTATACCTTCACTGTTTCGATGGCCCAAACAAGGGACAGGGCCTTACTTTACTTTGTAATGCTGAACTTAACGGTGTTCTTTTTATTTCTGAAGTCGCACAGAATATTTTAAAGGAATTGAAGTTTGAAGGAATTGATTTTGAAAAATTTAAATCTCACTTCGATCTGAAAAATATTCCTCAGGAAGAAATCGTCAACATTGGTTATAAAAATTTAATTTTTAGTGCATTCAAGCCCATGCTTCCAGAATCCATTGTGAGCAAAGGTCCACACGATCCACTCGCTTCCTTTAATCTCGCTGTCGATGCTGAAATCCTGGAAGTCACAAATCAGAAATTCGCGCGCGCAGAAAATTTATTAAGCGCTTATCTGCCAGTCTTTGATCCAAATCTTTTCGGAAAGCAAGGAAAGATCATGGATAGCTGGGAGACTGTCAGACATAATGCGCTTCCTTGTGATGTTCTCGTGCTGAAATTAAAAAAATCTTCCGTCATTAAATTCATTTCAGTTTCTACAAAATATCATCTGGGGAATCAGGCTCAATTTATAAAAATTGAAGGACGTGTCGTTGGTAGTGATGAATGGATCGAACTATTACCTAAATCTAATTTAGAAGGACACGCTCTCTATAGAGGAAAATCTGCTTCTCAAAAAACTGTAGACCTGATTCGCGTTTCAAATTTTCCAGACGGCGGTATCTCGAGGCTTGGGCTTTATAGTGAATTGCCTTCAGATGAAATTGAAAAATTCAACGGGACTTCTGTAAAGTTTACGGAAGAAATTCCAAAAACAATTAAACCTCTTGCTGCTCCCTACGCTCCTAATGAAGATGAAATTAGAAAGAACTGGTCCAAAGTAAAAAAAGGAGAGCTGGTTGATGTTGCCAGTCTGGCCTTTGGTGGAAAATTAATTCACGCGAGCAATGAACATTACGGTCCGGCCATTCAAACGATCTCGCCTTATTCACCGATGCACATGTTCGATGGTTTTGAATCAGCGAGATCACGCGTTCCTGATCACAGCGAAGAAATTGTTCTTCAACTGGCCCGTCCATCAGTGATTGAAAAAATCGTTTTGGATTTCAGTTTTTTTGTAAACAATAATCCTCGCGAAATTACGATTCTCGGTTTAAGCGGGAAAAGTTGGGTGACATTAGTTGATGTTGAAGCGGTTAAAGCTTTTGCCGGAAACAAACGCGAGTTTTCGATCAACAATGAAAAGACTATTGAACAAATTAAAGTGGTGGCCATTCCAGATGGTGGAATAAATCGTATTCATGTTTATTCTCGCAATGATTAATACGACAGCATTAGTATTGGGCATGAAGAAATAACGTTATGGTTAACTTCATGCTGCCGATTTTCCGACAATTAATCTGCCGGATTCCCGACAAGTGTCGACTTTTCGGGAAGACCACCTTCTCTCTTTTTATCTAGTTAGATATGTTTTCAACATGGTCCACTAAATGCACTTGAATTATAAGAACATCATTTAGGAGAAAACATGAAACTTAAAAATATAATTCTTTCAATCGCACTGGCCGCAAATGTGTTTTTAATCAGCTCATCGGTGAATGCTCAAGACATTGCACCAATCGCTCAGATACTATCCCAAAATTTCGAACAGGGTTCGACAATAAAAACTGTAAAAGATATTGGTAGAGGAACTACAATCATTAACATGGCCACATACGACTGGGATGAAAAAAACTTTGATCTACAATTGCAAATCAATCCCTCTGTAGAGCCTGTGAGAATAATAAAAACGATAAATGAATTTGAACAAGAATCATATCGTGTAGAAGTGCCTGAAAATTTCCCGGAATATCTTGGAATCCCCACCGTATCATCGGAGGGAGGATATCTTCAAATTAACTTTGGTAATTGGAATATTTTTTCAGAGTTAAAGACGCGCACTCGCTTTATCGGTAAAAATGTTGAGGCCGGAAAAATCTCGGAGTGGGTATCGGCATTAAAAACTTTTGAACCTGGGGCGATCTATCAAGAACCTTTGGATCTTTTAACTCTTATTGGGGCCACTGGAGAGACAGCGAAGACCGAAATATTTTTGAATCAATTTTTTAGAACAGTTTTTACTTCTTTTCCGCAAAATGGATTCATTTCGATTTCGGTAAAATATATGTATCAACTAACAGATGAGATTTCTACTTCTCTTCCTGTAATATTGTTACCTGCAACCACTAATCGCCTGGAGCTTGCTCAAATACTGGGTGATGCAATTAAAAAATGGGAAGCGCAATATTCACCAGCTCTCAATGGGAAATATATATTTACGATCCACATGATGACAGATACGGATTCCTTTAAATCGAATATGATGATCGAAAATTTAATGCTTAATCGAAACAATATAGTGAATTAAATTCCATCTGCCGGATGATTCTTTCCATTTGAGACCGAAACATCTTTCAACTCGAGAGCATCAACGCCTTCAAGGCAGGCCACATTAAAAGCAAATTGAGTGGGATCAGATCGTCTTTGATGATGAGTGTAGATCCCACATATCGAACAAAAATAATGTTTCGCTGTCATTGTGTGAAACTGATAAAGCGTCAGCTTGTCTTCGCCTTGAATAATTTTCAAATTTTCCTGAGCGATCATACCCATGATCGCTCCTCTTCTGCTGCAGAGAGAGCAATTACATCTTTTTGGGTCTATCAATCCATTGGGCAAATGAAGTTCAAAAATAACAGCTTGGCAATGGCATGAAGCTCTATGGACTTTATTAATTTTCATAACTCTAAATTAGCATGCCAAACAGACATTAGCTATGTCCCAAATCTTTTGTTAAAAATCATAAACAAGTATTTAAATCATCATCATTACATTATCAAAATTTTACATTATCCAATTAATGTAAAATTTTAATCACAGATGTATAATTTCATTTTACTTCTTCATTTTCTAACCCTAAACAATAACTATAATGAACAAAGAAAAAATCCTAGAAAACGAACGAGAAAATTTTAGAAATCTTTTTCGCCAAACTCCAGAAATGGTTTGTATTCTCTTCGGCCCCGAGCATCTTTTCGAATTCGTCAACGAAGCTCATAAACGCGTGCTTGGTTTTGATGCCACTGGTATGACCGTGCGAGAGGCACAACCTGAGTCAGTGGAAGTGCATGGCATTTTAGATGAAGTCTATCGTACAGGAAAAACGGCAGAACTTCGCGAGATCCCCGTCACTGTCACAAATCGTTTGAGATATTTCAACCTGACCTTTGCTGCCCGTAAAAACGAAAATAAAGAGATCAACGGAGTCATGATTCTTGGGACTGAGATCACAGAACAAGTGCTTCTGAGGAATCGAGAAAGAGAAAGTCAGGAGCAACTTCAGTTTGCCCTGGTCAGTGGAAATATGGGCGCGTGGATTGTGAATCTTTTAAATAACAAAGTCACTATGTCTGAAGCTGCCTATGATATTTTTGGATTCTCACGTGAATATGAAAATACTGATGCGGCCATCGATACATTCATTCATCCTGAAGATCGCGAGCATGCTCGTGAAGTTTTCACAACGGCGCTCATGAATAATCTTCCCTACTCAGATGAATATCGAATTCTACGTGCTGATGGTGAAATCCGTTGGGTAAAACTAAAAGGAAGAGCTCAGTTTCTTAACGGACAACCAATAACACTCTCTGGAGTGGTCACAGATGTGACAGAGGAAAAATATAATCAAGAAGCTTTAGAAAATGCTGTTAAAATCAGAGATGAGTTTATTTCACTCGCTTCGCATGAACTGCGTACACCAATCACTTCAATGCAACTTCAAAACCAGCTCTTAAAAAGAGTTGTGAGTAATAATCCAGAGAGCACCATTCCCACTTTAAAAGTTAAAAATTTTGTAGAACTCTCTCAGCGAAAAATTAATCAGATGGTCCGTTTAATTGGAGACATGTTGGATGTCTCTAAAATTACTTCTGGAAAATTACAATTATTTTTTGCAAACGTTTGTCTGAATGATCTCATCAAAGAAGTTATTTCGCGCTTTGATCCTGAACTGGTAAACATGAATATACAACTTGTCTTAGAAGAATCTCAAAATATCACAGTCAATGCTGATAGTTTTCGATTAGATCAAGTGATTACAAATCTTCTTTCTAATGCTATTAAATACGGAGAAGGCAAACCACTCAAAGTAGAAATTTTCCAACAAGACAATATGGGATGTTTTGCAATCACCGATCAAGGCCCAGGAATTTCAGAAGAAAATCATGCGAAAATTTTTGAACGTTTTGAGCGTATAATTACTGACAGCAATATTGGTGGAATGGGACTCGGTCTTTATATTTCTAAAGAAATCATCGAAAGTCATGGTGGATCAATTGAGCTTCAAAGTAAACTTAATCATGGTGCGCGCTTTTTAGTTAAGATTCCATTGAGTGAGAAAAATTAAGTAGAGGCAAATTTTATGAACATTGAAAACGTCCCCTTTATGACTACTGATTGGAGCAAAATTCCCTCAACAGAACACAAAGGCATCGAAGGAAAAGCCTTCTGGCGCACTTTAGAAGTTGGAAATATCCGCGTTCGAATGGTTGAATACACTCCGGGATATATTGCCGACCACTGGTGTTCTCGCGGCCATGTTCTTTTAGTTCTTGAAGGCGAACTCGAAACCGAACTTCAAGACGGACGCAAATTTATGATGTCGGCCGGCATGTCTTATGAAGTTGCGACTAATGCTGAAGCTCATCGTTCATCAACTAAAACCGGTGCTAAACTTTTTATCGTTGATTAATCCAGCGTTGGAAATTTATCCGGATTTCTTTGTGCAAAAATTTTGTAAATTTTGTCGTCTCGAAATTCAAACGTAAATAGAGTTTCAATTTTCTCATTCCCGTTCTCATCAATCTTTGAAATAAGAACACCTGGTTCAGAATTAATGAGCGAATAAGTAAATTTATACGTACCAAAAACAGGTGCCGCTCCGAGCTTCTTGAAAGTCTCAACAATCCAATCGACATCTTTCATCACATTAGGGCTGAAGACAGGAGCTTTTCCACCACCATCGCCCCAAAACTCTGATTGTTTGTCGAGCAACTTCAATAGCGCTTCAGTGTCACCTATTTTCGCCATCGCAAAAAAATCCGAGACGAGTTTCTTTGCTTTCGCATTTTGAATTGGAAAAGATTTTTCGCTCTCAATCGCTTTGCGTGCTCTCTCTGCCATTTTTCTGCAAGCCCCATCCGACTTATCTAAAAAAGTTCCAATCTCTTTAAATGAATAATCGAAAATTTCAGAAAGCAGATACACGACCCTCTCTTCAGGAGAAAGTTTATCGGCTAAAAGAAGAAAAGAAGTTGAAAGACTTTCTTGTTGAACAAAATATTTTTCAGGTTGTTCATTTGTGACAAGCACGTCCCACATTGATGAATGTTCAGGAATCGCATCAGGCAACCATACACCCGGATAAGTTTCACGTTTAACATAAGCGCGCTTTAAATGATCGAGGGCCTTATTCGAACAAACTTTTGTCAGCCATGATTTATGATTGTTGATTGTTTTTGGATCAACATCAGCACATTCAAGAAAAGTATCCTGCACAATATCTTCCGCAATCGACCAACTTCCGCTCATTCTATAAGCAAATGAAATAAGAAAATTTCTATATTCATTAATAGAGGGTTCCCATTGGGTAAAATGGTTTTGTCCGGTCATGAAAGGGTCCTTGTCACATTTTTAAAGGCCAAATCGTCTTATCCATGAAGGATAACATTTTTTAAGGAGATCACAATGAGTCCAAGACTAAATTTTGAAGAATACTCACAGGAACATACTAAGAAATTAGTTGAGTTAAGTTATATAAAAAGTTCACTTGAGCCTAAACTAAAACATCTCGTTGATATCAGAGCTTCGCAAATTAACGGATGCGGATTTTGTCTCGACATGCATGTGAAAGAAGCGAAGATTCACGGCGAAAGAGAATTGAGACTTTATCACGTTTCTATCTGGAAGGAGTCTAACCTTTTCACAGAAAAAGAAAGAGCTGCACTTGCATGGACAGAAGCGCTCACAAACGTAACTGATCACAAGGCTGTTGATGCTGCTCTTCCACAATTAAAGGAACATTTCAGTGAAAAAGAAATTTGCGATTTAACATTTGCGATTGGAACAATTAATCTTTGGAACAGATTGAATGTTGCTGCTCAAAATGAGCCCGGAACAAAAGATGCGATGTATGGATTAACAAAGGCAGGGCTTAATTAAGCCCCACCCTTTTTAATTTTCGATTTATTAAGAATAATCGCTTCTTTAATAAGCGCCTTTAATGCTTTTTCGTTGATCTTATCGCCTTCGTGAAAATCGATCGCACGTCTTGTATTTCCTTCGAGACTAGAATTGAAAAGTTTCGATGGATCTTCAAGCGAAGCCCCTTTCGCAAACGTCATTTTCACGACGGCTTTATAAGTTTCTCCCGTGCAGATCATTCCATCGCATGACCAGACAGGAACTCCTCTCCATTTCAATTCTTCGATGATATTGGGATCTGTGTCTTTAACAATCTTGCGAATTTTTGTAAGCATTTCTCCGCGCCAATCTGCACTTGGATCAGAAGCTGTTTTTTTTACAGTCGTTTTTTTAGTTACAGTTTTTTTAGTCGTCACTTTCTTTGCCATGTATTGCCCACTTTGATCTTTACGTTTAATAAGTAGAACTATTAATATTTAATCTGGCAATGGGGACGAATTAGTTTTCTTCGTATAAAAATGTACTATTATAAAACAATAATTCAATATGAAGGAACCAACTATGCCGGCTTTCAATGGCAGAATGGTTTGACTACAGTTCAGAGTGAATTCAATCGAGCACTTGCTGAATTCATCAACGGGAAAATAACGACAAGAGGAGCTTCACGAACAGACACAGGAGTGCATGCCCGTGAACAAATCGTAAAAATCTCCTCAGAAAATTCTATCGATTGCTCAACCTTTCTCGAATTAATAAAAAAATTTCTTCCAAGCGATATTCGATGTCTTAACATCAGTCCTTGCGAAGGAACGTTTAAACCGGCGCCCAATGCTTCTTCAAAAGAGTATCGCTATTTTTTCACCAACAAAAAACAAGTTGCACCTGAAGATCGTCAATTCATTGCGAACATCGCAAACGATTTAAATAGTGAAGCGATGAAAATCTGTGTGAAGGCCTTAATTGGCAAACACGACTTCTGCAATTTTTATTCAGCAGGAAGCAACGTAAAGAGTACGATACGAGAAATAACAATCTGTGAGCTTTCAGAAATAAATCCACATGAAGTTTTTTCCGATCAAGAACTGTTTCAGATGCCTGAAGATCTTCAAACTTGTTATCAACTTCGAATCGAGGCTAATGGCTTTCTCAAACAAATGATCAGACATATCGTCAGTGGTTTGTGGATGGTCGGAAGTGGGAAAATGCCACAAAAAGAATTCATCGAACTGATTGATGGACCAAAAAGTTCAAAACAATTGTGGAAAGTTTCTTCTCCCAATGGATTATTCCTTTATCGGATCAATAGAGAAAAATGAAAATGACAAAAAAGAAAATTATTGCTCTCGTTGCGCTTCTGTTTATTACGCTACTCAATTTTTATTTCTTAAAACAGCACAGACCTTCCGTTCAAACAATTTCCTCTGCTCCATCAGTGGCACAATCTACCAATGCCCAAACAAAAGAATCTTCACCAGAACTAAATGAAAATTTAAAAGATACCCTTAATCTCTATCTCAACTCGCCGGCCCCTTACAAAACAGAAGAAAGAACTGAAAAAGAAAATGATCTTCTCATGAAGTTAAGCAGTGAAATTGAAAATCGCATTGATCTTCCCACGTTCATTTATACGTTTGAACATTCAGCACCCGATAGAAAATGCTCTAAAAAAGAAAACGACTATGAATGTTTTGCCAGAGTAGAAAAAAGCTCCGGATGGAAAATCATTCTTTCCTCTCCTGCAAAAGACCAGCTTCATTTCGAAAAAATCAGCTGGGTATCTTTATAACTTACAACACCGAGTGACCGACGACATGAAGCTTATCCTGCGGAGCTATTACTGAATCCAAAATCCTAAAATCTTATCCTGATCGACAACAATTTTTGCCAAGGCATCATCGCCTTTATCATTAAAAGTTAACTTCCAAACATGCACTGTCTGCCCGCCTTGTTTCATCGTCATAACAAATTGACTGGTATAACCTGCTTTAAAACGAGGTCCTAATTGGCGAACAACGCCTTCAAAATTGGCCTTTGGTATTTTTTTGAAATCGTTAGAACCTTTGGAAATAAATCCTGCATAGTCATTACTTTCAAGAGCTGTCATTTCTGCTTTATAAAGATTTTCTACTTTTAAATCTGCACTTTCAGCAAAAACATTCATCGTTGCAATTAACCCAATTAGTAATAAAAATTTTTTCATAACTTCTCCATTTATTAAAACAATTGTCTATTTAAAATTCGATTCCCGGTACCAAATGCTGAAGAAACATTCTCGATGTTAAACTTAAATGTTTCCCTTTCGGACGCGCTAACCACAAATGAAACTCATGAACATGCTCAACTGGAATTTCAAAAAGCTCTCCGCCCTCAATTTCTTTTTTCACCATGAAGTTTGCCAAATAAGCAACACCCTCGCCAGCGAGGCAAAAGCGCTTCTGTGACTCTTGACTGTTCACTTCGATTCCAATCGCCGGCATTTCACCAAAGAGTTCGAGCATAACTTGCGATGAACGTTTTCCTACCGAAGCTCCAATACCACTCATATAACCATATTTTGCAACAAGTTTGCGAAGAGTTTTTTCATTGCTCGAAGATTTGCATTCTTTCCATAAATCAGGACGACATACCAAGGACATTTTTTCGGGATGCAAGCGACGAAAATCAATTTGTGGAGTATTGATCTTTGCAAACATCAAAGCAAACTCACAATCTGTCGTAAGAAGAATATTGACGATCTCATCCGGAGTCCCTGAACGAATCGATGGAACTACGTCAGGATGCTCTCTTCTGAATTCATGAATAGGATGAGCGAGATAATCATTGATGACATGATCGGAAGCTGCAAATCGCAGAAGTCCTTCGCATTTTTCCTGAACTCCACGACAAAGATCTTCGATTTCTTTTTCTGTCTGAAAAAGTTTTTCACACAAACGAAAAACATCCAAACCTTTTGGAGTGAGGGCCACTCCGCTTTTTGAGCGGTCAAAAAGCACAACACCTTCGCTCTCTTCTAACAAGCTAACGGAGCGACTCAAGGCCGATTGACTGATGTTAAGTTTCTTCGCGGACTCTGAAAATTTTCCATCCTTGGCCACCTGATAGAAGACGCGAAGGTAGTTTAGTTCCATAATTTTAACCACTTGCCGATCATTCTATAAATTAGAATGATATCTATAAATCATTCTAATTTTCAAAACAAGGAAAGTAAAAGAAAACTGCACCAACGAATAAACCTTTTAACAGGAAGAAAAAAAATGAAACACTTACTTGCCCTTTTTGTTTTCACTACACTTTCAACAACTGCTTTCGCACACCCTGGTGGACATACTCTTGTTTGTCATTCAGCTAAAAATTCTGGTAGCAAACAAAACTTTGCCATTACACTTAAACGTTCAAATGGAACTGGTTGGTTCAATCCAACAATTGATGTGACGGTTGCAAATAAACAAATCGAACTCACAACTCCGGATGAAATGAACAATTACGGAACAACTTTCCACAACTCACCTTTAAAAGTGATTACAGTGACTGCTGAAGTTCCATTCGAAAAAGCTTCTAATACTGGATACCTTTCAATCGTAGCAATGCCAGACACAGTTAAGGCTTACGATAACGAAAATAAACCAGTGAAGTGGTCTCTTCAATCTGAAAAAGATGAATGTAACGATTCAAACGGAAGAGCGACATTCCAGGCGATCGTTCACGGTAATATCTATGAAGGTGAAGCTGAAAATAATGTGGATACACAAATTCTTGATTGCGAACTTACATACAACTCAGGCATGGCCTGCTAATTAAACATAAGGAGTGATTATGAAATTTTTATTGCCTTGTTTTTTACTTGCAGCTTTTTTCTCGACTAATGCCTTTGCTACTCACGCTTACAGAAGTGAAAACTGTAAGTCGCAGACACATGAACTAAACTACAAGGGAAATTATCCCGTGGGTGGAATGTATGGTGTGTCTCTTCTTGGGCAAGAAGAAGACGATACACCTGCTCTGCCTCTTTACGATGTTTCCGAGACACCGAATTCACTTGAAGACGCTGACGTGATTTTTACAGAAGGCGATTCAAAAATTCTTTCTCAAAAACCAACATCGCACGATTGTGATTTCGATCACGATGAATGGACGAGTGAGAAAACAATTGAAGTTAATTTGATTTCTCCTGAAGCTGCTAAAAAATTAGGACTTAAGCAAGGAGACAAAATGGTTTTTACTTGCGACGAATCGACTGATTATCCAAATGGAAAAGACTGTGAATAAATTTTTCAGTACTTCCCATTTCGAACTGTAAGCCACATTGATTGAGAGAACAAAAAAGGCCATCGAATGATGGCCTTTTCTTTTTTTGATTATCTTTTTACTAATTGTCTGAAGTCATTCCATCTCGAAGCAACAAGAGTCACAAATAAAATCACAACGACAATCGCCATCGGCAATCCCGAAGGTTCAGCGAACAAATGAATGCATAGAATATTCACAACGATTGGCCCTAAGAAAACAATCCCTGCGTTGACAAACATTCCGCTCAGGAAAATAAGTCCTGCAAGCAATTGAAGAATTGCATTTAACTGCAATAAATAATGAGTCGCCATGAATCCAGTCATGATCGTCATCATTTGCGGTGGCGGTGGCGGCATTGGAATAAATCCATGTCCTGTAAACGCCATCATGACTCCGTTTGCTCCGAAGACAGTGAACATAACCCCGAGAAGATAACGAGAAATCGTTCCTAATTTTGCAAGCATTCTTCCTTCCTTGTAAGTATCTTGTTTCTATTTATTGTAATTAAAAATTAAATAAAAGCAAAAAAACTATGCTTCAGATCAGCTAATGCAAGCTTCCTTTTCTTCTTTCTTCATCAAAAGAACAATTGTTACACGAGGGGAACTATGAAACGACAAACTCGCATTGGTATTTCAGGCTGGACCTACGATCGCTGGAGAGGAACTTTTTATCCCGAAGATCTTCCTCATAAAAAAGAACTCTCTTATGCAAGCCGAGAAGTGAATTCCATTGAAATAAACGGCTCCTTTTATTCTATGCAAACGCCAAAGAGCTATCGCAAATGGTACGATGAAACTCCCAAAAATTTTGTCTTTTCTGTGAAGGCCAATCGTTACATCACCCACATCAAGCAATTAAAAAACGTCGATAGTGCTGTTGCCCGGTTTTTGGCCTCAGGTCTTTTAGAGTTAAAGGAAAAACTCGGGCCTATTCTCTGGCAGCTTCCTCCGCGAATGAAATACAATCCGGAAAAAATGGAAACGTTCCTCAAACTTCTCCCTCATGATTTTAGTGAAGCTGCCAAACTTATTAGAAAAAATGGCGAATCTTATCGTGTAAGTAAAAATAGAAAACTTCATCACGTAATCGAAGTTCGTAATATTAGCTTTGCTAACAAAGAATTCTACTTGCTTCTTAAAAAATATGATGTCGCTCTCGTTGTTTCAGATGCAGGAGGTGAATGGCCTCATCTTGAAGAAGTCACGTCTCATCTCATGTATTGTCGTTTGCATGGAGCAGGCAAACTTTACGAAAGCGGGTACGACAACCGTTTACTCAATCAATGGGCAAAAAAACTTAAAGATTGGCGAGATAAAAAAAAGTGTGATGTGTATGTTTATTTTGACAACGATGTAAAAGTGCGCGCTCCTTTTGATGCTATTTCTTTGCTCAAAAAGCTTACTGATTTTAAACCGGCGGAAGAAAGACCATTTCCCGATTTAAAAAAGATTCCGACACTCAAAGAAGACTTCGCTCAAGCGCCGACTCGTTGGCGATATGAGAGAAGATCAAATTGAGTTCACTTTAACTAAACCTTCACTTCGTTATTATCATACGAGTTCCTCTTTCTTTGCCGCTCTTTCTGTCCTATCATTTCCTATTCAATTTATTTGGAGGAAGATATGCCAGGGTTTATTATTGTTCTCGTTCTTCTCATTCCCCTCTTTTTTGTTCTGGGGCCATTCGTCACTGTTTCTCAAGGAACTGTTGCTGTTATTACGATGTTCGGAAAATATCGCCGTATACTGATGCCGGGATTAAACTTCCGCATTCCCGTGCTCGAAGTTGTGGCGCGAAGAATTTCTATTCAGAACCAATCTGTAGAAATGAATTTTCAAGCGATCACTCTCGATCAGGCAAATGTTCATTTCAAAGCGATGTTGCTTTTTTCTGTTCTTAACCATGAAGAGCAAACGATTAAGAACGTTGCTTTTAAATTTATCGATCAGGACAGCTTAATGACAGCACTTGTTCGTACAGTTGAAGGTTGCGTGCGCAGTTTCGTTGCCACAAAAAAACAGGCTGAGATTTTACTTCTCCGTCGTGACATTGTTGAAGCGGTAAAAACTCAACTTGATCACAGCTTGGAATCGTGGGGATATCATTTGATCGACTTGCAAATGAACGACGTAAGTTTTGATCCGGAAATTATTCAGTCAATGGCGAGAGTTGTTGCTTCAAGCAACTTGCGTGCAGCTGCTGAAAACGAAGGACAGGCATTACTTATTACTAAAACAAAACAAGCGGAAGCTGAAGGACGTGCAATTCAAATTGCGGCCGAAGCTGAAAAGCAAGCTGCTCAATTGCGCGGTCAAGGTGTGGCCCTTTTTAGAGAAGAAGTGGCAAAAGGTATGCGCCACGCTGCTGACGAAATGAAACAATCAGGAATGGATTCATCTGTTATGCTTTTCTCTATGTGGACAGATGCGATTAAGCACTTTGCTGAAACTGGAAAAGGAAATACGATCTTTCTTGATGGTTCAACTGAAAGTATGGATCGCACATTAAAGCAACTCTTAAGCGTACAACAGCACAAACTTCCTGAAGTAAAAAAGAACTAACTTGCACAGGCCCGGTAACGGGCCTGTTTCTAAAAATATTTCAGCAGACGAATTTCTAAAGAAGAAAGTTTCTCCGGTGATAAGCTCTCAATTACTACTTGATAAGGATGATTAAAGTTTCTTGTCGAAATTTTTTTCAATCCATTTCCTAAAAGAAAATCAGGCAACAAACAAGCATAATCCATATCCAGCGCAAGCTTCATTGCCAGCGACCAGCTTTCCACCGAAAGAAAAGTCACTGTCTCCTTGCGTTCTAAAAAATAACGTTTCAAAGAAGTTACTTCAGGACGAAGCTCGGTTGTGATCACGCGCTCTTTAATTTTTCCATCTTTGGAAACGAGAACAAATTGACCTTGATGAATCGCTTTTTCGTTCTCGCGGCTCTCGCGGACTTTTTCTTCTTTGATAGAAAAAGAAAGATGAATTTCTTCCTCTGAAAGAAGATGTTTTAAATGTTTTGAAGTTCCACTTACCAATTGAAGAACATCGAGTTCTTTCATTCTTTTTAATTTAGGAATGAGAAAATGTTCGGCCACACTTGCAGAGCAACCAACCTTCAGACTGCGATGAGTTTGAGGATGTTCAAGATTTTTCTTAAAACTCAAATAAGAAGTTTTCATGTGACGAAAAAATTCTTCACCTTCAGCGGTCAATTCAAAATTTTTCTTTTGATGTGTCGTCAGTTGTTTTCCCGCCCATTCTTCCAATCTAACGATAGACTGACTGATGGCCGAGCGGGTGACAAAGTTCAATTCTGCCGCTTTCGTCAAACTTTTGGTCTCAACGGCATCAAAAAAATACTTCAAAGAATAAAGGTTTAAATCTTCAATTTTCATATGTTAATTATATTAACCTATTTGATAAATATTAGTCACTTTTGTTTAACAAATAAATGCACTATAACCTCTGCATCAAATGGAGGTTTCTCATGACTAAATATTTAATTCTTTTCTTTGTTTCATTCACAAGCGTTTATGCCACAGAGGTTTCAACTGCAACGAGAGGTCCTTTTAGCTGCGAGGAAGCTGCGAGACTTGCCCATGATCAGCTCGTGTTTCAATGTCAGCAGCTACATCAAACTTTGCAGGACTTTCAAATCGGCAACTGCGTTCCCGACGGCGGTGATGGCGGTTATGTGGATTATTATCTGGTTGACGCTCATGGCGTTTGTCATTAATTGAAATGTTGCTGGTCATCACTAAAAAAAGTGATGACTGGACCGAATTGAGAGAGAAATCGCCTTGTTTATCCTCGTTTTGGCATGATAAATTTTTGCATTCAAAAAACGAAGGAGTACGGATGAAATTTTTAGCAATCGCTTCTCTTATGGCCCTTTTATCTTTTTCTGCTTCTGCAGAAGTTAAATGTTTTTCTCAATACAGAGCTTTAAACGACGCAATCAAAGCACATACAGATGCAACTGATAAAGTTGCTGCTGACAGTTTAGATTCTGCTAATTTTGTTATGGCAATGGCCTCTGAACTTATTGCTCAACCAAATGCAAGAGTTGGTGGATATGGGTACTCTGTACAAACAAATGCTCAGACAATGATCAACAATGTAAAATTTCTTCAATCAAACGCAAAAACAGCTGAAGCGAAAGTCACTCAAGCTGGCCAAGATTTAGAAGACTGCCTAATCAACAACTAATTTTGTAATGGCCTGGAATTTTCCGGGCCATTTTTTTTGAACTATGAATAACGAATTAAAAATCACAGACACGCTGATTGGTACAGGCAAAGAAACTTCGAGAGGAGCACTTCTCTTTGTTCACTACGAAGGTTTCCTCGACGATGGAACAAAATTTGATTCATCAATTGATAAAGGTCGCCCCTTTCAATTTGTTTTCGGCACAGGCCGGGTGATAAAAGGATGGGATCAAGGATTAGTGGGTATGAAAGAAGGCGGCAAACGCACGCTTTATGTTCCTTCTGAGTTAGCTTACGGTGAAAGACAAATCGGAACTATTATTCCACCACATTCCAATCTCCTCTTTCAGGTGGAGTTGTTAGAAGTCCGCACTCGCGATTAATCAAAAAATTCATATTCGCCGGAATTCTTTTTCTTGTAATATTCAATTCGCGACTTCCAGTCGCCAACATGAATTTCCAATTTGTGTCCGTTTGGATCGAGAAAATAAAGTGAATCACCTTCGGATTTATTCTCTTTAAAAAAACGAACATCAGCTTTTTCTAATTTCTCTCTGATTAATGACAAATTCTTTTGCTCAACAGAGAATGCAAGATGAGTATACTCAGGTAATTCTTTTTCTCTTACGGCCGGATCTTCTTCAATGCAAAACCAGAGATCGCCAGCGAGAAAGTAAGCACTTTTTTTTGTTTTCATCAGAGGACGAAAACCTAAAACCTCGCGATAAAACGCAAAGGACTCTGACAAATTTCGGACACTCAAAGTAATGTGATTTAGAGATGTGATCATTAGAAAATTAATTTCCCTATACGCGAAGGAGCAAAACTCAATCCTTGATCTAAAATGGGAAGAGTAAGCGACATCCAAACAACGAGAGCTTTTCCTTTGATATTTTCTTTCGGAACAAATCCCCAATAGCGAGAGTCTGCAGAAAAATCGCGGTTGTCTCCCATCACAAAATATTTTCCTTCGGGAACTTTAAAACGTGCAATCGTATCAGCTTGAGTCGGTTTGTTTGTTACCTGAATTTCGTATTTTTTGTTCTGTCCGTCGACCTTATAAAAATTGACTTTGATACCATCAAAATTATCTGCAAAATCTTTTGTGGTAGTCGAAGCATCTGCTGCTGTTGCCATCAATTTTCCATTGATAAAAACTTGTTTATTAAGCAACTCGACTTCGTCACCGGGAAGTCCAATAACTCTTTTGATAAAGTTTTTATCCGGTTCTACTGGGTATTTGAAGACAATAACATCTTCTCTTTTTGGCGACTCAAATTGTGTGAGATAAACAGGATTAGAAAACATATCTGAATAGGGAAGCTTAAATCCATATGAAAATTTATTCACTAAAATGAAATCTCCAATATTCAAAGTAGGAATCATCGAGCCGCTTGGAATGCGAAATGGCTCAAAAAATGTCGATCTAAAAGCAAAGACGCAAAGGATAATAAGCGCGTAAGATTTTACTTCCTTTAAGATTTTCTTCTTTTCCATTTCTGCCTCTGTTGAGCAAATTTAAGATTGGGATATACTTACATTAAAGGATACATCATGAGATTGCCACGGCCATTACTTAAATTATTCTCTATTTTGATACTTTTAATCTTCTTGTCAGCTTTAGGTTTACTTATTTCCTATTACGGCGAAGTAACAAAGCTCATTCAAAAATCCGATTATGCTCTCATTGAAACTCAACTTATTAATCCTGTTACAGGAAGCGCAATTTATACGTCTTTGTCTTGCACTCCTCGATTAAAAATCGCGGTTCCTAAAAATTTTGTGAGCGAGAAAACTTCAGGTATTGATACAAATGAAAGTTGCCTTCTAAAAGAAACCCCTCCGAACTTTCTCCATCAAAAATCAATTACAATCACCGATCACAGCAACATCTGGAAAGCAAAAGTCGATACTCTTCAGGAGAATATGATCGCATACAACGGCTTTGTATTGAAAAAAGATTTGATGGAATTCACTGAGACTTTTTTTAAAGAAAAAAATTATTTTTTAAAAACAAAGTTATTGCATGATTTTTTTATTTCACATTATGTCCTCATTTATTTTTCCAAACCGCTGATCATGTTAAAATCGCTCACTGGCTTTGATCTCAACTCCAAAGAAGTTTATTTTCAAAAGGCCAATGACAATTTCCTCGTTCGCACGAGCGGTGAACGGAAATTACCTCATCAGGAAAGTTTCGAAATTTTTCTTAAGAATAATATTGTGTTGAATGTTCGATTTAATAATTTTGAGAAAAAAGACATTGATACATTGATTATTAAATGGACAGATAACGGAGTTGATCTTAATCAACCCCGATAAATAAAATTATTCGGCAATTACACAGGTCATTTTCTCACTATGCTGAGTAGTCAAAGGACCCGGTTCCGAATCAGCATATTTAATTTTCATCATACCAACTTTGTGATTTGCTAGTTCTGCTGTAAGAATTTTAACAGCACCGTCAGGAGTCGTTGGAAGATTAATTTCAAAAGCTAAAACATTTTCACCGTCCCAACCTTGATTGAGAGTCGCATCTGTCACCTCTGATCCATTGATTGTTGTCGAGATGAGATGAATACTGTTGCGATAGCGGCAGCGTTGAAGAGAGACTTTGTATTTTTTAGTTTTAGAGACACAGTCGTAACCAGTGTCACATGGCATGGCCAAAACATTTTGAGCAAACACTAGCAAAAAGACAGCTATAATTTTTTTCATGAATACTCCTTCGATAAAAAAAACGAATGAACGACATCATGATGAATTCTATTCACCTAAACAACTTAAGATTTTCCCAAAAAATTAACTCTTAGTTTGGTTCGATAATTGCCATAGATAAAGACAAAGAATACTCTGATAAGGAGCAAAGAGATTTCCTTCTTCGCGAAGTTCTTTTGCTGTTGGCATGACTTTGAGATCCATCCAAATTTGATAACCACGTCTGATTCCAAAATCATCAACCGGCCAGACATCCAGTCTTCCCAATTGAAAAAGGAGAAGCATTTCAACTGTCCATTGTCCGACTCCGTGTATGACCGTGAGTCTATCAATAATTTCTTCATTGGATAATTTTGCGACTTCTCTTTTTGTCGGAACAATTCCCTCTTTCGTCTTGAGAGCTATGTCTTTAATCGCTCTGACCTTGCTTTCTGAAAAACCACATCCTCGCATTACACTCACCGGTGTTTTTAAAATATCTTCCGGCGCAGGAAATTTTTCAGGAGCATAAAGAGCGATGAATCTTCCTAAAATAGTTTCAGCGGCCTTGCCGTGTAGTTGCTGATGTGAAATAGAACGAACGAGTACTTCATAAGGTGAACGTTTGTTTGTCAGGATGGCAGAAGGTTTATAGTGATTTGAAAGTTCCTTAAAAGCAGGAAATTTTCTTCTTAAATAACGAAGACCTTTTTCGTATTCTTCTTCAGAGTGTTTATTGGGATATTTTTTCGGTAATGTTTTAGCTTTCACCATAGGACTTTAGGATAAAGGAAATTCGACCTTAAAACTAGCTCCCTCACCAACTTTACTCTGCACTGTCAAAGTTCCGTCAAAGGCCTCTACGATTTGTTTAGAGATGTATAGACCTAATCCCATTCCTGACAAAGAATGATCGAGAGAAGCGCGTTCAAAACGTTCGAAAATTTTTTCCTGATTTTCCTGAGGGATACCTGGTCCGTTATCTTTAACGATGATAACAGCTTTTTCGTTCTCGTTTTTTAGAATGAGTTGAATAGCTTTTCCCTCCCCATATTTAATTGCATTCGATAAAAGGTTCGTGATGACCTGTCCGACGCGAACGACATCAAATTGCCCGTAAAGTGCAGCTGGAGCATCAACTACAATTTTAGATCCTGCACGATTTGCCTCGAGAGTCAGTTGCGAAACACAATCTTGCGCAATGACAACAAGATCGGCCTTCTCCAATTTCAATTCAAGTTTACCAAATTGAATTTGAGTGAGATCCATTAATAAATCTTGAAGCGTAGAAAGTTTTTTTACCAGGCGATTTGATTTTTTAACAATATCTCTTACATGTTCTAGTTTGATCTCATCGTCTTTCGCATTTATTGAACGTTCAAGAGAATGTAATTGCAAAGTGAGTGCTGTTAATGGAGTACGCAATTCATGGTTCGCAATCGAAAGAAATTCATCGCGAATTGTAAGGGCTTCTTTGGCCTTATTATAAAGTTTGACGTTTTCATCGGATGTCGATGCAAGTTCTGCAGTTCGTTTGATAACTTTCTTTTCTAACTCAAAATGCGAATCTCTCAATTCGCTGTAGGACTTCTTCAACATGTTTCCCATTTTGTTAATAGAAGAAGTGAGTGTTCCAATTTCATCTTTCGATGTCACTGTCAGCTGGCGATTAAAATTCCCGACGCTAAATTCTTCTGCCACACGATTGAGATCGTTGAGTCCTCTCGAGATCATCCGGCTCGTAATAAACGTCAAAGACAAGCCGATACTTTCAACAGTGATGACGATGAAAAAGAGGGACATGAAAACGACTCTCTCCAACCATCTCGATCCTTCTCCAAGAACAGTTGAAAATTTTGCTTCTTCAGCACTCAGTTGATCATTTAAATCGTCTATCGTTTCTAAAATCTCTTTTGCACGCAGAGAATTCTTTTCACCTGAAGTGACTAAGTGATGATACTCATCAGCTGCGTCTTTAAATTTTACCAGCAACTCATCGCCTTTAGTCCACGATTCAATCGCCGAAGTAATAAAAGACACCCAATAAAAACGGCGAAGCAAATTGATTGTGGCTTCGTGATCATCAGGATGAATTTTTCCGGCCAAGAAACCAGCATGAACTAGTTCCATATTCGGATCATCTTTTTGCAATTCAATTCTCGCCTGGCGATCGCCTTCCGGTATTTTTAGAGTTTCCTGAATAGCGAGATAATCTTTTTCATTATTCGTAAGAGCGTAACGTTGAAAGAGATAAAGTGCGTTCTTTTGTCCTTTAGACCAAGATCCTTCTCCACCGACAAAGGCCCTCACGGCAGAAAGATTTGTCATTGCAAAACGCAAAGTGAGAAGTTCGATGATAACAAGTAAGGCCATCGTCCCTACGACGATGTAGAGTTTTTTAGAGACGGAAATATTTCGCCATAACATCCCTGCCCAATCAAAAATCCAGTGATGTAATAGGCCTTTAGTTTTTGTTTCGTTCATAAAATGTATACAGTAAATATAGCGTAACACCACTCAAAGAGTTTGCAATACTTTCTTGTGGGAAATGTTCTCAAGATTAACTCAAGGATTGATTAAGCAGAAGCAAGTTCTCTGACAGTGTCGAGCAAATCATCAAGCTCAAGTGGCTTGCTGATGAAATGAGTAATGCCGTAGCTTTCTAATTTTTCATCTTTTTGCTGTTGCGCAGACATCGCGATCACTGGGATTGATTTCCAATGAGGATTTTTTAATTGTTCAAGACGGAACTCATAACCATCCATGATTGGCATCATCACATCCATCAATATGACATCAGGAATATTCGTGTGCAGAGACTTAATTCCCTCTGAGCCATTCACACTCGCATCTACTGCATATCCTTCAAACTCAAAGATTTCTTCTAGCAGCTCGCGAATTGAAATATCATCTTCTATGATTAATATTTTCTTCATGGATTTATTATGGAAGACTTTATTATAATTTTCATAGAGATTCTCTCTGACAAATACTATCAATTTTCATTGGGAAAAGACTTATAACTTTATCCTCAGGATTACCTTAAAGTGATTATATGGGTCATACAAAAGCTGACAATCTTCTTGACTTGAAAGACGAATTAAAAATGATTTCAGAACTTGAGGGAATCAAAGAAAAAAGTCCGGGAATTTTTTATTTTAAGTCGATAGGCTTTCTGCATTTTCACGACAAAGACGATGTAAGATGGGCCGATGTGAAAACAAAAGAAGGATGGAAGAAACTCGAGATAGACTTTAAAGCAAACAAAGCGGTGAAAAAAAAGTTTCTCGAAGACGTTCATCTTTATTATCAAAAATTAGTCTCAAAGTGACACCACTTCCCCCTCTAAACAAAGTAAGAAAACAAGGATTTTGCAAATTTTTCACAGGTCGTTTGATCACAATTTAGATTGATGGTACGGCTATATTTCAAATCAATATTTCCGGAGATCGTATGAAAAAAATCATCCTTCTACTAAGCCTAATCGCCTTAGCTTCTTGTGGAAAAACCAACAAGGTAAATACTGGTGCTACGACTTCAACCAGCGGAACTTCTACTTACTCAGTTCCAACGAATGCAGCGATCACAGACTTTGAAGGAACATACGACATCATTAGAATGCAATCAAACGACTGTGGAGCGAGTATTCAACTCGTGAGAGACTGCGATGGCCTCAAACTTCTAAGCAATAATAATATGGGCGCTGAAGAGTTCTGTAACATCAATCGTGGTGAACGCAGAAATCAAAGAGACAATTCTCTTTCAACGACAGTTACATTAGAAGGAAATGTTTTAAGAGCTGTGACGACATTGAGAAGTATGCCAGGGCCAGGTGAGAGACAAGACCCGCGTGACTCCCAAGTGAACTTCACTAACACTCTCACACTTAATAGTGATGGAACATTAACAAAGATTTCTCACTTGAAGAGTCGCGAGAGCCGTTGCTTATATCAAAAAAGATAAATTATTCTACGCGTGTACAAACGATGCGCTTATGAAGGTCTTTTCCTAAGTAGGCGCCATCGATATTGCTTTTCAAAATATTCCCTTCAAGGAAGATTGTTGTAACAAAACTTCCCACTTTTGCTCCGAGAAAGTAAACATCAGAATCTGAAACAACCTTGTTATTTTCACAACGAGCTGCTCCTACGATTTTTACGTTTACATTGATACGTGGAAGAGTTTCTTTTTTAGAAACCTTTTCACCATTTGTTTTGAAAATTTCTGTGCGGCTATCACCAGTTTCATCATCGTTGTATTGAACAGTGTAGACTTCGAAGTTATTTTCCTGATGTTGATCGACGACGTATTCGCCTTTAATGTTTCTGATTTCCGAATAACACTTATTATATCTTCCTTGGGCCTGAGGGCAGTCGGCAGCATAAGAGCTAAGAGAAAGGGCAAGTGTGGAAAGTACTAATAGACTTTTCATTAGAGACATCCTTGTTCTAAGTTGAGTTATGTAATTAGGATAGTGAATAAAAAGAACGTCCGTCAATTACAAGGTGCAGCTGAGAAGATTATTTGTCCTCTCCACCGTTGACCATATCGGAAATAAGTCCTTTGTCTTCTCCCATCTCCGCTCTGATCACACCTAAAATGTGAATAACTACAAAGGCCACAAAAAACCATAATAAATTTTCATGAATTTCTTTGATTTGATGATTGAATCCTTCACTTAAATGAAATGTCTCATCCCAATACATCAGGACTCCTGTCACTCCCATGACTCCCAAAAGAATATAAAAAAGCAAATAAGATTTTTTCACGAGCTTGTAATAGGTCGATGCCGTCTGTTTCACTTCGTTCTTATCAACAAAACAAAGAACAATTCTGAAAACTAAAAGTCCAATCGCCACAAAACCGATAATCGGATGCCATTGCCACATTTGATTGCGAACTTCTCTCGCTAAATCGCGAGCCTGATTTTCAGAAAGCATTACACCTAATGTATTTGCCTTTTCCATCAAAAGCACTTGATTCTTTTTTACAGAAAAAAAAGTGTTGCGAAGATAAACTGTTCCAAAAAGAAGAAAAATAACGAGAGCATTTAACCAATGCCATACGCGAATCCCTGCTGATTGTTTCTTCCTAAACATAGTTTTCTCCTTTCACTTTTTTATTATTTACTTAAGTATGAGCGATTTATTCACGCATCGTAAACTTACAATAATGAAATACATAAAAGCTTGTTATCAATTGCCAAAAAATTGCAAACATCTTTTGTCATTAGCAAAGCTTTCATTGACGGGTATCTTTAACTGCGTTCTCCTAGCTCCACTTTATTTCGATGCCAAGACGAAAAGGAGGATCGCTGTTCATGAAATTAAATTTTATCTTATTCTTTCTGATTTCACTTATGCTCATTTCGTGCAAAGGAAGTAATAATGCTTCAGAGGTGAAAAACTCAGTAAACGAAGAAGATGCTCTTCGCACTGGCGAATACCGAGTAGGACTCTACAAAGACACAACTCTCGACACATCAAAGATCACACATATCATCGTCGTCGGTTCGGCGGTAAAAGAAGACTCCGATCAGTTTTTTCAATCAGGGCTCAGTCGTGCTCAACGCTACAAAGAAGTGTGGCCTGATCATCAAGTCGTCATCATGAGCGGTCCCGATGTTAAAAACATGGACGATGAACAAGTTTTTATCAAATACAAAATCCCTGTCGTAAAAACAGTTTACAAAAAATTCACTGCACCTCTGCTCTTAGACGAAATGGAAGCTTTTGATAAAATCGCGAGCTTCGATTTTTATGGCCACGCTTCTCCATGGGCAATGATCATTGGAAAAACTGGCGCAGCCTTTGATCCAAGTGCTTACTACTCTCGCTTAAAAAGAATGCGCTCAAAATTTACTGATAATGCCTACGCAACATTAAATGCGTGCAACACTGGTTTCCTGCTTGCTCCTGACCTAAGTCAGGGATTGGGGATTCCTGTTTCAGGCTCTCTCACGAGTTCTGAATTTGAGCGCATTGAATCCGACGGATTTTGGTATAAAGAACAAGACCAAACGGCAAAGAATGAAACGAGATTTAATAAAGTGAGTTTCAACTCAAGCCAATCATGTGGACTTGGACTTTGCACGCGTATGAAATCCGCTCGCATTAATTATTCTTCTTATTGGGGAACATTTACAACAGGCGGTCTTTCATTCGATAAATTTTTCTGTAATTATGAAAACAGTCGCGATGGAAGATGTGAGCGTGGAATGGCAATGTCTCTCATGACATTTCCTTCAGTCAAACCGATCAATCTCCAATCGAGCATTGAAGATTTTCAGGACGTCCTCTACGATTGGCTTTGTTCAACGGGCGGATCGAGAAATTACTACAACAAATGCAAATACGGGATTCAAGCAGCCGTCTTTCGCGGCGATTTAGAATATCAATCACATCCAACAAATGAGCTCAATTGCGATTTTATTTCTTGTAATGCTAAGATTGTCTGCAAATACAAAACAACTGAAGAAGGTCCCATTCCCGGCTCGTGTGACATTGAAACACAAACCAACGATCACCCTACAAATGTGGCCAAAGAATTTTTAAGCATGATGAGGGGCTTTGAAGACATCAGAAGATAATATTCCTAAATACCTTAGTACTTTTGAGTTGGAAGAAGCACGACTTGGCCAGACCATGCAAGCTCTTCAACTTGAAATGCAAAATCCTGGTTTTTTAGAAACAGTTTTAAAATTAATTAAAAGTGAAAGCGCAAATGCAGAATGGGCCTTGAATGAAGTGATTCATCAAGGCCCATCTGATATTAAACATGAATTGCTGAAAATTGTTTTGAAAAAAATTAGTAAGAAATAATTCCTACAGGGTCAGAAGAAAAAGCCCTCATCACAGCAATTCTTCCACTCGCTTCTAATGTACTTGTTGCAGTTTCATTGATTTCTTCAATCGCTTTATTTTCGTCGAACTTTAAATTTTTATACTCAGCTCGACATTCCATTTTTTCGTTCACTTCTTTACCACAAGTGAGAATTCCATTTGGTCCGCTTAAAAAATTATACGCGGCTTTATCATCGATTGTTCCGCGAAATTCTACTTCTTGCTCCACACCAGTTAATTCTCTCGGAACTTTATACTTAACGAGTGTCACTGTGCCATTCTCTTCTTTGCTCTTAAAACTCTCCAGTTCAAAAGAAGCAAAATCTTTTAGATCTGCACTTACTGGAACTGTATAGGTTGCTGCAAACGATTGAACAGACATCAAAATTAAAAATGAGATAAGACTAGTTTTCATGATGACTCCGAGTGAGCATGTATTTGGTTGCCCGAGCTTTGCCAATTGATACCACGAGACCACTTTCTTTCAAAGCACGAAGATCTCTTGAAGCTGTGATGTCTGAAATCTTAAATAATTTTTTATATTCATTAACGTCGACACATTCAGCTTTCCTTAAATGTGTCAGAATTTTTATCTGTCTTAAATTTAAGTCACTTGCCAGATTGAGAAGTTGTTTACGCTCGTTGGAAATTTCAGACACCTCTTCAGAGAACGTTGCTTCATCTCTGATCTTAAAAATTTTCTCAAGACCGAATGAATAACCGCGTTCTGTTGTTTCAATCCAATTTCCGGCCTGACCTAAGTTTTTACGAAGAGAACTGATCGCTGTGTAAATCATTGTATCGTGGCGATAAGAATCATATTCATATCCCCACACCTTTTTGCACAACTCTTCTTTCGAACCATAACCGTTCACAATACTCAAAAGAAGTTTGAAATCCAATGGCGTTAATCCGTCTTTTGGATTTTCAATTTTTTTATCCGAAAAAATAATGATGCGATTTTTTTCCAGATCCAGGTAAAGGCAATCTTTCCCTCTCGGCACATCAATATATTTATAAAGCAGAGAGTGATAGCCGGATTTTAAAATCAACTCAACAGGATCTTTCTCAGACTCTAATGAGAGAAGAAATTCATGAAAGAGGTCTTCATTATTATATTTATCCGTTGCGAGTAGTAACTGACGTTTTAAAATATTTTGATTGATAACACTGTTGAATTTTTCCGATTGGACTAAAAGTTCTTCTGTCGCTTCAGGACTCTTAAAAAGCTTGTGCTCAAACCCCAGAATCTGGATTTCAAAACTTTTGTCCGCTTCAAAATCGAGACATCGTCTCGCTGAACGAAGTGAGTTCCACGCTTGAGATTCTCTCCCCAGCTGAAAGTAGTTTTCTGCAAAACGAAGATTCAGAATAATTTCCTGACGGCGATTTTCGCTGGAGAAAATGCCGCTTGAAATATCTTCCAGCACTTCTTTAGAGCGGGCATAATGTCCGCGCAAAGTTAATTGGCGAGCGAGTTCCAAACCAACGACTGCCTTTGTATAACTGTCTTCTGTTTTTAAATTCGCAAAACGCTTATTCAATTCATTAAAATGCAGTTCCGGTTTGTATCCGTACAGTGCAAGGTTTTGCAATTCTGCCACTTCTACGGCTTCAGAGACACTCTTATTTCCCAGGCGATGAGAAAGCTCCGCTGCTTGTTTCAGCAAATCGATTCCCACATTGATTTCTCCGAGACGCAATTTAATGTGTCCAAGTAAATCCGTCGCGAGTGAGCGAGCGTATAAATTTTTTGAGGCCATCGCATTTTCAAAAGATTTATTTGTCCATTTGAGGGCTCGATCGAGTTTCCCGATGAAAAAAAGGTAAAAAGCAATTCCCTGATAAACATAAAATTTTTGCAAAGGACTGCTGTTGATATTTAATGTTTTTTGATTTTCTTTAAAGATCGCACGGGCCTTTTTATATTTTGATTTGCGGGAATGTCCTAAGCCCAAAAAGAATAAACAAGCTGAACGTTCTTCGAGATCGATTCCTGAATTGTTTTGAAAAAATAATTTCTCTGCTTCAAAGATTCTTCCGGTAAAAGACAATGAGCCTACAACACTAGGTAAATCCTCGCGAAGAACAGCACGTTTCTCGTCTTCAAAAAAAGACACTATTGCTTTTTGGTAATGCCCCGATAAAAATTCTTTATGCAACATAGGCGCTCTTCATATCCTAGACATTTTAATCCCGTCAAATCCCATCATCTCCCTTAGCACTTCTTGGTAGCAAAGGGACAGAAAAGCTTGTATTTTTTTCAAGCTCCACAATGTCTCCATATTCACATTGTAGAAGAGGCCGTATTTATTTCACGGGAGGCCACCATGCCAAAATATTTTTTTGTTCTCTCGCTCTTAGTTTTAGCGGGATGTAACTACACAATCCAAAAACCAGTAGCATCTGATTCAGGTGCACAGGCAATTGAAACGCTACCGACTGGAACAATTCCAGGTTATCAAACTGTGAATAAAGGAATCATTGGCCCAAAATGTTTAGAGTGTCACTCGAACGCTGGCGGAAATGGCGGTGGGGTTAACCTCGAAACATACAATAACGTAAAATCAGATTTAGTAGATATTCGTTCTGAAGTTACATCGGGAAGAATGCCAAAGAATCGCGCACCATTAACAGCAAAAGAAAAAGAAGTTCTTCTCGCTTGGCTCGATGCTGGTGGACCGCTCGACGGCGCGACAACAACTCCGACAACAAATAAACCAACGCCAACTCCCACTCCTGAACCAGGTGATGTAATGCCTGATCCGGATAAAATCGATTTTCAATTGGTAAATACAAAAGTCATCACTCCTCGCTGTGTTGGATGTCACTCTGATAAAGGTGGAAATAAAGGTGACGTTAACTTAGAAACCTACGACAATATTTACAGTCAAATCGATACGATTAAGGATGAAGTGGAAAGCGGTTCAATGCCGAGACCAAAAAATAAACCACTCACTGATTTCCAGAAAAAACTTTTTTTAACCTGGATTGAAAAAGGCGCACCTAAAACAGTTCCTCAACAATAAAAGGAGTCATTATGAAATATATTTTAACTTTATCAACACTAGTTTTCTTTCTTACATTATCTCAGGCAGCTCACTCCGCACTCAATTTAGAAAATACAAAAAACGCAGGCGAAGTGAATTTTCTCGCTGTTGGAAAACCTGCAATGGTTAAGATCAAAGGAAAATCTCCAGCTCCAGCCACAAAAGCAAAAATCGAAAATGACAATCTTTCAGTAGAATCAACTCTCGTTCTCAATACACTCGACACAGGAATTGAGATGCGCGATGAACACATGAAAGAAAAATATCTTCAGACAAAAGAATATCCAAATGCGATTTTAAAAATCGAAAAAATCGTTCTTCCCGCTGGATTCGAAGCAAAACCTGTTGCGATCAAAGATCAAAAATTTGATGGCGTTTTAAATCTTCACGGCAAAGATCAGAAAATCAGCGGAATATATTCGCTCTCTGATAAGCTTGAATTAAATGCTCAATTCAACATCAAACTGTCTGATTACGGTATCGAAATTCCGGAATACTTAGGAATTAAAGTTGCCGACAGTGTTGCTGTTGACACAAGCTTTCCGCTTACAAAAAAATAATTCTCGCTTAAGGAACTTATGAAATTTCTATTGCTGTTCTTGCTGTTTTTCAGCGTGCGCGCTCATGCTTTTCCGGAAATGGTCAGACACCATTACGTCAACTGTATGGCCTGTCATGAATCGCCGGCAGGTGGCGGACTCCTCACTCCTTACGGACGCACACTTTCTGCTGATGTTCTCTCAACTTGGGGAACTGTCAAAGAAGCGAGACCTTTTTACGGAGCTTTCGATAATAAATTTTTAAAAAACTGGTTTAACATTGGTGGAGATTTAAGAGCGCTTCAACTTCATACAGAAACTTCCACAATGAAGAAAGGCATGTTCATCCGCATGCAAACCGGAATTGAGACAGCTCTTAAGTATGGCGATTTTAAATTTGTTTCTTTCTTCGGAAAGCAAGAACAAGACAATATGGTTCGCGGAGAATTCACACGTTTCTTCCTCATCTATCAACCGATGGATGAACTCACACTTCGCGCAGGACGATTCATTCCAAATTTTGGAATCAGCATCGCTGAACATACTCTTGTCACAAAAAAGGGATTGGGATTTGACGAAGGAACAGAACGCGATCAGGTTGAAGCGATGTGGAGTGGTGAAAAATGGAACAGCTCCATTGCCTATACCAAGCAAGTTAAAACAGACACTGTTACACAAACTGAAAAAGCACTCACGACTCAAGTGAACTACACGTTTCTCGATTCCTATCGTGTCGGTGCAGACGTATGGTTGGGAAGTAAAGAAGGTGTCTCTCGCCAGATTTATGGCCTTCATACCATCTTAGGTTTCACTGAAAGACTCTACTACATGACTGAGTTCGATTGGCAGAAAGGCTTTGATAAAAACACGGGCCTTTTCCACTTCAGTAAATTTGGTTACGAGTTCATCAAAGGCCTTCATGCAATCATCCTGGAAGATTATAAAAAATCCAATCTTAAAGATTCTATGACTCTTGCAAACTCTCACGGGGTTGGTCTTGAGTGGTATCCTCGTCCTCACTTTGATTTCGAGGGAGTCTGGTCGAAAAAGCGCGTGGCCCAACAATCAACTGAATACTACGACTACGCTTACTTGATGATGCATTATTATTTTTAGAAATAAAAAGGCCCTCAGAAGAGGGCCCTTTTTGTTTTTATTTGCTTGTTGAGCTTGAATCATCCTTCATCCAATCCGGTGCTTGATATCCGTATGGAGTTCTCGTTTCTTTCTTCGGTGCACGAGAATCATTATTGATTGATGTCGACGAATCTCTTTGTGTCGAGTTGATACCTTCATTTGGATCGTTTAAGAAAACCAGATCTTCAGTCACTCTTTTAAGAGCATCGTTTGAAGCTTCGATAGTCTTATCTTTTCTTCTGATACATGTGATCTCAGTATATTTTCTGATTGTAAATCTTCCTTCTTTTTCTTTGTAAAGTTCAGGATCGTATTTGATACCAAGATGGCTGTGATCGATAATCAATCCCTGTCCATTGACTCTCACGATTGAATTGTCCGGATTTTTTTTGTTGTCCCAAAGCTCTTGAGACACAACACTCTTAAGTGCTTTTTCGTACCCTAAGTAAACGCAAAGATCGTCACCGCGAGTAAGACGTTCTTCACTGTATTTGCGGTTTCTGTAATCACCCTTGATAGCAAAGAATGGTTTTCCAAATCCAGCATCGGCAAGATCGTCTTTGCTGAAAACTTTTACTTCAAGGTTATTTTTATTTTGCGCTTCTTTGTCTGTTGCTACTTTTTTAGCATCGTCTTGCGCTTTCTTTTTATCTTGTTGTTCTTTGTAATTATCAGAGACGCCAAACTTCGCCTGACACTTTTCAATTTGTTCATTTGAAGAACCACTGTCGACAAGATCATCACAAAGATTTCTTGAAGCAGCATGAACTGATGCGATTGAAGTCAGACTGAGAACAAGAGCAAAATAATTTAATTTCATAATGAAACTCCTCACTCCCTTTAGTGTAATTCATTTTATTCACGAGGAGCAACTTCAGAGACTAAAGCGGCAAATTTTGTCCGACTGAATAGATCGGGCATGCATCGACTTCAAAGCGCTTATCTTCATTATAGTAGACACATTTGTAGACCACACAGTTCGGGATCACGAGCATCTCATGATTTTCAGGTAAGAAGCTGTGAAGAATATTGCGAAGAGCTCCACCGTGAGTACTGATTCCGATATTTTTATGATCGGTGTTTTCGATGAGTTCAAGTAAAACAGAATGAAAACGATCGCGGGCCATTTTTCTTGTCTCTCCATTCGGAAAAGAGATGTGATCGTTATCGCGATTGAAGGTTTGAAAACGTTTCCAGAGATCAGCGCCGTATTTTTCAATGGCCTCTGTATAGAGCAATCCTTCAGCATCACCATAGGCCATTTCACGCAAGCGCGGATCGACGACGAGAGGAATTCCTTTTTTGTCGGCAACAGCTGTTCCCGTATTGAGCGCGCGGCTTAAATCGCTCGTCACAATAATATCGAGAGGAATCTCAAGCATTTTCTCAGCAAGCCCTGCGGCCTGTGCTCTCCCTGTTTCATTGAGAGATGTATTCGTATGCCCTTGGCAACGTCTCTCGCGATTCCAGTCTGTTTCTCCGTGACGAAAAATATAAAACACTCTATTCATAGTCAGCAATCTATCCTATCATCCAAAAATAATGAACTTTTTGATTTTTAAAGCTCTACATATTATTGCAGTCGTAACCTGGTTTGCGGGTCTCTTCTACATGCCGAGACTCTTCGTTTATTTTGCCGAAGCAGAAGAGAAAAGTGCAGCTGAGAAAAAAATTCTTCAAGAGCAATTCAAGATCATGCAGCGAAGACTCTGGTACGGAATTACTTGGCCGTCTTCTATCGCTGTTCTCATCTTCGGTTCAGTGCTCGCTTCGCAATTCTGGCCGATCACTGACTACCCTTGGCTTATGTTAAAACTCGCGTTTGTCGCGGGCCTTTACGGTTACCATATTTTTCTCGATGCCATCTTCCGTCAACAACAGAAAAATATTATATCGTTTTCTCCTATGGCATTGAGAGTTATTAACGAAATTTCGACAATTTTTTTAGTGTCTATCGTCTTTCTAGTTGTCCTTAAAAATGTTTTAAGTATGGTATATGGAGTAGTCGGGCTTTTCGTTTTGATCGCTCTACTTACAATGGGAATTAAGGTTTACAAAAATGTCAGAGAAAGAAAAACCAAATAATCCGACCAATACCGACTGGGAAAATAAATTAAACTCAGACGAGTACCAAGTTCTTCGTATGTGCGGGACAGAACCTCCTTTCACTGGCAAATACAACTCATTCTATGAACCGGGAACTTATGTGTGCGCAGCTTGCGGCCACGATCTTTTTAGCTCGGACACAAAATACAATTCTCACAGCGGATGGCCCTCATTCTACGATGTCATCAGCAAAGGAAATGTTCGTCTCATCGAAGACAGCAGTCACGGAATGGTTCGCACGGAAGTCAGATGCGCTCATTGCGACTCTCATTTAGGGCATGTTTTCCCCGACGGCCCGGCCCCAACCGGCCTTCGATACTGTATCAATTCAGTCGCCTTAAAGCATACTAAGTAGTTACTTTCTTGTATTTCTAATCATTTTTTAAAACATTCGTTTTAATTTTTTAAACATCGATGGTAATATCTCAAACAATAACATGACGACTTGCGCATAGGGATTCTTTTTATGATGAAAGACTCAAAAAAATGCTCTCTTTTTGGAAAAAAAGAAGCAGTCACTCCTGATAAAACTCGCGATGCTCTTCTTGAGCAGGCCAGAAAACAATTTTGTGAAAAAGGATTTGAAGGAGCATCTATTCGCGATATTTGCGATGGTGCCGGCGCCAATGTAAGCGCGGTTAAATACCACTTCGGTGGAAAAGAAGGTCTTTATCGCGAATGTTTTCGTCTCTACGGCGAAAATAAACTCGATAGGGCCACAAAAATTCTTACGAAAGTAAAATCTATCGATGAATTAAAATTGCGTTTGAAACTTTTTGCAGAGGACTTTATTTCTGAAGGCCTCGCTAATATGTATGAAACTAAAATGATCTGTCGTGAACTTGAAACAGAAAATCCTCTCATTGAAGATATTTTCCAAGAAACTTTTTTAAAAGTTTATGTCACTCTCGTTGAAATGATCGAAGATGCGAGAAACAAAAAATTGATTCGAGAAGATCTCGATTCAGACATAGTTACTTCTACTTTTTTTCATCAGTTAACAACTTCGCTTAGATTTGAGCATGTTGGTGAAAAATATTTTAACAAGTCCCTTAAAGATAAAATCTATCTCGAAAAATTTATCAATAACACGATTGCCATCATCTTTGATGGAATAAAAATTCAGGAGTAATACTATGAAACGCGCACTAACGAGTGCATTGATGACTTTGGCGGTAGCTATACCTGCTCAAAGCTTTGCAGCGAACCTCTCGCTCGAAGATTTTCTCAAGCAAGTCGAAGAGAAAAACCAGGCAATGACAGCAAGTAAATTGACTGTTGAAGCGTCTGAACTCAAATCGAACGAAGGGAAATTAATCTTCAGACCGAGTGTCTTTGCTCAAGCACAAACAGCTTCAGACAAAAAACCGACGACAAATACAGCAGCTCAAGGTGATCGTACAGATTACACTTTTTTCACTGCTGGTCTGACACAACAATTTGACTTCGGTCTTCAAGGGAAGTTGGGATACAATTTTTCTCACACAAAGATTTACGATGCGACACCATCGTTTCTTCCAGTAAGTGATTTCCACGATGGCGTGTTGACACTTGAACTTTCTCAATCTCTTTGGAGAAACTTCGGTGGTAAAGAAACGAGATCGCAATCTGATATCATCACATCGCAAAATCTCGCATCAAAGCACACTGAAAACTACAAAATGAAAGCGACGCTTGCTCAAGCTGAATCGTTCTACTGGTCACTTTCTCAAGTGAGAAAGATTGTTCAGGTACAAAAAGAAAGTTTAGAGCGCGCAGGAAAAATCAGACAATGGAACCAGAACCGTCTTAAAAACGGTCTTGCAGAAAGTTCTGATTTTTTACAGGCAGACGCTAACTACAAAGCTCGCGAGTATGAATTAAGAAGTGCTATTCAAGATCTAAGAGCTCTTGAGCGCGCTGTAAACGCTCTTCGCGGAGTAGACAGTGAAGATTTCGAAGAACAACTTCAGCCAGTTGAGTCTACAAAAATCAAAACACTTGCTCTTCCTTCAAAAGCTGAATTGAGAGATGACGTTAAAGCTGCACTTGAATTGGAAAAAATTGCGAAGGCAACTGCTGCTCTTTCAATGGAAAAAAATAAACCTACTTTTGAATTGTATGGAACATACGCTTTAAACGGTAGAGATCCACAAGGAAGCGAAGCTGTCAGCAATTCTTTCAAAACTGATCACGATACAAAAGCGATTGGACTTCGTTTTGTTGCTCCCCTTGATTTCGGAACAACTCACGACAACATCGATGGATACAAGAAAGATCAAATTGCAGCTGAACAAAATTATCAAAGAAAACTTTTTGAGCAAGATCAACAATGGAATGATCTCGTTTCTAAGTTTGAAGATGCAAAAACTAAATTAGATCTTGTTGAAAAAATCGAAGCTGCTCAAAAAATTAAAGCGAGCAACGAAAGAGATCGTTTAAGCAAAGGTAGAACTGTTACGTTCAACGTGTTGAACTTCGAACAAGACTACGCGACATCTGAAGTTGCAAGAATTCAAGCTGAAACAAATATCTTAAATATTTATTCGCAACTTAAAATTTATAGCGCCGGAGGTACTAAATGAGTATGGCCAATTTATCCATCAAACGGCCAGTCTTCATTACATGTCTTGTTACAGTAATTCTCGTCGTCGGATGGCTCTCTCTTAAAAAATTGCCTGTCGATTTGTTTCCTAACGTAACGTTCCCTATCGTTACCGTTACGACAACATATCCGGGTGCGGGACCAGAAGAAGTTGAGACACTCGTTTCAAAAGTTTATGAAGAGGAACTTTCAAACGTTCCAGGACTAAAAAAACTTTCTTCTAACAACCTTGAAAACGTTTCAGTAATCATTGCTGAATTCAACCTTTCTACGGACATCAAATACGCTGAACAACAAGTTCGCGATAAAGTTGCTGCCGCTAGAAAGAAACTTCCTACGGAAATTGATGAGCCGGTTATTCGTAAGATCGACCCTGCTGATCAGCCGATCATTACAATTGCCGTTCAATCGGAATTACCGGACGGAGAACTTTATCAAATCGTTGATAAAAAAATTAAGCCACAGTTCGAACAGGTCAGCCAAGTTGGTCTCGTAGATATTATTGGTGGACGTAAACGTGAAATTAAAGTTGAACTCGATCGCAATAAACTAAAAGCGCGCGAGATCTCTGCTACTCAAGTTGCAAATCGTCTTCAAATTTCAGGTCAGAACATTCCGGCCGGAAAATATTCAACGTCAACTAAGGATGCTGTTTTCAGAACTCTTGGTGAATATAAAACGATTAAAGAAATTGAATCGACAATTATTAACTTCATCGGGAACGACGTTCCTGTAACAGTTAAAGATATTGGTAGCGTTTCTGACTCCTTGGAAGAAAGAAAAGGATACGGTTACTTCAACGGAAAAAAAGCGATTCTCCTTTCTATCTATAAACAATCTGGATCAAACACGATTGGTGTAGCTGAAGCAATTAAAGCAAAATCAATCAAGATCAACGATTCATTAAAGACTGAAGGAAAAATCCATTTAGAAGTTGTTCGCGATGGTGCAAAACAAATTAAGGCCAACGTAGACGACGTTTATGAAACGATCATCATCGGGATCATCCTGACGATCATCGTAGTATTCTTCTTCCTCGGTTCTGGACGTTCAACGATCATCACCGGTCTTGCTCTTCCAAACTCGCTACTCGGATCATTTATTCTTCTTGCAGCAGCGGGATTCACAGTTAACATCATGACTCTTCTTGCTCTTTCACTTGCAGTAGGTCTCTTGATTGACGATGCGATCGTTGTTCGCGAAAACATTTTCCGGCATATTGAAATGGGGGCAAGTCCAATCGATGCTGCCATCAAAGGAACGAATGAAGTTACTCTCGCAGTTATCGCAACTACACTTACAGTTATCGCCGTATTCGGTCCGATCGCATTCCTTGACGGGGTTGTTGGTCAGTTCTTTAAAGAATTCGGATTAACAGTTTGTTTCGCTCTACTCATCTCTCTTTTCGATGCCCTTACAATGGCGCCGATGCTTTCTGCTTACTTCGCTGGAAAAATCGAACACCACGATCCAAACGTTCCACGTGTGAGAAAAGATTTCTACGATCACACATTCCAGGTCGTTCTTGATAAATTCAACCAATTTCAAAACTGGTTGGAAGATCTCTACGTTGGAGTGTTGAAGTTCACATTGAAACGTCCAATCGTTATTCTTTTCATTGCGATTGTTATCTTCTTTGCAAGTTTCGCTGCTCTGAAATTCGTTCCTAAAACGTTTTTACCTCCGCAAGATTCTGGTGAGTTCATGGTGGCCATCGACTTAAAACCAGGAACAAGCTTGGATGGGATGAACACTGTTGCCAATCAAGTTGACGACATCATCAGAAAAAATAAAGAAGTTGAAAGTACGGTTCTCAACGTTGGTGATACTAACGGACAACCGGAAAAAGCAAACATCTTCGTTAACCTCGTTCCTGCAAAACAAAGAAAAGGAATCAATACATCTCAGTTCAAAGAACTTATCAGAGGTCAGTTGAAACCTTTTGCTTATGCAAACCCTGCTGTTAAAGACATCGACAACGTCGGTGGTGGTCAGCGTCCATTCAACGTTAATATCGTTGGTGAAGACATGCTTGAAATCCAAAGATACGCAGGAATGTTATTTGAGAAAATTAAACATCACCCAGCTCTTAAAGACGTTGATACTTCAGACCGTCCAGGTAAACCAGAATTCCAGGTTGTTCCTGATAGAAATAAAGCTGAGAAGCTTGGGGTTTCTACAACTCTGATGGGATCTGAACTTCGTACAATGATCGAAGGAACAAAAGCTGCTGTCTTCAGAGAGCAAGGTGAAGAGTATGACATTCGGGTTCGCCTACAAGAGAATCAAAGAGATTTGAGAAAAGCGTACAACGAAACTTACGTTCCAAACATCAACAACTCGCTTGTTAAGTTAACGAGCATGACAACTCCGCTTGAGACAACAGGGCCAGCAAACATCAACCGTCAGGATCGCGGTCGTTATATTCAGATCTCTGCTGATATTGCTCCTAACGGTCCAGGTATGGGTGGTGCGATTGCAGATATCAACCATATCTTGAAAGATGAAATTAAACTTCCACCTAACATGCGTTACCAATTCGTAGGACAGGCAGAAAACTTCCAGGAGTTGATTGCTAACATGGTCGTGGCCGCTGGTCTCGGTATCATGTTCATCTACTTCGTTCTTGCTTCTCTTTACGAATCGTTCGTTACACCATTTACGATCATGCTCGTTCTTCCACTTGCAATGTGTGGAGCTTTCTACGCTCTCGCACTCACAGGTGCTTCGCTCGACTTGTTCTCGATGATCGGATGTGTAATGTTACTCGGGGTTGCTACTAAGAACTCTATTCTTCTCGTAGACTATGCTAACCAACAAGTTCACGATCACGGTATGTCTCTTTACGATGCCGTCATCGCTTCTGGTAAAGCGAGACTTCGTCCGATTCTTATGACTTCATTCGCATTGATCGCTGGTATGTTACCACTTGCAATCGGTCTGAACGAAGCTTCTAAGCAAAGAACTTCGATGGGGATTGCGGTAATTGGTGGTCTAATTTCATCAACGCTTCTTACTCTAGTTGTAATTCCTGCAGCCTATACATACATCGAAAGATTTAGAGTGTGGTCAGGCAATATCATGAAGAAAATTTTCATGGCGAACGACTAAGAAACAACGATTAACAATTTCTATAATTTTTCTTAGGCCCTCTTTTTTAGAGGGCCTTTTTATCTAAAAATAGAGAAAATGAAGTATGCAAAAAATTCTTTTCTTTATTCTTCTACAAACACTTGTGATGAGTGTTCATGCAAAAGAAGCTTCGAAAGAAACTTATAAAGCTGTTATCGTTTCTACACTTCCAGCACCTCTTCTTCTTAATCCAGATGGAAGCCCAGAAGGATTAGTTAAAGATTATATTGTTGCTCTTGGAGAGATACTTCATGCAAATATAGAAATTGGAGTTCTTCCAAGGTTGCGTATCGATCACGAATTAAAATACGATTTAAACTGCTACACAAGTTATGCCTGGAACGATAAGCCTGAAGCTTTTTACTGGTCAAAACCACTGCTCACAAAAAAAGAAATTATTATCGGAAATGTTCCTGTTCCAAAATCACTGAACGATTTTAAAGGCGAATCTATCGGGACCTATCTAGGCTATAAATACCCTTCTCTTGAGTCGCTTTTTCGCAGTCAAAAATTAAAACGTGAAGATACAGTTAATGAAGACACGAGTTACCTCAAGCTAGTGAATCAAAGAGTTCCCTACATTATTACAGACAACTTCATACTCAATTATTATCGTAAGAATCATTCCGAAGCTTCGAACGTGATTCAAAAAGACTATCTCGTCATCAACGAATATACTGTTCAATGTGCCCTCAATAGAAAATCTCTGCTCTCAATTACCAAATTGAATAAAGCAATCGACACGCTTATCAATTCTAAAAAATTAGAATCAATCCTGAACAAATACCGTTAATTTCTTCTTCAACACCAATTTCATTACGACTGTGTAATAGATTTGATTTATTTGATTTACTAACAAAATATTTTATTTGACGTTAAAACCTTCTAAGGGTTTTATAAGATAATGTTTAATCTTGTAGCGCTTATTTATTTACTTACAAGTCGTAGCTACGCCGCTAACTTCGATCAGGCCCTCGTCACCATCAGCAACCAATGTCCTGAGGTAAAGCTACTCGTCATCAAAAAATCATTGATTGAACTTCATCAAAATCGTTTCTGTGGAAATACATTCACGACACTTCTCTTAAAGGAATGTCCGCAAGTCACATGTTCATCTCTTCAAAGCATAGCCGATATTCTTTCGAACAGTAAATCTGGAGCCGTCATCGGAAGATAGATTAAGCAGCGAGCTGCTTGCTTACTGTTGCTCGAGGAAGAATAATTTCAAAACACGTGTTAGGTGATTCGTTATTCAATTGAATGCGACCATTATGTTTTTCAACAATCGCACGTGAGATACTCAATCCCAATCCTGTTCCTTTCCCTACACTCTTTGTTGTGTACATGGGATTGAACATGCGTTTTTGTACATCGAGAGGAATACCTTTACCTGAATCGATCACAATGAATTTAACTTGTGAATCGCTGGCCTCAACAGAAAGCTTAATCCATGGTGACTCTTGTCCTTCAACGGCATCAATTGCATTTCCTAAAATATTCATGAGCACTTGAGAAATTTGAATTCTGTTACAAACAACCAACTCTTCTTCCACACTCTTGATGTCAGTTGAAAAATCGATTCCTTTACCGCTCATTTTTAAAATGGCCATGATGATTGGATCTTCAACAAGATTTTTTACTGCGACTTCTTCACTTTCGCTTGAACTTGAACCGTGAGCAAGATTGCGAAGACCTACAATAATTTTAGTAATACGCTCGACCGTCGTTTTACAAATTTCTAAATTTTTTAGAATTGCCTCTTTGCTCATCTCTTCTTTTTTAATACCGCGCTCAGTGATCGCTAAACGCCCTTTAATGATCGCAAGCGGGTTGTTAATTTCATGAGCAAAACCTGAGGCCATTTCTCCCAGAGCTGAAAGCTTAGAAGCTTCAAACAACTGCTCTCGTTGGGAAACGATAATCTCTTCATTTTGTTTTATGTCTTCAATATCTCTGATCGAAATAATGAAATCGTTATCTTCATAAGAAACAGATTTGTTTTGCAGTTTATAGACAATGTAATTCACTGATCTTTTTTCGCCGCGATTATTTACCAGACACAATTCAAAGAATTGTCCACGAGGCACACGACTTAAATTCGCAATACCTAGCAGACTACTCACCGAGTGGTCTTCGCTCTTATAAAGATTATAGTAAGTGCGATTTGCATATTGGATTTTTCCCACCGAATTGCAAACGAGAATACAATCAGTCAGAGTGTTCAAAACATTTTTTATATAACTTTCTTGTTCGACTAATTTTTTATTCTGAGAAGAAGTATAAAAATAAAGTCCGCTGATCGAACTGCATAAAAAAGGAAAGAGGATAGTGCTGAAGGCATAGATGTTTTGGCTTTTGAAAACTTCATACATATTCGTAAGAGTGTATGAAAGTCCCAGCTGCTTAATATCGAGGACAAGAAAAAAAAATGGAAAGCATAATCCTAGTGCAACACCAAGAAAGAGGGAAAAATAAAAAAATGGATTTCGCCCAATAGAATTCATCTGCTGAACCTATCGTCTTCCCTTTAAAAATATTAATCAAATCGTTGAGGTATTAACAATTTTTCTGAACTTACCTGACTACTTTGACAGGTTACTGAGGGCCGATTTGAGAGTTTCGTCTTTTTTGGCAAAACAAAAACGAATCATACGACTTCCTTCGTCGGACTTCATGTAAAAAGCAGACACTGGGATCGCAGCTACTTTTTTCTCGCGAATCAAACGTTGGCAAGCTTCGATATCATTGTCCCCTTCTTTCAAACGAGCGATTGCAAAGTATGTCCCTGCTGGATCGATGATATCAAAACCACACTCTTTCAATCCGTTCACGAGAAGATCTCTTTTCGCGCGATACTCTTTTTTAAACTGAACAAGATATTCATCCATGTTGTTTAAAGCTTCTGCCATTGCCACTTGAAATGGTTGAGACACACAGAAGGTTGTGAACTGATGAACATTGTGAATTGCTTTAATTAATTCTTTTGGTCCGCACGCCCAACCAACTTTCCATCCCGTTAAACCAAAAGTTTTTCCCGTTGAAGAAATAGTTACGGTTCTTTCTCTTAGGGCCTCATAGCTCGCAGTTGGAGTGTGAGGTTGATCGAAAGTGAGGAACTCATAAACTTCATCAGAGAGAATGTAGAAATCGTTTTTTACAGCAAGCTCGCCGATCTCTTTAATTTCTTCTGCTGAAAAGTATTTTCCTGTCGGATTATGAGGATTGTTTACGATCACTAATTTTGTTTTAGGATTGATCGCAGCCTTGAGTTCTGCTGAATTAAATTTAAACTCAGGTGCATGTAAAGTCACAGGAATCACTTTAGCTCCTACCATCTGTAGAGACGCTAAATAAGAATCGTAAAAAGGTTCGAAGACCACAACTTCGTCCCCTGGATTTAAAAGTGCCATCGCCGTACAAAAGATGGCCTCTGTCGCACCATTAGTTACCACAATCTCACTGGCAGGATCGTAATTGAGTCCGTAAAAACGCTTATAATTATTTGAGATCGCCTCTCTCAGAGGCAAAATTCCAAAAGAAGGCGCGTATTGGTTCTTTCCTTCGGCCATCGCCTTAGCTGCTAAATCGCTGATCCATTTGGGCCCATCGAAATCAGGGAACCCTTGAGAGAGGTTAATAGCTGAATTTTCGAGAGCTAGCTTCGTCATAGTCGAGAAGATCGATTCTTTGAACGCGCCAACAGTAAGATTCAATGGTTTCATAGGGAATTTCCTCTAAAAAATTTTATAGTCTTAAGTAATACCCGTGGCGTAAAAAAGCAAGATTTGCTATACAAAGAAAAATTTTAAAGGGGTTTCCCAGGGGTGTGAGTCGTGTCGTTTATTATCAGTGCTCAAGATTACGAAGAGATGAAAAAACTCGCAAACCTCGTGCGCGTAATGAACAGTTTAGGTCACAACCCGGCGACGAGTGGTAACTACTCTCTTCGTTCGAAAACTTCTCCTGATATCGCTCTCGTTTCTGAATCGGGCATCGATAAAAGTCGATTCACAGAGGACAATTTTCTTCCCATTTTTTATGAATCAAGACAAATGCATCCGGATTATAAAAACTCAGGACGCAAATCGAGCGATGAAACTGATATTCACTTAACAATTTATCAAATCACAAAAGCAAACTGCGTTCTTCATAGTCATATTTTAGATTCACTTCTTTTCGCTGATCTTTTCTACGGAAAACCTTATGCGACGATTGAAGGACTTGAACTTTTAAAAGGGTTCAAGGGAATTAAAACTCACGATCTTAAAATTAATATACCTTGTTTTGAAAACACTCAGGACATTGCAAATCTCGCTGAACAAATTAAGCCGGCCATTCTCGCTCAGAAAAATAATTACGGTCTTCTCTTAAGAGGTCACGGTGTTTATGTTTGGGGAGAAAGTGTTGAAGAAGCGAAGAGACACCTGGAAGTTTTCGAATATATTTTTAAATATTATCTCAATTCACGTCGAGGATACTAATGGCAACTCTACTCATTGCTCGTGAAAATAAAACGATCACAGACTTTAAAACAATTCAAAATACTTTGAACGCTCATGGAATCATGATCGCTCAGTGGCAAGCTTCGAAAGAACTTTCTAACGATGCGACTCAAGATGAAATTCTTGCAGCCTACGCTCATGAACTAAAACCGTTCATGGAAAAAAATGGTTATCAAACAGCAGACGTAATCAATGTTCATCCTGAAACGCCAAATCTTATGGCGATCAGAGAAAAATTTATGAAAGAACACACTCACAGTGAAGATGAAATTCGTTTCTTCGTCGATGGAGAAGGAAAATTCTGGTTTCACTTGGACAACGAAGAAATTCTTTGTGTAACTTGTGAACGTGGAGACTTCATGTCAGTTCCAAAAAATTTCCGTCATTGGTTTGATCTCGCTCCAAAATATTTTGTAAAAGCGATCCGCATTTTTTCCAACATGGAAGGATGGGTTCCAAACTACACAAACTCAGGTGTAGATGCGAGCTATAACCCATGAAATATATTTTAATGGATGTCGAAGGCACTACGACTTCAATCAGTTTTGTTCACGATGTTCTTTTTCCTTACTCAAGAGAGAGAATGGAAAAATACATCAACACAAATTTTGCATCGACTCCTGTTCAGGAAGCCCTTCTTGAAACGATGGAAACAGTTGAGCAGGAAGAACGCAAAATTTTAAAGCACAAAGAATTGATCGATAAATTAATTTCCTGGATTGATGAAGATAGAAAACATAGCGCTCTTAAAAAGCTTCAGGGCCTTATTTGGGCCGAAGGATACAGATCAGGTGCACTTAAAGGACACGTTTACGAAGACGTTCCTCTGATGCTTAAAAAGTGGAAAGAAGCTGGTCTCACACTGGGTATTTATTCTTCTGGTTCAGTCATTGCTCAAAAAGATCTTTTTGGATTTTCAGACTTCGGCGATTTAAACCAATATTTTTCAAATAATTTCGATACGGCAGTCGGACATAAGAGAGAAGCGAGTTCTTATCGCAATATCTTGGCTCAACTTAATCTCGAAGCTAATGATGTCCTTTTCCTCTCGGATATTTCGCAAGAGTTAGATGCTGCGGAAGAAGTGGGAATACAGACAATTCAATTGGTGAGAACAGAACCTGTTCCGTTTACTGGTCACACGCAAGTGAAAAATTTCGCGGAAATTAATTTCTAGAAACGCCACCAGAAATCTAAGTTGATTAAGTATCCCTGTTTTCCTAAACGGAATTCAGAAAAGTCATTGGAAGAAACACCAAACATCGTATTGAAGTTTTTTTCAATAATATAGTAACCGATATTTCCACCGACACGTTTCTTGTTAACGTCAACCTTCGGACCGAAGATCAATTGATTCCAATTCGAAAACATATATCCGTAAGAGAATTGAACTTCAAGGTTCACATCGCGCTGATACTCTTCGTTGTTGCTCAAAGACTGATCTTCCGGTTTTTTCGTGAACAATTTAAATTTTGCATACGATTTGAAATTCGAATTTGAGGCCATATCTAAATAGCCGGTAAATTGATAAGACGCTTTTTTCTCCGATGGATAAAGATTCATTCCGTTTTCAATCGAAATCTCAAAATCATCGTTGTCGATGATTTTATTTTTCACGGATAAATTGGGAACGCTGAAAACAAGAGAACTCAAGGCAACGTTAAATTGCGTTCCAGAAGTTAAACCATAGGCCAGCACAGAAGGACCGATAAGAAACTCTTTTTTAGTCAAATTAGAAGCCGTCATCCCCTGCACTAATCCTGCATACGCGAGCGGACGATATTTGGCCGCAGACTTATTTTCTTCGCGATAAACGAGATCATAGCGCGCAGGAATATCGTTATTCGTTTTTGTGAGATCCAATTTTTTAAGATAATTTTCCGGACGAATGATTCCATTTTTATTGTGCGTTTCAACGGTCACGATAAAAAGATCGGAATTATCCGTGATCGCATTCACGCGGGCATAACCCAGGACTTGTTTGCTTTCGTGAGAATAAATCGCTAGCAAATCACCAGGGCTGATCGGAATTTGTTTGTCCAGGCGCTGAATCTGAATCGCTTCGTCGCTCACAACATCCGTCACGACAAACTCATTTTCATAAGCAAACGCTTTTAGCATGAGAAAGAATGTTAAAAAGAATGCAAAGCCAAGCTTCATCAACTAAAATACCTTAAGACAAAAATTTACTATGAGGACATCATAATGAAAGTTGGAGACATTTACCAAGAGGAAATCACGATTACGCCGGATCATATCCAAAAATTTGCAGAATTTTCCGGTGATTTTAATCCTGTTCATTTTGAAGATGCCGCGGCCCAGGCGCAAGGCTTTAAAGGTCGTATTGCTCATGGAATGATTTCCGCTTCATTCTTTTCTAAAATCTTCGCCAATACTTTTCCTGGACCTGGAACGATTTACCTCAATCAGACATTTAAATTTCATGCACCAGTTTATGTGAATGATGTTCTTAACTATCGCCTGGAAGTTCTTGCTCAAAAAGAAGGAAAACCTATTTTTACGGTGAAGACAGAGGCTTTTGGGTCCGATGGACAACTCCGCACGAGTGGCGAAGCTGTCATCAGAGCAAAACTTTAGATTATTTTCAAAAATTATTCTTTAATCGTTACTGGAATCGTAATTGTCTGAGCGACACCTGCGTCCGTGAAGTTCACGATGACTTGCCATGTCCCTCTCATCACGAACCATGCATTTGAAATATGGAAATGATTTAATTCATCAAGAGCTTCAATCTGGACTGGAGCTGATCCATGTCCATGTCCTCCCATATCCATCCACAATTTTACGCTTACGTTTTGAACTTGTTCGTTTCTCTCCGACATGATGTGAACAATGAATTCGTTAGCAACAGAACTTACTGGGTATTGGTCAAATCTCAGGTGAGCACATGTTGTCGCAGCTGTGGCCGAACAAACATTTGGAGTATGGATTCCACCTTCGTCTGCAAAAACTATATTGAATGCCAATAGAGTAAGAACAATAGTTAGAAATTTCATGCGATTCCTCAGGTTATTTTTATTAAATTCCCGTTAATTTACGATGCATTTTTTTAAATGCAAAGCACTTCTTACATGATATAAATCGGCCATGAAGACATTTCTTTTTATCTGTTTAGTTCTGTGCTCTTTGCAGCTCTCTGCAAGTGTAAATATTGATCATATTAATGCTGTTTCTCTAAGCAAAAAAACGACTGAAAACTTATCACTAAAAGGCGACAAAACAACAGTTGTGATTTTTCTTTCCAAAGATTGCCCATGTTCAAAAGGCAACCTCGATTACATCAATCAGCTCTCGCAAGAATTTAAAAATTTTCGTTTTATCGGTATTCATTCAAAACTTCATTCAACGGTTGAAGATGTTCAAAATTATCTTCAAGATAAAAAGTTAAATTTCGAAGTTTATAACGATAATGATTTGAAAATCGCTGATCAGTTTAAAGCACTGAAAACTCCACATGCTTTTATCGTAAGTACAAACGGTGATGTCGTTTACAATGGTGGAATCACAAACACAACATTTCCGAGAAACGCAAAGGAATTTTTCTTAAAAGATGCCCTCACTAATATTGAAAATCATAAACTACCGGCCAAAGCAGAAACAAGAACTCTTGGCTGTTTTATTTTGAGATAAAATGAAAACACTCATCATTCTCTTCGCTCTTCTTTTGATTACAGCTTGTGGAAAATCTCCATTGCAGATGAAAAAAAATTCTGATGGCGCGATTGTCACAGAACTAGAAGCTGGAAAAGTTTTAAAAACAACAGATCAATCGCTCACAATCAACTGGCTTTCACCAATCAACAGCACTGATGAAGGGCACGCTCTTCTCATTGTAAAAAAGAATGGTGTTGCTTCTGATCTCTCTGGTGATTACAAAATTTTCCTTTGGATGCCTGACATGGGACACGGCTCAAGTCCGATCACTGTAAAAAAATTGGGAACAGGGGTTTACGATCTCTCACAAATCTATTTCATCATGGATGGTTTGTGGCAACTGCGCTTGCAGTTAAATAAAGGATCAGATGTTCTCGACGAACAAATTTTTGAGTACACGCTTTAATGAAGTTATTAGTTTTCATTTTTAGTTTTTTATTTTCAGCTCATCTTTTTGCCTCTTCATGTTGCGGAGGCGGTTCGAGTTCATCGCTCATTATCACTGGAGATAATCGCCAGGAATGGAGTATGGGAATGAGCTATCGCAATGACCTCGGTCAGACGGATAACGACGGCTGGGCAAGTTTTCACAACGACAAAACGACCGACTATCAAAACGCTCTTAATCTCCAATATCAAAATCAACTTTTTGATCGCTTCCAGTTAGCAGCAAAATCATCATTCATCCAAAAAGTGATGAACAAACAAGGCCGTGATGAATCAACTTACGGACTCGGCGATCTCGATCTGCAAACGACATACGAATATCTCCCCGAGTATACTTACTCCGCTTATAAACCTCGCGGTTTTGTTTATGGAAAAGTTACAATCCCCAATTCAAAAAGTTTGTACGATTCTCGTTCTGTCATCTTCAGCGATGTAAGAGGAAGCGGTCTTTATGCTGTTTCTCTCGGAAATTTATTTCTTAAAAAAATTGGTGCTTCAACGTTGAAAGGTGGAGTGGAACTTCAACATTTATTCGGAAGAAACTTTAATCAAGGTCAATTGAGCGATTACAACAAAGTGATCGTGCCACTTGGATACGCTTACGATCTCGATCCCATTCCACTCGCTATCGGATTCAACTCTACCTGGAACTATCAAACGAAAAAAGAACTTCGTGGCGATATCACTTTAGTTTCGGCCAAAGAATATTTTTGGGAAACAGGAGCTTTTGTAAATTGGGTTGTCGATCGCAATCAAACGTGGGGACTTAATTATTCTGATTCAACATTGGTAGGAAAAAACATCAATTCTCCCCTTTATAGAAGCGTTGGACTCACTTACACTCATTCAACAGAGCTATAGCTATTCCACAATAAAACTTTTTCTAAAATCACAACGAGAGCTTCGTTAATCGGCAATTGTTTGTCCGACAAAACCGGATCAATGGCCTCTAATTGTTTTTTCCAGACATCAATAAACGCGATTTCATCTTCTTTAAATTGCAATGGCAGTCGATCTGAATAATTTTCTTTCAGCGGTCCGCAGATAGAATATTCTGCTTGTCCATTTTTTCCATGACGAGCAGAAACACCAAACGCACGACAAACAAAAGGGCGATGAGCGTATTCTGTACAGCGGCCTTTGCCGGCAGCTTCATCTTGAATGTTCATGAACAGACAACGCTGACCTTGTTTCTCAATGGCCTTTTCTAAAATTTCCTCTGCACGATTCGTATCAATGAGATGAAGAGCTAACGGAAGAAGCTCATAAGGAGAACAGGAAATGTCGGGGGTAAAACAACACTTTCCACATCCCGGAGGACAGGAAAGTGTGCTCTTATTTTGAAATTCACTAAAGACGTTTGCAATCTCATCAAACTTCTCAATGATTAAATGAGAGAGTTTGCGCATTTCCATACTAGATGATTTTTTTCAGTCTTAAATATTCTTCGAAAACTTTCAGAAAATCTTCGATGTCTTGTGGATAGATGGCACCGATATTTGAAAGACGGAATGTATTCACGTCACCCACTTTACCTGGGTAAATTGTAAATCCGCGTTCGAATAAATAATCGTGCATTTCATTGAACGAATAATTGGGGCTCTTCGGGTCCATGATAGCCGTTAAAAGTTTCGCGTGATCTTTTTCTTCAACTAAGAAAGTAAATCCAAGTTCCTTCACGCGTTTCTTCATGATTTCGTACATAGAAGCATAACGAGAAAATCTATTCTCAGGTCCTTCAGCAAAGTACTCAGTGATTGCTTGTCTTAAAGCATAGAGTGTTTGCACTGGAGGAGTGAAAAGGAATTGCTTGTTTTTTTCCAGGTAAAGATGATTTTCAAGAAGATTGAAATAGAAGTTGCGCGCTTTGATTGCTTTTGTTTTTAAAAGTGATTCTTTGTTCGCGATAACGAAACTGATTCCCGCCATGCCTTGAATACATTTGTTTGAACTTGAAACGAGGTAATGAACATTGTCTTTTTCCACATCGATCATCATTCCTGCAAACGATGACATTGCATCGACGATCAATTCAACATTGTATTTCTGAGCGATCTTTGAAATATCGCTGATTGAATTCAAAATTCCTACTGTTGTTTCATGGTGAATGAAAGCAACATGAGAAATTTCACCTTGATGTTTTTTTAAAAGATCTTCAACCGCAGAAAGATCAAGCGCCTTTCCCCATTTCTGATTGTAATCAACATGAGCTACAGAATAAGCATCACAGATCTTCTGCATTCTTTCGCCGTAAGCACCGTTATTTAAAATCAAAACTTTTTTATCGTGAGGAACTACTGATGTTAAACAGGCCTCAACTCCACCAGTTCCTGAAGAAGTGAGCATTACACATGTGTGGTTTTTTTCACCGTAAGCAGCACGAATAAGATCGTTGCGAACAGACAAAGTCAGTTCACCAAATTCCAATTCGCGTGGGCAGATATCAGGAACAACCATTGCGTTTTTTACTGTATCAGTCGTCGTCGCAGGCCCTGGGTTTAAAAGAATATTGCGTTTTACAGTTTTCATATTTACGTCCTAAACTAACTATTTTTTTGTACCGTATAGTTACCAAATGTGAACACGTTTATCCACCGGTAAAATCATCGGATCAGTATCCTTACAATTGAAAGCATCTTTAAATGCTCCAAAATGCTTCACAACTTCATTCGTTCTTGCAACTCCCAGCGAGTGCGGGTCAGATTTTAAACGTAAATCGCGTACTCCCGGCAGCTGAACTTCACACCATGAACGCGCATAAGATAAAAAGAATTTACGTTGTTCTTTCTTTAAATCATCACCTGAAAGTTTAGTTCCATCGAAGGCCGCATCGTAAGCAGCAGTCAGACCAACTAAATCACCGATGTTTTCTCCTAGAGTAAGATCGCCGTTCATTCCGGCCTTACTGTATTGTTCGATAAGTGATTTTGTAAGTTCTTTAAATTTCGCTAAATCTTTTGGAGTCATCCAATCGCGAAGTTTTCCGTCGGCATCGTAACGAGATCCTTGATCGTCAATTCCATGTCCGAGTTCATGCCCAACAACCATTCCAACACCAGCTAAATTTTCTACGATGTCATTATTCTGATCGTAGAATGGGTATTGTAAAATCCCTTGCATCATCGTGAACTGATTATAAGACGCTTGGTAAAAAGCGTTTACTTCAAGTGGGTGAACACCTTCCCACGAACGAATGTCCCTTAGTTTTTTGAAGTATTCAAACTCGCGAGCATCTTCTAAATCGTTGCGTTTTTCTCCGTTGGCAATATAAGTTTCTGTATTGTACGGAACGACTGGAAGAAATTTCCAATCTTCATATTTTTCCGGCGCCACTAAACGCATATAGGCCGTAGAAATTTTTCTTTCAGCTTCTTTTTTAGCGGCTGGTGTAAGCCAAGTATTTTTTGAAAGTGAACTCAAGATGCTCTTTTTGATTTGATCAACTAGATCTGCAACTTTCTTTGAAGAAAAATTAGGAAACATTTTTGGCAATACAAGATAATCAAACTCTGGTCCAAAGTGTCCCATCGCGACTTCTGTACATTCTTCATCAAGCTCTGAACGTTTATTTTTTCCACCGAGAAATTTATTTTTGAATGCAAATACTTCATTATAATAAGCTGGGTATCCTTTATCCAGTTTCCCAGAAAGCTCATAGAACATTTCTACTGTTTTTAAATCATCAAGACTGTATGTCTTCATAACAGTATTTAAGAACGGCATCGCTTTTTTATTCATGACTCTGATGAGAGTCTTATTGGGAATTTCATCTAAGAATGGTTTTAGCGCAAGATCTGGAAGAGTCTTCAACATTTCTTTCTTAGTCGTATAATTTCTTTGCGAATAAAGAATCCTTGCTTCAGCAGGGAAAAGGCGACTTTCTTGTTGATCGATTTCATATTTCACAACAACTTTCGCACGAGCTTCAGGATTACTTGCTCCGATTGTTTTGAAAAAGTCAGTTACGACAACTTCAAGGGCCTTCACGAGTTCTTCGTTTTTCGCGTAACTTTTTTCAGGAAGAAGTGAATAACCTACAGACATCATCAGGTCTGTTTTTCTTGGATCATCAAAATTACCGACAGTGTAGTAACCGATAAATCCAGAATTTCCACTGTGAATTCTTTTTACTTGAGCATTGATCCACTCTTTTTTCGTTTTGATTTTATCAAGTTCTGTCAGTTTGTTTGCTACGTATTGTTTTTCTTCAGTCGCTCTCGCTTCTTCATTCATACATGATTGATAAAAGCTTTTTAGCTCTCCTGCGATCGGGTTTTCCGGAGTAGAACCTGCAAGATCCTTAATCATCTTCTTTTTAAATTCTAAAATTCTTTCTGCTGAATCATTAAAAGCAAATGTGTGCTTTCTGCGATCGGGACGAAGAACAAAACTCTCGATCGTTTTTGAACATGCGTATTCATAGAGGTTCTCACATGGGTTAATTTTTTCGTTCACAGGAAATTCGCGCTTAAGTGGAATATCACTACTCGCGGCCATGGCATTCAAGCTCCCTGCAATCACTACCAACATAGACGTAATTTTTAACATCTGCTCTCCTCTAAAAATAAGCATTTTGATGTCTAAAAGTGTAACATAAATAATATTAAAGAATAAAAAAGAAAGGGCCCGATTCGGGCCCTTTTTTATTTGAACTATTTCGACTGAACAAATTTAGAAAAACGAACACTCACTTCAGCAGGAGTCACTTTAGGTCTTCCCAATTTCTCAGGCGAACCTTTCTTCGTTTTCAAGTGAACAAAAACCGATCCATCGTTCTTTGCTTTTACATCGTCAAGAATTTGAGCGAAAGCTTCGATCTTATCTGTTCCGTAAACTTTTGGATAACCAAATCCGCGGGCCACAGCACCGAACGATACACCACCTGTCACAGTCCCTTGTCCACCAGTTGAATCGTGAACTTCGTTATCGATCAAGATGTGCACCAAGTTTTTTGGATTGTAAGCACCAACTGTTGCCATTGATCCTGTTCTCATAAGAAGAGCTCCGTCTCCGTCCAGAACGACAACTTTTAAATTCGGTTTGCACATTGCGATTCCGAATCCAAAAGCCAGAGCACATCCCATTGAACCAACCATATAGAATTGGTTTTCACGGTCGCCGACTTCGTAAAGTTCGCGGCCAGTTTTTCCAGTTGTTGCAACAACAGCAACATCAGAGCCTAAATGCTTTTGAACAGCTTCTAAAACTGGTGTTCTCATTTCACGAGCAGCGTAGTCCAGCTCGAAAGTATCTTTATGAGTGATGTTGAATTCTTTTTTCGACGCCGCTGTTTTCTTTTGTAGTTTGTATTCAGCGATATCGTCTTTTCTCATGACGAAAACAAACGGTTGGTTGGTTTGTTTCATGTATTCGTCAGCTGCTTTAAGGGCCGGTGCTACTTCTGCATCTGTTTGCGGGAAGTACGCCCATTTTAATCTCATTGTTTCGAGCATTGAGATCGTAATTTGTCCCATCAATTCGTGTTGAGGTTCATCAGCTGGTCCACCTGGCTCTCCACGAAGAGTTGTGATCACCATCACTGGAAGATTGAACGTGTATGTTAACGACGTAAGCGGGTTAACAGCGTTTCCTAAACCAGAGTTTTGAAACATAACAACTGCTCTTTTACCTGCAACTGTTGCTCCTGCAGCGATTGCTACAGCATCACCTTCGTTAACAGAGTCGATGAAATCAAATCCATCTGCATCGATAACGTAATTGATGAATGGCTTTAAATACGAACAAGGAGTTCCTGTAAAAAAGTTGAATCCTAATTCGCGCGCCGGAATTAAAAATTTATCTGCTGTAATCATAATTATCTCCAAAACCAAAATAAGGTCGTAATAACGGCCAATCTCGCCAGATCATATCCAGCTCCGATCGCCACTGTATGCCAGCTCTTAAATTCCCAAGAAACTCTTCCCATGTGAAATGGAAAAAAGAAGCCTAAGAAAATAAGAAATGAAAATTCTAAAGTTTGAAACAAAGATGTTTCAACACCAATAAGCGCTCTGTACTGCCAAAAGAATGCAAGCCCTAGAGCGAGCACGTAAGCTGTAAACAGAGAGCTGATCACAAAAAGAATCATCGAGCGCATGAAGACTTCTTTCGAAGGTCCCTCTTTTGCTCCTTTTTTGTGACCATAGAAATGTAAACTCCATGATTCACCAAAAAATTTAGTGAACCATAGAAAGCCAAAAATCTGATTAAAAATTACTGCGACAAAAATCGCAAGATAACTAATTTTCAAACTCATTAAAATTTTTGTCCGCGAGAAACGTCAGCGTAGTTATCAACGTCAAGCCAGTGACCGTCGATGTACATAACGTTGATTTTTACTTTCTTCGCAAGAAGAGCATTCATTAGATCCGGCAATTTCATTTTGCTGAAGTTTGCGTCTGTTGAAAGCTCAGTTAACGTTTTAGACAATACTTCTGATCCAATCTTGTTTGTTTTGATTAGACCAATCCACTCTCCGTGTGCACCTTTATGTTCACTTGCTGCTCCAAAGTTGATTCCTTTTAGCTCAGCTGGACCTTCAGAGAACAGGCTTAAGTTATGAGCGCGTGAACAAGAAACAAAGTCACCAACATAATCAGCTGCACGATCTTTAATCGCAGCATCTACTACAATCGTGATATCCCCTTTCTCTTCTAATAAGCGAGAAAGAATATATTTTCTGTAAAGAATGTCACCGTAAGAAATAACTGTGTGATCAACGATTTCTTTTTTAGCTAAGAACAGTGATGAAAGTTCGCTTGTGTTCTCGAAGTTATCGTTGTCGATGTACTTAATGTTTTGAAGTTTGAACGCTTCTTTTTTGTATCCGCGAACGATCGAGATATCTTTAATGTCGTGTTCGTAGAAATGGTTGATCGATTGTTCAATCAATGGAGTTCCGTTGATATCGATAAGAACCTTTGGTTTATCTTCTGTAAGTTCTTTTAGATCCGCTCCTCTTGAAGCTGCAAGGAAGATAGCACGTGGCTTATCAGCGTCTGCAACAGAGAGGTATAGTTTTTCAGCTGCTTCAAGTTCTTTATCATTTTGAAGACGGAAAAGTTCCGAGACAGCAACGATCTTATCTTCGATGTTCATAAGAGTTTGTTCTTCGAAAATTTGCTTCGTAACTTTTTGCATAGCTGTTACGGCCATTCTCATTTGGTGGTTGGCCCAGATACAAACAGAAATGTTTGCATCTCTGAATGCTTGAGTTGGAGTTGCGTAGTACTTAGTCGGAACGATAACGATCGGACAAGTTTTGCTTCTCTCTCCCCACTCTTTCATGAACGCTAAAATTTCATCTGGTTTAGAAATTTTAGAGTGCATCAGGATTCCGTTTGCTCCAGCTAGGCGATAAGCGTCTGCACGTTTAAGAGCTTCACTCATTCCCCATCCAGCGATAAGAGCTTCAACGCGAGCGATGATGTTGAAATCGTCGTCTAGTTTTGTATCTTGTCCTGCTTTAATTTTTCCGCAGAACTCATCGATGTCAGCAAGAGGCTGAGCATCTGTTCTTAAAAACGAATTTGTTTTTGGGAAGATTTTATCTTCGATACAAACTCCGGCAACTCCACGTTGCTCAAGTTTTGTTACAAGTCTTCTCATGTTGTTGAAGTTACCGTATCCCGTGTCTCCGTCGAGAAGAATAGGCACAGTCGTTGCATCTGACATGAACTCTACTACGTCAAGAACTTGCGTCCATGAAGCTTCGTTGTTGTCGCGCACACCAAGTGAAGCAGAGATCGAAAGTCCTGATCCCCAGATCCCTTTGAAGCCCGCTTCTTCAGCGATCTTTGCAGAGATACCATTGTGAGCTTCCATTAAAAATTCTAGTTCGTTCGACATCAACATATTTCTTAGTTGTGTCGTCTTGTTGATAGTTGGTCTTTTCATATAAAATTTTCCTTATAAACATTAAAGGCCATGTAGAGACTAAAAAGTACGATAAGAGCTCCACAGGCACGAGAGAAATTAATAAAAAATCTTTCAGGTATCTTATTCTGGTAACGAGTAACAATTTTTAAAAGCACATAAAACCATGAAGCCGATCCAAAGGCTAATCCAAGAGACAGCATGAAGTAGTTTGCAAGTTCATTCGGGAAAAGTTTCCACGATTTGATCACTGCTGCTAATCCCGACATCGTTGCAATCAGTGTTGGGTTAGAAGAATAAATCAAAACTCCCAAAAGAAAATAACTCGCAGCTTTTGGTGCTTTTTTTTCTGCTTCATCATCGATATTGAAATTTTGTTTTTTCACCAACAACTCTTTCAAACCAAAAACAAAAAGAAAAATCACTCCAACAACTTTCAAAACCAAAATGGTATGTGCAGAAAAATTAAAAAGAGAGAGTCCGCTTAAAATCACCATGAAATAAACGAAGTCCATGAGTGATCCACCAAGAGCGATGGAAAAGGCTGAGCGGAAATTGCGCTTAATAAGCGTGTTCACAACCCAAACATTAATCGGACCAACTGGAATACAGATCAAAAAACCAACGATCAATCCAGTAAGTAAAGCTATCAACATACGAACTCATTTTGGCCCTAAATAGGCAGCGGCCAGAAGTCAAAAAACTATGGCGACCAAAATAACACTCCCCAAGGGAATTGGAAAGAAATCACTCAGCGATTGCGGGCTCATTGTAAAGAAATTCTTCCTGCGCTTGCCCCTTAGCTTTCGGGTGACGGTCAGGGTGAGTAATGCGGGTGAAAGAATCCATTTTCGGATCGAAAATGAAGTTGAGAAGTACCTTTGTCCAAGACTGGTAACTAGCTAAGGAATCGTAAAATTCCGGTGCCATTTGTTTAATCTTAGGTTGGTTAATCCACGCCACGTTCATGAAATCGTGGTGCTCGTTATGGTAACCCATATTGAATGTAAGTTTATTGAGTGGGCCGTAGTAACTGTAAGTTTCTTGTCCTTCTTTCGTTACGTAATGCTCTTGAATCCATCTTCCTCCAAGCGGGTGAAGACCTAACGCAAAAAGTGTCGAAAGGGCTAAATAAAGAAGCGCCATTGGTCCGATCCAAAGATAGATCGCCACGTTCAATGCCACTTGAGAAATCGTATTGAAAAAGATCCAACCATTAAACGGCTTATAGAATTTTACTTTCACTGGACGAAGAGCTTGCGAGAGAGAGAAAAGCATTAACCACAACGCTTTCTTCACCGAACTATTTCCCACGAGACGAGCTTCTCTATGGCTCGTGATATCCGGATCGTAAGAGTATTCCCCCAAATGCTTGTGGTGAATCATGTGATATTTTCTAAATCCCATCGCAGAAGGAAGAACAAGAGGGATGTCGCAAACAAGTCCCATCACTTTATTTCCAAAGGGAGTTGTGAGAACCGTATTGTGAGTACATTCGTGAATCATGACGTAAAGAGAGTGGTTAGCGAAAGCTCCGACAGCGTAAGCGACGATCAAAATTACCCACCACGCCTGGTCTCTTAGAAAGTAAGAAATCACCAACTGAAAAAGAACGATGAGAGAAATATAAAGAGCAGAAAGCGGATAGGGTCCATAAAGCTCGCGAACCTTAGGATATTTTTCCAGGATTTCTTTACGACGAGTCACATGGGCGTTCAGCCCTTCTTTCACAATATAATTTCGCTCTGTAGTCATGGAGGCAACCTATCCTATTATCTAACTTTTTACTATTTAAAAACTAAGCTCTCACGCGCAGAAGATCCTGATTGATCTTCGTTTGATAAAGATACATCATCACAAGCCACAAGTTTCCGAAAATGATGGAATAGAAAAACAACAGATTCGGCGTATTAAATAAAAAGGCAAGAATGAGAAGTGCAATATGCACAGCTGGCCCTAGAGCGGACCACATGCGAAGCGTGTGAAGATTTCTTTCACAGTACTCGCGCGGATTAAATTGTGCTTTTCCTTGCCCACCGGCCTGAAGGCTCGTGAAAATAAAATACACTCTTAAACCAAGTCTTTTTAAGAATGGAGTGTCGTTCCTTTCGCTCTCTTCCATTCTTCTTTTTACGTTTTCCAATTCCTGAGCTACGAATCCACCGCTCCCATTTTCGTAAGAAAGATATTCAGTGAGGTAGTGATCGTATGTGATTGAGTGAACGGCTTTTGAAATTCCGGCGATCACTACAAGCACCCATGGTTGAACAGGCCCTAAGAAATGAGACTTGCTCATTCCGTAAGCGAGAGTTGAGTACACGATGATGTTTGTTGTGTAGTCGACAACTCCGTCGATGATACGTCCGAATTCAGTTCCATTTTTTTTCATACGTGCGACCATTCCGTCACAGCAGTCGAGAATTGCGTATGTTAAAAACAACAAGGCTCCAAAGAAGTATCCATGGGCATTTCCTTGAGCGAAAAAATAACCTGAGCTCGCACCTGCGATGAACGCAAACAGCGAATAGTGATTCGGCGTAATGGGATATTTGTAAAACGTTTTTACGATAATGAAGGCCAGTGGACGGTAGAAATAAACATCTAATGGTTCTTCGGCGTAAACGTTTTTTAAAGCACTTTTATATTCTGTATACCAACTCATTCAAACAATCTCTTCGCTTTATCTAAATCTTCTTTGTTATCAATTTCTACCCAGCGATCGCTCACTGCCTGGTGAACACTCATATCGTGATTTAATAAAAATTCATTCATCACGTGTTCCCAGTTTTTAGAAATATTTTTTTCGTCTGCTAAAAATGATTTGCAAGCAGCGAGCATGTCGTCTCGATATGCTTTCGAGAATTTTAAAATCCCGATGGCTTCACCTGCAAACTTAAATTCCGCGCGTTCGCTCTCACTTACAGCGCGCTTATCAATCGTCATGCGCACGAATCCGTTTTTATCAATCATCGCTTTTGCACATTCGATATCATCGATAGAACTCTCCCCCACTAAAATTTGGTTTGGAGTTTTATCGTCTAAGAAATTTTTTAAAATTTTTGTATCGTAAATAAGATCGGCATCGAAAAGGAGAAAATCTCCGTGAGTTTTGTCCAGACCGTAGTAAAAAGAAAATGTATTTCCTTTTACGCGAAAGTCTTCGTTCACGGCAAAGTGAATATCAAAATCACCTTTGAATTTTTCTAAGTAACCTTCAAGCACTTCGCGCTTGTATCCAGTCACGACAACAACATTTCTGATGCCCACTGATTTCCAGGCTTCGAAGTGCCAGTCCATCAATGGTTTGCCGTTCACTTTCAATAAACTTTTTGGATTATCTGTTACGTCTGCGATTCTCGATCCGTAACCTGCTGCCAGAATGAGTGCTGTATAGTTCGACATAGTTTTCCTTTCTCTTATTTACGTTTCATTGCCCACAAACGATCCATCGTACGTTTCATTGGGCGATTGTGATCTTTTTTAAAGTCGTGAATTGTGACTGCGTTGAACGCGTCAGAAAAACATGTGCGTCCGTGAAGAACTTGCGCATCGAAAGTCAGAAGAATCTCGCCCGCTTTAAAAGTGTGACGATATTGATTGTCTGAATGCTCTAAAATTGAATCGAGAGTATCGAGAGCGTAAAGTTGTTCATCAGTTAATGGATTGTTTGTTTTGTTATGAGCTGATTCCATGTACGGACGAAGGTGACGGAATTCAGGTTCGCCTTTTTGGTTGTACGTGATGATCGGCGCTTCGTAAGTTGCGTCCTTCACTCCACGTTGTTCCCAGATAAAATTCTTTTCCAGAATAGCGAGAACGTCCGGATGTTTTTCTTTTAAAATTTTGTGAACCAGAAGAGCATTCACTAAAATATTTTCTCCACCTGACATCGCCGGAGCGATACAAGCGAGGATCAAGTATTCCCATTTGTACGGAACGTTTACGTTGTCAGTGTGAATCGATCCGCCTTCGCGAGTCTGGTGGTAACGGGCCCCTTTTGTCATTGAGTTCGTGCGATCGCGATCGTAAACAAGAATCGCTCTGTCGCCTGCTTCGTTTTGAACTTCGCACTCACCGAGTACGTTTCCAAGCAGCCAGCTGATTGTTCTCTGTTCCTGGATTGTATATTTGTTGTGAAGATCGACAAATGGTCTAACGATGACTAAGCGTTTTCCATTTTCAAGTTCGTTTCTGATTTCTTCCATCTCGCGTTTGAAAGTCGGACAGTCATCAAGATCTAAAGTTTTTGCCTCTTCAACTTTGTTATAAACGTGAAGGGCCTTAATATAATCGTAAATTTCGTTTTGAGCTTCGCCTGAAAACGCGTAATAAAAATTGTCGTTTAGCATAGAGTTTCCCTATAGAGTTTTAGGACAACAAAATAGCATTCCCCTCTAGAGAATTCAACTTATTAAGGGGTGTTATTTGTCAGGGCCAAACCTGAGCTATACCAGTAAAAATGCGACGGAAGCGGGGTGGCATTTTTCAAACGCCATTTAGAGTTCAACAGTTATCGTCGAATGGTTTTTGTCGAAGAGAAATTTAGCCTTTTGCCATTTGGGTGGGAGCGTGCAGCCCTTACAGTTTGAAAATCCGTATTTTTCAGAGGGAATGCCCAAGAGATTGCGATCGAGATCGTTGTTCATATTGCTGTCGTGATAAAACTTGATTGCATATTCTCCGCATGGAATGTTCGTGAACGTATACTCTACTTTTTTGTCATGAATAGGAACGTTCGCACTAAAAAACGAATGTGATTTTCCCGATTTGGGTTTGAAAGCTTCCGCATTGTTATCTAAATCAAACTTAACCTGACCTTTATCATCTTCAAGGCCAGTGATGATCATTTTAAAATCGCCACGACATTCATCTGCAGAAACTTTTTGCGACAAAGTTAAGACAAATGCTAATTCTGCAATCACAACAGCTCCAACTCTTTATCGAATTTCTTATTGATAAAATCCAGGTTTTCATTGGCGTTGGAAAGTTTTTCAAACAGATCATCGATCATCTGATTTAATTTTCCAATAGCATGAGTGTAGTCATTTAATTTAGCCGCATCTTGAGCGATCGTTGCTTTTTCCAATTCAACATTGATTCTTCCAAGAAGGTCTTCGTTTTTTGTGATCTCGCTTTCACAACGTTCGATTTCTTCTTTAATCGATCGCGTTTGTTTTCCGCGCTCGACACTGATTTCAGCGCGACGTTGTTTCATTTCTTTTTCAGAAAGTTTTTGTTTCACCGGGCGCAGTTTATTTTCTTCGCTTTCCCATCCGATTTTTTCTAAAAATTCATCGTATGTTCCATTGAAAAATTCAGCCGTTCCATTGTGAAAAATAACCAATTTCGTTGCAAGGTTACGAAGCATGATTTCACTGTGAGTAACGATCACAACGGCCCCTGGAAACTCTCCGATTTCATCGGTTAATGATTCAATCGATTCCATATCCAGGTGGTTTGTAGGCTCATCCAACAACAAAAGATTTGCAGGCTTCGCCAATATTTTTCCGAGTAAAACGCGAGCGCGCTCTCCTCCGGATAGAACTTTAATTTTTTTCTTCGCAAGATCGCCGTCGAACATCATCGTTCCGCAAATATTGCGGACGCTCGACACTGAAAGATCACCATTCGCCGTCTGAATTTCTTCAACGATCGTGTTGTCCATGTTCAGACGATTAATATTTGTTTGTCCAAAATGTCCGATTTGAGCTGAAGGGTGAAAATTGATTTTTCCTTCAAGAGGATTGAGAGTTCCACCGATACAATTTAGTAACGTCGATTTTCCTTTTCCGTTTTTCCCGATAATTCCGATGCGATCTTCGCGGTTAATCGGAAAACTTAATCCGTGAAAAAGAGTGTGATCTTTATTCCCATCGTAAGCAAAACTTAAATGAGAAACTTCTGCGATTTGTTTTCCCGGACATTCAACAAAACGAAACTTGAAACCTAAGTTTTCAACGTCCGCCAGTTTGTCCATCGAATCCATTTTTTGAAGTGCTTTCACTCGCGATTGTGCTTGAGCAGCCTTCGAAGCTTTCGCTTTAAATCGCTCAATGAAAGCTTCCATTTCTTTTCTTTTTTTATCTAAATTCTCGCGCGTTTTTTCGTACATTTCTTCGTCTTGAAGAACCTGTTCGTAAAACTTTGCGGTATCACCTTTGATTTTTTTTAATTGGCGACGGTGAAGTCCCATTGTGTGAGTGACAACATCATCCATAAACTCGCGATCGTGAGTGATGAGGAGAATTTCGCCTGGAAAGTTTTTCAAAAATGTTTTTAACCATCTCATTGAGACGATATCGAGATAATTGGTAGGCTCATCCAGTAAAAGCAAGTCTGGTTTTTTCAAAAGGACTTTCGTCAAATTGATGCGGATTTGATACCCGCCTGAAAAACTCTTGGGATCTTTTTGTAAATCCTCATCCGAAAACCCTAAACCAAATAAAATTTTTTCTGCTTCGTGCTCATTAAAATCTTCTGGGTTTAGAACCTGAATACATTCTTCAAGAACTGTTGGTTTGGTAAAATGAATATGTTGTTCAAGAGCACCGAGTCTATAGCCTTTGGGAATGGAAATTTCTCCAGCATCAGCCGATAACTCTCCGAGAATTAGTTTAAAAAGTGTTGATTTACCCGACCCATTTCTTCCGACCAGGCCGACTCTCTCGCGTGCGCCTAACTGAAAACTGACATTCTCAAATAATTCTTGTGCGCCGAAATGTTTCGATAAATTTTTTGCTTGGATCATTGTGTTCTCGCTATAGGGGCCATCTTATGCTAAAGTCTCTCGAAATTCATTATAAATTTTGTTCACGTTACTGATAACCAAGGAATCCTTTGCATGTCTAAGAATTACTCGAAACTAAAAAACATTGCCGTCGTAGCTCACGTTGACCACGGTAAAACGACTCTTGTTGACTGTCTTTTAAAACAATCAAATACATTTGATGAACGCGAGCAAGTTGCTGAACGTGTAATGGACTCTGGCGAAATCGAAAAAGAACGCGGGATCACAATCACGGCAAAAAACTGTGCGTTCATTTGGAAAGATACAAAAATTAATCTTCTGGATACTCCAGGCCACGCCGACTTCGGTGGAGAAGTTGAACGTTCACTCATGATGGTTGATGGAGTTCTACTTCTAGTAGATGCTTCTGAAGGTCCTCTTCCTCAAACTCGTTTCGTTCTTCAAAAAGCAATGGAAAGAGGAATCAAGATTGGTGTTATTATCAACAAAATCGATAGACCCGATCAACGTATTGAAGAAGTAAAACACGATATTGAATCTCTCTTCTTAGAAATGGCTGAGCAATTAGGAATTGAAGATTTCGATTTAGATATTCCTATTATCTACGCTTCTGCTCGTTCAGGATGGGCGACTCACGATTACAAAGTAGTCAGAGAAGACGTTCACCCAATTCTAGACTTCATGGTTTCTGATTTTTATCCAGAACCAAAAATTTCTCAAGGTGATGATCTACAACTTCTAGTTACAAACCTTTCTTACTCTCCCTACCTTGGACCTCTTCTTATCGGAAGAATTCAACGTGGTGTAATTAAAAAAGCGGGTAACTACACTCTTTGTGATGAAAACAGAAAGGATAAAACTTTCAAAGTCACAGCGATTCAAGAATTCTCTGCTCTAAAAATTACGGAAGTAGAAGAAGCTCGCGCTGGAGAGATCGTTATTATTGCCGGAACAGAAAACGGAAAAATTGGTGATACGATTGTTGCAACAACAAATATCGAACCACTTCCACGCATTACTGTTGAACCTCCAACTGTAGGGGTTCAGGTTTCAGTTTCAACTTCTCCTCTATCTGGACAAGAAGGTGAATATTTAACTTCTAGAAAACTAGAAGAATTCCTTGAAGAATCAATTCGTACAAACGTGGCCCTTCAATACGAAGGAACAGACGATCCAAAAGTTTTCATTCTTAAAGGTCGTGGAGAACTTCAACTTGCAATCGTATTCGAACAACTTCGTCGTAAGGGATTCGAGTTCATGGTTGGTCGTCCTCAAGTTCTTTTCCAAACAGATGCTAACGGTGAAAAACTAGAACCGTTCGAAAAAGTTGTTATGGACATCCCGAACGATTCAACTGGTGCTATCACTGAAAAACTTTCTCAAAGAAAAGGTCTTCTAGAAAATATGATGCCGCTTGGAGAAGACAGAACTCGCGTTGTATTCGTTATTCCTTCACGTGGATTAATTGGATACCGTGGTATCTTCCTTACAGATACACGTGGTGCTGGATTAATGTCATCTGAGTTCATCGGATACAAACCATACTCTGGAGATATGCTGGGAAGACAAAACGGTGCGCTTGTCTCTGACCGCGCTGGAAAGATGACTCCATATGCTCTATTCAACCTTCTTCCAAACGGAAAACAGTTTGTAAAACCAGGTGAGCCAACATACGAAGGGATGATCATCGGTGAACACACTCGCCCTAACGACAACGTTGTTAACTGCGTTCGTGAAAAGCACCTTTCTTCTGTTCGTACAGCTGGTAAAGATGAAAACGTTATTCTTCCACCAATCGTTAACAGAACGCTTGAGTGGGCACTGGATTGGATCGATAATGATGAATGGGTAGAAATTACTCCAACATCTGTTCGTATCAGAAAGAAAATTCTTGAAGGAAATAAACGTTCTGTAATCAGAAGATAGTTGGCCGAAGAAATGCTCCAGCGGAGCATTTCTACTTCTTCTGAAAAAATAAAAAGTTGAACTCCGAATTTGTGAGTTCGGACAACCAAGGAGCTTTGAATGAAAACTTTGATTGCTTTCTTAATTACACTTGTTTCACTAAATGTTTTTTCAGCTGAATTGGATGGAATTAAATTTGATGACAAAATTAAAGTTGATAACAAAGAACTTGTTCTCAACGGAATTGGAATCAGAAAAGCGACAATACTAAAAATCAAAGTTTATTACGGTGCTCTTTACCTAGAAGCAAAATCGAAAGATCCAAGCGCATTCATCGCAACGACTTCGCCGAAACAAATCACTATGCATTTTGTTCGCGATGTTGATGCAAAAAAATTGCGTGATGCTTTTAATGAAGGAATGGAAGCTGCTAATAAAAACTATGCGACCTACCAACAACAAATGGAAAGATTCAATTCGTTCGTTCCTGACGTTGTGAAGAATGATCTTATTCTTGTCACTTTCTTGAGTGATGGTGTGATTATTTCTGCGAAAGGAAAAACGTCAGAAAAAATTGGTAACGGCGATTTTTCGCGTGCTCTATTAAATATTTGGTTTACTAATCCACGTGATGAAAACCTAAAATCAGGCCTTCTTGGACTATAAAATTACCTAAACAATTCGCGCCCTTAGCTTAAAAGGGCGCTTTTTCCAGCCATTTATGCCATCCCGCCCCTTTTCATCAACTATTTTCAATAATAAAAACAAAGTGTTACTCATTCTCTCTTAAGATTTTGGCAATTTCAAAGAGTCCAAATTGATAACTGTTAATAGTAGTTTATAATTTAAATAAACAAATTTAAGGATTACTTATGGAGCGAAAAATGCACATTACTATTGTTGACGATGTTAAGGATAACTTAAAAAGTTACAACGAACTTTTGTCGCCAACATTTAATCTTGAGTTAATACAAAACCCGCTCGATCTATTAACTTTTCTTGGTAAAACACAAACGGATTTAATTCTTCTCGATCTTCATATGCCGACAATTAACGGATTTGAACTTTACCAAAAATTTAAAGTCACTCATCCAGATCTTCCGGTTATCTTTCTTTCAGGGGATCCTTCAGAAGAATCAATTATTCGCGGACTCAACCTTGGTGCTGACGATTTTATTGTTAAGCCAGTTTCTCTTCGCGAACTTGTTGCTCGTATTAAAAATAAGATCAACATGAAGCCAGGCGCTTCTACTTCTCAAGATAACATCATTACGTTCGAGGGATTCAAGCTTTATTGTGATATGCAGATGGCAGAAATCAACGAGGAAAAAATCCAATTAACCCCAATTGAATTTAAACTGATTCACTTGCTTGCAAAAAATCCAAACAAAGTTTTCAGTCGTGAATACATCACAAATCTTCTTTGGCCTAATGTCCACGTACAAAACCAAAACATTGATACTCACCTTTCTAACTTGAGAAAGAAATTGATGCCGTTTTCGAGATATATCAAGACTATTAAGTCACGTGGATACATTCTAAGAATTGGTTAGTAAGAAATAAAAAATTATAAAAGAGAAAGAGCGAGTTTATCTCGCTCTTTTTTTTGCCTAAAGCGCTTTCGACACTTCGTTAATCAAAATATCTAAACCGTTTTGTGTCTGGAATTTTTTCATCGGATTATTAAGCCCAATATCGTGAAGACCCTTTAGAAAAGTTTCATCTGTAAGATCTTTTTCCTCAATGATAATTGATCCCAATTTTTTGTGAGCTTCAACAGCGTTAAAATATTGTTCGTTCTTCTGTGCAATTTTAAGTGGAACGTAAATCGATTTCTTTCCTACAGCAAGCAGTTCACACACTGTTCCCGCTCCCGATCTTGAAACAGTCACAGTCGCAAGCTTAAACAGATCGATCATTTCTTTTCCAATAAACGCGACTGGATAGTAATCAGGATGTTTTAGTTTTTCATACTCAGCTAAAAAACTTTTCCCTGCTTGATGAACGATGATATAGCGATCAGTGAGAACTTTAAAATTTTTCTCAATGAGTTTATTGATTAATTGTGAACCATTTCCTCCTCCTGTCACAAAGAGAATAGGTTTTGTTTCATTGTTCAACGTTCTTCCGTTGATTATAACTGGATTTATAGAATCGCTGTAGCATTCTTCCCTCAGGGGATAACCAGAGAACGTCGTTTTATTTTTATCAAAATATTTAAATGAATCTTCAAAGCTGATAAATACTTTATCAGCAAAGATCGAACAAATTTTATTAGCGAGTCCAACTCGACTTGTTTGTTCATGAATAAAAACTTTCTTGCCTTGAATTTTTCCTGCGATAACAACAGGAACACAGACAAATCCACCAGTCGCAAAGATCAGCGTTTCTTTTTTCTTAAACTTCCAAAGCACTTTGAAAGAATCGAGAATACCGACAAAAAATCGCAACATATCTTTTGCGTTTTCTACGGATAAATAGCGACGAAGTTTTCCCGTGTGAATGGGATGATAAGTGAGTTGGTAATCTTTAACGAGTTCGCGTTCGATACTGTTGATGCCACCGACATAATGAATGTCGTATGTTTTATTCGCATTGATTTTTTTTAGAATAGTGAGGGCCGGCATTACGTGTCCGCCAGATCCGCCCCCTGTGAAGATAAGAGTTTTCATAATCGTCCTTAATAATAAAAAAACGCCCCTTTAAAAGGGGCGTCTTGATAAGAACTATTATAATGAAATTTTCTTAAGAACGGAAAGAACGATCTGATCTAGATCCTCTATCAGATGAATAGTTTCCGCCTCCACGTCCACCGCGGAAGTTCGAACGACGGTCACCACCGCGATCTCCTCCACCGTAGCTTGGTCTGCTCATTGGAGCTGAACGTGTTAATTCAAAACGAACATTTCTTTCGTTGATCATTGGTCCGTTTACTTTTAAAAGTGCGTCTCCGTAATTCTCAGGAACTTCTAAGAAAGAGAATGTTTCTTTCATATCTACGTTTCTGATCATACGTTCATCAACATTAACCATTCCTGCAATTGAAGTAAGAAGAGTTTTTAGGTTTAGACCGTGATCTTTACCAATATTAACGAAGAATCTCATGTTACCAGAGTGATTAGCGCGCCCTTGAGCTTGCCCCTGTCCTTGTGGAGCTTGGTCACGGTTTCCTCTATCCATAATACGATTATCCGGACGACGTTGTTGCTCTTGGATATCAAGAGAAGGTGCCGAATCGTAACGAGTGATTTGAGATTTGAACAAGTGGTTGTACATAACTTTTAAAAGATCTGCTTTTTCCATTGTTTCAAATTTTTCTGCAAATACTTCATCAGCTTGAAGTTTATCAAGGTTTCCAATTAGCTCGTCGAATTTCTTTAATTCTTTACGAACAAGAACTTGTTTCAATTCTTTTGGTGATGGAAGAACTGCTTGAGCAACTCTTGCTTTCGTGATGTTTTCTACCATACGAAGTCTATAACGTTCGCTTGGCTCGATAAGAGAAATTGCAATCCCTTTTTGACCAGCACGACCAGTACGGCCGATACGGTGAACGTAAGATTCGATGTCTTGTGGAAGACCGTAGTTAATAACATGAGTAAGGTTATCAACGTCAATTCCGCGAGCGGCAACGTCAGTACAAACAAGCATGTTGATTTTTTTATTCTTAAAGTTCTTCATTGTGATGTCACGTTGTTGTTGTGACATATCACCGTGAAGTGAATCTGATGGATATCCACGAGCATTCAATTCGTCTGCTAATGTTTTCGCATCTACTTTAGTTCTACAGAAAATCATTCCGTAGTAGTCTTCAAGAGAATCAAGAATACGACATACAGCTTCGCTCATTTGTGAGTGACGAACGACATAGTGCTTTTGTTCGATTGATTCGTTTGAAAGAGTTTTCTTCTGAACTTTTACAACAAGAGGATCTTTCAAATATGTTTTGATTAAAGAAAGAATGGGAGCTGGCATAGTTGCTGAGAACATCCAAGTTTTCTTTGTTTCGCCAAGACAAGATAAAATTGTCTTAACGTCATCGATGAATCCCATGTCTAACATTTCATCTGCTTCATCTAGAACAGCAAATTTAGCGTTATCAAGAATCAAAACTCCGCGATCGATAAGATCCAGAACACGTCCTGGAGTTCCTACTACGATTTGTGGGCGATCTTTACGAAGACCACGAACTTGTCCTTCTAGAGAAACACCACCGTATACCGGAAGAGTTTTAATTTTTTCGTACACTGAGAATTTTTTGATTTCGTCGTTAATTTGGTTAGCAAGTTCGCGTGTTGGAGTCAGGATTAGTGCCTGAACATCGCGAGAGTTGCTATCAATTTTGTGAAGAAGTGGAAGAACGAATGCAGCTGTTTTTCCTGTACCTGTTTGTGCCTGTCCTACAAAGTCTGTGTCTGTAGTTGCAAGAGCTGGAATAGCTTGTTGTTGAATTTCTGTTGGGTCTACGTACCCTCTTTCTGTGATTGCTTTAAGCAATGACTCGCGTAGTGGCAATTCTTGAAATGTCACTTTTTACTCCGTTGAATGTGGGTCTCACCTCGCAATTGCTCTAAATGAAAACCGCAACATTTATAACGCAAAAAAAGCTTTAACGAGGAAAGAATCCTTTAATATGGTGTGGCTCTTCTACGATAGAAAAATCGTGATGACTAGCCCTATGTGTAAAAAAGACTAGAAAACAAAACTAAAGCGTGGAACGAAGGCAAATCCTCCGATATAGCTTTGTGGTTTCGATAAATATTGATGATATTCAACTGCAATATCGATGCTGTTTCTGTCTCCTAAATAAAATCTAAGACCAGCACTTGGGATAATTCCATACATCGTTCCGCTCTTAATCTTTGTATAGACCTCTTCGCCTGAATCATTCAATTGGAGTTTCTTAATGCTGAAATCCCCTACTGAAAGAGCGAGTCCTACCATCCAGTCGAGTTTATCAGTAAAGAGTGTTCGGTGGTAATCGAGGAAGAGTTTGTATTGAAGAGCGCGAATGTTTTCAGGGATCGCTTGACCGCTGTTATCGTGGATCATCTCGATCGCAAATCCGAATTGATTATGCTGATTCATATCGGCCACAAATCTGAAATCGACAAGGGTTGAACCGTTGTCAAGAGAAGGATCTGCTTTACTCCATTTTGAGTCCAGATAGCCGTATGAGAACTGGAGGTATTTTTCGATTGGGTATGAACGTTCAGTTACCGAAACCGATGGGAGATTGGCGATGGCCGAATCCGATTCTGTTGCCGTCTCTGTTTTTGGTGACGTCTTACTGTCTATTGTTTTTTTATCTTCAAGTTTAAGTTGCCCATCAACTGGATTGATTTCAACTTTAGCAGGAACGAGCGTTCCAACAGGTCTGTCTTCTTTTAGTGATTTTCCGTCTTCTGGGTCAACACTTAGAGGAGGATTAATGACAACGTCTTGGGCATGCAACGCAAGCGAAAATGCACTAACACTTAATAACCATCCTAGTTTCTTCATAAAGTCTCCTGACTTAATTTTATCGAACACCAATTGTATTTTTTAAATCGCTAATTAATTTTTGAGCTTGAGGGCGAACCTTCGCAGCCCCTTCTTCTAAAATGCTATCAATCTTTTTCGGATTGGCCATCAGCTCAGCATAAATTTCACGAGGGCCGGCAAGCATATTGTTTAAAACCGCTAGAAGCTCCATTTTAGCTTCTCCCCAGCCAATCCCTCTCAAGTACCAAGCTCTGAGTGCTTCAGTCTGTTCCTTCGTCGCAAATTCGCTGTAAAAATCAAAGATCAACGATTCATCCGGGTTCTTTGGAACAGATGGATCGCTTGAATCAGTCGTGATGCGGTTGATGAGTTTCTTCAATTCTTTCTCTGTTGAGAAAAGTGGAATGTGATTGTTGTAACTCTTACTCATTTTTCTTCCGTCGAGACCGACGAGAAGTTTATTTCCTTCGCGCACAATTCCCTTTGGAAGTTTTAATTTATTTCCGTATGTGTTGTTGAACACTGTTGCGATATCGCGAGTGATCTCGATGTGCTGAAGTTGATCAGCTCCAACCGGAACAACATCTGAGTTAAGAATTAAAATATCTGCGGCCATGAGAATCGGATATGTGAAAAGTCCCATATTGATCGCATGATCTTCATCGCGTTCTTGCTCAACATTTGCTTGAACAGCTGCTTTATAAGCATGTGCACGGTTCATTAAACCTTTTGTAGCAAAACAAGAAATCATCCAGTGCAGTTCCAGAATTTCCGGAATATCACTTTGTTTGTAAAGTGTGACCCTCGCTGGATCGAGTCCCATTGCAATCCATGTTGCTGCGACTTCGTAGATATAATTTCTCATGAGCTTTGGATCGTGTACGCCAATGAGTGAATGATAATCAGCGATGAAATAATAAGAATCGTATTCACCGGAGTTGGCCATATCAATGGCAGGCTTAATCGCACCGATGTAATTTCCGAGGTGGGGCATTCCCGTTGGCTTCACGCCTGTAAGACAGATTTTTTTCGACATAAATTCCTCTTTGAGAGTCACTTTATTTTAGTCAAAAAAGCGCATTCTCAAAAGAGGAATCTTAGAATTGATTTAAAATTATTCGGCGTCAGCTGGAGTTAGAAGTTCATTGTAAAGCTTAGCGACTGAGAGCTGGCAAAAAACGTTCATTGATCTGTACAGCGTTCCTTCCATATGAGCGTATTTGTCGTTACATTTTTGCATGAGCGAGTCGTGTGTCGCTTGATCTTTAGCAGACATTTTTGGAATGTCTTTCTTACATCTGTTGATAGCTGCACTTACAGTGTAAACGTCACCACTTGCCCCTAAGGCACAAGCGTCTGCGATTGATGAAGCTTCGTAACAGCTAGATGAATTTGTGATAAGGTCTGCAACTTTACCAAGATAATCGTCTGTGCCGAATTGTACAGGACATTTATCCATTGCATGAGCTGAGAAAATTGTACAAAGTGCGATCGCTGCCAGAAGGAAAGATTTTTTCATAAAGCCTCCAAAAAATGTTTAGGAGGTTCTAGCACTTTCAAAATTTTTAGCAAGGGAATTTGAAATACTTACGCGTTAATCAGTCGCAATTGTAGTTAACGTAATGTAGTCCTGATAAGTTCCTGGATCTTTATTAATATCCACTGTTCCGATCACGACACGAATCGGTACTCTTACTCCCTGCGAAGATGTAACTCCTGAGCCAGAAGCGATTGTAATAGGAGAACCTGATGAGCTTCCCAACCCGATCTGAGTTCCGTTGGCATAAAAATTATAGCCAATTTGTGAAGTTGCTCCCGTTCCACCAGTGCGCTGAAGAACTCCGTTGTTAGACGAAGAAATTTTTAAATTGTAGCCAGCATTACTCACGACACGTACATCAAAACTTAATTCTTCTCCTGTCGTCAATTCACCGAAGTCGAGAGTTTTGGACGTCAAGGCCGGATCATAAACTCCTCCAGTATCAACTAAAGAAAGCGAAGTGAATTTAGAAACGACGATATAGATGTTGAGATCTTTATATCCTTCATAACTGTTGATGTTCGTGTACGTTCCCGAATAAGCCTGTACTTGAACATCATCGAAATAAGTTCCGGCCGCAGGTGGATTTGATCCGAATGGGGCTAGGGCCATGTAGAGCGTATAGAAATTTGTCTGGTTTTTAGTGATACTTCCAAAAAAAGTTTCGTCAGGAGAAGAAATATCACTCGATTCTTTCAATACTCCAGTGAGATTATTATTTTTATAAATATTATAATAAATCAAATTCCCATTCGCCAAGTTGGCCGCACGACGATTGTAACTTCCAGCTCCCCCCTTGGTAAAAGCGAGAAATTCATTGTTGCAAGGAGACCCGTTATCTTTGTTACGAGAAATTGAAACCGTCGATTGCAAAGTAGGATTGTAGTCAGAAACGTTATACGTAATACTTGGAGTATCTAAACTATAACCACAATCTGCAAATACACTTGCAAATGGTGCTGATAAAAAGAATAGAACGAAAACATTTAAAGTCCATTTCATAGGCGGCTCTCTTTGTAAGGAATTTCGACAGTACCGATATCGATCAATCCTTTCTTTGTCGTTTCGAGATTAATTTCTTTTGCTTCAAATTGATCATCTTCAAGTTGAATAGTTCCAAGAGTTGGTTCTACTCCTTCGATGAAGAATTCTCCTTCTCGACCAGTAAAGAACGGTGTGACTTTACCAGATTTAGCTGTCCAGAATCCAACTTTCAGCACTTGAGGTTTTTTGTTCTTATCAAGTAAAATTCCGCGCACCACTAACAGTCCCGATTTTCCAACGACAAATAAATGCCCGCTGCGATAATGAGGATAAACTGCGAAACTTTCTTGCCCTAAAGTATAACCTGGATCTAAGCGACTCGGATCCAACTGCAGACGGCGATATTGATAGGGTGTTAAACCAGAGATAAGTGATTCGCCGAAAAGTCCAGTTGTCGAATCAGCATCGCTGTTCGTTGATTGAACAGTAAACTTTTGCCCTTTCCATCCTTCATTAGGTTTGAAAAGAACATAACTGTTGGCTATAGGGCGAGAAATTGAGAAGCCTGCATCTGTTCCGTTGTGAACAAAAGCAAAAGCACTCATGAAACGAAGAGATGTTCTCGATCCTGTTGAATGACCAGCACTCTTGATTACTTCTTCTCGAGCACCAACATCTGCAAGAGCAGTATTGTATTGCATGTCGAGCATTCCGCTGCGAGAACTTACGTTGTCGTCAACAGTCGAAGAAAGTTTTAAACTGTTCAATTGTTTTCCATTATCGTGAATAACAGTTAAACGCTTTGTTTGTGATTCTTTTTCGTAAAATGCGGAAGCAAAGGTTGAACTTTCTCCAAATGTAATATTTAAAAAGACATACATTTGTGTCGACCACAATTTATTGTCATCGCGGTTACGTGCAAAATAAAAAGTGAGCGAACTCGATTCAAAAACTTTTGCCGTTAAACTCGTGTCGTATCCAAACCTGGCTTCATTTCCATTGCGAGGATTTTGATAATTCCCTCCGAGTGCAACGTTGAACTTTTCAAAAAGAGGAACGCTATAAGAAACAGTCGTAATAACATCGAAGCGATTTTCAAATTCATCCCCGACTTCAGTAAACCAAGGTGAGCGATATTCTACTTTGGTCGTCAAAGTATGACTGTCATACCAATAAGCTCCAAAAAGATTTAACTGATAAGTTGCCTGGACCGCCTCACCTGCATGGTTTTTTGTTTTTGATCCTACTCCATCAAAGGCCCAGTTTCCGTAGCGAGTAGCAAGAACTTGATTCGTTCCCAGCATCGTATAATTTTTATTTCCTTGAAAATAACCACCGGCAGTCCATTCGCGATTTACGCCGTGTTGATAAAAACCAGTGAGGAAAGCTCCGTTCTTGTCGTCGTATTTTTTTGTCGTGTCTGAATCTGACGAAGGATATCCGGCCGCAAGAGAATAACGATTCAAGCCGGCAGCGAGAAGGTCAACAGATCCCGATTGATTGAAAATAAAAACTTTCTTTTTTCCGAAATCATCTGTGAGTTCAACGATGATCTTGTTCAGACCATTATTGAGAGGAATATCTTTTACTGAATAACGACCGGGGTTCATATATTCAGTTTTTAAAATTGTATTGTTTACATAAGTGCGAACGAGAGAGTGTGAATCAACGTCGTATTCAAATGATGAAGTCGGTCCGGTTGCCCGATAAGGATTCAAAGAAAAATCGCGATAAAAAGAAACACCACCTAGCGAATGTGGTTGTTGGAAACCAATAATGGGATAATTCACATCCCCCATTTCCAGACGCTGCATGCGATTCGCGCGATCAAAAGTAATTTTTGATTCCTGACGATACCACGGATTATTTTGACGAGTTGAAAGATAATTCATCTGATTTTCAAAAGCGACGCCTTTGATATTCATAAAAGAATCAGTCTGCGCTTGAAGAGAATGCGTTTGATCCAGATTATGAATCTGAACATCTTCGATTTTATAATTTGTTCCGAAACTAAATGGCGCTGGCTCAGAAGCTTTGCGAGAGTAATACGGAATCAAATCATCGTACACATTTGCATCGTGTGGTTTTAAATCATTGGAACTGATTTCAAGTGAAACTCGCAATTCAGAAGGAAAATAAGTAATTTTAAATGGCAGTTTAGAAGTTTCGATTTCCGCTTGAGTAAATTTATAATACGGCAATCGTTCTTCGCGAATACGATCCTGTAAAATTCTTTCGAGATCAGGCCCAGAGATCGACTGAATCTTTTCTCCGATGAGTGTGACATTAATTTCGCCAAGAAAATAATCGCCCAACGTTGCATCGATTACAACTTTTTTCGTTTCTTGATTTTTTCCAAAAACTTTTTTGAAAAGTTCGTCGGAGCTTTCCGCGCGAACATTCGACATAGTTGCAAGAGGAACTACAATAAATTGAGAAACGCTTAAAAGAAGAAAAAACTTATTAATCTTTATCAAAACTAATTTTTACCTTATCGACTGGATTGATCTCTGAAAATTTTCCAGTTTTAGGAAACAAGAAAACACGTTTTGATTCCGGCAAAATATTTTCTCCACTCATTCCCTTTAAATCTTCAGGAGTGAGGAGAATTTCTTTCTTCTTTTTTTCGTCAATAAATTTTAAATTGAGGTTGCCCAAAACCTGATGTTTTTTTCCAGAGTTTTCAACCTGGATAGATAGCTTTTTTTCTTTCTCAAGATCTTTTACTTCCGTAATTTTTATATCTGCACTGAAATCATCCGGCTTAACATATAGAGCGGCTACATAACGAAGAAGAACTTTGATGCTCGCTTTTTTATTTTTGTTCTTATCAAGTTCAATCGGAAGTTGTTCCGCAATCAATCGATAAGCTAATTCTTTTGCTGGTTTTTCTTTTCCGGCCCAAGAGACTTTTACAGAACGTTTTTCATTTGGTGGAATAATTAATTGAGTTGGATAGAGCGTGAGTTCATCACCCACTTTTGGGTTTGTCTCTACTCCATGTATGTCCATTTCTCTTTTAGCTAGACTTACTTGAACTGCGATGGATTGATCAGAATCATTTTCCAGATAATAAAGTCCACTGCTCTCATTTCCATTTACACCAATCGTAGAAGACATTGGAGTGAACTTAAATGCGTATGAACTTGCACTAAAAAACAGTGTTGAAAGAACTGTAATAATAAAAAAAAGTGTGCGCTTCATTCCTTGAAACTACCTTGTTAGAGTCACTATAAATCTTATCGAGAAACTCTACAGGAAACAAGAAAGAAACAAGAAAGTAAAAAGATTAATTGGCCGATATTTTTAGAAAGATTGGACGATCAACAGTAGCTGAATTTTTTAGATGATTGATAAGAACTTCGTATTGAATTGTGCGATCATTTCCAACTATTTTTTTGATGTGTGATTCTAGTCCTGCTTGATCAAGTCCCTCGACTTCAAACTTTTGACTTTCGGCAGGGTAACGTGAATTCATCTGACTAGAAAACAACCACAGTGACTTGCTAGAACTGATCTTAGACTCTGTTACAGTCGTCGTAACTGATGAAGCAACATAGGCGCGAAGAAAAAGCATTCCTCTCGTTTCTGCATTTGCATGAGATGTTGATAAGAGAAAAAAAGAAAACAGGACTAGTTTCTTCATGCTAAGCTTATCGGCAAATTTCCGACAATCTTTAACGGGTTTATAACGAAAAAGACCCAAGTTTTCACTTGGGCCTCGAGTTTTTTTCTAAATGTTTTTTTCTTAGTTAGCAGCGATTGTGAAAGTTACTGTATCAGCGTACGTACCTTCAACCATTGATTCAGCAGTTGCACCTGTGTAACTGATTGATACGCTCTTATTTGCATTAACAGAAGCTGCTGTTGATGTACTAAGAGTTGTTCCAGCTGCAGAAGTTAGAGCTACTGCTGATCCATTGTATTTCATTGTATAGGCAACAACATCTGCACCGTCTGTTCTCTTAAGCTTACTTAAGTTAGCAGATGAAATTGTTACTTTGTATCCAGTCTTAGAGTTAGATTGTTCATTTACTGAAGCAACAACTAGATCTGTTTGTGATGTTGATAGATCCAGAGCTGAAGCTGCTGCTTGCGGAGTTACAGCTAAACTTACTTTTTGAGCTACTACACCTTGTAGTAATAAAGTCCCTGTTGTTGCAGCAAAAGAAGTTGTAGTAAGAGTTAAAAGTGTTGTAGCTAAAAATAAATTCTTCATCGTATCTCCCAATAGTGTGTTTGTTTCAAATTGAAACTGTACTTAATTCTTCCTAGAGCAGGATCCATGCCGGCCATTGTGACACCAATGAAAAGTTCACTTTCGCTGAGTTAGAATCAGACCAGAGACGTCCCTTGTATATCAATTGAACATTAATTTTAAATTGGTGTCAAAAGTATCGACATTCAGGAGAATTTTGCCTGAAGGATTTAGCAACAAAAAAAGGAGGATAACTAGACGAAAGGATTAGTCCTTTTACATTGGGAAAAATAGGCTTATCTCGATTGAAATTTTATGAAGAAATCTCCACAAAATTCCCACCAAAATTTAACAAATTATTCGAAGCTGTTTCCTGCTTGGATTTTTTCCATGAGATGAAGAAATGTTTTTCTTTCTTCTTTATTGAGAGCTCTTGTGAAGTTAGTTAGTCGTTCAAAATAAGAAGGAAGAATTTCTCTCAACTTTGCCACACCTTTATCTGTGAGTTGAACAAGCATTCCTCTTCTATCTTTTGGATCATCTACTCTTTGAACGTATTCTTCTTTTTCTAAAGCATCCACAAATTGAGTCATCGTTGCTCTTGTGACATTTGTTCTCTTCGCTAATTCAGAAGGAGAAAGAGCATGAGTTTCTTCACCTTTTAAAATCATTAAAAGGTGAAAACGTCCTGATGTTAATCCAAAACGATTGAACAATTCTTCGCGATCCATCTGTACCTTTGCAGCGACAATTTTAAATTGCACAGCTGTTTCAATTGCTTCAGGAGCAACATTTGGGTATTCCTTTGAGAGTTCTTTAAAGATAGGCGAAAATTTGTAATCTTGCTCAGACATAATCATCCTCAAAAAATGTGATAGCCAAATTGTAGATGGAATTTAATAAAATGTCTTTTGATTAAATGAACTTTTAGCCAACTTGAATCTTATGATTGTCTGAAGGAGTTCGGCAAAGTTGAGTGGCTTAGTTAGGTGGCCAACGAAACCAGCGGCCTTTGTTTTTTCTTTCTCTTCATCCATGGCATGTGCAGTAAGTGCGATGATCGGTACCTGGCATCCTCTTCCAATTAAAATTTTCGTCGCTTGATAACCGTCCATTTTAGGCATCTGAATATCCATTAGCACAAGATCATATTTCCCTGCTAAAACTTTATCAACAGCTTCACTACCATCATTTGCGAGAGTGACACTCGCTCCATTTTCCTTGAGAAAATATTCAACTAAAAACTGATTATCGACAGAATCATCAGCAAAAAGAATATTCATTCCTTTTAAAGGAAGCTCTTCAAGATTGTGAAGATTTCCTGACAAAGAAGCCAGCTTCTCTGCTTCTCTTCCCATCATAGCAATAAATGAAATGGCAAAAATACATCCGACATTTTGTTCAAATTTCTCAATTGTTATTGTTCCACCGAGTGCTTCTGATAAACGTTTAGAAAGTGCTAATCCCAATCCTGTTCCACCGTATTGTCTTGTTGTCGTGTTATCGGCTTGAGTAAATGGTTCGAACAACCGATTTTTTTGTTCTTCCGTTAAACCTCTTCCTGTATCTTCGACTTCAACACTGATTTTAATTGTTCCATCATCGGCCTGTAGTGATTTCACTCGCACATGAATTCCGCCTTTGTCAGTAAACTTCACAGCGTTTCCAATTATGTTGATAAAAATCTGGCGGAGTCTTGTCGGATCAGAATAAATATTTTGAGGAACGTTTTTTTCCAATGATAAATTGAGCGAAATCCCTTTCTGCTCTGCCTTTCCCTTGAGCAATTCAATGACTTCCATCAATAAGCCGGATAGAGAAAAATCGATATGCTCTACTTCCAGTCTTCCCGCTTCTACTTTTGCGAGATCGAGAATGTCATCAATGATTTTCGTTAACGATTGTCCGTTGCGAGTTATCGTTTCAATATATTGATCGCGAAGCTCAGAACTCAAAAGATTATTTTTGAGCAATTCACTGAATCCTAAAATGGCCCCTAATGGTGTACGAATTTCGTGAGACATGTTTGCAAGAAAGGCAGTCTTTGTTGCGTTCGCATTTTCTGCATTTTCTTTTGCATACGCGAGTTCTTTTTCAATTTTTTTATGATCGTCGATGTCTGTTGCAGTTCCATTCCAATAAAGGACGATTCCGTTCGTTCCGACTACCGGAAGAGCTCGTCCCAAGAACCAACGGTATTCGCCGTCAAAGCGTTTCATGCGATACTCTTCTTTGAAAGGAGTTCCTTTGCTCATGCTTTCTTGCCAGGCTTTATAAACGTGAGGGAGATCGTGCGGATGAATCATGCTCGTCCATACATCGCCGTATTTTTCCTGAGTCGTTATTCCCGTATAGCGAAGACATCTTTCATTTGCGTAATTTATTTTTCCATCAGGAGTTGAGGCCCACATCATTTGCGGTAAAGTTTCCGTGAGCGAACGATAACGTCCTTCACTCTCTTCAACTTTTTTCCTTTCGGTTACATCAACACCAATGTGGATAATTCCTTTCACTGCATGAGTCACCGGATCGATATCTGGAATGTATTCCATCTCGAGATAAATAGGTTCATCATTTGACTGGCGAAGCGTGAGATTGAAATTAACTTGTTCTCCCGCAAAAGCACGCGCTTCAAAATTTTTCAGATATTCATACGTTCTTGAATCCGAAATAATATCCTTTCGAGTGAATCCTTCGATCTCTGAAAGCGGACGTGCACTCCACTCCGAATAACGGCGATTGGCGAATTGATATCTTCCGCTCACATCCATATAAGAAATAAAAGTTGGAACTTTATCAATGATAAGGCGAAGACGTTCACGTTCTTCTTGTAATGTTTTTTCACTTAAAACTTTATTGGTTGTATCCCTGGCGAACACAATCACCCCAAAAAACTCTCCTTCTTCATCACGAAGAGGACTCAATGAGAACGAAAAATAATTTTCTTCAAGAATATCATTTCTAATAACAGAGAGAGGAAAATCCTCATACGTTGTCGATTCACCTTTCAAAACTTTAAGAAACATTGGTTCAACGATACTCTTCCAGATACTTGGGAAAGCTTCTTTCGTTCCACTTCCAAGCAAAATTAGGTGGTCTTCAGTGTTGAGAAGATTTTTAAAAGCATCGTTATAAAATTGATTGTACTCAGGTCCCCATGCAAAATACATTGGAGTACCATTATCGAGAAGAAGACGAATATTATATTTCAGGGGACTGGGCCAAAATTCAGGAGCTCCTAAAACTGTCTGAGTCCAGTCTTTCTTTCTCAAAAGAGCGCCCATTTCGCCACCACCGGACATAAAGGCCAGTGAACTTCTGCTATCTTGTGAATTCATTTAAATCCTCTTCTCTCTGCCAGAAAGATAGTCATGATTTCCCTATAAGGAAACTTAAGATTATTAAAAGTTTGGACTACTAACATAGGCTTTCTTCATTGGAGAAAATTAAAAGTTCTACAAAATTATTACTGGCCAAACTATGATTATACTTTTTAAAAAAATGAAATATGATTTTCTCATGATTAAATTATTTTTTGTCCTCGTCTTCATTCTCAGTTCCACTCTCGTTATGGCCGAAGAAATCACAATTGGAGCAGAAAACGACGCCGCTCCCTGGTCATACCCCAACGGAACGGGTTATGTGAATGACATCGTCAAGGCTGCTTACAAAGCGGTTGGCTGGAAAGTTCACTACGAAGTTTTTCCTTATGCTCGTTGTAAAACTCTCGTTTTGAGTGGTGGAATTCTCGGCTGCTTTTCAACTAGCAAAACTCCTGAACTTACAGGAAAACTTTTTTTTCCCAGAACTCCAGTTATTGCTCCTCGAAACATTTTGTATGCGCAAAAAAATTCCGACATCAATGGGTGCAATCCTAAAAAATGGAAAGCCGGAACGAGTATTGGACTTGTTAATGAATATGAATACGTCCCTAAAGTCGAAGCTCTGAGAAATGAAAAAAATCTTTCGATTGAAAAATCGCCTTCGGAAGTTTTAAATCTTAGAAAATTAAATTTCAGTCACACTGATACTGCTCTCATTACGATCGATGAAGTTCACTCCCTCGAATACATCGCCAAACTCGCACGTGTGACACCCGATTTTAAGGTCGTCTGCGACTTTGGAAACCTTCCTGCCTACCTTGTCCTGAGTAAGTCTCATCCGTTGGGAAAAAAGGCTTTAGAAGTCTTTAATCAAGGGATGGAAAAAATCGCGGCCAATGGTGTGTTGAAGAAAATTCAAAAAGAATGGAAGGTAAAGGCCATCGCAACAGCAGTTCCACAAATTTCAGAGGGCAAGTAGAGCGCGATTCTTTATAAAGAACTATAAATAACTATAAAGAACCGCGCTCAAAAAATTTAAAGATTAAATAATTTATCACACACCGATTTGTTTAAAAGCTCCTCTGTCCTTTTAAAAGAAGAAGGCTCTCCTGAACCCATTTTTTCGACTTCCATTTTGCGATAAAAAACATGATTGCGACGACAGATTGCGGGATTCGCATAAGTATCCCAATCAATCCAAGTTCTCTCGATGAGATCGACACTGTAGTGAATTGAATTCGGCAGTTGTGCTTTCCATTTTTCCACCACGCCATCGCAATCTGAACGCTGATCTGCAACAACATCGCGAAGTTCTATTCTCTGCTCTTCCGAAAGGAAAAAAGGAAGATTAGTATTTAAAGTGCCTGTCTCATCTTTGAGTGGAAGTGGTGAAAGTGAGAAATGACAAATCTTTCGATCTTCAGGATAACAATCTCCGCCTCTGCAAACTTCAATATTGTCGAAATTAATTGAAACTTGAATTTCATCAGGAGAAAAACTTCCTTCAAAATGTCCTGCAACTTTTTCAACGAGAGGAGTTGAGAGATCAACGGGATCTTTCGCAAAACTTGCGAGAGAGAAAAAGCAAAACATAACGGGAATAAGCTTTAACATAGAAACCTCCAAAGGCCTGTGGCCATTTAATTGAGGTTTCTTTCATCCTTTGGTTTTAACGGATCTGACCGGGAAAGAAACACGGTAAGACATTCAGATCCAATGCCAAATTCATCTTTGTTATAATAAAAAACACGATTAATTTAAAGAGTAAGTGTAAAAAATTCTTGCCGGCTTCCCGGCAAGTTCTGAAATCCCGTCAAGACAACTGCCGACTTTCCGACAGAAATTATTTTTACAATCGATTTTACAAGGGATTAGCGACAATAAAACGTTGGCATTTTTCATGCTCTTCAAGTGTTCATGAAAACACTAAAATATTTTTTATCATTGATGTTAATTTTTTTAATCGGATGCAGTCAAGGAACTGGTAGCGGCCCTAACCCAACACCATCCCCGACGCCGACTCCAACACCAAAAGCGCAGGTGATGTACGTTTTGAATTCTGCCGAAAATACGATCGGTCAGTGGAGTTTAGGAAGTGATGGAATATTAACAGCACTAGCTTCACCAATTGCAACGGGCGATTATCCGCGAGCGATGGCGATAGATGAACAGCACAACAGTTTGTATGTGGCGAGCATAGATGACCAGACAATTACACAATATAAAATCGAAACAGATGGAAGCTTATCTGAATTAGCAACACCGATTCTTTCGAATTCATTTACAGAATCTCTCGTGATGTCTCCTGATCATCGTTTTCTTTATGCACTCAATGGATTAGACGGAAATATCTTTCAATACAGTTTAGGATCAAATGGAGAATTAACTCTATTAAACAATTGGAGCTACCCTAACAGTCCTGTAGGGATGACTTTTTCTTCGTCGGGAAAGTTCGTTTATATGGTGAATGAAACCATCACAGATATCTCTCAGTATGCTGTAGCGGCAGATGGTTCTTTCACTCCATTAACTCCGGCCACAGTTGCTTCGCGCGGTTGTCCTTCAGGACCAATCTTGTCGGCACAATCGCAAAGTGGAGTCGACTTTATTTATGTTCTCAGCTGCTCTACAGATGAAATTGAAGTGTACATTGTTGGCGGTGATGGCACATTGAATTCTCAACAAGTCGTGAGCACAGGAGCTCTTCCTTCACACATGACGATCTCCGGAAAATTTCTTTATACAACCAATGCGGGAGAGAGCACCTTATCGATGTTCACTATTGGAAGTAATGGCTTGTTACAATCAATTGCGACAGGAGCGGTGGCCGCAGGAACTCAACCTGAGTCTGCTATCGTTGAAGGAAATGGAAAATTTGCTTACGTCATGGACTTTGTGGAAAACAAAATCCTTCCATTCAGTTTAGGAAACGACGGAACACTTAGTCCTTTAGCTTCAGGTGGAATTCAAAGTGGCGATGGACCTACGAAAGCGTTGATCAAGAATCTTTAAGTTAATATAAGTGATTTAAAAGAGATGGTGCCCTGCGAGGGACTCTCAGAGAATACTTATCTTGGTAATTCTAACTAGCACTAACTAATTAATGAAACATATTAATTCAGGAATTTAATCTACTGCTTTAAAACTATCGTTGTTAGCTACTGTGTTTAATTTTGATTATGATTGAAAGGATTTGTCCCATTCTTGGACCATTTCTTTTTTCGTCGAAAAACTACTGAAGAAAGAAAAAATTGTTTATGATTTTTTTCCATGAGTGGCATCTTTATCATAAAAAAAATGTAGATATCCACAATTGTTGCAAATCTTCACTTTCGCTGCGATTGCCGGTCCACCTATTACAAGTCCACCCATGACGTTTGATTGCTCACGAAGGCTAAAGTGCAAGTAACCTGGCTGCCCACTGGGAAGAACTATATCAGTGATCGTACCTCTTCTACAGAAAATGCATACATTTTCTTGGTGAATACCATTGATAACAACCATCACTTACCCTTAACTGATTTAATTAATTCATTCACTGTATCTAAAAGCTTCTCTACTGGTAAACTCACTATTTTTGTATCTGACTTCGAACTGTCTGCCACAAATACTGCACGAGTTGCAAGGTCAAACATCTCCTTAACTGTTAATCCAGGTAAATAAACTCCAAGTAAAATAATATTTTTTAAATATTTCCTAGAAGTTTGCAAACGAATTTCTTCTGCTAAAGAGTATAAAATTTTAGATACAATAGTTACAGCAAGTGCAGTTAGAGCAAACCAAAAAACTGAAAATATACTAAAAAATACACTTAGGTTTGTAGTTCCAGCTTTCGAATGATCAAAATTTTTGATGAAACAAAGATACTCCTTCGCTGAAAAAAAGATAATCGCAATATCTAACAATAGCAGAATTACTGCTAAAATAGCGTACCACCAAACTGCAATTTCATCATTGAACAGCTTGAGTGATTTATCATCCTTTAAGAAATCTAAATTCGGCTGCACGACCAACTCTTCAGATGTGGAAGCTACAATATCTTCCGCCTTCTCTTTTGAATTTAAAGCATCCCCAATATTCGTATCACTTTGATCATCAACGCTCATTTATCACTTCCTGTTTTCCTCTCTCAGAATACTGTCTATATCATCACTTTACAATATATAAATTTCAATGCCTTAGATTCACATCAATGAGTTGTTCTTCAAAAGAGAGTTTTAATTCTTACAAATTTTTTGTACTGTCAAAGCATACAAAGAGGCGCATCCATGGCACATACAACATTAGTTCTCGGAGCAGGGTTAGGTCTAGAGTATGGATTTCCAGATGGTCCACAGCTCTTAATGCTCTTAAAAGAAGAACTGGAAGACACAGAAAGAGAACTTAGAAAAGTATTAGATTGGTCGGCCGGTGAAACCGTAGACTCTATAGCTGCTCGGAGGCCCGAATTTGCTGACAAGCTTAGAACTATGGTTGCAGATATACTGCATTCAAAAGAAGATGAATCAAAATTAATTAGTACAGGGAAACCAAGTACGTACAAAGTAATGATCGATCAAATTGGAACTGCACAAGCTCAAGGCGATACAATAGACATTATTACATTCAACTATGACAGGAGTTTGCCATATCTTGTTCACAGAATGAATGAGGTCGAAAGCAGAAAAGAGAGAAAAGTATCTCCAAAAATAATAAAGCATATATATGGGCGAATTGCCCCACTCGGATTTGAAGTATCTTCTGCAAGAGAATTTGATTTTCATAATTATGGCGGAGGAGATTATAGTACAGGTGTTGTTTATCTAGATGATGCAAACGATGAATACGATGATTATGATGATGATCTGTACGACACTGGAAGAAGTAATCGCAAATATGAACAAGCCGAAAGAGTGATAAATCAACAATACGAAAAAAGGATTTTTCATTCGGAATCGAAAGTCGCTTTTATTGGCGAAATCGTTAAGAATCCTTCAACAGAGATAAAGCTTGTATTGGAAAAATCAGATCAAATTTTTTTCTTAGGACTCGCATATCACGAAGCAAACATGGAAGTGTTGGGATTTGATTTTACAAAAAAATATCCTCATAAAATGATAGCTGGAACCGTTTTTAAAATGAATGAAGATGTCATTAATGGCATTAAAGAACAGTACCCTGCCATTGACTGCTTAGAGAATTGTGATGCTCTCACATTTTTAAAATATAAATTTAATCTCACTGATATAAAAAAGAACTTTGCAAAAAAAGACGTATCAATACTTGATGTTCTTTGAAGAATCTTACTAGCTTTCTAAAAGAAAAGGGGGAGCTTTTACTCCCCCCGAACCTTAGATAGCGCAGCTCTGATAGTGTGTGGTAGTTCCGACTTGAGAAGCTGGATAATAGATAGGAAGCGCAAGCAAGTTATTACATTGAGTGTAATCAGCTCTTGTTGTAGCAATCCATCTTCTGTAATAATTGTTCCAATAAATGTAAACGCGCGCAGATGGATAACCATCATGAGAGATCGTATACAACATTCCCTGATCGGCCAATGGCTTCAACTTTTCAATGTTAAATACATTGAAGCCGCCATAATTTTGATCTAAAACCAATTGGCTAATTGCTGAGTTAGTGTTGCACGAATCTTCTCTTACTGTAGCTGTAACCTTGAACATAAAAGCTCCTTGGACGGCAGTCCTGCTAGTTGATCCCATCCTGTTCCGTGATGGGTCATTCTTTTCATTTGGTGCCAGGAGAATTTCGGGTTACGATGTGAGTATCAAGACACATCTGTCCCCGCCCTGGCGGATTACATAAATAAAAAATTTGTTTCATGGCGGTGGCATTTTCCCTCCTTTGATTAATATTAGGTCATGTCGCATTCTCATTCGAAAAAGCTCAAGACGACATAATCATATCAAACTAACGCACCATGAGGCCATGATAAGTGTCTGAAAAAAGGGCCAATCTTTTCTAACATCTGTAGTTAAAATCTGATTAATTTAGTTGGGTTTTAAAGATCAGAAATAATATCTGAAATAGGTTTTTTATAAAGCTTAGCGAGTTTGTGTAACGTTGAAACATTAAAATTCTTTCCTGTTTCAATCTTTTGAAGATGTCTCCAGTTGGGCCATCCATGCTCTTCAGTTTCTTCAAGCGTCCATCCCTTTTCCAATCGTATTGATCGAAGGCGCTCTCCTAAGGCTTTCAGAAACTTTTCTTCAGATGATAACTTGCTCATTTAAAGATTTTCTCTCTCACCTCCGATAAGTAGTACCACCGATAGTATGTATTATGGGCAGACTATAAAGAAGAATCGAGGGATCAAATGAAAATTTTTGTAATATTTATTCTCGGATCAACTCTCTCCTCTTGTGGAAAAACAAAATTAGACTCTAGTACGAATGCGTTTTCTACTCAGCCTACATACGCCTGCTCACAAGTTTCAAGTTGCGCATCTACCTGCGGTTCGAATCCAGTGAGTTCGTGTATGAGCGGTGGTGGTAGTGATCGATCAAGCTGTGCGATGATTGATACTAGCTCTTACACATCTTGCATGAATAAAAAAGTTCAGATTATTAATGGTGCGATTGTGACAGTTGGACAGTAACAGCATTTATTTGAGGACAAATTAATGAAAGCAACTGTGAAATACCTATTTCTTCTTATACTAATAATGACTGCATCCTGTGCTACTGGAGAAAACTTTAATTCTATTCGAGAAGGAATGACTAAAACCGAAGTTAATAGGACCTTGGGTAATCATGATCAACTTAAAAGAAATGAAGCTGGATGGACCACGTACATCTACAGAGATCGACTCATGAGTGGATGGAGCTGGGATAAAACAGACTATTACGTAGTCTTCGATCCTAACGGAAAAGTTTTTGAATATGGACATGGAGAAGTCGATACTAGAACTTCTGAGAGGATGATCGAATGGAGTCGTCAGCAACAACAAATGAAAGCAAAAAATGTTGATTGCAGTTCATACGATTTTGGCCATCGAATAGACACCACTTGCACTTCACACTAAAAATTGATCTGATGATGAACGATTTCTGCAAATGAAAACAAACTTTCGATTTCAGTTTCAGTTTTAAATAATTCACGATTTTCTTTTGATAACCGCACAGTTCGCTTTAAGACTGGATATCTCTTCAACCAGCTATACAAGGTGCTCACTGAAGGCATTTCTTCAAGATCGCCAATCTTCTTTAATGTCCACCCCTGAACAGTTAAAGTGCAAATCTTCTCCAAATAAAAATAGCTAAATGCGTGTTTTCTACCAGAAATCTTCATTCTCTCATCATAACACTTTTAATAGTTCTCATAAATAATCTTACAGTTCTCTGGTAGAGCGTCACTTTCTTTAAAAAACGTAGTAGTTAATTCTCAATAATAACAAGAAACAGAAGACACAAAAAAATCAAATTCCATGAAGAAAAAAATCCACGATTTTGGAGCCATCGGAGCAATCTACTCTGCCTATGAAAGCATTTCTCCTTTTCTATATTATGAAAGTATTCTTCGAACACACCTCTATCCTCGCTTCGGCAACATGAACCTTTCTGAGATAACTGAAGAGCACGGGATGAACTTGATGAGTGATCTCAAGAAAACCCACAGTGCCAAAGGGATAAAAAATATCTGGATTGTGCTTAAAGGAGTTATCAACAAAGCTCGAAAAGAAAAAATTCTTTTCGCTGATCCTTTTGAAGATATAAAGAAACCAAAGCCCGACCTTGTTCAAGATAACTTCTGGGTAAAGATGGAGATAAATCAATTTTTGCTCGCAAACAAAAATGATCCGCTTCTTCCTTTTTACTTCGTAGCGATTCATACGGGAATGAGGCTAGCAGAGCTTTGCGGACTTAAATGGGACAGAGTCGATTTCATTAACAATCAAATTTCAGTCACTCGGACCAGAGACAAGTATGGCTTGAAAGAAACAACAAAAACAAAAATTAAAAGATTTGTTCCAATGACTTCAGAAGTTCGAGCTTTGCTTTTAGCACTTCATAAGAAGAATTCAGGAAACTCATTCGTATTTCTCGAAGCTGATGGCACAGAAGTCAGATACGCTCACATTTATCGACGTTTCCAAAAAGCCCAGAACAAGGCAGGGATTACGAACAAAATTCGATTTCATGACCTTCGACATAGCTTTGCTTCGAATTACATGATGAACGGTGGGAATGTTTTTGATCTTCAAAAACTTCTTGGCCATACGGATATAAAGATGACGATGAGATATGCCCATTTCACACCTGATCATCTTCAAAGCTCATTAAAGTTTATGAATATGACTAACGAAGAAACCGTAATTGTCCCATTATTGGACCAAGAAGAAAAAATTGAAGTGGATAATTTAAAGATACTGACTAGTTAAAGAGAGATGGTGCCCTGCGAGGGACTTGAACCCCCACGCTTGCGCACTAGATCCTAAGTCTAGCGTGTCTGCCAATTTCACCAGCAGGGCGTCGATTTGTGAGATGTATTTTTACTAAAAATTGAATCTTCAGGCAAGAAAAAATTGAGGCTAAGAAGCTTTTTTCTCCGCATTCCCCAGCTTTTTTTCCAATTCCGCGAGCTTTGAACCAAGTAACATATTTTCTTGTTTAAGTTTATGGATCTCTTTTTTCTTATCCGTCAGATCATTCGTGGTCTCGGCAATACGGGCATTCGCGCTTTCCAGCTGCTTGATATAGGCCTCATTACTCTTGGCACTCGCATTTGCAGGTGCCGCTTTTTTACGTTGAGATTCTTCTAATTGAGCCGTCGTAAACTTTAACTTCTGTTCTACTTTTTTCGTTTCAGTTGTTTGAAGTTTTAATTTCTCTTCTAAGATTTTCTTTTCATTTGTTAAACTTGCAAGGAGAGCTTCTCTTTCTTGATCCTTAACCGGATTGGCCGCAGCTGTTTTTTCTTCTTTTAACTTCGTAAATTTTTCTTTTTCTTCTTCAAGTCTCGATTCCAATTCAAGACGTTCATGCTTGAATTTCTCGATCATACTTTGGGCCATTTGAATGTTTGTCTTTAACGTCAGAATTTCTTTTTCTTTCTTGATAACAATATCAGTATCCTGCTTATCCATATTCTGACTGATGATATTGATCTTTCTATTGGCGAGTTCCAGACGCGCATTGAGACTCTTATTTTCACTCTGTAATTGTTCTAATTTTTCTTCATTCGCAAATTCTTTTGATCTCGAAAACTCATCCTTCATCTGTTCCAGACGAGCTTCAAGAGATTGCATTTTTTCTTCTTTCGCCTGAAGAATTTGTTCAAAATCAGATTTTGCTTTAACCGCAATCTTCTCTTTACTCTTCATCGTTTCAAGCGCTCTACCAAGGGTCTTCTTTAAATCTAAAATTTCTGCAGACTGATCTGCAGGAACAAAATCTCCCAATGGTTTATGTTCTGCTTTTTCTGTACGAAGTTTTACAATCTCAGCTTTCATTTGTTCCATGACTTTTTTCATGCGAACAACTTGTGCTTCTAATTTTTCTTTTTGAGCATCGAAGGCCGGCGCTGGTTTTACTTCTTCTGTAAAAGCCTGTTCTAAATTTTCTTTTTGGAGAACTTCGCTGGCCACAACTTCTTCAACAATTCCTTTTACGACTGTTTTAACGTCCTCAGGATTTGCCTGCAATTGATTCGAAACGACTCGAAGAATATCGTCTTCAATGACATTTCGCCCTTGAGATTTGATAACAGTGACTTCTTCTTTGATTTGATCGATGAGTTCTGTGCGCTTAACAATCCACTCATCTTCGTTTGCATTTTCACTCCAGCCTTTGACGACGACTTTATCGTCTTCGGCTTCTATGTTTCCTTTCACTCGGATAATTTCGGCAATATCCTCGAGTGATTTTTCTCCAAGGATGCGTTGAATTTCTTCAACGTGTGAATCCAGATTAGATTGAGCAATTTTTTGAACATAATCAGTTACGCCGTTATAAAGAGCATCGTCGCTGATCATTTTCAAAACGAAGTTTTTGACTTCCAGATCAAGTTCCGCGAGAGCATCTTGCCTAGGATATTTTGCAAGATATTGATCAACATCCTCAACTGTCAGTCGAGAACTCTCAATTGGATTTTCTTCGGCCGCTCTCAGGTTTTTAATAAACAAGCTGAATTTTCGAGCGAGTTGTAATTTCTTCGCTTGATCAAGAGGTTTTTTCGGCTCATAACGAACATCGTCCGTCTGAGCATCGAACTGATTGATGATTGTAGATGGAGTTTCAACAACGGTCCTTCTTGCTGAAACTTCTGTTAAAAAGTAAAACTGAGTCGATCGCAGAGCTTCTTCTTTAAACCAGAACGCTGAAAAGTTCACTTTCGTTCTTTTCTCAAAATAACTCAGATCGAAATAGTTTGTCTTCGAAACAAACTCTTTAGCGAGAATGAGATTACTTTTGAAATTTATCAACGAAGCATTGTATGAAATTTGCACAGCAAATCCCGCGCTTGAATGTGAGAACGAAACTTCGAGTGGTGAATAGTTCCCTTCTTTTTCAACCATCTTTAATGCATGATAAAGAGTTAAGCTCAAATAGTTTCTGATTTGTTCAAAATCAAATTGGTATTTATAAGCTTCGACGACAATCGTATCGATAAAATAACCGACATTCAGATAATCGTGAATTTTAAGTGTGTAGATATTTTTATATTCTTCTGAGTAACGATCGACGAGATCGAATTCTTCTGCATCTGAAAAATACGCACCTAAAAGTTTTTTGACTTCAGGCATGTTCAGATTTTTTTCATCGATTACTGCACGAACATTGACTTCACATTCTTTTGGCAATGTCGATTTTGTCTGAATGCGAGGAAGAGTGACGACGTCTTTGAGATAATCATCGACGATGAATTGATATTCCGAATTTTTGTCATAGCTCGAGCATAACTCGAACCCGAGTTCTTGAAAAAAAGCACCTGTCTGAGCAGTAGATTGCTCAGGCGAGATGAGAATTCTTTTTTTCATATTCTGACTCAAAAACTATTTCTCCGTTAGGCACTCATTGAGACCATGGCCTCTGGTTTTTCTAAACTTCTTCGTAAAACATTTAGTATTTTTTTTTCACACTTTAATTGTGAATTTTTTAGTGCATAAAATATATTTTGTTCGTTCTTTTTTCCGTAAGGGTAATAAGCGCACAAGGCAACCAAAACGATCTCAACATCGTTCATTTCTCTCTTATGTATATTTTTAATTCCAGACCCATCATAACGTTCACCAACGAGACTGGTACTCGCGTGATACACACCTTGGAGGAATGTGCGTTCATCGTTCGCTAAAGTGTCGAGTGTTCTTATTTCTTCTAATTTATTTTTTAGAGTGATGAGAGATTCAACTTCATCCATTCTCATCAAGCTTCTAAATGTATCTGCAAATAATTTTTTCAGATACACGTCGCTGTAATAGCCGAGCAAGAACGCGCAAAGAACCGTACTGCTTGCAACGCTCAGACTGCGTTTGAATAAATCGAGGTCGAGATCAATATAATTTTTTGTTTCTTCTTTTGTGAGTGTCGAGAACACTCTCCAGACCATTTGATCCATTTCCCATTGAGAAAAATCTTTTTGAGAAAATTTATTGATACAGAGATCAAGAATACGCGAACGCCATTCTTTTTTCTCTTTCACTAAAAGAACTTCGTCGTGTGCTTTGAACAGTTCAACAAACTCATCTTGCAATTGAAAGTCGATTTGATCTTCAATTAATAATTCGTGATGAGAATTGTTTAATTTTTGGATGAGATCGTAATTTAAAAAATCTGCTTTTGATGAAAGAAGAACGACCGTTCCGGATTTTTGTTGCCAAAAAATATTTCCCGGAGAAAGAATTTGTTCTTTCAGATTTTTAAAATCTAATTTCATTTTTCCCAAAATAAACTCATTGTTTTAGGGAGTTAACGTCTTTAACTTTTCGGAATAAAATGAATTATGTTGAAGAATTTCTAAAAGTTTTCTCCTCTCATTTGTACTAATACGAGAGGAGAAATTGACTGATATCGATCAGGTATTATTGAATCGGATTATAACAACGGTATTGGTGAGTTGGTGATTGATTTGTAATCGGCGGGAAGTTTTTACGACATTCTTCCGTAGCATTCCAACATCTTGGATTGAAGTGACATCCTGATGGTGGGTTCATCGGGCTTGGAATATCGCCTTCAAGAATAATACGTCCCGCTCTTCCTTCAGTTGAAGCGTGAGGAATAGCCGAGAAAAGTGCTTTAGTATATGGGTGTTTTGCATGACCATAAAGTTCGCTAGACTCAGCAACTTCAATCATATTTCCAAGATACATTACTGCGACTCTGTTCGAGATATACTCTACAACTTTCAAGTCGTGAGCGATGAACAGGTATGTGAGTCCTAGTTCTTTTTGCAGATCCATCAACAGGTTTACAACCTGAGCTTGTACCGAAACGTCGAGAGCAGAAACGGGTTCATCACAAACGATAAATTCTGGCTCAACTGCAAGTGCGCGTGCGATACAGATACGTTGTCTTTGTCCACCTGAGAACTCGTGTGGATATTTATTAAGAGCATCTGCTGGAAGTTGAACTTGGTTCAACAATTCGAGAAGGCGTTTTCTTCTTGCTGTTTTATCTGTGTGTAGACCGTGAATTTCCATTGGCTCCGCAAGGATATCTCCAACAGTCATTCTTGGGTTGAGTGAAGCGTATGGATCTTGAAAAATGATTTGCATTTTTCTTCTCACCGCTCTCATTTCTTCAGCAGAATAATTAATGATGTCTTTTCCGTTGAAAAGAATTTCTCCAGAAGTTGGTTCTATCAATCTTAGAATTGAACGCCCAAGAGTTGTCTTTCCACATCCAGATTCTCCAACGAGTCCTAGCGTTTCACCTTTTTTAATTTTAAAGCTAACGTTATTAACTGCGTTTACTGCTCCAACTTCACGGCCGAATAATCCGCCTTTGATTGGGAATCTTTTGCAGAGATCTTTTACTTCAATTAAATATTCGCTCATTTTCGTCTAGTCCTTATCGTCCTTAAAAATTAATTGAGTGGATTAAAGCACGCCACCATGTGGTCTTCGCCTTTCGATGGTTTTAACACTGGATCACCTTGAGACCCACGACAAGCATCAGTCACCTTCGAACATCTATCCTGGAAGTTACATCCCTTTGGCAGATTGAAAAGTGAAGGAACCATACCTTCGATTGTTTGAAGTCTTTCTTTTTTGTGTCCACTTGTTGAATCGAACGACGGAATTGAATCCATCAATCCTTTTGTGTACGGGTGAGAAGGATGGTTGAAGAGAGTTTTTACGTCTGCACTCTCAACGATCTGTCCACAGTACATAACCGCAACACTGTCACATGTTTCAGCAACAACACCAAGGTCGTGAGTGATGAGGATAATCCCCATTCCCAATTCCTTTTGCAGTTTTTTCATAAGCTCAAGAATTTGAGCTTGAATAGTTACGTCGAGAGCAGTTGTCGGCTCATCGGCGATAAGAATATCTGGTTCACATGAAAGTGCGATAGCGATCATCACACGTTGTCTCATCCCCCCTGAAAGTTGGTGAGGATACTCCTTCACTCTTTTTTCAGGTGAAGGGATACCAACTAAGCGAAGCATGTCTACTGCTTTTGCCGATCTTTCAGTAGATGAAAGATGTGGTTGGTGAAGTTCAATGACTTCTTCAATTTGGTTTCCGATAGTGAATACCGGGTTAAGAGACGTCATTGGTTCCTGAAAAATCATCGCGATTTTATTCCCGCGAATTTTTCTCATTTCACTTGGTTCCATGTTAACCAAACTCTTTCCGTTAAAAAGAATTTGTCCACTTGCTACACGCCCTGGAGGATTTGGAATAAGTCCCATGATCGCAAGAGCTGTTACTGATTTACCAGATCCAGACTCACCTACGATACCAATCGTCTTTCCTTTATAAACATCGAAGTTAACACCGTTCACGGCCTTTACAGTTCCGCGATCAGTTCTAAATTCAACAACGAGATCTTTTACTTCTAAAATTTTCTCAGACTTCATTTATTTTCCTTTCAATTTTGGATCGAGAGCATCACGAAGAGCGTCTCCCAAAATATTAAATGCTAATACGATTAAAAACATCGCGAGAGTTGCAGCAGCTAACTGCCACCAGACTCCACGAGCTAATTCAAGTTTTGAATCATCTATCATTGTACCCCAACTTGGACGTCCAACAACCCCTAATCCTAAAAATGAAAGAACAACTTCTGATTTAACTGCAGAGTCAAAAGTCTGAGTGAAGTTGATAATTAATAAATGCGAAATGTTTGGAAGAATGTGCCTAAACATTTTTCTTGAGTGAGTTGCCCCAATAGCATTAGCAGCTTGAATGTATTCGCGCTCTTTGTGCTTCATTACTTCAGCACGAACGATACGACATAAACCTACCCAACTTGTTAATCCCAGAGCAAGGAAAACGGTTGTTGTTCCTTTCCCTAAAATAAAAGCAATGGCCACAAGAAGCATAATACTCGGGATCGATGAAAGAGTTGTATAAAACCAAACAATGATTTCATCAACTACGCCACCGAAATATCCAGCGATCATCCCTAGAGTCGTTCCGATAAAGATACTGATCATCGAAACAACGATACCGATTGCTACTGCTGTTTCTGTTGCTTTGATAACTTTTTGAGAAACACTTTGTCCGAAGATGTCTGTTCCAAAGAAAGCTGTTGCATTTGGTTCCATATAAGATGGACCAACAACTTTATTCCAGCCGCTTGCTAAAACACCAGCTGAAGTCAAAAGGGCCACCAAAAAATAAAGGATAACGATAATAAAAGCGATCAGCGAAAGTTTATCGCTTAACACTCTTATGATTGCACTCTGTAAAAGAGATTTAGATTGTTTTACTTCTGCACTCGTACTCACACAACTCTCCTACTTTAACTTCATTCTCGGATCGACAACAGTGTAAAGTACATCTGTGAGAACATTGAAGAGAATAAATCCAACCGCACTCAAAATTGTCATTGCTCTAATAACCGGGAAATCACTTGTGTTGATGGCCTTCAAAGTTAAGTTTCCTAAACCTGGAATACCAAAAAATGATTCCGCGAAAAGAAGACCAAGAATAAGAGTTGGAATCTGAATAATAATGTTTGTAAGGATAGGCACCATCGAGTTTTTAAGAACGTGCTTAAACATAACTTTAATTTCGTTCACACCTTTCGAGCGCGCTGTTCTTACATAGTCTTGATAAGCTTCATCCAAAATAACTGTACGGTAGAAACGCGTGTCTGCTCCAAAAGAAATAAACACGTATAAAATAACCGGTAAAATTACATAAGGAATAAAGTTAGGGAAACCTGCTTCGTATCCTGAAATCTCAAACCATCCTAATTTGTAAGCAAAGAAATACTGACCAAAAAGAATGATGGCAAGACTTGGAATACTCAAACCAGTGATTGAAAGAATAAGCATAAACTTATCGATAAACTTCCCTCTATAGAAAGCAACCAAAAGAGCAAGCGAGATAGCTACTGCTGTTGAGATAATAAACAAAGGAGCCGTGATTGAAAGTGAAGGACCTGCTCCAGCTTTAATCATTTCCCAAATATTTTGTTTCGAACTCCAAGAGTAACCAAAATCAAAAGTGAATGCTGTTTTTACTGTATCCAAATATTGAAGAAGAAGAGATTTATCCATTCCAAGTTCATGGTGGATTTGAGCAATCTGTTCGACTGTCGCGTGACGCCCTAAAAGAATATAGGCCGGATCTGGTGCTACTAAGTTAAAGAGAAAGAAGATCACAAAGCAGACTCCTAACAAGATCGGAATCATGTAGAGGAGTCTGCGGAAAATATATAGATAAAGATTCATTTCAAATTCACCAAAAATTAAAATCTAGGACTAGAACTTTTTAAGCAACTCAGCTTTTTTAGCGTTGTCTACGTTTAAGTATTGAACGTAATCAAGGTTAAGATCGCTATAGTGGAAGTTCTTCAACCATCCCTGAGAGATCGAGTATGCTTGACGGTGGTTATTGAACATAAGCACAACGTCTTCAGCAAGCATCTTGTTTAGTTTTTCGTAACGAGCAGTTCTCGCTGGAGAATCTGGCATAATTGTAGCTGCTTCAAATTCTTTGTTGAAAGCTGGATCGTTATAGTTAGAGCTGTTAGCCCCTGGAGATGCGTTTGGTCCGTACATTAACTGTAGGAAGTTTTCAGCATCTGGATAGTCCGCACCCCAAGCAGCACCAAACATTTGAAGTGATCTCTTCTTTTGTTTTGCTAGGAATTCAGGCCATGGAGAAGATTGAAGTTTAATCTTGATTCCAATTTGCGCCATTTGCTTCTGGAAGAATTCTCCCATCTGACGAGATGTTGTTGAATCAGCGAAATCGTAAGTGATTTCCGGAAGACCTTTTCCATCTGGATAACCAGCTTCAGCTAGCATTTTTTTAGCAGCTTCAATGTTTGGTCCTTTATATGGGTTTTTGTAGTCTTTGATGTTACCAGCGATTCCAGGAGGAATAATTCCTTGGGCCGGGAAAGCTGTATTGTTGTAAAATAGTTCGTTCGATTTTGCTTCATCGAAAGCTAAGTACATTGCTCTTCTTAGTTTTACGTTGTGGAAAAGTTTATTGTCGTAGTTGAAAGCCGTGTAAGTAAGATCGAGTTGCGGAGTGATTTGAAGAACAAATCCTTTCGCTAAAAGTTCATCAGAAAGGTGATTATCCTTAATAGCCGATGCAAAGTTATCTTTTGGAATTGAGTATGAATCAACTTCACCTTTGTTTAGTTTTAACCAAGCTGGTTGTGATTCAGTGATAACTTGAACAACAATTTTATCAACAAGTGGAAGTCTCTTTCCTGCATCTCCAAGAAGATCTTTGAACTCAGGTGAAGAATCTGATGGGTAAAGTTTTTCTCTGAATGTTGGGTTCTTTGTATAAACGATCATCTTTCCTTGATCGAATTTTGGAAGAACGAACGGTCCAGTTCCAACCGGGTGGTTGATGAATTCTTTTCCGTATTTTTCTACAACTTCTTTAGCCACAACGTATGTGTACGGCATAGCTAGAGCATATAGGAATTGTGGGAATGCTTTTTTCAATTTGAATTGAAGTGTGAATTTATCAAGAGCTTTAACACCTTCAACAACTTCGTTGTAGTCAGTAGTCGGAAGCTTTCCGTATTTATCACGCCATTCATTTAGACCGATAAGTTTTCCATCGAGAACCCACCATCCGTCTGATTGGTTTTTAGAATCTGCAAGACGTTTAACAGAGTAAACGAAATCGTTCGCTTCAACTTCGCGTCCTTTTCCACCAGGAAAAGCAGCGTCGTCCTGGAATTTTACACCTTGGCGAATTTTGAATGTATAAGTTAGTCCATCTTTAGAAGCAACTGGCATTTCAGCAGCAAGGTTTGCTTGTAGTTCGTATGGAGCTTTTAGCCAGTGATAGCTTAAAAGACCTTCGTAAATTTTTGAGATTTCTCTTCCTGAATAAAGGTCGTTCGCCATAATTGGATCGTAACCTTTAATCTCTGTAATGCTCACAAGATTAAGTACTCTCTCGTTAGCATTTTGTTTTTTTGTACAGCCAGAAAGTACCAGCAGAACAACGCTCGCTACAGTCAATAAGATGTTTCGCATTTTCATTTAAAAATCCTTTTTGTGCAAAATAGAATTGAACTACCATATATAGCGAGGATGATGTCCGTTTGTCATTTTTTTCAGGGAACTTTTTTACAACGCAGCGTGCTTTTAGCGGTCACAACTCTGTGGAACTAAAAACAGTGTCATTATGGGCTCAGTCGTTGAGGTGCTCTTTAGAAATATTTTAAAAACTGTTCGTTCAAAGTAAGTTTCGTTGGCCGAAAAGTTATCGACAACAAATTTATAATGAGAAGTTTCTCTAAAAAGAAGGAAGTGACCGTTTTCTGAATTCGATGAAAAAGGTGTTGGGTAAAGGCCCGCGGCCTTATATCTTATAAAGTCGGACGAAAACACGAAAAACTCTTCGATCGTTTTGATGATCTCTTCGCGATCAGTTCTTTCCGGAATGTGTTCGCGCAGAACCTGCGCTAGTTCCGTCTTTCCAATTTGTTTAGAAACGACAGACGGATCTAAACTAAGTTCAACTTTCGTTTCGCCGATAATCGGAAAATCCAGGGCCAGATCAAAACTATTGTGGGGACGATTGAGTTGCGACTCATATCCGAACGTATATTTAGAGCCAACGACTTCGATGCGGCCTTTGCCGGAACTCTCTAAACAGATTTTTTTAAACTGCGATTTGAGATATTCAGATGTGTTCGTGCTCACCGTTTGAGTGGCGCACGAACACAGAAAGACTAAACCAAAAATTAGTTGGATTCTGCAGATGCTGGTAAACGTTTTTCGACATCGTTTAAGATTTTTAATACGTCCTCTTTGTCCGCTTCAACTTTTGCCTGCTTCAGAGCTTCAGTTAAATACTCTTTCGCTTTATCAATATAGTTGAGGCGCTGATAAATCATACCCAAATGTTTTGTGATGATAACATCGCTTTTCACTAACTCAAACGCTTTCTTCGATTCTTTCAGCGCTTCCTGATATTTCCCCGTTGTGAAGTAATACCATGCCAATGAGTCTCTAATATAACCATCATCAGGACGAAGTTTCACTGCTTTTGAAATATAATCGTACGCAACATCGAGACGCTCATTTTTTTCCAGGTACGAATAACCTAAAAAGTTAAGAGCGTGGGCGTTGTTTGGATCTTTATCAATAATGGCCTGAACAAGTTGTCTCGCTTCTAAATATTGTCCGTCTTTTTCCATTACAGACGCCATATAATAGCTGTGTGATTCCGTGAAAGCTTTGTGTCCTTTCACTTCCATCATCGCACTGATGGCCTTTTTATATTGTAAAGTATCTTCGTAAAAACTTGCCTGTAGCATTTTAAATTCAACAGCACTTTCTTCGTGATCTTTAATTCTCTCCTCAGTGAAGGCCATAAATTTTTTGAACACGTCTGTATTTTTACCTTGAACGAATTCTTCGCGAGCAGCAGCTCCCATCATCTGACCGATTTGCAGTCCTGCATCTCCATAAAGAGCAGATGTCGTAGGAATGCGTTTGAAATATTCAATCGCTTCCTGATAGTGATTTGTCTGCTGGTAAAGAGCCCCTAGGTAATAAATCACTTTGTCTGATTCTGGTACGACAACTAAAACTTCTTTAAAAAGATTAGTCGCTTCTTCATATCTTCCCGAATCCGAATACAGCAATCCCAAACGAACTTTTAAGTTGAGGTCAGAGTTGTCGATTGAACTCAATGTCTCTGCATAAGGGATAACGTCAGCGTTTTCTTCCATTGAGAAAAGTACTGTTACAAGGCGAGAGAGCACTGGAATGCTCGTGCTGTTTCCGTCAGCTGCTAAAAAGTTTTTATACGTTTTAACTGCAGACTTCATATCTTCTTTTTCTTCGTAATACGCTCCAAGAGCAAGGGCTGCCTGAGCGTACGAGTGATCCATCTTCAGAGCTTTTTCGTAGAATTTTTTCGCTTCTGGTTTATGTCCTCTGTCGAATTCAATTTTCCCTCTATAGAAAGAGTAAACTGGATCATCTTTGCTTTTCTTTTCACATTTCGAAAGAAGAGTGTGGGCTTCTTTATATTTCTTTTCTCCGGCGTAAGATTTCGCCAGGAAGAGACAAGCCTCTTCTACTTCTGCACTTGTATTGATAATTTTTTGGTAAGTTTCGCGAGCGAGAGTCGGTTTTTCCAAGGCAGCGTACACGCCAGCTAAAATTAATCCGATTGAATCATCTTTGTAGTGAGATTCGGCAAAGACTCCTTCAAGAATACTTTGCGCTTCTTTCAATTCCCCAATGCGAATGAGCTCGATTGAAAGTTTTCTTTTTAAATAATTGTCCTGTGGTTGTAGCTCTACTACATATCTAAATATTTGCGTCGCTGTTTGATAATCACCGCGAATCGAGGCATCGTTTCCTTTAATAAAGAGATCTGTCGCCAGAAACTCCGAAGCTTTTCCGCCCAGTTTTTTTGCTTTGGCCACCATCTCTTTTAAATCGTCACTTTTAATTCCCAATTCTACGGCCGGGTCCCCCACTCTAGTCACAGCTAACGGTGAGTGGTCTGCAACGGGAAGTTGTGAGCAGGCCATTAGAGAAAAAGTCGTTGCGAGTAATGAATATTTTAAGTAGCGCATGTGCCAGTCCCTCGGCATGAAGAGAATGATCTCCCTCCTTTTCTTTTTCGAACTTCCTCAAGGGATTCTTTAAAGAAAAACCTTCTCTGCTACGAAAGCGGCGTTTTTTTCGCTCTGTTTCTAATAGTTGATTTAATTGCATTATTAAAAAATTGTCAGACAATCACCAAAAATTGTTTTGAAATTTGTTTGACAGCATCAATTCAATGTTGTTATTTCATGGCGAGCTTCGCCTGAGATCCGCGAAAAACAAAAGATAAGCGCTCTAAGTGTTTAACTTTATTGAGGTATGACTCAGTCACCGTAACTTCTTAGAATCAGTGACGAGATTCAATAAACGCGAGTGAAAAAAGTACCAAATCGCGAGTTCGAAGCGAATTTTGTGATAGAAACGGACCGGTTATTGGTCAATATAGCAATCTTCAGAGAGTTCCATAGTAACTCTCTTTAAAAATAGGGGAATAAAATGAGCGACGTTAGAATCATTAAGCGCTACCAAAACAGAAAACTTTACGACACTCACCAGAGCTGTTACGTGACTCTAGAAGAGATCGCGCAAATCATTCGTGAAGGTAACGAAATCCAAGTTATCGACAACAAAACTAAAAATGACATCACTTACATCACTCAAATCCAACTTCTATTCGATCAAGAGAAAAAATCTACAAGAGCGGGAGATGTTGAACTTCTTAAGCGCGTAATCCGTTCTGAAGAAGGAACTTTTACTGGATACATCAAAGGTCTAGAAAAGAAAATTGGCGGAGAAGTTTCAGCTCCTTTCATGGCATCTGAATCAAACTCAGCTATTGAAACTACAACTACTTTAAACTAAAATTCTAAGCATTAGTCCTCTTTTACAAGGTTCTTAATGCTTAACAAAATTTTAAAGATAGTTCGCAAAAAAATTGCAATGACACCCGTCTTAATGGCGGGTGTTTTTATTTGTGCCCCTACAGTTCATGGTGAAGAGAAGCAGATTAAGCCTAACATCCACCAACTCACTAGCGATAAAACTGCAAAAAAAGTCAGCAACGATATTCCAGAAAGCGGCGATAGCGAAAGTCGCATTCCAGGCTCTATTCACAAACACTCATTGGGAATCGGTATCGGCCAGACATTTCTTCGTTCTGATTTTTCGAGCAACGGAAATGATAAAATCACTCCTGACCTCTACTATACTTATTCAGCAAGCTACTCTTTTGACTTCGTAGCAAATGCTCACTACTCAACTCACACGTATCAAGACCGCAAAGTAAAAATTGAAGGTCTCGCGCTTTCGATTAAAGGAAAAGGATATCAGTTCGATGCCTTCTCACCTTTTGTTCTTGGTGGTTTTGGTTTTTATCTTCCCTCTGCAACTCGTGCGAACAACGGTGTTCTTCAAGATACGCGCACACAACTTGTGTTCGGTATGAACCTTGGAGTCGGTGTTGAACTACGTCTGAACGATGAAGTTTCAGTTGGAGTCATTGCTCACTACCATGATCCATTTTCAGTTCGACAAGATGTCGGACCTTCACTTGACGGGTCTTATATGAAGCTTCTGATTCTAGCTTCATATACTTTCCACTAATGCTTCCCTCACATCACCGACTGTATATCTTCACCGGTAAAGGTGGTGTGGGGAAAACTACGCTTGCGATGGCGTTTACCAAATATCTGCAGTCGCAAAATCTCAATGTAAAATACAATTGTTTTCATCAAAATCCTGAGAGAGCACTCGAACAAGAACTCAATCTTCCAACGATTGAAATGCGAATGGAAGCGAGTGCTGAAGCTTATATCGCTCGCAAACTTAGCTCGACGACAGTTGCTTCATGGATTATGAAAACGCATTTTTTTAAAGCGCTTTTTCAAATGATTCCCGGTCTCGGGCATATGATTCTCCTCGGACATTTGATTGATCTTCTCGATAAAGATCCTACGCTTATTATCGTTCTCGATTCTCCTGCTTCAGGACATGCGCTTACAATGTTTGAATCGTCTTCAAACTTTAAAAGGATTTTTAAGACGGGATTGATTGTAAAAGACATCGATCGCATGCAACGTTTTTTAACCGGTGATCACAATTTAAAAACTCACGTTGTAACATTGGCAACAGAACTTTCTCTCTCAGAGGCCAATGATTTAAAAATAGAGCTGGAAACAAATCTTCCGGAGACAAACGCGCACTCTGATCTCATTGTGAACGATAGTTTTCAAAAGTTTTTTGAGAACAATAAAATTAGTGAAAGTGATCTTCCCGATTTTTTAAAACAGAAAGTTGAATTGGAAAAAACGATTGTGGCCGAGCACTTTTCTCTTCCACATATCGATCAAACTCATCCTGCAAAAATTGTGAAGGAACTTGCTCAACACATGGAGGGATTAATATGATTATCCCTCAGAAAAAAGTTGAACTTTTTTGCGGAACTGGCGGCGTTGGTAAAACGACGATTGCAACTGCACGTGCGCTGGCACTTGCCCTCGAAGGGAAAAAAGTTTTACTCATTACGATCGATCCGGCCAAACGATTAAAACAAATTCTCAAAATGAAAGACAACGACGATGGAGAAATTTCTTCTATTTCATTGGACCTTTTTGGTTACGATGAAACAAAATCTTTCGATGCCATGTTGATGTCTCCACGTGCGACACTCAAGCGCATGGCCGAAGAAAAAGGACTGCACGCAGAATTTGAATCCGACATTATTCGCACGCTTTCTCGTCCTTATGGCGGAATGAACGAAATCATGTCGATCATCGAAGTGCAAACGCAATTGGAAAAGAAAATTTACGATACGATTATTCTCGATACTCCTCCAGGACGACACTTCATCGATTTTCTGGAATCGTCGGAAAAAATTAAAAACTTTTTTGATAAATCATTTCTCGAAATTTTTGATTATCTCGGAAAAAGCATCAGTTCCGGCGGGAAAACTCGCAACATCATTTCGATGATTGTTTCGACTGGTGTAAAAAAACTATTGAGTTATTTAGAAGCCGTTACTGGAGCAGATTTTGTGCGCGAATTTATCGACGCTATTCTCGCTCTCTATAAATGCCGCGACTCATTTTTGAAGGCACTCGATTTTCAGCAGGAATTAAAAAAAATCAGTTTCTCCAATTGGTTTCTCGTAACATCTGTTGAACAACAAAAGCTCAATGAAGCCCAAGAGTTAAAACAGGAAGCTTCTCATTTTCTGCACCAGGATCACTATCTGGTTATGAATAAGTGCCTTGGTTCCTTTTTAACTGAATGGAACCCGGAAAAAGAGGTTCTTACCCGTCTAAAACAATCAATGATTAAACGCGAGGAAGACCTGCAAGAGTTCGCTAGTCAGAATTTCGCAAACGTATTAAAATTTCATGAAATAAACCACCCGTCTCCACTTGAGCATGTTAAAGAATTAGCTCAAATGTTTTTGGCCCAGACAAAGCAATAAGGACATTTCATGGAATTCAAAATCAACAACAAAGATCAGCTTGAAAAATTTGTCTGTGAAAATTGGGACAAAGTGAACGCTTATATCACTAAAGCTCAAGCAGGATTACCTATTCCGTTTTATTCAAGTGTTGATATCAGAGAAAGCAAAGAAAAATATGCGCCGGTAGATCACAACATGTATCCTGCTGGATTCAACAATCTTTGCAGTATTGATCTTCGCGATGCTAATCCCGTTATGCGTGAGACAATTCAGAAAATTAATTCGAACACTCGTACTGTTGGAATTATTCCTGAATCACATACAAAAAATTTAATGTATCTCGATCACCTTGCGACTTTAGGAAAAATGACTGAAGAAGCTGGATACAAAGTTTTCTTTTTAAGTTTTGACTCTGCTCTTTTTCCTGAAAATGAAGTGGCGATTGATCTCACTTCAAATTCCGGGAATGCACTTAAAATTTATCGTGGAAAAATTCAAGGTGGATCTCTTTTCGCTGACAACGAGAAAATTGATGTAGCGATCATGAACAACGATCAATCGAATCCATGGCCGATTGAATGGAAAGAAATTTCTACACCAATCGCACCGACTCCGTTGATTGGTTGGTTTAGAAGACAAAAAAATACACACTTTGCCTATTATAAAAAGGTTGCTGATGAATTCGCGGCTAACTTTGGAATTAATCCCGATTTGATTCAAGCGCAATTTCGTGCAGTCGATGATGTCGACTTCGAAAACAAACAAGGCTTGGAAAAACTTGGAACTGCTGTTGATGATTTATTAAAACAACTTAAACCTGAATCGAAAGTTTTTGTGAAAGCTTCACAAGGAACTTACGGAATGGGTATTTCTGTTGTGTCTTCAGGCGAAGAGATCATCAATATGAACAGAAAAACCCGCAACAAAATGGATGTGGGCAAAAATTCGATCAAGTTCACTTCTCTTCTTGTGCAAGAAGGAGTTGAGACGATTATTAAATACGACGATAAGGCCGCTGAGATCACAATCTATCTTATGGATGGAAAAAGTATCGGCGGATTCATGCGTATCAATGGTGAAAAAGACAGCTTAGGTAATTTAAATAGCCGCGGAATGGTTTTTAGAAAACTTTGCATGAGTGATATTGCGGAATCACCGGAAGATCACAAAACGAAAGAAGCAATGTACTCGTTGATTGCGAGGCTTGCGACTCTTGCTGCTGCTTATGAGATAAGAGAAGTATTAAACTAAGGAGACCTATATGATGACAGGAGCGAAAAAAAATATCCTGGATGCTATTGGGAACACGCCGATCGTGAAACTCAATAAAGTAACCGCAGGTGTTGAATCAGAAATTTATGTAAAATTGGAATTCATGAACCCTGGTGGATCGAGCAAAGATCGCATCGGTGGATACATCATGGATCGCGCAGTCGCTGCCGGGAAATTAAAACCAGGTGGAACAATCATCGAAGGAACATCAGGAAACACTGGTGTTGGTCTTGCGATGTGGGCTGCTGTGAACGGATACAAATGTATTTTTGTTATGGCCGATAAACAATCAATCGAAAAAGTGAACAACCTGAAAGCGTTCGGCGCTAAAGTTGTTGTGTGCCCTACTGATGTTGAGCCGGAAGATCCTCGCTCATACTATTCAGTTTCAAAAAGACTGGCAGAAACAATTCCTAATTCGTACTACGTTAACCAATACGATAACCTTTGGAACCGCGAAACTCACGTGGCGACAACTGGTCCGGAAATTATGGAACAAACGAAAGGTGATTTCGATGTTTATATGGCGGGTGTTGGTACTGGTGGGACGATCACTGGTGTTTCAATGTATTTAAAAACAAAAATGCCAAAGCTCACTACTGTCGGTGTTGACGTTGAAGGATCGATTGTTGCTCAATTCGCACGCACTGGTGATTTAAGTGGTGCTCGCTCTTACGTTATCGAAGGAATTGGAGAAGACTTCATTCCGGAAAACTACGATTTTAAAGTGATCGATGACTGGGTCGTTGTTGGTGATAAAGAATCATTCTTGATGACAAGAGCACTATTGAAACAAGAAGGTATTTACACTGGTGGTTCTGGTGGAGCTGCTGTTGTCGGTGCGATTAAATACGCAAAGACTTTAAAAGAGCCAAAGAAAATTCTTGTTGTTCTTCCAGATTCAGGAAACAGATACGCTTCGAAAATCTTCAACGATGAGTGGATGATGGCAAAAGGCTATATCGATTCATCATTCAATGCGATTATCAAAGACGTTATTGCAGATCTTGGTAAACGCGATCTTATTTCAATTACAGATCATGCGACAATTGGTGAAGCTGTAAAGCTTATGGAACAAAAAAATGTTTCTCAGCTTCCGGTTATTCAGGGCGATATCATTAAAGGTGTTGTAAGTGAAGCAAGTTTATTAAAACCACTTTACGTTGGGGAATTTAAACTCACTGACAGTATCAGCTTAGCGTACAGTAAAAACTTCCGCACAGTGGATATCAACGATCTTCTTGCAAATGTTCAAGACTCACTTCTAAAAAAAGAAGTTGTTCTTGTCACTGAAAACGGAAAACTTAAAAATCTATTAACGAATATCGATGTTCTAAACTTCATCGCGAAAAGAGAAAATGTATGAGCAAGAAAGTAACGACTAAAAAAGTAAAAGAACAAGTTCATCAGGATATTGCAACGAGAGTGATTCACGTTGGTGGACATCCTGATAAAGAAACGGGCGCGATTATGCCGCCTATTTTTCAAACTTCAACTTACGTCCAGGAATCTCCAGGAGTCCACAAAGGATATGAGTATACTCGTTCTCACAACCCTACTCGTACGCGTTTAGAAGAATGTCTTGCGTCTCTTGAGCAAGCTAAGCACTGTTGTGTAACAGCTTCAGGGCTTTCAGCAGAAATGCTTCTTATGCACCTTCTTCCACCTGGATCAAATATCATCTGTGGTGATGATGTTTACGGCGGGACATACAGATTGTTCACGACAGTTTTTAATCATGTTCACAACTTCCGTTTTGTTGATACGACTGATTTAAAAAAATTGGATAGTGTTATCAAAGATTTTAAACCAGCGATGATCTGGCTTGAAACTCCAACAAACCCGCTTTTAAAAATTACTGATATCGCCGCAGTTGCAGCGATGGCAAAAAAAGTGAAAGCGCTGACTGTGGTTGATAACACTTTCATGAGTCCTATTTTCCAGAACCCACTTGTTCTTGGAGCGGATTTTGTTCTTCACTCAATGACAAAATATATCAACGGACACAGCGATGTTGTCGGTGGATGTATCATGTTGAATGACGATCACTACAGAAAAGAACTTTTCAGACTTCAAAACTCAATCGGTCCTTCGCAATCTCCGTTTGATTCATGGCTTGTTCTTCGCGGAGTAAAAACTCTTGCGATTCGCATGGCCGCTCACGAGAAAAACGCAATGGCCGTTGCTCAGTACTTAGAAAAACACCCTAAGGTTGAGAGAGTTGTTTATCCTGGACTTAAGTCTCATCCACAACACGCCATTGCTAAAAAGCAAATGCTGGGTTTTGGCGGGATGATTACGTTTTTCCTGAAAGGCGATATTAAAAAATCGAAAAAGTTTCTTGAGACAGTAGAACTCTTCGCTCTTGCGGAAAGTTTAGGTGGTGTTGAAAGTTTGATTGAGCATCCAGCGATCATGACTCATGCTTCGGTTCCTAAGAAAGTTCGCGAATCAATCGGCCTATCAGATAACCTTATTCGTTTATCTGTTGGGATTGAAAATGTTCAGGATCTTATCGACGATTTAGAGAAGGCTTTTAAAGCAGTTTAAATTAACAAGGGCCTCATCAGAGGCCCTTTCTATTTTTTGCACAATTAAGTGATTCTTCTATCTTCAGCGTTTTAAATTCTTTGTTCATTCCCACTAAAAAGACAGCGCGATCTCCAAAACGCGGTTCATACATTTCTTTTCCATCGATTTTAATTTTGAGAAAACCGGGACGAGTCTCATTGAGAAATGGTTTTTCGAGAAAACGATCCAGCTTTTTTTCAAAACGATCAACGATATGAGAGTTACAATCTTTTCTGACCAAACTCAATTCGCTTGCTTCATCCTGATATTTCACTTCTTTTGCATCATAACTTAATTTATATTTTAGTCTTCCATCTTCAACAGTTATTTCTTTTGCATAAAGTGAAGTTGAAAAAAGAAATAAACAAATTAGAGTGCGCATTTTTGTAATCTCAATTGATTTTTCATTGGTTCAAGTGATCGCTCGCATGAAATAGGAAGTTCAACGCCTTTATTAATCGCTTCCATGATTAAACGATAAAAAGAAGTTGAATGTGAATCACCTTCATTCGCCATCAAACCTAATTCTGTATAATTGTGTTTATTGATGGATGATTTCAAAAGAGCACAAGTAAAAAGATTCTTGGGATCGCTATAAGTCATATAAGAGAAAAGATCTGCTGTATCTTCCTCTGTATAGATCCCATCACCTGGAGTTGCAAAAATTGTCGTATCAGCTACCTGATTTACATAATTACCAGTCGCACATTTTCTTAGATCTTTATATTTTTTTGCGCTTTCCGTACTCAATTTGAGAGAAGCAAAAATTTGATTGATAGCATGCCCTAGTTCGTGAGCAACGACAGACTTTCCGCGAAGATCATGATGACATGTGAAATCTGAAATAAAAATATGATCCGTAGAAGGAATTTTATTCAACTGCTTTTTTTGTTCCTCTGGAATTTTATTAAATCGATCGTAGGCAAGATATGTGTCCCAGGCATTTGAACTCACAACTCCAGGATTCATCCCACAAGGAATTCCATATCCCTCGTAAGCATCGAAATCGTTTTTTCCAGCGACCTGAATAAGATCCTGAATCGCTTGTTCCTGATTAACAGGAAAGCTCATATCTTCATGCGATAAATAAGCATCCGTTCTTTGAGAAAGACTTTTAAAGGGATCAAAACCTTGAAGAACTTTCAGCGGGCTTTCTGACGACGTTTTAATTTTTTTGGCAAAATAATCTTTAAGAATTTTGTTTGAATGTTCAGAAAATTTGGCAAAGACATTTGCTTGAATTTGAGTTTTGACTTCTTCTACTAATTTCTGTGCTTTTTGCTGGTCACTGATATCGCTTAAGGCAGCAACCATGCTGGCCTTACAGCGATTGATCGCTTCTTTCTTCTTGTCGTTGTTAACAAGATCGCTTGAAAAATTATTCAACGTCTCCAGTACTTTTTTTTGATCAATATAATTGCGATAAATTATTGAACAAGTTTTAGCCTCATTACATACAGGTGGTGGAGAAGACGGTCCTCTTCCCTGAACTTCTGAACTCAATGTCGCATCTATATAATCTAACAGAGAGAAGGTAACGGCAAAATTATTAGTAGGATCATCTGGCAGATTAAGTTCTTTCTCACTGACTTCTAAATCTGTTGAAATCATCTTGAGAATTTCTGGTTTGAGATTTTTTTGATTTTTGATTTCTTCTTTAAATTTTTGGATTTTATTTTGAGCGATTGTCTTTAATTCCTCGTGACTGTAGAGTCCGTTTTGTAAAAACATTATGTAATTTGTTTTTTGATATCGCTCATTCTGTTCGGCATACGATTGTAAGCTCCTCTTAAACTCTGGAGACAAGTTCGCATCATTTACAATTTTAATTTTTATACGTTCATCAAAAGGCTTCTTTAGATCAATCGTCGTTTCCAGATAAGGAGAAAAGATCTCGTTGCTCAGATTTTGTTTAAAAAGGTCACTCCACTCGCTCTCTTTTAAATTGAGCTTTCCATCTTTCAGTAAAACATTGCTGTAATCTTTTGTCTTTTTAGCCGCATTCTTCTGAACAAGATCAAACATCTTTTCAATTTTTGGAGAAAGCTTTCCTATCTTGTTATTGATATCGGGAGAAATATATTGGTTAAAATTCTGATCATTTAAATAAACGCTTGTATTTTCTGCTGGATCTCCACAAAGAGCAACAGCACATTCGCTCAAGTCTCTGGGATTCGATTGAGATTTTTTATCTTCAGTCGCAGAGACCGAAACAAAAGCAGAGCAAATATTTTTTGAATAATTGGGAAGAGCTTTTTGTTGATTGGCCTCTTCTAAAACATGCAAGATACCTGCATCAAAATGTTGAGCTTGGGCACTGGAAAAAAGAATGAAAAAAAGAGGAGTCCATTTCATAACTCCTCTCATTTTAACGTGTATTAATGATTTAAGACAACTGGTACAAAACGTTCTCCTCGATCTCAAGCACGGCCAGAAGGGCATCATAAATCAAGAAATTACCTGCTTTATTGCGAGAAACCTCGAAGAAAAATTCAGTAATAAGATCGCGAGTTGCATGATCTTTATTATCGGCGAAGAACTTTTTAGGAGAGAGTTTTGAGAGAAATTCCCAGTTTTTCATCGCCCCCTGAGAGATCACACAAAGACGATCTTTCGGATGAAGTTTTAACTTCATCGGTTTATCAAAACTGATCAATTCGCCTTGATAGAAAATATGTCCGGCGCCTTTCAATGTGAAAGAAGCCTGAAGTGTTTTTAAATTTAGGTGCATTATACAGTAAGTAAGTTCAGCTTTATTTTCTGTTGCATGATGGGAGATTATTTTTTTAAACTGTTCAGCTTGTGATTCAAGATTTGAATTTGATTTCTCTTTTAAAATTTCAATCTCAGATAAAATCATCGAAGATAAAATATAAGAGTCGCTTCCGGCCTGAATGAATAAAAGTTCCTGATCGTTTTGAACGATTTCAAAAAACTCTCCTCCACTCTTTTCTCCGGCCATAAATTTACTGGTGATTTTAGCACCTTTCAATTGATCTACGCGCACTTTTACAAAACGATCGTATAGATCTTTTACTCTCGTTAGTTCACTCTTTGTATGTTCGTAAATTTTATCCAGATCGCTTGCGAGTTTATCAAGCTGAACTGCATGTTGAGTAAAATTCAAGTTCAAATAATTTTTGAGCATCGGAATGTTGTACTCAATCTCTTGTGAAAGATCGATAAAACCAAAAATGGTATCAAAATGATTTTTTAATTCAGAAACCAACTTGAAATCTTTTCGCGAGTTGAGCGCGATAATAATTTTTTCATTCCGCCCGTCTAAAACTTGCTTGAGAAGATTCATGTATTCAGGGACTGCAACAAGAATCAGTGGAGCATGCTGATTTGTCAGAGGCTTTTTCCAATCGATTAATTTTACTTCCTGACCCACTTCTTGGATGAGCTTCTTTAAATAATTATCCATTAAGGCACTCGCATTCTCTAAGCGAACGCATTCTATTTCACGCATAAATCTCCCTTTCTTCTATTCTAAAATAAGCTTGAAAAAAGAGGTATTTAAAAAAGAATTTGCCGCTAATTTGAGGCATGGATCAAATACTGGACTAATTTTATCCACTTGATATCAGGTCAAGTTCGCATTCTTCCTAAAGTCATATTAGAAACCGTCCGATACTTAAGTAATGAGGTTGTGAATAACCTCTTTTGGAAACAATTTTGGAAGAATAATGACCAAAAAGAATAACGTCTATCAGCTATCAGCGGTTAAAGAAAAGAGAGAGCGTATGAAAAACGCTGCTGCTCTTGATTTATCTCCTGTTGAATTAGTAAAGAAAGAATATTTTGAGTTGGTTGTTAAAACTCTTTTAAGTGCTCTTAAGTGCAAAGATGATTATACGTGGGGACACTCTCTTCGCGTTGCCTATTTCTGTGTTTCTGTTGGAAAGGAAATGGGATTTTCTCCTGCTGAACTTTATGAATTAGAGGTCTCAGCACTTTTTCATGACATTGGAAAAATCGGTGTGCCAGATGCCGTTCTTTTAAAACCATCGCGTTTAACGGATGAAGAATTTCTTGAAATGAAACTTCACCCGAGTAAGTCTTACGATATCCTTGCAGACTTTCCTGTTTTTAATAAAATGGCGATCAATGCAAAATACCATCATGAACGTTACGATGGTCGTGGATATCCTGATGGATTAAAGGGAGAAGATATTCCATTTTTCTCTCGTATTATTCTAATTTCTGATACGTTCGATGCAATGACATCAACTCGTCCCTATAGAAAAGGACTTCCATTCGAAGTTGCTTTCGCTGAACTTCGTGAGTTCGCTGGAACTCAATTTGATCCGTATATCGTCGAGAAATTTATTTCTTGTATGACGAAAGAACAAAGTAAAAACGAAGACACATTCAACCTTCAAGTGATCGAAGGTGATTTCAAAAAAGACGCTGCTTAATTTCTTAATTACTACATGGTGGAGTTTTGTTAGTCGAAACGTTGTATTTCTGAACAACGCCGCAATCATCATCTGAATTGTAGACATTGGCCACAGCACACTCTGCTGCTTTTCCATGAGCTTTGTTATACTTCATGTTTTTATTGCAAGCGATGTAAGCTGTCTTATCGAGACAAACCCAATATTTTTCTTTGCAGTTATAAACTAATCCTCTTCCCAACTGATCATAAGCAGGAGGAGCTACATACACATCATCGGCAACAATTTTATCTGCCATGCTTGTTTCTTTTTTCGGAGCCGCTTCTGTTGCAGATGTTCCTTCTTTTTTATCTACATTATCAATGAGAGAGTCGAGATTTTTATCGAGGGCCTCTGATGTTTTTACTTCTCCCACTTGTGGTGTCGGAGTTGTTTCTGCTGGAGCTTTGACAATCGGTGTTTCATCAATTGGTTTTTCTTCTGTCTTCGGTGTTGGAGCTGACGTTTCATCTGTTTTTTTATCAGCGATATTTATATTCTCAATTGGAGCTTGAGTTTCTGCTGGTTTTGTTTCGGCCGGTTTTACTTCAGCTGCAGGAGTTGTTGCTGGAGTCGTAGTGTTTGCAACTGTCGCGGCCTCTTGTTTAGCTGCGTCTGCTGGTTTCGAATCTGCTGGCTTTGCATTAGCATCAGCAACTTTTGCGTCAGTCCCAGGAGTACCGCCTTTTGCCTCTTTTTTAGGCTTAACTCTTGTATGTCTTTTAATGGGAACATCAGGCACGGTATTTTGATCTTCTTTTAAAATAAATTCCGTAACCCCCATATATGCCAGGCCCAGAATAATAACGACGCGAATGAGCATTGAAATTTGCTTCTTCTTTTTGTCCTCTGCAGGAGGCGCGTCTCCATTTTCATTATCTGTTGTGTCGTGACTGTCTTCATTCTGTTCTTCAGAATGTTCATCATCTGCATTGGTATCTTCAATTCCCATCTTCTTACGAAGAGGCTCTGGAAGACTTTGTTTCAGTTGGGCGACGAGTTTATCAAGCATATAGAATTATTATAAAGGATTTTTATGAAAGTCATAGATGATGGAGTAATTAAGTACGACCGGTCAAATTTTACCCAGTGTGGGCCGATTGATTTAGTCGAATATTCAGCACTCGAGGCCTGGAGAAAAGTTCTTTACGCAAAAAATCTCATTGGAGAATACCCGGAAGAGAAAGTTGGCTTCGGAAATATGTCTGAGATCAAAGATTACTCTTCTTTTCACAAATCATCTGTTCCGCAATTTGTAATCACGGGAACACAAACCGGCAAATATGCAGATCTCGATGGACGTCACTACACTCGCGTTCTAGATTACGAAATTGATCGACTCAAAATTAAAATGATGGGACCGATTGAAGCTTCAAGTGAAGCGCTCACTCATGCGGCCATCTATGCTTATAACAAAAATATCAAAGCTATTTTTCACATTCACTCTAAAGAAATTTGGGAAGGAATGATTCGCGATCGATCAGACTTCACTTGCAAAACAATTCCTTACGGAACTGTTGAAATGGCGAGAGCGACTGAACGTTGTATTGATAAAAAAGATTTCGGGTCTTTTTCAATGCACGGACATGAAGATGGTGTTGTTGCATTCGGAAGAACTTTGGATGAGGCCGGAGAAATTATTCTCCAGCTCTACCGCAAATATATTTCTGCTAATTAAATTTTTTTCCAATCTGCTGTAATTGTAATAGGCACAATATCTTTGATCTCTACACCTAAAAGACTTGGGCGTTCAATTTTATGATTACTCAATTGAAGATCAAAACTTCCTTCGGCATGAAATCCTGTCGGAAGACTCTTTGTTTTGAAAATCACATTTTGATAAAGCTTTTTTACTCCAGATAACTCGATTTCAATATCAGCTACTAACTCAGAATTTTTGATTTCATTTTTTGTTTTTATTTTAGCAACTACAAGAGGATATTTTTCAGCATTTAGAACTCTCAGCATATTCAAATCGCGATTACTGTCTTTCGATTCAAAACTTTTAACCGGAGCAGCGATGAGAAAATCGCAAGCTTCCTTGCACTCACCTTTTCCTTTTGATTGAACCGAACTTCCGTCAGCTTTTTTTATTAAATAAGTCACGAGGTAATCAACTTTCGAAGATTGGAGTTCATAATTTCCGCTTAAGACTTCCGCATGAACGTTTTGATAAAAACATAAAACAAAAACGAATAATAATTTCATTTTAAACTCCCATTAAAAATCAAAATACATTACAAGACCTGCACTCATGAATGAAATATAAGCGGCAGTTGCCAAAGCTCCGTGCGCTTTAACCAGGCCAGATGAAGGCTTCCCTTTGTTGTCATTATCTTTGTGGATATAACCGAGGACTGGAACGATGGCCATCAATGGAGCGTGAATCCATGCAAGAGCTTCGTGAATCTTAGTCGAGCCTCTTTCTTTTATGCCTGGTACTTCAGGGGCCGAAAGAGAAAAATAGGCCGTCGTCCAATATAAAAGACCGCTCGTAATCCCTGCAATCTTGTGAGCATTGTTGTCCTTTGCAGTTCCTCCAAGAATAACTGTCGCCGTCATTGCGGCCATTGTGACTAGTCCCAACTTCTGGTGGATCTGCAACTTATTGTGACGGGTCTCCATCATCTCAGTAATTTTGGGATCAACTTTAAGTTCTTCTTGTTTGAATCCTAAATCACTTAATGACAGATCAGCGAATGCACTCTGAGAAAAAATCAAACAGAGCATTGTTAGTAGCACCAAACTTTTCTTCATACTATAGATCTCTCCCTTCATTGGTAATCTTGCTGTAATAACTTTTATTTTTTTGAAATAATTTTGATTCAAATTTTGCTTTGTCGTTGAGAGAATGGCATCGGACATTTGCCGCATTTTTACTATTTCGGGCAAACATAAGACAAGTATGAACAACAAGAATCAAAAATTTATTTTATCTTTTTTTCTTATTACTATTTTCGCGCTCGCCGTTGCTGATATTTGTCAGGATTTTAGTGAGGGTTTAAGTTTTCCACATATGATTACAGAATTCTTAATCTGTTTTTCTGTTCTGGTGGTCTTCTTCTATTTGCACATGCATAACAAGTTTTTACACAATGAACTTCTGTTCAATAAAGATGAAATGAATAAATTTCGCGAAGAAGCAGAAAAATGGAAAGAAAAAAATAGCAATTTTACAAATGGACTATCCAACGCCATCGATAAGCAACTCGAAGTATGGAATCTTAGTCCAAGCGAAAAAGAAATTGCCCTTCTCATTTTAAAAGGCCTGAGTTTAAAAGAAATTGCTGGTATTCGTTCAGTAAGTGAGAAAACAGTACGGCAGCAATCGACCAATATTTATCAAAAATCTCATCTCTCCGGCCGTGCTGAACTCTCTGCATTTTTTTTGGAAGATTTACTTAAGTGAGCAACGAGCTCGATACTCTTTTAAAACTTTTAATGGATAGGCATTCGGATAAACCGCAAACTCAGAATAAATTTGTCCTGGGTTAATTGCAAAAATAGTCTGAGCATCTTTCCAGCCATTTTTTTCATTATTCATTAGCCAATTTATTCCTCGAACAACAGCTGGATGATGACAAGAGAGTACTTTTTGGAGAGCATCCATCGCCCAAGCTGTCTGGCTGGCCGTACTCACACTACTCTTACCTGCCCATTTTGGATCTTCAAATGAATGACTTGATTCTCCCCATCCTCCATCTGATCTTTGAACAGAAAGAAGCCAGGACGTAGAATTCTGAATAAGAGAATCGTTTTTATCCACTCCAACATCCAATAAACCTTGCACGGCTGAAGAGGTCGCCCAAAGATAATTAATTTCCCAACGCCCTTTCCATGCTATCCCATTTTCCAATTCAACTTTATCGTTATCTAAAAAGTGAACTGCACGTTCGATAATTTTTTTCATCTCAGGAGAGGATGATTGCAGCGTGTATCCCATTTTTCCCATCGTACTTAAAATATGCCCAGTGATATGGGCCTGGCTTACGTCATAAAGATAAGTCGATCTCTTAATTTTATTTCCGAAAATTTTATCGATGAAAGAAAGAAGAGGAATTTCTTTTTGTTGAAACTCCCAGCTTGCAAATCCACCGTCGCTGTTTTGTCTTCCAAAAACCCATTGCATATTTCGCTTGATAAAATCGTCATACTTTTTGTTTTTAGTATCTAAAAGAACAGTTACGACTTCTGCCGTTGTATCTGTATCAGGCATATGCATGAAATCTATTCCATAAGCCACTCCGCCTTGAGGCGATTGATATTTTAAAAGATAATCAAATGTAGCAGCCGTTGAAAAATTATAGGGAATATTTTTTAATGTTAAGGCCGTATCCCACGGTTGTCCTTCCATAAAAATTCCATCATTAAATCCTTCGTTAATAAGATTTGTAGATCGATTCCACGCTTTATCAACTAAAGCAGCGGATGCAAAATCGTGAGTCTTTTTAGCGTAATCATCCAGGCAAACAGCAATAAGCATTGATCCTATTGTTTGAGCATTCCACAACCCTGTCTCACTTTGTGTTTTTTTCCAGGAAGCAACCAGCTCGTTGATTTTTTTAGTTGGCCTCTTTTCAGAATGCATCTCTTCTAAGTAATAAAGCGATTCAAAATAAGGAGTATTCCACCCTGCTAATTTTTTTCTCAGACTAAAATAACCATCACTGATCAGAAAATGCGGAACTTTTGTCAAAGCATTCCAGTCATAGTCACCCGTAAGAGCGTAGACAATCTGAACAAGAATAGAGCTTTTTTCAACTCCACCGTGAACATCAGAGAAATGAGCAGCCTTCTCCATCATCTTTGTATTTTTTGACTGCATGATCTCGAGCGCTTTCAGATTGAGCAAAGTCGCGCTTAAATCACTTTTCGCATAATCTTCACGAAGAATATGCCAGCCTCCGTCTCGATCCTGAGTCTGAACAAGATACTCTTCAAATTTTTTTAATTTCTGAGCATCCAATTTTTTATTTAACTTTGTCGCGAGAACAATGTAGGTCGATGTGAATTGGGAGCCAAAAGACTGCGGCCAGCTCCAATAATGATTTTGCACATAAAAAGGATCATGCAACATTAAAGAAATATTTTTTTCGATCTTCTCATTCAATTTTTTTTGATCAACAGTCTCTTCTCGCGAAGCAATTGATCGCATGCTATTTGTTTGACATCCCAACAGAAGAAGGCAAAGAATGAAACTAAAGTGTTTTGAGATATTCAATGACATCCTTCCTATCTTGTTTTTCTAAAAAGAATCTGTGTCCGGTATTCGAATGTCCTTTGCGACCAATCCAATAGATTGAATGGTCTCCGCCTTGTGCTCTTCTAATAAGCACTTCTGTTTCTTCTTTACTGCGAGGAACACGGCGAAGGCCTACTAGATTTTTATCAAAACCATCAACTTCACCTGCATGATAAAGATCGAAAGCTGCTGGACGTTCATTTTCATTTTTCAAAAGATCATCAAGAGTCGGCACAGAACCATTATGCAGATAAGGAAATCGTGCCCAAATTCCTTCCAACCTTGGCGCAAGATATGAAGGAGGCATTTTCAAGTAACTCGGACTGAATTTAATAATACTTGCTAGTGGAGAAGATTCAATTCTTTTTACAAAATAAGGAGTCGTTCCATCAAAAAGATCACGATCTGTTTTCACAACATCAATTTTAATTGGCACAGGTGTTTTATAAACAGCAAAGCCTTCCGGTGTTTTTTCATAAGTACGGTGACAAGTGGCACACTTGTTTGTGAAAATATTTTCACCTCTTTCTGCAGCTTCTTTATCAATAGGAAGTGGATATTTTGGAGGTTGAAGATACGCCATCACCTCTTCCGTTAATTTTAATTTTTCAACATAACTTTTTTTCAAAATTGTTTGAGGTTTTTGTCCTGCTACATAAGGAAGAGAAGCTGCCCATGCCCCAATGCTGGCATCTCCAAACCCATCATGAAATGAGCCATACTTTCTTTTTTCCCCATAACCCCAGAGGTGAGGAATCTTTGCCTGAGATTTAGAATATCCTTCCGGTAAATTAAATGGATCTGGATAAAAAGAAGCACGTACAATTCCTACAGGAATAAGGCCTTGAGTTTCATTAACAACTTTAGGATCTGTTAGCCTCTTAAAAAAGAGATTCACTTTTTTATCAACTTCTGAATAAACTTCTTCGCTAAAGTCAGCGTTCTTTCCAAAGGCCAATTTATATTGAGCTTTCACTCCTGGTTTGTAAGAAATGGCATCTTCAACAAATGCTGAGATATCCATATTCTTATTTCCTAAACCTGGAATAATTTCTCCATAGGCTTTTCCAAAATGACAGGCAGAACATTGGATAATACTCAGGTGTTGATCTTTATAATTCACATCCTGAACACCGACAGGCATCCCCTTTTCATCAAAAAGAATTCCCCAGCGTGTTTCGAAATGTTCCTGAAACCTTTCTCCAGCAAGCGGAATTTTTCTAAGCTTTTTCCAGAAATCAAAAAAACCAATTCCTACTTGCATTCCTTCATTGTCAGCAAAGAAATGAACATTTCTTAAATATTTTGTGGCATAGTCATGGGCCTCAACCGGATTGAGCGTTGATAATTCTTCTGCACTTAAAATTGAAGCTGGAGCTCTGGAAACTTCCGGATCAAAATGAATGAACCAACATAATCCTGAAACCAGAGACAATACGAATAATAAAAGAAGTGTTCTTAGAACTTTTTTCATAGAGACTTTATCGATACTTAAATGAAATTAATTAAGAGATTAATACTGGAGTATTCAGATTACTTTTTAAGGTAACTCATAAAATGAGTTCCTTCTGGAGACAGACGAATCATTTCCTCGTTAGAAGTATAAAAATCTTTTTGGTCAGCTATTTCCTTTTGAGATTTCACTAACCATGAAATTTTCTCACTCTCGGGAAACATATCGGCCAGAGATTGAATAACAAGTCCCATTGTTTTTCTGTAATTCACTTCAACTAAAGGATAGAGCTTTAACTCACCATTTTCTTCATAGACAAAAGAATCTATCTGAATATTATTAATTGCACCTAGTTGAAGATAGGCTTCTGCAATTTGCAACGTTTTCTTTTCTAATTCTTCCAGTGAATAATTGTAGCGATCTCTAATATATTTTTTGAACTTATCCACATTGTTCGCTCCTGCTCCGCCTTTGAATCCGCCTTGAGGTGAATTAAAATTTTCTACCATGAATTGTCTTTTGATCTGTCCGCTTTCGACAACAAAAGTTGTTCCGATATCAAAAATGCGTTGATACAAAGGTTCGAGCAGAACTTCTCCTGTTAAAATCTTTTCTAAAATAAATTTATTAATTTTATCAGATTGAAATTGATAGTGACCAATTCCGCTAAAGCTATGTGGTCTTTTAATTATCCAGTTTTTATATTCGCTATGAGCTTTTAAATGTTCTTCAACTTCTGCAACCGATTTAACAATTTTTCCCTGGAAAAATCCCCAATTATTTTTTTGAGCGATATTTGCACTCGTAATTTTAGAATTGAGCATTTGTTCCAATGAATAATCATGCCTGTTCCCCCACCATGACTCGGCATTGTGAGCTTCCGGATTTAATTGGGGGATCACAAAGCCTAGAGACTTCAACTTAGTGAGATAATTTTTGTCATAAGGTCTGATGTTTTTTAAAACGCAATTTTCTTTGTTGATAAGAAAAAAAACGTATTCGAATTCGCGGATGATTTTTTGGCTGGCCGGAGAATCTTCACGATAATCAGGATCAAATAAAAACGCTTCATAATCCAAATCGACTTTGTATGTTTTCATCCTAGTCCCAGGACTTGCGATTAGTGACTTTAAAATCGTCTCTAAATGAATCCAGCTGATCCAGGAAAGCATCATCAAGCCCGGCCCTTACTCGACTGCTGCGATCGAAATGAATCCCTTTAGAACGGGCTGGTGTCATGACACCTGGAAGATGTTCTGTGAAATATGTCCAAAGATCTTTATTTCCTCTCCACTGATTCAACCAATGGGCGCCAAGGGCCACGTGAGAGATTTCATCTTCAAAAACAGTATGCATGATTTCTGCTGTTTTGATGTCTTCAACTGCACGGAAAGATTGTTCGTAAAATTGGGCAAAATCCAGATTGGCCGATTCGAAAATCATCGCCATTGCAGAATAGAAATGCGAAGGAGTTTTCAGTTTCTCCATTGAACGCCAGAAAAAATCGTTGAGTGGAAATTCACCGAGTTCAATTCCAAAATCACGCATACGATTGATATAGAGTCGCAAATGTTTTTGCTCATCTTGAATAGTTTTCACTAATCCTCTTTTAAACTGCACCATCTCTTTTGTTGTATCTGGATAAATAAGGAGAGCTGCGGCCATCATTTCAATTGCGAGCAACTCATGATTGGCAAAAAAGTGAAGAGCGAGACCTCTCTTTTCTTCCAGATGAAAACTTGTATTACGCGGAAATTTTATTTGTTCATTATTAAAAGTTAAACGCTCTGAACGGCCCGGCATTTCTGGAAGTTCAAAAACTTCCAGACTTTCAGTGAACTCAACATTTTTCAGAGGAATGAGTTTATCCTCAATGTTTGGTCCTAATAAAAGTATGCGGGCGTATTCACGATAGTGCATAAACTATTTTTTCGGTTTGCCTTGAAATTTTCTTTTCTTCGAAGGTTTACCTTGACGGAAATTTGTGTGAGTCGATCCAACCGCTGAAGCGAGATTTGATTGTCTCTCACCTGGTTTTCCTCCGCTCTGTTTGCCAGGAGGTCCGCCACGTCTCGGGAACGGACGTCTTGTAAAACGACGTTGTTGAAAACATTCCTCACAGATTGGAAACTTTGCTCCATCCGGAAGTTTCGTTCCACAGCTTGAACAGGTCGGCGTGATTTTATCGGACAGAAGCGTGTTAAGTTTTTCAATCGCCATTAATTTGTTTTCCAACAAATCTCTTTCATCAAATTCAAAATTCTTATTGTTGAAGTGACGAGCGAGCCATTGGTAAAGCTCGACACATTTAATTGTTGTTTCAAGATAATCAATCTCGTTTGAGTTATGATTGATATGTTCGTTCTTGATAATTTCAGCAACAACGTATTTTTTTAAGATCCAAACATAGTATTGAACGTGTTCAAGCAATCCCAAGTTTACAGGCGCACAAGCGAATCCGAAAATTTCTGCTGAACTCAATGTATGACTGTGATCGATATCTTCTACTGTTTCTGCCAGTTCAATCATCTCTTTCAAGTCGACACAATAAAACGGTTTCGTGAATGTCATCGTGTTGAAGAGGCGAAGGAATTCAGATAGACGAAGAACAGGAAGATTGTTTGCCGAAAGAGCGTTATTTACTTTTGTAAAGATATCTAAATCGGGACCAACCATACTTTGCGTTTGTTGATCGAGTGTTGAATCAAGTGCTGTTTGAATTTCAGTCAGACCATCTTCAACTTTTTGTAAGCATGTTACAGTCCCCACAGGAAAACGTTGGAAACGTCCTGCACGACCAGCGATCTGCTTAATCTCGCTTACTGTAATTGGATGCTCTTGCGAGTTAATATGCTTTGTGAGCGTTGAGAAAACAATACGCTTAATCGGTAAGTTCATCCCCATCGAAATAGCGTCAGTACTTACGATAACGTCAGTAATTCCTTTATCGAACTTGCGGGCCTGTTCGCGACGAACTTCCGGCGACAACATTCCGTAGATAATAGAAACTTTAAACCCAACTTGCTCCAGATCGTATTTATAGCGAAGAGCATTTCTTCTCGAGAAAACAATAAGGGCATCGCTCTTCTGAAGTTGAGCAAGAGTAATCGGGCGATCCTCTACTTTTAACTCAGTTTTTCTTTCGTAATGTCTTACTTCTAATTCATCACCACAAAGGTCGACGATTTGTTTAATGAGATCGAGAACGGAACCGTCACCGCAAACGTGAACTTCAAAAGCATGAAGGTTAACAAGTGCGCGCGTCCACGCCCATCCTCTTTGTTTGTCAGTGATCATTTGGATTTCATCGATAACTGCACAAGAAAACTCTTCATTGAGTTTTGCCATTTCAATTGTCGATGAGTAGTGAGAAGCATCTTCAACTTCGATAACTTCTTCACCTGTGAGAAGTGTTGTCTTCACACCTTTTGTATTCAGAGTATCGTAAAGTTCGGCAGCGAGAAGTCTTAGAGGTGCAAGGTAACAACCTTTTCTCGATTTCGCGAGAGCTTCAATCGCGTGATAAGTTTTCCCTGAGTTTGTAGGCCCCATGTGATAAATAATCTTACGAGGAATTTTTCTCGCGTGCGAGTGGACCCAAAACTGTCCAAGATATTCTTGAAGAATGTTCGAAGAAATATCTTTTCTCTTTAATACAAGAACGGACTTCACTAATTTTTTGAATTCCGCTTCCAGATATTTTTCATTTCTCCAGATATTGCTTGAAAGCTGCTTGAAGAAACGCGTGTACTCTTCATCACTCACCAATTCGAGAGATAGTCCCTGATCAGAAAGAAGTTTATGAAAAAACAAAATCAAATTTTGGGAGTGTCTAAGAGCGATGTCACCAGGATAAGTAAATGTCTCTTCGCTTAATGATTTGATCTGGGCTTCTAAACGATTCAATGAAGATTTTTTTAATTTAAATTGAACCGATTGAAATTTACGGTCGAGTGTTCGCAAAAGATTTTGGTAGTGAACGTTGACCGCTGCAATTCCTTTATCAACTTGTGTATTAATCTGTTCTTCGATTTTTGCTTTTGTATCGTTGATCGCTTGAACACATTCTTCGTAAACAACTTCGCGAACGCGCGTGCGGTAATCAGCAAGACAGGCCACACACTGACAAGAAAGCGCAGTCTGCTTTGTTTCGATATTAAAGTTTTCTTTGATCATCGCCTGAGTGCTCAGGTGATTTTTTTCTTTCTCATCACTCCACTTTTTTAGAACAGCGTAATGCAATTCCAGGATCGCCGGATTTAGACCACCATCCTGGCCGAAATAAAAAATTTCTTTTTCCGGCATTAGGCAATCGTCGATAAAAGCAAGCGAGATGACGTTATCTCTTTGCATGAACTCAAAAAAGTTCACGTATTCTGTATTGAAGATCGAAACAAGCGAAGGATTGCGCTTAAAATTTTCCCAAAGAACAGTTTGAGTTTTTTGAATGAAGTCTAAAACGATTCCAGCATCTTCATTTGTTCGAAGATAGTCGTCGTTTTCAGCAAATGAATGAATTTTAATGAGAGTCTTTCTTTCGGTGTCTAAGAAGTTACGAATCGAATCGTAATCTGGGAGAGAGGGAAAATCAGTCGTACTCAATTAAAAAATTCCTTTTTAAGGTTATACAACTGATTCTATCTTATTAAATTCTATCGGTCTAATTCAACAATGTAAGCAAGGGCCATTTTAGCAAATTTCACTGCGTGATTTGCGTTATTGTTTGAAACATTCAATGTATCGTTAGCAGTGTGGATTTTGTGGTTCATAGTATCCATAGTTGCTTCGAATGGCATTGAAGCCGGGAAACCTTGAGTATGCCATGAAGCGTGATCAGAACATCCATATCCGCACTGATCAAATCCCCACTTAATTTCTGGAAGATAATGGTCGATGATTGATCCAACAAATTTATTTTGTCCGTCGTTGGTATAGTCAGTCATAAGCACGATATCGTAATCATTGCTTCCTTTGAAGTTTGTCATATCAAGTTGCATAACTCCGATGACATTCGCATTTTTCTTTTTGAAGTCTGTTGCAATTTCTTTTGATCCAAGAAGACCAACTTCTTCTGCAGCGTAGGCCATGAACTTCAATGTTTTTTGTGGTTGGTAAGAATTATCAACTAAAACGCGAATAACTTCTGTGATTGTTGAGATACCAGAAGCGTTGTCATCCGAACCCGGTGCACGTGCTGTTGATCCGCCCATATATCCGTTGATTGAATCCTGGTGTCCACCAAGAACGATCGTTTCATCAGACTTTCCCTTGATTGTCAGAATAACTGATGGCTGATCCCAGCTCTTGTGAGCAAAATATTCAACTGTAGCATCTGAACGATTTTTAACTAAGTTCGTCCACGTCTCTTTGATCCACGCTGCTGATTTTTTTCCAGAGTCACCTTTGTAATAACGGTTTTGGAAAGTAGAAAGCTGAGTAATTGTTGCAAGAATATTTTCTGGTTTCATTTGAGCGATCATCGGTTGAACGAGATCATCTTGATCAATTTTGTAATCTACAAATGAATTCTTTTGAGCGTATAACTGATTTTCTTGTGAGTTCATGAAGCCTTCAGCTTCTTTCTCGTTATCGTGAAGCATGAATCCACCACAACGTTTGAAATCTCTGTGCATCAACATTGAAAGCCATGGAAGAGCATCTTCATCGATTTTCACAATGCTGATTCCAGAAAGCGATTGAACTTCTTCTACACGTGGGCCGAATTTTTTTTCTGTGTATTTAAGAGCGTCTGAGCCGATTGAAATGTAGACCTTTTTTTCATCGACGGCACTTACAGAAAATGCCGATAGTAAAAAAAGACCTGCTACTACTGAATTTAATTTTTTGATTTTCATAATCGCATCCTTTTTTGAGAATCATCCTTGATAGCTAAAATTGTCAGGAATTAATTATGATTTGTCTAATTTTCTGTCCTTTTCTATTCTTACTTCTTACAATTAAACTTATACTGTTTCCACACTTGAGGAGTTGATCGCATGATCTCGACATGGTTAACAAAAACTTTTGATTTAAAATATCCCATCATTCTTGCACCTATGTTTCTCGTTTCGAACAAACAAATGCTCATCGAAGCTTATAAAAGCGGAATCATTGGTTGCATTCCTGCATTGAACTACCGAACGCCTGAAGAATTAGAAGTCGCAATGAAAGAATTGCATGTTGAATGTCAGGGAAAATTTGGAATTAATCTCATAGTAAACAAGTCAAATATACATTTGCAAAAACACCTCGAAGTTTTACAAAGAAATCCTCCGGCGTTCGTTATTACATCGCTTGGTTCGCCTGAAGAAACGATCAAACTTTTAAAACCGCTTGGAGTAAAAGTTTTCTGTGATGTTGTCGACGTTGAGTACGCAGTGAAAGTTGAAAAGCTAGGTGCAGATGCTTTGATCGCAGTTAACTCAGGTGCAGGTGGACATGCCGGCCCGATCGCTCCCTCAATTCTCATTCCAATGCTTAAATCTCATTGTAAAATTCCAGTGATTTCTGCTGGAGGAATTGGAACAGGTGCAGGTCTTCTCTCTAATCTAGCATTGGGAGCAGAAGGCGCTTCAATCGGTTCTCCGTTTATTGCAACTGTTGAAGCTCCAGTTTCAAAAGAATATAAACAAGCGGTAGTTGATTACGGCGCTGAAGATATTGTCATGACAACAAAAATTTCAGGTTCACCTTGTTCTGTTATCAATACTCCTTACGTAAAAAAAATCGGAGTGAGCCAAAACTTTGTAGAATCATTTTTAAATCATCATAAAACAGCAAAAAAATATGTGAAGATGTTGACCTATTACAAGGGAATGAAGGCTGTAGAAAATGCAGCCTTCGCGGCGACTTACAAAACAGTTTGGGTCGCTGGACCTTCAATCGAGTTTGTTCACAAAATTGATACAACTAAAAACATAATTGATCGACTCATCAGTGAGTACCAAACTGCCTATGACGATCTCCTAAAAAGACATCATCAGGTTTAAGAGTTTTCTGCCTGTTGGGGGGCAGATGCCTAGTCTTATTGCTAGTATCACCTTGGCCCCACAGGGAAATAATCTCTCCTTCCCTCTTATTTTGTAATAATTCCCAAGGCAATTTATAATAGAATCAGGAGCTGGTATGAAAACTTTTTTCTTACTTACCCAGATCACCTTTTTCTTCATTTGCAATGTCGGTGCAACAGCTCGCTTTGAACCGAAAACAGCTCTTGCCAATAACGAAATTAAATTTCTCGACTTAAAACTTAGAAAAGAATTGAGCGATAAAAAACTTTCTCCGCAAAAGAGATATACTCTCGCTGTCCTTGCAGCACGCGAATTAAAAGAACTCAACCATCGCGAGAAAGCGATCTATTATTATCAACTCGCTCGAGATATTAAAGTTGATGAAAATAAAACTGAAATTCAATTAGCACTTTCTAAAAATACAAAAGAAAATCCTTCTGTTTTTTTCTACGAGGTGAATCTTAAAGCTCTGTTAAAAAATAAATCCTATGAACGTGCTCTTCTCAGTATGGATCCTGACAAATTAAATGAGCCTGGTAATGCCAAATACAAAATCGTTTACGATATGCTGAATGTGAGAATCAAAAGGCGCACAGTAAAAAAACTCTATTGCTTTGATGATTTTCAGAAAAACCCAGACGACTATCAATACTCAAATTTAATTTGCGATCTCTTGGTTGATTATTTGCGGGAAGGAAAAGTTGGCACTGATCACATAAAACTCGTTGAAGAATACTTTTTTAAACATGATTTAAAAGAACGTTATCTTCTTCAATTCGCCAAAGATTTAAAAGCAAATCTCTAATACTTCTAATCTTATTGGCTTAATCAATACCCGATTAATTCTCACGTCTAAGAAATATTAAATGAAACTTAAGGGGACAAGAATTTGGACTCGTGATTAAATAATTTAACATGAGTTTACAATTACAACTTCCAAACGAATTGCTTATCGCTTTAGATTCCATCTATTGCTTGCATAGAATTGGAGATCATCAGGCCGCTGCTAATTTAAGTGAAGAAAGTCTGAAACAATTTGAAAAGAATAAAAATCTCATTGCTCTTGCAAAACTCGTTCATCACATTGGGAGTTACGAACAAAATAAATTGGCTGCCACTGATTACGCTGAACTTTCAAACGCACTCAAAACTCCTATTGAGGAATCAAAAATTAGTCTTTATACAGGATGGCTACATTTTCTTTTAGGTTATTATCTGAAAAATGAAGTTGAATTGAAAACAGCTGCGACTCATTTTTTAAATGGTCATCACTTAACTGAACTTTACGAAACTTATTATTGGATGGATCGATTTAAATTTCTTCCACGAGATGAAAAGGTGAACACTTTTTTACGTCTGTATCCTGTCAAAAGCATTTTTTCTAAAATGATGGGAAACAATTATTTAAAGGATGATGTTAAGGCCAATACACTCATCGAAAAAAATCAGGAAAAACTTTGGGGCACTGACGATGAAAATGATTTCGATTGTTGGTTCATTTCAGAAAACAGTCTCGCTCCTTCCCAATATAACTCTCTTGATATCGGCGAAGAAAATTGTCTCGATATTTATTCCGGACTGATTAATGATCGCGGCGAATATACTTTTCTTCTTTTAAGTGAACTTAACTGTCTCTCTTTTTTAATTGCTTCCGAATTAACAGGTGTCACAGCTTCACAAATGGGAGAATTTCTCAATCGATCAGAAGAAGAAGCTGATCATTTAATCAACGACATCAAAAAGATGGGCATCCCTATTAAGAAGCAAAATGATTTTTATTATCTCGACTGGAAAGACAAACCAAAAATTATCGTCCCAAGAACACTCAAAGTTTTAGGTCTTCAAGAATACGTTCGAAAAAAATTCCCTATCTTTTCCAAAGGACAATTGATCGATCTTCTTCAGCTTACTCAGTACGGAGCTGAATCATTGATGAAGAAATGGGCACTGGCCGGTTTTATTCGGCCAGTGGAAAAAACAAGTAATTGGAAATTTCTTTAATTGATTTCGCAGTCGATAGACGCGTGTTCATTTTTGATGTCTAAGTTTGTTGATAGACTTCTTTGTTCATAATCTTTAGTCGAATAGCTCATCGTTTTAGCGCTGTATTTAGGATATTCAATACTCACAGAGTTCAATCTGCCTTCGAATACTGTTCCCTCGAAATTAACACCGTTAAACGTCTGTGAGATCGTCGCAGTCGCGTATTCATCAATCGGCTGCTCCAATACCAGAACTTGAGTTTTAGCGAGTAGAATACACTTTAAAACAGTTGTTGCTAACATAATTATAACAACCCTGCTCTTCTTAAAAGAGCATCAGGATTAGGTTCTTTGCCTCTGAAAGCCACGTATAAATCCATTGGATGAACACTTCCTCCGCGAGAAAGAACATTGTTTTTAAATCTGTCGGCGACTTCGCGATTAAAGATCCCTTGCTCTTTAAAAAATTCAAAAGCGTCAGCATCTAAAACTTCTGCCCATTTGTATGAGTAGTAACCGGCAGAGTATCCACCAGCGAAAATATGTGAGAACGCTGTTGAGATACTTGTTCCTTTTACAGATGGCAAGAAATCAAGTTTATCGTTGATCTTAGTTTCAAACTCTTCGATGTTTTTGATGTGAGATGGATCTGTCGAGTGCCATGCCATATCGATTGAAGCAAAACTCAACTGACGAAGAGTTGCTCTTCCTTCAAGGAAAGAAGATGAGTCTTTGATCTTCTTGATAAGATCCGCAGGAATTTTTTCTCCTGTCTGATAGTGTTCAGCAAAAAGATCCAGACATTCTTTTTCGTAGGCCCAGTTCTCCATGATTTGCGACGGAAGCTCAACGAAGTCCCAGTAAACGTTTGTTCCCGAAAGTGATTCGTATTGAGTGTTCGCAAGCATTCCATGAAGAGCGTGTCCGAATTCGTGGAAGAGAGTTGTCACTTCATCAAATCCAAGAAGAGATGGTTTTGTCGCTGTAGGTTTTGTAAAGTTACATACGATCGCAACGTGTGGGCGAACGTTCACACCATTTTCAATTTTCTGCCCACGGAACGAAGTCATCCATGCTCCACCTCTTTTTCCTTCGCGAGGATGGAAGTCAGCATAGAAAACCGAAACGTGCTTATTGTTTTCATCTACCACTTCGTAAGTTTTAACATCCGGGTGATAAACTGGAATGTCATTGCGAAGTTTAAATGAAAGTCCGTAAAGTTTTCTCGCTACTTCAAAAACACCGTCGATAACTTTTTCTAATTTAAAGTATGGACGAAGAAGTTCATCGTTTACCTGGAATTTTTCGTTCTTTAATTTTTCAGCGTAGTACATTGTGTCCCATTTCTGGAAATCAACGAGACCATCAGTGTTTTTTGCATAATCTTTTAATTCTTGAGTTTCTTTCGCTGCGGCTGGAGTCGCATGGTTTACGATGTTGTGAATGAATTTCTCAACAGTCTTTGGAGTTGATGCCATGCGTTCCTCAAGGATGAAATCAGCGTGTGATTGGTATCCAAGAAGTTTTGCTTTTTCGTAACGAAGAACTGCGATCTTTTTTACAATCTCCTGGTTGTCTGTTTCTCCACCATGGAAACCTTTTGTTGTGTTTGCCATGTAAAGTTTCTGACGAAGATCTCTATTTTTTGCATGAGTTAAAAAAGGAATAACACTTGGGTATTGTAGAGTGAAAACCCATTTTCCTTCCTGACCTTTTTCTTTTGCTGTTTCAGCAGCAGCATCGATAACATCTTCCGGAAGACCGGCAAGATCATCTTTCTTTTCGATAACAAGCATATAGTCGTTCGTTTCTTTTAGAATATGATCGCCAAAAAGAAGACCAAGAGTAGAAAGCTCTTTTGAGATCTCTCTCATTTTTTCTTTCCCTTTCTCGTCTAATAGGGCCCCGTTTCTTACGAAGCCTTTATAGTTCTTTTCAAGCAACATTAGTTGTTCAGGGTTCAAATTAAATTTCTCTTTATTGTCCCAAACTTTTTTGATCTTCGAGAAAAGTACTGCATCCATACTGATATCGTTTCCGTATTCAGTAAGAAGCGGTGAAATTTCTTTTGCATATTTTTGAATATCGTCGTTTGTTTCAGCGCTGTGTAGATTGAAGAAAATTCCAGAGATAAGATCAACTTCTCCGCCTGCGTTTTCAAGAGCCTCAACAACATTTTTAAAACTTTCTGGTTCTTTGTTTGCTTTGATGTCTTCAATTCTTTTCTTCGCAAGCGTGATACTTTCTTTGATCGCCGGAAGAAAATCATCTGGTTTAATTTTATCAAAGGGAACTGTGTCGAATGGTGTATTAAATTTTTCTAATAAAATATTCATAGTCTCTCCTATCTAAATTGCAATTCGTATGTCGTTTCACTTTTTCCGTTTGTTTCGTCTATTTCTGTCTGAGGTATTCCCAGCGTTTTCTTTTTTTCATTGAGCTCTCTAACAATCGAAGCGAGGTTTAACCACTCACCTTTTTTGGTTCGCACTTCAGTTCTGACTGTCGCTTTATCCGTACTCACAAATGAGAAAGTGAGATTGGCGAATTCTTCGTTGAACTGACAAAGCACTTTCAATTTCTCACTTCCCACATCCAACTCTCCGCTCTGTCCTGATCCCAAGAGAAGTTCCATGTTGTTCACATAGGATTGTGTCTTAGAAGTCGCTTTAACGGAATTGTTTTTTCCCACTTGAAGGTTGTTATTGTCCTGCTTGGTGGTTGTCGTCGTTTTAAAAGTCAGATTGCAATTGGTCTCTTTATCAAAAGTCTCTCCCGCAGAAGCTTCTTCCTTACCTGACTTAACTAAACTGTAGCTCTTGGAAAGATACTTCTCAAATAGTTTTCCTCTATTGGGGGAACTGGTGATCTCTATGCAGTGTTCTTTCAAACTAAGAATAACTTGATCTTGCGGAAGAAGTAAGAAGCCGACAGAGCTTTCCACCGACTTTAAATTGACATTTTTTTCGAAGCAAAACGTGTTTAATTCCTCAGCGAAAAGTGCCGAGTTCATTAGAAAAAGTACAATCCCTAAAAAGAGACTACTTGCTCTGTAAATGGCTATCACCTTTTTGCTGATGAATAAATTCATCTGACGTTGAGTATGAACAAAGATCCAAAGTAGTTTTAAACTGAAACGATTTTGGAAGCTGCCCTTTTTTATTGAGATCGTCACATGTACAAGCGAGTGTCTTCATGAAATTAAAAAATTTCTCACTCGTTTGTGGGCTCATCAAATGTTCCATCTGGCATGAATCGTTGAGAGCAGTTTCATCGTCAACACCGACGAAGTCTCTAAGAAAATAATAAAGCAATGTGCGTGATGAAAGAATGCGGTGAACTTCTTCGTGCCCCAATTCTGTAAGAACGACAAATTTACATTCGTCTTCTTCTTGAATCAGACCTTTCTTTTTTAAATTGTTCAACATTGTTGAAACTGATCCTTTTGTCAGATCGAGATCTTTAGCAATGTCTGTGACTCTGGCAAAACCTCTATTTTCTTTCAATTTATGAATCGTTAAAAGGTAATGAACCATTGAATGAGAAAGTTCAGTTTCGTGTGTATCTTTCATTGGCGTTCCCATAAATGTTCCACTTGTGCAATTTTAGTTTTCTTACCCAAATTTGTACCAATGAAACGCGTGCCCGTAAAGGGTGAACATGCCTTTAAAATCAGGCAGTAAAATCAGAGAATTACCCTAGGGAGAAGCTTTGTATCCTAGCGATTTTATAGAGTTTACCTCCGGTCATTTTTTGCCTTAGCCTCCCTCGGGCCCGCTTAGTGCTAAAATAAAAGTACTATGAAATATTCAATATTTTTACTTCTGAGTTGCCTATTAATCACTTCTGCTTTTGCGGGCTCGACGAGCACGAGTACAACCTCGTCAACAACCACAACTCCTTCTGCAACAGGAAGTGAAACAACTCTTAATCAAACTCTTCTCGACAATGCGGCAAAGGCCCAACAAATTCTCAATTCGCAAACGACAACAGCAGCTCCAACGAGTATTAAAATTTTGTCGAACAAAGGTAGTAGTGCAACGACAACTTCTGCGGACAACCTTACTGATCAAGAAAAACAATTGAGCGAGAACTATGTTCACCAGGGACTCGCGAACAGAATTATTCAGGAGAAATGTACAGGCGATATGAAACAAGCTTGTGCGGGAAATGAAGTCGACCACAAAGTTATGGGAATGAGTCCAGCGCTTATGAAGGCCGCTGCTCAAGCTTATGCAACGATGGGAGCGATGACTGATTTTATGCCGCTCTCAAAAGGGAAATCAGGTGATGCAAAAACTGACAGCTCCGGCGCTCAAAATCAAACTCAGGGTCAAGGACAAACGACAAGTCAGACACCAGCTCAGTCGGGAGACAAAGCTGCTCAGTCCGGCGATAAAGCACAAAAAGATAAGGCTGCTGACTATTGTAAATATATTCCAGCAGCAACAGAAGGGATTGCAGTCTTCGCTCAAAAAAATACAACAGACAGTTTAAGTACTGATGGTGATACTTCTCAAAAAGACACATTGTTAAAAGCAGCGAAAAGCCACGACAGTCGCGCGAAACAAGCACAGATTCAAGCGGCGGGATGGTACGGTGGAGCTGCTTGCTACGCCGTTGGTGCAGCGATGGGATCCTTTGCAGTCGATACTTCTCTCGTTGTAAAAATGGGAGCTGCAACATTGCTTGGAACTTTTTATCAGGAAGAAGTTGGAGCGAATAAAGAGTACGCGCAAAAAACCCGCGACATCGCCAATCAACTTCCAGGAAAAGGATATTGTAACCCTGTTACTCAAAATGATTGTTACTGTTCACAACCTGAAACAGAAAACGATCCGACTTACTGTAAAGCTCAAATCGCTGCGAAACAAGCCGCTGCCAGTACCTTTAATCGCATTGCTTGTACCAACGATAAAATGCAAATTGATACAACTTGCGAATGCAATAAAACAAATACGTGTTTCGATAAATTTATCGAGAACCAATCGGGTGGAAGTTTGCAATTAGGTTTCGGAACGACTGGAGCTTCACCTTTTAAAGCGATCGCTTCTCTCGCTCACGGAAAATTAGAAAACGGAACACTCAGTGCAGAATCTTATGCGGGAACTTCAGCGATTGCGAAAAAAGCACTCGCAGAATTGGGGAACAAAGTTCCAGCAGGAGAACTTAATCCAGGTCAGAAAAGTGTGGCCGATGCGATTACATCAAAAGGAATTCCGGCCAACGTCGCTCGCCTCATGGCCTCTAATTCACCTTCTTCAAGTGCTGTGAACAGTGCTATGGCCAAACTCGAAGGACTCGGATCGGGCCCTGGCGCAACATTGGCAGCTGTTTCTTCTGGTCGCAACGGATCTGTTGTCGATTTTTCCGGAGGAGACGGTCTCGGTATTTCCGGAAAAAAAGCAGGCGAGAAAAAATCCGGCATCGAAGATTTTATGGCAAAAACAAATCCTAAGGATAAAGCAGTCAGCAATGGTAAATTGATTGAGTTCGCCCAAAAAGCAGAGAAGCAAGCTTCTCAAATTACAAAAACAGATGATCGCAGTGTCTTCGAAATCATTTCTTCGCGTTATCAAACGTCAGGAAGAAAACTTTTACAAATTGATTCCAGCAACTAAGCCATAGACTTTTTCAAAGACAGTTTCCAAATTTAGTTTTACAATCGGAGCAAACTAAATTTGGAGTTTATGTCGATGTCACTTCCTTTCGAGAAAACGCTTATTATCATTCCCACTTACAACGAAATCGATAATATCGAGAGAATGATTCGCACTCTTTTTGAACTCTACCCTGCGATTTCTCTTCTCATTATCGAAGATGGATCGCCTGATGGCACAGCTCAAGTTATAAAGCGTTTAATGACTGAATTTAAGACTCTCTTCATTATCGAGAGAAAAGGTAAACTCGGACTCGGTACGGCCTATATTACGGGCTTTAAATGGGCCTTGGAAAAGAATTACGAATACGTATTTGAAATGGACTGCGATTTCTCTCACGATCCAAAACAAATTCCTGATTTACTAGACGCTGCTCAAAGCAACGACCTCGTTATCGGTTCTCGCTACATCGACGGTATTCGCATTATCAACTGGCCTTTCAGAAGATTGCTTCTTTCTTACTGCGCTTCTATTTACACTCGTGCGATCACTGGCATTCCTATTTTCGATACGACTGGTGGTTTTAAATGTTTTAGAAGAAAAGCCCTTGAGTCTCTCGACTTCAACCGCATTATCTCTAACGGTTATTCTTTTCAATTGGAACTCAACTATAAAGTTTGGGTGAAAAATTTGAAGATCAAAGAAGTGCCGATCATTTTTTACGAACGCCGTGACGGCCAATCAAAAATGGGTGGTGGAATTATCGTTGAAGCGGTTTTCGCCGTATTCAGATTGCGCCTGAAGAAGATGATGGGGACTTTATAAAACTTCTTTGTAGTTTTTTAATTTTTTTATCAGTCGCACTTGCTGACTCCCCTAAAATTATCAACACAAAAAACGTCATTTCCGAAAACGGTAATGTTCATACTGTTGAAATGAATTTTCCCGAAAACCAAAAAGATCCTTTTATTCAACAGATCAATCCTTTTGTTATTTTCCCCGATTCTGTTATCCAAGATACGATGTCTCATAATGGAAAAAACATTTTTTCTGTCGTTTATCACACTGGTGAATTTGGACTCAGATTGACGAAGAAAAATCCCCGAGCGACAAAACATTTTATTCTTTCAGGAGACTCCAATCTTTTTGGAGTAGGTGTGAAAGACGATGAAACTCTCCCTGCAAAGCTTGGAGAAAAAATTCCATCTTACGATGCGTACAATATGGGGCTCGTCGGAATGGGGCCAAGTAGTACTCTGCATTTTTTTGAGCATTACAATTTAAAGAAAATGATCGGCAATCAAGCTCACGGAATTTTTCTTTACGATTTTCATTTTCATCTTATTGATCGAGTCATAGGTTCAAAAAGTTTTATGACCTGGAGTAAGAAACCTCCTCGTTATATTTATGAGAAAGGACAATTGATTTATAAAGGCCCGTTCGAAAATTATTGGCCGGTACAGTTTTATCAATTTTTAAATCAACTTCCCTACAATCAAATTCTCATTCCCAATCTTCCGCACATTACTCACGAGCACATAGAGCTGACAGCAAAAATTTTGGCCGCGATAAAAAAAGAATATCTTGCTCAAACAGATGCTCAAAATAAATTTTTTGTGTCGTTTAATCCCAAATTTATCAACGTGAAAAATTCATCTTACGTTGATGAGCTTATCAGCACTCTGAGAAAAGAAGGTATTCAGGTCATCACATTTGATAAAGCAGATATCCTTCCCTTGCCGCAAATTCCGGGAGAAGTTCATTTAAATGCAACGGCACATGAGAATTACTCTCAAATGCTGTTAAAGAAATTACAACCTTATTTGATTAACGAATAAGTGAGACGCGAGAAAAAACTTCGTCATTTAATGGATTGTACATCATGAGTACGAGAATCCAGTAAAAGCCAAATTCAAAGATCACGTAACGAAAATCAGAAGGAATCAAACTCACAAGTCCTGCGAGAATGATGTAAGCACCTGTCTGCGTATAACGAGGAAGTGGAATCGCAAAACGGTTTACAAACGTTTTAATTTTTTCCAATTTCGTATAGAAGAATGGAAGAACGATAAAATAAAGTGTCGCCAGGATTTTAATCGCTAACGTAAAGATAATGTTATTGACGTGGAAACCGTAAATCACCATGTGGTGAAAATTGACCTGCGATTTTGCATTGTGAGTGAGGAAAAATTCCGGTGCCTTAAAATCAAAAACGTGTTGGCCCCAAGAAATTTCATCCATCGCAAAGCCTAAGAAGATAATTCCTGCCGCCACTAAATAAGTAGCGAAAGCACTTCCTCTAAATGGTCTTAAGATACTCGCGCGATAAAAGCACATTACTGAAGCAAACATGAGTGTATAGAAAATCATCCATTGAAAAAATCCGTCTTCAGCAACCATCGCCGATTCAAAATAACTCAAATCTGTGCGAGCAACATAAATTGCGACGAAAACGAGGATGACTAAAATGGGGTACATGAATTTTTCAAAAAGTTTCAACCGCTGGCTCCTTAACACTCACCAAGATTTTCAAACTTCTTGAGTCTATCGGCATGACGTCCGCCCTCAAAAGAATTGGCAAACCAGGCTTCAATAATCGCCTTAATTTCTTCTTCTGTGTTCGTGCGTGCTCCAAGACAAAGAACATTAGCATCATTGTGCTTGCGGGCCATTTCTGCATCGTAGGGAGAACGACAAAGGGCCGCGCGAATTCCTTTGTAGCGATTGGCAACGATTGAAACGCCAATGCCTGAACCACAAAGAAGAATCCCAGTGAGATTATCTGCGAGTACTTTTTTAGCAACAGCACTCGCATAATCTGGATAGTCACTGCGCTCAAGTGAGTGAGTGCCGACATCGATAAACTCGATATTTTTTGATTGAAGGAACTTTTTTACAAGTTCCTTCATTTCAAAAGCTGCGTGATCTGATCCGATAACTATTTTCATAAATTAGTATCTGTAATGATCTGGTTTGTATGGGCCTTCCGGCTTGATTCCTAAGTATTCAGCTTGAGCTGAAGTAAGAGTATCAAGTTTTACACCAATTTTTGAAAGGTGAAGACGAGCTACTTTCTCATCAAGGTGTTTTGGAAGAACGTAAACTTTGTTTTCGTAGTTCTTATGGTTCGCCCATAGTTCCATTTGTGCCATAACTTGGTTTGTGAACGAGTTAGACATTACGAATGAAGGGTGACCAGTTCCACATCCAAGGTTAACAAGACGTCCTTCTGCAAGAACGATTAGTTTTTTTCCTGATGGCATTACGTATTGATCAACTTGAGGCTTAATGTTGATTTTTTTACCAGTCTTATTTAAGTAAGCAACTTCAATTTCTAGATCGAAGTGGCCGATGTTTGCAACGATAGCTCCGTCTTTCATCATCTCAAGGTGTTTTCCTGTGATAACATCACGACATCCAGTTGCTGTAACGAAAATATCTCCAAGCTTAGCAGCTTCTTCCATAGTCATTACCTGATATCCTTCCATTGCTGCTTGAAGAGCACAGATAGGATCGATTTCAGTTACGATTACACGTCCGCCTAATCCGCGGAATGAACCAGCAGATCCCTTACCTACGTCACCGTATCCAGCAACAACACAAACTTTACCAGCAACCATTACGTCTGTTGCTCTTTTAATAGAGTCAACAAGTGATTCTCTACATCCGTAAAGGTTATCGAATTTTGATTTAGTTGTTGAATCGTTTACGTTGATAGCAGGCATTTTTAGTTCACCTTTTTTCATCATATCGTAAAGACGGTGAACACCTGTTGTCGTTTCTTCTGAAAGACCTTTGATGTTTTTGATGAGTTCAGGATATTTATTGTGAACCATAACAGTTAAGTCACCACCGTCATCAAGAATCATGTTAAGTCCTGATCCGTCTGCCCACTTAAGAGTTTGTTCAATACACCAGTCGAATTCTTTTTCGTTCATCCCTTTCCAAGCGAAAACAGGAATCCCGGCAGCAGCGATTGCCGCAGCAGCTTGGTCTTGAGTTGAAAAAATATTACATGATGACCAACGAACCTCTGCACCAAGCTCAACAAGAGTTTCGATAAGAACCGCAGTTTGAATTGTCATGTGAAGACATCCCGCGATTTTTGCACCTTTTAATGGTTTTGTTTTTCCGTATTCAGCACGAAGGGCCATTAATCCTGGCATTTCAGTTTCTGCAATTTCGATTTCTTTACGTCCCCAGTCTGCCAGTGACATATCTTTTACTTTGTAATCGGTAAAGGCCATAATTCCCCCTAGTGGTTTTTAGATTTTGTTATAAAATAAAGCAGACTCAATATAGCACTCTCTCTCCTATGTCACAAGGTAATTGAACTCATGGCAAGCTATACTCAGATAGGCCCACAAGAGGCAGCAGATATACTCAAGCTTTACGGTCGGAAAGATGTCGTAAAATTGACTCCTCTTTCGTTGGGGATTTCGAATTCCAACTACAAAGTTGAACTGTTGGACGAAACAGTATTGCTCAAAATATCGAACGATAAAAATCAACTACAACTCTCAGAAGAGCAATCGATCCTGTTGTATTTAAATCAACGCGGATACCCTTACTCACTCAAACCGTTCGCTCTTACAACTGGCGAGCTGGTGTACAACTATGGACCTTACTTCGGTGTGCTCTATCCGTTCGTCGAAGGAATTCCGCCGGGGCCTTCGGACTTTACTTGTAAAGAAGTAGGTTCAGCACTCGCACGACTTCACTCGCTCAATCATGATGAAATCGAAATTAAAAAATTGCGTCGCCATGAAAGCGTAGGTTTTGGTGCTCAGGAAATTTACGATTACACTCAATCGATTGTGTGCCCTGAAGATTATCGCGAAGCCTTTAACTTCTTCTTCCCTGATCAACTTAAAGGATTTCTGACCTCTCCTTTTTCAAAGGGAATCATTCACGGGGACCTTTACTACGACAACACTCTTTTTGATAACAACCACCTGAGCACTGTTCTCGATTTCGAGCAGGCCGGTATTGGCGAATACATTCTCGATTTGGGGATTTCTCTCTCTGGAACTTGTTTAGAGAAAGGAAGAATTATCACGCCCCTTGTAAACTCGTATCTTCAAGGTTATGAAGCTATCAGACCATTAAGCACAGACGAAAAAAAATATCTGGATCAGGCGATCGTCCTGGGACTCATGTCAATTTCTCTTTGGAGAATTAAGCGTTTCAAAGAACGCAATCTCAATCCATTGATGGAAAACTCTTATCGCGATCTCATCATCAGAGCGAAAGATTATTATTTAATGAGACAACTTGAAAATTAATTAGGATACACTCATGGCAACTAAGCCTCCTTACAAAAAAGATTACCCAAACAATCGCGACAGAAAAAATGATCGTCGTGACAGACTTGAGAAAAAAACGAGCGATGTAAAATCTACTCCACGTGCAAAAGTAAATGCAGACGGTACAAAAGAATTTGATCAATCGACGTTTTTTGCTTCTTGTCCGCGCGAAGTTGAACCTCTTCTTGAAAAAGAAATTCGCGATCTGGGAATCACACGTATCGAAGTGGAAAAAGGCGGAGTTGCTTTTAAAGCAGAAACTGAACAAGCTCTCGATGTTTTACTTAACTCTCGTGTTGCTTCCCGTGTATTCAAAGAACTTCAGGTTTATACAATCGCTTCGGAAAAAGATTTGTACGCTCGCGCGAAAGAAAAATGGTGGGACAAAGTTTTTGATGTTAACCAAACTTTCAAAATCAACACGCTTTTCGATCGCGATACAAAAGAGCATTTCAATAACTCAATGATCTTCTCGCAACTTTTAAAAGATGCGATCGTCGATAACTTCAGAGAGAAATTCGGTGAGCGTCCTTCTGTTGATACGGGAAGACCTGACATCACTTTCCTCCTTCGCGTAGAAAGAAAACCGGGAACGGATTTATTCAACGCTCGTATCCTCGTTGATATGTGTGGTGAACCTCTTTCGAATCGCGGATACAGAGAAGAATCGCTCAAAGCTCCTCTTCGCGAAAATCTAGCAGCTGCAATTATTATGACGACAGACTTTGATCCGGAAAAAGATATTTTCACGGATACGATGTGTGGAACGGGAACTTTCTTGATTGAAGGAATTCTCATTCGCGCGAAAGTTGCACCGACTTATTTAAAAGTGAGACAGTATATTGAAAAACGCGTTCCGGTTTTTGATTTCCTAAAACACCCTTGGTTCACTGTTGATAAAAAAGCTGAGCGTCTCTTCAATGAAAGAGCGCAAGCGATTTACAATCACTCTCTTGCTGCTCTTAACGATCTTCAGACAAGACAATTTTTTGGATTCGATATTACTGAGCGTGCGCTTGAGACAACTCGTCTTCACCTTCACAATGCGATGATTGATCAACAGATCGTTACGCTTAATAAAAGAGATGCGACGAAGATTACTCCGATGGATGAACCACCTGGGATTGTTATCGCAAACCCTCCTTATGGGGAGCGTATGGGTGAAGAAGAAGAGTTGAAAAATCTTTATCACGCTTACGGTGAGAACTTGAAACAGAACTTTAAAGGGTTCAGAGCTTATGTGTTCACTTCGAATCCGCTTTTGAGAAAAGCGATATCGTTAGGGACTAGTAAGCGTCATACGTTCTTTAATGGATCGCTTGAGTGTCGATTGCTGAAGTACGAATTGTATTAGATCACTCTTTAGTATTTAATATTGGATTTTTATTCTGCAACCCAAAATTTGTATAATCGTTTGAAGAATTATCGCTGTTCCTGATCACGATGAGCTTTTTGGCAAAATCCATCAAATACAAATTAGGTAAGTCATTTAGACCAATTAATCGTGGGTATTTGTCTTCACCAAAAATTTGTCCACCTTTTATATTAATCATATGTCCAATAAATCTATCTGGAGCAGCTTCTTGTTCTGCTTTTTTGGATTCAAAGTAGCCCTTTGCTCCTTCGTCGCTCTCGCAAGGATCAATGAAAGAAGAATCTGCAATATACCAGCTAGTTCCTTCAAAACTAATAAAAGTAAGGCCAAATTTAATTCGTAGTTTTTGATTTTTTTTATTTGATATTGCCGTTACGTTGGTAACAAACATATCAGTTTTTTCAAATTTTTGATGATCGAATTTTTCAACGATATATTCATCAGGTGCTAAGACAAGTTGAGTTTCTCCTCTGAAAAATTTTGTTTTAAGAATTTCTGAAATATTTTTTTCGATTATTATAATTTGAAGTTTATCAGTTTCAACCGTTGGTATTGCTTGAATCTGAGTAGGCAAATAAAGAGTATTATTCTTATAGCTAAGAAAAGCCTCTCCTTTTAAGCCTGTAAATTCCTCAGTATTAAATTGTTTGCATAGTGGGATCTTTAAAGTCGAGTCTTGACTTACATTTGACAGCAAAAGTTCTTTTTCACCTTCAATTTTACAAGTCCGACTTCCAACTTGAATTGTTTTCAGATTAAAAAAAGAAGAATAAGAAAAATTTTTATCATACTGTGGATCACTCCCCCCTGTACTAATTTCGATATAATCATTTTTAATTTTAAAAGAGGCTAATGCCTCTTTTGTATTAAAGTCTTTATCATCTTTGCGATAAGTTGCAATAGTGTGATATCCAGCTGAGTAAAGCTCGCAGTTACCAAAACACTTGCTCACAATTAAGAACAGAACAATGCTTGAAACGTAATTTTTTAACATCCACAAACTCCACTGTCCTTGATGTTCACATTTTCTATCAAAATTGCTTTTTGAATATTAAAACCTTTTGGCAGCTCATATTTTTTCATCTCAAGCGAATCTATTATTTCATCGTTTTTTATTTCAATTACTGGCTCAACGTAATTCATTAAATCGCAACTAAAAGGCTCATTATCCACAATATAATAATTTTCTTTAGCAATAATAATTTTCTTAAACGCATTTAAAGGAATTGGAACCATAAAGACTCCATCGGATAAAATAAAAGGAGATGTGGTATCATTTCTTTTAATATAGATTGCTCCTCCCCATAAATAGTGATTACCTTCTAAAGAATTTCTAAGGACTTTGTCCTGAGCTTATCATCTACGCTGTTTTTTAAAAAATTTTCCCATAAAAAATCAAAGACCCTTTCTTGTTTTAGAAATTTATAATCTTCATTGTTTATTTTATTAAAATAATTAGGATCACAACTAATCAGAGCTTCTTGTGCTGGAACTATATCATGAATTGTTTGCAATATTACTTTGCGATTTGAATCTACAATATTCTTATTTGACGTTGTCGTAATATTTTTAGGCTGATGAGAGCAACCAGTAATTCCAATAAAAGAAAATAGTAGAGAAATTATAAACACCCTGTTCATCATCACCTCATTAATTATTTTTTAATGATAAAGCAGAGCTGAATTTATTAATATCGTTTAATGATCAAGGCAGTATAAAGAAAGAGCACTCAATGAGTGCTCCTAATTATTGAGACAATTTTTCAGAAAGCTTCATCGCCAAATTAGGCGAAGCATACTTCAAGAACGTAATCGGATTAATAATCTTATCAAAATGCTTAGATGATTTTGAAAAGAAATAAGCCGACACATCTGAATCTTTTAAAAAGATCGTGTGACCTTTTGAAGAAAATTTTCTCGAAACATATTCTGAATCGAGGAAACACACTTCTCTGATCATGAAATTTTTTGCGACGTAAATGATGACACAATAATCGGAAAGATCGACGAGTGTCTTTTTGATTTTTACACCTTTTGGTGAAGAGACATCACTCCACTCCACTTGTACTTCAACACGTTTTCCATCGCCCATCACGAAATCGAATCCACGTTGTGATGTCGATTTTAATTGCTTAAGACCGAAGATACATTTTGCGTACCACTCTCCCAATTGAGTTGGAAGATTTTTTCCGTTCAAAAGAATTTGTTCGTGCGAAAGAACTTCGTATGATTTATGAACGAGTCCAATTTGATCGAGGATCAATTTATTGTTTGGAACGTACACGATTGAAATTTTTCTCGCGTCTCTGCGAAGCAATTTTTTTGAAAATTGTTTTTCGTACCAGTGTTGAAAATTTTCGTTGTTTGAAAGTTCCAGGGAGTCATAGACAAAACCAATCTTTAAAAGAGAGTTGATGTCTTTGAACTCCGGAACTCGTTTTTGAATATACTTTAAAGGTGCGAAGTCTAAACGCCCTTCGCTCATGACGAAATATTCGTCTTTGTCATAGTCGCTACTTCCGTGCGTGCTAGACGAGAAGAGTGTGATCTCTTCGTTCAGTTTCTCAATGTTCATTTTCAGCTCAGTTTAAAAGTTTAATCTTAGCTAGTTTATCACTAACTGGATCAAACATTCAATTGAGATAAATCCTCTTTAAAGTTCAGAATCGATTGAGCGATACCTGAGTTTTTAGTGAGTTGCTGTTGAACATAAAACCTAAAGTCGATCTTTTTGCTCTGGTAATATTCTTTATCCTCTGCACTAGTTGCTGTTGCCATCGCTTTTGATGCTTCACAAGCACCCTCAAGCAACAACCATGAGCCGATTAAGTTTGCGCTGAAATTTAAAAAGTTCATTGAGTTAAAAAGAATTGAATCGAATTTATTTGCTTTCGCCAATCCGCCGAAGTGAGTAAGAATTTCTTGGGCCTTTTGTAAATTTTTACCAAGAATAGCAAGTTCGTCTGCAAATTCTTGAGCTTCAGGTCTCGCCATCGCCTTTTGAATTTTTGCTCCGATTGCCATAAAAGTTTTTGCATTGTCTTTTAAAACTTTTCTCATCGTGAAGTCCATCGCCTGAATCGCATTTGTTCCTTCATAGATTGAAGCAATTTTTAGATCGCGTGCAAATTGTTCAATTCCGTATTCAGAACAAAATCCGTATCCACCGTGAGTTTGAATAGCATCGACGGCAACTTGAAATCCTTCATCAGAACAATATGATTTACAGATTGGAGTTAAGAATGCGATTTCGTCTTCAGCTGCTTTGTCACCAGCATGTGCGCGATCGAACTGATCACCAGTATAGAGAATTAAACTTCTCATTGAACGGGCCATCGATCTCATTTTCATAAGAGTTCTTTTTACGTCCGGATGATTCACAATTTCTTTTCCAAATTGTGCTCTCTCGCGAGCATACTGTTCAGTCAACATGTATACAAGGTTTGCTTGTGCTTCACCTTGAACACCACAAAGAAGACGAGCTTCATTCATGAGGATGAACATATTCGCCATCCCATCAAATTCTTTTCCGATTAAATGACCTTCGCAATTCCCTGAACCACCAAATGTCATTTCACAAGTTGCTTGACCGTGAATTCCCATTTTCTCTTCGATCTTCGTACAACGAACATCGTTTGGTGTTCCATCGAGACGAATTTTTGGAACGATGAAAAGTGAAAGACCTTTTGTTCCCGCTGGTGCACCTGGAGTTCTCGCAAGAACTAAGTGAATAATATTTTCGTAGAAATCGTTATCACCGGAAGAAATAAAAATCTTGATCCCTTTAACTTTGTATGTTCCCGACCCAGTTGGAGTCGCTGTTGTAATAACTGAACCAACGTCACTTCCCGCTCCCGGTTCAGTTAAACACATTGTTCCTCCCCACAATCCACTGATCATGTTTGGAACGTATGTATCTTTTTGTTCTTGAGAACCAACTTGCAGAATAACATCCATTGCTCCACGTGAAAGCCCTGGGTACATGGAGAATGAAACGTTTGCTCCGTTCATGATTGACTGACAAGCAAGAGACACTGGATGTGGAACCGGCATACCACCGATTTCTTCAGCGTAACCGATTGCGTGCCACCCGTTTTCATAATATTTTTTCATTGGATCTTTGAAAGACTTTGGCGCTGTTACTTTTCCGTCGGCCAATGTTACACCTTCATGATCACCAATCGTTCTTGTCGGATAAATTTCTTTTTCGATGAACTTGTTGCACTCGTTGATAATATCTTTCATGTCGTTTTCACCGACACCGCGATTTTGAATTTTTAAAACATTGAACAGGTTGAAGTAAATATCACGAAGATCAGTTTTGAATTGTGCCATGAGATTCCATCCTTGGTATTTAAAAAGAATATTTAAAAATAATACTCTTTAAGTATAAATCAATGCAGGTAAAAAAAAAGAGGAACATTAGACCGAACAACAGAAAAGGGCCGGATGTACCGGCCCTGTCGTATTCTGATTTTTTAACTTTGTTATTAGTAAACTGAGTAACCTGAGAAAGAGTAGTCGAACATTTTTGTTTGACCATTTGAAGCTGTGTATTTTACAACAGGGTTCGCAGACATTGGTACTCTGAAGTCGATTGTATATACATCACCAGCCGATGTTCTAATATAAAGCTGTAGTCTGTCAGCACTGTTTGAGTAAGTAGCAGCTTGAGCAATGATGTTAATCAATTCCGATTTCTTAGCAGATAAATCTTCTGTCGAGTGAGTTACGTTTGCTGTTGTGTATGAACCAGTTGAAGCTGATCCACCAGAACAAGAGTAATAACTTAAAAATCCACCTAAAGCTGTTTTTAATGTACATCCACTTCCTGAGCTTGTTGAAGTGTAAAATCTGTAAATTTCAGCGTCTGCTCTAGCTGCAGCGAAACCGTTGTTATTGATGTTCGAGACATAAGTCGTTAGTGGAACTCGTCCGTACATATCAGTCGTTGATGATGATAATGCCGACGTTCCTGTACCAAGTGTTGAAGTTGAAGTTGATGCTACTGAGTTACTTTTTCCACATGAAGCAAGAGAAGCTAATACTAAAAGTGCTAATAATGTTTTTTTCATAACGTCCTCCCTAAAGGCGTATTTCGAGATAAAGTGTTTGCTATTCTAAAAGCAATGAGTGTGCCAAAAATAGCGCCAGGGATTAATCATAAAAATAGTGAGTTATACATGAGCTGTTTAGGAGTGACTGAAAATCCTACAGACACCTGTCTAAACACTAGACGATTTTCAGGCCGTCCACTGTCTATTAAATATTCGAATAAGCACGTACTCCAAAGGATTCATCAACAACTGTCTTACCATTAAAATCGATAACCAGACGGAATCTAATTTCTTTGTTCGCTTTTTTGACGAACTTATAATGAAAGTCGTAGTTCTTTAAAGATGATCCAACTGCAAAGTGTGTTTTAAATTCATCTTCTTGTACTTGAACATATTGTGCAGAATCTGTGTTTGAATCTGGAATGAGCTTAACTTTTACATCACCTTCTAAGTGACTTAAGTAGGCTACTTGAATAAGTCCTTCTTTAAAACCAAAGATCGACTTCGACTTAATAGTCTTTTTGTATTCTCCATAAAGAAGGTGTGTCGTCTCATTAAACCAACAAGTAGGTCTCTTTTCTGTCTTTACGTTCGCACCATCGACAACATCATTACATAAGAAGTCTGATGTCTTTTTATCCTTCAGGAGTTTTTCTTCAAAAGCTGTTCCTTGTAAATCGACTTCGCAAAGTGAGCCAGCGATATAAGTCGCCATACGACATTGGGCTGCCGGATGATTTTCATAAGTATAATTTAATTTGTCAGTTGTTGTTGGCGAATAAGAAAGAATTGTCGTGTAGTCGTGAGCGAACACTGTCGAAAGTGCACGAGCTGCTGCTGCTGTTCTATAACAGATATTTCTTTCTTCTGCTCCCGAGTATTGTTTATCGCATTGAATTTTTGCCGGTGATCCTTCATCAATCAAAACTTCTTTTCTATGTTCAGAAAAATATTTTTTTGCACACACTGATGTGGCCCAAAAATCTGCTTGTCCTTCAACAGAAGATTCTCTTGGATAATAGAATGGGGCTCCTCCAACGAGGTGACCGATCTCGTGACAAACAACGAGTGCCATTGCATCGTCGGTCACTACCGCTTGTCTATAAAGGCCACCAAAAAAATGAACAGACCAATCTTTTTCTTTTTTGAGTGCAAAAGCATTGACGGTAGGATCAGTCCAGTCGTTTACAACTGTAAGTTCTGCTCCTAATTGTTTCACTGTCTCTTTATAAAGATTCGCTACATCCGTAACGACTTTACGAAAACTTGCTTCATCTTTTCCCAGAAGGGCCGCTTGTGCGATCGAATTAGAAGGAGCTACTGAATTTCCTTCGAAGTCATGACAAATTTTATCGTCTGCGTGAACTGTATTTGCCATGATTAGTAAAACAGACAATAGGCTTAAAACGCTCTTCTTCAAAAGAAACTCCGGGAATAATTTTTTGAAAGTGTATCACCTGAAGTTTTTACCAAGTCTAAATAAGAGAAAGTTTACAGAGATGTTAAAAAAATAGACACTGTCGAAGTAAGACCGGATTTCAATCACCTAATCTAGTCTGTAAAAATTTCTCAATGAGATCTTAACTTTTAAAGCCATCGAAACTTTGCTAAAACTCGCTCAAGAAATAATCCATTCACTACGGGAGTCATATGAAATCATCAATTGCTGTTTTAGCTTTAGTTCTAGCTTCAAATGTATTTGCTGACGCTGCAGTTCGCGTTTGCCCAACAAACGTTCTTAACTGTCGTCTGGAAAAAACTCCATACGGAGCTCCAAGAATTCTTCTTGGATCAAGTGTTACTCAATACGATGGAACAAACTCTGATGAACCCTCAATCCCACCAAGCTCATGTACAATCAGAACTGCACTAGAAGATAACCAAGGTGTAATCGTTAACGTATCAATTGATGAAGTTGATCAATACGTAAATATCTACTCAGTAAAAAGACCTGAACTTGGAAAAGTTATTGAAGGTGAAGCAGCTTTCACAGTAACTCCAGGTAAAGCTTTCTTCTACAGATATGGAGACAGCCTCTTAACTTGTACTCTATCTAAGTAATTATTCTCTTTAATAATGGATGTTGAGTGTTCTGCTCAACATCCCCATTACGTAGGTTCTTTTTTTCCCAATATCTAAACAAAAATTAACTCCTATAATAAAAAGGTCAATCCTCTTTCCTATAGGAAGTATTATGAACAAAAAATTATCCCCAATTGTGATCGCTACTCTGATCACTGGATGTTCGAATTTTTCTAACACTCCAGATGCAAATCGTATGATGGCCTCAGTTCCTGGACAAGTAAGACCAAACTGGAACGGTCGTTACGATGGACCTCCACCCGATTTTAACCGCGGTCAATGGGACAGAAGACCTGGGCAACTTTCTTATTGTGATAAATATAGAAACGATACAGGAAAACATGTTCTTGCTTGTGCCTCTGGAATTCAAGAAGCGACAAATATGGCGACGAGGTTTGCGGGCACACACGGAAAAGAAGATGGATATCTTCGCGGGTATGCTTGGGGATTAAATCAAGCAATCAACTACTATCAAAATAACCAAGATGTAATGATGAGCGGAGAAGGCATGGTCGACTCTCTCAACAATTATATGAACGCTGCTGTCGGTGAAGGACAACAAGCGGGATCACGCGATGGTGATTCTCTTGGATCAAGTGAAGCAAAAAATAGATTTTATAAAGCGATTGATACAAAAGTAATTCCATCATCAAACTATCAAGTGCCTGTTGCGAATTTCAGTCCAACACAAGATGCTTACTCTCGTTACATCGGAGCAATTCCAACTGCTGACGATATTTTAAAAAGAGATCGTTATGGAAGAATGCCATTCTATGATTCTTACGATCGCACTTACGGCGCCGGAAGAGATTGGCATGAAAGAAATGGCCGTGACATGTGGTCGCGCGATGGAGTTTACGGAACAAACTCTTCTCAATGGGTAGACGGACAAGATGCTTTCAAAATTTGGTTGAACATCTCTTCTCCTGGAGTACAAAGATACAATACATTAAATCAAGTGGCTTTTAATGAAACTGAATCATCTGGACGTTATCCTGCTCAAGCGAGACCAGGTGAAAACAGAGGTCCGGGAGCTCCAGGGACTCCAGGTGCACCAGGGATTCCTCCGCAACAACCTCAGCAGCCAACTCAGCCTACTCAACCTACTCAGCCTCAACAACCACCGCAACCAGTTGTTGATTACCAGGCGATTTTTAGAGATGCATTCGTGCAGGCCTATAATACTTATGCACCATCAGAATATTCTAAAAACTACTATGCATTCATCGATAACGGACAACGTGATGGTGAAGCTGCAGGAACAGAAGTTGGTGTAGAGATCGCACAGAAGAAAGGCCTCGCTCGTGCATTCAACAGAAATTTCGCGCAAGTTTCTTTCTCAACTTACCAATCATCTTTCGTAAACAGTTACGGAACATCGTTCAACTCAACTTACAACTATTTCAAAAACAATCCGGTTCTTTCATTGAACTTCATGGGAATTGTTGGTTCAGAAGATGATGGTATTGTTCAACCTGGTGAATCTTTCGGTGTAAAATTCAAAGTCACAAACGCCGGAGGTGTTGCAAGTAAATTAGCTTACACAGTTGCTGGTGATGTTGAAGATGTAAAAACACTTAACGATTCTGTTAATGCGATTTCATCAAAAGTAATCACTTCTCCGGAAATCGGAGATGTTCTTTCAACTCTTGAAGATGGTGCGAGTGCAAGCTACGTTCTGTCTGTAAACGATCTGAAAGAAAAACTATGGCAAGATATTAAACGTCCAGTCGAGTTCAATAATATTCAAGCGAACTACTCGAACCTTGATGGATCAGGATTGTACACTGTAACTCTTGCAAACGTTGCTACTGTTGCAGTAAACGGAACAATTACTCTTGAACTTCGTATCAATGGAAATTCTGTAAAGACAGTTGTTGGAACTCCAATGCAACCAGGTGAGAAAAAATCTTACGCTCTGGATTTCAATGCACTTGATCCACTTGTTTGGATCAATAGCGGATACAACGTTGAGATTCTTCTTAAGTACAACAACACAACTTTTGGCAGAAGAACATACAACCTGAGCGTTTCAGATTCAGTAGATGCTCTTGCTCAATACTACACTCGTTTAATTAACGAAAAAGGTGTTATACCAACTGGAAAAACTCTTGATACACGTATCGGAGAAGTGAGAAATCTTCTTCTTCAAAGAAACACAGCTGAAGTTACAGCGAACATCGACAGTTCTGGAAACGTTTATAGAACAGCTTCAGAAGCAACAATTCCTGGAAAAATTTCAAGAGCAAAAGACACATTCGCTAACAACTCTTCACGTGCAACTGGTGAATTCACAAGTCTTGCAGATGCAATGGCACCAGAGGCGAAGAGATTTAAGTCAGCTCTTTTCATTCACCCGAAGAGAGATGCTTATAATGAATTGCTTGGAAAAATTGGTGGAAAGAAATACAAATAGTTTTTAGATCTACGGGGTGACTTCGGTCACCCCTTTTTTTTGAATAGCGCGATCTTCAATCCCTCTTCTGCATTCACTTCCATTTCATAAAAGGCCGAATGAAGACTTTCTTCGAACAAAAATTCCGGTGCATGCTCTGCAAACGTCGTCTTTAAAAATTCTGTCGTTTGATAAGGTGAATTCAAACACGCCATGATAATGGCATTTGGCTTCGTCATTTCGTTTAAGCGTTTCACGATTTTGTAGTAATCGCGTTCCACTTTAAAACTCTCTCCTTGATTCGTCGGTGGATCGATGACGACGATATCATAAGGACCCGCACGCTTGATATTATTCCATGACTTCATAATGTCGTAAGAAAAAAACTTCACGCGTTTTAGATCGAGGTCGTTTAATTTGTGATTATCTCTTCCTGTTGAAAGTGCAGACTTACTCATGTCGACATTGACGACTTCATTTGCTCCGCCCTTAATCGCAGCTGCTGAAAGTGAACACGTATAAGAAAAAAGATTGAGTACTGTTTTTTCGCGAGCGTGATCGATCAACCATTTTCTTCCTGTCGCCATATCGAGAAAAAAACCGATGTTTTGAGAAGCGCCGAATTTCAAATGAAACTTTAAATCATTTTCAACTGCGACGGCACTTTCTGAAATCATTCCTTTTAAAACTTCTATCTCCGGGCGATTGAGAAAACGTTTTTGAACAAGAATATTTTCTGCTGGAAAATCGACCAAGGAATTGAGGATGTCAGCTGATGTTTCTTTATAAAGTGTGATCAGCAATGTTGGTGCGTAGTAATCGACAACAATGTGTTCAAAGCCGGGAGTTTTATTTCCTCTGCCGTGGAAAAGACGAATGGAAGTATGGTCCGCTGGGATGCGGTCGATGAGTGATTGGAGGAAGTTGTTCATGGAGAGATCTTAGTTGAAAACGAGATTGAAGTAAAACTTCCCCAGTGCACAGGTTTCCGCTTCGGCTCCTGCCTCTCGCGGAAATACAGGCCATCGTGGCCATAAAAAGACCCAGGTGTTACCCTGGGCCCCCACACAACAGACAGCTACCTCTGATTACAAGCATCCCCCATAATCACTAGATGCTCGTAACTGCACTTCATGGTGATAAGATCACCAGGATGAAAGTTGAGAAATTTTTGAATGTCGGAACTCGCGTTGACAATTTTTGCTGTTCGATCAAAGGCCATATTATAACCTTTCCAACAACCATCATCGTAAGGAGTTTGAGTGACGTTTGTATCAGTGACGTTGGAGAAGACAATTACTTCTTTGCCTGTCACTTTATCATCACCACTTCCTTCGCTTCCCGGTAAATACACTTCTGGATAATTGTCGATCCCTGGAATGTCTGAATTCAAAATGGAGTGATATCCATCCCAGTAATCATATTTGTAGAGAGCAATATCATCTTTCTTCGTATCGATGTGACAAGTTTCACTGAAATAATTTCGCATACTGAATGCTGGAGCAGAGAGAAGCAAAAAGAAAAAAATTAAAGAAATCTTCATTTGTTCTCCTTACGTAAGAGAAGTTCATCGCTTTAAACATCCCTTCTTAAAGAAAAACAAATATAGAATATCTTCTGACGAATTTAGAAAAACTATGAGTATAGCTTTGGAAATTACTGTTGAGTCTTTGTAGTCTCTGGATTTTTCCCAGGGAAAACTTTCGATTTCAACCAGAATGTTAAGATAATACCAATAACAAGTCCCGCGCTCTGACAAAGGATCAGCTTTTCCATAGCATACTTCCCTGCCGGCTCGCAGTTCACGCCGAAACTCACTGGAGGAGTGAAAAGAAGATTGATCGCCTTAGGAGAAATCCAAGTCATGATGGCCATACCAACAAGACCGCCAACAAAAGCAATGTTCAAATTTTTATTAAAATTTTTCATCGAGTTCTCCTAACAAATTTATTGTTTTAAATTAATCCAGGTTACTTCGTGCTTGTTACAAGACAAGTGAACGATGCGCGAACCGGGAATCGCTTTCATCTTGAACATCGTATCGAAATCCGTCGGTGCCCGAAACTTAATCGTACACGCAAAATTATCGACGAGTCCCGACTCTTTCCATCTCGTGACGAGTTCTAAAAGTTTATCGGGGTAACAAATGATATCGGAAAAAAACCAATCGAGTTTTCCAACGTGTTGAGGGCGCAAACCAAACGCGCTCTCTTGTTTGAATTCTATATTTGGAAGAGCAGCGATACGAGGATCAAGCGGGGCCTTATCAACGCTCACAACGTGACAACCAACAGTTTGCAGGACCCAAGTCCATCCACCAGGGCAGCTTCCAACGTCGATTGCACGCATTCCTGCGTCTGGCTTGATATTGTATAGAGTAAACAGCTCCCATAGTTTCAAATAAGCTCTTGAAGGAGGATTCGCTTTATCTTCGTTGAAATGAATTTCTCCGAAAGGCAGAGGACATGCTGTTTTGTTTGAAACGAGCATCGTCGATTCTGAAAGCAATGAAAAAACGCCAATCGGCGTGTTGGGAATAGGATCAAGAAAATTGTATTTTTTGATTTTTGCCGAGGGAACTTTTTCTAAGATAAGTTCGCCGCGACGATGATTGTTGAGCGAGTAATGACTCCATCGCCCTCCGCGAGTACGCAGGATTTCAGCAGCGTTATTGATCGAAGCGTACTCCACCCGTTCAACGTCATGCCAAGTGTCTTGGGCAAAAACCACATCTTGCGCTTCTCCCTCACAAAGAACGAGTCTGCCGTGTGCTTCTAACACGGTTATTCCCAGAAGAGATAACTCAACTTTTAAATCAGATTCGAATCCAACCGGAGCTAAATAGCCCGTACATTTACTTTGACCCATACGTACTAAAATTGATACCATAGGTGCTATTATGAGTAAAAAGTTTAATCGCGAAACTGAAACAAAAATCTATGGGGAAAATGCTTGTTTGACCCTTTTTAAAAAACGTCCCGAAGATATCATTCAGGTCTTTTTGACCAAAGAAAAATTGAAGATGTTCTCAAACATCACAAAATACTGCGCTCAAAATAAAAAGGCTTATCATATCGTAACTCGTGCTGAACTCGATCAGATGACTCGCGCCACTCACCATGAAGATATCTGCATGGTCGTGAGAAAAAATGCCGAACTCTCACTTGAAGCCTATTTACATACAAAGCCCACACAATCTTTATTGATTGCGCTGGAAAATGTTTCGAACCCCCATAACATCGGCGCGATTTTGAGAAGTGCCGCACACTTTGGTGCCAATGCTCTTATCTTGCCGGAAAAAAAATCTGCAACAGCTGCATCAGCAGTCAGAACATCTGAAGGCGGATCGGAATTCGTTAATGTATTTGAGGCGGCTGATTTTAAAAAGACAATTGCGCTATTAAAGAAAAATGGATTTCAGATCATCACGACTTCAAGCCATGCTAAAAAAAGTTTATACGATTTGAAATGGGACAAAAAAGTTGTGATTCTTTTTGGAGAAGAAGCTGACGGTCTCTCAAAAGAAATGCTCACCCAAGGTGAGACGATAAAAATTCCTGGGACAGATAAAGTGGAAAGTTTAAATGTTTCAGTTGCAGCAGCTGTTATTCTTTCCGATTATTATCAAAAAATTCAAACTAAGTAGGGAGACAATATGAAGTCACTACACAATTTAAATAAACGCGTTCTTCTTTGCATTCTTGATGGATTTGGAATTAATCCGAAAGACAACAAGAATGCGATCAAACACGCAAGCAAACCAAATATCGATTTTCTTTTTCAGCATTACCCGATGACGACAATTGAAGCTGGCGGATTAATCGTCGGCCTTCCAAAAGGAGTTGCGGGGAATTCGGAAGTTGGTCACATGAACTTGGGTGCAGGAAAATCTGTTCGCCAGGACCTTGTTCGCATCAACGAATGTATCGCTGAAGGAAAACTTGGTGATCTTGATGAACTAAAAAAATTAATCGCGTATGCAAAAGCCCACTCAAACAGAATTCACTTAATGGGGCTTCTTTCAAACGGTGGTGTTCACTCGCACATCAATCATCTAAAAGAACTTGTGAAAGTTCTCCGTGCGCAAAATATTGAATTAATCTTGCAAGCCTTCATGGACGGTCGAGATACTGCTCGTGATATTGGTGTCGGATTCGTCGAAGAAATTTTAAAAGAGCCGGGATTAAAATTCGGATCAATGCAGGGGCGTTCGATCGGAATGGATCGCGATCGCCGCTGGAATAAAATCAAAGCCGCTTACGATTGCATGATTGGCACTGGAAAGATCACAGACATGTCTCCTGTTGATTACATCAAATCGGAATACGAACAAGGTCGTTATGATGAATTTATTGATCCTGTTCTTTTCAAAAAAGAGTATGCGATTCAATCTGACGATGCTCTTCTCTTTTTTAACTTCAGACCCGATCGCGCGATTCAAATTTCACTCGCGTTTGCTGATCCGAAGTTTAATGAGTTTCATACTCCAGTTCGCCCCGGATATTTTTTATGTATGACTCCTTACGTGGACGATTGGATTCAATTGCCCATTCTTTTTGATAAAGAAAAATTAAAAGGCACTCTTGGCGAGTACATTTCCTCACTCGGATTAAAACAATTCCGAATTGCTGAAACAGAAAAATACGCTCACGTAACTTTCTTCTTTAACGGTGGAGAGAAACATCCGTTCCCAGGTGAAGAACAAGTTCTCATCCCTTCAAATCGCGAGATCGCAACTTATGATCAGAAGCCTGAGATGAGTGCCTTTCAAGTTCGCGATCGTTTAGTAGAAGCACTTAAAGATCACTCAATCAGTTTATACGTCGTGAACTTTGCCAACTCGGATATGGTCGGCCACACTGGAAATTATGAGGCCGCATTGAAAGCAATTGAAGCACTCGATGTTTGCGTTCGCGACCTGATGAAAACGTGTGAAGAAGAAAATGTCACAATGATCGTCACTGCCGATCACGGAAACTCTGATCAAATGGTTTATGATAACGGCGATGTCCATACTTCACATACGGAAGCGCCAGTTCCTTTCTGTGTCTTCGATAAAAAATTAAAAGATGAAAAATTAGAAGTGCAATCCGGAGACCTGGGTCTTCGTGACGTAGCTCCGACAATTTTGAATATTATGGGAATCCCTCAGGCACCAAACTTCGAAGGTGTCAGCGTTTTTAAATAAGGAAGTTTATGAGCGAGATTAAGCGTATTGCAGTTTTATGTAGTGGTGGCGACAGTCCAGGAATGAACTGTGCGATCAGAGCAGTAGTTCGTACGGGAATTGGTGCGGGCCTTGAAGTCTACGGTATTCAAAAAGGATACGCAGGACTTTTAGAAGGAAATATTCGCGAGCTACAAGTTTCTTCGGTTGGTAATATTCTTCAACACGGAGGAACGATCTTGCAAACTTCTCGCTGTCCTGAATTCATGACAGAAGAAGGAAGAAAAGAAGCCGCTAACTTACTCAAGAGAAAAAAAATCGACGCTTTGATTGTCATCGGTGGTGACGGATCATTTAACGGCGCAATGAAACTCCACGACGAACATAAAATTCCTGTCGTTGGAATTCCAGGAACAATCGACAACGATATCGACGGAACAGAATACACAATCGGTTTCGATACTGCTGTTCAAAACGCAGTCGATGCTGTTGATAAAATTCGCGACACTGCAAATTCGCACGCGCGTACATTCATCGTCGAAGTCATGGGAAGAAAATCTCCAGCGATCGCACTTAAAGTGGGAATTTGTACCGGTGCTGAAAACGTTATTCTTCCAACATCGAACATCGACTACGAAAAAATCGTCGGCGATATTGATCGCGGTATCAAACGCGGAAAAACTTCTTCGATCTTGATTGCTGCTGAAGGTGAAGTCGAAGGTATCGGTCACACGATTCAAAAACAATTAAAAGCAAAATTTAAACTCGATGCTCACGTTTGTATCCTCGGTCACATTCAGCGCGGAGGAAATCCAACGCCGACTGATCGTTTGATTGCTTCACAAATGGGTTATCAAGCGATCAAAGCTCTTCTCGGTGGAGAAAAAGCATCGGCGACTGTCTATAGACATGGTAAAACGATGATTGCTCCGCTCAAAGATTGTTTGAGAAAGAAAAATGAATTTGATGTGAGTGATGTTGAGCTTTTAACGACACTTTCGATTTAATGTAAGAATAGCCTCGCTAGTAAAAGCGAGGCTTCACTTCCTAGAAAAATAATTTTAAATAGAGTCCTGAAATCAGTGTCACAAGAATTCCTCCCTGCCACATCATGATTGTAATCATTCGATCAAATCTTTTATCTACTTGTTCAAAACGTTTATCAACTTGTTCGAAACGCTGATCAATTCTTTTAAACTCTTCGCGAAATTCTTGATCCATATGATGAAAATGATTTGTTTGCGCCTTCAAAGAAAGTATTAACATGTCTTCAGTTGAAATTTTTTCTTTCTCAACCTTGTTGATAATTTCCAGGCTTTTTTGATTAAGCCATTGATCAAATAATTCGTTACCAAACACGATTCCTCCCATGAGAAATCCTCCTTATGGAAGATTATAACATTAGTAAGGCAAAGACCCTGCATAATTTATTGAGGCTAAATAGTTGGAAAATTAATGATCAGAAAAATTTAAAATCAATTTTTAATCGCGATACCAACATGCTGGACGTGTTTTAATTCCTTTCGAAGCATTTCTAAAATTTTCATAACGACATTGAAGCGAGGGGTACTTGTTAATCAAAGTTTCCTTCGCTGCCGGCAATGGTGCTCGTGTTCTACTCACTGTTTTATCAGACGAATTTGTATCGAAGGCTTTGAACGCATCCATCATTTCAAATCCCGCTTTATCAATGCGTGCAGCGATTTGATTATCAGTAATCTTCTGCGATTTAAAATAACGAGGAAGACAAACTGTAGCCGCAAAAAAATCAGCCTGTCCTTCCGATGAAGACCATTCTGCGCCTGTGATTGTCTGGCGTGGTTCTCCAGCGACCATATGTCCTATTTCATGGCAAACAACGGCCGCATAAGCGTCGGTGGTCATACGCTCGATACGAGTTGTTCCACCTAAAATCATCAAGTGAAATGAATTTTCAAAAAGAGAAACACCTGCACCAAAAAAAGGACTCTCCCATTTTGCTTCAAGGCTCAGAGGATAGTTCGCCTCGGAAATTTCTGCAGAAAATAGTCCGATTATCATAGCAGGGATCGTATAGAAATTTTGCTGATTGATTTCTTTGTTTAAGACCTTCTCTGGCGGTAAACAAAAATAGCCCGGGTTATTTTTCGGACAAACGTCGGCGGCCCAAAGAGATTGAGTCATCAATAAAATGCATATAAGTGGCCAGAGGAGTGATTTCATAGGGAGTGATAAAGCAGATTTAATGCCAGTTTTCCCTGGGGATAAGAGGCGAATAAAGGGTGATTAAAAAGTTCTGGGCCGTTTAAAAACTAGACGCCTGTCTTTTTTTCAAGAGTCTCCTCTCGAACAGGGAAATCTGCTAAATTGCTTTTATGAAAATCCTCATCACTCTGCTCGCTCTCATTTCATCGATTGCGTTTGCCGTAGCAGACGATTGCACGCCTTTAATCGGATCGTGCGAGTATTATCTTTGTCGCGAAAAAAATCATTCTTGTGGTGATAACGGTTACTACGTCGGATTCGCTTACAAATACTGTATGAACTCGAAAAATATTTTAAATTCTCGCATGAGTAAAAACGGTGTTCGCTGGTCGAATGCGGTTGCTCAGTGTTTGAGAAATTCTGTTGATAAAATTGCCTACGATGAAAGCTGTGAAAACGTGAAAACGAAAGCTATTGATGATCACGCCGTTTGTTATTCCGATGCAGGTTTTTGCGATTTAAGCACGAAAGATCAATTCAATATCATGAGATTAATTCACAAGGAATTAATTCGCCCGAGTGTTGTTGAACAGGGATTTACTGTTCTTAATCAATGTCGCTAGTGTTACTGGCAAATCGCGAGACAATCAATATCTTGAGACGAAGTCTTACAGTAATTTAAACACGTATTAAATCCTTCATTCACACATTGAGGATTCGCTTTTTTAAAAGGTGGCCAGATTTGTTGTAAACATTCCTCGACCGAATTGTTGGTCGTATTACAATAATCCAATTTTGATTTTAAATTCTTCACTGGAAGTTGGCAGAGATTTTCTCCATTTCCACATGAAACAGTTGTTGTCGTGTTTGCTTGAATTGTGATCGAATCGCCGAGGTTGAGATTGATCGTTGAAGCGAAAAGATTTCCTGAAAAAAGAAGACTAATTAGTAAAATTGTTTTCATGTTGAACTCCTTTGAGTGGACTACTTTAAGATTACCAACGACTCCATCAATCCCTCAATAGGCAAGTGATAATAATCTTCATAAACTTTAGTTTTAGTTGGAGCAATAATCTTAAGCGACTGATCATCATTCAGTTTAAAAAGATCGATCAGATTTTTTTGTTCATTCTCTGTCAGAGCAAGTGCTGTCACTTCTCCCTCTACAGAGATTTTTCCAGCGGCAAAACAATCTTCCAATTGCTGAAGAGGCAAATGTCCGGTGAGACTCCAGAGCATCATGAGCAGCGGCAATTCTAAATAACGATACTCTTCTTCCTTAAACTTTTTCCCTTCGAGTTCGCCTTCAACACAAAGGACAAAACGCTTCATAGGAAATTTCAATTTTTTCTCTCGCGAAAGATAAATGAATTTTTCTTTCATCGATCGAGCGTGTTTCCCGACGCCTACGATCTCAACGCCCGGGATTCCATTGGAAGCGTAACCAAAAATATCGACGGGGCAATACTGGCCAGCGTAAGGATAAAGACTCTTCGTGCGCATGTTCATGCAAACCTCCGACAATCTCTCTGCAAGGGGAAAAAGTTTTGTAATATTAAAGTAACAGGAAGAAGAAAGTACTTGCATGGCGGTCAGCTTTTTCTGACAATAGGGTATTCATTTTTTGAAATCAGTTGAGGTTTATATGAGCGAAGAAATTAAACAATACCGAATTGAGCATGATCTTCTTGGAGAAAAGAAAGTTCCGGCAAGTGCTTATTATGGAATTCACACTCTTCGCGCGATTGAAAACTTTCATATTTCTCATTCAAAAATTTCTCACAACATTTTGATGGTGAAGGCCCTCGCAAAAGTAAAAAAAGCATGTGCTCTTGCCAACGGCGAGCTCGGAACGATTGACAGTAAAATTGCAGCGATTATTGTTCGTGCATGCGATGAGATCATCGAAAAAAGTCGTTGTCTCGATCAATTTCCTTCCGACATTTATCAAGGCGGAGCGGGAACATCAGTGAACATGAATGCAAACGAAGTTATCGCGAATCTTGCTCTCGAACTCATGGGAGAAGAAAAAGGAAATTACAAAATCGTTCACCCGAATGATCACGTGAATAAATGTCAGTCGACAAACGATGCTTACCCAACAGCATTTCGTGTAGCACTCATCGAACACATTATCGAAATCGTTGTCGCCTTAGAAAATTTAAAAACTGCCTTTGAACATAAAGCTGTCGAATTTAAGAGCGTTTTAAAAATGGGACGCACACAACTGCAGGATGCGGTTCCAATGTCACTCGGTCGCGAGTTCCAGGCCTTCGCTACTCTTCTCAAAGAAGATATTAAAATTTTGAACGACATCAAAAACTTGCTTCTCGAAGTAAACCTGGGTGCAACGGCAATCGGAACAGGGATCAACGCTCCTGAAGGATTCGGCGATCTCGCTGTGAAAAAATTAAGTGCAGTGACTGGAAGAGAATACTCAATTTCAGAAGATCTTATCGAAGCGACATCAGACTGTGGTGCTTACGTCATGATCTCTGGTGCGCTTAAGAGAACAGCTGTAAAAATTTCTAAAATCTGTAATGATCTTCGCTTGCTTTCTAGTGGACCGCGCGCGGGACTTAAAGAAATTAATCTTCCTGAATTGCAAGCGGGATCGAGTATCATGCCTGCAAAGGTAAACCCAGTTATTCCTGAAGTAGTGAATCAGGTTTGTTTCAAAGTTATCGGCAACGATCTCACTGTGACGATGGCCTCTGAAGCAGGACAACTTCAACTCAATGTAATGGAACCAGTTATTGCCTCTTCACTTTTTGAATCAGTCAATCTCCTGAAGAATGCATGTACTGCTCTCAGAGAAAAATGTGTTGAAGGAATTACTGCGAATGCAGATATCTGTTTAAAAAATGTTATGAATAGTATTGGTATCGTTACATTCCTCGATCCTCTTCTCGGACACGAAACTTGCGATAAAATCGGAAAGATTTGCGCTGAAACAGGGAAGAGCGTTTCTGAAGTAGCCCTTGAAAAAGGTTATGTGACTCAAGCACAATTGAATGAAGTCTTTTCTATCGAAAATATGCTTCATCCAAAATACGTTGGAAAAAAATATAATTAATTATTTCGTCAGTTAATTATTCAGGCACTCTTTTTGCTTTTTTGATTCTTGTCACTAAGAACAACACAAGGAGTGCTCTATGATCGATCCAAATAAAAGACCAGACAAAGACCCAAATGCCCCAACGCCACCAGAAGTTCAACCTCCAGAGCCGGCGGATCCAACATCACCCATTACTCCCAGAGCTTAAAAATATAATTAACTTTCCAATGAGTCTTAGATAACAATTTTCTATTGGGCAATCCTTTAACAATTGATTTACAACGATTTTTAATTAGGAGGGCCCGATGAAAAAAATTATTTTTTTAGCGACACTATTGTTCGCTTCTCATGCATTTGCTTATGATCTGACCAATCAATTTGGCATTGGTATCAATGGTGGTTATCCCATTCCGGTTTTTGGAAATACATTTAACGATGTTGCCGATGCTAAATGGCAAGCAGGCGTGCATGCTCGTTATCATCTCTATCCTTCTCTCTTCGTTGAAGCCGCGGCCACTCGTAGCAAATTTAAAGACACTGATTTGAAATTTACAAATTACGACTTACTAGGAGTATGGAGAACATGTGGGACTTCTAACTTTACTCCTATCGTAGGAGTAGGTTTGGGCATGACAAAAATCAGTAATTATATTCCAAGTAGTATGAAGCTTTCGACGCTTCTTCGCCTTGGTATTGAACACGGATTTAATCCACATCTTTCTCTCGGTGTATTTGCCGACTATCAATATGTTTCAAAAATTTTAGGAGATATGCCGACTGGCCCTGCTCACGTCATCACTCCTCAAATGGCACTCACTTGGTATTTCGGTTCGAACGATCACAAACAAGAAATGAAACAAGAAAAAATACAAGAAGAGCCTAAAAAAGAAGAAGTGGTAGCGGCAGCTCCAGCTGTTATTGACAGCGATGGTGATGGTGTCCCTGATTCAGAGGACAAATGTCCGAATACGAAACCAGGAGAAAAGGTCAATGCTTATGGATGTGCTGTTCATGAGAAAGCCGAAATCAAAATCAATGTTGAGTTTGCCACAGGAAAAGCTGACATTGATTCTCAATACGATGCTCACTTAAATGAAGTCGCAGAATTCTTCAAAAAATATCCAAAAGTAAAAGCGCAAATTTCAGGTTACACAGATAATTCCGGATCTCCAGCCCTCAATACAAAACTTTCTCAGAAAAGAGCTGAAGCTGTAAAAAATTATCTAGTGAAATTGGGAGTTGAAAAGAATCGCTTAACTGCGAAAGGATACGGTCCTAAATTTCCAGTTACAGATAATGCGACAGCAGAAGGACGAGCGAGAAATCGTCGAGTCGTCGCGATCATTACATCCGTAGAATAAAAAAGGGCCACATCAGTGGCCCTTCTTATTTCATTTGTCGTACTTTCTTTTATTGAACTTGCGCACCCATATCTGTGAACACAGCTTTCGCAGAGTCAACCATGCTTTGAGCAGCAACAGTTGCTTTTAATTCATCTTTTGCTTTAGCGAGACGAAGATCTTCATCTTTCTTTACGTCCACTTCACCTTTAGAAGATTTTGTATTCACCACACCTTCGCATACGCAAAGGTAAGAATCTTTTTTGCTCTCTTCAACGAAGAAGTGTGTTCCGCGAACAGCGAATGAAGCACGTCTTGTTTTAACCTGGAATGTTTCATCTTTTGTCAGAGGTTTAATCGCTGAATAAATTTTCCCTTTAAGAAGTTCTAATAGCGTATTTTTTGGATTTAATTCCTTAACCATTACACTTGCACCAAGAAAACGAACAACGTGACCATTTTGGAATTTAACGTCGATGTAGTCGCCTTTCTTTGGAATAGCGATCATCATTCCTTCTGCGATCTCTTGTCCTTCTTTCACTTTTTCTTTGTTCACAAAAACTGTTCCGTGAATTTTAGAAACGTTTGCTACGGCCATGAAGCCGGCGTGTGCACTCACGCTTAAAGCCAAAACTAATGCAGTTAAAAGCATCTTAAATTTCATTTAGACTCTCCCCTATTGATTTAGAAAAATAACAATTTAAATTTTTTTCAAGCAGTGAATAGTGAGCAATCTCCAAACGATTGCCGTATATTTTTCTCAGTTCCTCACATCCTTTTTTGGGATCGAAGCAATATTTTAAATCGCGCGAATCGCAAGAAACACTAATCATTACACTCTCGCTCATTTCACACACAACTTTCTTTTTTGATTGGTCGACATATCCTCTCGTAAGAGTTTTATCCATCGGGAATTTTTTCAAACAAAAATCCGTCAATGAGTACGATTTATTCAGACATTCAATTTCAGTTAACTTAGGAGTGATGAGTTCTGTATTTTTTGCTCCCATCGTTTCGCAAACTTCTTTGTAATCGAATTCTTTGAATGAAGGCGAAGAGACTTCGTGTTTTAAAACAGCGGCGTGAAGAGATTGTGAAATAAGTAGTGCACTTAAAAATTCCATAGAAAAATTATAGCGCGGAAATTTTAGAGATGGCCACAAGACCGATGAAGTGTACGCAGGTTGTCTGTACAAAAATAAAAAGGCTCCCGAAGGAGCCCTTTATTAAAACAATTTTTTGCAAGAAACTAAGACGGCCATAGACCACGAAGCTTCATCGCTTTCTCAAGACGTCTGATAGCTGCGATAAGAGCAGCGGCCTTCATGTTTACGTTGAACTCTTTTGAAGTTACATAAACGTTTTCGAAAGCTTGTTTCATGATTGAGTGAAGTTTTGAGTTAACTTCATCAAGATCCCAGAAGAATGATTGAAGACCTTGTACCCATTCAAAGTAAGAAACGATTACCCCACCAGCATTACATAGAATGTCTGGAATGAGGAATGCACCTTTAGCTGTTACGATATCGATCGCTTCTTTTGTAAGAGGACCGTTTGCACCTTCAGCGATGATTTTTGCTTTTACAACGTGAGCGTTTTCTTGAGTGATAACACCGTCGATAGCAGCTGGAATAAGAACATCTACGCTAAGAGCGAATAGCTCATCGTTAGTGATGTGTTTTGTTCCTGGCATACCTTTTAGAACTCTGTTTTCTTTTACCCACGCTTCACATTTTTCAATGTCGAGACCGTTTGGATCGTAAACACCACCAGACACATCTGATACCGCTACGATTTTTGCTCCTTGAGCTTTTAGATCGTACGCAGCTGGAATAGCAACTTTTCCGAAACCGTGAATTGCTACTGTTGTGTTTTGGTTGATTGGCATACCGATTTTTTCAGCAGCGAAGTTTACACAGAATGCAACTCCTTTCCCTGTTGATTCAGCACGACCTAATGATCCACCGATATCGATTGGCTTACCTGTTACTACTGCTTGATCAGTGTAACCTTTGATTTGAGAATATGTATCCATGAACCACGCCATTGTCTGTCCGTCAGTTCCGATATCTGGAGCTGGGATGTCGATGTGTGGACCGATAATCATGTTGATCTCAGTTGCATATCTTCTTGTTAGAGCTTGAAGTTCTTGACGTGATAATTGAGTTGGATCAACACAGATACCACCTTTTGCTCCACCGTATGGAAGACCAACAAGAGCACATTTAAAAGTCATAAGCATTGCGAGACCTGCAGTCTCAGAAAGGTCTACACCTGGATGGTAACGAATCCCACCTTTACCTGGCCCGAGAGATAGGTTGTGTTGAACTCTGTATCCGATAAAAGTTTTTACCGTACCGTCATCTAGACGAATTGGAACAGAAACTTGTAGTGCACGTTTTGGGTATTTCAAGCGTTCAGCAACGTTTGGATCTAGACCCATTACTTTGCTTGCTTCTTCCAATTGCTTAATCGCATCTTGGAAAAGTAGGCTGTCAAACAGACTCATTATTAAGACCTCCGATTCAGTAGAATAAGTGGTCTAAAGAGTACTCTTAAATTTTGAGGAATTCTAGACTTTACTAAAGATTAAACGGGAAACTCGCATTCATTTCTAGACGCTTGTCAGCGTCAACACCGGCCGCTGTTGTAGAGGATAAACGCGCTTTAATGTTTTTCGTAATTTCCTGATCTATGAAAGCAATATATTGAGCTTCATTCACATTGTATTCAACACCAGTTGATGTTCCCAATTGGTTAAAATCTTTTTTAGTTAGGACTTTCATCTTTCCATTCGCAGTAACTGTCGCGTTGCAATCAACCCACGGGTTTCTCACTTCCATGATGGCCTTTCCTTGAAGTACACGCGCTTTGAATTTAAGACTGATGTATTTATTTACTGCAACGTTGGCATTTGGACGAAGTGATTTTTCAACACTTGCCACTGAATGCATCGTTGTTCCTTCTTCAGCATTTCTCATTTCACCAGATAAACGTTTATCAGCATAACGAAGAAGATTCTTCGAAATGAATTTCTTCTTATCAGAAGTCGAAGGTGTATTATAAAGATTTGTCGATTCCAAATGCCATGTCTTTGCATACTCTTCAGTTGCTTCCCATGAAGCAAGTGAATCTTTCATGCCTTTCATTACACCAGCATCGTCTTCAGCAAAGATAGTTTTTACTACAGGTTTTGTTTCAAGCGGAACAGTTAATACTTCTTCTTCAAAAGCACTTGCTGGGCCTCTTTTGAGAGATGTTGTTTTTGTAACTTCTCCAGCAAAACAAGCCACGCTTGCTACATATGTAAGCGACAAGATTGTGAACAGTGAGAGGTGTCTAAAGTTTGGACATCCACCTGTTGTAATTTTTGTCATTGCCTTTGCTGTTTTCATTGGGTTATCCCTTGTAATAAAGCCTTTTGTCTTATTACAAGTTAATTATTGCAAACCCACGGCCAGAAATCTCGATAGGGATAAAAAGGCCATCTATATGATGGCCCTAAGAATGAGATAATTTTAAGAGGATAGTAAGAGGATAGAGAGAAGAGAATCTACTGATCCATCATCTCTTTAGTTTCTTCAACTAGAGTGCGAAGAAGTTCCTGAGTCTTTTTGTCAAGATTCAAGTCTTTCGTTTTAGACGTCATTGCTTTTAAGAAAGCATTCGCCGTCACGCCTTTAGGAAGAGCAGCTTTAGCAGCAGCAGTTTTCTTTCCTGCTTTTACTAATCCACCACTGCTAATGATACGAGCAAGCTCAGCACGTTTAGTGATGTCTCCTGCAAGGATCTTTTTTTCTACGTCCGTTTTAAGAGCGCCTTTATCCATGGCATCCCATTCAAGAAGAACGTATTTTTCGATGTCGTATTTTTTAGCAGCTTCTTTTAAATTTTTTGGCATCTTTGCGATGAGAAGTGAACGGTGAACTTCTGATTTAGAAATTCCAAGTGCCGCTTGAATTTTTCTCTCACTCGCTTCAGTTGCGATTTGATAATTTAAAATACCATCAGCTTTATCAACCCAGTGAAGCTCTTCACGAGAAGAGTTTTCTGAGAATTGAATCGCCATCAATTCTTCTTCTGTTTTACTTTCTAAAACAAAACATGGAGCTTTTTCAGCTTTGTTGAATGAAAGAGCACGGAAACGTCTTTCACCACAGATAAGTCTGTAAGATCCGTTTTTATCTTTGTGTAGAACAAGCGGTTGAATAAGACCGTTGATTTCGATGTTCTTCGCAAGATCTCTGATTGAATCATCGTTGAACTTTGTACGAACCTGTTCTTTAACAACGATATTTTTTAGAAAAATTTCATCCAGCTTCGCACCTTGAAGAAGGCGATCATCTGAAATTTTGAAAACGTCGCGACCTACTTTTTCAGAAAGGTCGATTGTCTTTCTTTCTTTTTTTGATACACGGGCAGCAAATGTCTTAGACATAAATAATTCTCCACGTCCTTGTATAAATTATTGTCTCGAAAAATAAATATACGCCAATTATAAATTTAATGATTTCCAAAGTTCTTCGTAGTCGCGACGTCCAGCAGATTTCGCTCCCATGATACAAACAGGTCTTCTCATCGAAATCGATTCTTGAAGTTGAACCATGTTTCTTACCATTGGTGTGATGTGGAATGATTGAGACAATTCTTCCATTCTCACTTTCTCGATTTTTCTGCGTGGGTTGACCATCGAAGGGATAATTGAAAATTCAAGACCAGGATTTTCTGTTTCTTTGATAATTTCAAATGTATCCATTAACTCTTCCAGACCGTCGATTGAATAATCTTGTGCCTGAGTTGGAATAAGAACGCGGTTTGAAGCCACGAGTGACATAATCAATTCATCACCAAGCATTGGTGGTGTATCAATAACAACGTAATCGAAATCAAGATTAGCATCTTGAAGTCTCTTTCTTAGAAGACGTTCTTTTCTTCCAGCTTCTTTTCTAATCTCACCTTCTGAAAGAATCAAAAGTTTCGAAAGATTCGCCAAGTGACGACTTGCTGGAATGATCTTGATGTTTTTGTACAATTTCCCAGACATTTCCGGCTTAACGATAACGTCTTCGATTCCGACATCACCAATTAACCACTCTGGTACAAGTGTACGTTGGATTTGAATTCCAAATGTTGAACTTAGATTAGCCTGAGAATCGAGATCGATCACCAGAACCTTGTTGCCTTTGTTGGCAAGATGACAAGCCAGTTGGTAACATTGCATAGTTTTGCCAACGCCACCTTTGTTATTGCCGATCGTGATAACTTCCATGAATCACTCCTGTTTTTTAATAGCTATTTAAAATGTTCGGCCATTCGAAATACTATGTCAAAGAAAAAATGCCCCTATCAAAAAAACGTAGGACCGAACATCCGATGGCAGTTGGCAGTTGGCAGTTGGCAGTTGGCAGTTGGCAGTTAACCGCCAACAGTAAACAGTTAACCGTCAACGGCTAACCGAAAACGGAAAACTGTATCCGTTGTTTGCAATAGGTTCTGTGATATTCTTGAAAAATACTTTTAACGGAAATACCAATGAAAATTTTTGCTTCTTTCTCTGCACTTTTCCTTCTCACTTCATGCGCTAGTCTCTCATCTCCCGGCATTTCAAAAGTCACGCATCTGACGATGAATACTCCAGCGCCGATCGTGGGAAGAACGGTTTCAGGACAAGATATTTATCTCGGAGGATTTTCAGGATTAAGTTTTATCGAAGAAAAAGACGGAGCTCTTTATTTCAATACGATCACAGATCGCGGACCGAATGGATGGAACAATGGTGTGGATCGCCCTTTTCTTTTACCAGATTACTCTCCTCGCATTGTGACTCTCAAAGCTGATTTGAAAAAAAATACTTTAGAAGTCGTCGATCAACTTCCGCTTAAAAAGAAAGATGGACGTCCATTGACTGGACTTCCGAATCAAAGAACAGAAGAAAATCCAACAGACCTTTATGGATATATGTACTCAATTGATCCGATGGGACTCGATACAGAAGCGATCACTCGCGACGGTGAAGGCGGATATTGGGTTGGAGAAGAATATGCTCCTTCGCTTGTTCACTTCGACAGTAAGGGTGTGATGACGAGAAGACTGACTCCAGCGAATGAGTTGCCAAAAATTTATCTGGAACGCAGACCGAATCGCGGATTTGAAGGAATCGCTTTAATTGAAAATAAACTTTATGGATTTTTGCAAAGTCCGATTGTAAAAACTGATACGTCTTCGCGAATCGTGGAAGTCGATCTCGACAGCATGAGAACTTCTGCTGAATATTTTTATCCGTTCGAAAAAGGGAACGATAAAATTGGAGACGCTGTTGCGCTCGGAAAGAACACAATGCTCGTTATCGAACAAAACGGAAAAGTGGGAAAAGAAAGTAGTAAACTTATTTACAAGATCACCCTCAACGGTGAAGACAAACCTGTAGAAAAAACATTGATCGCCGATTTAAAAGACACTCCATTCAACAATGTTGAAAAAGTTGAAGGTCTCGCTCTGGTAAATTCTCATCAGCTAGCTCTTGTCTATGATAACGACTTTCAAATCAGCGAGAGAACTGATCCCAAAACGGGTCTCACACCACTCAATCAAGAGCTCAATCAACTTCTCATCTTAGACTTTAAAGAAAATCTCAAATAATTTATTAAGGTAAATTTTAGGTAAAGCATTGTGTAAATTTTAGGTAAAGTTCCGATTAAGAGGAATGAAAAAAACCTTATTCCTGTTTATTTTTGTCGGTTATTTACTTTATTCAACGACCCTTTTAGCTGCTGAATTCGCCGATATTAATTTATCCGGATGGAAGAAAGAAGAACTCACGTACGATCATTTGCGCTTCACTCGCTTCGATAAAAAAAACTTCTCACTTCACTTACAAGTTGATTCATACGACACCGAACATCCTTGGGAAGAAAAAACACTTGCTCAAGATGTGGCCGATATGGCCCGTATTAGAAAAGCGATGTCGTTCTTTTTAGGAACGAAAGATTATCAGATCGAAACTTACAAACTCGAAAAAACTCCGCAAACAAAACTCATTCTCACTGGTAGCTATAAACGTCTCGGAGGAGAGATTGTTCAATTCCTCGAAATAAATTTTTATTACAAAGAACATTTTCTGCAATTGAAGATCATTACAGAAGGAAAACTACCGGATGAAAAAGAACTGACTGAACTTATAAAAGAAATTAATCCTCAAGCCCTCGATGTAGATTGATGATCACAAAGAAACTTTTACTATTCACGCTGATCATTCATTTACTCTTACCAGGATTAGCTTATTCATTTTCTGAAACAGACATTACAGGATGTCATTCACCAAAAGCAGGCGACACCTTCACTCTCCTCTGTCACAACGTCGACGACATCATCTGTAAAAATGTTCCCGATAAAATCAGACGTTCGTGTGATGAAAAAAATCAAACAATTATTCATGCAGGAATGACAGCAAACGAAGTTTATAATTTTGCCAAAGGTTGTTTAAAATCTGCCGCGACTTCTTTTGTTGAATTCTTCACTGAGTTTCTTCCCGAATTATGTAAAACGATATGGCATCTTACGAAAGATGTTTATAAATCTACGACGAGTCCTGGTTTCTTTGATTCATTAAAAGGAGCGTATGAATCCACTCGCTCTGTTGCTGTCGACACATACGAGGCGATTCATAAGGATGCCGGCGCATTCTTCGCCAATATCTGGAATAAAATTACTGAAGCAGTCGGGCCAATGGTTGCAAGTTACGATTGTATGAATCCACAAACGAAAGTAGAAAAAATTTGTGGAGTCATCGCTGAATGGGTTGTTCCTCCGGCAATTTTAGCAAAAGTTATTGTTCGCGGAACGAAGGCAGCAAAAGAACTTATCGAACTCGGTCTCGTGGCGAAACTTGGCAAATCAGCAGCGGCCGATGCGATAAAGGCAGCTGAAGCTCTTCCCAAACTCACATTGAAACAATACCACGCTCTTTTCAAACAATATAAAGAGCTCGGCTACACGATGGAAGATTTCAAGCTGATGAAGTTAAAAGGTACGCTTGAAACAACAGACATTGCTAAATTAAAACCGCTCACGACCGTTGAAGGAATGGAGCAATACGAGAAGCTCACTGGCAAACCCCTAAAGAAAAAAGAAAAATCCAACGGAGCAAAACCGAATAAAGGTGTCGATACTTCTCTTGAACTCAGTGATTATAAAAAACGTTATAGAGTTGAACTCAAATTAAAACCTGGTTCAAATAATGAGTTCATGCGTTTAATGGAAGAAGATGCAAAAGTTGAAGGCAAGCGCATTTATTTCGACGTCGAAAACTCTGTTCAAAAAACATTAAATGATACAGTTTTCGTCGACAAGAGTGCTGTCGATGCCATCAACAACTCTTTCTTCGAAAAGTTCAATACGAATTTGCGTGCAAACAAAGATCTTATGAGTCGTCTTGAAGGCGAATATAAAGATTATAAATCGTATCGACTGCGCTTAGTTTTAAAACCAGGCGACGACGCTGCCAAGTATGAGCAGATGCTTGCGGATCTTTATAAAAAATCAAATGGCGAATTCGCGGAAGATTTAGCGAAGAGAAAAATTGCAGATAAAATTCCTCCGCGCAACGATGGTCTCAACACAACGACAGGTTGGTTTCTTTCCGGTGCGGGCGACAGTGCGATTGACGCCAACATGGCAGCACGTGCCGCACGCGAGACAAGAAATAATAAAATGGCCCATTTTAGAGACCACACTTTAAAAATTAATGAAGAACTCAATTCTATTGAAAAATTGCGAGAAACTCTGGCCACAGATAAAATTCTTTCCGCTGCTAAAATTATGGAGACAACATCGGAAGGAAAATCGATTCCTTCAAAATCGATGTTAAATATTCTAAGAAAAATTAAACCTGATGATTTTTCAACAGTGGAAGAATATCTCGCCAAAATTCGCGAAAAAACGAAAAACATTTTTGGCGTCACTCTCGATAACAATACTCTCATCAATTTAACAAATTATTTTAAGAAGGTTGATGCGATTTCTCCTCCAATGTTTTCTCCTGAGCGTGTCCTCATCAATTTAGAGCGTGCAAAATTTGGAATTGTTTCTATCGACTTTGCCGGTGTCGGTGTCGAAAACGTTTATCATCAAATGAAAGGTCTTTCTGAAACGGAATTAAAACAGAGTCCTGAAATATGTATTCGCGAAGGATTCAAGCGCATGCAAGATGGTGTTGATCAAGTGACAAAAAAAATGGATCACGCTAAAGACACTTTCTCTGATTCGGTTTCAAAAATTGAAGGGAAAAAAGGAACTCCACAATTCTCCGGCGATGACGGTATTCATATGCCCCTTGATCGCAAATGGGATGAAAAAGATAAAGTAGAACTCGTGAACAATTTATCGCGATCAAATGATCCGTCGAAATTCCGAGTAACATTTGTTGAAACTCATTATCCGGATGGCTCTTCCATTCCATCGTATGAACGCTCAAAGAGAATCGTACGTGCAGAAACACTGGAAAAAGATATTCGTGCACAAATTATCGGACTGGAAAAGATCAGCGATGCTGAAGCCAAAAAATTTATCAGCGCTATTGATTATGCACCGGATAGTGCCGGCGGCGGTGTTTTCAATGTCATTATTGGCGGAAAAGATTTTTCACAAAAAGAAATTGATTTGATTCAAAAATCTATCGACAGCGCCCTCTTCAAAGAAAAGGGCGAAATCCTCGGTCATATCATTATCAACAAATAAATTATTTTTTTAAAAGATCTCTGATCTCTGTCAGGAGAGAAACTTCCGGTGTTGGACCAGCTGCCGGTGCTGCCGCCTCGTTTTTTTTCAAGCGTTGAAGTTGGCTGATTAAAATAAATACTGAAAAGGAAACAATCAGGAAACTCACAATAGTATTGGCAAATGAACCATACTTGATCATTACAGCGCCAGCCTTCGTTGCATCAGCAAGAGTGGCGTAAGGACCTGGTACATTTCCTGGCTTAATGACAATAAATAGATTGGTGAAATCTACGTTTCCTAAAACGTATCCGATAGGCGGCATGATAATATCGTCAACAAGAGACTTAACGATTGCACCAAAAGAAGCACCAATGATAACCCCGACTGCGAGATCAACTACATTCCCTTTCATTGCAAATTCTTTAAACTCTTTTAACATACCTTCCCCCTTATTTATTAAGCTCAGTTATAATTAATTTAATCGCGTTCAAAGAAATTCCAGTGTCGATTACTTGAAGTTTTGGAGCATCGGCAACTTCGAGCACTCTTCCATTCTTGCTGATGAATTTTTTAATCATGATCTGAGCATTTTTTACTTTCTCTTTATTTGAAAGAGTAAACTCAGTTGAATAGAAATCTAATGTCGCTGGAATTTCTTCTGCTTTCACCAATGGAAACTGAAAATCTTTCATGTCTCTCATCGAGATGATTTGATAAGTACTGCTTTCTCTTTTCAAACGAAGCATGTCATTCGATTGCAAAATATAATTGAAAATAAAATCAGGATCGCCTTCCGTGAAAGAAAAATCTTTGTCTACGTTGAGTGAACGCTTTTCAAATTTTCCCAATTCGTATTTTACGCTTGTTCTGTCTGTGGCCCAATCGCTACAAGCCTTCACTGTTTTGCAATTGAAATTATCTCCGGCAAAAGCATGAACGCTCAAAAGCGCTAAAAGAGAAATCACTCCACCCTTCATTTTCCTTCCTTGAAAAAACGTGTCCTTTTATTTTTTGATAGCCAACATAAATTGGCACTAAAAAAATGATATTTGATTTGTAATTAGGCGTAAACGTAAGGAACTCAATTTATATTATAGAATAGCCGACAAGTTTACTATGCTAATTAAGATATTGCCTTATACAGGATAACCTATGCTCATTAAAACACTCATTGTTCTCATGACATTAACTCCAATGAATCCCACTTATGCGGGCACATATGACAATATCTATGTGACCAGCAATATCGATGAGCACTTCAGCGAATTTCTCGCGATGGAAATCAGCAAGGACTTCAAAGATAGTATTGATGAATATAACAAAAATCGAAATAACCCAAAATATTTTGAAAACAAGATTCAAGATCCAAAGGCCTTAAAACTTTTTTCAGCGGCTACAAAAAAGGCGGCCCTTCCTCCTATTTTGCAAAAAGGTGAATCCTCTTACTATTACATTGAGGCTGGAAAAAATCGCATCGAGTTTAACTCGGCCCTCTTTTTAACGAAGACGTATTATTTAAATGGTGTAGAGAAAACTCTTAAAACAGAAGACCTCGTTGCAAACACGGAAATTAAACGCAATCTTCTTTCTTTTGTCATTCAATCAGCGATTGCTGACGATGACGAAGATTTCACTGCTGCTTATAAAAATCTGGATACGACAAAAGTTCTCATGGCCTCAATCATCGCTTTGGATTCTTCATTCAAGGCACGCGGAATTCTCGATAAAATTCCGATGATGAGTGATGTAGCTGATGTGAACTTAAAAAATTTAACGGCGAAGATTGATCGTTATCAGGCACAATGTGATTCAAGTCTAAATTTACAAAATAATATGAATAACAAAATCGCTTCAGGAAGATGGAGTGATATGGGCAGTCTCGATCAATACAGTCTGATGCGAGCTCTTCGCGACACTGCTGATCCAACTTATCAATCGACATTAAATCTTGTTCGCAAGATTGCAGCGGAAAACGGAAACAGTTCTTATAAACGCGATGGAACTCTGGTCGATACTTTCAACATCGATAAAAAAGCAACTCAGTGTGAAGCCATGATGAGTTCATTAGTCGATCCTTCGAGCACGAGAACAAATCGTCTTGCTGCTTATGTTGACGGAGGTAATTCAGCGAACGTCGCTTTCCAAAAACACCCGTGTACGAAGATTACGAAATTAAAAATGTGTTTGTCTCAATTTGCCACTCAAGCTTCAAATATAAACGATTTCAGCCGCAGACATGCTGCTGATGCAAAAGAAGCAGGAGTGCAGATTTACAACGTCCCTAATAATTATCCGACAGAGACTTCGAGTAAATAGTTACGGAGTCGCATAGACATTTCGAACGAAATCGATAGCGCTCTCATCTTTAGTAGAATCCATTTCTGCGCTTTCTTTCACAATAAGGAAAGTGTGCATACGCGTTTGCTTAAGCCATACTTTTACGTTGGGAAAATCGCGAGCGACTGCAGGCAATCCTTCCGGTCCCATGATTAAAATTTCTTCCTGTTTTGGATCAATGTCTCCGAAGACTTTCGACATCACATAATCCTGTGTGCCCATTAAAACGCCGATGTTCCAATCGAGATATTGACTGAAGACGACACTCATATTTTTTGCAATAAAACCGTCGTTAAAATTAACCTGTAATCCGACATCATTGAACGCAACTTTAAAATCTTTTTTCATGGCCTCTGGAAACTTGTCCCAGAAGTGTTCTCCAAAATGCAATCCTGGTGAATCCGCGATCATTGTTTTCTTTACACCGATTCCCAAACGTTCATTAATATTTTTCCCGTAAATGAGTGAGGCCATCGCTCCCGCAGAAGCTCCCCAGACAGTGACATCGTTGTACGATTTAAAATTGATGAGGTTGTGTTGCTCGAGATAATCGAGCGCGAGTAAAATATTTCTTCTTCCGTAGTGATAAACTTTTTTACCGTTGTAAGTCGCTACGTGGTTTCCGATGTGCACATCTCCTGTGCAATAAGGAAAATACACCATCGAATGGTGAGCAAAAGGGTTGTAACTATCATTGTCGGTTGTAAGGGTACTGAAGCTGTCGATCATCGGGATAGGTTTGATCCATGCGTGAGGAAGTTTGAAACATGACTCTTTATTCCAACAAGCGCCACCTCCCATAAATTCGACTAAAAGTTTTTCCGTGCTCTGCTTTCTCAGGAAAACAACGTAGGGCGAACCATTGCCACATTTAGCGCCTGGAATAGCGACTTTTTCAAAGTCTGCGGCCCATAAGAATTGTGCCTGAAAAACCAGAATGGTGAGCATTAAAAGCTTCATAGAGAACTCCTTTTCTAAATAAACAATACTCTGAAAATTTGATCTGTCTTCTAACTTTCGCTAACCCTTTTAAACAACACTAAAACAGTGCTCTATTACCCGGCGCAATCAGCGTCCACGACCTTTGCAAACAAGGAGTTTTGAGCTAAAAAAGCATTATCTAATTACGACCAAGGAAAACCAATATGATCAATGAATGTGATGTGAATGAACTTAAAACAAAACTCGATAACAAAGAGAACATTCAGTTTATCGATTGCCGCGAACAAGAAGAATGGGATGAAGCTCATATCGAAGGCGCAACACTTTTACCTTTGTCACAATTCGAAGCAAACTATGAATCAGTTCTGGGCAATAAAGATGCACAGATCGTGATCCAGTGTCGTAGTGGAATGAGAAGTATGAAAGCATGTATGTTTCTCCTCTCGAAAGGCTACACAAATTTAACAAACGTTACTGGCGGTATCATGGGCTGGATGCAAGCAGGATATCCCGTTATCAATGAGTAAAAAATTTTATGCTTAATCTATTTGAAGATGCAGAACAAGTTGATTCACACAAACCGATCATCACTGAAGAAGAACTCTCTGATGCTGAAGTGCTTGTTGAATTAAAAAAAATAAAAGAAGAATTGAAAGACCAGGTTGTCGTCCTCGGACACCACTATCAGCAAGACGACGTTATCAGTTTCGCTGACATCACTGGAGACTCTCTTCAACTCGCTCGCGAAGCTGCGAAACTCGACAAACCCTACATTATCTTCTGTGGCGTGCATTTCATGGCCGAAACAGCAGACATGCTGACGAAACCAAATCAAAAAGTCATCTTGCCTGATCTTCGCGCTGGTTGCTCGATGGCAGACATGGCGAAACGTTCAGAGATTGATAAAGCATGGACCTTCATGCAGAGTTCGACGAAAGAAAAAATTATTCCTGTGACGTACATCAACTGTGCGGCTACTTTAAAAGCATTCGTTGGCGATAACGACGGAAGCATTTGTACTTCATCAAACGCAGAAAAGATGATTAAGTGGGCACTTGAGCGCGGAGAGAAATTATTATTTTTCCCTGATCAACACTTGGGCCGCAACACTTGTTTCAAGATGGGAATTCCTCTCGAGAAAATGGTTGTCTACAATCCAAACATGTTGAATGGCGGATTGACGGCAAAACAAATCGACGAAGCAAAAGTTATTCTTTGGTACGGATACTGTTCTGTTCACCAGGGATTTACTCCTGAACAAGTTCACGCGATCAAAAAGAAAGATCCATCGATGACAGTCATCGTTCACCCAGAATGTAATTTCGAAACAACTCAGGCCGCTGATGATAACGGGTCAACTTCTTACATCATCGACAAAATTGCGAAAGCTCCAGCGGGCTCTAAGTTCGCAGTTGGTACTGAGATCAATTTGGTGAACAGGCTTGCAAAAGAATTTTCTGATAAAACGATCGTGTCATTGTCGCCATATCAATGCCTTTGCACGACTATGTATCGCGTAAGACCACGTTGGCTACTTGCCAGTTTCCGCGCGATCAAAGAAAATAAGCCCATTAATATCATCACTGTGCCTGAGGATACTTCCCGTTCCTCGCTCAAAGCACTTGATAGAATGCTGGCAGTTAAATAACTAGAAAGCTAACCCCAAACCACGTAAGGCAAATGTATGATCTACGCTGATTACAACGGAAGTGCTCCCCTCTCACCAGAAGTTCGTGAGTATCTTTTAAAAAGATTTGATAAGGGACCATTCGCGAACCCAAACGCTATTCATTACCTCGGCACAAAAACGCTGATGGGAATGGAAAATGCGAGGTCAGTTTGCGCTAAAGTATTAGGCGCTGATTTTGAACAAGTGATTTTTAACTCTGGTGCGACTGAAGGTATCTCAACTATCTTCCACACTATTCTTTCAAACGAACATATCAAAAAAATTATTATCATCTCGGGAATCGAACACTCAGCTGTAGTGAACACGGCAAACTACTACGGGACTCGCGGCTTTGTTGTCAAAACTCTTCCTGTGACAAAAGACGGTGTCGCTGATTTGAACACTCTTAACGAGTGGATTGCAGCTGACGCTGAAAAGATTGCAATGGTTGCCATCATGGCCGCTAATAATGAAACGGGTGTTATCCAGCCGTACAAAGAAATCAATTCTGTTTGCCAGAAAAATAATATTCCTTACCTGTGCGATACAACTCAGTTCATTGGAAAAACTCCGTTTAATTTTAAAGAATCAAACATCGACTACGCTGTTTGCTCTGGCCACAAATTAGGAGCAATGACAGGAACAGGAATTCTTCTCGCAAAAAATCCTGAAAACCTTCTTCCACTCATCATTGGTGGCGGGCAGGAGAAAGGTCATCGCGGTGGAACTCAAAACTATCTCGGAAACGAAACTCTTGCAGTAGCGCTTTCAACACTTGAAAAGAATTTTGAAAACATCAAAGCACTTTCTGAAAAACGCGTAGAGTTCGAACAAAAAATCAAAGCGACTTTTCCTGAAGTCGTTATCATTGGAGAAAACTCTCCACGTCTTGCTACGACGACTTATATTTCTTATCCAGGTATCCACGGCCAGGCTGTACAAATCGAACTTGAGTCTCTCGATATTTTCGTTACGACGTCTTCAGCTTGTTCGGATAACATGCCGGTTACTTCAAAAGTATTAAAAGCAATGGGTGCGTGTGACAACGTAGGAAGAGGGGTAGTACGTATTAGTTTGTGCCTCAATTCTCCTCTAAACTATTACGACAAATTAGCCGATGCGCTTATTAAGGCCTACACAAAATTAACTAAAGTAAAGAGCTTCTAATGAAACGAGTCTTGTTCGCTTTGCAAATGGCATTTTTAGTCATGCTGTTTTCTTGTTCTCACAATCAAGCAAATAACGGGATCTCCATCGCATCAGCAAGTTCAGGACTCATGAAGAACCACATCGCTCCTTTTCCTGTCTATTTGATCAGCACACTGGAAAAAAGAGCGGACATCGAAAAGAAAACTTCTAAAGACGTTTTCATCGTTCATACAGGCCATATTTTAAAACCAAATCTTACTAAAATTGATAACGAAAAAATTCTTGAATCACTTCCCTCTTTGGGAATCAATTTAGTAAATCTCACTCTCGAAGATTTTCTAATTGCTGAAGTTCAGGGAATTAATTTTGAAAATTACAATCAGACATTTTTGAATAGTTCAGTTGTCGATCTCAATCTCGATTCTCTCGCGACTGGAAAAAACATTGAAGCGTACGATGTTCACGATGGAATCGCTTTCATTGGACTCTCTGATAAAAACGTCGACAAAAAACTTCCAAACGATAAATATCTTTTAAGCGATTACGTTCTCACTATTTTGAAAGTCAAAAAAACCGCACTTAAAACAGCGACTCCGACAACGATCAGTTCGTTTATTATCATTCACAATATCGGCAATGAAATTAACGATGTAATGGGAAGACTTCCACCTAGTTTTATCAACTCACTGGCAGATTAAGATATGATCGGCGTTCATCACGGCCGTTAAATCGTTCTGACAAATTCCTGCATTTTCTGCCTCTACAATTTTGTTTCCGCGAGGACAAGCAGGCTCATTTTTTTCACCACAATGATTCTGACCGCAGAATTTCGATCCGCCTTGAGGACAATTGTAATCGACGACCTGGTACCAGCCGTAGCGACATTCATCGCAACGATCTTCTCCGACCACCTGACAATCTTTATTCACTTGCTGACAACGAATACCTGATCCGCGACTGATGCGGTCGCTGAGTTTACCGAGATACTTATTATTCTGATTGAGAAATGTTTCGTCGTTGAGGCGAACAAAAGTCATTCCCGGATAAAGTTTTTTCTCTTTTACCGGTTGGTATTTTTCGTGAACAATTCCTTCGCTTAAATTGGGAAGAAGAAAATTCCATGACAATTTTTTTCCTTTCTGATCGAAAGTGAAACTCAATTTGAAATTGCGAAGAGTGACCGTAAGATCTTTTACATCGCTCAGTTCTATTAAACTTTCTCCGATTGAAACTTCTGAACAAGGAGCGTCTTCTTTTAATTCTTCAACTTTTATGACACCTGGGATTTTTTTATATGGTATCTGGTAATACACACAGTGGGTTTTTAAATTAATTCCGCCTTCTGACGGCAGAGTTAATCTGAAAAGCAATTGAGAGATCCCCGGTGGACGAGTGATCATTTCTCCATTGGCCTTCAAATCTTGTAACTTAAAAGCGTACAACCATTCGTTATAAAGTTTCACTTCACTTTCAGAGGACGTTGGTTGATTGTTGTTCGCCACGCAAGCGCAGAGAAAAAAACATAATAGAATTATTTTTTTCATCATTTGCTCTCTCGCATGCAACGGAATCCCACTTTAAACTTATCGACGCTCACGCTTGGATTAATTCCCTTGAAGTCAAAATGATTGAGTTCAAATCCATCACCGTCCCATCCAGCCCGGAAACCGAGTTTGTGCCATGGCGATTTGAAATTAAAATAATAAGACGACGCCTTGAGATTACTTTCCGGATCAATCGGATTGCGGAAGGCCTCAAAAACTCCGCCCATCGGGTCCATAATTCCGGCCCAAGTCGGTCCTGTCATATTAAGACGAAAAGATTTTTTTGCCGGACATTCTTCTGCGAAAACTAAATTGCAATCCGCTTTGTATTCACTTTTCTTTTTTGTCCAATAATAAGGCGAACGATTATTTTTTTTCGGAAGAACCTCATTCATATCCATGGGAAGAAACGTAGCCGCATCAAAATAATGAGCGAGCATCAATTGTTTTCCCTTGAATGAACAATAGTTTTCCATTTGTTCTTCATTGAGATCTGTTGCTGGAAGAAAAAGTTCTTCACCTTCGTGTTTCTTCAGTCCTTTTGTAAAATCAGAATTGCCGAAATCAATCCAATCTCCTATCTCTACATTTGTAACGAGATGGCGATCGATATAAATATTTTGATTGAAGTTATCAAAACGATAATCTTCAGTTCCTTGAATCTCTTCACCATAAGCATAAGCGCGGTTTTGTAAAAAAACTTCCTGGCATTGATCTGCGAGAACAAAACTTAATTGTTTGTTTGTTTGATTGTCAGCAATCGTAAAAAGAAATCCTGGTTGCGTAAGAGCGACATGAGAGATATTTGACTTCGTAACGTAACGATACAGTTTTCCCTCTGAATTTTCCGGTTTTACGAAATGATAATTTAACTTTTTGTTGAACTCAGCATTGCACATGAGCAACATCGGATTACATCTCATTAACGATTCATCAAAGCCTGCATTTATTTTGTAATGTTTTAAACATTCGCTCTTGTACGTATTCCATTCGCGCGAATCTTCACCTTCAGTCCAAAGGCGATGAATCTCAGAAGAGTTTTCCAAAAGTCGCTCAAGGGCCGCCTTATCCTGAACAAATTGATCGGGCTTTAAATCATTTTGTCGAAATTTTGTATAAAAAAACCATCCGCCTGCTGCTAAAACGGCACAAATTGACAGTGATAAGACTGGGACGAAGTATCTTTTGAATTCTTTCATAAGAGTTTACAATTATAACTAACAATATCCTCAAAGGAAATACTATGAGTCACCTCGATTGGATTCACAAAGCAACTGAACAAAACGACACTCAAGCTGAAATTCTTTCCTTCAGCGATTACATGGAAATTTTTGAAAAAAATTCGAAACAAGAATGTCGTCCAACATACGAATTCATCCGCGATATGCTTAGCTCTTACGGAGTTAATCAGGATGGATCATACAAACTTTTTCAAATGCATCACCCTGACTGCCCTCCTGTTTTTGGACAGACAAAAGTTCAGCAAGCTCTTGCTCAGAACTTAGTGAACTTCAGTGAAGAAGGATTCAACAATAAATTTATTCTTTTGATCGGACCTAACGGTTCTTCGAAATCTTCGTTGGTAAAAAAACTGATCAAAGGTCTGGAAGATTATTCTGAAACTGAGGCCGGAAAACTTTTTAGCTTCAGCTGGATTTTTCCGATCGACACTTACGTGAAAGGAACACTGGGACTCAACAGCTCAATTCGCGATCAAAACCTTGTGAGCTACGCTTATCTTGAAGACAAAGATATTTCTGCAATCATGCCTTCTGAGTTGAAAGATCATCCGCTGCTGCTTATTCCAAAAGAATATCGCCAGGAATTGATCGATAAATCTCTTGCCGGTGATGAACGTCTTCTTGAATCAGTAAGAAAGTCTTATTTGTATCGTGGAGATCTTTCGAAAAGAAATCGTATGATCTACGATGCTCTTCTCAAAAACTATAAAGGGAAACACCAGGAAGTTTTAAAACATATCCGTGTTGAACGTTTTACAATCAGCAAACGTTATTCAACTTCTGCCGTAACGATTGAACCTCAAATTCACGTCGACGCTCGCATGCAACAAATCACAATGGATAAAAGACTTGCGAGTCTTCCTCCGAGCTTACAGTCGCTCAACCTCTTCTCTCTTCAGGGAGAAGCTGTCATGGCCAATCGTGGAGTTCTTGAATATTCAGATTTATTAAAGCGTCCTCTCGATGCTTATAAATATCTCCTTATGACTATGGAGACTGGATCGATTAACCTTCAAGGCATTTTAACTGAACTCGATATTTTCTTTATCGGAACTTCAAACGAAATTCACCTTGCTGCTTTCAAACAGCACCCGGACTTCAATTCGTTCAAAGGAAGATTTAACTTCGTCACAGTTCCCTATCTTCTCGATGTTCGCGATGAAGAAAATATTTACGTTGAACAAGTTCAAGGATTAAAAGATCGTTCGCGTTTTTCTCCTCACTCGCTCAATGCGCTTTGTTTGTTCGCTGTTATGTCGCGCTTGAGAGTTTGTCAGACGAAAAACTACAATGACAAAAAACTTGCGAATATTGCAACCAATTTGAACCCATTGGAAAAGGCATTGTATCTTGCCAACATTGAGCTTCCTGAAAGACTTGATATCGAATCAAAACAGATTCTGAAACAAGGGCAGGAAGAAATTCTCAATGAATACGTGAACGATGGATTGTACGAAGGAAAATTTGGTCTTTCTCCCCGCGATTTAAAACACATCATTTACAAACTTTCTTCTCAACATGAAAATGTAACATTTGTTGAAGTGCTCGATCATCTTCACCAATTGATTTTGAAGAAAAGTGAATACGACTTCCTCAACATGGCCCCACAAGCGGATTACCACAATCCTGCCCGTTACCTTGAACTCATCAAAGAATACAATTTGAATATCTTTGATCGCGAGCTAAGAAATTCTCTGGGACTCGTTGATGATCGCTCTTACGAAGATTATATCAAACGCTATATTGAAAACGTAAATGCGCTCATCAAAGGTGAGAAAATCAAAAACAATACGACTGGAAAATTTATTGATCCAGACGATTTCTTCATCAAAGAATTTGAATCAGCAATCAACTTAAAAGAAGATCCAAAAACGTTCAGATCACTTCTCATCTCTAAACTTGGGGCCCATGCTCTGGATAATCCAGGAAAGCCACTTGTTTATACTGAAGTGTTCCCTGATCTGGTTGATCGTCTACAGGAGTCATTCCGAATTGAGCAGAAGAAAGTGATCGTCTCAATTTCTAAAAATCTCATGTTCTTCGAAGCTGAATTCTCGAAAAATGTTGACGTTGCTCACGGAACTCCGTTATCAGATGAAAACAGAAAACAAATTAAGAACGTTCTTAAAAACCTGGAAACTCGTTTTGGATATACAGAAGGGGCAGCGATGTCTCTAATGCGTTTTTTGATTAAAGAAAAGTACTAAAATAAAAGTGATTCATGAGTATCTTAAATAAAGCTTATCGCGCCGACATGTTCGAAGTCCGCCATCTGGTGGATGAAGAACATGAAGGCATGAGGCTTGATCAATTCTTAGGTCTCTACCTCGATTCTTTCTCTCGTGAAACGATTAAGAAAAAAATCAAAGAAAAAGAAATTACTATTGTAGGTCGCCCGGGAGTTCATAAACCTTCCACAGTTCTTCATCACAAAGATGAAGTCGTGATTCGTTTTTTCAAAACGACTTACGAAGATGAATATTGGCGTGGAAAAAAACTCGAATTGCAGACAACTCCTGATGTCGTTTATGAAGACGACGATCTTATTGTTATTTCAAAACCCGCATTCATGTCCACTCATCCAGCGGGAAGACATGTCTTTAATTGCGCGACTGTTTTTTTCGAAATGAAATACGAACAAACCATTCACTCTCTTCACAGAATTGATCGAGAAACATCAGGCATTCTCATGCTGGGGAAAAACCCCAAGATGGCCAATGAAATGATGTTGCACTTTGAAGATGACAACGTAAAAAAATGTTATCTTTTTATAGCGAAAGTTCTTCCGAACTATAAAGGTGAAACAGAATTCATTGCGAACGAACGCATGGCCTCTCCTGATCCGGGATTAAAACGCGTTCTCGTCGAATCGTATCCTGAAAATTCGACAGAAGGAAAACACGCCCGTACATTTTTTTATATTTTAGAAAGAGTTGGCGATTACGTTATCGGAATTGCCTGTCCACAAACCGGAAGACAACACCAGATCCGCGTTCACGCTCTCGCTCATGGGTTGCCTCTCATTGGAGATAAACTCTATCTCGGCTCATACGAAATGTTCCAGCGATTCAAAGATCAATTGGCGAGCGAAGAAGATTATTCTTTGATGGAAATTCCACGTCACGCTCTTCATGCGATTGCACTTAAAATTCCCTATAAAAAAGAAGAAAAGATTTTTATTACGAAAATCCCGAAAGACTTAAGAGAGTGGATTGAAACAAAACTTTCTTTGAATATTGATTCGCTTGAAGCAAAAATCGTCCAAACTATTCAAAAATATTATTCGAAAGACTAGTTGTTATCGTTCTGACTTTCTTCTCTGATACTCTTGAATAAAGTGTTCACTTCTTTTTTTATTTTTCTGAGTTCCTCACTGTGATCAATATCATTTACGCTAGAAGGTCTTTCGCATTTAACGTCGACGATCGCTCGAATATTTCCAGGTCTTCCCGACATGATAAAAATTCTGTCAGCGAAGAAAAGCGCTTCATTGATATTGTGAGTGACAAGAATCGCTGTCTTGTTGAGCGGACGAATGATCTTAAGCAATTCTTCCTGAACAATATCGCGAGTGAATGGATCGAGAGACGCAAACGGTTCATCTAATAAAAGAACTTCCGGATCAGCAGCAAGGGCGCGGGCGATACCAATCCTCTGCTGCATTCCAATTGAAAGTTCTTTCGGATAGTGGTTCGCAAACTCTTCAAGCTTTACTAATTTTAAAAAGCGTTTTGATTCTTCTGTGATTTCGTTTTCAGGAACACCTTTTGCTCTCAAGGCAAAAGCGATATTATCAGCAGCTGATTTCCAGGGAAAAAGTGAGTGATTTTGAAAAATCACAACTCGCTCTCTCGAAGCTTTACTGATTTTTTCATTCTTATAAGAAATATGTCCTGTCGATGGAGAAATAAATCCGGCAATCGTATTGAGCAAAGTCGATTTTCCGCAACCAGAAGGACCAATGAGGGCAATGAACTCCCCTTCCTTGATTGAAAAATTGATATCGCTCAAAGCATTCAGTTTTTTCTTTGTTCCGCGAGTAGTGAATTCGATTGATAGTGATTCTGCTGTTATCATGTTTTCCAACTCGTGTAGCGCTCACTCACTCTGACAATCATGCGATCTAAAATAATTCCGCAAATCCCAATGATAATCATCCCGACAATAACATTGTCAGTGCGAACCATCTGTTGAGAAACTTCGATCATGTAACCAAGGCCACTTGTGGCAGAAACAATTTCTGCACCAATCACGCACATCCAGGCCACACTCAATCCAATTCTTAGACCGGAAAAAATAAAAGGAAGTGTAAAAGGAAAAACAATTTCTTTAAAGACTTGCCATTTCCCCGCTCCAAAACATTGAGCGACGTTAAAATATTGTGAGTCCATATCTTCGACGCCAGTGAGCGTGCCGAAAAAAATCGGAAAAAAGGAAGCGACCAACGTTACAAAAAAACTTGGACCATTTCCAAGACCGAACCACAAAATGGCAATTGGAACCCAGGCAATGGGAGGAATTGGTTTTAAGAAAGAAATAACCGGCATCAGGTAAAAACGAATTCGTTTATTCAGGCCGACTAAAAAACCCAGACCGATACCTGAAATTGTAGCAATCGCAAACCCAACGACGACACGATAAAGGCTTGAGAAAATGTGAACAAGTAATTGCGAATCTTTCAATATTTCTGTGCTGAGAATGACTGAGGGAGCAGGAAGTAAAAATTTGTTAATTAAACCCGTTCTCCCGGCGATTTCCCAAAGAACAATAAGAAGCAAAAATAAAGAGAGTCTTTTTCCCTGACGAAACATGAGAAAATTTTAAAAACCCAGAGGAGGGAGAGCAAGGTGACATTTGTCACTGTAGCCTAGTAAATTGAATCGAATCTAAAATAGTGACATGCTTTCCAAGAAGAACGCTCCCCCATTTTTTCAAGAAGTCCTTGCTCGAAGAAAAAGCTTGAGAGAACGCATTCCTGCAAATGAAACTTATCCCTCTCCCAATGACATCGATCGAGTGATTGTGATTTTGGGAAGCTCGAGAAGTGGTTCAAGTCTTCTTCATCACCTGCTCTCCGAACATCCGGAGATTATCTCTCTTCAAGGAGAGGAAGTTACGTTTACAAAAATGTTTGGTCTCAATTCAATCAATCATTTTGATGATTCTGATTTACTAAAATCCAACGAATATACATGTACTCCAGAACTCGCTCAGGAAATTTTATTTGATGCCGGTTACAAAGCAGAAAACTCAGAACGCTTTATTCTCGATCGCGCTCAAAGACTTCTCTTGCAATGGCCGGAAATTAATTTTGATTCTGCAGATTTGATTCACGCCTGTTCTCTTCCCAATTGGGAGGAAGTTATCGGACATTTAAAAACAAAATATCCGAAAGTGGAAATCGGTCTCTACGATCAATTTTTAAATGGAAGTCATGAAGGTCTTCATTTTCTGGAAGAACCACCTTTTGTTGTTCCTAAATTTAAAACTTATAAAAAAGAAGTTTCGGAAAAAATTCTTTTGCTCAAATCATCTGTGAATGCATTTCGAGCAGATTATCTTTTTTCACTTTTCCCAAAAGCTAAATTTCAATTTATTCATCTCACGAGAAACCCCGCTGCTTCAATCAACGGTCTCATAGATGGATGGCTTTCTTCTGCTTTTCATTCACACAATGTCAGTCATCTCACAGAGCTTTCTATTTCTTCTTACGAAAATAAATCGTGGTGGAAATTTGATCTTCCTCCTGGATGGAAGAATTTTACAAATAAATCTCTCGAAGAAGTTTGTACTTTCCAATGGCTTTCGGCCAATCAGTCCATTCTCAATTTCTTAGAAAATAAAAAAGCTGTTCGAGTAAAATATGAAGAGATGAGCTCTGAAGAGGAATTATTTCAAACTCTCAGACGAATCTGTCACGAGCTGGAATTAAATGGAAATTTCATTGAAACTCTCTCACCTCCTCCAAGTGTTATGAGTGTGCACAAACCTCATCAATACCGCTGGAAAATGAGAGCAGAAACGCTCATTCCTCTCTTTCAATCTCCAGAGATTGCAGCTCTCTCTCTAAAACTTGGATACAACGTCCACAATCTAAGTGAATTAAAATGAAAAATAATTTAACAAAGTATTCTGCCTATCATGGGAAGAAATGGAAAAAGCGTTCAGAGTCCATGCTGGCAGAACGCGAATCTCGTCAATGTTGGTCTTCTTATCAGACAGACTCAGAATATAATCAGCTGAAGGCTGTTCTCCTTTATCCTCCGGGAAAAGAAGTTCATCAAATAAAAAATCCGGACAGTGTTCAGCACTTAAAAAAAATCAACCAAACAAAAATTAAAAAAGAATTTTTAGAAATAAGAAAAGCTTTCGAAAAAGAAGGTGTACTCGTTTTTCAAATCAACCCGCAATTTTTTTCTGATCATCCTCCTGTGAATTTGATGTATGCCCGCGATCTTTTCTGGAATGGAAAAGAAGGTGCTGTCATTTCTCGCATGGGAAGCCTTGTTCGCGCAGGCGAAGAAAAATATGCAAGTGTGGCCCTTTCTCTCCTCTCAATTCCGATACTTTCAACGATTCATCAAAAAGGACTTTTTGAGGGGGCTGATCTTTTATGGCTTAATCCGAAAACTGTTCTTTGCGGAATCGGTAATCGCACGAACAAAGAAGCTTTCAAACAATTGCAGACAATTCTTGCAGCAGAAAAAATAAAAGTTGTTCCTGTAGCTCTTCCTAAAAAAGTTCAACATCTTTTGGGAATTTTACAGATCATTGATAAAAAGCGTGCACTCATCAGAAGCGATATCGCTCCAAAATCTTTAATTACACTTTTAAAAAAAGAAAAATACTCGCTGATCACTATTGAAGAAAGCGACGAAGTCATTCACAAACAGGGAATGAACATCGTGACGATCAGACCGAACGAAATCTTCATGCCGAAACATTGTCCCGAATTAAAGGCCCACTATTTAAAAAATAAAATCAAAATCCTCGCAGAATTAGACATTACAGAACTTTTAGCCGGAGCAGGCGGACTCGCTTGTGCGACTGGAATTATTGCAAGGGAGCGTTGTGAATAATAATCCACTTTTCATTGTAGGAACTGAGCGCTCTGGAAGCAATCTCCTGCGTGCTATTTTAAATTCTCATAAGAACATTGCAATTCCGCATCCCCCGCACATCATGAAAGAATTTGGTCCGAGAATGAATCGTTACGGCGATCTCACAATCGATAAAAATTTTTATCGTCTTATTGATGACGTGATTAAACTGGTTCAACTTCATTTTGTAAGCTGGCCGGTTAAACTCGATAGTGAAGATATTTTTAAAAAGTCAGAAGCAAAAACTCTCTATGCTGTGAATGCTGTTATCTATGACGGCTATCGCGAACATATGAAGAAAAATCGCTGGGGATGCAAAAGTACTTTCATGATTCATTACGTGGAAGATATTTTAAAAGTTCACCCAAACTCTCGATTTATTCATCTCGTACGTGACGGAAGAGACGTTGCCGTTTCTGCGCGTAAATCAGTCTTCAATCATTTTCATCCATACTATGTGGCAAAACTTTGGAGTAAGGAACAAGCTATTGCGATGATGTGGAAAGAAAAGCTTCCGGCCACTCAATTTATAACTGTCCCTTATGAAACGTTGATCACTGAACCACAAAAATGTGTTCGTGAAATTTGCACGTTTCTCGAGGAAGATTATGACGATTCTTTGCTCGATTATTTTAAAAAATCCGAAGTGGCAGAACTCGCAAGCCTGAGCGCTTCATGGAAAAATATTTCTCGAGCAGTTCTCTCGGATAATTCACAAAAATATAAAAAAGAGCTTTCTCCCAATGAAATCGCCGTATTCGAGGCAGTTTCTTCGAGAGAACTTAAGGCCTTTGGATACTCTATCGACACTGAGAAAAATCAATTGGAGAGAATGGAGAGAGAGCTGACAAAAGGAGCAAAAATTGGTTACTATTTAGAGGAGAAAGTTTCTCATTTAAAAGTTGAACTAAACGCTCTCGTTAGCGATAAGAATTTTATCCAACGATGGAAAAAACGTTTTTATGTTTGGAGTCTTCGTGACTGATAATGTACTACCCGACAACGATCGCTTAATCGAACTTGAACAACAATCGATTTATATTATCCGAGAAGCTTATAAAAAATTTCCGAAGCTCGCGATGCTTTGGTCGATGGGCAAAGATTCGACGGTTATGTTGTGGCTCGTACGCAAAGCTTTTTTCGGAAAAGTTCCTTTTCCAATGGTTCACATTGATACAACTTTTAAAATGCCGGAAATGATTAAGTATCGCGACGAAAAAGCAAAAGAATGGGGACTCAACCTCATCATTGCGAAAAATGATAAAGCGCTCGCGAATGGAATGAACCATACAGTTGGCCGTCTTGAGTGTTGTACAGCTCTTAAAACAGATGCACTCAAAAACTTTTTACAAGAGAATCCCTTTCAAGGAATTCTCGTCGCTATAAGGCGAGATGAAGAAGGAACGCGTGCAAAAGAACGCTACTTCTCTCCTCGCGATGAATCTTTCAAATGGGATTTCACAGAACAACCACCGGAACTTTGGGACCAATATAATACCGATTTCCCAAGCGACGTTCACGTGCGCGTTCACCCACTCCTTCACTGGTCGGAACTCGACATCTGGAGATATATCCAAAGAGAAAATATTCCAGTGCTCGATCTTTATTTTGCAAAAGACGGAACTCGCTACAGAAGCGTTGGTTGCGGACCTTGTACAAAAAATATCGAATCAGATGCAGACACTCTCGATAAAGTTATCGCTGAACTTCGCGTGACAAAGACCGGAGAGCGCGCTGGACGAGCTCAAGATCAAGCCGATAACTATGCCATGCAAAAGCTTCGCGTGAAAGGATATATGTAATGGATCAATCATACACAAGAGTCGTCATCGCAGGACATGTTGATCATGGTAAATCGACATTAGTAGGAAGAATTCTTTCCGACACAAATCAGGTTTTTCCTGAGAGAGTTGCGAAGGTAAAAAATATTTGCGAACAAAACGGAAAGAAATTTGAGTTTGCTTTTCTTCTCGATGCTTTTGAAGAAGAGCAAAAAGAAGGGATCACGATTGATAAAACGGAAATTCCCTGGGTCTACAAAGGAAAAGAATTTCTCATCATCGATACTCCTGGACACAAAGAATTTTTAAAAAATATGATCAGTGGTGCTTCGACTGCTGAAATCGCACTCATCATGCTCGATGCTGAAGAAGGAATTAAAGATCAGTTCAAGCGTCACTCTTATATCGTAGGTATGCTTGGAATTAAAAAAATCATTGTTGTCATCAACAAGATGGATCTCGTTAACTACGATCAAAAACATTTCGAGAAACTTGAATCTGAAGCGCAAAAGATTTTCAACGAATTAAAAATCAAAGCTGCCCAAATTATTCCTGTCTCCGCTTTCATGGGAGAAAACCTTCTCAAGGCCAGCGACAAGATGCCTTGGTACAAAGGACTTGCTCTCGGTGATGCTCTTATTAAAGTAAGTGCTGAAAACAAAAATGCTAAAAAAGATTTACGTTTTTCTCTTCAAGATGTTTATAAATTTGATGAGCGCCGTATTTACGCCGGGAAAATTGAAAGTGGTACGCTGAAAGTCGGTGATGAAGTAAAATTTTTCCCGAGTGGATCAATTTCAAAAATTAAGACGATTGAATCGTGGAATACAAAAGAAAATCCGACAACGGCCACTGTCGGCACATCAGTTGGTTTTACTCTTCACGATCCTCTTTTTCTGGAGCGTGGAGAAGTGGCCTGCTTAAAAACAGATACACCTCCTGCCGTTACATTTCAAACTCACGCTTCCCTTTTTTGGATGAGCCCACGCCCGCTCACAAAAGGAAAAAATTATAAATTTAAAATGCTTACTCAGGAAACTGAGTGCAAAGTCGAATCTATCTTCAAAGTTTTCAATCCACAAACTTTTGATCAGGCCCAATTAAACTCTAATCAAGAAAGTTCTCAGTTAGAAAACGGTGAAGCTGGTGAAATCATCATCAAGTTTCAAAAAAATATTGTTTGCGATGCTTTCGTTGATTTTGAAAACACAGGATGCTTTGTTTTATTAGACGATCATCGTATTGTCGGAGGAGGTGTCATCCTTCACCCGAATACAATTCAGGTCTTCAAAGAAACAAGTGAATTAACAAAAGCAGAAAGAGCAACACGCTACGGACACGAAGGAGCTGTACTCTGGTTGACTGGCCTTTCAGGGGCAGGTAAATCGACAATCGCTAAACATCTGGAAAAAAGATTATTCGAGTTGAATGCCCACTCTATCGTTTTAGATGGAGATAATTTACGCAAAGGAATTTGCCGCGACTTAGGGTTCTCGGCAGAAGATCGCAAAGAAAACATCAGAAGAACTGGTGATGTGGCAAAAATTATTGCAGAAGCAGGAACGATCTCCATCGCTGCTCTCATCTCCCCTTTTAAAGCTGATCGCGAAATGGTCCGCTCGCAAATGGGCGATGTTCGGTTTGTTGAAATCTTCGTCAACTGTTCGCTTGAAGAATGTGAAAAACGAGACACGAAAGGCCTCTATAAAAAAGCACGCAATGGCGAAATCAAAGGTTTCACAGGCATTGGTTCAAAATATGAAACTCCGACTCGCGCAGAAATCGTCATCGATTCAACTAAACTCACGCCTGCAGAATCTGTAGAACAAATTATTCATTATCTTGTTGAGAAAAAAATACTTACAAGCAATAAGGTTCTATGAAATCAATTGCAATTATCGGTGGAGGTTTCTCCGGCACGATGAGTGCTGTTCAATTGATGAAAAATTCTTCAACACCGTTAAAGATTTTTCTCATTGAGAAACAAGAACCCGGAAGAGGTATTGCCTACGCAAAAAATGACGATGTTCTTCTCCTCAATGTTCGCGCTGATCAGATGGGAGCTTTCCCTGAAAATCCTAAACATTTTTTTGAATGGATGAGCGGAAAAGGTATTTCCGTCAGACCAGATGAACTCTGCTCAAGAAAACTTTACGGCGATTATATCGCTGAAATTTTTTCTGAAGCTCTCAAATCTCCTCATATTCAATTCGAACACATAAAAGAAGAAGCTGTTGATATCGATTCACAAAAAAAAGAAGTCCTCTTTGCGAATCGCTCACCTCTGAAAATTGATCAAATCATCTTAGCTGTCGGTTTGGATGCTAAAAAAACTGACTTCAGTGCTCTCGCAAAAACATCTGACCTTACAATTATCGGTACAGGTCTTTCGATGATCGATGCTGTCGTTTATCTGACAAAACAAAACTACGCTGGAAAAATCACGGCAGTTTCTCGTCATGGCAGACTTCCAGCACCTCATGAATTTTATCCTCCAGAGACACCAAGGCCAGTGTACGATTTTAAAACGAATCACTCACTCGTTTATGTTTTAAAAACGATTAAAGAAAATTTAAAGCTATATCCATGGCGTTTAGTGATCGACGGTCTTCGTCCGCACAATCAATTTCTGTGGAAAAATTTTACGAAAAAAGAAAAAGGACAATTCCTTCGCCATCTTCGTTCTCTGTGGGACGTTCATCGCCATCGCATGAGTCCCGATCACAAAAAAATGATCGAAGAATTAATCAGCAATAACAAGTTAGAAATCTGCCCTATTGGCCACCAAACTTTCACTCCTAAAACTATTGGTGTACTCGATTGCCGAGGTTTTTCATTGGGAGAAAACACTCTCATAAAAAATCTAATCAATAAAAAGATCGCACAAACTGACCCATTCAAATTGGGAATTCAATCAAACGAAAACGGATTGGTTTTTGGAAATTGGATTTATACATTAGGCCCTCTTCGCAGAGGAGATTTGTGGGAAAGTACAGCTGTTCCAGAAATCAGATTGCAGGCAAAAGAGTTGGCCTTAATTTTACTTAATTAAGACCAGACTCTTCTAAGTTTAAAGTGGTTTTGTAACCGAAAAAACACACCAACGCCAAAGATCGTGAATTTCCCCGTTAGGAAGAATTTTAAAAGGGTGCGCCTTTTTCACTTCAGCAGAAGCGGTTCTGTAAATTTCTCGAATTTCATGGCGATGAAGATGTGTTGTTTCGTAGCTGTTAATCCACACATCGATATTTTCCCACACATTCATTTCAGTCATATGAAGATTATTGAAACCCGCACTTAAGAGCATCTTTCTAAAATCTTCTTCCTGAAACATGTTGTAGATCAACGGTTGTTTCTTTTTAAAGATACGATACATCCATGGCCCATCTACTTCCGAGAACGGAAGGATCTGTCCGACAACAAACTTTGCCCCTGGTTTTAAGACGCGGAAAATTTCTGAAACCGGATTTTCCGGGTAAGGAAGAAGGTGCAGAACTTCTCTCGTACAAACGAGGTCAAATGTATTATCTGGAAACGGAATATTGTAAACGTTACCTTGATGAACTTCATCAAGTCTCGTTTTTGAAAGCGCCACCATCTCTGGAGTTAAATCAAGTCCGATAACTTTTTTTACTTTGTGTTTGAATGAAGCTCCAACAACACCGCTTCCACAACAAACATCCAGCGCGATCGCTTCTTTATTTTCTTCGAAGTGATCAGCGTGTGAAGAAAGAAGATCTTTATGAGTAATCCAAACGGCAGAATCGTGCCACGTCTTAGATCTTTCACCGAATTGTTTTTTATAAACTTCTTCGTTAATTTTCTTCGTTCCATATTGAAGAAAGATTTTTTCCGCAACTCTTTTCGCATTTGCGCGAGTGTTGCGAAGAGCGAGCAATCTTTCAAAAACAATTAAGAACTGTTTTGAGTTTTCTTTAAAGTATTGCATAACCTGATCGTTCACTTCATCTTCGATGAAACTTACGATTTCAAAATTAGTCAGACGACTTTTTGTCTGTCCTTCGAAATGCGGAGTTAAAACTTTGCAGTTTAAGACAGCAAAGACTCCATCGATCGCTTCTTCAACCTGCAGCGGTTCCCCTTCCCATTGTCCCGAGAAATGTTCAGTAATAAGATTTTTTAGGGCGCGACGAAGTCCCGATTTAAACGCATTGACGTGAGTTCCACCTAAGAACGTGTGAACTCCATTTACGTAAGAGCGAACATTGCTGATATTTTCAGTTGTCCAATTGAAACAAAGTTCGAAGGCCATTGATTCGCTTTCGGCCTTAAGAACAAGCGGTTGCTCAAAAAGTTTTTGAGTACGCTGAATTTCTTTATTGAGAAAACCAACAATACCTTGTTCAGATTTAAAGCTCGTTGCTTTACCGTGATTGTTATAAGTGAATTCAATCGAAGGATTTAAATACGAAAGCTCTTCGATAAACGTTCCAACTCTCCCGGCATCAAATCTCTCAAACTCTTTAAAGATTTTAGCATCAGGACTGAAAACAATTTTTGTTCCAGTTGTTTTTGCAGCTGAAACTTTTTTCAATTCATCAATAGCTTTTCCTTCAACATAGTTTTGTTGATAGAGCCCTTCTGCATTTGAAATTTCAACATTCAACTTAGAAGAAAGCGCATTTACACACGAAAGTCCCACACCGTGAAGACCTGAAGTAAATACGTTTTTAGACTTATGAAATTTGCTTCCCGAGTGAAGTCTTGTTAAAACGAGTTCCACTTGAGGGATATTGTATTCAGGATGATGAGACGTCGGAATCCCGCGCCCGTTATCTTCGACAACACAATTTGATCCGTCGATTGAAACAACAATCTTAGAAGCTGTTCCCATGATCGATTCATCAATCGCATTGTGAACTAGCTCGTACAATAGATGATGAGCACCGTCTTCACCGACAGAGCCGATATACATTGAAGGATTTGTTCTGACGGCTTCTATTTCCGATAAAACAATAATTGAATTTTGCTTAGTCATCCTTTGCCTCGCGAATTTTCTGAACGTGGACACGCTTTAGTTTTTCCAAAGTATCAAACCAGCTGGCCACATCAGTAAAACCTTCTTCGCGGGCAACTTTCGCCATTTGGGGATAGAGTAAACTTGTCTGTTCGATTTCAGTTTGCAAAAGAGAAGATAAATTTTGCGAAGTATTCCCTAGAGGAACACCAGAACTTGGATCTTTAAAATTACGAAGGTAATCCATGTTACCTTGAACGTTGTCCAAACTGCTTTCAGAAAAATCCCTTAGAAGTTTTGAAATTTTTTCCAAACCTTCATACTCTGAAACGCTTAAGAAAAATTTGTATCTAAAGTAAAGTTTCGCTTCATCTTCAAATGCTTTTTTTAAATTATGGTACGTGAGACTCTGTTCAAAATCGTTATGCATAAATTTTCTCTAAAGCTTCCTGTGCTTTTGGTGCGTCTACTTCTTCTACCGGATTTTTTTCCGCAACGATCATTAAGAACACCATCGTGTCTAAAATATCATCCTGTGTGAACTCTACTTCGTGTAGTTTCATAAATTCAGGGCCGGCATTTTTGTAAGCATCGTAAATAGCTTTACGTTCTTCTTCTGTGCTCGCTCCGTGGTTAATCCATTTATTGACTGACTCACGAGATTGATATGGAACAACTTCTTTTACAGTGTATCCATGCAATTCAAGAATTGATTCAAGGTCACCTGGTGCAAAAAAGTTTACGCGTGCAGGATTTCTGAGCGCCTGAATTTTAAATGTATCAGCGCGATCGTTAACGTTATAAGAAGCAAGATGTGTAAACACCACGCGACCATTGTCTTTTAAAACTTTGCGAAGTTGAGTAAGAGCACTGTCGAGGTTTACGAATTGAAGACCCTGACGACAGATCGCTACATCAACTGATTTTTCCTCTAGAGGAATTTCTTTTTCAACTGAAGTGATGATCAGACGATCAACATTATTTTTCGCATGTTCAGTCATGTCCGGAGAAATATCGAGACCGATAATTTCTTTTACATTTCCTTTGAAAGCTTTTGCGACAAGACCCGTTCCAGTTGCAATATCAAGAACTGTTTCGTTTCCTTTAATTTGTGCCTTTTCAAAAATTTTCCCGATAAGAACATCATCGTGAACCCAGTTCGAAGAACGGTTATATTGCCCTGAACGGTTTTTGAAGTGATGTTTCGCTTCTGCGTTTTGTTTTTCCATTAAATCATTTAAACGTTTTGTTTCTTCAATTGAATTCAATTCAATTTGTCTTAATTCTTTCAAGCGAACATCTCCATCGAATACTTTTATATTTGAACCAATAAGTGTGTTTCCAAGATACACTGGACGTTTAAAGAATTTCGCCTCAGGTGTTTTAAGATACATGTTAAGCGGGTTACGGTAATCGTAAGGACGCTTTTCAATATTTGCATTGATCTTCTGATAAACTTCTCTGAGTTCATCATGAGTCAGGTGCGGAGTAAATTTAACAAATCCCGGTTGGTCGATATCTTCTTCAATCGATCTTTCACGAGACAACCAGTCAAGGTGAGCAAGCTCGTCTTTAATCACTCCCTCTTTTACAAAACGGAAATAATCCTGAGTTCCGGTAATCGCCGAAAGATATTTTACTCTCGTGATCTCTTTGAACTCCTGACAGAAGTCGATTGTTTCTTGCATAACTTCTTTTGTGTCAGATGGAGCTCCAACAATGAAAAGTCCTCCGATTTTAATCTGAGCTTCGCGATTCACTTTAATACAATCGATAATTGCATTTTTCGTTTGTCCTTTGTGATAAGAATTCAAAGTTGCTTTTGAAACTGATTCCATCCCATAAAGAACGAGATCGAGACCTCTATCGCGCATACGTTTTAGAGTTGGAACATCTACCGTACTTACGCGAGAAAAAATAACAGAACGGAAGTCATGAGCAGACCACGCTCCATCAGTCAGTTTGTTAGTGTAATCTTTATCAGTGATGTAAGTTAAATCACTCCACCAAGAAAATCTGAATTTGAATTGTTTGTAGTATTCGATTTCTCTTCTCACTCTCTCAACACTTTTCACGTTGAGATCAGGGAAAGCGCGGTAACAGAAAGTACAATTTGCGATACATCCACGAGAGTAGCTCATGAAAATTTCCGGAATAACTCCGTCTTTAAATCTGTCCCATACAGAGAAATCCTGAAATGGAAGTGCATCCTGGTCCTGAATTTGCGCACGCTTCATATTTTGAATAAGAGCGCCGGCAGGATTTCTAAAAACAAGTCCGTTAATTTTTTCTAACGGTTTTGCGTAAGCATTTCTTGTAAGGTTATCCATCAACTCCGTAAGTGTTAATTCACCTTCTCCGCAAACAGCATAATCCGCTTTCACGTTTTGCATGATCAACATCGGGTGAGATGTGATGAGTGGGCCACCAAGAATAACCGGTGTATCCGGTCTCACTTCTTTTACAACTTCACATGCACGTTTGATGTAGTTGAAACTATCGCCGAATGTCGAAAAGCCAATCACATCGAAATCCATTACTTTTTTCGCCAGATCTTCCGGCTCGTAAATTTCACGTTGATCTAGAAGTGTAACTTTGTAACCAAGACCTTTTAACAATCCAGCGATCATCGAAGGACCTTCGAATGGTGCTGTGTGGGCCCACTCCCATCCGTATGGCATTACGAATGGTGACGGTGGAACAATCAATCCAAAATGCAGCGAAGATGTTTGTCTCGCCTCATGCGGAAGTGGCAATTTTTTTAAACGATTGAGTGTTACATCGAAATCCGATTTCTTTGGACCTGTGATTACAGTCATTGGGATCCTCCTAGATAGGATAAATTGTAACTAAACTCTAGGAATTAAACTAATTGACTTTTATCACTCACAGGAAAGCAACAATATAGATAGGAGCATTTGAGAAAAGCCCCCTAACTTTCAAGGCCGGAGCGCCAAGAAATTAGGGGGATTTGTGGGCCAAATGTTAATGAATTATTAAGCGGCCCCGTAAACTTCTTCTTCAAGTTCGTGGATAATTTCTGAAAGATTATCCGCTTCTTTAAAAAGTTTCTCAGATTGAGTCGCTGTCTGGTGAACAGTTTTCGTGTTGTCTTGAGTTGTTTTATCGAGCATGTTCATCGCATCTGAAATATTCGAAACACCTTTTGATTGTTCTTCAGCTGCAGTCGTCACATCTTTCATTGAGCTTTTTACTGACGAAACGTTCGTTACAATTTGTTCAAGAATGTTTCCGCATTTTTCTGCGACTTGAACACCGTTAGAAACTTTCGTTTGTCCTTCGCTCACGAGAACTTCAACTCGCTCTTTTGTATTTTTAATGGTCTTTTCAACGCTCGCAATTGATTGTTCAAGAAGTTCATTAATTTCTCGAGATGAATTCCCACTCATCTGCGCAAGATTTCCGACTTCTTCAGCAACAACCGCAAATCCTTTTCCTTGCTCTCCTGCTCTTGCTGCTTCAACAGAAGCGTTGAACGAAAGAAGCTTTGTCTGGAAAACGATATCGTTGATGACTTTTGTTTTATCTGAAATATTTTGGATAACAGAAATAATTCCTTCGAGTTCTTTATTACTCGATTCGATTTGTTCAACGATGTTCATATTATTATTGCGAATTTCTTCCATCGAGTGTCTCATATGCTCAACAGTTTGCTTCCCTTCTTCAGCAATCATGAAACTGTTGTTCGCTTGTTCAGACGAGTTCTTAGCGTTGTCGACACTTTTTGAAACCATTGCACTGATCTCATCAAGAGTTGTCGCTGTTTCCTGAATCGCAGCTGCTTGTTCTTGAGTGGCACTCGAAACCTGGAATGAAGCTTCTTTTACTGTATTAGATCCGTCGCGAGTGACTTCTGCTGATTGTTTCAGACGGTCTGCAAGCGAAATAATTCTTCCTGTAATTTTTTGGATAAGGAAATATCCAACGAGAAGAGCTGCGATTGCTGCCGCGAGACCAATTCCAATTTGCCATGCGATCTGTTTATAGATTGGACCAGTGATCACCGCTTTTGGAATATCGATTTCGACAAACCATTCTTCATCAAGCATTTTAATTTTTGAAAGAACACTTAGATTTTTTTCTCCAAGCACTGTTTCTTGATCAGCTTGAGTAAGTCTTTCTTTAGAGTATGCATCGTATCCGTCAATTTTTTCATTGAAAATATTTTTTAGAAGTCTCTTTGAATCATCAGAGAAACCAACAATTGTTCCCGTTTTATCGTAGATGATAATTCTCGATCCCGCTGGAAGAGTTGATGTGTTTGCAAGTTCCTGGAAGAAAGTTAAATCGATATCAGATCCTGTTACACCATAGAATTTTCCATCTTTGATCATTGGAGTAGCGAGTGAAATCATAAGAATTGTTTTTCCACCAACCGGATAAGAATACGGAGGAATGATGACATCCTTCTGTTGTTTTTTTGGTTGTTGATAATAATCTCCATCACCTTCTTTCTCGTAACCAACAAGCGGTTCAAGATTAATTGTTCCATCATCTTTTCTTGTAAGATAAGGAACAAAACGTCCCGTTGCATCCGAAGGATTTTTTCCTTTGAAAGTATCGTCGATGTTATCGAAAGCGTTTGGCTCCCACCCTGTCCAGAAACCAAACATTGTAGGATTCACTTTGAAGCGCTCTTTCATCATTTCTAAAACTTCTTCGCGAGAAAATTTCATCGGATGATTTTTATCTTTTGATTGAAGCAAAACTTTTCCAACTGTATTCGTTACTTCAAAGGCCTGTGCAATTTTATTTGTAACCGTGAAAGAAATTTGTGACCCATATTTCTTCGATTCAAGAATTGCCTTGTTGAAAAGTTCGGTTTTTAAAACGTAAGCACTATAGAAAGTAATAAGACTGGCGACGACAAAAATACTGACCGCGGCCCAAGCAAGTAGACGGAAATTGAGGGACTTTTTCATAAACAACCTTAAATAAATATTTTAGTTTCTATCGGTTGATTACAGTTTCGTTTAATACCTTAACGAATATTTAAGGAAATCTTAAGGAAATTGTTTTTATTGACTTCTTTTGAGACCGAGTAAAAAGGTAAGGCATTGCAAGCTTGTAATGACCCAAAGAACCTATCGATGATAATTCTTCAATGCACTTTATTTAAGGAGAGGATCTATGAAAAAGCTCATCTTTACTCTGGCGTTTTTAGCGACTTCGCTTACAACAAATGCATTTGCAAACGATCTAATCATAAATTTTTCTAAGGTAAACGACGGCCTCTACAGAGGTGCACGTCTGACAAGTTACGAAGCACTCGAATATTTAAAATCACTCAACGTAAAAAGCGTTGTGAACCTTCAAGGTGGAGATCTCGATAGCGATATCGGAATCGTGATTCCATGGGCAGAGCCAGGAGAAAAACCGGAAGTGATTGCAGAAGAAAAAGCAGGTGTTCTCTCTATGGGAATGAGTTTTCTTAACTCTCCTCTAAACTCACTTGAAGCAATCACAAAAGATGAAGATAAAACGATCGACGAAACATTAGAGTTCATGCACGATAAAAAAAATCAACCGGTCTTCATTCACTGTGAACACGGAGCTGACCGCACGGGACTTCTCGTTGCCCTTTATCGCGTGAAGTACGAACACGTGAATATTGAAGCTGCTCATAATGAATGGATTCAAAACGGACACAATAAAGTTCACCAGTTTTTCACTGGAGATCTGGATACGTACTACTACGCTAAAGTTAAATCTTTTTAAGATAATTCAAAACGCCAAACGGGCCTACGTTATCATCACCAGTGAGAATAGTCGTAGGTCTGTATTGCAGGCGATCCAGTACAGAAGCAATATTCGCCACTCCCACTGAATTGTGAAATGACTTGAACATTGCCTGATCGTTGAGCGAATCACCAAAGAAAAGACACTCACTTTCATTTGTTTTGTGTTTTTTCAAATAGTGCTCGACTGCGCGATACTTCGAAACTTCTCCACACCAGAAATTCAAATGCACATTCGATGTTGAGAAATTAATTTTATGCTGACGAAGAAAATCTTCGATATGATGAAAGAGAACACCGTCTTGAAGATCGTGAAGTTCAATTGCACGATCTGTTTTTCTTCCAAAGCTGTCTACCGACAAAGGAATTTTTGGAAAATTCTTTTTAAACTCGCGAACAAAAAATTCCAACGCTTCAACTTCTTCTTCACTGATCAAACATTCTTCAGTGATAAATTTTCCACGACGAGAAACAATTGTTCCTCCGCCTTCAACAATGACATCTTTTAAGAATGGAAAATGTGTGAGAAGAAAATGTCCCCACGATAATGAGCGACCAGTAACAATGACGAGCGGAATATTTTTTGATTCTAAAAGATTTTGAATATCAAAAAAAATGGGACCCAAACCTTCTTTATAGGTAAGAGTCCCATCGAAATCTGAGAAAACAATTTTTAAATTATTCAATTGGGTAAGCTACACCGATGAACACACCAGAGAAGCTGTCCTTTAATCCAACGATCGCTTCAGCGTTCGCTGTTAATTGCTTGTCTGGTCCAATATCAGCAGGGATGACACCTGAGATACCGATGTTTGCAGACATTGTTGTTTTGTATGAATTGCTTCCGCCATCTAAACTAATTCCGTAGGGAATCGAGATGTATGGGAATGCTTCTTTCCCCCAAAAGCTAAATCCTTTTGAAACAGTTGGGGCCACTCCAAGAATGTTTCTTCTCACGCCAAACTCTTTTGAGTTTTCGATGAAAGCTTTAAGTGAAGTGCGCGGTTGATTTTCGTAGTCTGGAAAAAGTTCGTAATCGTATCCAGCGAAAAGACGAGCTGAGCGCTCTCCACCTGAGATCCCAAGACCTGCGTCGATTGTTCCTTTTTCGCTAAGCTTTTGAGTATAGCGAGCTTGCATCCCGATACCGCCACCTGTTGATGTGATACCTGTGAATTCAGCTGAAAGTAGTTTTGTTTCAACTTCAAGCGGGAACGAAGAAAGACCAGTTCCATACGCGTGAGCTTTTTGGCTTAATCCTACCGTCATAGCAAGTGCGGCCATAAGAGAGATCGCTTTAAAATTTTTCATTTTTACCTTCCTAACTAAGCATAATGTCATAATTTTATTTAATAGCACAAATAACAAAGAGTCAAAATTTAACACGTAAAATCTACACGCAAGTGCGTACACGGAGAAACTTTTCATTGACTAAGATGGCCCGAGCCACTATAAATTGACCTATCAAAAATATGGTGGCTGTAGTTCAGTCGGTAGAGCACTAGATTGTGATTCTAGGTGTCGTGGGTTCGAGCCCCATCAGCCACCCCATTCTTCTCTGGAAGATGGTTCTTTTAAAAAAATTCAAATTGAGGAACTCGCAAGAGGGAATCATTAATTAGCCCGGTCCAACCCACTGGGCTTTTTTTTGTCCAAAATTCTAGATTTAAAATTTGTTAATATTAAAAATAAGAAAACCCGACGATGGCGAGGCGATTATGAATTTTTTATTTTAATAACTAGAGAGTGATCCGATAATTAGAGGTTCTAATTAAAGCCCATTGCATCTTTCAACTGAGCATCAGGTTTAATTTCTCCTGATCTGAACTCTAAAACTTTTTTTCTAGTTTCATTAAAAAAATAGTTAAGATGAACCAGCGTCCCGTATCGTTCAGACACCTCAATTGAGGTGATGACAAATCCAGCTTTAAGCTTAGGTATAATAATAGAATTATTTGTAATTCTGTGACGAGATAATACAATTTGAAATCCAAGTGATTTTACTTTGCATAGCACTTCATTCATTAGAGCCGTATATAATCCCAATCTTCGAAATTCAGGAAGTATTGCACTATTTCTCATATAAAAAGTTTCGTAATTGTGCTGATCACCTGAAAACCATCCACAAAAAGTATCACCTTTAAATATGCCCAAATTTAAACGAATTAATTGAGAAGAATTTTTATGAAGTTCACGAATATGATTTTTTTCTTCCTCTGAGAGAATTTTTTTAGCATCTAGAGTTGTAGTGTTCTCGTCAAAAATACCAGGACCCCATTCGTTCCAATATTTTTGATATTCTTCGTTAGTTAATTCTACAATTCGAAATTCTGGAGGTAAATTTTTATTCATAATAAATTGAATCAAAATATAGTATTCATGACAAGCCGTTCTCATTAGCATTTTAATTATAAAATTAATGTTTCGATGACTAATATAAGCATACAGCATTTGTTCTAAAATTCTTCGCATTTCAATTCAGAAAAATTTAATGAGATCTATCTCGGAATAAACCCAATAAAAAACCCCTCGTGATAAGAGGGGTTTTAAGGTTTTGAAAATTTCCCAAAAGGTCTAACAAACCTCAACTTGGGGGATGAAATGATCATAGCATATTTATAATTTCAATCAAGCCGAGAGCTCCTAGGCCAATGAAGGTCTGTCTTTTGGAGGCAAGGATGCTTAAGGTTTTGAAAGTTTTAGAATTGCTTATCCTGGTTTTAAAATTGCTAACAACAATTTTAAAGTCGTTAAGGGGTTGGTTCTAAAAACTTGGGGGAGGAGAAATCCTCCCTTTTTTTATACTTATAATTACTTTTAGTAGTCGTGATAAATCCATTCACTCGTACACATTTGTGCTCACCGAAAGATGCCACCCCATACTTCTCTGGAAGATGGTTCTTTTAAAAAAATTCAAATTGTCCAAAAAAGCTTCGACTTAAATTATAGAAAGTTTTCTTTTAGTATTTTATAAATTTGCATTTTTCCAACATTTAACAAGAACGGAAAATGGCCGGCATTAGAAATTTGAAAATCAATTATATCACTTTTAAATGAACGAAACGTTCTTGAAACACGGGCAGGGAAACGCACGTCTTTCTCACCATAAATACTAATGACTGGTATTTTTAATAATTTCAAAAGCGGAGTTACATCATAATTTTCAAGATAACTTTGTTTGATGCTAATAAATGTTTCTTCGGAAAAAGTGTCCCATGATTTATCTAGAATTGTTTCTCCTGTTTCAATTTCTTCCGGTGTGAGAAAAATTTGTTCAGGTTCAGCATCTTGCAATCCGAGATCTTCTAATTCTTTGTGATACTCATCCTTCCAGTGCTTATGATTAAGTCCAGTGCTCATCAGAACCAGTCCTGATAATTTAGACTGATTTCTGCCTGCGTATTCCGTAGCAAGAACAGCCCCCCATGAATGTCCTAAAAGAATGATTTTTCCTGAAATAGAACTGACAATTTCATCAAGCTGAGAAATCATATCTTCTATTTTTATTTTTGGTCCATGAACTTGATCATAAAAAACACATTCAAAACTGTCATTCAGTTCTTCAAAGAAAGGTTTTAGATAATCCTTAAAACCAGGACCTCCGTGCAAAAAAATTATAGTAGGTTTCATTCTTTATTTCGTCTTAAAATTAAATTTTACTTTTTGCGATTACCGACAACTCTAAAATTTCTCCATTTTTAGCACCTAGAGATATCTTGGACTCTTGTTTGTCTTTAGCTATAACCTGCGGTCTTGCAAGAATATGCTTCACGCCATTTTTGTCTACAGTACCTATAGTAAATCTCATCAAAATACCATCTTCCATGTATTGATCATCTTTGGTCGTGACAACTTCAATGAAATTTTCCTCGTCTGTATCGTTATTTTTTTGGGTAATACTGGCTAACTTTCCCTCTCTCATCATTACCATCGCTGAAGAGACATGTTTTTTATTAATAGATAAGTTCGTTTTGAGTTCATAAGAATTTATTGAGGCCATTGCCTTTCCACTGCATATAAATGATAAAAGAATTAAAAATTTCACAAATTTCTCCAACGAAATTAAGATTGTTTAATTATCCGTATTTTCATAGAGAGATGTCAAAATTATTTCGCAACAAAAGTTCCAATATACATTTTGCTACAAAACGTGTATTGTCTCCATATGGGAATAGTAAAAGTATCAGACGAACTACACGAAGAACTAAGAAAGGCCAGCCAGGTTTTTGATCGCTCATTAAATGCGCAATCAGAACACTGGATAAAGATCGGCATGATCGCCGAACTTCATCCGAAAGTTAATTACGAAGAAATCAGAAACATTCTTCTGAAAAACCCTGATTTAACAATTGATAAAATCATCAGGAAAATAAAATGATTCAACTAAAATCAGCGGCTGATATAAATCTCTATCGTGATACTGGTGCGATCGCTGCTGAAGTTCTGACTTTGCTCATTGATCAGGTGAAGATCGGAAATAACACTTACGATATTGCAGAATATGCAAAAGATTTAATCATCAACAAATATAAAGCGCGTCCCTCTTCTATCGGTCAATACGGTTTTCAATTTGCACTCAACAGTTCAATCAACAATGTTATCTGCCATGGCGTTCCCAATAAAAAAGATATTTTGAAAGCCGGTGACATCATCAATCTCGATGTGACTGTTGAAAAGCATGGCTTTATTGCGGATACGAGCCGCATGTATGGGGTTGGCGAAATCAGTGCAAATGCTAAAAAACTTTGCGATGTCTCTTACGAGTGTTTGCAGTTAGGAATCAAAGAAGTGAAGCCAGGCGCTCCACTCGGCAATATTGGTTTTGTGATTCAGAGACATGCTGAAAAAAATGGCTACTCTGTTGTAAGAGATTACTGCGGTCACGGTATTGGAAAACAAATGCACGAAGAACCGCAAGTTGTGCACTTTGGAAAAAAAGGAACGGGAATTCCGCTTAAAGAAGGAATGACATTCACGATCGAGCCGATGATTAATGAAGGGACGATGAAAACAAAAACTCTTCATGACAAATGGACTGTCGTCACGATGGATGGGAAACTTTCTGCTCAATGGGAGCACACTATCGCTGTCACAAAAGATGGATTTGAAATTTTAACTTTGCGTGAAGAAGAAAAGAATCTTTTTTTATGATCGAATTTTTTGAAGTCACAAAAAATATCTGGTGTATGCGAAGACCATCGTATCTCACCTGCTCTTATGTTGTCTTAAGAGAAGACGGTCTCTTTTTCATGGATGCAGGAATGGGGAGTGACGGCCTTGATATCCAAAAAGCATTAGATGAATTAAAAAGAGATCCCAAAGAAATCAAAGGCTGCATTCTTACTCATTGGCATAACGATCATAGTGGTGGCGCTTCTTTCATCGAAAAAAATTCGAAAGCAAAAATCTATTGCTCACAATACGAAGGATCCAAGTTAATCACAGACTACAAACGAAACTGGAAAAATATTTTAAGCGAAAAAATTCCGGAAGCAGGACCACTCATTCTTTTCAAAGGTCTCTTGAAAGATGGACCGGCAATAAAAATAAATCATTTTGAAGAAGTTCAAGACGGAGATCATTTATTTGATCAATTTAAAATTATAAATACGTATGGACATACACCAGGGCACATTAGCATTTACGATACCGTTAACAAAGTTCTGTTTGCGGGTGATGCCATTGCTGTTGTTGACAAAAATTTAAGACGAATGGCCCGACCAGTGACTGAAGATCTTAACGAAGCTTTCATTTCAATGAAAAAGTTTCGAGAGTTGGATGTAAAAATTATTTGTCCCGGGCATCGCTCCCCCCTCAATAACGATGATGATCAATTGCGGTCTTTTGTTGGAAATTTTACAGAAAGACATTGGCCTTTATTTGGATAAAAATTGATCCGATGGCAGATACTGGCAACGATTAAATTGGATTAAGGACCATCAAAAAAAAATTAGTTCTCAATAATTTTATTTAAATATCACTTAAATAGATTCATGACTTCTATTGTTCTTTTGAATACAATGTCTTCATGAGAAACGATCAACTTCATAAAATACTGAAAGAGACATTCGGTTACAGCTCTTTCCGATTTGATCAGCTTGCGATCATTAATTCCATCCTGGATGGACAAGATACGCTCGCGATTATGCCAACGGGTGGTGGTAAATCACTTTGCTATCAGATTCCTGCTCTTTTCGTCGAAGGTGTAACTCTTGTTGTTTCTCCTCTCATCTCTCTCATGCAAGATCAGGTCATGAATTTAAAAGAATACGGTGTGAAATCGGTTTTTTTGAATTCTTCGCTTTCGTATAAAGAATCTCAACAAGCAAAAGCAAAAATACTTTCAGGTGCTGCTAAAATCGTTTATGTTTCTCCTGAAGGAATTTTGAGTGACAATCTTCGCACTTTTTTTGATCAAGTGAAAATTTCATTGATTGCTATCGATGAAGCTCACTGTGTTTCCCAATGGGGACATGAATTCAGAAAAGATTATATTCGTCTTGGTGAATTGAAAGGAATGTTTCCGAATGTTCCGATTATCGCATTGACTGCGACTGCCGATGCAAAGACGAGAACCGATATTGCCCGTCAACTCGAATTAAAAAATCCAAATATTTTTGTCTCTTCTTTTGATCGTCCCAACATCAATTACATGATTCATGAAAGAACGGATGAGATTAAGCAGCTCGATGCTTTCATCAGTCAAAATCATGCTGATGATACTGGAATTGTGTATTGTCTTTCACGCGATAAAGTAAAAAGAGTAGCCAGCAGTTTGTGTAAGCTCGGTCATTATGCAGTTCCTTACCATGCTGGTCTTTCACAAAGTGAGCGCAGCAAGAATCAGGAACTTTTCAATACAAAAGAAAAAATTATCGTCGTTGCGACGATTGCCTTTGGAATGGGGATTGATCGCCCTGATGTGCGTTTCGTTGCTCATTTGGATTTACCAAAAAGTATTGAAAGCTATTATCAGGAAACGGGAAGGGCCGGACGTGATGGAAAATCTTCGAGTGCCTGGATGATTTATGGCCTTCAGGACGTCGTTAAACTTTCACAGATGTTAGAAACGACTGATGCTGATGAAGCATACAAAAAAGTGGCGCGTTTTAAACTTGATAGCATGCTCGCCTTGTGTGAGACCGCTTCCTGCAGAAGAAAATATCTTCTCAATTATTTTGGAGAAGAAGGCCTGGCTACTTGTGGAAAATGCGATACGTGCGACTCTCCTCCGCAGCTTTGGGATGCAACAGTCGATGCCCAAAAAATTCTTTCTACGATCTATCGCACACAACAAACTTTTGGTGCCGGACATATCATTGAAGTTTTAAGAGGAAGTAAAAATTCTAAAGTAATCGATAGAAATCATCATCTCCTCTCTGTCTATGGTATTGGTAAAGAAAAACCAAAAGAACATTGGGATAGTATTCTCAGACAGCTCTTGAACTTAAATTATATCGCTATTAAAAACTGGGAATACCGCAGTCTCGGGCTCACGAATCGTTCGCAGGAAATTTTAACCGGCGGAAAAAAACTTGAACTTCGTTTTCAAGAAATTCAATCCAAGGCTGACAAAAAGAAGAAAAAACAAGCAAGCTCTCATTCAACTCCTTCTCCGATATCTGCTGATCTCTACTCTGCTTTGAAGGAACTTCGTTTTACCATTGCTTCAGAAAAGAAAGTTCCTGCCTATGTTGTTTTCAGTGATCGCTCCCTTCAAGATATGTGCAATCTGAAACCTAGAAATGCTTCTGAGTTTCTGCTGGTTCATGGTGTTGGACAAAGCAAGCTTGAGAACTATGGAAAAGAATTTTTAGATGTCATTCATCAATTCAGCTAAAGGTTCAAACTATAAAATAGATTGTTAATATATCAGGTACTTCATTTGCACTTCAACTTGGAACGATTTTTTATACCAAGGAGGTAAAATGAAAACACTGAAATCTTTTATGTTCTTAACTTCTATTTTAATTATGAGTATGACTTCATTCTCCTACGCTGGAGAGAACGATAATCCTGAATCAATAGATCTCATTCATAATAAATGCGAATTGCGCGTGAATATGAGAAAATTGTGGGAAGACCACATCACGTGGACAAGAGTCTTTATTATCAGCGCACTCGCAGGATTGCCAGATACACCTTCTGCAACAAAACGATTATTAAAAAATCAAACTGATATTGGAGATGCTATCAAACCTTTTTACGGAGAAGCCGCAGGAAACCAACTTACAAAACTTTTAAGAACACATATTCTTCTCGCTGCTGAAATTGTCACTGATCTCAAAACGGGCAATACTACCGGGGCAGAAGAGGCCAATAAAAAATGGTATCAAAACGCTAATGACATTGCGAAATTTCTTCACGCCGCCAATCCAAAAAACTGGCCTCTCGATGAAATGAAAACGATGATGAAATCGCACCTTGATAATACAACTCAAGAAGTTTTAGCGAGAGTACAAATGCGCTGGAGTGATGACGTTAAGGCTTATGACAAAGTTCACATTCAAATTCTAGGAATGGCCGATATGTTGACAGATGGTCTGATCAAACAATTTCCACAATAAAAAAAGGCACTCATCAGAGTGCCTTCGCTGCTATTTTTTAAGCACTCTCTTTTCCATGAACAATGACCCAAAGCTTTTCAGAAGTCGATTTAATCGAATGAGACAGTTTCATTACCTGCTCTGCATTTCCTGAAACTTTCTGAGAAGCAAGTGAGTTTTGATGAGTCACTTGATCAATCTGTCCCATTGCCTTGTTTATTTCTTCCACGCCTTTTGTCTGCTCTTTCGAAGCATGGGCCACCTCTGTTACAAGACTTCCAACTTTATTAACTGAGCTATAAATTTCACCAAGAGCAACATTGCATTCTTTTGCTTTAACAACGCCAACATGCACACTCTCTTTACCTTCATTAGTAAGACGATCTACTTGAGATTTTGTTATCGATACAATTCCAGTAACTTTAGAAATACTGTCATCGAGAAGTCCTTTTATTTCATTGGCCGCATTTCCGCTCATTTGAGCAAGATTACCAACTTCTTCTGCGACAACAGCAAATCCTTTTCCTTGCTCTCCCGCTCTTGCCGCTTCAACTGAAGCATTAAAAGACAGAAGTTTTGTTTGAAAAACGATATCGTTAATCACTTTTGTTTTTTCAGAAATATTCGCTATTACTTTTACAATCTCTTCCAGATCTTTATTATTTTTATGAATATAATCGTTAAACGATTCATTGTTCTTGCTGATATTTTCCATCGCTGACAACATATTCACCACTGAACTTTGCCCGTTATTCACTGAACTTAAACTGTGCGAAGAAGAATCTTTTGCGACAGTAGAATTTTCTGCATTTTTAGTAATCATTCCAAAAATTTCTTCCAGACTTGAAGCTGTTTCTTGAATCGCAGCTGCTTGTTGAGTTGAGCATGACGATAACTCTGAACTTAATGTACTCATTGAAGTTGCAGAATCCGTCAGCTGAGGCGTCGAGTGATTTAATTCTTCGATCGCTCTAGTCAACTGCGCCGTAAGTGATGTCGAAAATTTATAAGAAAAAAACGAACTTAAAAGAACAATGACAAGTAAAATGCCGGTCGCTGCTCCAAAACTTAATTTCGCTTTGGAAACCAACTGATTGAGATTATCTTCAAAATGAGAATGCTCTGAATTGATAACTTCTTTTACATTGTTAATCTGTAAGGTGATGGCATCTGAAAAATCTTTTGAATTAACGCCATAATTCCCGACCGTGGATTTTTCAATAACGATGTCATACTTTTCCAGAATATCTTTCCATTCTTTTGACGTAAGAATGCTATTTACTTTATCCTTTCCCGCTTGAGAAAGTTGAAGACCTGGCGATTCTAAATTTGATGTTATTCCTGTTCTTAAGGCACTCAGACTGTCGAGATCCTTAGAAGTCAAAGGAGCATTCAAGCCAAAGACTGCATTTAGTCTCGCACGAAGTTGTCCCATATTTTCTTTGGCCTTTTCAAAAATAGCAAGACTGCTGAATTTAGACTCCATACCATTAAAGTGAACTCGTTCAAAGAGACTCACTTGTTGTGAAATAAGAAAAGCAATATGATCTTTAAATAGAACTGTAAAAACTTTCGGATTGTTTCCTTCATCAATACTTTTTCTTGTCGCCTGAATACCTTCATTGATCTTTTCAACGAGACTAGAATCATTAAAACTATTTTTTGCTTGTAGGAAAAGTTTATCCACTTCCTGGCGTTGAGGTTCAAGCTCTGCCTTTGAAATTTTTCCAGTTGCAAAAAGGACTGATTTCGCTCTTTCAATTTGAAATTGGTGAATAATGTTCGAAATTAATTTTTGTTTTTGAACCTGATCAGATAATTTCTGCGCCGAACTCCAGTCTGAATAGTAATCAACATTCAAACTACATCCTAAAGCAATTACCAGGATCATCATTGGAAGAAGAAGTAAAAAAATTTTTGTTCTCATTGACATAAAGTTCTCATGGTTGAAACAATTCTTTTTTAAACATATCGGATAAATTCACGTTCCCCTGAGAGCTTAAAAATAAATTAACTTTTTCTTAAAGTAAAAATCCCAATTTTACTTTTTCCATTGCTCGATCAATTATCTCTCAAGAAAGCTGATAAAATTCCTTGGACATATTTTCTTTGTTAAAAAAGAAAAAGGCACTCATTAGAGTGCCTTTCAACGATCGGTGAATTAATCGTTTTATTTTAAAAATGACGACTGCGATTATTTCTTTCTCTATTTCTTTCTATTGCCGAATAATTTCTCCCCTCTTCAGGAATGTATTCTCTGCTGTTTGATTCACGAGTGTAATTATTGCGATAAGCAGGTTCTTCAGACTCGTAATCGTTGTCCCAATCTTGTGAACGACTGCCTGTTCGATAAGTTGGTTGATCTTCCCACTCATCTTCATCTTCTTTGTTGTAATCGTAACTGCCAAATTGACCGCGTGTAGAAAAATCGCGTCCTTCTTCATCAAAGTCGCGATCGCGATTATTATTTCTCCACGGTCTTGAATTCGTCTCTTGATAATCATCGTGATAATTTGAAGTCGTATATCTTCCAAAGTTTTGTTCTTGCCCACGATAATTATTTTCATACTGATTTGAATAACGATTTGATCCGTTTCCGTACATATCGCCTCTTCTGTTGTCTTCCATTCCTCTTCTATCTCTAGAAGTCATGTTGCTACGACGATAATCAGAGGAAGGTTCATCGTAGTTTCTTTCTGAATCTTGATAACGTCTTTGATCCATCGTATAGCTATCATCGTAATTATTATAATTGCGGCCAGATGAGGAGTATCCGTTGTAAGCGTTTCCTCTTGGTGAATCATAATAAGAATCTCTACTTCCTTCTCTACTGCCTCTTCCTGATTCACGATTAACCGGAGAACGAACTGTACGATCTGCTTGTGAATGTGGTTTTGATGAGCGACTATTTTTTGTCGACGATTTTGTCGGCGTTCTTCGTGTTGCCATTTTTAATCTCCTTGTTAATTTTTAACTGCAATCGTTCTGCAATTTACTACAAGAAAAATGCCAAAAGTGATTATTGAAAAAACAACGAAGTAAAAAATTTAAAAAAGATTTTTAAAAGAAAATTTGGGACATAAAAGATCATCCTATTAAAATGATCAGGTATAAGAAAAAAAAAGCGCCCATCGCTGAGCGCTCATAAGAAATTTATCTGTATTGAGAGGCAATTCTATCTAGAACTGGTTCAGGAATCTCTTCTCCATCACCAATGGCTTCGTATTGGTTCATAACGGCATCGTGAAATTGGTCAAAACGATCCGGGTGCACCTTGCTTGCGAATGCAGTAGAAAGAATTGAATAATCCAATTCTGTTTCGCTTGCATAATCAATTAGTTCATCGATCAAATCCATCAGCGACATACCATTTAATTCTGCTGCCATTTCTGGGTTTGCTGCTCTTAAGAATTCAATAATCGTTCTTCTTTCCATTTCCATAATTCAATCCTTTGAAAATTTTTTGTTTGTTTTTAAATTTTAGCAAGATTCAAAATTTTGTGTGATTTTTTTTGAACCAAATTTTTTTATCAAATATTCTGGTTTGTGAATTGCAGATATCAATAAAAAGGAGGTTTATATGGCATTTACAGCTTGGTCACCTAAATTACAAAGCGGAGAAAAAGTTCCCAACATATATGTTTACAACGGAATGGGATGCACTGGAAAAAATATTTCTCCTCCAATCGAATGGAGTGATGCCCCTACTGAAACCAAAAGTTTTGCCGTCACAGTCTTTGATCCAGATGCCCCTCATATTGGTGGGTGGTGGCATTGGGCCGTTGTTAATATTCCAGCAGAAGTGCATGCTCTTTCTGAAGGGGCTTCAAATGAAAATAAACTTCCTCATGATGCAATCGAAATAAAAACAGATTTTGGCGATACTCATTACGGTGGTCCTTGCCCTCCTGTTGGTGATTCTCCTCACCACTATATTTTCACTGTGTACGCTTTGAAGGATAAAAAAATGCATGTTTCTTCAAACTCAACACCTGGAAGTTTGCGAAATAATCTCGAACACGAATGTCTAGCAAAATCTAGTTTTACAGTTGAGTACAATAGATAAAAAGTGATTGAATAATTTATTGGTGCTGCATTTTCGGTAGCACCAGCTGTTCTTCTTGTTTTAATAAAACATCTTTTTTCTCAAGCTTCGCAAAGAGACTATAAACAATCGGCACAATAAAAAGTGTCAGAACTGTCGAGGCCATGACTCCCCCGATGATCGATACGGCCATTGGTTTCGTCACCTCTGCCCCCGGTCCCAATGTCAATGCCTCAGGTAGTGCTCCCGCAATTGTCGCAACAGAAGTCATCAAAATAGGACGAAGACGAATCGGACAGGCCTTTAGCAGCGCTGTTATTATGTCAGCGTTTGCATCACGACGAACTTGATTTGTAAAATCGACGAGCAGAATAGAATTCTTTTTCACGATTCCCATCAAAAGAATAAAGCCGATGAAGCTGTAAATATTTATCGATTGATGAAACAAATACAAACCTATAAGCGCGCCTGAAAAACTGAATGGCAAGGCCATTAAAACTGTCACAGGATGAATAAAACTATCGAACTGTGAAGCGAGCACCATATAAGAAACGAGAATTCCTAAAATCATCGCGAAGATTAAACTTTGAAAAGATTCTTTGAAACTCTGTGAACTTCCCGTCATCTTGAGCGAATACCCCGGAGGAAGTTTGGCACGAGCTAATTTCTCTGTCGCATCCAAGGCCTGTTCCTGTGAAACTCCACTTGCAGGGTTCGCATAAATTGTAATGGCTCGTTCGCGATTGAGACGAGAAATCAACATGAGGCTGGGATTAATCTGTTGATCGACAAGTTTTGACAATGGAATGAGTTCTCCCAAATTATTTCTGATTTTAATTTGATTGAGTTCTATCGGTTGATCGCGCTGATCTCCCTGCAAGCGCAGTTCAATTTCATAACGATGTCTTCCTTTAGTGTAAGCAATTTCTTTATCGAGAATTTCTCCACCGATCATGGCCTTTATCACATTTGTCACGGATGAAAGGGAGACTGCATATTTCGCAAGGTTTTTCCTATTCGGTACAAGTTGCACCTCGGGCATCCCTGGCTGAATATCTGTGTTTACATCCGTTACCTTTCCCGATTTTTTTAAATCATCGATCATATTATAAGCAGCGCTTGTTAATTTTTCCCAGTTGGGCCCTTGAATAATAAACTCAACCGGAAATCCGCGAGAGGCAGTGAAACCGCGGAGAGACATGTCTTGAATAACGATTTCAACTCCTTTTACAGCTCCACCCTTTCCTCCCTTGCCACCGTCCTTTCCATTGAGTCTCATATTAATTTCTTTGCGATAATTTTGAATCAACTCTGCTTGAGATAATTTTCTTTTATCGCGATCAGTGAGCATAACAAAAATTAATCCTTGATTGACTGTATCTCCCCTAAAACCACCAACAGCTGCAAAAATTCCTGAAACTTCTTTTTGCGAAAGAAGAAAATCTTCTGCAACTTTCATCTTCTGATCTGTGACAGCTAAAGCTGTTCCTACCGGCAATTTAAAACGAATCATCATTGATGCCTGATCCTGTGCCGGCATCATTTCAACAGGAATAAGCTTAGAGAGTCGCAAGCTCACAGTGAAAAAAAGGAGTGTGACAACAATAGCTTTTATTCTATGTTTTAAGAGAACAGATAAAAATTTTCGATAGCCGTTTGCAAGTTTCGAAAAAATTTTATCAACAAAGGCCGCTAATCCCTTTGGAGTTTCTTCAACTTTTAAAAAACGTGAACAACGCATTGGTGTAAGCGTAAGCGCTTCAAGAAGAGAAAGAAGAACTGCAACGGCAACTGTAATTCCGTATTGAAGAAAATATCTTCCAATAACTCCTTTCATAAAAACGACTGGAAGGAAAATCGCAACGACTGCAAAGGTCGCGGCCATTGCAGCGAAAGTAATTTCATTGGCCCCTTTAAGAGCGGCTTCTTTTTTCCCTTCTCCCAGTTCCCTATGTCGGACGATATTTTCAAGCATCATAATGGCATCATCGACAACAATACCAATAGCGAGACTCAATCCGAGAAGAGTGAATGTATTTAAAGTGAAATGGAAAAAATAAAAAAAAGTAAAAGCTCCGATAATTGATGTTGGGATTGCAAGAAGAACGTTCATCGTCGAAGTCCATGAACCCAAAAATAAGTAGCAGACAAAAGATGTGAGCAAGGCAGACAATCCTAAAATAAAAAGAAGTTCGTGCACAGATTGTTTAATAAAACGTGTATTATCAGCACGAACAGCAAACTCATATCCAGGAGGAAGAACTGATTGAAGAGAATCGACTTTTGCTTGTACCTGTTCAGCAACGTCAATCGCATTAGATCCATGCTGTTTAACAATTCCTAATCCCACAGTACGCTTACCGTTTGAACGTGCGATGCTTCTGACATCTGCCACTCCCTCTTCCACTTGAGCGACATCAGATATTTTTATGACTTTGCTGTTCGGACCTTGATGAATGCGATTAGAAATAGCAATATTTCCAAATTCCTCAGCTGTTCTCGCTTCTCCCATTGTGCGAACATTATATTCCCGATCAGCATTTTCAATTCTTCCTGCTGGACGTTCTATATGTTCCTGCTTGATCGATTGCAGAATATCATCAGATGTAAAATTATAGTGGTCTAATTTTTTTAAATCAGTCCACACGCGAAGAGCAGGATCCACATATCCACTAACGACAACATTTCCCACTCCTTCTACCGTTGCAAATTGATCAAATAAAAAATTGCGCCCATAAATCATAAGATCGATAGGTTTTGTATTGGGGTTGGTACTCGTCAGTGCGAGCCACATAATAGGCGAATCTTCCGGGTTACTTTTCCGGAGTGTCGGTGGAGTAAGATCAACAGGTAAAACGTTTCGAACTTGATTGATTTTAATTTGTATCTCTTGCATAGATTCATCTATGTTACGATTTAATTCGAATTCAACCGAGATCGTACCTGAACTTTGCATTGCACTTGAGGTTACACTTCGAATACCATCGATTTCCATCAAAGCATCTTCAATCGGGTCCAGTACCTGACTTTCCATAACAGAAGGAGCGGCACCAGGAAGATTGAGAGAGATACTCACAACTGGAAAATCGACATCAGGCAACTGACTTATTCCCAAACGATGAAAAGAGATAACACCAAAGAGAATAATCGCGGCCATCAACATCCATGCCATCACCGGTCTGCGAATGGAAAGTTCTGGCAAGCTCAAGCTTTCACCTCTACTGGATGTTTATGATTTTCTTCTGCATCTTTTGAGAACGGATGCTCAAAACGAACAAATAAACTATACACACAAGGCACAACATATAAGGTGAGGAATGTTGAAACGGCAACACCACCAATAAGAGAAATGGCCATTGGAATTCTCGTCTCTGATCCAGCTCCAAAATTTAAAGCTCCCGGAACAGCACCAGCAATTGTCGCAATTGATGTCATCAGAATTGGACGCAACCTTATTGGACAGGCGTGAAGAAGCGCTTCTGTTGGCTCTTCTCCCTGCGCCCTTCTTTGATTGGTAAAATCGACAAGCAAAATGGAATTCTTTTTTACGATCCCCATTAAGAGAATTAAACCAATCATACTAAATAGACTCACAGATTGATGAGTGATAGTGAGAGCGAACAGGGCACCTGACAAACTAAAAGGAAGGGCCATTAAAATTGTCACGGGGTGAATGAAGCTGTTAAATTGTGAAGCAAGAATCATATAGGCAACCGCGATTCCCAAAATCAATGCGAATACGAGACCATCAAAAGCTTCACGAAATGCATTTCCACTTCCGGTAATTTTTAAAGAGTATCCTGCAGGCAAATATTTTTTTCCAATGGCTTCAACTGAATCGAGTGCATCTTGTTGAGATTTTCCAACTGAAATGTTTCCAAAAACAGGAATAGCTCTTTGGCGATTATAACGAGTAATCAATTGAGGAGCAGACACAATTTTTATGTCAGCAACCTCATCGAGAGTGGCAAGCTCGCTATGATTGTTTCTCACCGTGATTTTGTTCAAATCATCTGGTTGATCAATTTGATCCTGCTCTGATCGAACACGAATATAATAACGATGACCCTCTTTGGGATATTCGGTATTCGCATCGAAGATTTGTCCTCCAATCAATGTTTCAACTTCTTGAGCGATTGAAGAAACACTAATTCCTCTTTTAGCTGTTTTGATTCTATCAGGGGTCACTAAAACTTCCGGCATTCCCGCCTGGTAGTCAGAGTTTAAATCTTGAACCAGTCCTGTCTCTCGGATTTTTTGATTAATTGTTTTGGAAAGTGATTTTAGTTTTTCCCAATCAGGACCTTCTAAAACAAACTCAATGGGAAATCCTCTGGTCGCACTAAATCCGGTCAAAGATAAATCTTGTCCAAAAACATCTATGTTCGGAAGCATCTTCATAATATCGTTACGAGTGCGATCCATGATTTCACGTTGGCGAAGTTTACGTTCTTTTGGATCTTTCAACGTTACATAAATAACTCCGGCGTTTACGACGTTGCTACGCTCGTAACTTCCAAGTGTCGTGTAGTATTCTTTTACTTCCGGTTGCTTTTTCAAATAGGCTTCGACCTTTTTGAAAACATCATTGGTCGCTCCAATCGAAGTTCCAACAGGCGTTTTTACATTGAGAAGAAATAAACTTTGATCTTGTTCTGGAATAAGTTCTTTTCTTAATGTCGAAACAAAAATGAGCGAAGAAGCAAAAATGACAATCGAGATAGCAACAACAGTGAGACGATAATTTAAAATCCAGCGGAGAGACTCACGATAATGATTTGAAAGCCAATCCATTACTCCATCCATGAACTTAATCAATTTGTTTGGATTCTCCTTCGATGAAACAAGAAAACGTGCACATCGCATCGGAGTTAATGTCAATGCTTCTACCAATGAAAGAAAAACGGCGACCGTGACTGTTATCCCATATTGAAAGAAAAAAGCTCCGACGACTCCTTTCATAAAAATCACGGGAATAAAAATTGAAGCAATCGCGAGAGTTGTAGCAAGTGCTGCAAAAGTGATTTCGTTCGCGCCATCAATAGAGGCTTTTTTTCGATCTTTTCCCATCTCCAGGTGGCGAACAATATTTTCCAACATCATGATGGCATCATCGACGACGATTCCGATCGCTAAGCTCAATCCCAACAATGTAAACGTATTGAGTGTGAATCCTAAAAAATAAAGAATAGTGAAGGCTCCTACAATTGATGTCGGAATTGCCAGCAAAACGTTAAGCGTGGAAGAAAGAGAACCGAGGAAAAAGAAACACACTATCGAAGTTAAAACCACAGCAAAAATTAATGTTGAATTTAATTCACCGACTGATTCATGGATAAATTTGGTTGAATCCAATTGAACATCCAATCCATAACCCGTTTGAAGAGTGCTTTTCATTTTTTTTATTTTTTCTTTAACTAAATCTCCTACGTGAACAGCGTTTGATCCATGTTGTTTTACAATTCCCAAGGCCACAACAGGTTTATCATTATAACGGGAGATTGCACGAATATCAGAAAGCCCTTCTTCGATGCGAGCGACTTTTAAAAGTGGAATCGGCTTGAAGTTAGCTTCGTTTCCGCGATCGTTGATTCGGATTTTGGAAAAATCTTCCGGAGTTTTTGCTTCACCTAAAACACGAACATTCATTTCTTTTGTTGGTGCTTCAATTCTTCCCGCGGGTTGTTCTGTTTGTTCATTCTGAATCGCATTCCACACATCAGATGAAGTGAGTTCATATGTTGATAATTTTTTTCGATCAATCCAGACGCGCAAATTTGGATCAACATAACCTGCAAGCACAACGCTTCCCACTCCCTCTATTGTTGAAAGTTGATCTTTCAATGTATTTCGCGCATACATCATTTGTTGATAAAGAGGAATTTTTGGATCGGCAGTAAGCATGACCCAAAGAATAGGCTGATCTTCCGGATTTGTTTTGCTGATGACTGGAGGATAAAGCAAAGTCGGTAGGCGGTTATTCACCTGAAGAATTCTGTTTTGTACTTCTTGAAGAGCGACATCAATATTGCGATCAAGACTAAACTCGCAAGTAATATTGGCCACACCTTGACTCGTGCTCGATGTGATATTTTGTAAACCTTCAATTCCCATCAGCGCATCTTCTATAATATCGACAGCATTTGTTTCCATTACTTCAGGGGCCGCATTTTCTAATTGAAGAGCAACGTTTACGACAGGAAAATTTACATCGGGCATTTGACTAATACCCATTCGTTGAAACGAAATCGCTCCAAAAATAATAAGACCTGCCATGAGCATCCAGGCAAAGACCGGACGTTTAATTGAAAGTTCTGAGAGAGTCACTGCGCCCTCCTGACTTTTTCAACGATACCAAAAAGTGCATTGGAAAAAAGCAGTATTACTCATTTCAAATTTCTATACGATTGATAGTCCTCTCTCCTCTAAGCCCTCTGAATTTCAACATAGGCAACCCAAATTTAATGTTCCCTCTCTTTCTTAATTTTTAAATATTTGATGACGTTATCAAATATTTTTTATAGCGAGCGACACAAAAGAACTTGGTTGGAATCTTGGCAACGATGATTTGAAAATTGCAGATGGTGCTCATTACGTAGACGATACTCATTCAGAAGCTTCAATGTTCTTCACTATGCCAACAAATGCTTTGAAATTAAATTTCAATGCGTCTGTTGCGACAGAAGAAAACTACGACTATTTCACAGTGATCGTATCGAGCGAAGGAAAAGAATACACTCTTCTTAATGTAAGCGGTGACAAACCAATGCAGACCTACTCATATGATTTGAGTAAACTCGCTGGAAAAAAAGTTGAAATTCGTTTTGTCTTCGATAGCGACGGCGGAGGAAATGCGACAGGTGTGACTGTTCAAAACATCACGCTTTCCCATTAATCGGTTCGCGCAGGATTTCATCGAGCCAATCCATAAATGCCTTTACTCGTCTGGAAAGATTTCTTCGATTCGGATAGACTAAAGACACTGGCATTGGCTCAGCTTTTAACTTGGGAAGAACTTCCACCAAACTTCCTTCTTTCAAAAATTTTTCCATTCCCATTCTCGGTGCCTGAATAATTCCCAAACCACTCAGACAAGCTGCTTGATAAGCATCCGTGCTGTTCACAGTAATGGAACCTTTCATTTTTATTGTTTTATATTTTCCGTTCTCAAAATATTCAAAGCCAAAAGGTTTTGCTCCCAATGTTGTTGCATAATGAACGAGCAAATGATTCTCCATCAAATCTTCTAAATTTTTTGGTTTTCCATATTGAGCGATATAATCAGGACTCGCACAGCTCACAACTTCCATTTCTCCAAGAGATCTTGCAATCAATCCTGAATCGCTTAAATTCCCGACTCGCACGACACAATCAAATCCTTCTTGGATAAGATCTACTCTGCGATCAGTACTGCTCAATTCAATTTCAATTTTTGGATGTTGTTTTAAAAATTTAGGAAGCAATGGAATGATGTAATTTTTGGCGAGAGCTACCGGCATATCAACCCGAATTCTTCCAGAGAGTCCTTCAGCTCCTTCTTGAAACATCGATTCGATTTCTTCCATATCAACAAGAAGATCTTTGCAACGTTCGTAAAAAGCAGCCCCATCCTGTGTGAGTTGTACATTTCTTGTCGTTCGATGAAAAAAACGAGTTCCGACCTGGGTTTCTAATTGTTGAATATAAGTTGAAACACTGGCCTTAGGAATCCCCAAACTTTCAGCGGCCTTGGTAAAACTATTCATCTCGGCCACTCTGACAAAGATCTGCATTGAATAAAATCGGTCCATTAACGCCTCTTTTTCGCCATTTTCAATTGTTCATTTTTTATGAACAGTCTATCACAAAAACTCTTATTTATCCGGAAATAATTATCAAATACACTAGGATCAACAAGGAGATCAATATGAAATCAAAAATAGCTTTAATTACTGGTGGTAGTCGCGGATTGGGAAGAAGTATGGCCCTTCATTTAGCAAAGAAAGGTGTAGATGTTCTCTTCACTTATAACTCAAAAGTTGATGAAGCAAAAGAAGTTGTTTCGTTGATTGAAAAAAGCGGACAAAAAGCAGTCGCTCTTCAATTAGATGTTTCAAACAGCAAAAACTTTTCTAAATTTGCTGATGAAATCAAAAATCAATTAAAAGAAAAATGGAACCGCGATAATTTTGATTACTTAGTCAACAATGCGGGAACCGGATTACATAAAAGCATTCTTGAAACGACAGAGGAAGATTTCGATAATCTGGTAAACATTCACCTGAAAGGAACTTTCTTTCTCACTCAAAAACTTCTTCCACAAATTGCAGATGGTGGAAAAATTATCAACATCTCTTCAGGACTCGCCCGCTTCTCTTTCCCTGGATATGCCGCTTACGCTTCAATGAAAGGCGCGATTGAAGTTCTCACTCGTTATATGGCAAAAGAATTGGGAAGCAGAAAAATTTCAGTCAATACAATCGCTCCTGGTGCTATTGCTACAGACTTTAACGGCGGTTCAGTTCGCGACAATGCCGATGTCAATAAAATGGTTGCTTCAGTCACGGCCCTTGGTCGCGCTGGGGAAGCAGATGATATCGGTAGTGCTGTTGCGAGTTTGTTGACTGATGAAAACGGATGGATCAATGCTCAACGAATCGAAGTTTCCGGTGGAATGATGCTTTAATTTTTTAGGTATTGCTCTTGCACCTCCCGTAATGGAGGTGCATCTATGAAACTCAAAGGTTCCTGCCATTGTGGCGCGGTTAAATTTTCTCTCAACTCAAAAAATTATTATCCTTATCAACGCTGCTATTGCAGTATCTGTCGCAAAACTCAAGGTGGTGGAGGCTATGCCATCAACATCGCTGGCGAAAGCGCTTCGATGAAAGTGACTGGAAAAAAATATATAAAAGTTTATCGAGCAAAAATAAAAAATCCGGAAGACAAAAGAGCCCATCGTAGTACGGGGGAAAGAAATTTTTGTGGCAAGTGTGGATCGGGTCTGTGGCTTTTTTCACCAGAGTGGCCGGAGCTTATTCATCCTTTCGCCTCTGCCATCGATACTCCTCTTCCAGTTCCTCCTGAAAAAACTCATTGCCTCGTTGAGTTCAAAGCTTCATGGGTAAAATTAAACAAAGGGAAAAAGGATAAAGTGTTTCAACGTTACCCAAAAGAATCAATAGCTGAATGGCATGAACGCGTGATTAAAAATTAATTGATGTCGCCTAAATAGATGTGAGTTTTTTTGCCGGAATAAAAATCGACAATTTGTTGCTTGATAACTTTAGGATAGAGATTGATCTCCATTAATTTATTAAGAGCAATCCACTCAACGCCAACTTGATTTGTATCAAGAACTGTCGGCTCTTGTTTTTCTTTTGAAAGATCGATTCGGCAATCAAACATAAATTCTACTTGATGAAAGTCAGGATTAACTTTTGCGAACTCATGATTTCTTGCTATGTAATCACGAATAAAAATTAAGTCGAGAATTTCGATTGAGTATCCTGTTTCTTCCAGACATTCTCTGTGAAGTGCATTGTGAAGTGATTCAAACTTATCTTGTCCTCCACCTGGAAGGATGTAATAAGAATCTGTAGCACTCTGAATTTTAATCAGTAAAATTTTATCTTCTTGTTTTATTATTGCTTTCGCCGAATTTCTTATCATTCTTTCTTCCTTTATTTTTTATTTTACCCGCTATCAACTTTCTCTGCAAACTATCATCAGCATAGATTTTAATTAAGAGAATTGAAATGCTTCAGATTAACACTCATGATATTGCCCAACATTCATCTTATTTCGATACTAAGTGAGGAGTCTTCAAAACTTCACAAGGAGATTTATTATGAAGTGCTTATTAACTTTGATCACATTTGCCACGCTCTCTTTCGGGGCCCTCACACATGCAGCAACAATGACATCGTCAGATCCTGAATTACAAAAAACATACACTGATATTCAAAAGACATTCGGAACTGTACCTTCATTTTTAAAACATTATCCGGACGCGGGACTTCCTTCTGCTTGGGAAGAAATGAAAAATATTCAATTGAGCAGTAGCACCGTTTTACCGGGCCGTGTGAAAGAACTCATCGGCCTCGCGGTTGCGGCCCAAATCCCATGTCAATACTGCATCTACCTTCACACTGCCGCTGCTAAACTGAATGGGGCCAGTGAAAATGAAATCAATGAAGCTATCGCTGTTGCCGCAGGTTCAAGACACTGGAGTACATTCATCAATGGTATTCAATACGATGAAGAAGAATTCCAAAACGAAACCGATAAAGTCGTTGCCTTCACAAAAAATCAGATGACAAAACCAGCTGAATCTTCAGTAAGTGAATCGTCAACGAAAGAAGAAGTTAAACCAATCGTTGTTATCGATTCGCAAACAGCTTATCAAGACATCGAAAAAACTTTGGGATCTGTCCCTGGATTTTTCAAACAATTTCCGGAAGCAAGTGTCGCGAGTGCATGGAAAATGATGAAGACAGTTGAACTCAATCCAGAAACAGAACTATCAGCGAAAACAAAAGAATTGATCAGCATGAGTGTCGCTGCTCAAACACCATGTCCTAACTGCACATACCTCCACACTGAACTAGCGAAAGTAAATGGCGCCAGCACAGCAGAAGTGAAAGAAGCTCTCGCAATGGCCTCTGTCACTCGTTTTTGGAGTACAGTGCTCAATGGATCGCAAACAGACTTCAAAACATTTAAGAGAGAAGCTGATCAGATGATGAATTTTATGAAAAAACAAGAAAGCAAAAAAGTTGGAATGACAGCTATCACTCAAAATTCTGTATCAAGATAATCTTCATTCATTGAGCACTCCTTGACCGAGAGGAGTGCTCTTCATAAAATAATTTCATGACAAAAAATATTTATGAAAAATACGGTGGATACGATTTCTTTCATCATTGCATCTATGATCTCTATCTTTCGATGTTTGAACATCCAGAAATTTCTTATCATTTCGTCGGAGTCGATATTGAAAGACTTTCCAAGCATCAAACACAGTTTCTAGTGTGTGCCATCGGCGGTCCTGAGCTTTATCAAGGAGGACCGATTAAAGAGGTTCATCAACACATGCAAATCACTCCTTACGAGTTTAAAGAGATTGCAAAAGCCTTTAGAAATGTTTTCGTTCAGAATGGAGTGGAAACTGCAGATGTAGATATTATTATGAACTTTGTCACATCTCATCAGTTTGATGTAGTCACAGCGAAATCAAATCCTGTAGACAGATTTATGAAATCTATCTACAGGATGTTCGATAAAATTAAAAAATTATTGAAATTTTAAGAAGATCAAAAGAGAACATTGGATCAGGTGTATCTGTTCCAAAGATTTTTTGAATGCGAACACCTGGAACGTAACTTACGTGTTCCATTAATTTAAATCTTTTTGCTCCCGTTAAAACGGCTACTGCATTTGTTTCTGTTTCACTGTCAAATTTCGTTGAAGTCACACCAAACTTAATCGATGCAAAATAAGAATTCTCAATATCATTCGGAGTAAAGTTATATCCAGGTCCAGCTACCAGTGTAAACGAGTGTCCACCTGAGTAAAAAGATGTCTGAAAATCTCCACCGAATTGAAAACCGTGAGCAAAAGCATGATCATAACTTGTCGTCAGACCAAATTGTGCTTTGTAATCACCTTTATTAGTTGAATCGTAAACAATGACTGATGAGTTGCTGGCACTAGCTGAAACGATATGCCCTTCTGACTTAGCATAAAGTGATGTGCTCATAAGAACTAAACTTAGTAATAACAATTTTACGTGTTTCATAATCCCTCTCGTTTTTTTAAAGGATTATAGAATAGAAACGAAAAATAGTGCCGTCAATTTTTTGAATTATTTTTCTCATTGAAATGAAAAATACCGAGATAATCGAGTGCGAGATAACCGGTCTCTACATTCGTGAGTTCTCCGGTCCTCAGATGATTGACGAAATTTTTGAGCGACATCTCTACAACTTCGACAAATTTTACGTGATCAAAATGTAGAGCATTTTTTTTCACACAATTTTTGGCGACAAAATTATAACGAAGCATATTCGAATAAGTACTCTCGAGAGATGTACAAATAAATTCAAAATCTCCTTCATATCCTGTTTCTTCCAGAAGTTTTTCTTTAGCAGCTTCCAGCGGCACTTCATCAAAGCCAATCATGTCTCCTGGAATTTCTGTAAGTATTTTTTCCGGGCCAGGACGATATTGTCTGGTCATTAAAATATTTCCATTAGCAGTCATTGCGAAAATGCTGACGGACTTACCTTCGTCTTTGATATCGATGTCACGTCTTTCTCCATCTGGTAAACTGAAAGCTCTCTTGAGAAATTTCTTGTATCCAGCTTTGAAAGAATGTTCATCTAATTTTTTCCATTCTAAATCCATGTCGATTCCTTGGAAAAGTGAACTTCTCAGAGATTATCAATACCGGAATTTCAGTCAAGACAAAGAGTGATATTCGCCTATGTATAGATTGTGATTATTCATTCGAAAATTTTTTACTATTAGAAGCACGAATGAAATTTTTTCGATAGAAAGAAAATATATAATCGCAGTAATGTTCAGGTGACTTTCAAAAAAAAAGTTCGTCAAAACTTACTTTGCGCCGTTCGTTTCTTACATGGTAAAAATGAATCATTGCTAACAGTGACTAAACTTTTGAAAGGGAGGTTAGAAATGAAAGCATTGATTATAGCATTTTCATTGACATTATTTAACGCCAACGCATTCGCGAAGCATATAAAAGGCAACAACGTATTTGATGAATTGGATCCACGCTCTCCTAATATTGAAAAACAATTGAAAGAAATGGATGAAGATTACGAAAGAACAACTGGTAAATCTGCTCACCCCTTCAACATTCAAGATTATGATCCGATGGAAGAATTCAGCGCCAGCTGCTATCGCAACTCTTGTCCGGTTTGGGCCGACGTAGACAAGAGTGCTCAACGACTCTATCTCTATATCAACGGAGTTCTCACTTACACATGGAAAACATCAACTGGTAAAGCAGGATACACAACTCCTGACTTTGACAGACACCCAGATGGAAGAATTTATGATCGCTACACTTCAACAAAATATCCGGATGGTGACTATAACGGTTTAGGAAATATGCCCTACGCTGTTTTTATCCAAGGCGGTTACGCTATTCATGGAACAACAAGAGGAAACTGGAGTAAATTAGGAACTCCAGCAAGCCACGGATGTATTCGTTTACATCCTGATAATGGACAAATTTTTAACGTCCTCGTAAGAAGAAATGGCGTTAGAAATGTTTGGGTCACTGTTAATTAGCAAAAAAAAGGGCCCGGTAAATTCCGGGCCCTTCCTATTCATTTTATCATCTGAAAAAACTAGTGAAGAGAATTACTGAATCGCAATCGCCCCATCAAAAGTACAAGCTGGTTTTGCATCCGTCTCAGAAGCATTACATCCGAGGTAATCTGTGATCATTGGATTTTTTCTCATCAATGTACCGATACGGAAGTCACCTGTTGGGTGTGTTCCTTCGTCACCTGAACCACAAAGTTTTGCCCAGCTGTCAGTTAACATTTGATCTGTCTGTGCTGACGAGTATGCATTTTCTCTTGCGTGGATTGCAGTTGCACGGATACCCCATTGATCAGCAATCAACTCACCTGCGTGGCTAAGGGCCACTTTAGCATTACACTTCGCTGGATCTTTTTCGTTTGCTTTACAAAATTTTTCATCATCAGCATTTTTCTTGAAACGATCAGCTGCATAGTTATCCGCGATACAGCTTAGGTAAGGAGCGTATAAATCATTTCCAACTTTACTGTTATCGATATGGTGACCCATTTCATGTGAGATCGCTTGAAGAATGCTGTTAAATTTTTCTTCGTTGCTTGCCGTTTGATTTAATGTGATCAGGAATCCCGGGCACACTAAAACATAACGATCACCTTTAAGCGTTGTTGCGAAAGCATTATCGATCAATCCATCTGATCCACAAGCGTTTCCTAAAATTTGTGCCAAGACGTTATCTTCCAGGTCACTTCTTTCTAAGAAGTCTGCAAAGTTTCCGATAACAATTGTTTTGATTGTTGCTTTAAATTGTTCTTTTGTAGATGCACTAAAGTTACTTGAATCAATTGATTTGTACATATAACTTTTCAGCTTTGCTACGTTGTCTGCATTTGTCACTACGTCTTCTAAAGCGCCTACGCGTTTTTTAGCTGACTTCATGATCTCTTGGTTTCTGATCTTTAATGTTTGAATCGCTCTCTTAATAAAGTGAATACCACTGATTTGTTTTTTCATTTCAGCGATTCTTGGTGCTGCTGCAGCTTCAGCTTCTTTTGAAATTTGTGCTTTTAAAGAGGCCACATATTTATCTCTATCTGCTCTTTGTGCTTTTGTATCTTCACACACTCTTTGAAGTGAATTGCTACAAATTGAATCTCCTGCGGCCATTGCTGAGAAACTTACCGTTGATAACGTTGCCAGCGCCATAGCTGTCACGATTGCTTTTCTAGACATGAGTATCTCCAGGTTAAAATGAATAACCCAATCATGCCCGTTGCAGAATTTTTCACAATGAAAGACGAAAGAAGAAGTAATATTTATACAGCTGTCAAAAGTTTAGACAGTCTAAATAACTATTTTTCTTCCGCTTTAGGGTTTTGAGACTTGATATACTCCGACCATTCTGAAGCAAGCTTTTCATGACCATCGTTGATCGCTTTATCAAGTTCATTGATCTTTTTATAAATTGCAACGTTGTCTTCAGCTGAAGGAAGACTCTTTTGTGAACTCTCGACGATCTTATTTAAAACTTGTCCATAGAGATTGCATTCTTCTCCAACACTGATGCAACTCACTGCTCGCGAACTCTCTACCGCAATAGCGATCTCATGCATTTTTTTATAATCTTGTTCGGCCATAATTTTTTCGATCACGCCTTTTGTGATGATCGATTGTTTAGTGTATTCGCTGATCGTGATTTTCGGTTTATCAGGATATCTCGTACAAGAAACTGCCAAAAGAAGACCCAATGAGAGAAAGCTTAAATTTAATTTTTTCATGATTTAATGATAATGAGCTTTTAGATATTTTGTAAGTCCCGGCAAACGAATTTTAGCTGGAAAATACAGCTTTTTCTTGCTACGAGTACCCTTATAAAAATCTCTGGTATTAAAATGTTGGGTTCTTTTTATCAATACAACTTTGAACAGCTAACTCAGATTCTCTCTGAGAACAGTCTCTCTGTCTCGGGAGCGTCGCTGTTATTCAACTGGCATTACAAACAAAAGAACATCGAACCTTGCACTCACAATCTGGCCCTTTCTACACAACAATTTTTGCGCGAACAGTTCTCTTTTCATTTGCCGGCGATTGTCGATACACACGAATCAGGCGATCAGACCGTTAAGTTCCTCATGCAAATGCAAGACGGACAAAAGGTAGAGACAGTCCTCATTCCTTTTCAAAGCAAGTACACCATCTGTCTTTCAACTCAAGTCGGATGTGCGATGAAATGCTCATTTTGTTTTACGGGAACTCAAGGACTCAAAAGGAATCTCACGACAGATGAAATTATCGGACAATTCATCATCGCTGATCGCTGGCTGCGCGAACATCGTCCGAACGATCATCAATTAAAAAATATCGTCTATATGGGCCAAGGTGAACCACTTCACAACTTCGATGCTGTGAAAACAGCGAGTGAAATTTTTCTCGATCAACACGGGACGAGTATCGGCATTCAGAAAATTACTGTTTCGACTGCTGGTTACCTTCCGGGTCTCAAACGTTGGAATGAGGAAATGCCGGGAGTGAATCTCGCTCTTTCGTTTCACTCTCCGATTGAAGAAAAAAGAAATAAACTTATTCCGATCAATCAACGATACCCGCTTGAAGAAGTCCTCGCTTACATCGATACAATTCCACTTAAGCGCAAACAATACATCATTTACGAGTATCTTTTGATCAAAGATTACAATGATACGGATTTCGATGCGCATGAAACAGGCAAACTTCTCGAAGGAAAAATGGCGATTATCAACCTGATTCCGTTCAATCCTTTTCCTGGTTCTGAATATGAACGCCCTGAACTTGAGCGCGTAGAAAATTTTCAAAAAATCTTAGAGAGCTATAAACTCCCGGCACTCATTCGCGGAACAAAAGGCGATGATATCCTGGCAGCTTGCGGTCAGCTCAATACCAAAGTTTAATCCTGACAATTTTTTTACTTTAATTTTTTGTTTCCTAGGCCTATGTTCATTCTATGAATACGAAACCACTTTTACGCGGACACTTTCATCAGGCCGCTTTCTTTTTTACTTTCGGTGCCTGTGCCATGCTTCTGGCCCGCGCTCATGACGAAAGAAATTTTCTTGCTGCTCTCATTTATTCCTTAAGCCTCACCGGACTCTTTGGCATCAGCACACTTTATCACCGTCCTAATTGGAATCCGAAACAGCGTATGTGGATGAGACGTTTGGATCACGCGGCCATTTATATTTCTATTGCCGGAACTTCCACTCCTATTTGTCTGCTTGCTCTCCCGCCTGCTGTTGGAATGAAAGTTCTCACACTCGTTTGGAGTGCTGCTGGTTTTGGAATTTTCCAATCACTCTTTTGGATTACAGCTCCTAAATGGGTTTCTTCAATTCTTTATGTGACAGTCGGATTATTAGTTGTTCCCTATTTGCCGGAATTTCGAGCAGCTCTTCACATAAGAGATATTGTTTTTATTTTTTTAGGTGGAGCTTTTTATATTGTAGGCGCTCTTGTGTACGCAATAAAAAGGCCGGATCCAAGTCCGGCCATTTTTGGGTATCATGAAATATTTCATTTACTGGTTATCTTCGGTGCTCTTTTCCACTTTCTCGCGGTCGCACCACTCATTCACTAAAAAATATTAAGTATACTGAGTTTGCATGATCGTTTTAGAGGCCAATGACTTCGTTACAAGAACTGCAATCAAACATGTCCCAAAACTCACTGGTAATAAGTGAAGTGATCCAGTCATCTCAAGCACGATAAGCGCTGAAGAAATTGGCGCTCCGGAAATCGCACCAAAAAAAGCCCCTGCTCCAAACAATGCGGCCACAGTGAAATAAGCTGGAGACAGCGACAACCAACTTGCTTCTTGTGTGAAAACAAAAAGACCGACACCTGCTCCAAAAATGAGAAGTGGTGCTAACGTTCCAGCCGTTGTGCGCGAACTCACAGCGAACATCCACACCACTCCTTTCAGTAGAGCAAGCTCTATCAGAAACTTTGTTTCAGTCTGATTAGTAAACATTGATGAAAGTAAATCGTAACTTGGTCCCAAAAGATTAGGATAAAAATAAGCTGCAATACAAAGTGGAATGATTCCGATAATCGGCCACCACATCCAATGCATTGGAAGTTTTTCATAGAGCTCTTCGATATGTTCGATAAAATGAATCGTGATTGCAGCGGCCAATCCTAAAACAACGGCCATGAGTGCAAATCCGATCACAGTATTAAAATTCATTGGTCCAAGAGCCTCCACCAATGGAAAAAGTGGTTTAGGTCCCATCATAATTGTGCGCATGATGTAAGCAAAGAGTGAAGCAAGTCCGATCGGAACAAGCGACTTCAAAGCATGTGAACGCAAAAATAATTCTGCTACTAAAAAGACGGCGCCAACAGGAGTTCCAAAGACTGCACTGATTCCGGCCGCAGCTCCTGCTGCTAATAATGTTCTTTTCTCTTCATCATTTAATTTAATCCATTGAGCGATAACAGAACCGAGTGCCGCCCCCATTCCGATAACAGGACCTTCAGCTCCGTACGGTCCACCTGTTCCGATAGAAATCGCACAAGCGATAGGTCGCAACCATAATAAGCGAAGCGGAATATTTCCTCCGAACGATTCAATGCGCTCGATGACTTCAGGAATCCCGTGACCTCTAATTCGATCATCATAAAAACGAGCGAGCAAACCGAGAACGAGAGAACCAAGAATAGGAACAAAAATAATGATCCAATTGTGTCCGTGAATTGATTGATGTTCACTCAAGCTAAACTCTTGCGAGAAAGCGAGATGAGAAATCAGACGAATCAATTTCAAAAATAAATCAGCAGCAAAATACATTGCTATACCGACAATTGAAGAAAGAAAAATAATGTTCCATGAGTTGGGAAAGAGATATAATAATTTTTTCATGCTAAAGAGTTTAAACGATTTGTTAACAAAAGAAATCCCGCAGCGTTTCGACGCGCAGTGCTCGTAGCTGAATTATTTAAACAGAAAATAGTTCCATAGAGGGACTGTTATTAAAGAAAGGGGAATTCCAATTCCGACCATGAGATTGGCAATCTCATTATCTAAGTTAAATTCACTCGCGACAATTGCGGATGTAATCATTGTGGCCATTGCTGATTCGAGCACACTCACCTGTGTAGCGAGATCATTCCTTCCCAATACCTTCATATAGAAGAAAGCAAAAAATGCAGGAAGCACTAAAAGTTTAAAACAAAGACCGATGGTTAGTGGCATCCATCTCTTTCTTAAAACATTAATATCGAGTTTGAGTTGAAGCCCTACAGAGAAGAGAGCAAGTGGTACTAATGTAGAAGCAATTTTGTCGAATGAATCTACACAAAGATCATGACCTTTTAAATCCGCTAAAAACCAGAGGACTGAAAGAAGAAGAGCAATAAAGGGTGGGAAAGTAAAAATTCTTTTTAGTACAAATTTTATTGTAACCTTATTACCTGAGAAAGCCGCTGCTACCATAATTCCCAATGTAGAAAGCACAAGAAAGCTTCCTGGCTGATCGATGAGAATGCCAATAGGAATCGCATGGTGCCCGATTAAAGCTTCTAAAAGAGGAAAGCCTACAAATGATGTATTCCCTAATCCTGCGACTAAAATAAGCGCTCCTATTTTAGCATTCGACCAATTTAATTTTTTACCCAACAAAAGAAAAACAACAAATGAAAGAATAAAACTCAACCATGCCATACTGACTGGTAGCCACCACAATCCATGAAAATCCATTGCAACAAGAAGCTTAGGTACTTGTGAAAGAACGAGTGCTGGTAACGAGAGATAAATGACAAATGAATTGAGCGCTTGTGCTGATTGTGTAGGAAAATTTCGCAAATGCTTGCACAACATTCCCGCTATCAAACAAACAAAAATCACAATAAAGTTGTTCATAAAAAATATTCACATTAAAAAGAGTTATCTCAGAATTCTAAATGCATATCTAAATTCTTAACACATGTAAACAATTGTAAATACGGTTTTTATAGACGTAAATCGGTTTCTTTTGTAATCTTCAATGACTATACAATCATGTGAGATAGAAAAAAAATGAGAAAAAAAATTCTTATTATTGATGACGATAATGAATTGAATGAATTGTTGTCTGATTTTTTAGCGAAATATGATTTCGAAGTTTTTACTGCGAATCACCCTACACTTGGTCTTGAGCTTTTAAAGAAACATCATCCACATCTTATTGTTCTCGATATTATGTTGCCTGGAAAAAATGGTTTCGAAGTCTGTAAAGAAATTCGCGAAACAACTAAAACTCCAATTATTATTCTTTCTGCACGTGGTGCTTTGAACGATCGTCTTATCGGTCTTGAATTGGGCGCTGACGATTATATGCCGAAGCCATATGAGCCGAGAGAGTTGGTGGCGAGAATTCAATCTGTTTTAAGAAGAACAGAAAACTTTCCTGCTCTATCTGAAAGCTCAGTTTTAAAATCACTCGATTTAGTTGTTGATACAAGCAAGGCCACAGTTTCTCTCAATGGTGAATCGTTAGACCTCACTACGATGGAATTTGAAATGTTGTGCCTCTTCATGAAAAATCCTGGTGTCACTCTTTCACGCGAACAAGTCGTAGACAAATTACGTGGAATTGAATGGGACAGCATCGACAGAACAATCGACGTTCTCATCAGTCGTCTTCGTTCAAAATTAAAAGACGATGTTAAAAATCCAAAATTCTTAAAAACAATCTGGGGAAGTGGTTACCGCTTTGTCGGAGAGGTTATTAATGGCTAACTCTTCAGTTTTAAAAAAACTAAAGAGTTCAATTTTCTTAAAACTTCTCATTGTTCTTTTGACGGCCACGCTGCTTATCATTTTGATTGTAAAAAATCTTACTGATCCAACAACGAAAGAACGTCTTATTAAAAATCGCAATCGCGTTCTCTTCACGCACATGCTTGTCGATAAAATTGGTTATCCGCCAAATCAACAAGTCGTTGAAGAGCTCAGCAATGAAATCGGCATTAAAGTGCGAATTGAAGAACATGAGAAGACTCTCTATTCAACAGATAATTCAATCAAGCCCATTGCCAGTTATCGCCCTATTGCCTTCTCTTCGCCTTACGATGCCAATTTTCAAGTCGGATCGTTAAATAATATGGTCTTCACTATTTTGGAAACAAATCAGGCCCAATATTTGTTTCTTTTTAAAGTAGATTTTTTCCTGAATATTCGAGATGGTTGGGTTCCGCTTTTAGGCGCGGCTATTTTGATTATTCTCATTTTCAGTTATTTTGTTATACGCCATATTTTAAAACCTCTCGAAAAATTGAATGTTGGGATTCAACAATTTGGTAGTGGGCATCTCAATTATCAGGTGCCCGTTGAAAATACGAACGACGAACTAGGTGAGCTTGTTAATTCATTTAACGAAATGACAAAAAGAATTGATGATGTTGTTTCCTCTAAAGAACAACTCTTACTCGATGTAAGTCACGAGCTTCGCTCTCCTATTACACGAATCAAAGTCGCACTCGCGCTCGACACGGAAAAATCGAGAAGTCATATCATCAAAAATATCAACGACCTTGAAACAATGATCAATGAATTGTTGGAATCAGCTCGTCTGGATACTCCTCAGGGGAGCTTAAGAATTCAAGAGGCAAATATTTGCGATCTCATCCATCATATTGTTCCTAATTTTAAAGATGAGAAACCTGGAATCATTTTCCATGATCCAGGAAAAGAAATTCTTCTTTTAGTTGATCCGCAAAAAATTGAAATGGTTATAAAAAATCTTTGCGAAAATGCACTCAAATATTCAGCTGAACAATCTCGGCCTGTAGAAGTTCACGTTCACGAGCAAAGCGATAAAAAAGTTCTTGTTGTTGTAAAAGATTACGGAAACGGGATTCCAAAAGAAGAAATGGAATTGATCTTTGAACCATTCTATCGGACGGATAAATCGCGCATACGTCCGAGTGCCGGTGGCTACGGTCTCGGTCTGTCGCTTTCTAAGAAAATCATGGATGCCCACAAAGGTGAAATTCTTGTTTCAAGTTCAACAATGGAAGGAACAACATTCACGTTGATCTTTCATCCACATACATCAAACGAAAATTAAAATTTAAATTGAGCTGTTTGTTTTGTTACAGTGAATTCTGTGATTCTGTAATGGGCGATTTCTTGAATCCAAAAAGGATCTTCTTTCACGAGCTCTTCTAATTCATTTCTAGAGAGGCCATTCGCGAGAATAACTCCTCCGTCGCGAGGAATTTTAGGGCCGGAAGCGAGCAGAATTCCACGGGTCATGTATTTGTCGATAAAAGCGCGGTGAGGTTCGAGAAAACGTTCGACCTCACTCATCTCTTTTTTATAGGTCAGTTCGATAATAAACATTATTGCTTCTTGAAAAGTCGTCCTGTGATTTCGTAAAGGATAGAACCATCTTTTTCATACCAGATTTCTGAATAATCAAAATGTCCGGCGTCGATTGAGATGTCTGAAACAACCGTTACGTTTTCATCGTAACTTTCAGTTAAGTGAACTGTGTTCTCAGTGATTGTTCCAACGATCTCGCCGTCAACCATTAAGTTATTTCCTTGTTTCGTCCACTCGCCTTCAGCGATATCAAGTCCAACAACCTGACAATCAAAGTAGCCCGGCTTTCTTACAAGTTTTGTATCCGTTTCAACAAAATTTAATTTCATTGAATCGCAATGAGTTCCTGAACCTTCGTAAGTCCAGTCTCCCCAGCCAGTCCATTGTCCAGTGACATTGGCCATACTTACTGAAGCACAAAGAAAAGTTGCTAATGCTAAAATTGTTTTCATATTTTCCCCTTCTTCAGAAAGTGTAATTTAACTTAAACGTTTGGTAAATGCTCTCAGTGCTTCGCTGTACTCTCCCAGATCACCTACAATCGTTTTAGCGTGAACTTTAGACGGCTGGACGAACTGGTCATGCATTGGACGAACCTGAAGCTCAAATTGCTTCTTAACGCCCTCTGGAGTTCTTCCTCTTTCATGAACGTCACGCTCTAGACGGCGTTGGTAACGAAGTTCTTCCGGCGTATCGAAGAAAATTGCTTCATCCAATTCTGCACGTACTGCTTTTGAATCAAGAATGAGAATTCCATCAACCAAAATAATTTTTTTCGGTTCACACGTAATCGTTTTCGTTAAACGTTTATGAGTGGCGAATTCATAAATTGGTACTTCAATACTCTTTCCCGTTTTTAGTTCTGCCAATCCTTTTGCAAGGAGATCAAAATCTAAGCTACTTGGATGATCGAAGTTTACAGAACCACCATCTCCGTCAAAACGATGAGATTGATCGATGTAATAATTGTCCTGATAGATAATCGTACAAAGTTTATCGCCAAGAACGCGTTGAAGTTCGCGGGCAAAATATGTTTTGCCCGATCCGCTTCCACCTGCTACACCAATGATATACGGTCTGTTCATCATAATTATTTCGTTTGGAATAAACGATCGCCTGCATCTCCAAGTCCTGGAACGAGGTAACCCATTTCATTAATTTCTTGTTCAACATTTACAGTGTAGATCTCAACATCTGGATGGAAGTGTAAAACTTTTTCCAATCCGTATTTGCTCGCAAGAATACAAAGAACTTTAATCTTGCCTACGTCGTATTGTTTCAGACGATCGATCGCTGCTACGATTGTATCTGCTGTTGCAATCAGAGGATCGCAAAGAAGGATATCTTTTCCTTTTACGTTCTCTGGCATTTTGAAATAGTACTCAACAGTGTTGTGGATAAATTTATCACGATAAATTCCGATGTATCCAGCGCTTGAAATAGGAATCATCGATAGAACAGCGTCCATCATTCCATTTCCTGCTCTCATAACAGAAACAATAACTGGAGGGTTGATGATTCTTTGAGTTTGCGTTTTCGCAATTGGAGTTTCGATGTTAATCGTTTCAGTTTGGTTCCAGCCTTTCATTGCTTCGTAAGCAAGAATTTTAGAAATCTCTTTTACGAGTTCTCTGAACTCATTTGAGTTAGTATTTTTATCGCGAAGATAACCAAGCTTATGTTTTAGTAATGGGTGTTCAATAACAGTTACATTTTTCACAAAAACTCCAAATATAAAATCGATTAAATTAAAAGACTGTTCCGTCGCTTTCAATCTTCAGTGGAGGAGAACTGTCTGCGCGAAGTGCTTTCGCCGCTTTTCTTCCTGCCCACCACGTTCCTCCTTCAAGCACTTTCGCCAGAGGGAATTCCGTTGAAGATTTATTTAATTTCTTTTGAACTTCGTTCCCGATGCGATCAAGAAGAGCGATCGTAAGGCCGCGCCATTCAATAAGAACTTCTGATTCAGGTCTGTGAGCGATGTCGAGAAGTTTTGCATCTGTCATCGTGATGAGACCGCGATCAAGAATGAGTCCGCCATTTCTGTATTCAGCAAGACCAGTTAATTTATCAACGTCAGTGATTGTGAATCCGGCGTCCATTAGCGGTTCGCAAAGTGAGTATGTCATCCATTGAGAAAGTTTGTGGAAAGCTGCAAGGCCTCCAGGAACTTTTTCGTATGGCCAGATGTCACCAAGATTTACTCCTGCCACTCTCACTCTTCCCGGCCAGATTTCTCCCAAACCGTCTAGTACGGCACGTAGAAGTTGAGGACCAGTGAACGACTTCCCGTAACGAGTGTTGAGATAATCAACCAATGATCCCGGACGTCCGCCAGGGAAAAGATCTTTTTTCTCAGCAACCGTTTTTCCAAGATTTTTAAGAAGAGTTAATCTTCCTTCAACTCCGATCAAAGGATTTGAGGGAGAGACCTGGAAAGCTTTGCTTAGAGTTTCTTTTGTTAAATTCTGTAGACCAGTTGCTGTCGCTTGAAGTTTTCCTTCGTGGCTTAAACTTCCATCCATAAAAAGATAAAAACTTGCTACGCCAAGACCTTCTGAACGATTAAAACTTTTTCCAGAGCTTGCTTCTGAGTATTTCCACTCAGCTCCCGCTCCGGCATCGAGAAGAACTGAAGTAATGACGAGATCAAGTTTTGTTCTCGCCACTTCAAGAGCATCCGCTCCTTTTAATTTTTCATTGAGCATTTGATCACGCTTGATTCCGCCAACGCGAAAATGTCCCCAACGTGAATGAAAAGGAATATCCAATGTCGGATAATTTTCTTTAATCACTTCGATTACGTAATCAACCACACCATCGAATTTTTCCGGATGATATGTGAAATGTGTTTTTCCATTTTTTGTTAAATCGAAAATCGCTTCAGCACTTTGTCTGATCGCTTGTGGCGATAAAAGAAAGTCTAAATCTTTTTCTGTATAGTTATTACTCATCGATTGGTCTTCCTTTTACTTTCTCTAGTTCATCACCTTTTTTAACTTCCCCAGGAGTAAAGTATCCCGCAGCTTTTTTCGCTTCAATCTCAACTTGAGCGTCAGCAGGAATAAGTTCAGGTGGAATTTGAATTCTGTTCACTACTTCGATACCGCTCTTAACGATAGCGTTGTATTTCATGTTACTCATTGAGTGAAGGTTATGGATTTTTTTGATTCCGAAGAATTGAAGTACATCTGGCATCAACTCCTGGAAGCGAGCATCTTCAACTCCGGCAACACATTCAGTTCTTCTGAAGTAAGTTGCAGCAGAATCTCCACCTTCTTGACGTTTACGAGCGTTGTATACGAGGAATTTCGTTACTTCACCAAGTGCACGTCCCTCTTTTCTATAGTAAGCGATGATACCAACACCACCACGTTGAGCAGTTCTTGCAGCATCTTCGATTCCGTAAAGAAGATATGGTCTGCATGTACAGATGTCTGAGCCAAATACGTCTGATCCGTTACATTCATCGTGTACGCGACAAGTAAGTTCTACATTTGGATTAGAAAGATCTTGTGGGTTACCGAAAATATAAACAGTCGTGCTACCAATTGGTGGAAGCATGACTTTTAAATCCGGACGAGTCACTAGCTCAGGAAACATTCCTCCAGTTTCCTGGAAAAGAATTTTTCTTAGTTCACCTTCATCAACGCCAAGGCGTTTTGCGATTCCCGGCAAATACCAAACTGGTTCCATCGCTACTTTCGTAACTTTGATATCCATATTTTCGCGGATAATTTTTCCATCGACTTTTAATCTTCCTGCTTTAATGGCATCTGCAATCTCTGGAAGAAGAAGATGCGCTTGAGTTACCGAGATCGTTGGACGAATGTCGTAGCCTTCTTCATAGAATTTTTTGAAGTTGATTTGAACATCGAGTCCCCATGGATCGATTGAAACCATTTTTTCCGGATCGTACCACGAATCGTATGGCCCGATTTTCACCGGCGATTCAGTGTTGTGAAGATCTGGTTTGTGATCGAGCTTGTATGATCCTTGCGCAATTGAAAGCGCACGATAAACGGCATAACTTCCGCTGTGAGTTCCGATAGCATTGCGCTCTTTTACATCTGTAAGAGAAGCGATAACCGGGCCTCTTTCAGTTGGATTTTTTGCTCCCCAATGAATAGGAAGACTGTGTTTGTAAACTTGTTTTGAGTGCGACGTTAAAATGACGTGCGCTGATCTTGAAAATTCATTACTCATAATGACCTCTACTTTTGTGGCTTAAAACTACGACATCCAGTTGTTGTCGTTTTGTTTTTCCCATTTAACTGTTACTTTTTTAATATTGCTCCAGAAATCCAGCGAGTGCTGTCCAGTGATATCACCGTGGCCGTATTTCGAAGCATTGATTCCGCCGAATGAAAACGGTTCACGTGGAACAGGAACACCAACGTTAACACCAACCATTCCCGTGCTCGCCATCTTGATGACTTTTTCTGCAAGCGCACCGTTTGATGTAAATACTGAACAGGCATTTCCGTAATCAACGCTGTTTTCAATTTCCATTGCGTGAGAAATATCTTTGCATCTGATAATGCTGACAATTGGTCCGAAGAGTTCCACTTTCGCTGCTTCCGATCCTGGTTGAATATTGTCCAAAATTGTTGGACCAATCCAACTTCCTTCTTCCATTCCCGCTGGAGCTTTCGCTTTTCTTCCATCGAGAAGAATTTTTGCGCCGGCAGCTTCCGCTTTTCCGATTGCTTCGTTCAAAAATTTCACTTGAGCTTTCGTAATGATCGCTCCCATGTCTTTTCCTAATTGAAGAGATGAAGCGCGAGCGATAATTTTTTCAATATGTTTATCTACATCACCGACTGCAAGTAAAACTGAAGCGGCCATACAACGTTGACCTGCACATCCAGTAAATGAATCGCTGATACCAATCCCTGCTAATTCAGGATTTGCATCCGGAAGAAGAACGATATGATTTTTTGCTCCACCAAGAGCGAGAACGCGTTTTCCTAAAAGTGTTCCGCGATCGTAAACCATTTTTGCAATTTTAGTTGAACCAACAAAGCCGATAGCTTTTACGTGTTGGTTATCGATGATCGCTTCAACTGTTTCTTTTCCACCTTGAAGAACCTGGAACAATCCATCCGGTAGTCCTGCTTCTTTAAGGGCAGCTGCGATTTTAAGAGATGTGAGTGGAGTTTTTTCTGAAGGCTTCCAGATATAAGCGTTTCCTAATGTAAGTGCGATAGGAATTGTCCACATTGGAACCATCGCTGGAAAGTTGAACGGAGTGATGTTTGCGACAACACCAACAGGCTCGCGTCTGTATTCACAGCTTACTCCGCGAGAAACTTCTACGCGTCCGCCGAGGTCCATGTTTTGAAGAGCGATCGCGAATTCTAAAACTTCGATCCCTTTCATGAGACCCGCTTGTCCTTCAGCAAAAGTTTTTCCAGACTCTGAACTTTTTAAGTGAGAAATTTCTTCTAAATCACGAAGAAGAATATTTCTGAAATTGAACATCACCTTCGTGCGTTCTTTCATCGGAACTTCGGCCCACAATTTTTGGGCCTCAGCTGCAAGCTTTGCTGCTGCATCTACATCAGCTTTTGTTGCGCTTAAAAATTCACCAATAGGTTTTCCGTTGTACGGACTGATAACTTGAACTTTTTCTCCGCTACCGTTTACGAATTTTCCGCCAACAAAGTTTTGGCAATTCATAATACTCGAGGGAATTTTTACAGTAATAGTATTCATAACTTTTTCTTCCTTAAAACATTTGAAAAAAGAAATTCTAGGCCCAAAAGAGATGGATTTACCAATGAAAAATGATTAATGACGCAGCTATTTTTAAGTGATTGACATTCAATTGTAATATTGGTGTGATTTGCTCACCATTCACAACTGAGGAGGAATCATGAAAGCACTACTTAGATTTTCTTTGGCACTTGCACTTCTTTCAATCACTCTCTATGCACACGCTGATGAGCCGAAATCGAACTCTGCGTGGATCGATACAAATACAGTGCTTATTTCCAATAGTCAAAGTCCAGACATTGCCAGACGCGATTGCGAAACAACTATGCGCATCTTAAATATCATGAGCAATGATAAGGTAGTCTTTCGCTCAACTTGCGAACCTACTTATAATCCGCGTTGCATGTACTACTACTGCTATCAGTTAACTCCACAAGTATTTGTTCTCCCTTCACGCGATCATGATCACGATGGAGATCAAAAATAAAATTTTAAATTCATCTAGCATTGGGCAATACTCTCAATTAAACTATTGCCCATGCCACTAAAACAACACGTCGAAAATACCTTCAAGTTAAGTCCTGATCCGGCCCCTTATCACAAAATGGCCCTTTCGTTTTTATCTTCAACTCTTCCGATGATTGTTGGTTATTTTAGAGGCGAACTTCCTCTCGCGATTTTTGGTGCGCTCTTTGGATTCACTCTTATTTTGATGGATCACTTCGGACCTTTGAAAAAAAGAATTGCCCATTTAATCGTGAGTACAATTTTTCTCACACTTGGTTTTCTTCTCGGCGCCTGGATTAATGGAGATGTTCTTCAAACATCAATTGCCCTTTTTATTATTTCTTTTATTCTGGGTAAAACTAAAAATAATGGTATTGAATTGGAACGAGTCTTACTCTTCACCGCGATTCAATTATTAGTTGCTTCCGGAACACCGGGAATACTTCCGTATTTTCCTAAAATTACTTTCTACTGTCTGATCGCCTTTGTTTCGCATTTATGTTTTCTCTACATCTTCAAGTTGAAAGTGAAACAAGTTGAAGAAGCCTATACGAGTAAAAAAGCAACGATGATCAAAGTGATCAAAGAAAAAACTTCTGTTAAATTTGCACTCGTCTTTGCCTTCACTGCAACGATTGGTTACGACTTAGCTATTCTTTTAAAAATCAGTCACGGTTATTGGGTTGTTGTGACAACTCTCATCGTAATGTTGCCTGATAGCTACCAAAGTTTTTATAAAAGCGCTCAACGAGTAATGGGAACTTTTATTGGAGTCTTACTTGGAGCTTTCATTTTAAGTTTTGGATTCAATCCAATTTGGGTGAGCGTTCTTGTCTCCGTTTGTACTTATTTTATTCCCTATGGAATGACTCGCAATTATTGGGTGGCCAATATTTTCATCGCGGCCCTTGTCGTTTTTTTACTGGAACTCACGAAATCTCAGCACACAGGAAGTCTCGATATTGCCCTTCTTCGCGCCACTGATATCGGTCTAGGTTGCCTGCTTGGATTAATCGGAACGCTTATCAATAACCCAAAAATCATTTTCCCTCTCAAAGCTGAAGAAAAAATAAATTAGTCAGCTTTGTTTACAGTCAAATTTTTCCCTGACTCGCAGTTGAAAAATGTCCGTATAAAATCATTAGAGGAGATCTAATGACGGAAAACAAAAACACTACACAAACGGAAGAGTTACTACGAGTCCTTTGCCATGATCTGGCAAGTCCGCTGCAAATTCTGGGAATGTGTGTGGAAGTTTTAGAAGATCGTTGCCCTCCAGATCTTATAAAAATTTTAGAACGCATGAAACGCTCTACAGATTCAATGAATCAAATCATCCATCTCACTCGCGAGTTTCACGCTTTAAGCACTGGCAGAAAAGAAATCAGTATTGAACCTGTAAATCTTCTCAATGCCATCGAGTCCAACATTCGTTCTCTCCAAACAGTGTTCAAAGATAAAAACGTTTCATTTGTTTGCGAAAATAAAAGTGCACACAATGAAGTGTATGTTCTCGCTGAAAGTACAAGTTTGAATAATAAAGTTCTAAAAACAATTCTCTCTTGTGCTGTTCAAAGTTCCGCACCAAACAGCAATATAAATATTGTTTTACAAGAAACGACAAACAATATCGTTGTGAGTATCACTGATCACGGCGAAGGGATTTCAAAAGAACTTCTTCCTCACGTTTTTACTTTTTCGAAAGAATCAGGTCTGGAAATGCCAATGATGAAGTTGTTCCTTGATCGTTACGGTGTAGAACTTTCTATCACCAGTCAAACTCGCGAAGAGTCTCCAACAAATCACGGAACAAGCTTCGAATTAGTTTTTAAAAAAGCAGCTTAATCTATTGCGGGAAATCTGTTTCCAGAATTGTTTTTTCCCATGTTGAAAGATCACTGCTGAAATTTTTAATCTTTAAATTAATTCTATCCAATGCAATTTTTCCGAATGGAATGCGTACCGGTGGATTTGGATGATTCACGAGATCGATCATCGCGCGTGCTGCACGCACAGGATCTCCCGGCTGATTCCCATCGACTTTCTCAATGTACTCGCGGGTATTTTTCATCGCCAGTTCATAAGCAGGATGATGTGGAGCTACCGCCAGTGAGCGGTTCGCAAAATCTGTTCTGAACGGACCTGGTTCAATGATTGTGACTTTGATTCCAAACGAAGACACTTCACCTGCGAGAGCTTCCGATAGACCTTCCACTGCATACTTTGTCGCATTGTAAATTCCAAAACCAGGTGTTGAAGTAAACCCTGCGACTGATGAGATGTTGAGAATGTGGCCAGTGCCTTTTGCACGCATAAGTGGCAGAGTCGCTTTTGTCATATCGATAAGACCAAAAACATTTGTCGCAAACACGCGATCGATTTCTTCAGTCGTCACTTCTTCAAGCGCACCGATAATTCCGTAACCAGCGTTGTTGACGAGAACATCAACTTTTCCGAATGTATCAATTGTTTTTTTAAGAGCGGCTTCGATTTGATCTTTTTTTGTGACGTCTAAAGTAACGGCGATTGCCTGCTTGGGATAATCTTTTACTAAATCTTGAATCGTTTCAATTTTTCTTGCTGTAGCGACAACGAGATCGCCATGCTTTAAAACTTCTTCAGCTAAACAGCGTCCAAACCCTGTTGAACATCCTGTGATAAACCAAACTTTTTGTGCGACCATAACATCTCCTTTCATAGATAATGATATGAAAGTGATCCTACTCCTCTCTTTTTGGTTGATCAAATCTAGGCTTCATTAAGTTTTGTGGGAGGTTCTACCCAAGGAAATTCCAGTGCGAAAAGTGCTCCGCTCTCATCGCTGCGGTTGTGGGCATAGACATGTCCACCGTGCGCTTCCATGATTCCTTTAACAATTGATAATCCCAATCCCACACCCCCTGTAGGACTTCCAGGTAAACGATAGAATTTATCGAAAATCACTTCTAATTTGTCCTCAGGAATCCCCGCGCCATGGTCGAGAACTTTGATGAGAATTTTGTTATCGCTCTTTTCTATTTGTACAGTAATTGTTGTGTCTTTCGCCGAGTAAGCTTTTGCATTCAATAATAGATTCAGCAGAGCATGTTCTAAAAGTCGTTCATCACAATAAAGGAAAACGTCGGACGAATAATCTTTCACGACAATTTTATGATCTTTGATTTTGCTGTTTGCGATTGTTGAATGAACAAGATCTGAAGCTTCCACCCATTCTTTTTTCAAAGTGAGGAGACCTGAGTTCAAACGATTCATATCGAGAAGATTTTCAATAACACGATTGAGTCTTTCACTCGATTCAATTAATTCGCGATTGAGTTCTTTAATCTTATTTGGATCGTTAATGATTTTTTCGTCCTGTAAAAGATTCACTGTTCCCGTAATCGCCGTGAGAGGGATGCGCATTTCATGAGAAACTGAATTGAGCAAAGTCTGGTGAAGTTTTTCTGATTCTTCCAACAACTGCACGCTTTGATTTTGTTTTTGTAACATTAAATGTTCGAGTGCATTTGAAAGCTGCATTGAAATGCTGTTGAGTAAACTTTCTTCATCTGGAGTCAGCGTTTTTTTATTTTCAGGATAAAAAAGCAGAACTCCAAGAGCATTATCAGTTGCAATAAGTGGGATACTTTTACAACGAGATTCCGAAAGAGTTTGTGTCGACCATCCTGCAGATTTTCTATTGTCATAGCTCCACAAAGCCAGAGCAAATTCTTTATCTGAGACTGTTCCTGCACTCGTCGATTTTTTATTCAAAGCTTTCTTATCGTTTCGTAAAAGAATTTTTACTGAAGATTTAAGAAGATCCTGAATCGTTTTTTCTGTAAGGTCGCAAACTTCTTTGATCGTCATCGCTTGAGAAAAATCTTCCAGAAGAGCAAAGAGCGCACGCGTTTTTTTCTCGCGAGCAATAACTGCTTGTTCACGACTCTTCGTTTTTCTTGCAAGAGTTCCAGAGAGAATACCGACGAGGATAAAGGCGACACAAAGCATTCTGTCTTCAGTACTCGTCACTAAAAAAGTAAAAAGCGGCGGGATAAAAGCATAGTTCCAGATAAAAGCTCCCGCAATGGCCGCAAATAAAATCGGGCCGAGTGTGCTTCTAAAACCTACGACAATCACTCCCATTAAATAAATAAATCCAACAGCGCGATAGCCGATATACGGATTTAAAAAGTGACTGATAAAAGTAATGAGTGCCAGAAAATAAAATGTATTAAAATAAGGAACAGGTCCGTTGCTTAACAGCTGAGGTTTCGACGTTCCCTTTCTTTTCTTTTTTAATTCTAATGAATTTTCCTGACGAATGATGTGAATATCAACGCCTTCCATTTCCTGAATCAATTCTTCAAGAAGTAATCTGAATGTGCGTTTTTCCGGGCGTCCCAAAATAATTTGGGTAACATTTTTTTCGAGGGCAAGAGTGTTGAGTGCACGAACGATATCGCTGTCACTTCTCGTGATCACTTCCGCTCCGAGCTCGCGCGCGAGGCTCATGTTTTGAAAAAGAGTCGCTTGATCAAATGAACTCAACTTTGAAGCATCATCAATGTGAGCTGCAATCCACGGCGCTTCGAGAGTAAAGGCCATTCTTCTTGCCGCTCGAATAAGTTTAGCTGAACTCGGACTGTGTCCAACCGCAACCATTAAACGCTCATTCGTATTCCAAGGAGTCGTCAACTGTTTTACAGAGATATGTCCTTGCAAATCATGATCAACTTTTTCCGCTGTAAAGCGCAGAGAAATTTCGCGAAGAGCGACGAGATAAGCTTCTTTAAAAAAGTTTTCTTCTGCACGAGCAGCTTTGTCGCCGAGATAAACTTTTCCTTCTTTGAGTCGCTTGATTAATTCCTGTGGAGAAATATCAATGAGCTCAATTTGATCGGCGAGATCCCATAGTGAATCGGGAACTGTTTCTCTAACCTGAACGCCAGTAATCTGTTGAACAATGTCAGCGCGGCTTTCAATGTGTTGAACATTGAGAGTTGTATAAACACTGATTCCACTTTCTAAAAGTTCAAGAACATCCTGATAACGTTTAGTATGACGTGAACCGGGAACATTCGTATGAGCAAGTTCATCGACCAAAACAATATCTGGTCTCAGTCTTAACGCCTCGTCGAGATCAAACTCATCTAATTCTTTTCCTTTATGCGTATAAATTTTTCGAGGAAGAACAGGCAGACCTTCGAGCATTCTTTGTGTTTCTGCCCGTCCATGAGTTTCAACAATTCCAACAAGAATATCCTTGCCGATTTTATGTTGCTCTTGAGCAGCTCTCAGCATTGCATAGGTTTTTCCCACACCAGGACACATTCCGAAGAACACGCGAAAAGCTCCGCGGTTCTTCTTTCCTTCCTCGCGCTTTAATTGGGCGAGCAAATTGTCTGGATTGAGTCTTCTCTCATTCATAGAGTTGCCTAAAATTTCTCATCTAATAATAAGTTCAATTTTAATACATTTACTCGAGCTTTGCCTAAAATTCCGAGCTGTCTATTCTCTGTATTTTCGGCCACAAGTTTTTTAATGACATTCTCATCCATATGGCGAGCGTCTGCAATACGCTTTACTTGTCTTTCCGCCGACTCTGGTGAGATATGCGGATCCAAACCTGATCCTGAAGCGTAAAGCAAATCATCATTGCTTTCAATTGACAAATGATTATCAGCTGCACGTTTTGCAATCGTTTCATGAAGAGTTTTATTATCAGGGCTCAAGTTGCTTCCTGAAGAAGCCGTGGGATCGTAGTTAGCAGCTGAAGGTCTCGGCCAAAAATATTTTTCTCCCTTAAACTCCTGAGCGATCAGCTGTGAGCCCACAACTTTTCCATTTTTTAAAACAAGTGACCCATTCGCCGCTTGAGAGAATAATCCTTGTGAGAGCAAGGTAACAAAGAGCGGGTATACAACACCAGTTACAACAATAAGAACAATAAAGATTTTTAAATTATTAATTAACATTTTCATTAGACCCATCCCAACGTAGTGATAACCACGTCAATAAATTTAATTCCGATGAAAGGAGCGATAATTCCTCCTACTCCGTAGATAAAAAGATTTCGTTGCAATAATTCTGCGGCCGGCATTGGGCGATACTTCACTCCTTTTAGTGCAAGTGGTATCAGAGCTACGATAACAAGTGCATTGAAGATAACCGCTGAGAGAATTGCACTTTGAGAAGAAGCCAGATGCATAATGTTTAATTGAGCAAGCGGACCGTTTGTCGCTGCTTGAGTTGCATACAGTGTTGCAAAGAGTGCCGGTAAAATCGCAAAGTATTTTGCAACATCGTTTGCGACAGAAAAGGTAGTAAGCGCTCCTCTTGTCATGAGCAATTGTTTTCCTGTCTCGACAATTTCAATCAGCTTCGTTGGATTTGAATCAAGGTCAACCATGTTCCCTGCTTCTTTTGCCGCTTGTGTTCCTGTATTCATCGCTACACCAACATCTGCCTGGGCAAGTGCAGGAGCATCGTTCGTACCATCTCCAGTCATCGCCACAAGATGCCCACGAGCTTGTTCATCTCGAATGCGTGCCAGTTTCATTTCTGGTGTTGCTTGTGCGAGAAAATCGTCAACTCCTGCTTCAGCTGCAATTGCCGCCGCAGTGAGAGGATTATCTCCGGTAATCATGACGGTCTTAATTCCCATCCTGCGAAGTTCGGCAAAACGTTCGTTAATTCCCGGCTTCACGATATCTTTTAAATGAATCACTCCGAGAATTTTATTATTTTCAGTAACAACAAGTGGAGTCCCCCCCGCACGCGCAATTCCTTCTACAATATCTTGAACTTCGTTTGGAAAATTTCCTCCGATAGATTCAATATAGTTTTTTACTGAATCAGAAGCTCCTTTTCTGATCGCAGTCACTTTTCCATTCTCATTAATATCAATTCCACTCATACGCGTTTGAGCTGTGAATGGAATAAATTCAATTTGCGCCTGATCTAAGTTCACTTCTGGTGTTCTATATTTTGTTTGCGCAAGTGTAACGATAGAGCGTCCTTCTGGTGTTTCATCACTAAGAGATGAGAGAAGTGCCACGCGAGAAAGAACAGCATCACTCACCCCCGGCGCTGCTTTGAATTCGCTCGCCATTCTATTTCCGATTGTGATTGTTCCCGTTTTATCAAGTAAGAGAACATCAATATCACCGGCCGCTTCTACTGCACGTCCTGATGTCGCAATAACGTTTTTTCTAATGAGACGATCCATACCGCTGATGCCGATTGCACTCAACAATCCGCCGATTGTTGTCGGAATCAAACAAACGAGGAGTGAAATGAGAACCGGTACAGTGATGATATGAGAAAGATCCTGATGAGCTGCTGCTCCCGAATAGTCAGCAAAAAATTTCAGTGTCGCTACTGCAAGAATAAAAACGAGAGTCAATCCCGAAAGAAGAATTGATAAAGCAATTTCATTCGGCGTTTTTTGGCGACTTGCACTTTCAACGAGCGAAATCATGCGGTCGAGAAAACTACTTCCCGGCTCACTCACAATACGAATGAGAATTCTGTCACTGATAACAAGTGTTCCGCCTGTTACTGAACTTCTGTCTCCACCACTTTCGCGAATAACAGGAGCTGACTCACCAGTGATCGCCGATTCGTCAACGGTAGCAATTCCTTCGACAACTTCACCATCACCAGGAATCATATCTCCCGCTTCACAGATAACAATGTTTCCTTTTTTCAAATCAAGTGCATTGATAACTGTCTCTGTTCTTCCGTTGAGTAAACGGGCCTTTGTACTTGAACGCGTTTTTTTCAATGTATCGGCCTGTGCCTTCCCTCTTCCTTCTGCAATTGCTTCAGAAAAGTTGGCAAAGAGAACTGTAAACCACAACCAAACTGCAATTTGAATTTCGAAGAATGAGTTATGTCCACTCACTCCATTTTTAATTGCAATAATTGTCGTCACCAATGCGCAAATCCAGGTGATAAACATAACTGGATTTTTCAGCTGCGTTTTCGGATTCAATTTTGTGATTGAATCCTTCAAGGCCTGATTAAATATATTGCTTGAAATTAATGTTGATCTTTCATGTTTGCTCATATGCTACCTTCTAAAAAAGAATTCCTTTATTCATTAAAAATTGTTCAACGATTGGTCCCAACGAAAGCGCCGGTAAAAATGTCAATGCACCAACGATAACGATCACTCCAATGAGAAGGGCCACAAAAATAGGAGTATCTGTTGCGAGTGTTCCCGAACTTGGAGGGCTTGCTTTTTTCACAACCATGCTTCCCGCAATCGCCATGACTGGAATGAGCACTGCAAATCGTCCGATCAGCATTGTGAATCCCAAAATATAATTATAAAAATTTGTATTTGCATTCAGTCCGGCAAGAGCACTCCCATTATTTCCGGCAGCAGATGTAAACGCATAAAGAATTTCGCTTAACCCATGCGGACCTTGATGAGATAAACTACTTAGTCCTGCTTTCGTTGTAAGAGCAATTGCACTTCCAAGAAGAATGCATGCACTCGGAGCGAGAATCGCCAGAATAATCATTTTAATTTCTCTCGCTTCAATTTTCTTTCCAAGATACTCGGGAGATCTACCAACCATGAGACCGGATAAAAAGACTGTGAGAATTACAAAGAGAATCATTCCATAAAGACCACAACCGACTCCACCAAAAATAATTTCACCGAGCATGATGTTTAACATCGCCATACCTCCGGCGATGGGAGCCTGACTTGAAATCATCGCATTGACTGAACCGTTCGAAGCAGCACTAGTCCAGCTCGTCCAAAGCGAGCTGTTCAGAATTCCCAGACGAGTTTCTTTTCCTTCCATCATGTTCAGACTCAATTCTGATTTTGCAATAACAAACGTCCCTACCATCAGAACAATCATCATCGCCGAGAAGATTGCAATCCCTTGCTTACGAGAGCCGATTAATAATCCGTACGTATATGTGAGGGCCGCAGGAATAAGAATGATTGAAAGAAGCGACAAAAAATTTGTTAAAGGGGTCGGGTTTTCAAATGGGTGAGTTGAATTTGTATTAAAAAATCCGCCACCATTTGTTCCCAATTGCTTAATGGCAATTTGCGAAGCTGCTGGACCACCTGGAATCAATTGCATCTTTCCTTCAACTGTCGTCGCTTGAACATAAGAAGAAAAATTTTGAACAACTCCTTCTTTCACTAAAACAAAAGAAAAAATAATCGCAAGTGGTAAAAGTACATAAAGAGTTGATCGAGTGAGATCTTGCCAAAAATTTCCAATCGTCGCTGCTTTTCTCTCATTTTCTGTTTTGCGAGATAACCCGCGAACAAGAGCGAGAAGAACAGTGATTCCGGTTGCAGCACTTAAAAAGTTTTGTGTTCCAAGCGCCATCATCTGAGAAAAATAACTCATCGTATTTTCCCCGCCGTAAGATTGCCAGTTTGTATTCGTCACAAAACTCACTGCTACGTTAAATGCGAGTGGAAATGAAAGACCTGCAAAATGTTGGGGGTTATAAGGTAGATGCCCTTGCATCATCAAAATCAAGATAACAAAAACAAAACCGATAAAGTTAAAAACTAGAACATTGAGAACGTACTCCCACCATCCCATTTCTTTTTTTCCATCAAGACCTATAATTTTATAAATCAAATCTTCGATACCATTAAAAAGAAAATATTTTCCTTCAAAGATATTGGCCATATACTTTCCCAAAACAGGAGTCAGTAAAATGATGGCACCAAAACAAAGGATTACTTCAAAAATATCTAATGCGCTCATATATACTCCTAAAATTTTTCCGGATAGATCAAGGTGTAGATCAAATAGCCCACAATCCCGACAGCTAAAATGCCTGTTAAAATGAAATCCATAGAATACCTCTCTTTTTTCTAACTATAGGCTTACCCATATAAAAACAGTGTAAAAAGGCATAAAGAAGATATAAAGAAAAAGTAAAAAATTGCGTTTTCTCCCCTGATAAATTGTCAAAAAGAGCACTTAGGACGATAATGAACACAATGAAAAAAGTATTAGTAATTGACGACGAAACCTCTATCAGAAAAATGCTCCAAATTAGTTTGGAAGCTAATGGTTATCAAGTCGTTCACGCTCAAACTGCGAGAGAAGGAATTCAAAAAACTCTCGAAGAAAAACCTGAAATTATTCTTCTCGATTTAGGTCTTCCTGATAAAGATGGTGTCACTGTTATAAAAGAACTTAGAGAATGGTCGAAGACACCTATCATCGTTCTCACTGTTGTCGATCACGATCACGTAAAAGTTGAAGCTCTCGACAGCGGTGCTGATGACTACGTCACAAAACCTTTCAGTATTCCTGAATTGCTTGTGCGCATTCGTGTAGCCCTTCGCCACTCAACTTCAAGTGAACAAGGTTCTGTTGTAAAATGCGGGCCACTTGAAATGGATCTCGCAGCTCACCTGGTAAAACTTCATGCACAACCAATCAAACTCACCGCTACTGAGTATGACATCCTTAAAGTTTTAATTCGCTATAAAGGGAAAGTCGTCACTCATCGCATGCTTTTGAACGAAGTATGGGGACCAAACTCTGTTGAGCATGTTCACTACCTCCGTGTGTACTTAGGAAATTTACGAAAAAAATTAAAAGTAAATGAAGACGATGAAGAACTCATCTCTACTGAGGCCGGTGTAGGTTATCGTTTAGTCGACAAAGAATAATAAAAACGGAATTGGTCAGGATTTATTTCATTGCACTTTTTTTGAACGAGATTAGCATGTCCATATATGGATATACGATTAATCACAGTCAAGGAAGACTTTGAGAAGGCCTATAATATTCTTAATCAAAAAGAATATCCCCTCTCATTTTACGAATACTCACTCAAACACGAAACTTATACAACGAATGACGGACCAAAACTTCTTGGAGTTTTTGAAGACGATTCTTGTATTGGAACTATCAGTTATAAAGTGGCTGCGTGTCCACATCTTGGAAAAATTCTCGAGATCAAAGAAGTTTATCAGACGAATATCAAAAGCTATAAAGCAATGATGGATTTTCTCGACAAATTGGCCAAAGAAGAAAACTGCCACGCAATCAAGATTTGTAAAAATCAGGCAGAGAGATTAAATCAAAGTGTTTTTGACAGAGTCGAAAATTTTCTTCGAAAAATCATTCATTAAATTAATTTTCTTCGAAGTTCAATGAGACACTCATGTCGGCCATGTCTGTAGGAACTCCTGTAGAGCGAACGGCGAATTGAGCTGTACGATTATAAAACGAAGTAACTGTTTGTGGACGTCCAATGATCTTTTTCATTTCATCAACAAGCTTCATATCAATCTGAACTGGATTGATCTTTTTTCCATTCACCAATACATTTGAAAATTTCTTGAAACTTAAAATGATTTTATTTTTTAGACCAGCCGATGTAATTTCAATTTCTTTGTCGTAATCAGCAGCAATAGTTTTATCGATTTGAACAAGTTCACTACCTACTAATTGGCCGATTTTAACATTGAGATTAAGAGACGCTTTTGCAATTGGAGAAACAAGCATGAAAATAAGAGATGCAGTTAAGAGTCTTAAAATTTTCATGTTTCCTCCACAGAAGTTAATCAATAAATTGTATGTGAACTTTGAATAAAAGTAGAGGGGGCACTTTATGCCCCGACTCTCTTATTTTCTTTGTGGTTCTTTTTAGGAAAATAAATTGAAGCAACGATAGAGACGGCTAACATCGCCACAATCACTCCCACAGAAATTGTCGTCGGAATATGATAAAAAGGAGTTATTATCATTTTCGTACCAACAAAAACCAAAATACCCGACAAAGCAAAACTGATATATTCAAACATTTCAATTAAACCATTGAGTGCAAAATAGAGAGAGCGAAGACCCAAAATCGCAAAAACGTTTGATGTGAAAACGATATAAGGATCAGGTGTAACAGCAAGAATAGCGGGAATCGAATCCACTGCGAAAATAATATCTGTGCTTTCGATCATAATGAGTACGAGAAATAATGGAGTAAAATATTTTTTCCCGTTTTTCACAACGGAGAATTTCTCCCCTTCTGATTTATCTGTGATGCGAAGATGCTTGCGTGCAAATTTAATAAGAGGATTGCTGTCAATCTCAACTTGCTTTTCATCTTCTTTGAGCATCTTCAATCCTGTATAGATTAAGAAGACTCCAAAAACATAAATCATCCATTGAAATTTTTGAATGAGGGCGACACCGGCAAAAATAAAAATAATTCTGAATATAAGTGCGCCGAGAACTCCCCAAAAGAGAACGCGGTGTTGATGATGACTTTCAATTTTAAAATAAGAAAAGATAAGCGAGATAACAAAAATATTATCGATGCTCAAAGACTTCTCAATTATATATCCGGTTAAAAACTCCAAACCGGATTGAGCTCCCATCGTTTTATAAATATAGAGATTAAAAAGAAGGGCCAGTGTAATCCAGACTCCCGTCCACGTCAGCGATTCTTTGATCGAAACTTTGTGTGCTTTTTTGTGAAAAACTCCGAGATCGAGAAAAAGCATAAAAAGAATGATGGCCGCAAAGGCCATCCATTCTAAGAAACTATGTGAGTTGAGCATCCTGATTTATCCTGGGACAGAGTATGTTTGATTGAAATCGTACAGATGAGATCGATCAGTGACAATAGCGGCAGCAATGTATCCTTTAACGTTGGCTGCATCTTTTAAAACCACTACCTCACCGCCTTTAGCAAGAACGAGCTGGCAGATATCATCTAAGATATCGTCGTCGTGAGAATTGGTTTGTTTTGGTGAAATAAAAATTTCACCGGTATGTTTGTCGACAACGCCCCATAGTTGTTTGTTCTCAACCACAAATAGTTTTTTGATTTTTCCGTAAACTGCACTGACTGCGATATCTTCAATATAAGTAATTGCCACATTTTTCTTCACGGCTAGATTGAGTTCGTTAATCGCCTCTTCTTCTTTTCTATGATAGTAAGGTTCCAACAACTCAAAACATTTTTCGCGAAGTTCTTCCGCTTTCATTCGTTCTACATTGCCAACGATAGACTCTTCAAGAATCATTGAATGATGAAGTGATCTTTTCATTTGTCCCAAATGTTCAGTCACTCCGGCAAGAATGATCGGCAATTTATAGAGAGACAAAGATTTATTCAACTCTGCAGCTGCATGAGCGATAAAATCTTTGGCATCAGGTTTACTTTTATTGGTATTTTGATCTTCCTCTCTCACCGGATTTTTAATACTGTCCATGCGATAGAGATGTCCGTTGATTTCTACTGAAACATTAACGGCACGAGCGCTAATCGCGACAAGGAAGAAACCCCTTTCATTATTTTTAATTCTGAGCAACGGTTTAATATGAAAACTATCAGCGACGACCACCAGATCATTAATGGTACTTTGTACACGAAGATAGCCTTGATATTCATTACTATAAAAAACAATAATACCTTTATCTAAATGTTCTAGTTTATCCATAAACGGCGCTGCTTTGAGTGGCTCCATAAAAGCATGCACAAAGGAACGCGTGTAATCTTTTAATAGAAAAAATTCTGCTTTGCTTAGTGACTCTTTCCATTTTTCAGTTAATGCTCTCATGTCGAGACTCGCATCTAATGAAAGATAGATCGAGATCATTGGAGCAGAATTAGCCTCAGTGATGGATTTTAAATCTTGGTTCATTAATTCTTTCATCAAATCCTCCTTGGATTTTTTCTTTCGGCGTAGTTTCATTGTCCGCGAAAAAAATATTTTTAAAAAATCGATAATAAGTTGCAAATAGTTCGTTTTTTTCGAAGTATTGCTTTAGGATAATTTAGTAAGATGGTTTTCTAAGGAGAAAATTATGAAATGGCTTAATTATCATCACCTCATCTACTTCAGAGAAATTGCAACAACCGGAAGTATTTCCAAGGCTTCTGAAAAATTACTTATCGGACAACCCGCATTAAGTGCCCAACTAAAACAACTCGAAGAAGAATTGCAGATAGAATTATTCGAAAGAAAAAATAGAAAGTTGGTATTAACCGATGCTGGCAAAGTTGTTCTAAAATACGCCGACGAAATCTCGCAATTGGGTCAAGAGTTACTTCAGGTCGTTCAAGATAAATCTTATACAACTAAAACGACTCTACGCCTGGGGGCGCTCGACAGTGTCCCAAAACAAATCGTCTGGGAAATTGCTCAGAAGGCGCGTTCGTTTGGTGATTGTTTCGTAAGTATTATCGAGGGTTCACAAGAAGAATTAACAAACGAACTTCTTCAAAGGAACGTCGATTGTTTTATTTCTAATTTCTCAGGAGATTTTTCCCGCGATAAAAACATGAGCAGTAAATCTTTTGTTAAGGCCTCTGTTTCTATTTATGGATCAAAAGAATTTCTCAAATACAAAACAAATTTTCCAAAATCGCTTTCGGGAGTTCCTATGATTCTTCCAACTCACCATTCGAAGTTGAGACACGACCTCGATTATTTCTTCGATAGCAAAAAAATTAAAATTATCACTGAGCTTGAAACGCAAGATACGTCATTGATGAAGATTTTTGCTTCACAAGGTGCAGGTCTCGCGGCTCTTCCCGATATTGCCGCTCTCAATCTCGTAAGAGAAAAAAATCTTTATAAAATTGGAACTCTTCCAAATATAAAAGAAGAATATTGGGTCATCAGTTCCAAACGAACTATTGATAACCCAATTGCAACAAAACTTCTCAAATCCATCTAAGATTTTTTTTCCGGAATAAGAACTGAAGCAAGAATAGAAATTCCTATCGTCCCTAACACTACAGCTAGAGAAAGGGCGGTAGAGATTTCTACATAATGTTCAAGCAACATTTTCCCGCCGATAAAAACGAGAACGACAGAAAGTCCGTAAGTAAGATAACGACAATAAGCAACTACGCCCGCAAAGGCGAAATACAAAGAGCGAAGGCCTAGAATCGCGAAGATGTTCGAAGTGTACGCGATGAATGGATTTTTAGTCACAGACAATGTGGCTGGAATTGAATCCAAAGCGAAGATCACATCTGTTGATTCAATAATCATGAGAACTAAAAAAAGCGGAGTCATCAAACGGACTCCATCTACTTTTGCAAAAAAATGTTTTCCATGAAACTCCGGTGTCATACGAAAATATTTTTTGCTGATTTTATAGATCCATTCATTTTCCGGATCCATCTCTTCATCTCCGGAAAAAAGCATTTTAATCCCTGTATAAACGAGAAAGGCTCCAAAGAAATAAAGAACAAAATGGAAGTGTTCAATCAAACTTACGCCACCGACAATGAAAAGAATGCGCATGATGAGTGCGCCTAAAATTCCCCAAAACAAAACGCGGTGCTGATACTTAGGTTGAACTTTGAAATAAGAAAAAATAACCGTCATGACAAAAATATTGTCAACACTCAAACTTTTTTCCAAAACGTAGCAAGTAAGAAACTCGTAAGCTTCCTGGTGACCAATGTATTGATAAACGCCAAAGTTAAAGGCCATTGCCAGACAGATCCAGATCAAAGTCCAGAGCAAAGATTCTTTTACTGATATTTCTTCTTGTTTGCGATGAAAGACGCCGAGATCGAGGGCAAGCATTAAAAATACAAATAGATGAAACCCAATCCACCACGATAACTGAACGGTCAAAACGTACTCCTTTTCTCTTTTTTAACTATAGTAGCATTGATCTCTAAAAATTTCTAAGTTAGCTTGCTCTCATGGACAAAGAATTGCTTATCCCTTCCCTCATTGAGCGTGGCTGGTACTCGTGCGATCATTTTATCGATGATTCGCTTTGCCGTGATCTGATCAATGAAATGCATTCTCTTCCACTACGTCCGGCCAAAATTGGAAAGGGACAAGCCGAACAAAGAGCGAGCGAAATTCGCAATGATTCTATTTTTTGGCTCACAGAACAGCAAGGAATAGCTTCGGATCGATATTTGAAAAAAGCGAATGATTTGATCGATATTTTAAATAGAGAACTCTATCTCGGTCTCAAACAATTTGAAGGACACTTTGCTCGTTACGATCAAAACGGTTTTTACAAAAAACATTTAGACCAATTTGTCGGCAACAGCGAACGCCTGGTGAGCCTTATTACTTATCTCAATACTCCGGCGAGCGGTGGAAAACTCAGAATTTATAAAAAAGAAAATCCTGAAGAAATCGAGCTGGATCTTGCTCCAATTGCAGGAAGAATGGTTTGCTTTTTGAGCAATCAAATTTATCATGAAGTAATGCCAACAAATAGCGAGCGCTACTCTGTAACCGGTTGGCTAAGAACAACCATTCTTTAAGATTATGATGACAAAAATCCTTGCCCAAATTATTTATTGGTTTATTCGCATCCTGAATTTTACTTATCGTTATGAATTCATCGGTCTCGAAAATAAATCAAAAGCGAAAGCAACCAACGAATACAAAACTTTTATCTACGCTCTCTGGCACCAGAATCTTATCGGTTCTATTTTCTCACATATCGGTGAAAAATTTACGATGGTTATTTCTGAATCCAAAGATGGTGAACTCGTTGCCGTGACTTGCGAAAAATTCGGTCATAGACCGGCAAGAGGAAGTTCAACTCGTGGTGGAAAAAGAGCGCTGGTTGAAATGGTACGAAATATGAAGGCCGGGTATTATGGAGCTATCAGTGTAGATGGACCAAAAGGGCCACCTCATGTCGTTAAATTAGGAATTATCGAAATCGCGAAACTCTGCAACTGTCCTATCGTCCCCCTCTCTCCTTATCCGGAGAAAGCATGGATCACAGAAAAAAGTTGGGATCAATTCAGAATTCCAAAACCGTTTAGCAAAATTGTCATTGTGATTGGAGAACCTATTTTCATCACTGACGAGACACCGAAAGAACAATATGAAGAGATCGCAAAGCTTATCGCTGAAAAGGTAGAGCTCGGCGAAGAAATCGCCAAAGCTCACCTCGCTCGTAAGTAATTCAAATTATCGACCATTATCTAAAACGATTAACGAATTCATCTCTTTGAGCTTGAGTCGGGTTAAGACTAAAAAATGTTTGCATATAAGTTGAGGCCAGTTGTCCGAGTGTTTGTTTATAATACGCACTTGGTGAATCAACACAGTATCTAAAAAGAATTAGAAACTCACTTGCCGATCTCATTTTTGGAATTGAATTTTTTGTAACCTCTACGATCTGGTCAACGTTATTTACTTTCGTAATGAGACGTTGAATATCAGTTGCTGTCGACGGTAGATTGTTGATCAGTACCATTCTCTTATCGTAGGCAAGGATTGCAAGACGATTTAAATATTCTTGATTAGGATTTTCAATTCCGGCGTCAACTGCACGGAAAAAATCGTTTACACTTTGAGCTTGTGAGATCGCTTTATCTGAAGCAGTAATCGCCTCATCGATTGTACGTGCAATCATTTTCTGAGCAATATACGATTCAAATTCTTGTGAACTTTTTTGAACGATAATTGGTTTATCGTCAATCTGAAGAACTTTCAACTGCTGAGCAAGATTCTTCATTTGGCGGATATAAGCAATTGATTGAGCATCCGTTAGCTTTTTCGTCGGATAAATCTTTAGCGAGTTATTAATCTTAACGATCTGAGGAGCAAACTGAGTGTTGTTTAAATCACGATATAAATCCCATTGTAACCACTCTAGTGAAGTTCTTTCAATCGCATATTGAGCAGAAGCATCGAAGATCGATTTATTAAGTTCGTTCAGGAAATTAAAATAATCAATACCAAAAGTAATGAACGGCGCTGGAGTTTTCTTAGAAAGTGTCGCCATATCTGTATCGTAATACTTAATCGCCATATTAATTGAAGAGCGAAGAACACGAATTTTCGCATCGATTGTTCCGACTGCATCAGCGTCCATTTCTTTTTCAAGAATTCCATTAATCGCCAGACCGCGATTAAGAGCATATCTCATAAGAAGTTCTGAATTTTTTGGAGCACTTTCGCCCACCACTTGTTCGATTCCTTCAACAAGACGATCTAGTTTGTCTGCATTCGGTAGACCTTGAATACTTTCTAGCAAATCGTTTAAAAAGATTTTTGAGTCTTTTGCCCAAGGAAGAAGTTCTGCAATTTGAGCTGCAGTTAAATCTCTTTGCGTTCCTTCATCGAGGATTGCTGGTTTGCTGATCACTGGAATAACAACTGCATCGTCTGCTTTTGTCATTGTCGCAAAACTGATTGTGGCCAAAAGGAAAATTGCCGTAAATGGTGTTTTCATATTTAAATCCGTCGTTTGTGTTTAATTATTTTCTTGAAAAAGTTTTAATGTCAGAGTCATTCTTTGGATTAATGAGATCCATCTCTACTGACTTACTTCCAAACGTTCCTCTTTTTTCCAAGAAAATTCCAATCGCACTTGGGATTTGATTTTTCTTAGTTCCTGTTGCAAGAACCGAGTTTTGGTTAATTAAATACATCGCCGGAAATTTTTCTCTTAGAGTAAATGTTCCGTTAATTTCTTTTGTTAAGAAGACTGCTGTCGCTTCTCTTTCTTTTGGATCAACTTGTGAAATCTGAAGTGCGTTTCCTGCTTCATCCGTTTTGTATTCTCCATCTGGCATTGCAAGCCATGAAACTTTTGAAGCTTTTCCTTCGAACTCAAAGAACCCTGTGAAGCCAGCGTTGTTAGAAGAGTTTGCTGACATAATTTTAAATACGTCTTGTCCTTTATTATTTTTTGCTGAAGAGATAACAAGAGAGGGATCGTCGTTGACTACACCGATCTCACCATCTTTTGTAACTTCAAGCGGAGTCATTGAATATGAGTTAGAGTTGATTTCATCAACTAAGTAGAGAGAAATTTTCTTTGCATCTTTCATTAGAACTGCAAAGTATGAACCGTCACGTCCCGGAGCTGGTTTTAAAAGAAGATTTACTTTCTCTTCACCGTTTTGTGATCCTAGGTACCCGCCTTCTTTTAAAAATCCTGCAAAAGCACTAGAGCTTAAGAGTGAAAACGCAATCAAAGCTGTTGTTGTCTTAAAGTTCATAACGATCTCCTTTGCAGTCAAAATAAACCGGAATCCTCTTTGGCCCAACCGGAACCATAAAAGGATGTAATTTTTGTGTATAACTGTAGTCAGCACAGCAAGGTTTATGCCCACTTAATCAGGTCCTGAAATTGAGCAATTAAATTTAAGGAGATGTTAGCAAACGAGAGGGCCGTCTAAAATTTAGACGGTATAAGTTTTACGAGATTAGGATCGAGATACTCGTCTTTATAGACAACATAAGCTTTATAATGATTTCCAAAAAGCGTTTTCTCTTCCGGTGTAAGTTCTCTTTTTACGACAGCAGGATTTCCCATAATCATTGAGCCTGGAGGAAATTTTTTTCCCGGTGAAACTAAACTTCCGGCAGCGACAACAGAGTTCTCTCCAATCACTGCTCCATCCATTACAATAGCGCCCATACCGATTAAACAGTGATCGCCAATCGTACAACCATGAAGTGTAACAGAGTGACCAATGCTCACCTGCGCGCCTATTGTAAGCGCGAAATCTTTCGTCACGTGAAGCATAGTGAGATCTTGAACGTTAGTATTTTTTCCAACGCGAATCCAGTTCACGTCACCGCGAGCGACACATTGGTGCCAGATGTTTGCGTTTTCTTCTAAGATGACTTTGCCGATGATATCTGCGCTGGGAGCGACGTACACTCCCGTTTCGATTTTTGGTTCAATTCCTTTGAAGGAATAGAGTGGCATTATTTTTTAGCAGCTGCTGCTTTTTGAGCTGCGATCCAAGCTTCTTTGTTCCAAGGTAATTTTGAAACGTAAGCTGCAACCGCTTTCATATCAGCAGGAGATAGACCTTTTAGAATTGGATCCATTGGTACGTTAATACGTGCCTTAGATTTCATATCGCCAAGTTGTTTTTCGATGTACCAGTCATACTGTCCACCGATGTGTGGTGCTTTTTGAGAAGCTTTCCCTTCTCCGCCTTTTCCGTGACAAGCAATACATTGTCCGAAAACTTTATTTCCAGCAACGAGTTCAGGAGTGTTGAGATCAACAACTGGTGCGTACTCAATCTCAGCAACTTCTTCTCCACCTTCGTTTTCTTTTGGAGCTGTTACTTCTTTTACAAGCTCTTGGTGAGTAACATATTCTTTCGTTGTCTTTGTAAGATCAAATTTTTCGTTAGAAATTGGAAGTGATTTAAAAGTGTATAGAACAAGCACTAGGATCAAACCAGCTAGAACACTTAAAAAAATCATTAACCTTGTCATGGACTCTCCCGCCCTGAAAATTTAAATAAAAAATCGTATTTAAGTCTCAAATTATAGTGGTTTTCTAAAACCTTGGCAATTTATAAGCGCTCAAGAATCTTCATTGCGCCTTCGGAATCTTTGATTTCTTTTAGCAGAGACATGTGCTCTTGCTTAATAAAACCTTCTTTGTTGGAATGGCGAAGATACTCAAGCAGTGAGTCATAGAAGCCTTGAAAATTATAAATAAAACATGGTTTATTGTGCAGCTTTAATTGCGCCCAAGTCAGGATCTCAAACATCTCATCAAGCGTTCCCATTCCACCTGGAATGCTGAGAAAAGCATCAGAGAAGTCGTACATCATTTTCTTCCTCTCATGCATTGTCTCGACGACGTGAAGTTCAGTGAGCCCGCGATGAGCGATCTCATAATCAACAAGCGTTTTTGGAATAACACCAATCACTGTTCCACCGTTAGCGAGAACAGAATCTGCAATCGCGCCCATTACTCCGATCGTCGCTCCACCGTACACGAGGGCCACATTATTTTTGGCCATCATTGCACCAAAAGCTCTGGCCATTTCAATATACGCCGGTGAATTGCCCGACGCTGATCCACAAAACACGCAAAGTTTTTTCATGGGAAATTAATCCTTCTTAAAATAAAAAAAGTATTCTTTGTTTCCGCTCTTCCCGAGAATGGGAGATTCGCATTGGTTGAGCACTGGCATATTTTCTTTTTTACACCACTCTTTCAACTCGGAAAGCATAACGAGACGATGCCCTTCGCTTTTAACGATTCCGTTTTTGTCGAGACCGTCGCGGCCCACTTCAAATTGCGGTTTCACTAAAGCGACGATGTCCCCTTTAGATTTTACTAAATCAAAAATATTTTTCAAAACGAGTTTTAAAGAGATAAATGAGAGATCGACAACAGCGACGTCTACTTTTTCTGAAATCTCGAATGGAAATTTAATGTTCACTCCTTCGTGATTTTCTACACGAGGATCTTTGCGAAGTGATTCGGCCAATTGATCATGGCCGACATCGAGACAAAAAACTTTTTTTGCTCCTGAGCGAAGAACGTAATCAGTGAATCCGCCAGTCGAAGCACCGACGTCTGCAATCACTTTATCTTTCACTGAAACTTCAAAACGTTCAAGTGCGCGTTCAATTTTGTGAGCGCCACGAGAAACGTAGAGAACATCCTTGCGAACTTCAAGACCCTGGACCTCAACGTTCTGAGAAGCTTTTTCTACTTTTTGATTTTGATAGAAGACGACGCCTTCTTCGATAAGAAGTGCTGCTTGCGAGCGAGTTGGAGCGAGTCCTGCTTCAACTAAAACTTTATCTGCGCGATCTTTGCTCATAGTGAAACTGGTGTAATGACTAGCTCAATTTGTTCTTCGTTACGTTCTTCGTGAGTAATTTTTTTTGTCTCACCAAGATAGATATCGAGATTCGGTTCATTCAAAGTCTTCACCATTTTTCCCGCTTGATTATAAAGTTCGCCTTTAACGCGAACAAATCCCGACGGACCGTATTCGTGAACACTTTGCACGTAATAAGCTGACAATTCTGCTTTGATTCCGTTCTTCATTGCAATCGTCACTTGTTCGCGCTCATCCACCTGTTCAATTGAATGTTGTTCAGTTGAAAGAAAGAAACCTTTACCGATTCCTTTTTTGTAAATGAGGCTGACGTTTAGGCCGATTTTCGCTTGGGCTTCAAGTGAAAAGAACGCTGTAATGAGAATGATGAAAAGAAATTTTTGCATGAAAAAATTGTAAGCTAGTTTTGGTCTTCCTTGCAATATCTACTTTTATAATTGATTAAAAAGATCCCCAAATATATAACTGGCTCATGAAAGAAAAAATTCTGCAACTTGTGCGCTTTATCTATAATAACTTCACTCCGCTAGTGATTTTCTATGGAGTTAATCACTACTTTGGCTTGAAGCCTGCGATTCTTTCATCCGTTCTCTTTACCATCGTTGAAATTGCTCAAAAGCATTTTTCCAAAAAACCTGTTACAGGACTTTTTAAATACACTGCTGCAATGACACTTGTTTTTGGTCTTGTTGATCTCTATTCCAAACAATCTTTTCTTTTTAAGTACGAAGCCGGTATCACAAATATCTTAACCGGTTTATTTTTTGGTTACTCACTCTTCGCTGAAAAAACAATTATTCAAGAATTCTACGAACAACGTCCTGATGCTAAACCGATAAGAGAAGAAATGAAAAAATTTTTCCGTTTTATCACTCTCATCTGGGTCACTTATTTTTTCCTCAAGGCCATACTTTATTTTTGGATGGCCTCGCATTACAGCATTGAACAAGGTCTCATCCTTCGCACGCTCGTTGGAAGTGGAAGTATGTACGCGCTGATTTTTATAACCAGTGTTGGTGGAAGAAAATTATTTTTTCTTAGTAAGCGCTTAGGTCTTCTCGGTGTTTCTGAGCAGGAATGATGTCCTGCATTTATTTTCAGAAAAGCTTTCATTGAAAAAGAAGACGGATGTCGCTAAAATAAGGATTCTTAAATCGCTCTATTTGGGTCAATAGCTCAGTTGGTTAGAGCTCCCGGCTCATAACCGGGTGGTCCTGGGTTCAAGTCCCGGTTGACCCACCAAAATAAAAAGGCCCTCAACGAGGGCCTTTTTTGATTCTAAATTGATTATCACGAAAAATAATTCTGCATTATAATTTTATAATGGAAATTTCTAATTTCAAAATAATTGATCTGAGACTTCGAGAGAAAGTCAGAGCTTTATCTATTCCTGCTATATTGGTTTTGGCCATCGTTTTTAATATACAAACGATTTGGATATTCATTTATTTTCTGTGTATTGATCCTTTTCTTTCAACTTACATGATTTCTTGTCCGTACTGCCAAAATAATTTTTTTAAGATTAAATATTTTGCTTATCCTCTTTATGAAGAAAAAGAAAGAATCAGCTGCCAACATTGCAATCAGAATCCAATTATTATTTCTGACCGATTGCCCTCAGATAATCTACAAGCAGTTATAAATGAACCTATTTGCGATTTTAGAATTATTGAAAGGAAAAACGCATTTCAAGTTTTTGTTTCAATAATTTTTACACAAATATTTTTGTTAATTATCTACATTGTTTTAAAGGATGGCTTAAAAATTCAAGATCTCACTCCACTTTACGGCGTTTCTGCGGTGCTATTCTTCGTTACTCTTTATTGGAATGTTTTGAAAACTTATCAGAAAACGAATTGTGTGAAATGCAACTCTACTTATTTGAATTCGACTTCTAATTTAATTGCAGCATTTAAACAAATCAAAAATTGTGAATGTAACTCTTGTCATGAAAAAATCTTCACAAGAAGTTACTTTGTGTCTACGGATTTCTATTCGTTCATAAATCGAAAAGAAAAAGAAAATTAAATTACACCAAGAAGTGTATATAAGGATTAAAATGAGCTTAATAAAAGATATTCTCATGACCGCCTTTTCTGGGGTTGGCTTGCAGTTTTTAAAAAAATCTTCGGCCTCAAATGATATAAAAATTCAAAATGCACAAATCGAAAATTTAATAATTCCTCAACAGAAAATCCAGAACGAGAATAAATCAAATGAAAACGAAATAGTTCAAAGAATTATTAAAGTTTTTGAAGCACACGAAGTCCATAAAAATGAAATTCCAAGAGTTGTTCCATCTGAATATGGAATTAGCTTGATATCTTTAAAAGACGACAAGAGCTTTTTAGAAAAAATAACTCCTGAATTTGTAGATTGGCTATGCACCTTTTTTGGCATCAGAAGAGAGCACATTGAGAAAGGAGATCAAAGACTCTACGATACCGCTGATTACTACAAAAACGAAAGAGAGCTCTTACTTTACATTAAAGGTCTTCAAAAAGAAGGAAAAGAATTTTATATATACGCTTTCAAAAATGTAGAGAAGTTAAGCAAAGAAAATGAAATAGATCGCCATCACAGAGTAAACATATTAATCAGAGAAAAAATTTTTGATAAACACTCATTGACCATATACAAAAACATTCCGACCTCAACTTTATGGTATTGGGGCTATTGGAGATCACGTCACCAGTTCAAAGCAATTGCAAGAATTTTGCATCTCAAATTGAATGTTTTCATGAAGGGATATGATTTACACACAGATCAAATAGAACGATTGTCTGCTGGAGAATTATTTTATTCTGATTTAAATTTGAAGACTCATTTCTCTTGGCACCCTGAAGATTATTCTCTTTCAAGCAAGGAAAGTGCTGTTGCAAAAGAAACAGATGAAACTGAATCAGTAGTAAGTTACATTCAAGAGGCTTCGCTAACTTATAAAATTTGATATTCCAATAAACCTAACAAGCACACTTGCAACAAGAAAAGTGTGTTGGAACAATTGTTCTGATTCTTATCAGAATTTAGATTCTTAGACGACTTGCTTGCTTGAGTTGTGCCAAATATCTTCAAACATTTCTTCGTAACCATGAAACATAGATGTATTTGAGTTTTCAAATAAATATAGCGGTACTCTGTCTGATCTTTGTCCAGGACCAAATGAACCAACAATTGCGACACCTGAGCAAATGAACATTCTCCATTGAGGAATATGATCATAAACTCGAACTTCGATGTTTGCATTGCAATTTTTTTTAATATCTTTGATAGTATCTATTACTTCAGTGATGGTCTGAGAATAATGTTTTTGCTTTAGATCTGCTGGTGGATCTGATGCTCTCTCTTTGTTATAACCATCGTGTCTAATCTTAACCCCATCACCTGCAGGATTCATCAGCAAAATCTTCCAAGTAACATTTGGTTTTTTTAAAAGATCCACAAGATAGCCATGCTCTCCAAATAAATCATAACCGCTAGCTGCTTTTACTCTTATCTGATCGACATCTTTTGTTGAAAGAAAGCTTCTGACAACATCTCTTGCGTTTTTAATTAATTTATCTTCAGGAATGTTTAACTTAGGTGTTTCATCCCATTCACCAAGGGGAACTGAAAGTAACATGCCTGATCTCTTAAAGTGCCAATACTTCTTTTCAAGATAGTTAGTCTTTGCATATTCTACAGTCAATAAGACATATAACGTAATAAGAGTAAAATTTGCGTACACATTGTTATTAAAAAAATTAAAAATCATTCCGACTCTTTCATTCCAATCACCTGAAACAAATTTATCGAAAATTTCTAAGTTCACACCAGCTGACAAAATGACCACTGTTACAACGATCACATACATTATGAATGTAAAAACAATTGCACCTAAAATATTTAAAAGATGTTTTCTTATTATTTCTACTAAGCCGGATTTATAATGGGCGGAGACAACCCCCTGAATAAGAAATGCCGATATTTTCATAGAGCCTTTAAAAGGTTCAGAGAAAAATTCATACGTAAGCTCGGCAAACGTTTGAGCATTTTTATTTTTGTTCTTCCATTTAAAGATTAGATAGATAATCAAATAAATTGCAAACAAGATCCCCAGTATTGATTTAATTTCAACAATACCTGTTTTAAGAGGATCACCTAGTAAGGTGTTGACCCATTTGAATTCTACTAAATAGTCATGAATATTATAGGGGACTTGAGTAGACACGTAGGTACTACGAACGAGCTTTTAGAATGCTATCAACTTCTTTTTTCGTATTCTCAAATTGTTCTTTTGAAAACTGGCTTCCTTTTGGGAGTAAAGATATACACACAACAAGAAAGGCTACAACAAGTGAACCAACTAGTGCTTCCATTAAACCCTCCTTTATTAAAATACATTTTTAAAGAGCATCCTTTGTAACATATCGGGATCCTCCTTGGCTAATTTTAGCTTAAACTGGTAAACATTACCATATTTTATCAAAAAATATCATTTCCTCAACATGTGTTATCATTTTTCTTATCGAAATAAACGCGGTAAGTAAATGAATCCACAAATACTTGTCATAAATGATCAGAAGTTCGTCCTTTTAAGTGAAGAGGAATATAAAGCTCTGTTGTCCTTAAATGGCTTAACAAATAACCCAAATGTATCTTCACCAATCAGCACACTCAAAAAGAAAAGAGAAGAATTAAACCTTACGATTAATAAGATGTCTGAGTTGTTAGGAGTTACACCTGCTCAAATTTGTAGACTAGAAAAAGGTCAAAAACCAAATACTAAAACCAAAAATCTTATCAAAGAAAAACTTGGAATAGATGTATAGCTTTCATCGCTAGCTTCGTCTTTCTCTTAACCAAATTCTTCTCACTACTTTCGAATACCAAATGTTTCTTCCCTCTTTTGTCACAACTCTCTTTTCGTTTAAGAGATCCGCAATCTTTTGATAACTATAGCCACTATCTCTATGGCTTCGGATAAGCTCTATCACCTCTTGCTCTTTCTTTAACTCAATAGATCTCCCCCCATATTTCCGATAACCATAAACCATAGGCCCATTTGTTCGTCTTGTTACCGTCTTAAGAGGTATCCCATATTCTTTTAAACGTTTTGTTATAGTCGCTCTTGAGGAAAAAGTTAGAGCTGCAATTTCTTTGGAAGAAAGGCCTTCTTTCACATATTTTTCATGCAGGAAACTTTTTTCAATTTGAGGGCTTCTAGAAACTAACTTAATATTGTCAGTAATTTGGAAATTAGGGAAAATAAGTTCAAAACAAGGCTGAATTAAGCCACCAAAAATAGAAGGCTCTCTTTTCGAGAGCCTTTTTTATTTTAAAAGACCATCGTAATCGGCGCTGTCGTACTCATCATTGTCCCGTTGTGATAATTCGTTTGCGGGTTGGCACTAAAATTATGAAATTGAGCATTGTATGGAATGACGAGTGCTGAACAAGCTCCAGGTGCGGGATCTGAACATTGGTCATAGCCAGGTGCTTGTGTTGTTCCCACAAAATGGTTGAACCATTTTTTTGTTCCATCTGTCGCAAACATTTCCGAACTTATTTCGGAGCCTGTATCTCCACTTGCCTTAATCACTTGCATATTACTGATTGCGGGAAAAGCGCCATCGTTACTAATCGTTCCTTTTGCATAAAGACGAGTGTGAATGAAATTTTGATAATTGCGATCTTCTAAAAATAACTCTCCATTTGTTTTATTAATCACTGCTTCTGAAACATCTCCTGTTCGATAAGATTTTGCAGCAAGAATGGTACTTGAGTCTTTTGTGAAAACTGTGACATCACTTTGTCTTGCAGGATCAAATGTGGGTGTTAATTGAATTTCAAATTCCTGATCATAATCAGCTCCAGTCAACATGGTTTCACGAAAAGAAACTGCGAGAGAATCTGTCGAATTTCCATTGTTATTGATATCGGCACCGTTTGGGCCAAAACAAGCATCTGATTCAGAAATGTTTATATTTTCATGCACTGTCGGTGTTGTTGAATTCGATAATGTCGTAACTTTTTTCAAAGCACATAAGACTCCTGCCGATTTATAATATCCATTTCGAATCGAATTTTGTTCTGAAGAATTAGAAGTTAAAGAACAAAAAAATTCATCTTCAGCATATGTGGGTGATCCGATAGTTGATGTTGGTGTTCCTCCTGTTCCACAAGTTGTAGATGGAAAATTTGCGGACAAAGAAGTAAGCGCATTATTCACTAAGGTAAATGCACTTGGAACTGATATCGGAGGTGTCCCTCCTGTCGAGGGTGGTAGAGGAGTTGGAGTTGGAGAATCATCGTCATTGCAGGCACAAAGAAATATGGCCAATAAAAAAAATAAATATGGTTTTAATTTCATTTTTCCTCCTGAGCAAATTCATTTCGAACAAATCACTATGTTAAATGATGTGATTTATGAGCTACTAGATACAATTGACATGCCACTCATAACAAGAAAAAGACTCGCCAATTACGAGCTTTTTTTATAAGTAATTGTCATGAAAAAAATTATATTTTTTATTTTTCTTATCTCTGCGTCCCTTACCACTCATGCGAATACTTTCTCCGTTCTTCGCACGCGTTTAAGTGGAAGAATCGCTGGCGCTCACCAGGGCGGACTTCTTTCCGGTCACTGGCCGAATACACTTCCCGCTTTTGAATATGCCTACAATGTTGGTGCTGACGTTGTTGAAATGGATCTTCATTTAACGAAAGATAATGTTGTTGTCGTTTATCACGACGACGATTTAAAAACGTGGACGAACTGCAAAGGACTTATTCACGATAAAACGCTTGCAGAAATTCAAGCTTGTCGCTTCACTCTCGCTCCTCATGCCCGCATTCCAACTTACGAAGAAGTTCTGGAGTGGTCACAAGGAAAAATTATCGTCGATGCTGAGTTTAAGGATTTCGAATCGATCAAACCTGCGATCGACCTCGTAAAAAAATACGATGCCTACTCGTGGACTTATTTTCAAGCACAAAACAATCGCGAAAAATATCAGCAAGCTCACGACTACGATTCAAGTATCGCTCTTCTCTACACGATTCACAGCGAAGATGATTTAAAGTGGGCCCTCGCTCAAGATGAAGCTTTGATGATTGTTGAAGTTGATTCTCAAACGAGAAGTCATGAAATGATCGATCAAGTTCATGCAAGTGGAAAATTAGTCACAGAAGATTCATGGCACTTTTCTCCCATTAATTCACAAGAACTCTTTGCCTCTGCTTGCAAAAAAGCTTTTGAATATGGAATTGATATTGCTATCTCAAATCGACCTAAAGGTTGCGTGAAAAAGAAATAAAAAAGGCCGCAAGCAGCGGCCCTTTTTTTTATTGTCTACAAGTTTGTCTTCCTCTTAATTCACCATAACACTCATTTTGCGCTTGAGAGCAAGCTTGTCCCATAACATCTGAGCCGTATGGACCACTCGCTGTTGATGAATAGCTTTGAATAAACATTCCTGCAGGATCATAACGATTGATCGTACATGTCTCAGTTTCATATTGTGGGTATTGTGGTTGTTGATCATCACCGTCGCTGATGATGCCGATGTTCTGGCATGTGTATCCATAACTGTCGTTTCTTGCGAGTTCAACTTTACAATAAAGTGCCGACTGCTGACAGGCCTGATCTTCGCTCCACCCCGAAGCAGTGAACTGTCTTACTGTCTGTCCATATCCATCTACCAGATCTGTTTCACAAACAAGATCTGCATAAGCTGATGCTACTGATAATGTTGCGATTAAAGCTAAAAATAATTTCATCTATCCCCTCTCTCTTGGTGATTGTCCCTTAATGTGGGTGTATCGAATTTTGTGGAAGCATGCAAACTTTCTGAAGGGCAGCTTATAAAAATCGCCATGGTTAATGAGCGATTGTAAGTCTTTTTTAAGTAAGGAATTTCTCGTAGTTCTATAATGACACCGCTTTTAATGTCTATGCAATATTTGCCCTTTCTCTTCAGGACAGCTCAAAGGGCAGAAGTCGAATATAATAAGGGAGTGATGAAGATATTTTTATTCGCCTTATTTTTTACCTTATTCGGAATGGCCAATGCCTCTGAGTCCGACTGTCTTTCCCGTGAAACAAAAAGTCCTCTCGAGCAAAAAGCTCTCAATGATATTCAAAACATTTTAACGAGTACAACTTTTTCGTTGAGAGAAAAACAGAAGGCTTTCGACAAATTGAATTCAGATAATGCTCAAACGTATTTTTCTCATCTCGCTCCTGCCGATCAAAAAAATTTAACTGACCTTATTGAAAAAATAAAAAATTCCAAAGAGCCGTTAGTCCAAATTGTAGATAACGAAGGTGATCCTGTTCTTTTTGTAAACGGAATCGATTTTCGAGAATTTCCTCATGAATGGATTCAACCTTTTCAAAAACTTCTGACAAAGAAACAATTGAGTTATTTTTTCAAATGGGACAAGTTCAATTCAATTGAAAAGAATCGTGATGATCTCGTTAAAACAATCAAAGAGCTTCACGAAAAATATCCTGATAAAAAATTAACGGTTGTTGGTTATTCGGCCGGTGGAGTTATCACTTTACTTGCCATCGATACCCTCACTGATGAAAACATTTCAAACAACGTTATTGCACACACAGTCGCGTCACCTCTTTTTGGCTATCGAGCGCCACTACTTGCTATGATCGGTGCTCCTTTTGTTGGAAAAAGTTCAATTCAAATCGGACGCGGCAATAGCGATAAACTGACTCACAAGAAGTTAAATAATTGTCATCATTGGACGACAACAAATTGTGAAATGGATCAACACACTTGTGAAAATGATAAACTCAACCCGCAATTGGGAATGAATTCGACTGGAAGTGATCTTCCTTGCGGAAACGACAACATTACAAAACTCAACGATGAAAGCCACGCCTCTGTTCTCAATCGCGTTTTCGACGAAATCGTCAAATAGCTGTCAGAAGTTTTAAGTTTAATTCCTCTCCATTACATTTACTTTGATTACAACTCTATTGAATAATTAAGCATAAATTTTTTTGGGGGCTTTTATGAAAAACATGATTACTGTTTTTTCTCTTTGCTTACTTTCAACTTATGCTTATTCATTTGAAACTGGCGTTTATCACGGAGAAAGTGCAAACCACAGACAAGTGTGCGACCTCAATATCGTTCAAAATGTGAACTCCATTTCTATCAATCAATTCGAATGCCACGATTTAGATACGACAATGTCGACAAGTCTTGATCCATCTACATACGACTTTGGTCATTTTGAACAAAGCGATCCTTCACAAGGACTTGCTCTTACAGCTGACATTTCAGAAGACGGAATGACTTATGTGGTTAGAAGTCTTTCTTCTAGTGAATCAATGAACGAATCGCTTAAAGTTGCAGGAAAAGGGACTGTACACTTTAATCTTCAAGCTTCGGATGGAAACACATCTACGACTTACTTCGATCTTAATTTAACAAAAAAATAGTTTTTGATTTTCTTATGGATGAGAATAAAGGCCCCATGGACGGGGCCTTTTTTTATTCACAGGATCTAGAGTTCTGGTTTTGTAATAGTATTTTGACTTAAAAGAACTTTTCCATTCTTATTCAATACGCGTCCTAAAACTTGCGCATTCGATTTTAATTCAAACGTTAATTGATTCATCACTGTTCCCACCATCATTGAATGCGAACCCAATGTTGTCTTCCCACTAATTTGCCAATAAACGTTCTTCGGTTTCGCGTTTCCACTCAAGTTCACGCGCACATTATCCGCGACACTGAGATCTCCATCGACTTGAAAGATCCACACATCTGAATCTGTTCCTTCAAGAGAAACATCGCTCGCAATCGATGAGCCTGTTGAAAAATGATAAACTCCCGGAGGAAGAATTTTTCCACTGAGGTCACCTTTGTAAGCTTCTTTTTTATCTTTATCCGGTGTTCTTGAAGCTGCATCTCTATAAGCTGCAATAAGATCTTCTCTCGCCATTGTAATATAATTTTGTGGATCACCTACATCATCGCCCGCATAAACTTCTAATGAGCCTCCTGAGACTTCTGTTGCTGGATTAATTTTAATGAGTGACCGAATGCCCGGCTTGAGACCAACTTTCCCCGTAATGTTTGAAGTTGGGGCAGATGTGATTGATGTGTAGGCCATGACACTGAAGCTTTTTGCCACACCTAAGTCGAGACCTTTCGTTGAATGATTTGGGACTGGAACAACTTCAACTGTATTTGCACCACTTGTAGTTTTCACTTCTCCACTTCCACCACTGCTAGAACTTTTTCCACATGATGAAAGCACTAAACCAGCACTGAGAAACATCGTTGCGAGCAATTGTTTTTTATTCATAAGTCTTTCTCCCCTTATTATGACAGGCTGAACGCAGTCGACGTCGATAATCGAAGAGAAAGACTTAGAAAAAAAATATCAAATTAAAATAAAACTTATTCGAATAAATTATCTCTCAACGAGAGTTCATTAATTACAACGAGTAAATCGTCCTAAGAGGTTACTGATTCTCTGATCAGCATTACTTACATTTCCGTTACGAAGATCGTACAAGCTGTTATTTAATTGCTTGATCACTTCTTCGCGAGGAACACATGTTCCCTGGCCTGGATTATAGCGAGTTCCGTTGTCTTTTAAACATTGAATTTTTTGAGTATCAAAAGTGAGATTCAAACAGTTATCCATTTCGTAAGCTTCATACATTTTATCTCCAATCACTTGCATGCATGACAACTTATCTGAATCAAAGCTCAGGTTGGCACAAAAAGCTAACCCGCGATCATCAAAATAAGAAAAATGTTTCACAACATTCATGCAATTTGCTCTATCTGTATCAAATGGCATTGGTTTACAGATGGCATTGTATGCAGAATTTCTGTCACCTGCGTGAGCAACACTTGCGAGCATCATCAACGTTACGAGAATAGCTTTCATAAAACCTCCAAAATTGGTTAACCAAAAAACGATAATTTAAAAGATAGGGCCTATCAAGCTGCAGATCGTTTTAAATTACCCCCTTGATTTTACGTCGGAGATCTAAGTCTTCATGATTCCAGAAATGGCCGTTCAATCGCCCTACACTGTCTAAAATTTAGGCAATTTCTATGGATCATTTCGACATGTTAACGAAAGATTTTTGGCATTCTCCGTGCACCTTAAACGGTGCGGGGGCTTTATGAAAATTAATACTTTTATTGCAACATTTATCATTACTTCAATCATCTCTACAGCAGCAATGCCTAAGAGTTTTAACATTAATGAAACGACGAGAACGAAAGTAAATCGTATTTCACAAATGATTAAAGTAGTGCAACCAGAACTAGAAAAAACTGCGAGAAATCGTATTGCTTATTCTCTTTATTTAACAACAAAGAGATATAACATCGATCCAAAACTAATGATCGCAATCATTGGTACAGAAAGTGATTTCGTGAACTCAAAAGTTTCTACTACAGGTGATCTTTCGCTTGCTCAGATCAATACTGAAATCTGGAACAAAGAATTTGCACGTATGGGTCTTGATAAATTAAATGCAAAACGTCTTAAGAAAGATGAGAACTATGCTCTTTCAAAAATGGCAGAAATTCTTGTTATCTTAAAATCTCGTCACGCGAAAAATGACTCTAAATGGTTTGCTCGTTACCACTCACACACTCAAAAGTATAAAAACCAATACAGTGTGAAAGTTGAGAAACGTATGAGAATGATCGCTTCAATCTAATTCACTTTTTAATCTAACATCACTGCCAGACTTTTTGGTTTGATAACCCAAACAGAAATCGATATGCTTCTCTCTCCTTGATCACATCATTAGGAGAGAGAAATGAGATTAACATTACTGGTAGTGAGTTTACTTGCCACTCACATGGCCTTCGCTGATATGGTTTTCATGCGCGAAGGTGATAACTCAAAACAAATCATGTTCAAAAAAGGAAATCTTGAAGCTGTTGCGATCACAAATGGATCGAATGCGCATCTTTATCCAGACATCACACCTGACGGAAAAAGAATTGTGTATGTCGAAGGAACAATCAGCGATGACGGAGCTGCAGATTTAAATCTTGCGATCTATAATACAACAACACAAAAGACAGATCATTTATCAAGCAATGTAAAAGGAATGATTCTTCATCCGAAATTTTCGAAAAATGGTGAAATGATTTTCTTTTCAGCACCACAATCGTTGCAAGGAAAGAACACTGTTTACTACGCAAAATTAAATCAGGCATCGTTTGAGCCGACGACACTTGATATGAATGAAGAATCTTATTTTCCTCGTCCATCATCTGACGGAAATTTTGTTGTTTATCAAAGAAACACGAATGGAAAAAAAGAAGTTGTTTTCTTCGATCGATTAGCTAATGAAAAAACTGTGATCGCGGAAGGAATGAGTCCATCCCTTTCTTTTGATGAACGCTTCATCGCCTACACTTCTAAAAAAGACGGCAACTGGAATGTTTATATTTACGATCGTTTTGCGAAGACAACAAAACAAGTGACAACTGATGCTGGCGATGAAATGGCGCCTACATTTACTCCAGACAATCACATCGTTTTTGCTTCAAACAAATCTGGTCATTTTCAACTTTTTAAAATTGAAGACAATAATTCATGGACAGCAATTTCTCCTGCCAATGATGTAGAAGATTACGCTCCGGAGTTTTCGGGTGAAACACAATTCACACAAAAAACATTAGCGAGTTTTCCTGGAGCTCTTCGCTCTTCATTCGGAACGATTTTTTATCAGGGAAAACTTTATATGTGCGGTGGTCACGCAGGACCTGAGCACACGTATCCAAAAGAATCATTCCAAAACGATTTTGATGTTTACGATCCGGCGACAAACACATGGACAACACTTGCTCCAAGACTTTCAAAAGCACACGGATTTCAATTAGCAGCTTACGGCCACTATATTTATGCTTTCGGTGGATTCACATTCGCTGAAGAATACAACCCACAATGGAAGTCTTTAGACGTTGTAGAAAGATACGACATCGATACTAATAAATGGGAAGTTGTCGCTCACCTTTCGCGTCCACGTTCATCAAACGTTGCCATCACAATTGGTACAAAAGTTTATCTTGTTGGTGGCTGGGACAGTACTCCGAAAAAAGCTGGAGATCTTGAAGGAACATTCCATTCAGAGATTGATGTATTCGATCTCGTGACTGAAACTGTCACTCCTGCACCATTTGTTCTTCCTAATCCTCTTCGTAGAGCGTTTACAGGATTAAACTACAATGGAAAAATTCTTCTGGTTGGTGGACTCGGAGTTGGATCAAGTCACTTCGATTTGATTTCAAGCTTAACTCTTCTTGATCCAGCAACTGGACTCACACAAGAGCTTCCTCCACTTCCATTCGCGACGTTTGCACCTGCTGCTGAAATGATTGGAAACGAACTCTACGTATTCGGTGGAATGTTTAAAGTTTCTGAAATGGAGTATGATTACGTCTCTCACATCTACGCTCTAAATTTCGATACAATGAAATGGAGACACACAGGACGAACGCTTAAAGAAACAAAAGGTTTCTCTCAAGTCTTTAAATTAGATTCGCGAACATTGGGAATTCTTGGCGGACATCATTACTATCAAGATGAGGATTCACCTGTTAATACATTCGAAACTTTCAGCAAATAATTAAATTGAGACTCGCCCAGTAAATACTTTTTCGACTTTTCCACACAGATAAACTGAAGTGAAATCGGAATTGAATTGAACGGCGAGTCTTCCACCTAATGTTTCTAAAATAATTTCATCTTGCCATCCATAGAACTTCGAAGCAGCAAGGGCCGTCGCTGTCACTCCTGTTCCGCAAGAAAGAGTTTCGTTTTCTACTCCGCGCTCATAAGTTCTCACGCGAAGATGTTTTGGTTTCAAAACTTCAAAAAAATTGGCGTTCGTTCCTTTGGCAAACATTGAATCATAACGAACTTTTTTTCCTGTCTCAAAAACCGGGTACTCTAAAATATTTTCGATTTCAAAAACAGCATGAGGAACACCAGTATTCATGTAGATTTGGTGTTTGTGCTTAATATGTAATGGATCGAGTTTGATTTTGTCGACATCGTAAAGTTCAGTCATCTTTAAACGAAAGCCGTGAATAGGATCAGTTGAACATTCGTAAAGACCGTTCATGGTTTCAAATTTATACGTCGACTTTTTTTCATTTAAAATATCATGAGCAAATGACGTAATTGCGCGAGCACCGTTGCCACACATTTCGACTTCACCACCATCAGCGTTGATGTATCTCATTTTAAAATCAGCCTTTGAACTTTTTTCTAAAAGCAGAACGCCATCAGCTCCGATTCCAGTTTTCAGAGAACATAATTTATTCCACAGTTCGCGGTTTTCCGCTTCCACAATATGATCGCGATTATCGATGATAATGAAATCGTTTCCAGTTGCGTTCATTTTTGTAAATTCAAGAACTCTACTCATGCTAATTCCTTAATGTTGATTGCGTGCCCAGATACCGATTTGATTTGTTTTTAAAAACTTATCTACATCTACTTTCTTTGCACGGTAAACCATAATTGGTAATCCTGTCACTGGATCACGCGGAATATTTTCGGTAATCCCGACAATTTTCCCACTACGCGTGATTTCCACGGCCCTTCCACCATGTGAGTTTTCTCCAATTAAAATATTATTGTTTTCCAAAACCTGGACAGAGCCATTAATAGGATTTCTTTCAAAATTTGGTTTCTTGAAAGAAAAACTCCAAACGACTTCCCCTGTTTCAAGATTCATTTCATCTAATGATGTGACTAACTCTCCTTCTTTATTGCTGACATTTTTGAAAAAAATCAAATGCCCATTAGGTAATATCTGAGCATCATGAAAACCATAAAGTTCGGTGTTAATCATTTTTGTAAAATAGTGCTGCATCGTTTTTAGTTCTGGATCAAAGATCACAATTGCAGCGAGGCCATTAAAGGTAACAAGTAAATTTCCTTTCTTCATAAAAGAATATTTTTTTTCTAAGTCATTCTCAGGAATCTCGGAGATCGCATTTAGGTGCGAAAATTCATAAGGGGCGAGCGCTAAATTATGACTTGGAGGAATATCTGTCGGAATTTCATTTTTAAATTCATTGAGCTCCAACTTTTTAAAAATTTCATCAATATGATCAAAGGTATTCCAACGATAAAGAATATTACCTTTAAGATCACTAATATTGATGACATCAAAGCGCGTTTTAAGATTTTTATAAGTTTTTACTTCAGAAGATAAAAAATAAATTTTGGATTCATCTCGAGAAAATTTCAATTCATGATGAACGAGTTGGGGAAATTTAAATTTAACCGAATTATTTTTATCATAAAAAGTTAGTGTATCTTCATCTAACGAAAGCCATTCTCCATTGGAAGCAAAGCTGCAATAAAAACCCGGATATTGAGCAATTAAGGTAAAACCTTCATAAATCTTGCAATCAATTTGTGTGTACTTTGCTTTTGATTCCGGCAAATCAAAAAAGCTACAGCTCATAAAGAGCGAGATAAAGAAAAGTAAAGTGGATGAAATTTTCATTTTTTCTTTTTTAATTTTGGTTGCGGGCCCAAATGCCAAGTTGATTATTTTTTAAAAACATATCAACATTTACTTTCTTCGCTCGATAAATCATATAAGGGAATCTCGTCAGTGGATCCCGCGGCGAATTTTCAATAAGGCTTATGAATTCTCCATTGCGGGTTAATTCCAACGCTCTTCCTCCGAAAGAATTTTCTCCGATAAATAAATTGTCATTCGGTAAAACCTGAAGTGAACCATTAATTGGATTATAAGTAAAAGCAGGTTTCCTAAAAAGAAAACTCCAAACTTCCTTCTCTGATTTTATATCAAATTCTTTTAACGAAGTTCCGAATTCTCCGTCTTTATCACTTACATTCTGGAAAAGAGTAAGATGCCCGTTTGGCCAGATCTGAGCATCGTGAAAACCATAAAGTTCAATCTTCAGCATCTTATTAAAGACGTGTAAAATATTTTTAAGTTCTGGATCAAAAATAACCAGACCTCCCAAACCATTAAAAGTGACAAGCAAATTTCCTCTTTTCATAAAAGGCAGATCGCTCTCTAAAGTATTTTCAGGAATTTCTGCTATCGCATTTATATGAGAGAATTCAAAATTAGTGTCAACTGGGTGGCGAGCACTTCCAAGAAGTGGTGTTGGAAATACATGCTCATAATCATTTAAATCGAGAGTCTTGATGATATCTGCAATGTGATCATAAGTACTCCAACGGTAAAGAAGTTTTCCATTGCGATCACTGACATTCATCACATCAAAGCGAGTCTTACGATTTTTATAAATTTTAACTTCAGAGGATAGAAAATAAATTTTCTTTCCATCAGATGAAAATTTCAATTCGTGGTGAACTGAATCAGGAAATTTATATTTGGGAGAATTATCTTTATTATAAAGAATAAGTCTATCGTCCTCTAGTCCAAGCCATTCACCGTTCGGTGCAAAGTCACAATAAAAACCGGGAAATTGAGCTATCAATTTAAAAGTTTCATCATAAAGTTTGCAATCGATTTGGGTATAGCGAAGCTCCGGTTCTGGAGAATCAAAGAAACTACAACTCATCAAAAGGGATGTAAGGAAAAGTAAAATAGATAAAATTCCCTTCAAGGCACTACTCCCAATGAAAAAATGGACAAAATGATACTGTCTTCTAGAAATTTTACTCAAAACGGGCCAAGTTGAAACCAAAATCTACTGATTTTGATGGCATCTCCTTTGCTCTATCGATTATGCCTGCGAGAGTAGGCTTTTTTCAGAGAGGGGGAAAAATGAATCTAAAACACGTGGTGCTCAGTGCACTTCTACTATCTTCAACATCAATCTACGCAGACACAATCGGATGGGGACAACCCGGCCAACAATTTCCAGGGCAGCCACAGCAGCCTCAATTTCCACAGCAACCGCAACGACCGCAGCAGCCCCAACAACCACAAAGACCTCAAGAACCTCAGCGTCCACAACAGCCGCAGAGACCTCAGCAACCTCAACAGCCAACATGGCCGTCAAATGATCCATGGGGAAATGGTTCTTCTAGTGCACAGACAGTAGAAGAAAATGTACAAAATTATTTCAACGGTCAAAGCAGATTTGATTTGCTCTCTGATTATTATATTCGTTCTCAGCTTCAAGGTTTGAGAATCCAAAGTGTGACAATCGTTGCGAGTACGCAACAAGGTCAGGGACAGGCTGCGCTTGTTCTCAACGGACAGTCGATTGAAAACTCTAGAATCGTTGCTCGTCAAATGAGCTCATACACTTTCCGAGTTGATTCATTCGCGAACGTTGTTGGCGAGTCACTAAGAACAATCGAACTAAGCATGCAAGGGCAATTCTATGTTGAGAAAGTTATCTTTAATCTCCTTCAAAATTCTGGGCCTAATGGTCCTGGCTCTTTTCCTCAACCGGGCCCACAAGTTGAAGTTGTCAGACAACAGCTTAATGAACGCATTCAACAAGAAGGAGGCCTTGAACTTTTTAGAATGTTTAATCTAGGAACTGAAAGACAAGGACAATCAATTAGAAGAGTCACTGTCCTTGCGAGAAGTTCTAGAGGATTTTCACAAGCTAGTTTGATGGTAAATAATCAACAAGCAGGTGCAATGCAATCGATCGGATACGATTCAACTCGCTTAACTTTTGAATTAAGCCAAGGAATGAGAGTTGGTCAAGAGATTCAAGGTCTAAGATTATACTTCAGAGGAGATGTTCAGATTGATGAAGTTTCAATTGAAGTTGAAAAAAGAAGCACTGGTGGTGGATTTCCTCCGTCGCAAGAAATGAGAATTGAGCAAATCGTAAATCAACGCATCTACGATACAAACGGTGTTGATTTAAGAAGCTTAATGCAACTTTCTTCTCGCTACGATGAACGTGTCATTGATTCTGTTGAGTTGACTCTCAGAAATGCAGACACAGGCGTAAACTTAAAATTGTGCCAAGTCGTTCAAGATCGTTCGCAATCAATTAACTGTGCTGCTCCAACAAGAATTTACTCAGGAGCACAAGTCGTAAGGCTCTCTGGAGTTAACTTTGCGAAGCTAAGAGAAACTCAACTTGCATCAAGAATGGGAATGATTGATATCGATCGCATCGCTATCAACTTCAGATAACAGTTTAATATTTTTTTCGCACACACTCTGAAAAAAGAAAGGCCCGAATTATTCGGGCCTTTTTATTTTTAGAAAGGACATTTTTTAGTTGGAACATCCGGAAGGGTTTCATCTATTTTTTTAATCGTCTTTATTTCTGTAACTTCTTTTCCACAAAGATAGTATTCGATAAGAACTCTCTTTGTATTATGAGCAGGCAAGCAATCATTCATTTCCATTTTATCGTTCATTAATACTCTAAAAGAAGTGTAACTTCCCCAGCTTTCTTTTTTTATTTTTCCTTCGACATTCACGTTCTCTTTACAGGTTTTTTCTTCAGGTTTTCCAGTCAAGGAATCTATGGAGTTATTAAGGCTACGCTGAATTTGCAAACGTTGTTGAAACAAATACACCATTGCTTCTTTTTCACCTGCGAAAGTTTTTTTAGTAACGTCCTGAGAGACAGATGAATTGATCGATAAAAAAATGAGGAGTAATGACTTCATAATAATTCCTTAAAAACTAATTCCGATTCCAAGCGCTGGTTGGTATTCAAAATCAGAAAGACCTTGTGTTGATGTTGGCTTATACACGACAGTGATATCTGCACTCAGAGTAAAAGTATTCAAGAGATGAACAGCAATCCCTGTTCCCACGTAAGGATTCACCTTCGTCGTTGTCTCTGATGTCGATGTCGTACTATTTACCGTCTTCGTCACTTTACTTTGTGTAGCTTGCGCTCCTCCACTCAAGTGACTTGAGAGAAATTGCCCGATTCCAAATCCTCCGCGCAATCCCAGCTTTAATTTATCGTCTGTGTATTTGTAACTTGTATTCGTGCTGGCATCATCATTCGTATTTTGTCCGTGAGTATATTCAGTTTCAAGTGCAGCCACTGGCAATTTATAAAGCGCCTGCACTCCAAAAATAGCGCGCGTTTTCATTGTCGGTGTCGGAAGCATCTGCTGAACGCGCTCAAATCCGATAATCGGTGAAATGCTTAAATTACTTCTTTCGCTGCTTGCATAACTTGATGCCATTCCAAAAGTTAAACAAAAGGCCATAATAATTTTTAGAAACTTCATTTTGTCTCCTAAAGTTTAAAACGAAAATGCAGATGATCGATAACCTGATTCATCTCTTCCATTGTTCGTTCTTCATCGAGATAAGAAAATTTTATTCCACTTTCATTAATGAGAAAGCGCTGTGGTTTGTAACTGTAGTATTGATACTCAGGAAGAACTAAAGTTGGATCAAAAATAAAGGAAGCTTGATTCACACAGAAATAATTACAAAGCCCTTCAGCCCATAAATTATTTGTTACGACTCCCTGAACTTTTTCCAGAAGATAGATCATCTCTTTCGTGTTTTTTCCTCTATGCATGAAAAGATCGTTGTGACCAAGATCGATACTCAAAAACAATTCAGAGATCATGTCTTCGTCTCCTTGCGACCAGATAACGAATTTTTGATTCTGAAAACTATCGAAGAATTTTTTCCAGTGCTCGATTTGTTTTGTGACATTTTGAAAATTGTCGAGCATAACCATGATAAATTTCGGCGGTTCAGGTTCTTGAAAAAGCGGTGCGATTTTTTCAACGGGTTGAACTTCATTGTCCAGGCTGCGAGCGACGTGAATATTGCGAAGAGGACGATCCATGTAAAGTTCTAAAAGCTTCACACATTTTCTTTCCAACGTCGCCGTTTCATCAGGCATAAAATTTTTTGTGAGAAAATATTTATTCCATCCAACGCCATAACCGACTCTTTCTTTCGCTCTGAAATTAAATCCCATAAAAGATGAATTAAATGAATTTTCCAGATCAAAGAAAAGATCGATATTAAAAATGTCGTGCATGTTTGCGCAATAGTGGTGTGTTTGAATGAGGCTTAGCTTATCTTTCGGACGCTCAAACGCTCTCACCTTGAAAGGGAAAAAGAGAAATGCATCTGAACATTTTTCCTCGCAAATGAGATTAATCTCCGCTTTCGGAAACTCTTCACTGAGAGCGATGAGAAAAGGGAAAATATTAAAAGAATCTTCCATTTTAGGAGGGCACTTCACTAAAATTTTTCTGATGATATTTTCTTCTTCTGCTACTGGTTTTACTTCCATACCGATGGGTCCTTAAAACGAAATTCAAATAAATTTTTAAAATCTGAAAGTTCTGGTTCTGCAGGAACTGCACGCACCATTTTTTTTAATTCGTTCCATGAAAGATTTCTTTCCAGCACATCGCTTTCAATTTTAAAACTTTCACAGCGATCAAACTTTTGTTTAGCTTTAGCAATAAGTCCGCGTGCTCCTACGATATTTTCGTCGCGATAGTGAATCATCGCTGCAGCCACTTGAATGACCGCCCAATACACATTGCGGATTGGTCCGGGTTCTTCGCGCCAATGATCTTCTAAATCTTCATGACACTCCCAATATTTCTGAGCGTTAAAAAGACGAATGCCTTCAGCAATTGTCTTCAGGTGAGTTTGATCAAATTGGGACATGAGGGTTTTGCCTGTTTGTTTTTAAAAGAGTAAACTTTCGCTATAGTTTTCTCTCTCTTATTCTATCGTTAAAACGGATTAAAGTTATGTCGGAAATTTCTGATCAGATTCAAACCCTAGTACCTGAGTATGTTCGTAACCTACAGATCTACCAGGCGGGAAAACCCATAGAAGAACTCACTCGCGAACGTGGACTCACTAAGATTTCCAAGCTTGCCAGTAATGAAAACCCACTTGGGCCTTCTCCTTTTGCCATCCAAAAGATGACTAATGCACTCTGGGATGTTCACCGCTACCCAGATATGAATGCCTACGCCGTTAAAACGGCGCTGGCAAAAATGTACAAACTAAAAAAAGAAAATATCATTCTTGGTAATGGATCAGAAGGAATCATGGGCTATATCGCCCGCGCCTTCGTTCAACCTGGGCACGAAATTTTAACGAGTGAAAATACTTTCATTGGATTTTATATTATCGCTCGCAGTGTGGGAGCCCATTTAAAAACAGTTCCGCTCACGAAAGATTATCGTTTCGATGTTGAAGCTCTTGCAAAAAACATTACGAAAAAAACGAAAGTTATCTACATCTGCAATCCCAACAATCCAACAGGAACATACATCACTAAAAAAGAATTTGATTATCTGATGGAACATGTTCCTTCACATGTCCTCGTGATATTGGACGAAGCCTATTTTGAATTCGCGCTGGGAAAAGAAGATTATCCCAACTCAATGGATTATCGCTACGACAACGTGATTACGTTGAGAACATTTTCTAAAGCGTATGGTCTTTCGGGAATTCGCATCGGATACGGATTTGGCCATGAAGATCTCATTGGCAATTTAACCAAAGTTAAACTTCCTTTCGAACCAGGTCTCATCGCGCAGATGGGGGCACTCGGTGCGATCTTCGATAAGCCACACTTAAGAAGAACTGTTGTAAATAATCAACGTCGCTACACTGAGACTTTTGATTTCCTCACAAAACACGAATTCAAGCCAATCAAATCTGTTGCAAACTTCATCGCTTTTAAAACAGGATCTGAAGAAGCCTCTCGCTATATGTTCGATCGCCTTCTCGATCACGGAGTGATCATCAGACAATTGAAAGCGAATGAGATGCCGGACTTTGTTCGCGTTTCTCTTGGAACAAAAAAAGAAATGAAACATTTCTTCAGCGCCATGGAAGAAATTCTTCCAGAATACAACAAACGCTACGGGAGACCAAAAGCATGAAAATCGTTACCTACATTCATCATCACAATTTAGGAACGGTTAAACGTTTAGGAATTCTTCTTGATGAAAAAACGATTCTCGACCCGAACCTTGCTTACGCTTGCGACTTTGAACGCGAAGGAAGATACAATCCACGCGAGAGAGCGGATCATCATTGCCCGAGCTCACTAAATGCACTACTCACCCTCAAAGAAAACCCACTTGAAATTTTACATACAGCGATCGGACTTAATATTTTTCTGGAAAAATGTGGAACGCTCGCAATGAAAGACGGCACAAAATATTTAATCGACTTATCCACAAATAAAATTTCTCTCGATGCCCCTCTTGATAAAATCGAAACGTATCGAGATTTCTACGCTCACGAAAAACATGTTGAAGTCGGATTCAAAAAGCGTGGAGAAAAAATTCCTGAAGCCTGGTATGAAATTCCTGCTTACTACAAAGGGGCGACTGCCGGATTCATCGGACACGAATCTGAAATTCTCTGGCCGTCTTATACAGACGTTCTCGATTACGAACTGGAATTGGGAATGATCATCGGTCGCGATGGATACAACATCAAAAAGAAAGATGCTTACAACCACATTTTTGGTTTTACGATTCTCAATGATATTTCTGCTCGCGATATTCAAAGAAAAGAAATGCAAATTCGTCTCGGGCCTGCAAAAGGAAAAGACTTTTGTTCGATCATTGGGCCGGTGATTACAACTGTCGATGAATTCGATTCTGCTGAACCAAATCTTCTGATGACTGCTAAAGTGAATGGTGTTGAATGGTCTCGCGGTTATTCTGGCGATTCTCAATTTAGTTGGGCAGAGATGATCGCTCACGTGGCTCAAGATGAATGGGTACGCGCTGGAGATCTTTTTGGTTCAGGAACAGTGGGAACAGGATGCGGACTTGAACTCGATAAATGGATCAAGCCCGGCGATGTTTTAGAATTGGAAATCGAAGGCATCGGAAAATTAAAAAACAAAGTTGGAAAGAAGAAAACATAAGGTGAATATATGGAAAATTTTAAAGCATCAGGCATTCACACAAAACAAGCACACGTAAAAATTCCGGAAGGACATTTCGAAGAAGAACATGGCCGCAAAGGATTTTTTGGAAGAGTTTCACATCTCTACCACCAAAAACCGCCTGTCGGATGGATAAATATCGAAGGTGATTTGAAACCTCGTTGTCAGCCGCCAATGTTTAATAACAATCTTCCAAAAAATGAATTCGTTGCGATTTTAGAAAACAACGATGTCATCATTAATCTCGGTCATTACACTAAATCATTTGAAAATTTTTATCGTAGCGCAGACTTCGATGAAATGCTTTTTATTCACGATGGAACGGGAATAATTGAAACGATCTACGGTCATCTCGATTATGTGAAAGGTGATTACATCATCATTCCACGCGGAACGACCTATAAACTCTATCTAAAAACAGAAACAAAAATCTTTAAGGTTGAATCAAATTCTGAATTCGAACAACCAGATCGCGGAATGCTGGGGCCGAATGCACTTTACGATCAAACGGCAATTAAAGTTCCTGAAGCAGCAATCGGATCTGAACAGGATAAAACAGAATACAAAGTTGAAATTAAACGTTTAGGAAAAATCACAACTGTGACGTATCCGTATAATCCTCTTTGCGTAAGCGGATGGAAAGGATCAGTGTATCCGTTTAAACTTTCTATTTACGACTTCTGCCCGGTGATGAGCCATCGCTATCACATGCCACCAAGTGCGCACACGACGTTTGTTTGCAAAAATTTTGTTATCTGCTCATTTGTTGAGAGACCATTGGAAGATTCTGAAAAATACGGCGTGCTTAAAGTTCCTTTCTATCATTCTAATATCGACTTCGATGAAGTTCTCTTCTATCACCAGGGAAATTTTTTCTCACGCGATAACATCGATGCAGGCGCGCTGACTTTCCACCCACAAGGAATTCATCACGGGCCACATCCGAAAGCTTTCCAAAATAGTAATGCAAAAACTTATACTGATGAATACGCCGTTATGGTCGATGCGAGACATCCGCTGAAACCGACAAAATGGTTTTCAGAAAATGAGAATAAAGATTACTGGAAATCGTGGATGACTAAATAATTAAGCGATGATGTTCGTGTAGTGTGAACTCACGATCTCGTAGCATTTCTCCGAGAGCTCTACTTTGTCGGCAAAATCATGCGCTGAAATCGCGGGCAATACAGTCAACTCAACCAACATTTTTTTGTGCGAAAATAATTTCACGGCATGACTGAAAAAAGTCATGTCGCCATACCAGAAGGCCGTATCGCGATTTTTTAATGTCACTGGATGATTATCGATCTTGCGATAATTCAAACACACAGGAAGAACTTTTGAATCAGCGTCGAAGGCCGCTTGAAAAAGTGGACGTCTAAAACGAATCACTCCTTCTCCATTCGTACTCGTCGCCTCCGGAAAAATAGCAACGTTAAGACCGGAACGAAGAGCCTCTGTGAGCTCCTGAACTTCTTTATGAAGATTGCTGCGATTTTTTCTGTCGACGAACAAACACCCGCCAAGCATGCAAATATGTCCTAAAAAAAATGTTTCTTTCATTTCTTTTGAAGTCACAAAACAACTTGGATAAAAACGGCTGATTACAAGAACGTCGATATAAGAAAGATGGTTGCTCACGAGAAGATAATTTTCATTCGGATTTACCGGATGGATGTTTTCAGTAACAGTAATGCCGATAATTTTGAGTCCAACTCTGCTTGTAAGTGAAATAATTTTTGTCAGATGCGGGCGGGCGCGAACAAAATCAAATCCACAGAACATGTAGACGATAAAAGAAATGATAAAATAAATAAAAAGAGCAAATGCAAAGAGCGGAAACTTAATCACCGATCTTATCACACCAAAAATACCGTTCCCCATTCTATTCCGCTGGAAGTCTCTTAAAATAGCGCTTTTCATAAGACGAATTGAGTTCTTCCAGATTTAGTATAGTGAAAAAATCAATACATTGGAAATCAAGATCTAGCGCTGGATTCCCATAAACTTTTGCGCCCGCACTCATATAGCTGCGAAGCAGAGGAGGAATTTGGGCCATAACTGTTTTTTCATCAAAGAGATCTTCGTTTTTAACTTTAGAAAGATCCATTTTGTATTTTCCGATCGGACGAATATTGAAAAGTTCAGAAGTCATGTTGTTGACCTTCATCGTTTTCACAAGAGCCTTCGACATTGGTTTTGAAACAGTCATGATACTACTGCAACCGAAAAGATATTTTGCGTTTGTACGTCTGGCGTACTCTCCAATTCCTCTCCAAAGAAGGTCGATAACGGCACCGTTTCTGTGGTGAGGGTGAATGCAAGCGCGGCCAAGTTCTAACTTCACTCCCGGTGCTGCTAAAAACTGATCGAGATTAAACTCGCCTTGTGAATAAAATTTATCGCTCACTAAGCTTGAGATCATGCGGTATGTTCCGCAAATTTCTCCCGTCGCATTTGATCTGATCACCAGGTGATCACAAAGAGAATCATATTCATCGAGATCGAGATTCATATCATCTGTGATTCCTGTTTCATTGAAGAAGATATGATGGCGCATTCTAAAAAGGGCAACCAGGTCCGACATATGGACAGCTGTGCTTAAAGTATAGTTTTGTGTTTTAATTTCAAACACAATGTTTGGTGTATAAGTAATAAAACGTGGAGAGATGTAGAGCATCCATTCATCGTGAAGTTTCGGTGGAACCAAACTCGATGTGTTCTCAAAACAAATTAATTTCTCCATAGATTCTCCTTTTCGTTATCGAGTTGATCTAACATATTTTCGAGGGCAATTCGGCGACTGAAGAAGCTATCGAGCTTCATCACTTCATGACGAGTGTGCATTCCACTTGTCACCGGACCGATTCCGTCGAGATAGATAAGACCTTCACGATAAAAATAATTAATATCAGCTGCTCCACCTGAATGTTCGTGTGTACATGGAGTTGCTTCAATAGATTCGATTTCTTTTACATAAGAATGAATAAGCGGTGGATGTTGATCCAAGAGAGGAAGTGGCGGGCAATCATCGACGATTTGATAATTCACCTGACATTGTTCCGCTGTATAAAAACATTCAACACTTGTTTGGCGTAAATATTTATCAAGTGAGTAGTGAAGATAATCGCGGGTCTCATAAGTAGGAAAACGCGCATCCAGCTTGATTGTGACTTTATCACAGACAACATTGTAGCGATCAAGGCCACTTGCAATTGAACCTACATTTACCTTTGTTTTATTTTCGATGTCATTAAGTGAATGAGCACGCGAAATAAATTCAGCTGCATGATGAGCGGCATTTACAAATGGTTCTCCAAAACGACCCGCGTGAGCTGAACGTCCGAGAATTTCAATATCGTACCAACGGTTTCCGTTGCGAGAAGAAATAAGAGAACCGCTCTGAAGTGCCGGTTCTAATCCAAAAACAATTTGTGATCTCTCACCAATGCTTTTGAAGATTTCATGGAATCCTACAGAACCCATTTCTTCACTTGGTGATGAAACAAAAACAATTGTGAAATAGTGATTTTCGTTTGTTGAAAGAAAATTTTCGAGGGCCGAAAGGGCCATCACGAGTCCGCCTTTATCGTCACCGATACCTGGACCGCGAACTTCGTTATTACCGTGATCAACTTCAAAAGAAAAACCTGGCTCAGGAGAAAAAACCGTATCGGCATGACCGATAAACGTTACAGTTGCGGCCGATAGACCTTTTTTCTCTGCGACGAGAAGATCTCCACTTTCTCCTCTTGGATGAGGAATGCGATTTGTTTCAAATCCCAAAGCAGAAAGTTTTTTTTCAACGTGCTGTTGAACAAGGTTAACGCCTGCAATATTTTTAGTCTGTGAATCAATGCCAACTAATTGTTCTAAAAATTTGAGCGAATCAAGATCAGTATGATAAAACGGACGAGGAAAAGAAGTTGCCAGAGAATCTAGAGAATTATGAGAATTTAAGTTCACAGTTCATCCTTTGTAAAGGCCACTCTCTTTTTAAATTTAATCATAAGGTTTTTGAAATTGACTGTTATATTAGGGGCAGAACTCTGTTAGGATTGTATTAGGAAATTTACCTAGGAAAGCATCATGAATATGAAAACATTTGAAACAAACGGCGCCTTTGCAGACAACTACAAATTTCTGATTGGATCGATTTTACCGAGACCAATTGCGGTAGTCTCAACGCGCAATCTCGATGGAAGTAATAATGTTGCTCCTTTTTCATTTTTCACAGCGATCTCAGCAAAGCCGATGATCATTGCTTTTTGCCCAATGGTCCGCTCAAGCAATGGAACCATCAAAGATACTCCCGTAAATATTCTTCGCGAAAAAGAATTTGTCGTGAACATTGTTCACGAAGCTATTGCTGAAAAAATTAATCTCACTTCAACAGAACTTCCTTACGGTGAAGACGAATTTAAATTTGCAGGACTCACACCTATCGATTCTGAAGTCGTCAAAGCAAAGCGTATTAAAGAAAGTCTAATTCATTTCGAATGCATTTTTAGAGATCGTCTGAGTTATGGTGAAACACCTGGTGCCGGTCAATTGATTACAGGTGAAGTTGTTCGCGTGCATATCGCGGAAGAAATCATGGAGAATGGAAGAATTATTACTTCGAAACTAAATCCAGTTGGCCGTGGCGCTGGAAACGATTGGTTTCGTTGTGACAGTACCTTCTCAATGGAAAGATTAAGTACTGCTCAAATTCAAAAATAGAAAATTCTACGCTTCTTACTAAGTTCTTACTACGCTTCTTAACGAAGCGTAGACTCAAAATTAAATAAGCTTTGAGTGTAATAATCTCTGCCTTCAACCCAAATATCTAAATCGCATCCTTCATCTAAAGCAACGCCTACAGAACGATCGATTTTTGTTTCTTCAGGACTAGGATTTACAAGAATCATGTCAGCTGTCAGATCAGGGTTATCACATTTCACTGAGTGAATAGCATAATAAACAAGTCCGCCAGCACTCGGCATTGTATCTAAGACTTCAAATTTAGCGCCTGTTTTAAAATCAATGACACCAGGAAAACTGATGTCTTGTTTTAATTCCAGGGTCTGATAAAGTTCGATGTCGGCCCATTCTGCGACATTCGCTGAAAAAGCTGCAGATGAAAAGACCATAAGAGATAAAGCGAGAGATAATGTTTTCATTTTGTTCCTCAATTCATTATTCCAAAAAAGTTTGAAAAAGATTTTTCCACGCAATCAGCTTCCGTCACTTCTCCGCCGCTATTGGCACGCAAGAAAAGATACGAAACCATCACCATGCGATGATCGCGCGCAGGAGTGAGCAAAGCTTTTTTATACGGCTTCACACTTCCCTGAATTCTTATTTCATCACGACTTGCAATGAATTGAAAATCAATTGAGAGATTTTTTAATAATTTGAGAATTTCTTCGAGGCGATCACTTTCTTTATGGCGAAGAATGGAGAGATTTGTCAGAACACTTTCTCCCTCGATATGTGCTGCCATAAAAGCGAGTGTGGGAATAAGGTCAGGAAACATCGAACCATCGACTTCAAACGGTTTTAAAGTGTTTTTAGAACTCGCTCGCAGCCCTTGTGCTGTCCATTCGATATCGCCTCCCGCTTTTTGCATCAGTTCGACAAATTGAGCATCGGCCTGCAATGAATCAGTTACAAGAGCATTTTTAATCAATACATTTCCGCGAAGAAGAGCAAGCGCCAGTGGATAACTGAGACTGCTGAAATCGACAGGAATCGTATAGGAATTTTTTAATAATGTTTCTTTAAGGAGCGACTTCGTCATTGCGATATAGGTTTCAGACGCCTTGATATTTTTGCACTCAATCTGCAATGGCAGATTGGAAAAGGCGAGCATCATTGCGCTGGCAAATTGCGTACTCTTCGAACAATCAATTTCCAGCTTCGATGTATTCAACATATTCGCCGGTCCACGAACAACAATCCATGCGCCTGGAACATTTGTTTCAAGATGAACGTTTAAACGTTTCAACGGATTGAGAAGATCATCCATCGGACGCTCACTCATTTTCTCCGTAGGGTTCAAGCGATATGCTTTTTTTCCGCGAGCAAGAAGAGCGAGAAGAAAACGATTGGTCGTTCCTCCATCTCCCGTCTGCAAATCGATTATGTCTGTCGCCGTTTCATTTTCACAAGCAGGAAAAGCATTGTGAAAAATCACAGCATGATCTTTGCGTTCAATCTTTAAACCAATTTTTTCTAAACAAGCGAGCATCGTCACAACATCTGTCGAAGTCGCGAGATGATTAATCCGAAAGCCGCCGCCGCGAACAGCCCCGATAATGAGCGCGCGATTGGCATGCGACTTACTTGTAGGTAATTCTATTTCTTTGTGAAAAGGTGTCGGCTCAACTTTATAAAGTGAATTTTCTAAGTTCATCTTTATTGTTTTCCAACACGTTTTGAATATCTTCAAACGTCTTGCGTTCGACTTGAGCGTTCCCAATGTCTGTAACGAGCACGAGATCAATTGAGCTAAGAGCACTGATCTTTTTATCTTTTGAAAGATAAGTCATGATCTTATCAATTGGGAATTCTTTGTTGAACCACGGAGGGTTTTTCCCCGGGATATTGAGTGCATTTTTAAGGGCGATAATATCATTGATATTTTTTTCGCTTCCAAACATTTTAAAAACAAGAACCATTCCCCACATCACAGCTTCACCGTGTGGAAGATTGTAGATAAATTCGAGTGCATGACCAAACGAATGACCGAGATTTAAAACTTTTCTAATTCCCGTTTCTTTAAAATCTTCGTTTGTTAATTTTTGTTTGTATTGAGCACAAGCATCGATGATTTGTTCAATCGGAGCTTTTTTAATCGCAAGATCATAAATCGTGTAATCGAGGAAACAGTATTTCAATACTTCTCCCATTCCGCTGCTCTTTTCAACTTCAGGAAGAGTCGCTAAAAATTTCGGACAAATCCAGACGTTCGTCGGCATGTGGTAAGCACCAATAAGATTTTTTCCCGACTTTGAATTGATCGCAACTTTTCCACCGATACTTGCATCGACCATAGAAAGAAGACTCGTAGGAACGATACTCCACTGAATTCCTCTTAGAATTGTAGCGGCAACGAAACCAGCGAAGTCAGAAACCGCACCACCACCGATGGCCACCAGGTGAGCATTTCTGTGAATTCCTTTATCGAGGAAAAACTCTATCGCGTTTTGAAAATCGTTTATGTTTTTTACTTTTTCCCCATCTGGTGATTTCCAGAAAATGACTTTTTTATTTTCAATTTTTTCCAGAATGATGTCTTTAGCGTAGAGACTCCAGATCTGGTGATCGACAATAAGTAAAACTGTATCAGTATCGAGTTTGCCGATTTCATCAACGATCGCTTCAAGTTCAATGTTCGTAATCTTGGTCTTCATTTTTCTAATAATCCAAATTTTATTTTAATGTGTATGCGTTCTGTCTTAAATAATGATCTGCTAAAACAACTTTTACCATCGCTTCAACAACCGGAATCGCTCTCGGGATAATACATGGATCATGTCTTCCCGCTTTCGCTTTCTCCCCAACTGTCGACGTCGGTTTGAATGTAATTGTCATCAGCATGCGCTCGCCATTTGAAATTCCGCCTTCCATTCCGCCAAACGAAGCTGAATGTTTTGAAACTTCTGATCCGCTCATTTCGGCCATTTCTTCTCCTAAACCGTAAGAGAAAGATACGACAGCTCCGATCGAAAGAAGTGCCTTTGCAAAATCCGCTTTCAATTTATCAAAAGCAGGTTCGCCTAAACCAACAGGGCAATGATCAACAACGATGCGAACTTTTCCGCCAATTGATTCGCCATTTGTTTTTAATTCTTCCAGATAATTTTTGATTTCATCGTTTCTTTTTATTTCTGGAAACGAATACGGAGAAAAATCCTGTGCGAGATTTTCTGGAATCGATTTATAATCGAAAGGTCCAAGTTTGGAAACAAAAGCTTTCACTTTTACTTGTGGAAGAATAAGTCCTGCGAAGTAACCTGCGATCACTCTCGCGACAGTCTCTCTTCCCGAAGCTCTTCCGCCTCCGCGATGATCGCGAACGCCATATTTCATTTCCGTCGTTTTGTCTGCGTGACCGGGACGGTGTTCATTTTTTAATTGATCGTAGTCTGCACTTTTCTGATTTGTATTGCGAACAATAATTGCAATTGGTGTTCCCAATGTTTTTCCTTCGAAAATCCCCGAGAGAACTTCCGCCTGATCTGCTTCTGCACGCGATGTTGTTCCTGCAATTTTCCCAGGAGCACGACGATCGAGTTCTTTTTGAAGATCTGCCAGATTGAAATTTAAATTGGCCGGAACTCCGTCAATCACTACACCCATTGCAGGACCATGTGATTCACCAAAGCTCGTCAGAGAAAACATTTTACCAAAGCTATTTCCACGCATATGATGACCATTATACAAAAGGGCGATGAGTAATTACAAGGAAGAGTCGGTCATGTTTCTCCCGAGCTTTAGGCATTTAATCGAAATCGAGGCCCTGAAAACACAAAATCAGAATGATTTTCAAAAAATCTCCAATGAAAACAAAAGAATATCCGACCTAGAGGCTCTGCGAGAAAAACGCGAGCAACAAATAAAAATTTTAGATGAAGAAGTTCGCGCGCTAAAATTAACCGAAAAACAACTTGTCATTGAGGGAAATCAGCAAAAGATCTCGCGCATGAAATCGCAGATGGACATGGTGACCAGTGAGAAAGAACAACACGCGCTCGAAGGACAAATCAATCTTCTGCAAAAAGAAACGGATCAACTCGAAGAAAATTATTTTGCAGCTCTTGAACGTTCTGAGGCCATCGATGAAGAAAAAAAAGACGCTCGCACTTTTCTTGAAGGCTCACTCAAGACTCTCGATGAAATTCGTCTAGATGTAGAAAACGAGAATAAAAAATATCAAACACAAATCGACAATCGCACGCTTCGTTTTCGTGCGCTCGAAGAGGAACTCGATCCCAAGTTTAAAAGCTTTTATTTTGATTTAGAGAAGAAATTCAAAACAAATCGACCTGTAGCTTACCTCATCGATAAAAAGTGCTCTCAATGCCATATGATGGTGGATTCGATGTTCAAAGCTTCACTTGAAGAAGGACGTTCGTTCGAAACTTGTCCCAATTGCGGACGCCTTCTCATCCCTGAAACCGCAAAAATTTATTGACGTCTTTTCCTGAAAAGCCGATAAGTCCCCTACCGAGAAGAGGAGATCATCGCTGGCCTTAAGTAGCAATACTTGAGACGGGAGGAAAGTCCGGGCACCACATGGCAACGTAGCGGCTAACGGCCGTCCATCGCGAGGTGAGGACAAGTGCAACAGAAAGGATGTACAGGTAATGCTGTAGTGAAATCAGGTAAACTCTACGTGGTGCAAGCTCAAATAGGCAAAGGTGTTTTCTAGCAATAGGGAACTTGGGAGGGCCACTCCTGAAATTTGCGGGTAGAGTGCTCGAACCTGTTAGCAATAACAGGTCTAGATGAATGATGGTTGAAAACAGAACCCGGCTTATCCCTCCTCTCGGTTTTTTTGGTTTTTCTCCCTGTATTTTCTTCATACTAAAAACATTTACTCCCCAATATTCGTTATACTTTTTCCCATGAAACCATTGGCGCTTCTTCTATTCATCGTGATGCCTTTTTCTGCGTTTGCAGAGGAACTCACTCGTTGTTATCACGCCATTGCCAATCACGCGCGCGAGGCGATCATTCATAATAAAAGTGTGAAACCTCTCTACTCAAAACTCTCCGATGGTGAATCTGATCGCTTGAGTTCAAAACTAATTGCTTCAGAAAAGCTCACAACAATTGCCGTGGCTCATCTCGAACACGAATCGCATCTTTATCAAGAAGCAGGCATTCCGCTTTTGTGTGATGATTTAGCAAGCATGCACGATCTTCCTCCTTTCCAGGAATCATTGTCGGAAGATCTTCGCCCACACGATTTTTTTGATTTTGATTACAAAGAAAGTTCGGAAAAAATCAGAATGGCCCTTAAAGAGAAAAATTATGACGAAGCTTATACTGTGATTGCAAATAACCTCAACGAACTCAACGAGCATCCGAATCAACAATGTATGACGAAACATATTCTTGAATCCATGGCGCGTTCATTAATGTTAAGAAAAAAACGTCAGAGTGAAGCTCAAACTCATGACCTTCCCGACCCAACTCACATCATTGAAAAATACGTAACTCTCCAGAGAAGAGTTTTAGGAATCGCTCACTATCTCGATGAAAATGCCTTTCCTCTTCAACAAAAAGGAATCGCGATTTTTTGTCAGGACGTTCCCGCTATTACTTGGAAATAAATTTCAACGCTTTGATTGAAGTTGTTGAAGCATTAAAATCTTTGGTGAAATTTTTGAAGTGATAAGTCGTCTCTACTTTCTTTGTTAATTTTTCAAATTCAGCGAGCGACATTTCAAGAACAGTATTTTCAATTTTATATTTCGTGATGCTCGTTTTGAACGACTTGTGTTCATCAAAAGATTTTTTAGTCACGAGTTTAGGATATTGTTTTAATTTCTCGTCATTGGTATCAAGAATAAACGTCGGCAATTCCCATTGTCCGGAAAGCCATTCATCTTCCTGTTTCTGATAGAAAAGAATTTTATTTTTTTCCTTCACGACAACACGAAGAAGTTTAATAAAAAGATCATCCCCTGCTTTTTTCTCACTCTCCAATGGGATTGAAAGCGGTTTTCCGGAAGAATAGGCCTGGCAAGTTTCTTTAAGCGGACACAATGTACACGACGCTTTTCTCGCCTGACACAAAATACGTCCTAAATCCATAAACGCTTCGTTCATTTCACGCGGACTCAATTTCGCCATCTCAGTAAGAATTTTTTTGTCGTTAAAATCGCCCCAGAGTTTTTGCTGAAGTTTTGGTCCCTTCGCCAATTTCACGCCGTAAAAACGAGCGAGAACACGCTCTAAATTCGCATCGACTGCAAGTCCGCGTTTATCAGCACCGATAGCGACAATCGCATTAGCTGTATAAGGCCCGATTCCCTTCAAACTTAAAAGTGAATCGAGATCAGTCGGAATTTTTCCCTGGAATTTTTCTGTAATTTGAATCGCGAGGTTTCTCAAATTGCGGGCGCGACGATAATAGCCCAACCCTTTCCACGACACACACACTTCTTCTTCACTCGCTTTCGCAAGATCAAAGATCGTTGGATACTCAGCAAGAAATTTTTCGAAGTGATTGAGAACGGTTCCCACTGTCGTTTGCTGAAGCATAATTTCAGAAACGAGCGTGCGATAAAGCGTGCGCTCACTTCTCCAAGGAAGATGTGAGTACTGTTCACTTGACCATTTAATGAGTTTCGAAAAATCTTTTTGGGACATAAAGCCTATTTACCGCAATATTGTTTGCTAAATTCTTTAGCATATCCGGGAAGGTCCGTCGAGGTGAAGGGCTTCATTTCTCCAATGAGCTTTGCGCCCTCTCGATCCATGAAATCACGCATACCCTTAGACATTTCATCGAGATCAGTCACAATTAAAAGTGTTTTAGCCTGAGAATCTTTTATCCATTGCATGAGTTTATCTTCATCATTTCCGCCGTAAGAAAGACATGCACTCGCTGAATCTCCCAATTGTTTCAATGAAGTGTTGTAGATATAAGCACTCACTTTATCTTTGCATCCTTCCATGACTTTCGTTAAAAAAGATCTGCGATTGCAATAATTCGGATCTTTATTGTAATCAATCGCACGCATCGAAGAGGAAACATCAAACCAGATTTCTACTTCAGCAGGTTTTCCTTGTGCTCTTGCTTTTCCACAAAAGATGTCGAAGTAATTTCCTTTTTCACAGTTCACAAGATTTGTTTCTGTGGCATTAAAAGTTTTAAGTTGGAAGTCAGGTGTCTTCGCATCCGAAATTCCCTGCGCACCTAATTCTACTTTTGAAGTCGTATCAGCTGCGGGCGGAGGCGATGTCACCACAGGTTTGCGGTCGAGATAACCGTATTGCGGATGAAAGCATCCATCTCCCATCGGCACACAATTATCTTGATACGTTTGATCCTGCGCGATTTTTTTAAGAACCATTTCTGAATCTTTATTATCGAGCATCTGAATGAGCTGAGTGATTTTCCCCTGGGCCATAAAAATCATTTCAATTTTTTTCGGAGTGGCCATCGCACTGACTGAAAAAAACAGAATGATTGTTCCCAGAAGAATTTTCATATATCCATACCTTTCATTTTAAAATATTGAAAAAGATTATTTCCTAAGTCGACGATCAAATCTCTTTCCTCCAACTTCATATTCAAAAACTCAGTCATAAAAGCGCGCTGTCTCGGTGTTAAACTTTCCAGCTTTTCACGAATACTTAATTCTGCATTCGATTTCGCTTTATCTTCTCTGCGCTGATTCGGAGTTCGTGCTCCTTCAGGCGCTTCAAGCTTAGGAGTTTCTTTTTCTCCAGCAGTTGTCGCAACACCTTCTTCAGTCGGCGCATCCGGATCAAACTCACCATCTTTCAATTCGTCTTTATAAAACTTCACCAGCCTTATAAATCGATCAGCAAAGTCCTCTTCGACAAAATCGATCATTTCATGGAGAGGAATATTGAGTTTCGCTGTGATCTTTGCAATTAGTTGTGGATTTAGTTCGGTTGATTTTTGCGAGAGAAAGCGGCTCATAGTAGAAACACCGACATCAGTCTGCTCGGCGAGATCCTTTTGCGACATCGCTCCTCGCATCTGCATGTACTTTCTCGTCACACCCAGAAACATTTCAATCTTCTCTTTTTTAAAATCCGCCATATGGCCCGACCCCTTAAAAAAACTTATCCGCCTAAACTGCTTAAACCATTATCGGTTTGCAAAAAAATTTCTTAATGCAATTTTATTACTTGACGCAATTGGTCTATTTTGTTATTCTGGGTTCAGGAAACGAGAACCCTAAGGGAGCGGAAAATGGAAACGTTAACAATTTTTATTGATGGACTTTTTGCTGCTGAACTGGGTTCCACTGAGTACCAACTAATCGAAAAAAGAACAATACAATTAATTACTTATAATGACTTAACTTTTTCTGGAAGCCTTCTTAAAGAAGTGGTTTTTGAGGATGTGATCTTTGAAAATTGCATCTTCTTTGGAACAACTTTGGAAAATTGCTTATTTATCAACTGTCTCTTTATCGATTGCAAGTTCCAATTTTCAAAGTTTTCAGATTGCAATTTCGAACTTACAACATGGGAAAATTGCATGTGGGGATTAACTGCTTTAAAAGACTCGGAAATCTCCCAGTCTGAAGGTCGCAATAATTACGCCTTCGAATCAAGCGGGCCTTGCACACAAACACAGACCCTTTCGTTAAACGATTTTTTAGATCTAACAGCTTAATACAATTTAGCCATCGCCTCTCCCTCATGGAGCTACAACTTTCTTCATTCATATGACGAGGGACACGCCTTTCACTTTGAACGCTTTTACGGATGAATTTTTCAAAGCGCTCTTTTACCCACCGACAATCCATGACCTTGAATAAAGGTCATGGATACCATCTTACCCTGTTTAAACTTTTAACAGCTTCTGCATTTTTTTCACGTTAAAGATTGTGTAATGAGATCTCTTCTTTCTACGTTTTAAAATAATCTCATTATGAAAACACCCTTTTTAAAACTATTCATCGGTTCTCTTTTATTGGTTAGTAGTTTTGCCTATGCAGGTGAACTCTATTCTCACATTGGTTTAAGTAAGAACACGACTTACACCGATTACAGAAATTTTTTAATGAGGTTGGGTTTTAAAGACTACTGTCTGGAAATGCAAAAAAGTTTAGAAGCCCCTGGACTCACAGACGTAAGTAAACACGCTCTTACTTACAATATCGATCACTATCAAATCGTCAACGCCGCTCGCGAGCTGGCCGCTTTTACTTTTTCATTCGATAAAAATTTTGCCACTGAAGAAGCGCAAGACCGTCTTATTGCTCTTAGTGAATTTCTTCTTCTTCCAAGCCAGAATATTTCAAACGAAGTTACTGAAAAATATTCTAAAGAGAACAAACTCTCTATCGAAGATAGTTTCAGCCGTTTAACAAAGGAAAAAATGGCGAAGGAAAAAGAGCTCATTTTATCAGCGATCAGCGAACTCACTGAAGTCCAAGACTCTCAGTCTCTGGAAAAACTTGATAGCTACCTCACTCGATATTTAACTCTCAAATACACTGATGCTAATTTAACTCAGACGAACTACCTCGGTCGCGCGATCGTTTCAAGTTTCGTTCGTTACCTTCGCAAAAAAGATCTCGATAATGTTGAAAGAAAAATGCGCAGAGAATTTCGTCGCCATGTGATTTTTCTTGATAACTATATTTCTGATAAACTCACAATCGTCGACAATCAAAATAAAGCTCAAAATGTAATTCTTCACGCTGGTGATTTCGCGAACGAATACTCTAAAGGATCTGAGGCTTACTATATTTCAATTGGAACAGCTCCAAAAGGTTTCACTCACAGAATCAAAGCGACTTCGAATCACCTTTTGGGAAATGCTTTCAAGATCGCGATCTATCCAACCCCGGATCAAGAAGAGGCCATCTTAAAAAAGGTTCAGGCGAAAGAAAATCTTTCTTCAATGGAAAAAATCCAATACTCGCTTCTTCAAAGTAAATCAGACATTCCAGGTTACTCACACGCGGGAATGGTAGACTTAAAAGGAGATGCTGAATCAGGAATTAAAATGTCGTGGATTTGGGACTCTTATCCAAATGACGATATCGGCGGAATTCGTTTTATCGGCCCTGAAGGATTTGTTTTCCCTGGTGAATTCAAAAAAGTAGGATTCGTTCATTACAGTGCGGAGAAATTTCTCAATTACTATCAAACACAAATTAAAACTCGTGGTTACTTAAAAAATGTTTGGGCAAGTTATAGTTCAAAAATCGAAGATGGTTATGTTGCTATCGACGATATGAAATCGCGTTACTTCTGGCCGGCCCATATCACTGAAGCAGAAATGCGTTCGTATGCAAACGTTGATATCAAAGACGCAAAAGAATGGTTTAGAAAAGAAATCGCTCCACGTGTAACAGGAATGATGGAATATTATTTTACAAGTACTGAAGCGATTGGATTCGCCAATGGATTTAACAACGTTCGCGGAGCTGCTTATTGTTCACAGGCCATCGTTCTCGCTTACCTTCAAGGTGCAGATATCGATCCCGAGGTTCAACAGGATCGTTTGAGCGCTATTGTACACATCGGTCACGCTCTTAAAATGAGCGAGCTTGTCGATATCGATCTCACTCAAAGAGTTGTTTCTCCTTCGGGATTTGCATGGCAAACGGAATTAGTTGAAACTCACGTTCCCATCATGATTCAGCAGGATCAGAACGAAATGGATACAACGACGAATGTAAGCATCATCGCTAACCATATCGATGACAATACAAAAAATTATGTTGAACAATTAAAGTTGAATAAATTTAATGAACTTCAGATCAGCCTGCCGGCAATTGATTAATTGTCGGCTAGCTTTTGCGATAGAAACATCCAATCGATTGCGTATTTCTTCTTGAAGCTGTGAGAACGAGTTGTCCCACCTCTACAGCATTGCGAAGACCAATTAAACTATCAACCAGTGTAGCGTCCTTATAAAAACGATTAATCTCGTATGAAAGTTCATTAAACATCGCTTCCGCTCTATTCAAGCGATCTTTCGAACGAGTGAGACCAACGTAGTTCCACATTGTTTGTTTTAATGTGAGCCAGTCTTGATGAATAAGGGCCGTGTCGACTTCAACAGTTCCATCAACCCAGTCTTTAATTCTTTCTGCTGAATATATTTTTTCGTTATCCACATTTTTTAAAATATCGAGAGCGGCGAAATGTCCGAATGTCATTCCTTCAAGAAGCGAAGTCGAAGCTAAACGATTTGCGCCGTGAAGCCCTGTACACGCCACTTCTCCGACAGCGTAAAGATTTTTTAGCGTTGTTCTTCCTTTCAAATCCGTCTTCACTCCGCCGCATGTAAAATGAGCGGCAGGAACGACTGGAATTGGTTCTTTACACATATCCACGCCGTGATCCAGACAGTGATTGTAGATTGTCGGAAAACGGTTTTTAATCCACTCAGGATCTTTGTGAGTGATATCGAGATAAACGCAATCGCTTTGTGATTCAATAATTTCTTCCGCGATAGCACGAGCGACAACATCGCGAGGAGCAAGTTCCAGGTCCGGATGATATTTCCCCATGAAACGTTTGCCTTGAGAGTTGATGAGAATTCCTCCCTCGCCTCTTACCGCTTCACTGACTAAGAATCTTCTTTGGTTTGGTCCACCGTAAAAACTTGTCGGGTGAAATTGAATGAACTCGAGATCTGTGAGAACAGCACCAGCTCTTTTCGCCATTGCATGTCCGTCACCGCGCGATCCTTCCGGATTTGTGTGGTGAAGATAAATTGCACTCACTCCGCCAGTTGCAAGAACTGTAAATTTCGCAAGAATCTTTTGAACAATTTTTTGTTCCTGATCGAAAATATAAGCGCCGAGCACTTTATCTTCTTCGTAACGTTGTTGAATCTTCACTCCGTGGTGAAGGGCCGTCAGAAGATCAATCGCTGTATGACTTGTGAAAAACGTTACGTTCTTATAATTATTTTTTAGAAAATTAAGAAGTGTAATCTGAATATCTTTTCCCGTGTAGTCTCCACGATAAAGAATTCTTGGTGTCGAGTGAGCGGCTTCTTTTGTAAAAAGAAGTTCACCACTTTCATCGCGCTCAAAGTTTGAGTGCGCTTTATGAATAAGAAGATCTTCAAGAATTGAACTTGATTCGTGAGCCACAAGTCTCGCAGCTTCTTCTGACGAAGTTCCCGAGCTTGCTTTCATGATATCTTCAACAAGCGATTCTTCTGAACCCTTTCCGTAGATAATTCCACCCTGGGCCCAAGATGTCGCTGTCGTTGCAGGATCCTTTTCACGAGTCACGATAGCGACCTTCAACCCTTTCTCTGCCAAACCGGCAGCGGCCGAAAGACCAGCGATTCCCGTTCCAATAATTAAGACATCAAAAGTCTGGCTCATAATTATCTCCTTTCTATTTTCATAGAAAGATCTACGTGAGGCGCACTATGAGTGAGTGCCCCAGTGCTAATGGCATCGATTCCCGGAATGAGAAAATCAGATAAATTTTCTAATTTCACTCCACCAGAAACTTCATAAGTCACTGATGGTTTTTTCATATCAACAGCTGCTTTTAAATCGCTCGGTGAAAAATTATCAAGTAGCATGTGTTTTATGCCTAAATCAAAAGCAAGTTTCAATTCATCTAGAGAATGAATCTCAACAACGACACCTTGATAGTGAGTTTGCATGTTTTTAAAAAATTCCCAAGCTGGCTTTAATCCACCAAAGAATGTTTTGTGATTATCTTTAATCATCCACACATCAGATTGAGAAAAGCGGTGATTGAATCCCCCACCAACTCTCACTGCATATTTTTCGAGCGAGCGAAGTCCTGGTGTTGTCTTTCTTATGTCTAGAATACGGATATTTTTTTCGTGAGCGATGTCGACAAATTTTTTCGTAAACGTTGAAACGGCACTTGCTCGTTGAACTAAGTTAAGCGCAATGCGCTCACCAGTGAGAGCAATTGAAAAAGGAAGAACGAAATCAATCACGGCTCCTTTTTTAAATTCGCGTCCTTCGTATTTTTTGAAATCGTCGTAAGAAAGATTTGCGCCTAAAAAATTAAACGCACCAACAAGATAAGGGAGACCACTTAGAACTAAATCACTTTTGATTTTCAAATGGCATGTGACTAAGTCTGTCGGAAGTTCACGCAGATAAAAAGCGTTGCCTTTTATATTATCTTCTTCAAAAAAGCGGGATAAATCCGCTTCCATACTAGTCTCTAATAGTCCCATCTGAACACCTTCAGTTTCGTCGAATGCCTAGGCATTTTATTAGTATTGACCCCTTTTTAACTCCGAAGTCTCAAAGAGTTAAGTTTTTTGTGCTCTTTAGAGGCCCGCAAGTGCCTGGGCATGAAATTTTTTCTCTTAATTACTCTTGTAAGCGCCCTTTTTCTCTCTTTGAGTACCCCATTTAGCCCCAATTCCACACGCCCCAAACGAGAACTTCCCCATTTCTGGCCGATTAAAAAAGGTCCCTACGAAGGAACCTTCGAGTCTCCGGAGAATGCTCATGTCTCATGGGCCTTTATGAGTGGAGAGAAAAAAGGTGTAACACCTCGGACACTAAACGATTTAAAGGCCCTCGAATTGGGGTTTCTCTTTTCACCTTCCGGACTGCATTTCACTACTCTCTTTTTCCTCATTTTATTTTTGAGAAAAAAAATTCCAAAAAAGCTGAGAACAGTTTTTCAAATTGGTTTTTTATTTTTTCTTTATCAAGTTCCTTTTCTTGCCATCAAACGAATTGTTCTTTTACGTTTATTGATTCTCATGAATAGAAAACTTAAACACAAACTTTCGTTGGAAATTTTATTTTTTATCACTTTTGGCATTGCCTTTATTCTAGGGCATTTTAATGAATCCCCAATGGGATTCATCCTGAGTTTTCTCTATATCGGTACATTCATTGCACTCAGAGATCAACCGCGAATTGTTGCCCTCTTAGGATTGATGGCTTCTCATGTTCTCTGGTCTTTCTTCAACTGCACTCTCATTTCTCCGTTAGCACTTCTTCTCAATCTTCCATTGCTTAGTTATTTTTCACTGCTCATGCCAATGCAATTTTTCTACTGTCTTTCTTTTAAGTGGATGACGCTTAATTGGTTAGAGCCGATGATTCGGTTATTCGTTCTCTGTGTTCATTGCTTGGGAAAATTCGCACACGCAAATGCCATGACAGCAAGCCTGCCTCTGCTCATTGGAGTTTGGATGATCATGTTGAAAAAACCTAAAGGAATTTTTCTTTGCCTGCTTTTACACAGCGGACTCTCTCAGACGCCAACTATCACTTTCTCTGGATCATATTCTCCAGAGCAAGCAACGTCTGCTCGTAAGTAATTTTATTATAACGTTTAGAGAGTTTGTTGAAGATACTTTTAAAATCCTCTGGCTGTGGAGTTCCGGGAACTTTTAAAAACTCATCAACAAAATGTTCAACAACTATGAACATCATACTAATGGGAGCAATGGAAATACTAAGAACCTCAGGAAACCCTACTCCAGCTTTTGAGCCGTGATGTTCACGCAAAATAGTCCCTACACCATTGGGAATTTTCGGGAAACGCTCAACGAGATTAGCTGATTCGCTGGCGTGATTCAGGATAAGGCGCTTTTCTTCTTTCGTAAGTGTCTTATTCTCTAGTTCTGCTTCGCTGTTGATTTTCATCCATTCAATATCCTGTAAAGACATGTCGTGAAAATAAGCGATGTAAGTAAGTTTTTCTTTAATCTGTGCGGATTCCCAATCGAAGTGATTAACAATTTTGTGGAGAACGAGGCTGATTAAAAATGAATGTGCATAAGCATACGAAAGTTTATTCGAACGCAACATCTTTAAAAAATTTCCAAGTGCATTGTTCTCATTAAGGGAACTCTCCATCGATTTAATACTTTCTTCGACAATCTCTACGGTGTAATCATCAATTCCCAGTGAATGGATACGGTCGCGAGTCACTTCATAAGCATCAGAAGTCACGCGAAGTCTCTCTTCTCCTTCGAGCGCAAAACGTCCTAATTTATATGAGAGTTTACTCGTTACTAAATTTACGAACTCCGCAAAATGGGCTTTCGTAATATAAAATTCTTTCAATCCGCCTTCTTGATATTTTTCGATATCCTCTTTACTGAATTGGTCACCGGCATAGAGACGTTTGATATATTGAAACTCAGTTTCACTTTTCTTTAAGCGCAGATAAATATCGCAATTGAGATCTGTCATCGCGAGATTTAAAAAATAATGGATGCCGACAGGAACATAAGATCCAATAAATTTATTGTCAGCAAAAGCGACGTCGACACCTAAAATTCTCCCGGCCGTTGTCACAACATTTTTCCATGATTGGTCAGCTGAAATAGAAAAGAGTTGTTTATAATCAGAAGAGATATTTCCGATAACTAGAAGAGGTATTGTCGATTGCTCTTTAATGAGAAACTGAGCGATGAGTGATGCACTTTTTTCTCTTCCGATTTCTTCCCGACAAATAATCAAATCAATATTTGGTAAGATCTGCAAAAGAGAAATCGCAGAACTCGCAAATTCTTTTTCAATAACATCTCCGCCAACACTCTTCATCAAGTTTAGCTTTAAAATGTCTCTTAGGGCTTCATCGGATTCTATAAGGAGTATTTGTGACATGGATTATTTATCGGCAAACAATCTCAATGTCTTGATAGTGATTTCTTTAGTCGCGCTGGTCTTTAGAAAAATCGAAAAGGTTGACATCCATCATATGGGAAAGCTCAATATTCCCCAGAGAATTGATCATAGAACGTCTTAAGTCAGGAATCTCTTTCTCAAGATCATTTAATAAGACCTTCATGCGTTCTCGCTTCAGACCTTCCTGAGATCCACAAAGATTACACGGAATAATAGGGAAATTCCATTGAGTCGCAAGTTCAATAATATCTCGTTCGTCTACAAAACTCAGCGGGCGAATAACGATATTGCGATGATCTTTTGAATAAAGTTTAGGTGGCATTCCACCGAGTTTTCCCGAGTAAAAGAAGTTCAACAAAAAAGTTTCGAGGATATCGTCGCGATGATGTCCGAGAGCAATTTTTGTAAACTTATTTTCGTGAGCATATTGATAAAGAATTCCACGACGTAAACGAGAGCAAAGTGAACAATATGTTCCTCCCTCTGCCGTCTTTTCTTTTACGATAGAATAAGTATCTTCTTCTAAAATCGTTAATTTGATTTGTTGATCGGCCATAAAAGCAGCGAAGGCGCGAGCATCGAATCCTGGTTGCTTTTGATCGAGCATGACAGCTTCAAAAGTAAAATCGATCGGTGCACGTTTTTGAATGTCTTTTAAAAGGAGCGAAAGAACTGTTGAATCTTTTCCACCGGAGACGGCAATCATGATGTGATCGTTTTGCGCAATCATATGATAGTCGTTGAGCGCGCGAGTGATCTGCTTTCTAATTTTAGTGGCAATGGGATTATCGATATCTAGTTCTTTCATAGGAATGTTCGTAACACAAAACGCTTCATTCCGTCTTTATTCTAAAAGATTTAGAGGTAAAAATTACAATTTTCCTCCTGCGCCTCTCTAAATAGGATATATGGGGACGCACACAAACCTTAATTGGGAGATTTTTATGAAAAATTTAATCGTTCTATCTGTTATGGCGCTTAGCCTTTCTGCAAGCGCAGGAGAGCTTATTACTCTTTCTAGAAGCTCTGGATTCTCACCTCGCCCTCAATCGACAAAATTGACTATCGATGAATCTGGTTCAATCGTTCGCGCTGTTCAAACTCAACGTGAAGTAACAAAAGAAACTCTTGGAAAACTTTCTGCGAATGCTGTTCAATCATTAAAAGATAAAATCGAATCAATCGATGACAATGCAAAGCCGATTGATCCAAACCCGAAAGCTCCAAGATGTATGGATGCACCTTCTTCATCAATTACAGTGAACAAAGGTGGAAAAAGCATCGTGATTTCTTCAAGAGCTTCTTGCCACACTTCTACAGTGAACGATGGAAACGCAGTTGATCTTGCTGGCCTGATCTCAAGCTTAGATAGACTATAAAAAGTAGGCCTGGGGTCAATCCCCAGGCTTTGCCATCTCTATTGGTCAGTTATTTTTTTCCTCTTTTTTCTCAAGGATTCCCCTCTCATAACCCAAATTAGACGACTTAGAAGCTTTCCTATGGACTACGGGTCCCTTCTATTGAAAAAAATTTCTTTAGGTGGGAGAATTTATGCTGAAGCCTTTTTATGGAGTTTGCATGCGTTCGCTTATTCTCACACTTTGTCTTTTTTCTGGAACACTCATGGCCCAAACATCATGGACCGGTTTTAAAGGTTGTGGTCTTTATCGCGTGAGAGGAATTGTTCGTATTCAAAACAACACACCAGTCATCGTTGTAAATGAAAAAACAAAATCTGAAATGGTCTTCACTCTTCCGATTCCTAACGAACCAAAACTTTCTGCATACATTGATCGCGAAATGCAGGCGAATCTTTTAATCACTGAAGCGATGAATGGATCTAAAGGAAAAGGCGTTGTTAAAGAAATTGAAGCGCGAATTCCGAACCCAATTGATCCGAAAGATACTGGAATTAATTTCATCACTAAGAGTGAGTGCAAATAATGAAGAAGCTATTACCTTTAACGTTCGTTCTAAGTTTTTCTCTCGCCCAACCAGCGATGAGTGCAGATTATTTTCTCGCATTTGGTGCCGGTGGTGAAGAAGAGAAAGTTGATACTATTTTTGATCCAGCTCTTCGCGAGATGGGAGATTACTTAACTCGCGCGCGCAATGTTCAAGGGGCCGTTGCAATGAACGGCGGGCATACAACGACTGAAGGGATTGTACGCGAATTCCCTTCTCGTATTGCTAAATCTAAATTTCTTGCCACCGATTACGAACGACTTATCAACGAATACAGTGAAAAAATTAAAACGATGAATGAAGGCGATCAGTTGATGGTTTATATCGATAGCCATGGCGCTGAAAAAGATAACATCACGACTTCTCATCGAATTGCAACCGGAGCGGGCGTAGCTGCTGATCGAAAAACACTTGCAGGTGCTCAACTCGTGGACCTCGACAAATTGAATGATCTAAAAAAAATGGCACAGGCAAAGCATGTAAAACTTGCGATTATCGATGCCAGCTGCCATTCAGGAAATACACTTTCTCTCGCTGACAACAATACATGTGTGATCTCTGCGACCGGCCCCAATCACTATGGTTATGGTCCATTCAGTACGGCGATTCTTCACAACTTAAGTAATTCAAAAAATCTGGAAGAAGCTTTTTTAAAAGCGCGTGCTACCGATCAAACACCAAACTTCCCAATGATCTCCACGCCGGCAGGGCTCGCAACAAACGCGACTGTTTACGATCAACTCACTCCTTTCTTTTATCATTTCGATGATAAGAACGATAAGCTTATGCCTTACATGCTCTCTCACAGCTCGCCACTTCAAATGTGCCTTGCAAATCAAAGCTATAATAATTTGATCAATACAATTAACAATATTGAAGATCTCAATACAGTGACAAAAAAAGCCCTCTTCTGGAATACAAAAGTAAAAGAAGTAGATCTCTCTCAATTAAAATATTTGCTCGGACAATACAAAAAAACTCAAGAAGATATAGCTCTGCAAATGCAAAACAGCGACAGCGCGCTTTTAAAGACAGAAGAAAAATTTGATGTAAAAGCTTCGAATGGGAATGTAAGTATTTCGTACAGTTCGACTGTGACATGGAAAGATCTCCTTCGCACTGACTACAACAAGCTCATTGACCAGATGAGCGCGAGAGTCGCAAATGCGACAAATGTATCGGAAAAAATTGATTACATGGGAACTCTTTCTTTCTATGCTCAAGCGAAAGCAAAAAAAGACGAGATCTTAAAAAAATACCCACAGCTGGCAAACGTTAAAGATCAACAAGATCAAATAAAAAAGAGTGTCGAATCTAGTTACTATACAAACTCTGCCATTGCGATTGAAGAACGCAAACTTTACGAAGCTCTTTATAAAAAGAATTCGACTGATCCAAACGTTAAGGGTAGTAATCCTTGTCAAGACTTTAAACTTTAACACTTAAGCAAATATGAAACAGATGAAATACGATTTTCTGCTTTTCGATGCAGATGATACCCTCCTCGATTTTAAAAAATCAGAGGATGCTTCTTTTCAAATCGTTCTTGAAAAAAGCGGCATTAAAGGTGACATCAAACGCTTTCACGAAAGCTATAAAAAAATTAATGATGTTCTTTGGAGCGATCACGCTAAAGGTTTGGTCAGTAAAGATTTTTTGAAAGTTGAACGCTTCAGAAAATTTTTGGAAGTAAATGAACTAAACGCTAATCCTACTCAAATGAGCGACGATTATTTGAACACTCTTCCCGATCAGGTTTTTATAATCGAAGGAACACGTGAACTTCTCAAGACTCTTCACCAAAAAATTCCGCTTATTATCGTGACGAATGGAATTGGCGTCGTTCAACACAAGCGTCTCGAAAACTCCGGTCTGAAACCGTTTATCGATCTTATGATCGTGTCTGAAGAATGCGGTTACAGCAAACCTGACAAGCGCATCTTTCACCACACTCTTGAACGTTTAAAAATCTCAATCGATTCTTCCCGCATTCTCATGATCGGTGACAAATTAGAAACTGATATTTTGGGAGCAAATAATTTCGGAATTGATTCGTGTTGGTTTAACCCTGATCAAATGACGAACACGACGGATATCAATCCTACATACGAAATAAAACACATTACTGAAGTTCTGGGAATTCTCTAAAAAATAAAGGCCCTCTTTTGAGGGCCTCTTTACTATTGGTCTAGATCTTCATGTAGTCGTTTTACAACCTGTTCCTCATTTTCATAACGACATTCAGTACGCAAACGACTCGACTTCACCGCCACATCTTCTGTTGTATCGCTCTTTGAAAAATGAATCGCACAATTATCATCTTTAGTCCCGATTGGTTCTGTTTTTGTCGTCCCACCAGATCCCGCAGGCGCAGTTGAAGCCCCTTCGTTTTTAGACTGGCAAGAAAATAATAATACAAGTGTGAAAAGACAGATAAAATATTTCATATTACACCTACTTGATAGATAAATTTACATAATACTCTTTATTAAAACCTAAATTCTTTGCATGAATTTTTAAAGTCACAAGAATCATCTTTCTAAGCTGACATTCAAACAGCATAGAAGAAGGCGTATTAAATTCAACATAGACTGAATTTTCATCATCGTCTCCATTTACCTTAAGAGAGATTTTTTCTTTCATATCATCGCGTTTTTTTCCCAGATAATAGACATCGAGAACTTCTGCATCAGTAAAATGAAATCCCGATGGAATAACCGGACCAACAACTTTTCTGAAAACTTTCGGTGAAATGAACCAGTACGCGCGGTAAGAATAATTTTCATACGTCCATCCCGGAATACTGAGTTGGTTGATTTTTGTGCCAATCACTTCAATATTCTGAGCATGATGATGAAGCTCATCTCTGCCGGAATTAGTAATAACGTCATTTGAATTCAAAATATCCCTTACTGCATCCACTTCTTTATCAAGAGAATGGAAAAGGTCAGTGATATTTCCAATTTGATTGAGTTCACTACACATCGCCAAATCAGAATCAGGACTTACATAAGGTGGAACATTAATACAGCTGGAAATAATTAATAACACAGGCAGAAAAATTAAATTTTTCATAGGTATTTCCTATCAAATTTTTTCATTTTCATGTCGAGAACGATTTGATGTAGGGCCATTCTCTCGCGAATTAAAGTGAGAAGTTGAGCTGCTTCTTCTTTATCCAAAACTCCAGCATTGGCCTTTTCAATTAATTTTAAATCGATCATTTCTTTTTCTTTCGTTTGGATAAGTCCAAGAAAATCTTTTTCCGATTTTAAATTTTGGTCATTCTCATATTGATCCTTTAAGCTTTCAAGCGTCGGAGTTTCATGGCTCGCTTTCACGATCGCTTTCTTTACTTCTAAAACCTTCTGTTCTTCTTTTTCTGTTCTTAAAATTACTTTCGAAGCATTTTCATTTGTCTTTTTTTCACTCTGTTGTTTCTTTGTGACAAAGAAAATTCCAGCGCCTAAAAGCAATATTAATATTATTATTTTTTTCATAACTACCTCTAAAAAGTTAATGTCACTTCAATTGGAGTTGTTTCACTCGTTGATAATTGAATTTCTTTTTTACCTGGAGTCACTTTTGAGTCTAACAGAAGACCTGACCTCGTGTTCTCCAGTGTATTTTTCTCGAAAAAAAGATTGAAGATTGCTCCAATATGTTTTTCAATTCCTTCTTCAGCAACATTGGCATCAACCAGAGTTTTAGAAAGTTTAAAGCCTAATAAAGCAGCTCTCACCATTTGATTGCTTTTTTCTTTTGCAAAAGCCTCATTGATATTCATTTGCACTTTATTCAAATAAAAATCTGAAAGATTGGCATTACTGCTATTATCGATAGAAACAATATTTTTAGCATTCAAAACAATCTTCGCTTTTCCATTCAACAAATCACATGCGAGATCTTTCCCATTCACTTCGATCGCATCTTTGTATTTAGCTTTCGTCAACCTTGGGCTCGTCTCAGAAAGATTCAAACTCTTCGCTATTGCTGAATAAGACTCTTCTGATGAATCTGTTGAAACTGTCGCTCCATTATCAATAAACACTTGTTGAGATGCCGATCTCTGGTAATAAAAAGGAAGCTTAGTGCCTTCATCTTTTACTTCTCCTGCAACAGAGAAGGAATTATTAACGATAATGAATACAGCTTTAAAAAATCCTGAGTCACTTGAATAATCTTTCGTTCTGTACTTATCAAAAACATCTGGATCAATCGGTGACGGTTCGTAACTTAAACGAGTTTCAAATTCTTTGCACTGAGCTCTTAGTGTATTTGCATCTGTAGAGACAATTTGCATTTCAATTTTGTTTGCTTTAGGAGCGGCCCAGAAGGGAGTGGAAATCCACCCCGCTTCTTTGACAACTGCTGCTTTCGCTGAAATCGACATTGTTAAAAGTACTGCTAATGTTATTTGCTTTTTCATTTTTTACTCCTGATCTTCGTTTGAATCTTTAGTCTCTTTTACATATGTAGTAATATACGGCTTCATCACAACACTCTCAGAGCTCCAACGATCAGTGAGGTCTGCATCCTGAACGTTTGTGTAACTTGCGCTTGCTGAACTACTTCCGAAAATCGAATCAAGAACACTGAAGAGAATGCTTGCACCTGTACAGTAATAATTTGTCTGACAAGCTTTGTTGCTTCTCAACTCATCCGCAAGAACAAGCGCACCTGTTTTTGGAACTGTCGGCGCAATGAGATCACCTGGGCTCGCTACTTGTGGAAGACCAATTTTAGCAAGACGAGCAAAGATTCCGTTTCTCATTCCTTGTTCGATCTCTACTTTTTTCGCTTCAGGAATCGCTACTTTGGCATCTTGCTCTGACCAGTCAACTTTGAATGAATCAGAGAAGTATGTGCGCTCTTGTACACTCGTCCACGAGTGACTTCTAAAGAATCCACCACTTCTTCCAGAAGAAACAATCTTCTGATACATCTTATGCATGTTATATGTAGCTTTTGCTGTTACATTCATCGCTGTTGGATATTCGTAAGCAACAGTCATTCCGTAAGTCATATCATCTGCATCTTCCGGAGTTTTTGCATCGAGATCGAAATAATCAGGATGTTCAATTGGACAAGCACCGATCGTACTTAATACAACAGAACCCGTAATAGATTCAGGATAAGTTGTCGTCTGACATCCTTTTCCGTCGCTATTTTTACAAGATGACAATTGGTAACCTAAAATCGCACTCGCCCCTGGTACATTTGAAAGATCGACAAGGTCAGTTGTAAAAACAGCATTTTCAGTTTGAATTTTTTCGAATTCAATTCCCTTATTGTTCTCGCGAAGTTTTCTAATATTGTCATTCCAATGACTCGTGTAAGAAAGTGCTGAACGAGCTCCTTCTAAACTTCCCAGGTCTTTGTACATTTTTACGAATGTACTTTTCATTGAAGCAAGATCGTCTTCCATTTGCCCCCAAGATTTATTGGCCGCACGTAGATCTTCTTCATATCCATCAACTGATGCTTTTAATCTTTCATACTTCACAACTGCTTTTGCATTTGCTCTTACAACTTCTAATCTTGCCGTTGTCAATTTCTGTTGTTCATCCATATGTGCTGCAATCTGATCTCTTAAAACACCACAATTGTTATCGCATGTTTTAAGTTCTGCGTTTTTATCTGAGATCATTTGCTCTAGAGCTGCAAGACGAACATCGATATCAGAAAGTCCTGACAATTTATTGGCCGATGTATATTCCGCAGCTAATTGTCTCGCATTTGAAAGGTTGGCATTGATAGCATCAACTTCTTTTTTCTTTGCGATCAAACGCTTTTGATAATCAGCAATATCTCTGGCCGCATTTCTTGAATAGCCTTGCAGATCTTTCATCTCACCACAAAAGCCGAGGTTCGCTGTTTTGAGAAACAACTTTTTACTTACCATCGCTTTTGCTGAATTCGGTGGCATAACATAAACTTTATTAGGATTAACTGTATCCCCAACTAAGTTTGAATCCGTACCGTTAGTTAAAGTAAAGATTTTGTTTTGGACTCCTTCTGTTGGGTAAATCGTAGGAAGTGCAAATGCATTCCCACTCAGCAACACTAGTAATGAGCCCGTTCCTAAAATTTTTTTTGTTTTCATAAATCTCCCATAGATTTTTTTAAGTATTAACTTGAAATTTTTTCTTTCTTGCCAAGCTTGTGATGGAGCAGATTGCAGACTCTGTGCCAATGGGATAACTAAACTAATTACTTGAAATAAGATTTGAAGAAGAAGAAGAAGGTTTGGAAACAAACTTAAATAGATTGTTTTTGAACTTTTAAGGAATTGGGCAAAAAAAAGGCCCTCCGAAGAGGGCCTCTCATTTTTCGATAATTAGTAATTAAGAAGTTTCGTCAGCACTTCTTCAACATGGCCAACCTGCGGAAGAATAATATCTTCAAGAGCTGGGTTGTAAGCACAGTGAACGTCTAGGGCAGCGACTCTTAAAATAGGTGCATCTAAAAGCTCATAACATTCTTCGTTCACGCGAGCAGCGATTTCTCCAGCGAATCCTGAAGTCTTGTGTTCTTCGTGCGCGATCATCAAACGAGAAGTTTTAGCGATTGATTTTTTAATTGCTTCGAAATCATATGGAGCAAGAGTACGAAGGTCGATAACTTCAACTGTTTTTCCAGTTTGTGCTTCAAGCTTCTTAGCTGCTTCAATTGATTTTTGAACGAGAGCTCCCCATGCAACGATTGTAGCGTCGTTACCTTCGCGAGCAATACGAGCTTTACCGAACGGGATCATATATTCATCACCAACGTCTTGAGCGCGGTTGTATCCTTGGTAGTAAAGGTGTTTGTGCTCTAAGAACATAACAGGATCGTCACCTTTGATTGCTGTTCTTAAAAGTCCCGCAGCGTCTGCAGAGTTCGATGGGAACGCTACTCTGATACCTGGAACGTGAGTGAAAAGTGATTCACCTGATTGTGAGTGATAAATCGATCCACCTTTTAAGTAACCACCGATTGGAACACGCACGACCATCGGACACTTGAAGTCTCCACCTGATCTATAACGAAGTGTCGCCATTTCGTTTTTAAGTTGCATATAAGCAGTCCAGATGTAATCGAAGAATTGGATTTCAACTACTGGCTTGATTCCACGAATCGCCATACCAACGGCGCGGCCGATGATGTTTGCTTCAGCAAGTGGTGAGTTGAAAACTTGTCCGTCTTTTGATTCACGTTGAACGTTTGCAGTTAACTTGAAAACTCCGCCCTTCCCTTTTAGTTCAGGGTTGTTCAATCTTTCTTTTTCGAAGAAGTCTGCAACATCTTCTCCCCACATTCTTAGAAGGGGGTTCTTCGCGAATTCAGTTCTTAAAACTTTGTTGATAGAAGCGGCCATTGGCACGTCATCTTTTCCAGTGAAAGTTGGAGCTACATCGAACTCAGCTCCATCGATTGGATGTTCTTCTGAGTAAAGGTGTTGTTCAACAGTATCAAGCGCTGGCCACTCAGTAGTGAGTGTTTTTTCCATTGCTTCTCTTACGTCGCTCGAAACTTTTTTAAGAATTTCTTCTCTTTCTTTTTCTGTGATGATTCCCGCTTCAACCAAGAATTTTGGATAAGAGTGAAAAACATCTCTTAATCCTTCTTCGTGAAGTTCAGCTTTCGTTCTGTACATACCATGGTCGTCAGAAAGAGAGTGTGAATAAGGTCTTGTTACAGTTGCGTGAACAAGAGCTGGCTTTCTATTTTTACGAATGAAGTTTGCCGCTTCAGTCATCGTAGCAAACGATTCGATTGGGCAACATCCATCAGTGTTGAAAATTTTTAGTCCAGGGAAGTTTGCAAGAGTTTTTGAAATTGATCCTTCCGGGTATTGAACATCAGTTGGAGTTGAGATCGCAAATCCGTTATCTTCAACCATGAAAATAACTGGAAGTGAATTTACACAAGCAGTTGTTAGGCCTTCCCAGAATTCTCCTTGAGCAATTGTACCGTCTCCAGTTGAAACGTAAATGATTTCGTCATCATGGTACAAATTTTTTGTATCCATTTTGTATTCTTTGTTCAAACGCTTGTACCAAAGGCCTGCTTCAGCAAGACCACACGCTTGAAGAAACTGAGTTCCTGTACATGATGACTTATTCACGATGTTTAATGGTTTATTTCCCCAGTGGGCCGGCATCATACGCCCGTATGAAGCTGTATCGCCCATGTTTCCGTTTGCCTGGCAAAGCATTTCGTAAGGAGTAACTCCAAGACCTAAACAAAGAGCGCGGTCGCGGTAGTAACAAAGAAACCAATCGTGTGTTGGTTTTAGTACGCGAGCTGCTGCAGTCAGAATTCCTTCGTGTCCTGCACCTGAAATCTGGAAGAACGCTTTTGATTGTTTCTTCATTGTGATTTCTGCATCGTCCACTTTTCTTGAAGTGTAGATGTTATTCAACATCTCAAGCATTTCTTTTTTGCCGAGATTATATTTTTTAGCGAGATCTAATTTCTTTTGAACACCAGAATTTTTTGGTGAACTTTTTACGACAGCTTTTACCGGAGCTTTCGCTGAACTTTTTGCCACAGCTTTCGGAGCGATTTTTGCTTTACCTTTCATTGGGGCCTTTGATGATTTAGATGTCTTTTCCAACATGTTATTAATCCTTAAAAATGATAATGGAATGACTCTACCTAAGAGGCACGAAAATGTCTAAATTTCCCCAATGGAAATGACCTAAAAAACGCTCAGCGAAATAGATAAATCTGATTGAGATTAAGAAAGTACTGAAAAATGAGAGGTGTTTAAAAACCCGAAGAGAGCGAGAGGGCAAAACGGCGGTCTTCGTGGCCTCTCCAGCTGTTGCTGGATGTATCCACGGCATAGGTTGTCAGGTCGAATTCCAGCTTTCTCGATTTCACTCCGAGACCAGCAGAACCGAATCCATCTCCGTATCCTATACGGAAAAAGAAGACGCGAGAAAAATCCAATTCAGCTCCGATTAAAAGTTTTCTTGTCGTCGAATAACCAGAGTAAGCAGCTCCTAAATCTTTGTAATCGATTTCAAGATGAATGCGTGAAGCTGTACTGATTTGTGGAGTGATTGAAAATCCTACGTCCACGCTTTGCTGAATTTTATCCGGAACACCGGCCACACTTCCGTGTTGAAATTCCTGATTGAAAGCATTGTGGACTGTCGCTGAAAATGTCGGAAGAAAAACAAACGGCAACGTCAGTTTTGTTCCTGCAGTGGAGATAAATGCATTTCCTTTTTTATACGAATTGCTTCCCACTGTAAGTGTCGCTGCTGGATCAGCTGTTCCGATAAGTTCTTTTCTGTTTAAAAAAATTGTCGAAATCCCTGCTTTGAAAATTCCTCCGAAGAGTGAAATGTTTAAAGCAGCGTATGGACCGTGATCTAATCTGTCTGCGAATTCAAAACCAGTTGCTGATGAGTCGACAACTGTCGCACGCGTTTTTTTAGAGAAAAGATAACCAAAACTAAAATAACGAGAAGTAAAATTCGGAAGCATGTGAAAACTAGAATGAGATATTGTTCCGTAATTCGTACCCAACAATTGTCTCGTTCCATCGAGAGAAAAAGCTTTTGGAAAACTAGAAAAAGCATTTCCAACGGTTCCATTTGTCGATGTATCGATAAAACCTTTATTCAATTCAAAATGAAAATTCGAAAGATGCAAATGAGCATAGCGAACAGTTCCAAGTCCAGCCGGGTTGTAAAAAACTGCAGACGCATCATCTACTTTCGATGTGAATGCATTTCCCATTGCGAGCGCACGTGCACTCGTTGCTAACTCTGGAAATACGGCATCTTCAAATCCGATTGCAAAAGTTGTTTTGGAGAACATGAAAAATGTAAGAAAGAGTAGACTCTTTTTCATAGGTTCAATTTTATCTTAAGCAGGAATGGTTTCCTATGCGGTAAGGATGGCCTAGGGAACAACCAGGTAAATTACAGGAGGATTGTCCGAAGAATTTGATCAGGATCTAAGGAGGCGTTGTTGAGTAAGGATGTCCTCCCGGAAGGTTAGCACTTACTCCCCACTTGTGAGCAGAATATCCTTCGAGCTTCTGACGATTCAGAGTACTCAATACACCATTAGTGATAATGAACTCTCCAATCGTTCCTGCCATCCATCCAGACTCGGAATTGTTTCTAAAGCGTGCCCCTAGACGGTATGTCGTTACAGTTGAAGGATCTCTCGTATAAGTTGTCTGAGCTTGAGATTGTGCCGTTCCATTCGAGTAAGTGAAATAAGTCGTTCCGCTGTCTTCAATCATTCCCAGACGAATTGTATTATCGAAAATTGTTGTATCCGTCGTCGGTAAATTGATCTCGGCCGTATTTGCATCATTCACAGTGAGACCTGTTATCGTATTCGTAGAAGAAGTCATGAATGGAGAATAAGAAACATTTGTTCCATTCGATGCATTTCCTTCACTGAAAATATAGTCTCCAGAACTCGCTGCTGCTTTGATAACAGTGAAAATCGAAGTCGCTCCTTGATCGTAAACGAATGAAGCTCTTCCAAGTGAGTTGTCTGATCCATTGAAAGTAACTCCTGCTAATCCAGTTCCTAGAGCAGAAGAACTGAAGGCCGGTTGTTTTGTTCCCGATCCTTGAGACACTGTTCTTCCATTTCCGGATTTATCAGTCCAATTCGAAACACCGGTTGCGATCGTAATCGTGCTCGATTCACTCGCATCCAACCATTGTGCAAGAACGCTTGAACCTAAACACGATGGTTCCCAAAAAGACCACGCCGGAGTACTCATGATATTCGAAACTTTTGATGAAGCATTCGTCACTCTGATTGAATAGTAATAATTCGTCGTTGATGAACAAGAAGCTGATAACGTAAACGACTGCGCTCCTCCGACTCCACTCACCATACGATAACCACCTCCGAGTGTTACTGTCGGCGCAGAACCTGAAGATGTATATCCGGTTGCAGAGACCCACGAACTCACATCACAAGCTCCTGCTGTTGTTCCCAGACAAACTTCAAGATCGCTGATCGGTTCATCAACATTAAGGCCCGTGAAATTAATTTTTCTTGCGTATGTATTTCCAGAATAAGAAGAAGCGACACCACTCAGGTTGCTTGCAACTGTCAGTGTTCCTGTTAGATCGGGAACTGAAGCAACAGACACATTAAATGTCGTACTCGCTGTCGCTGCCGGCATTGGTGTTCCATTATCTGTCACTGTAAACGTAACGGTTGATGATCCAAATTGATCTGCAGCTGGAGTAATCGTTGCCAGACAATTTGGAGCTGTTCCAGAGAATGTAATATTGGCAACAGGGATAACTGTTGTGTCTGAAGATGTTGCACTCATGCTGCTTGTACATGAAACAGTCGAATCTATATCACTAATCGTAAAAGGAATATTGGTGATAGCGGTATCTTCATCAGTCGATTTATCTGTGACGGTGGAGATTATTGGTGCATCGTTAACAGCATTCACGGTGAGAGTAAAACTAGAGGTCGCTGTTTTCGCCGGCAAAGGAGTTCCGTTGTCCGTAAGAGTTAAAGTAATATTGGCCGTTCCTGAAGCGTCTGCAACAGGAGTTACTGTCACTAAACAATTTGGTTCAGTTCCCGTAATCACAATATTTGCATTTGGAATTAAGGCCGTATTACTTGAAGCTCCGACAACGTTGCTACAATAAACAATCGAGTCAGTATCTCCAATAGTAAATGCAATTGCACCTGTCGCTGTATCTTCGTTTGTTGTTTGCGCAGTTATTGTTGTAATCGTCGGTGCTTGATTGACTTGAGTGACTGTTATATCAAAGTTTGTTGTTGCTGTTTGAGCAGGAAGAGGAGTTCCATTATCTGTCACAGTCAAAGTAATTGTTGCTGTTCCATACTGAGCAGCGGCCGGAGTAATAATCATTGTACAGTTCGGAGCTGTTCCTGCAAAAACGATATTCGCATTGGGAATTATTGTCGTGTCTGATGAAGCTGCAGTCACACTACTTGTGCATGAAAGATTTGAATCAACATCGTTAATGGTGAAAGGTATAGACGACGTTGCACTTCCCTCATTCGTTGTTTGATTTGAAACAGAAGAAATTGTCGGAGCATCGTTAACTGCATTTACGGTTAAACTAAAAGATGATGTCGACTGCGCCGGAAGAGGAGCCCCATTATCAGTCAATGTGAGAGTAATTAATGTCGATCCATATCCGTTTGCAGTTGGAGTGATCGTAGCAACACAATTCGGAGCCGTTCCTGTAATAACAATATTTGCATTCGAAACAACTCCCGTATTGCTCGAAATCCCAGTGACGTTGCTACAGTAAACAACAGAGTCACTGTCTGCAATTGTAAAAGCAATGTCACCTGTCGCCGTATCTTCATCAGTTGCTTGCGCACTAATAGCAGAAATCGTCGGTGGTTGATTTACCTGGGCCACTTGAAAACTAAAATTCGTCGTTGCCGTTTGAACCGGTAGTGGGAATCCATTATCAGAAACTGTGACCGTTAACGTTGTCGTTCCCCACTCTCCGTTTGCCGGAGTAATCGTCGCTACACAATTTGGAGCAATTCCCGAAAGCGAAATATTTGTATTCGGTACTAGTGTCGTATTTGATGAACTCACAACGACACTTCCATTACAAGTTAAAGTTGAGTCCACATCAGTGATAGTAAAGCTTACGTTCTTTGCTGTATTTTCAGCTGTTGTCTGAGTCGCAATCGTTGAAACAACAGGAGCATCATTCACAGCAAACACATTCAATGTAAAACTAGTCGTTGTTGTTTTCGCCGGTAAAGGTGTTCCATTGTCCGTTACTTTTAACGTAATTGATGTTGTTCCTGATTGATTTAAACTAGGAGACATCGTCACTGTACAATTTGGAGCTGTTCCTCCGATTGTGATGTTTGAATTCGCCACCAATGTAGTATTCGATGAAGTCGCTGTGACGTTTGAACAAGATAAAGCCGAATCTACATCCGCAATTGTAAAAGCAATCGCTGATGTTGTTGTGTCTTCATTTGTCGATTGTGTTCCAACTGTCGAAATCGTCGGCGCATGATTCACTGGATTGACTGTCACAGTGAATGTTGAAGTCGCGGTTTGCGCCGGCAATGGAGAACCAGTGTCTGTTAAAGTGAAAGTGATATTACTCGAACCAGTTTGACCTGCGGCCGGTGTAATCGTTGCCGTACAATTCGTTCCCGATCCACTAATCACGATACTTGAAACCGGAATCAATGTTGTATTTGATGAAGCCACTGTGACATTTGAGCAAGTCACAATTGAGTCTGTATCAGAGACAGTAAAAGTTGCAGTTGTAGCAACGCTCTCTGATGTTGTCTTGGCACCAATAGAAGAAATTGTTGGAGCTTGATTACTTCCAGCAGGTGGAGCTGTAATCGTAAAATTTGCTTTTCCTGTCGTAGACGTTTTTCCTCCGGCCACAACATTAAAAGCAAAGCTTGCTGCTCCTGTATACATTGCTGCTCCAGTCACTCCAACAGTACACACTCCGAGACTACAACTACAAGCTTGGGACACACTCACGTGCGAAAGTTGCGAGAGAGAACAATTTGAAGCTTTTTCGTTATCTATGCTCGTATAACTTAATGTAACTACCGATTGAGTTTTAGAAGGAAATGAAACCGGATTAATATCGTTTGCAATAAGACGATTTACAACTTGAGGTGAATCACCATCAGTTCCATCTTTTTTGACCGAGTTCAAGCAGCTTGTTAACAACAAGATCGTTGATAGAAGAAGAATGTTAAGAGAGAACTTAATTGGGAACATACATCCTCAACTAAGATTATAAATTGATTACTAAACTCTATTCAAAGAATAGGAAAAAGAGGAAAAAAGGGTCATTTTTAGAGGGAAAAAGGAGCTGAAAAAGTGAGTCTAACAATGGTCACCAAAGCCTAACTTTGATGACCATATTGAAAATGTAAATTAATGTGAACTAGCGGCCTTTACGTCCTGGGAATCTGTGGCTCAGATTTCCTAGGTATTTACCTCTGATGTTTTTGATAGAAGCAATTCTTTTTTCTGCCATCAAATCTGTAGCTTTATACACCGGAATATTTTGCTCATCTGCAAGCTTGTAGATCGATAGAGTTGTATCGTAAATTTTATCTACCATCTTAGTCGCTTTCTCAGCTGACCAACCTTCGAATTCGATTGATACGTTCATTACACCACCTGCATTGATCAGATAGTCTGGAGCGTAGAGAATTCCTTTTTCTTTTAACATATCACCGTGACGACTTTCTGCAAGTTGGTTGTTAGCAGCACCACAGATAATTTTTGCTTTGATTCTGTCGATTGTTTGATCGTTAACAGTTGCACCAAGAGCACATGGAGCATAGATATCAGCTTTCACATCGTAAATATCATTGAGACCTACGAATTCTGCATTTGGAACAGCTTCTTTGAAACGAGCGATGTTTGCTTCGTTCATGTCAGTGAAAAGAACTTTTGCGCCAGCTTCGAAAAGGTGACGACCTAAGTGTGTTCCAACTGAACCAGCACCTTGAAGGGCCACTACTTTTCCTTTAAGAGATCTGTCGCCCCAAACTTTAAGAGCTGAAGCTTCCATTCCGCGGAATACACCACGTGCAGTCCATGGAGAAGGGTTACCAGATCCACCGTTGATTTCAGCAACACCTGTTACGTTGTTTGTTTCAGCGAAGATGTATTCCATGTCATCAACAGTTGTGTTTACGTCTTCAGCTGTGATGTAACGGCCGTTAAGAGATTCAACGAATCTTCCGTATGATCTGAATAGTGCTTCTGATTTATCTTTCTTCGGGTCACCGATGATAACAGCTTTACCACCACCAAGGTGAAGACCAGAGATTGCGTTTTTATAAGTCATCCCACGCGATAAACGAAGAGCATCTTCGATTGCTTCATCGATAGTAGCGTATGGCCACATTCTCGTTCCACCAAGAGCTGGTCCAAGAGTTGTGTTGTGAATAGCAACGATAGCTTTAAGGTTACAAGTTGGATCAGAGAAAAATACAACTTCCTCATGTCCCATTGAGTATAATTTTTCGAAGGTAAACATAATATGCCTCACTTTTGAGTTGGATTAACTTGCTGCGTGTTTTACAATTTGAACGATAATATTCGTTGAAGGATGAAATAAATATGCCCACCGTGTTAGTTCAAGGGAGATCTCCCAATGAAAACGACCAAAAATTTGAAGTAGAATCTGGGCGTATTCTCTACGATGAATTAGAACGCCAAGGTCTTGTATTGCCTCACGGCTGCTTGGCCGGCTCATGTGGTTCTTGTCGCATTGAAATTCTGGAAGGCGCAGAGAATTTATCCATTCCCGGTGCAGTTGAATCAGATACTATTTCGCACATTAAACAAAATTATGATTCAAATAAAATTGTTCGACTCTCGTGTCGCGCGAAAGTAAATGGCGATATCAAAATTGCGATTTTAAAAAACTAAGGACAGGTGTCGTTGAAAAACGCGAGTGCTCCGTTTCTCACTCCTCCTAAGATTTCATTCGCCGTGACTACACGATTGAGATCGTGATCGAGTTTCAATCTGAAACTAATTTTATTCGATGAAAGTGACGGAATGATTGTTCCGATGTTTTCCAAAACAAGATTATCCGGAGCATTTGCTATCGTCGATTTTTCATAATGATAATTTCCAGTCAAATGATCACTGAATGTCGTTTGATCTGTATTTTCCTGTCCTGGATATTCTGTGTAGATCAAATCAAACGTCGCTGTTGCATCGTAAAGAATGACATTCGCACTTCCTACGAAAAGATCTGTGCCTGATGCTTGCAAGTAGATCGGAGAAAAATTAAGAAAGCGATGAAGGATTGGTTGCGACTGGCAGTTGCCCGTTACTTTATGTGTTGCTAGTGCAAAGGGATCGAAGGTTAGCATTGTTCCTTCTGTTACTTTTGTGTTGTTGCTATTTGTGTTTGCTGTGATTTTGTTTTCACAGCTTGTAGTGAAAAGAAGAATGAGAAACAAAAAGAGAATTCGCATTTTAAGTCCTGATAATAATTTTTGTTTATTATCTAGGAAATGAAAATTGTTTGTAAAGTGAGAAGTGATGGAAGTGAAGCTTCCCCAGTTCCAAGGTTTCTGCTTCGGCTCCTGCCTCTCGCAGAAATACATCACATCCTGTGAATAAAAAAACCCGGTCAGAAAGACCGGGCAACTATGAAGAAAAAGCAGCTTAACTTATTTTGGAGAGGGATTAAGCCGCCGGGTGAAAATTATCTATACGAGGTGTCTCGTGATTTATTTGTCCTATTTTTCTTTTTTGTAGTTGAGCTTTAAGAGCTCGGACTGCTTTGCTGAAACTTTTATATAAGAAGATGTCTTCTTTTTTTGCGAAGTACGTGTGGTACTTAGTTTTCAGCATAACGTTCGTTTTAAAATGCCCAACAGGATCCTCTGTCACTTCAATTTCTATGTGAGAGTTTTTCGGAGCAATTCTTTCGATTTCTAATTTTGCTCCTTCGATCATCTGTTGAGTGTTGAAAGTTTTCATGTGTCTTCCTCCATGTGGTTGACCAGGTTCAAAGCCTTTCCTATCAGAAAGGTAATATCAAACTTGCAGATGACAAGTGTGACATCACTTTTCTCAATATAAATTTTACGCTTTTACTGTGGAGAAAGAACTATGATAAATTCGAAGTTTCACTTCGCTTTTTTCGACGAATGTGAAGATTGATATCATCGGCAGAATCAACCGCGTGATCCCATGCTGTATAGATTTGCTTTTTGGCATTCGCTCTTAAGTCTCCAGCTGCATATAGGCCATTTACTGAAGATTTTCCTTTCGGATCTGTGATGACAAAACCTCTTTGATCAAGATCTGCACCTAACATTTTTGCGAGTTCATTATAAACAATCATTCCGAGAGCGACGAAAGCGAAATCAACATTGATTGTTTGTGAGGCAGTTTTAAACCCTTCTAGCTTTTTTAATTTTCCATTTCCAAGAATGGATTCAATTTTTTCTGTGACAACTTTGATGTTATAACGAGCAATGAGTGCTTTCACATCATCATCAAATTTTGGCTCTTCGCCATTAGTAAGAATAGTCATTTCAGGACAGGCGTAACGTTCATGCAGAATCACTGCAACCCAGGCAGCACTTGTATCGTGACCGATGATTGCTATTTTCTTATCGAGTACATGATGGCCATCACAACGAACGCAGTAATCAATCAACTGCGCATTCGCGAATTGAAAAACCGGTTCAATAGAACCGTTGATGTGTGGTTGAACATCCATTACTCCCGTACAGAGAATCACGTAGCGAGCTTGATAAACGAAATCTTTATCATCTACTAAAGTGAAAACTCCGTCGCTTGCTTGCGAGATTTTCACGACACCACGATTTTTTTGCCAATGAAATTTTGAAGCGAATGGACCTTGAGCGAGCCAGTCGAGTGAAGTTTTATTTGGTTCTTCAATTCCTTTTTTAAATCCGAGATGCGCAGGCATGTTTTCAATAGCAGTCACCCAGAAAGCGCGAGAACGTTTTTTATGAAGAGAATTTCCAGGGAAGAATAAGCATTCGTCGTTATTTAAAACAGCTCTCATTGCGGCCATTACGCCGGCAGAACCACCACCAACAACTGCGATATCGTAAATCTTCATCTGAATTTCCTAATTTTTTAAATACTACTTTTCTGAGTATTCTTTCTCATGGATTTGCATTGAAGCTTCCAAGTCGTTCTGTTCAACAAGTTCTGCGTGTTGTTTTTTAGAGAAAATGTGTTTCTCTCCACCAACATCCTTAATGCGAACTTGCTTGATCACATGATCTTCAACAACTTCTAAGTCAAACGACAATCCTTCCCAAACAATGATCTGTCCTTGTTCCGGGAAAGTATTACCTAACATATCCAGCAAGAATCCGGAAAGGGTCGAGTAGTTATCGTTGAGCGGAATTTTAATATCGTAATCGTTGTATAGTTCTCGTAGAGAGATATCACCATCAACGACAATCCCCTCTTCTAAATCTGCTTCTTCAAGATGTTTTTCTTTTTCTTCAACGTCGTCGTGCTCGTCGTTGATCTCACCAAAAATTTCTTCGATAATATCTTCTAACGTAACGATACCAACAACAGTTCCGTTTTCGTCTTTAACTAACGCCAAGTGAACTTTCTTGCGGTTCATGTGATCGAATACCGCTTGAATCTTCATGTGTTCATAAACGAAGAAAGGCGGCTTTAAAAGTTTCTCTAATTTAAAATTTTTCTTTTGATCATCAGTCAAAAACGCCAGATCTTTTACGTGCATGAATCCAACGATATTTTCCAACTCTCCGTCGCAAACCGGGTAACGACTATTACCTGTTTCACGAACGTACGTCATCATCTCTTCATATGTAGAATCTTTTTGCAGATAGTTTACGTGCATACGAGAAATCATGATGTCTTTAACTTTGATCATCGGGAATTCTAAGATAGATGAAAGCAAATCGATTTGTTTTGAATCCATCGTTTTTTCTTTTTCCGCTTTCGAGATCATGAATTCAATATCATCTTTCGTAACCATTCTTCCTGTGAGCTCAGCATTGTCTCCAAGAATTGTATTGATGAACCAAACAATTGATTTGATCGCCGGATACAAAAGATAAAACATGACTTGAAGTGTGCGAATCGCGATTACCGATAATTTTTCAGCGTGATTGCGTCCGATCGTTTTCGGAAGAATTTCACCAAAGAGAATAATCACAATCGTGGTTGCTCCGAGAGCAAGACCGATAATATTACTTCCCGTATAAGTTGCTGTGAGTGATGTTGTAAGAGAACCCGCGAGAATATTCGCGATACTATTTCCTACGAGAATCGTTGAGAGAAGTTCCGAAGGACGAAGGATCATGAAGGCCATCGCCTTTCCTTTTGGTCCACCTTCTTCAATAAGTTGGCGAGCACGATCGGCACCGATCGAAAGTAATGCAGCTTCAGCAGCTGAGAAAAAAGCTGTAGCGATAAAACAGACAACGAGAGCGAAAATTTCTATTGAAATATTCGAGAAGTGTAAGGGGGGTTCTATGGATAGGTTCCTTGTTTAGTTAAGCCAAGAAAGCTTAACATTTTTAATCACTTGCCTATTTTACACCCTGATCGTGTTTTTTTCAACTAATCGTGGATTTCAAAGCAGATAGCTAGTGATCTAAAGGTTTGCCGTGGAAGTTATGATCCGAGTAAACGATTCGGTCATTCATCTCATGATCAAAACCATGAATTTCATTGATGTTTTTTACGTCTCTAAAGATCGCGTTACATTTGTAACAAATAGCGATCAAATTGAGGCGGCGAAATAAAAAGAAGTCGAGTGCGTAAAGGAGAATGAATGTACTCAAGTACCACTGCGGTCCAAGTCCTACCCACAACATGATTGTCGAAATAATCGCAGCGATCACGAAAATGATGACACCTAATTTTCTATTAAAATCTTTTTGAGAGTAGAAATCTTTACGAGCGCATCCAGGACAATCTTTTAAAATTCCCTTCATATGATTTTCATCGAAGTGCACTTCTTGTTCATGTTTACAAACTTCACACTGAATACGAGTTGCATCCAGATCCGGATAAACGTGAATTCCTGAACCACAATTTTTACACGTAAAATGTACTGTCATCATATGTAGAGTCCAAAATTAAAAAAGATATATGTTGAAATAAGCTCACCGATGAAAATGAAAAAAGTCATCGCATACAAAATTCCTGTCGAACTTTGAATTGATCTCATCTTCACAAGTCTCCAGTTGAATAAGCTCATTCCTAGAATAACAACGTACCCAAAAAGCATTCTCATCAAAAGGAGAAGATTGTTAAAAGCATATCCCGCACCGAGAGTTGTTTGCTCTTCAAAAAAATCGAGATGCTTGTATGTAGTAAATAAGCTCCACGCAATTTTCACTGCGAGAATAATCCACGTGATGACCGCTGCGATCTTTAGCGGGTGCTCGCTAAGTTTAGGAACCACGAGATACCAATGACCGAGTACCATTGCATACGTGATGATCCCTAAAAGCAACGCTGATGAGATGAGGAAAAGGGCATTCATCAAAACCGGTGAGAACAAAACAATATGAGTGCCGAGAGCGAGAACAACAATCGCGTACATCGCCCACATAAAAATCGATTTTTCATCGCGATGAAAAAGGGTTGTCGCCACTAAAGCAACAAGACTCGCCAGTTTTAAGTAAAGCGATAGTGAAAGAATATTTCCGCCGCTCATAAACGTAATGATCAATGTAATCGCAAGTGAGCCGATCGAAAGATTCGAAAGAAGTTTAATGAGACCGTTTCCTGTCAGTTTCGACGAAGCAACAGGAGAAAAAAGCGTGAACGTCCACGCGAGTGAGGTAAGAAAAAATTCTGCGATGGTCTTTACATTACCCATAAGTAGCTGATCATTCCTGCATTAAATTGTGACTGAATATATACCGCTAAATCATCGATAATGACATGATTTATCGGGGGAATTTTTCCAGCTAAAGGGGCGGATTTTTGATCGTAACTAACCGTGAGCCATTGCCCTTTTTCTTGCGGCAATTGGTCGTAATTCGAGATGTAACAGAATAAACAAATATTTTTAAGGTCAGTACTGTAGTCTTGTTGTTTAAACAAAACCATTCGGGATTCTTCCGGAATGACGATTCCTACTTCCTCTAAAACTTCTCTTCTTCCCGCAGTTTCAGGCGTTTCGCCGTCTTCAATTTTTCCTCCGGGAAATTCCAACATTCCATAGAGCGGGCCCACTTCTTCGCGAACCTGCACCCACATTTTAAACGAGGTTTCGTTTATTTCTTTTAAAAATAAAACGATTGAGACAATGAGGTTTTTTTTCGTCATATTTTTTGATACTAACACGGGCAATGAACAATTTCGATGTGTTTAAGAAAAATTCTCTGCTGTTTGCACCGATGGAAGGCATTACCGATGAGCCTTATCGAATCGCTATGCTTAAGCATTTTCCTGAGTGGGATCAGTTTTTCACCGACTTTTTGCGAGTGCCGACTGTCGGAAAAATTAACGAGAAGATGATCATGGAGCACTACGGGCCGCGCATTCATGCCAATGAATCCTGGCGCAAAAAGAATTCATTTCAAATTCTCACAACTCCTCGTGCTCAAACTCAAGCGGTTGTCGAAATTTTAGAATCGATGAAAATGCATCACCTCGATTTGAATCTTGGATGTCCTTCTAAAAAAGTGAACTCGCATTTAGGTGGTGCTTACCTCCTCTCTGATCATAAAGGTCTTCGAGAAGTTTTAAAAACAATTCGCTCAAACTTCACCGGGCATTTTACAGTGAAGATGCGTGTTGGTTATCACGACGATCAAAATTTCAGCGATACACTTAAGCTTATTCAAGACGAAGGTGTTGAGGCCATCACACTTCACGCACGCACACGTGACCAACTCTATAAAGGCGTCGCTGACTGGAAATACATCGCTCAGGCAGTGGAAGAAGTAAAAGTTCCTCTCATCGGAAACGGCGATATCTGGATCGTTGAGGATATCGAAAAAATTTTCGAGACGACAAAATGTCATTCAGTGATGTTTGGAAGAAGTGCACTCAAAACGCCGTGGCTTGCAAAGCTGTACAAAGAATATATTGAAGAAGACGCTCATATCGATGAAACATTCTTATTGTTCCAAAGAAAAAATTATCTCGATCTTTATTTTGATGGTCTTTTAAAAGAGTATCGCGAAATCGGCTGGACAGATGATCTCATCTTAAAAAGATTCAAATCTTTTTCGCGCAATTTGTTCGATGACTATGACGATTTCGAAACTATTCGTGGAAACTTTCTGCGTTCGGAATCTCTTTCTCACTTTCTCGATCATCTCGCGGCCCTGAAATAGCTTTCTGTAAAAAACAGTAGTATGAAATTTCAAAAGCTGCTGAACCTAAGATGGTAAAGAGTAAATTTCCGTTTCCTCCAACGACAATTAGAAAAAACATAAAAATAAGAGGAGAAATCGCGCGAACAATCGCCGGTCCAAAAGAGTATCTATCAATCTTAATGAAGAGCTGAAGATAATAATTAACTCTCACGATAACATTGAGAAAAGAGAAACGTTGTTTGTTCATCAACATCTTTTCTTTCATTCCAGGAGTGAGCAAAGCGAAGTGCCAGATAAAGGCCATTGAGAAAAAAAGAAGATCGATAAAACTAAGACCAACTAATGAAAGAAGTCCGAAGAACAGAAAAAAACTCAACATCGAAATGAGATAATAGCGAGAGAGCACCGACATTCGTTCCCATAGTTTTTTCATTTCAACATTCCTCTTTTGTGGAGAAACGTGATGTCCGGAAATTGAATGTGTGCCGGACTCGTCACGACCATCTGGAACACGTGCATGAAATCTTCAATGCACATCATTTGATCACGAGGAAGTTCCTCGTCTTCATTATTCCAGAGAGGAGTAAAAATCGCCCCGGGCATAAGATTTGTGAAGCGCACTCCAAGATGCTCCCACTCTTCTCTCACCGATTCAATCATTCCGTTGAGTGCAAACTTCGAAGCACTGTAGGCCGATATATTTGCGAGTCCTTTTTTAGCGGCCAGTGAAGAAACTGAAACAATATGCGTACAATCTTCAATAAGAAACTCGCTTGCGTGTTTTAAAATATGAAAAGCACCGACAACATTTGTTGTGAGATGATCACTGAATTCTTTTGTCGATGTTTCAATAAGCGGAGACATTTCAAAAATGCCGGCATTTAAAACGATCAGATGCAATTTATTCGTGTGATTGTTGACGAGATCGTACATCTCTTCAACTGCAGCTTCATCGCGAATATCGCAAATGATGTCGATGAATTGAGGATGATCAAGTGTCGTTCCACGGCGAGAGATGCCGATGACGGTATAACCTTCTTCAAGAAGATATTGAGTCATTTCCAGACCGAGACCTGAAGAAGTTCCGGTGACTAATGCGTATTGAGTTTCGTCCATGAATAATATGATAGCACAAAAAAAAAGCGGCCCGAAGGCCGCTTTATTAAAAAAATTTTTCGTAAGAAACTACTTCGCAATCCCGACTGCTTTAGTCTCTCTTAGAACTGTAATTTTAATTGTTCCAGGATAAGACATTTCCTCTTCGATTTTCTTAGCGATATCGCGAGAAAGCATTACCGTCTCTTCATCATTTACTCTGTCATTTTCTACGAAGACACGTACTTCGCGTCCACCAGAAATTGCATATGATTTAGAAACACCTTCGAATGAGTTAACGATTTCTTCGATGTCAGTTAAGCGTGAAACGTATGATTCCATCATCGCTTTACGAGCACCAGGACGAGCTCCCGAAAGAGCATCTGAAGCAGCTACAAGGTGAGCAAGAACTGATTCTGGTTTTTCATCATCGTGGTGAGCGCGGATCGCGTGAACGATATCCGGAGACTCTCCATATTTCTTCGCGAAGTCAGCACCGATAACCGCGTGTGAACCTTCTGCTGAAGCATCGATAACTTTACCGATGTCGTGAAGAAGAGCTGCACGACGAGCTTGTTTAACGTTAAGACCAAGTTCAGCGGCCATCGCTCCACAAATGAATGCAGCTTCGATTGCGTGTTGATATTGGTTTTGTGTGTATGAAGTTCTCCATTGAAGAGCCCCAACAAGTTTTAAAATTTCAGGGTGGATACCGTGAACTCCGATTTCCATTTGTGCTTTTTCACCAAGGTCACGAAGCTGTCTTTCCATTTCTGCTTTTGATTTGTCATGGAATTCTTCGATTTTAGCTGGGTGAATACGTCCATCGGCAATTAGCTTTTGGATAACCATTCTTGCGATTTCTTTTCTTACTACGTTGAAAGAAGAGATAACAACAACTTCAGGAGTATCATCGATAATTAAGTCGACACCACAAATTTGTTCGAACGCGCGGATGTTACGTCCTTCGCGACCGATCAAGCGACCTTTAACATCGTCACTTGGAAGTTCAACTGAACCGATAGTTTTTTCACCAACGTATTCGCCGGCGAATCTTTGAATTGCAATTCCCACGATTCTTTTTGATTTTGCTTCAGCTTCTTCTTTTGTTTCTTCTTCAAGACGACGAAGAGTTTTTGAGAAATCAACGCGAGCTTCTTCTTCCATTGCGCGAAGAAGTTCGTTTTTCGCTTCTTCTTTTGTCATCTGAGCTACTTGAGCTAAACGATCATTGAATTCATCTTGTTTTCTTTTTAGTTTAAGCGCTTCTTCTTCGTGAAGTTTTTTAGAAACTTCAAACGAGATTTCTTTTTCTTTTAGAACTTTTACTTCTTTATCGTGTTCTTCAATTTTGCGATCGAGAGTGGCTTCTTTTTTAGCAACCTCGCGCTCTTGGTTTTTCATTTCGTTAGTTCTGTTCGCGATTTCACGATCAGATCTTTCTTTTTCTTCACGAGCTGCTTCTTTTGCTTCCTGACGAGCTTTGTATTTTACTTCGTCGGCATATTTTTTTGCCTTTTCAACAATGTCGTTACCTTTAGCTTCTTTTTCTGCGATATCTTTTTTTACTTGGTTGTTCTTCACTACGAAACCAACGGCAACGCCGATGATCGCGCAAAGAACTGAGGCCAAGATCACTGCTATATTCATTTATGAGCTCCCTTATTTCTTTATTTAGTCTGCAAAAGTTTGCAATCAATTATTTTTTCTTCAGTCACAATAAAATCTAATGGTACATCGTGCGCTTCTGTGTGCAGGTTTTCTTCCACCTGAAACGCAAACGCGATTCCAATTTTGATTCCAGAAAAGTTATGTAAATAACGATCGTAGAATCCCTTCCCTCTGCCTAGTCTCTCGCCGTGTGCGGTAAAAACTAAACCCGGAACTAAGACAACACCTGGAATAACTTCTTTGGCATTATCCGCTGGCCCTAAAATTTTCGGACCAAAATCTTTTTTTTCAATCAAGTCAGACATTGAAGCTAACTTGAAGTGCATCGCTTTTGTTGTATCAAACGTAGGATAGGCAGTTTGATATTTTTCCGACAGAGCACTAAACCATAAAGGTTCTTTTTCAATCGGAGCAAAAGCGCCAATACAAATATTTTTCTGAATAACGTGAAGATCGCTTAAGAGGGAATCGAGATTTTTTGAAAGTCTCAAACTCTTATCCATGAAAGCATCAGATGGAATCGAAGAAAGTTTTTCTTTCATCCATTTGCGATGCTCGTGCTTATTCATCACACTAGCTCTTAGCGAGTCGTTGGAGAGACTTCTTCGATGTATTGAAGGGCATCCACTGCAGTTGCACGCAGAAGATTAATATTTTCGCGATACTCTTTTTCTAAGGCTAATTTTTCACCAGCAAATTTTAGCGCTAATAAAACGCTGATCTGAGATTCACTCAGACCTGGTGAAGAATTCATTATTTTGAGAGCTTCGGATTGAACATATCCGACGATATCACTTGGCTCAATTCCTTCAAGCTTTTCATCTCTTCTAAGCTTGAGTTTTTGGCCTAATACTTCAAAAACGGCGCTGTCTTCTCTTACGTTATTCATTGTATTTTAGAGTAAACGATAGAGGAATTTTCGTCAAACAAAATGCCTTGCGTAGCTAGTAAACTTACATCCCTAATAGGGCCTTTAAGTACTCGTCAATTTTGAAAATATCGAGGTCTTCAGCTGTCTCTCCAACACCAATGTAAGCGATTGGAAGCTTCAGTTGTTCAACGATCGAAACGGCACTTCCAGCTTTTGAAGAGCCATCACATTTTGTGAAGATTAAGCCAGTTAGATCGAGCGTCTTGTGAAACTCTTCAGCCTGGCGAAGAGCATTTTGTCCTGTGATCGCGTCAATTACGAGAAGAATTTGATGAGGAGCTGTGGGGTCAAGCTTCTTTAAAACATTTTTGCTTTTGTTTAACTCGTCCATCAGATTTTCTTTAGTGTGCAATCGCCCTGCTGTGTCGAGAATACAGTAGTCCGCTTTTTCATTGAGCGCTGCCTGAAGAGCGTCGTAGCCTACACCTGATGGATTGCTTCCTTCTTTTGCACGAATCATTTTTGCGCCTGCGCGATCGCACCATACTTGAAGTTGATCGACGGCCGCAGCTCTAAAAGTATCGCATGCACCAACCACAACACTCGCCCCTTGTGCACGCAGTTTCGTTGCAAGTTTTCCAATGGTCGTCGTTTTTCCAGCACCGTTTACACCGACGATCATAATAACTTTTGTTTGTCCTTTCTCTGCTGGATTGAATTCGTAAAGCGAGTGATCAATCTTCGATTGAATCGGTGCCATTTTATTTTTTAAAAAATCAAAAAGAAAAGTTTTGAAAGATTCTTCTGACATGTCTCCTTCTTTTGCTTTCTTTTGAACTTCAGTCATCAATTCGCTTACAGTTGCAGTACCAATGTCTGCACCGTAGAGAAGTTCTTCAAGCGATTCGATTTTTTCGTCATCGAGTCCGCCTCCTGAAAATATATTTGTGAGTTTTCCCCAGACTTCCTGGCGAGAGCGTGAGAGGCCTTTTTTTAGGCGCTCGCTGAAGCTGATTGTCGGTTTGCTGATAACGGGCTCTGGTTTAGGAGTTTCTGTTATCAGTTGAGCTGTAACTGCTTCTATTTTCTGTTCTAGTTTGGACTCTGGTTTTGGTTCTGTTTTTGGTTTTTCAACAGGAGGAAGTTGTTCCGGTTTTTTCGAACGAAGAACAAAAAAAGCGATAAGCGCGATAACGACAATAGCAATTATGATATAAGTTAAATTCATTATGTCCCCATAGATCTTAAAACGAGGGTAATATACAGCAGTCCCGAAGAAATGTACAAACTTTGAAATGTTTGTTATATGCTGCATCCTATGCAAACAGATATCAATAATCGTAAAAATAAATTAAAAGCGCAGTTCGATTTGCTTTGGGCCATTCGCCAGTTTTTCACTGAGAAAAATTTTATGGATGTGCTCACGCCACCGATGGTGAGAAATCCTGGAATGGAAACACACATTCATCCTTTTCAAGTAGGTCATGCGAATACAAAACAGTTAGACAATTGGTATCTGCAGACGTCTCCTGAATTTCACATGAAAGAGCTTCTTTCGTTGGGATTCAACGATCTCTTCACTCTCTCTTACTCTTTTCGTGATGAACCGAATGCAACCAATCACCGTCCGCAATTTCTTATGCTCGAGTGGTATCGCAGAGGAGCTCACTACACGCAAATCATGAAAGACTGCGAAGATCTTTTTCATTATTCACTCAATGCGCTTGAAGAAAAAAAGAACGCTATTGATACTGATTTAAAAAATTGTCGTTTCGAACGTGCGACGATTCAGGAACTTTTCCTCGATATGCTTAAAGTTGATATTCTCGACTATCTTGAAAAAGAAGATCTCAAAAAATTAATCGAAAAAGATTTCAAAGATGTTCCACTCCCAACTCAGGGAGAAACTCTTTCATGGGACGATTATTATTTTCTTCTGTTCTTAAATAAAATTGAACCGCATCTGGTTCATTATCCTTTTCTTTTGCTCTATGAATTCCCAAATCACTTAAGCGCGCTTTCGACTTTGAAGAAAGATGATCCTCGCGTGTGTGAGCGTTTTGAAATCTATAGTAAAGGTGTTGAGCTTTGTAATTGTTTTAACGAACTGACTGATTTGAAAATTCAAAAAGAACGTTTTCGTCTTCAGGCCGAAGAAAAAAAATCTCTCTACAATTACGAATTGCCGGAACCGACCGTTCTCTATCAAGCGATGGAACGTGGACTCCCATCTTCTGCTGGAATTGCATTGGGAGTTGAACGTTTCTTAAAAGTTTTAACTGGTGTTGAGAATCCGTTTTGGGTTTAATCTTACATCATAGAGTTCATAGCAGAATGAATCTTAATCAATGTCTCAGACTTAATATGCTGAACAGGCACTTTGCTCGCCCACACTTTGTGGTGAAGTGAAGCGGTGTCTTTTCTCAGTTTAGAAGACCATACTTGCGGAAATTTTGAAGCGAGATCGCTCGACATCACCGCATACCAACTTTCTAAATCACCACGTTTGTCTCCAAAGGCATCGATGATATCGAGAGCTTTATCGGCCATGAGACGTTTCACAGAATAAATATTAAGCCCCTTTAAACTTTCTTTCGAAATTTTTTTCCCGAGATAACGATCGTAGAAATAAACGGCGAAGTCGGCAGCATTACTCTTAATTGGTTTTTCGTAATTTTCCATTCCACCATAAACAGAATCTAAAACGAGCGAATGATAAATACCTTCGCGCGTTCCCCCTTGAGCAAGAACGTTTGCCATTTTTGTCACTTCATCATCATTAGGTTTTGCTTGTCTTGTCGCTTCGTAAATTTCACGAATGTATGTCGTATAATATTTTTCTTCTACATCTTGAGCGAGTTTAATTTTATCTTCTTTCTTGTTATAGACCGCAGTCGAGCGAGCATCTTCTGCAATTTTTGGAAGTGCAGGAAGAACAATTCCATCGTCAACTTTGACAACGGGAGCTTCACCAATTAATTTTACTGTCCATTTTTCTCCGACAATATTCATAAGAGTTGGGCGCATTTTTTCTGCAAAAGAAATAGTTTTATGAACGGAAGAATCCTGAGCATAAAGGATATGAATGGATAGTGCCAAAACAAAAATTAAAGCTAGTCTCAATGGATACTCCTTAACCAAATCACTTTTACTGATTTAGTTTAATCGGGAAGGCCATCGTTTTAAAGCAGGAAAATTAGGAGAAATCGCGAATTACTGGTTACGAAAATTTTGTAACTGCTCTTGAAGCTCAATTATTTTTTCCACTGTTAGTGGAAGAATTTTATCAACTAATTCCGGATTTGATCTCCATTCGTCTTTGATAACTTCTACTGCTCCCATTAAAGCAGAAATAGAAGAATTGATATCGTGGATTACCTGAGCGTTTTTATTTTGTTCAAGCACGTTCATTCTCCCGTGCTTTTAGATTTTCTAAAATACGATAGTAAGAGTTATTTGAAAGTTTTAAATCGGCCAGTGTTTTACGAACTTTGTCTTCATTCGTTTCCAAAGTCATTTTCAAAATATTGGCTTCGACTTCTTCAATATAATTTTTTAAACCAACCCGTTTCACTTCTTCTAAATCAAAACTTTTCTCTGGAGGAGTTGCCTGAGTTTTTGCCAAAAGAGGAAGAAGATCTTCAGCAGAAACAATTCCACGATCTTTTGTTTGAAGAACAGCAATCGTTCTTTCAAGCTCACGAACATTTCCCGGCCATGAATATTTGGTTAAAGTTTCTTTTGCCTGAGAATCAAAAACAATTCTGCGCTCGCCTCTTTTAATAAAATATTGGATGAGATTTTGAAAATCAGATTTTCTAGAACGCAAAGGCTTTATCGTAACGTTAAATCCTTCAATTCTAAAAAAGAAATCCGCTCTAAACTCGCCTGCTTCAATTTTATTTTTTAGATTTTCACAAGTCGCACTAATCAATCTGAATTCTGACTTCACTATTTTTTCAGAACCGAGAGGATAAAAAGATTTTTCTTCAATCGCTTTTAATAATTTTTTCTGAATAGAAAGTGGCATTGTTGCAATTTCATCAAGGAAGAGAATTCCACCATCCGCGAGTTCCAGCATTCCTTTCTTCGTTTTTTGCGCACCAGTGAACGCACCTTTCTCGTAACCAAAAAGTTCTGACTCAATTAAGCTTTCGGAAATTTCAGCGCAATTCAAATGAACAAAAGGAGTTTTGCTATCAGAAAGTTCATGGATAAATTTTGCTAAAAATGTTTTTCCGGTTCCGCTTTCTCCTGTGATGAGAATCGGTCTCGTACTCAACAAGGCTTGATCAATAATTTCTAATTCTTTAATGAGAGAATCATCGTTCGTTAAGAAAATATCTTTTAATTTTTGAAGAGCCTGGTTTTTATTTTTATCTGAAGCGTATTTTTTGAGAACTAATTCAATACTCGTTTTTGTAAACGGCTTTGAAAGATAATCGCGGCAACCAAGAGTATAAGCTTCTTCAACAACTCTTTCGTCTTCGCGACCGGAAAGAACAACGGAGTAGACATTTTTATTTTTTAAATGCGTGATGATTTCCAATCCAGCGAGTTCAGATTCTAAATCCAAATCGACAAATGCCAGATCAAAGACACGCGATTCAAGCAATATGAGTGCTTCTTTTTTTGAAGGTGCTTCCAGAACTTCCCCGACACTTTCCAGTCTCGATTTGAGACTCAAACGCGAGAGAAGATCGTCTTCCACCAGGAGAATTTTGGGTTTATTTGGCTTCATTGGGCCATCATAGTGAAATTCTGGATTTCCTTCAATAAGTCCCTAGAAAGCGTGTAAATAATCCTCATGGTACCCAGGATTAGTGGCAATTCTAAGGCCTAGTAAATTAGTCAATTTATAATAACTCTACGAAATTCTTTTGGTTTTTACTTAACCTAAATATTTATTAAAAATTCACGATAATAGAGATATGAAAAAGTTTAATTTAAAACACTTCACCTCATTATTACTTGCGACCTTCTTACTTCAAGGGTGTATGCCCGATAGTTTGACGAAGTTTTCGAAGGATGCGCCAAAGAAGACGACGACATCTTCTTCGACGACAAGTTCACCTCCAGTTGTTGATTCGTCTGGAACTCCACTTGTCTTTTCTCCTCCAACAGTGTTTGGTTTTGGGTCTCTTCCAAACAACAGTAATGGTGTTATCAATAACCCAACAGTTTCTTTGAAAGTTGGAACAGCTATGACTGCGCTCGCTTCAACAGTCGATGGAACGATGGCCGATCCAACACTTAATTCTAAATTTTTTGAAAAGTGTGCATTAATCACAACTGGAAACGTACAAACAAGAACGCTTCCTATGGGATTAACTTTTAGTACAACGGACTGTTCATTTTCGGGAACACCTCTTTCAGTTGCTGCAGTTACAACTGCTTTTTGTAGTGATCCAGCTTATACGTCTCAAGCGACTTGTGAAGCATCTGTACAAACATGGAATGCAACAACTTTAAAATGTAGCAACCCTGATTATCTTTATGCAACTCAAGCAGTTTGTACGAGCACTAAAAACAAATGGTATAAAATTGGTTCTTCAATTCCATACAGAATTACGATGACGTATCATAATTCTGCTGGAGAGCAGAGTACGATCACAACGACAGTTGGTATTGGGGCTTACAAAGCACCTACGGGATTTGCGCTTTCACAATCAGACAAACTTATCCTACATGTGCAGGCTCAATCTGGTTATTTTATAACGGACATTGTTCCTACTGTAACTACAACTGCATCGGTTGGTGCATACGCTCGTAGCAATATTATTGCTGGCGCGACAAGTGCTACTGGTGTTGCTAAGATTGTTGATACTGTTGCTAACAAAATAGGAATAAATAAACTAGTTGCTCTTTACGTAAACGATTCAACTCCTTTTGCAATAAATGGATTTATCTCTGTTCTTGGTACTTGTAGTAACGCAACTTATGTTACAAAAACTTCATGTCTAGGAGCCGCTGGTACTTGGACTTCCAGTGGAAAAGTGGCAAAGATTTTCGACAAAGACGATACATATGGAGTTCTTTACGTAGAAAATATTTCCCCTAACAATCAATATTTTGCGACTAACGATAAAATTTCAAGCGATGCTCTTGGCGAAGTAGCCGCTTCGTTTATTACAGAAGCAGACGATTCATATCTATTTAGTGACGCAACTGCTGATAACGATTCTCAGTTTTATACTGCGAAATATGGTATCCAAAAAATTGTTTCTATATATGAAACTGGTTCAACTAAATTTATCAAGCCAATTGTTCCAATCGGTGATGATAGTTTAAGTGCTGCAAACGGAACGACTTTTAAAATCTCTCCGGCATTACCAGCAGGAGTTAATTTTGATACAGCAACGGGGATCATAAGCGGCGCATTTTCTGCTGACCTCGCAACAACAAAATTCACAGTCACTGCGACAAACAGTTTAGGATCTAATTCAACATTTATTAACCTCTCGGCAATTACAGCACCTGGTGATTTTGCAGTCTCAAATAAACAAATCATCACAGTAACAAGCACTGCTCTCTTTAAAGAAGGTGAAGAATTGATTCAACCGATTGCACCTCCTTCAACTGAAGCTTTAAAAGCAAAAGTACTTAAAATTCTCAACAATTATCAAATGGCCATTGAAGTATATAATGGCGATTTCCTCGCTGGTGCGAGCATTGATAACGGTAACGTTTTTAAAACAGAAAAAACTTCTATCATTCCAACTAACACATGTTCTAATGCGAATTATACAACTAAGGCTTCTTGTGAAGCTGCTTCGTATGTCTGGTCGCCAGGACCAATCTATTACAACACAGCTCTTACACTCAACTCGTCTGGTAGTTATGTTGTTGGAGATACAATTACAACAACTGGAGTTGTAGCTGCCAACACTAATGGTGCTGGAGCCAAAGCATTAGTTGTTAATGTTTTCACTTCTGCCAGAGATATTTTATACGTTCAATATTTTACACAAACGGCAACTGGGGTTGCTACTGCCAAAACTTTTTATGAAGGTGATACTGTTAACTCAGGAACGACTATCTATCAAGTTAACGGCACAAATATGAAACTTGAACTGACATCCAATACAGGCTTCTTGAGTGGTCAAGATGTTGCAACAACAAGCCATGCATCTGCTTATGCTTATGCTTTGAATGGTTCAATTATTTCTGTCAGCGATATTACAAAACAACCAGCGGGAACATTGTTTAAAGTTGGCGATGCAATTTATAATGATGAAACAACATCAATTGCAACAAACAATACGACAATTAGTTCTTCTACTTTTGATAATTTATTTGTTTTAGAAAGAGGAAAGAAAACTTCAATTCATGGATTTCAAACAACTGGGAATGGAATGATTTTCACTATCACTCCTGCTTTACCGACTGGACTTGCACTTGATCCATCAACAGGTTCAATCTCGGGAACTCCTACTTATTTAACTGCAAGAAGAGATTATTTAATCACTGGAACTAACTTTATTAACTCTACTTTATATACTGTTTCTCTTGAAGTTAGAGATTATTTTCAACTTGCTGACAAAAGCGGTGTCTCATCTTACTTGTTCCACAAAGTTGGTGATGCGCAAATTAACCGCAAATGTAGAATCAATGCGAGCGATATCTTGAGCGGACCTCCTTCAAAAGCACTTGATATACGTTGTTTCCTAGATGGAGAAGAGGAAGATATGTTCTTCTCTGGTCTGAATTTCAATGCGCTTGTTGGAGCTGGAATCTGTCAATATATTCAGTACGCACCTTACTTTTTTGAGCAATGGAGTCCTAAAACTTCAGCAGGAACGAGCACTAAATATCCAGTGTCTCTTACTGTTAAGACAGGGTGTATCTCTAGTGGAAACATACCAACTCCTGATCTTTGCGAAGCCTATTATGCTACTTCTACACACCCTGAATATCCTAATTGCGATGAAGGATTTTTAACTTATACGCAAGAAGTTTGGACAACCGATGCTAGTAGCGTTTGTAATACAGTCGCAAGTTCAACTGTTCAAAAAGTACAATGCGGTGGTAACCGTTATAATTGTGCTTCGGGACCAGTAAGAGATCTACTTACTCCAGCTCAAATGAATCTTGGATTTAGAAGTATGATCTACTCTTCTTCTACGGGTGCAGATATCAGCTGGCCAATTTCAGCCCCTACTACTCATGGAGACGGAACAAATCTTCGTGTTGCAAATGGAACTGTTAACAATGCTTGTCTTACAACAAATGCAGACGCTAATACGTGGACTGGTACGGTTAAATCAATCAATATGGCCAGCCACCCTTTTGGTATGTATGATCCGATTACTGACTCATATCCAGGTGCAAATCCATTCTATACATTCTACTGTATGGATGCTGCTAAAGATATTAAAGCAAGAATCAGAGTTTCTGTAAGAGAATGGGATAGAACATTTAGAATCGATAGTGGTATTGATACTCAAACGACTAATACTTTGATGAATGCCGGCGTAACGCTAGATACTTTTGGTATAAAATATAATAACTATTCCGACTGGGATGATGACTACAGTCTATCAGGTGCTGCAGGTTACTCAGGCGGTAGCTGTGGTAGTATTGGTGCTGGTACTGATTACAAATTTCCTGAAGACAAACTCTAAAAACAACAAGGCCCTCTTCCGAGGGCCTTTTTTATTTCTAGTTAAGTGTAACAACTCTACCGACTAAATCGTAATCCAAAACCTCAGTCACTTCGACGTGAACAAGATCTCCCACCTGCACATCAAGACCGGCCAGATCGTTGATAATGACTTTTCCGTCGATGTCCGGAGCTTGTCCTTCGTGGCGACCTTGGATCAGAAGTTCTGTTTCTTCGTGTTCCCCTTCGATTAGAACTGGAATCACTTTTCCTAAGTAAGCAGAGTTTAATTCACGAACGATTTCTCTTTGTGCTTCAAAGAGTCTATCGAAACGTTCTTCGATAACATCTTGTGGAACCTTTGGTTGAAGTTTGAAAGCTGGTGTTCCTTCTTCATCAGAGTATCTGAAAATTCCAAGGTGATTGAAACGAGCTTTTTGAATTCCGTCGAGTAGTGCTTCGAAATCTTCTTCTGTTTCCCCAGGGAAACCAACGATGATTGAAGTACGTAGAACGATTCCAGGAATGCGTTCACGAAGTTTTTCGATTCTGTTGTGAATTCTCTCACCAGTGATTTTGCGGTTCATACGTTTTAAAACGTTGTCTGCAAAATGTTGTACCGGCATATCGAGATACTTGTTGATCTTCGCTGATGTCGCCATCTTCTCGATAACTTCATCAGTAAGTTCATCCGGATAAAAATAAAACAATCTGATCCAGTCGATGTTTTCAACTTTTTCAAGTCCTTCAAGTAGATTGAAGAGCTTGTTATTTTCATCAAGATCAACTCCGTAGTCAGAAAGATCTTGTGAAATAAGGTTGAGTTCTCGTACCCCTGTAGAAGCTAAATTCTCAGCTTCTTTTACGAGAGACTCAACCGAGCGAGAACGAAGTTTTCCGCGCAGTTTTGGAATAATACAGAAAGTACAATTGCGGTTACATCCTTCTGAAATTTTCAACCATGCTGTGTAGAATGGCGATGTATTCAAACGCGGATCGTATTCTGTGTGAATGAATTTTGGAATTTCAACAAACGATTTCTTTTCAAGCGTTCTGTCTTCAAGTGCGCGAAGAAGAAGTGTGATCTTGTTGTATTCACCAGTACCGATGATCAAATCTGCTTCTGGAATCTCTTCTTCAAGTTGTTGCGCGTATCTTTGGGCCATACATCCGGAAATAACCAACGCTTTACAACGTCCGTTTTCTGGATCTTTAAAATCGGCCATCTCTAAAATTGTATCGACTGATTCTTTTTTCGAAGCTTCGATGAATGAGCATGTGTTAACGATGATAACTTCGGCATCGTTTGGCTCTTCTGCAATGGAAAATCCATCAAGTCCCATATACCCAAGCATGACCTGAGAATCGACGAGGTTTTTTGAACAACCGAGTGAAGTAAAAAACACGGTCTTTTCGTTAAATAATTTTGTCACTGTATCCATTGATAACCTTCGTTTTATGAAATTGAAAATACATCTAAATAGTATAAAATCGATGAATAATCAAAGTTCTTGGTGGTATTGTGAAAAAAATTCTGGCTCTCTCATTAAGCACTCTTCTTCTCACTTTAAGTTGTTCGACGAAACCAGTGAAAACACTCTCACCTCCGAGGGAAGAGCGCCTTCAAGCACTAAAAAAATCAGTGGCTTCACAAAGTTTCATCGAGGCCATTCTCGATGAATCAGAGGATCTAGCAAAAGCTTATTTACAGGCAATGGACGCTGAAAAAAGTGGTAACACCAAGCTCGCCTGCTCACTTTTTAGTGATCTTTCTGAAAAAAAGGCCCTGCCGATCCGGGATGCAGCCCTCATTCACACCCTCACCGACTGCGATTTATCAAAAGGCGACTTGAAGGATATTTGGAGTGAAGCAAAGGTTTCGAACTATCTGAAGGAAGCTTATTTTGAATATTCAAAAGATCTTGCTGCTAAAAAAAATCTTCCTGCCTACGAGGCTGAGTTTGCTTTCGCCCTCATTCCTTACAAGCCGATTCAATCTGATAAAATTAAACTCATCAAACGCGCGATTGCGATTGCTGAAAAAGAATCAGATACAGAAAAATTAAAACTCTACACAGAGAAGTTAAAAGAAATTTCTCCGCTTAATAATACAGACATCAACGATCAAAATATTTATACAATCGCACGCGACTTTGAATCGAATCGAAAATTTTCCAAGGCTCGCGAACTCTATCGCCAGATCATCGATGGCAACTTCCCTCTCGAAATGAAAGTAAAGGCGTTCAATGCTTATCGAACAACTTTTAAAGTTGAACGCGATTTAAAAACATTCCTCGCTAAAACTTATGAAATGGAATCTTTCTTAAAAGATGAACATGAAAAAAATTTGAATGATCAAAAGACCATCGATGCCTGGGCTGATTCTCAAATTGCTCTCGCTCGCGCTGTCTGGACGAATCATCAGAATTACGATGCAAGAAAAATTCTCGATGAACTAATTGCTGCAAAGATGGGAACGCCCAATCAACAAGCAACGGCTCAATACCTATATGGCTCTCTTCATCTGGAAAACAAGGAAAATGCAGAGGCCCTTAAGCGTTTTGAAAAAGCGAGTACTTTTAAAATTACCGACAGCAGTCTTCTCGAAAATATTCAATGGGCAACAGTTTGGAACAGTTATCTCTTAAAAAACAATTCTAAGGTTGTGAGCTTTGCCGAATCCTTCGTGAAAAGATCTAACAATCCTGCTTTCATTGCCAAATTGAATTATTGGAAAGGAAAAGCACTCGAGAGAGAAAACAAACGCGAAGAAGCTGAAAAAGTTTTCAATGATGTCATGGAAGCTGATCCGTTTGGTTATTACGGGATTATTTCTTCAATTGAGTTGAAGAAGCCGCTCAAACCAATTCCAGCAAGCATACTCAACACAGAACCAACTGGAAACCAAACTCTCGACTGGTTGATTGCCGTCGAAGAAAAACCATTTGCTCAAAAACTTGTTAAAGAAATGGATTCGCAATTTAAAACGGCAGAAGAGCGCGAACGTGCAATGTCTCTCTACGCTCAAAGCGAATGGTATCAAGGTGGAATGAGACAAATTTACAATTTCAAAATGAGTTCGCGAAATGCAATGACGGAAAAATATATCAACGTGATTTTCCCGACTCCTTATTTAAAAACGGTTGAAGCTCTTTCAAATAAATATTCAGTTCCTAAAGAATTGATCTACGGAATCACCAGACAAGAATCCGCGTTTGTTCCAAGCGAACGTTCGTGGGCCGATGCTTTTGGATTAATGCAAATGATTCCGGAAAAAGCGAGTGAGCTTTCAAAAAAATACGGAATTCCTTATCACGACTATAATGATCTTTATAACCCTGAAATCAATTTAGAGATGGGTACTGCTCTCCTCAAAATTTTAAGAGAACGTTCTCAGTATAAATTTGCTCAAACGGTGGCTTCATACAATGCGAGTGAAGCAGTCATCAAGGTTTGGGAGAAAGAGCGTTTTAATGGAAATTATTTTGAATTTATCGAGATGATTCCATACGAAGAGACTCGCAATTATATCAAACTGGTTTTTAGAAATTACATCACTTATAAAAGGATTATGAACAAAGAAGAATTTACACTGGATAAAAACTTCTTTGCTAAACGTTTCGATTAGTTCGTCTTTTTCGTCTTCGGTGGTGCCACGAAGTTAAATCGAGTGGCATCCAATGCTGGATTAATTTTCAGATTCACAAGTGTAAGCGAAGATTTTTTCCCATCAGGAAAAAGAAGATCAATTTTTTTGAGTTCAGAAAAGTCTTTATCTTTAGCCGAATTGAAAGTGAGAACAGCTTCTTTAATTCCAAAATCTTTTGCTGTTTTTGGCTTGAATGTCACAACATGCATTCCATCTCCGGCATTTTTCACATCGTAAAGTGCATTTGCTGATAAACCATTTTTAAGAGAATCAAAAAATTTAATGTAAGGACCGCTTCCTTCTTTCGCTGAAGTCTCCGTCACTTCACCTTCTTCTCCTTCAATAAAAGGAGCGCGGTAATACCAGGCCTTCACTCCATTGCTGACGAAAATTACCTGACTTGGTGTTGATGTTTCAAAACGAATATTACTTGGATACTTGTATTCAATAGAACCCTCACCTTTTTTCGTTTTTCCCTTAAGGATGCTCACATATTCTTGCTCAAATTTTGCTGAAAAACTTTGTGGCAAAAAATCAGCGCGGGCGATCTGTATTGTTAAACTTAAAATCATTAATATTACAACTTTCACAGAAACTCCTTATGGATAATTGCTCTTTATCATGCCAAGCAAAGGTCAAAATGGCACTAAACTTTTTCTTGGCGTCTGTAAGAATGAGCAAAAGTCTAACATGAATCTGCATAAGTTGACTGGAAACCTCATTCTTTAATAATTTATTTTTTACAGAATTTTTTTTGAGAACTGTTTATGATGACACTTATTTTAATGCTATCACTTTTATCTGCGAGCGTGCTCGTCTGTGTGATTAAATTAAGGTCCAAGGAAGAGGCAGATATCAAAACTCAAAGTTCCAATCAAGATCTTCATTAAGACAAAATCACTCAGGTTTCTATCAATTGACGAGAATTCTACTCGCGAATAAAATTTAAACATGGAATCAAACTACAAATATCTCATCGGCGTTGATGGCGGAGGTAGTGGCACGCGAGTAATCGTTGCAACTCCCGATCTCAAAATTCTCGCGCTTGCCGAAGGTGCCCCCTCGGCCCTCGGTCAGGGAATTGAAAAAGCCTGGCGTGCTATTTTAAATACGATCGCACTCGCTTTCTCTAATGGGAAAATGACAGTGCCGATGCTTTCCGAATGTGCCATTGGTCTCGGTCTCTCTGGTGCGAACAATGTCATTTGGAAAAATGAATTCTATATGCGAAATCCTGGATTCAAAAAAATTCTTATTGATACAGATGGGTTTACAACATTGCTTGGAGCTCACGGCGGAAAACCTGGAGTGATTGTTGCTGTTGGAACCGGCAGCGTGGGAATGGTTTTAAAAGCAGACGGTTCACGCGAAAATGTTTCAGGATGGGGATTTCCCGCTGGAGATGAAGCAAGCGGTGCATGGCTTGGCTTGCGGGCAGCTTCGCTCACCCAGAAGGCCATTGATGGAAGAAGAAAATCTTCGGCACTCACTGATGCCGTTCAACTGCACTGCGGACCTACTCCGGAAAAATTCTTGAGCTGGTTAGGTGAAGCTCAACAAAATGCTTTCGCCAAACTTGCCCCTCTTGTTTTTCAATGTGCAGCTACAGATCCTGATGCTCAAAAATTATTAGTGAAGGCCGGAATTGAAATTGCGACAATGGTTAATACTCTCGATTCTAAAGCAGAACTTCCTCTCTCTATCTGTGGTCGTTTGGGAGAAGCACTCATTCCTCACCTTCCACCTGAAATAAAAAAACGAAATCAAAAGGCTCACGGTGATTCAACTGTTGGAGCTCTTTATTTGATTTCTCAAAATTTAAAATGAAAACATTACACGCAAATATTTTAATTGATGGTTCTTTCCATGAAGCTGAAATTGCTTTTGATGAAAAAATTGTTTCGCTTAAAAAAATTGGAAGCGAGTTAAAGTCTGCGCCTTATCTCATTCCTGGTTTTATTGATCTGCACATTCACGGCGGCGGCGGTGCCGATATTATGGAAGGGGGAATTTCTTCTCATACGATCGCAGCCACTCACGCTCGTTACGGAACAACTTCTTATCTTGCAACGACGATGACTGCTCCTTACTCTGATTTGGAAAAATCTTTTCAGGCGATGAAAAGTAATTTTGCGAAAAGAGAAAAAGGCGAAGCCCGCATGCTCGGTGTGCATCTCGAAGGTCCTTATATCAGCTCGCAAAGACTTGGAGCTCAACCCGATTTCGCTAGAGCTGCGACTCTTAAAGAAATAAAAGAACTTCATCAAATTGTTCCCATAAAAACGTTAACTCTTGCTCCTGAAGTTTTTAATCATCTCGATATCATTCCTCATCTCACGGCCATGAATATTATGGTTCAACTGGGACATACGAACGGGACTTACGAAGATGGCGTGATGGCGCTCAAACAAGGCGCAAAAAGTTTTACTCACCTCTTCAATGCGATGTCGAGCTTTCATCATCGCGAACCGGGAATGGTGGGAGCTGCTCTCGCTCACGCCACTCATGCAGAACTTATTCCGGATTTACTTCACGTCCATCCTGGAGCAATTAAAGCAGCTCTACGTTCGATTCCAAATCTTTATTTCGTCACTGATGCAACTTCAGCGACAGGCATGCCTGATGGCGATTATAAATTGGGATCGCACATTGTTCATAAATGTTTAGGTGGTGTTCGCCTCAAGGATGGAACACTCGCAGGAAGTTCACTCACTATGGATCAGGCACTTCGCAATCTTGTAGGACTTGGAATGAGTCTCGCAGAAGCGAGCAAACGTCTTTCGCAAATTCCGGCAGAACTCATTGGAGTCAATGACCGCGGAACAATTAAAAAAAATAATTACGCCGATCTTCTTTTACTCAACGAAGATCTCACACTTAAAGAAATTTATATTGAAGGGGAAAAAGTATGACAACACTTATGCGCACGGAAGCTCTCTCAGCTCCAGGTGTTGTAGAAGAACAATTCAGCGAAAATAATTTGCTCTATGACGAATTGGCCCAATATCTCAACCAAAAAAATCCTTATTCGCTCGTGAGCGTTGCCCGTGGAAGTTCAGATCACGCTGCTCAATATTTAAATTTTTTAGCGACAGCGAAGTTAGGAAAACTTACGACGTCGCTTTCAATGTCGGCCATTACACTTTATGAAGCACAAGTCGATGTAAGTAAATCTGTTGGTGTTGCGATTTCTCAATCAGGACAAAGCCCGGATGTCATCAAGCCAATCGAATATATGAGAGCACAAAAAGCTCCGACAATCGCAATGGTAAACGATGAAAATTCTCCGCTTGCAAAGGCTGCAGAATGGATGATTCCCCTTCATGCTGGTCCCGAAAAAGCAGTTGCTGCGACAAAAAGTTTTATCGCCTCACTTTCTGCAAGCGCAGGACTGATGGCCACATGGAAAAATGATTTACAGATGATTCGCGGGCTTCATCACTTGCCTGATGATTTAGTAAAAGCTCAACAACTCGATTGGACTTCACCAATTGAAACTCTTGTTAAAGCAAAACGCATTATGGTCGTTGGACGCGGTTATGGCCTATCTCTCGCGTATGAAGCCGCTTTAAAATTAAAAGAAACGTGTTCAATTCAAGCGGAAGCTTTTAGTGCTGCTGAAATCAAACACGGTCCACAAGCCTTAATTGAAGAAGGTTATCCTCTTCTGATTTTCGCTAATCGCGGACCAGCTCTTCACAATATGCTTGAACTTGCTGCCGACATGAAAGCTCGCGGGGCTAATGTTATTCTTGCTGCTCCTCCATTTGTAAAAGAAAAACAACTTGAAATTCAAACAACACACGCAGAAGAATTGGATTTGATTACTGCAATTCAATCTTTTTATTTGATGGTCGAAGAACTTTCTCGCACACTGGGATTAAATCCTGATCAGCCGAGAAATCTTTCTAAAGTGACTAAAACAAATTAAGCATTTTTAAGAAGTTCATCCATCAAGTTCTTTTTGAATTCATCAATGGTAGCTTTTTCTGTGAGATCTTTGAGATATTCAATCGTGAGTGTTTCTGAGCCGGCAACTCCAGTGAAGATAACCCCTGCTCCCGGTGATTTCAACATTGTTCCGCGTGCCCAAACGCTAAGATCAGTCCATCCTTCCGGAAATGTATAAGAACGAGGAACTCGTCCTGCACTAATCAAAAGCGAACTTGAAATCGATTTCGGATTGCGATCAAATTTTTGATAAATTGATTTGAGTTTTGAAGGTTGCAATACCGAAGATGCAGCAAGTGTTCCGAAAATAAACTTCGCTGCTTTATCCATTTTATGTGAATTGATGATGTGTTTTACTTTTCCTAAGAATTTCAGATCGTGAATTTCATCGCGTTTTCCAACGATCCATACAGTCGTTAAAATATTTTGAAGTGAGTAACGGATTTTAAGAAGTGGTCTCAATGTCTTTGGAAGATAAACCATGATCGGAGTTTTTTCATCTCCTTTCTTCTTCAATGTCGTATCGAGTGCTTTAAAACAACAATATGTGAGATATTCAGTGATAGAGATTTCATATCTTTTGCAGCTCTCTCTGATCTTCAATTGTTCTTCATCACTCAATGAAACTGTTGTCGAAGTGACAAAACGTTCAGGACGATTTGGATAATCAATCAATGTCGCCATCTGATAATTGCGCTGTTTTGAAAGAGGACGCAATTCATTTTTAATGTGTCCTAAAAACCACTTCCATCCCATGTGCTTCCACAAATCACGATAACGGAAAACTTCATCGGTCTTCGCTCCTTCGCGAATCGACATTCCATTCATCGCTCTAAAAACTTCTTCAAGTAAATGGAATTGTCCGGCGGCATCGCAAAGTGTATGGTGCACGTTAAAGATGAGAATATTTTTTCCTTCTTTTGTCTTCCCTAACAAAAAACGAAAAGCCGGAGAGATACTTAGATTAAATTTTTTCTGACAAAATTCATCAATACTATCCTGATCTAAAATTTCTTCTCTGATTTCGACGACGTCATGAGAAGTAAGATCTGATTCTTTTTTATAAAAACGTTTGAAAGCAAATAATGTTTCTTCAATATGCGAGCGCAGAAGAGGAATTTCACGAATAGCCTGATCAACAGCTCTCCTTAAATCGTTGAGACGAGTCTCGCCTCTAAATTCCACCATCAATTGACTGTTATAAGAAACGTATTCCGACTCATGCGCGAGCATGAATTTCTCCAGGGAGTTCAGGGGAATTGAACGTTTTTTATTACCAAATAATGACATGCTAAAAGGGTAACATGCCCCTGGAATGCGAGGCTTTAGTATGTAAAATTTCTACGCCTCCCGCTCTTGGCGGCCGGCCGGGCTATACTCTAAGAATCATGAGTAACTACTATGAAAAACGACGTCAGGGGCTCATAAACTCCCTCAGAAGAACCCTTTGGCCCGTTCTAAAATTTATCTTTAAGATCAAGGTTGAAGGTCTGGATAATGTCCCTAATAAGGGACCGCTGCTTTTTATTGCCAATCACAACGTCGGTGCCCTCCTCGAAAGCCATAGCAGTTTGTTCATTCTCCAGGAGAGAATTCCTAATTCGATTATCTATGGTTTCACTCATCCCTCTCTCTTTCGAGTCACCGGGATTAAACAATACTTCGAATGGATTGGTGCTGTTCCTGCCACCTACGAAGTCGCTGCAGAAGTTTTTCACCAAGGCAATTCGCTCATGATTTTCCCTGGAGGAAATCGCCAGGCTTTGCGTAGTATTTGGAACTATAAAAAAAATCAATTTGAAGAAAGTCACGGATGGGCGAAGATCGCTACAACTCACAATGTGCCTGTTGTGCCTATCACTTTTCGTGGATCGCACTTTGTAAATCCGATTCTCCTTAGTGGGGAATGGGTTTCTAAATTGCTCGTTCTTCCCTGGATACTCGGGCTTAAATGGGGCTCAATTTCTCTAGGACAAATTCTTCTCTCAGCTTTAAGTTTTTTTCTGCTAAAAAATCACGTATCACTAGCACTTAATCTTGTTATCTCGTACCTCATTTTTATTTTTACTCCGCTTGCTTTACTCGTGCCCTATCCTATCACTATGAAAGTCCATAAACCCATTTATCCAAAGGGAAATCAGGAAGAGCTGGAAAAAGAAATGAATGAGATCATGGGCGATATTTATTCTTGAGTAAGTTCTGCCAAAAGAAGTTCTTTAAAACGAGCAATCGTTTCTTTATCAAAAGCTTCTCGCAAATATTCAATACAGACAAAATCTTTTTGCTTAAAGCTCGTCACGAGAAGGCCAATCCCTGGTGAACGATGCATACTTCCTTTCGCGTAAAGCTTCGTGATCTTCCATTCTTCAGGAAACACCATTTCCGCTGGAGTTCTTCCACTACTCACGAGAAGAGTACAATCGATCACGCGTTCTTCTTTTTTCTTTAAAATCTTTTTGAGCTCAGCAAACGATTTCAACTTAACTAAAATGCCAGCAAGAAGAAGAGTCTTTTTCACTTCATCCTCACCACTTCTAAATTTATAGGTATCGCGGAATTTGACTTTGAAATTAGGATCGCTGATTTCACTTCTTTCAATCTTCATCCAGATGAAGCCGAGAAGATTCTGATAAGCGCGCATGACCTTAAATTCAAAACGCATACTTTTTGTAATATAAAGAACAATCGGACGCTCGCTCTCTCCTCGCTCTCGCAAAAGTTTATCCATAACTTTTGCTCCCACGAGTGAAATATAAGCAGAGCTCGACAAGGCCATCTTGCGCGATTTCGAATCTATGATCTTACGATCTAACTCTAAAAGCTCCATATCCACTTTGCGAGTGACTGGTTCATGGTCATAAAGTCTCGCAATTTGCACTTTTCCTTTTTTCTTTGAGACTTTAAAAAGAGCTTTAAGATTTTTCCAATACCAACTGAACGGCGTCTCTTTAAAATATTTTCGAAACTTGTACACATCGTCCGCTGTTCGAGATTGATAAGTTTCTCCATTATAAATATCGAGAAAATCTTTTAGAAAATTAAATTGGGCGTGTCCGTCGTAAAGGGCATGGTGACAAGAAAAAATAATTTTCGTGTAACGCTCACCTTCTTTTACTAAGCCTAAGCGAAGAGCAATTTCATTGGGAAAATTGAATTTTTTCTCCCAGAAGTTTTCAAGATCAGAAGACTTCAGAATAAAAATCTGTTTCTCAAGATCAACTGATTTAATATCAAGTAGATTAAATTTTCCTGCTTCGTGATCAGGAATCATCCATGCGAATGGTTCAAGAGTAATAAGTTTTTTAAAACTCTCCCTTACTCTTTCTGCATCTAACTCACCTTCGATCTCTAAAACGAGATGGCTATTGAAAGGTAAATCCTCTCTCTCAATCGCAAGAATGTAGCGATCTTGAAAAGAGAGATCCAAAGTTTTGCCGAATTGACGATTGTGCATACTCCACTATAGCATTAGATCATGACGAATTCCACGCGAGAAAATTCACACCTCCCTAAGGCCAAAGGGCATTTTCTTTTAGGGCAGCTTCTCGAAATGAATAAAGAAGGCGTTTATTTTTACCTTCGCATGCAAAAAGAATATGGCGATGCCATTGAATTAAAATTCGCTCATCAAAAGTTTTATCTTTTTTCTCATCCTGAACATAATCGCGAAATTTTAGTTGAGAAACCTGATCAGTTTATTAAGGGAAAGCAATACAATCCATTGCGGCTTCTGCTTGGAAATGGGCTTCTCACTTCAACGGGAGAAGATTGGTCGACACAAAGAAGAATGCTCAATCCACTTTTTGGAAAAGACGGAATGGATATTCTTCTCACGCATATTGATCGCATTTCTAAAAAATACAGTTCGAAATTCGCTGTTAATTCTGAAGTCGATTGGACGAAACACATGTTCGATTACACTCTGGAAGTTGTCTTCGCTGCTTTTTTCGGTGCTCATTTCAGTGAAGAAGAAATGAGTCGGATGATGGAGTCGACTTATTATTGCATTCGTTTTGTTTCACGAAGAATGGCGAACTATCTTCGACTGCCTTTTTTTCTTCCTCTAAAAGAGAATCGTGAGTTCAGAAAACATTTTAACTATCTCAAAGAAACAGTTGAACAAATTTATAATTCTCGTCTGGAACAAACAAATACGCCTTCAAATGATATGCTCGATCTTTTAATGAGAGCTGAAGACAGCGAAGGAAATCACAAAAAATTATCGCGCGATGAAGTTTGGGCGCAATTGCTTTCATTTCTTTTTGCCGGACATGAAACAACAGTCATCACAATGAGCTGGTTGTTTTATCACCTGGGAAAACGTCCTGACGTTCAGAAGAAAATCGCAGAAGAATGTGCTCGCAATAATTATCAATTCGAAAATTCTCTGGCCCTTGCTCAATATCCTTATCTCCAGGCAACACTTAATGAAATCATGCGCCTCTATCCTCCCGGATGGATTATCTCTCGCGAAGCCACTGAAGATGCCACTATCGGAAATTTTAAAATTAAAAAAGGACAAAATATTGCGATCTCTCCTCTTCTCACTCAAAGAGATCCACGTTGGTGGAAAGATCCTGATGAGTTTATTCCGGAGAGATTTCTACAGGGAAATCCTCTTTATAATGAAGCTCCTAAAAATGCCTTTCTTCCTTTCAGCTTGGGAAAAAGAAATTGTATCGGTGCACGTTTTGCTTTGATTGAAATGACTTTATTTTGTTTGAATTTTTTTAAGGAATATCAAGTTGAGAGTCATCAGGGACCTCTTCGCTTAAAGGGTTATATCACCCTCAGACCGGAAGCCCCGATTAGATTAACGGTAAAGAAAATTACTTCATGATTTTGAGAATATTTCCATCTGGATCTTGAAACACAAGTGTCGTCCAGTATTCATCTCCGGTCACATATTTAAAAGGCAGGACTTGTGTATAGAATTTAACTGCACGATCCATATCTTGAATATTATAATAAAAATCGCGAATGCCTGTGATTATTATTTTTCTTCCTTCGATTCGTAATCGCTTCCAATCGTATTCGGCCAATAGTTTTTGTTACAATAAAAAGGCGCATAAACCACTTCTAGTTTAATGCGATCAGGATCTTCAAAATAAACTGAGTAATAGTTTTTATCGCCAGAAGGACCTTTATCGTAAAGAGTGGCGATATCGTTTGCGACTAAAATTTCATTGTGAAATTGATCAACCATTTCTTTTGTCTGAGCATAAAACGCAAGATGATTAAGTCCAACTCTTTTGCGATGAAATCCTTCACCTTTAAATTTCTCATCTGTAGGATTCAAAACAATTTTCAATGTTCCGTCTGAATAGGCCGTGTAATCATTGCGAGAAACAAGTTTCTCCCACCCAAGTGATAAAAGAATGAGATCGTAGAACGCGATACTCTTATCGTAGTCGCTGACATTCAAATCGATGTGCGAAAGTTTTGTCGTCTTAACTCCCCATTGCCAATGGGGTTTCTCTCCGTAACGAAGACAAATCACAATAAGGGCAACGAGAACAAGAGGAACTGTCGCAAGCAAAGCAAAGTTTTGAATATTTTTTGAGTATTCTAAATGTTTAACGAGAGATTTGACTAAAATTGGAATGAGCACGCAGACAAATGTAACTGTCCATCCTTGCCATGTAATTGGTGTCCAACCCCATCCGTAAGTTTTTCTTCTAAACCAGAGTGTATTTTTCATAGTGATTGATCAATTAATTTTTCATCTATTCCGAAGAAAAATTGTCTTCTTGTATTATAGCTAGAAAGGTAAGCCTGATTTCTCTGCATAGAAAGATAAGCGCTATCGATAAAATATTGATTCAATCTAGCAGCGAGAGGTCCTTCAGCTTTGAAGACCATTTTATCGCCGATTTTTTGAAATTGCGACCATGGGAAAAGAAGAATACATTTGCCGAAAGTATCGCCTGTTTGATTTTGAGTGGCCTGACAGTCAAGCTGCATTTCTTTTTCATTAATCCACTTTCGCCAATCCTGGCCTTTTACAATTTTCCACATCTCGCCTGCTTCAAATGGTGGCACAAAACTATCATCCGTCATTTCGATATACAGATAAGTTTTATTACGAATTAAAGTAGCAGTAAAAAATGTTCCTGCTAAAAGTGATTGCGTGAAAAATAAGCCAAGAATTAGAATTAATACTTTCATACCAAACCTCTGTCTAAAAAAAGGGCCTCAAAAGAGGCCCTCATAAAATTAATGAAGTTGTACTGAAACTGCTTTAGAAACCCCTGGCTCTTGCATCGTCACCCCATAAAGAGTGTCGTTAAGCTCCATTGTTTTCTTATTGTGAGTGATGAGAATGAATTGAGAATCTGAACTCATCTCTCTTAAAAGTTCGTTGAAACGTCCAACGTTCGCATCATCAAGAGGAGCATCAACCTCATCCAGAAGACAGAACGGAGATGGTTTAACTAGGAAGATAGAAAAAATTAAACTTACGGCAGTCATGGCCTTTTCACCACCCGACATAAGGTTAATATTTTGCATTTTCTTTCCTGGTGGTTGAGCAACGATTTCGATACCGCATTCAGCATCGTTGATATCTCCAACGATTCTTAGATCTGCAGATCCACCACCGAAAATAATCGGGAATACTTTTTGGAAACGAACATTGACTTCATCATAAGCCGCTTGGAAACGCGCTTTAGATTTTTCATCAATGTGTGCGATCGCTTTTTGTAGATCTTCAAGCGACATCTTAAGCTCAGTTTCCTGAACTTTTAAGAAGTCAGCGCGAAGCTTTTGACGATCGTAATCTTCAATCGCTTGCCAGTTGATATCGCCTAAGCGACCAAATTCAGCTTTGTAGTTTCTAAGTTTTTCTGAGCACTCTTTAAGATCTTGTCCGTAGCGACGTACGAATTCGAATTCTTTCGCTTCGATTTCTTTCGGACCTTCTTCAGTTTCCATCCAGAACATCGAATTAACATCTTTAAGCTCTTCGTAATCTCCTTCCTGGTACTCAAGGAATTTTCCAAGAACACTGCGAAGGTTAATCTGATATTTTTCGAAGATGTTGCGAACGTTTTGTTCTTCTTCAATGATGTATTGAGAGATTTTCATTTCGAACTCAGAAATTTCTCTCTGGTTCTTATTGATAGTTGCAGTGATATTCTTCACTTCGTCTTCGCGATCTTTCATTGAAAGAAGAAGTTGTCCCAAGCTGTCTTTTAGAAGATTTAATACATCTTCTTTGTCGCTTAGTACGAGTGCTGTTTCCTTGTTTGAAGCTTCAAGTTCTTCAAGCTCAGAAACGATTTGATCGATTTCTGCATTGTATGTTGCTACCAAAGACTTATTCGATTCAAGTCGTTGATTTAAACGCTCGATCTGACCGTTTAAGTCTTCAATCTGAGAGTTCAGACTCTTCAATGTCGATTCGAATGAACGAGCTTCAACTTGTTTTTGAAGAAGTTCAGATCTCTCGTCTTCGTAAGAAGATCTTTGTAGTTCCACTTCTTCTTGAAGTTCATCGTAACGAGAAGTCTTCTCTGCAAGATTCGTGTGGAATTCAGCTTTCTGACGAGACAATTTCTCTTCAGACTCGATCATATCAAGACGAGACTTCGAGATTTCTTGTTTTCTGTTCTTGAGAATTTCAAGACGAGTGAATCCCGCTTCAAAGCTAGAAAGTTTAGCATCGAGTGCAGACTTCTTAGCAGAGAATTGAGCGCGAGCTTCAGCAGCTTGATCGCGAAGAGAATCGAAAAGAGTTTTTTGCTCTTCCAGTTTTGTTCTTTCGCTTGAAGATTGAGTTTCAAGTGCAGTTACTTCAGTTTGAAGATTTGCTACAACGACTTTTAATTCTTCAATTTGATTGTTTCTTGCTACGAACCCTTGAGCTTCGTCTGTTGCCGCTTGAACAGCCACTAATTTAGCTCCGTTCAGGTTAGCTACTTTTCTTGAACCATCAAGAGAAGCGATCGCTTTAAAACGAATATCAGCTGACAGCGAAGACATGACGTCAGCAGAAAGTGTGCTGGCGATAAAGTGTCCATCTAAGAACGCTGACATTTTTTCTTTAAGAGCAGCATCCATTTCAAGAATATCTGAAAGACTTACGAGGTCGTCACCTAAAGTGAGTTTTAAACGTGCTACAGTTTCAGAAGATAATTTTTCTGATGATGTAAACTTTAAGTAGTCCAGATTTTTTGCGTTCTTTTCAATCCATGTGAAAAGATCAGAATCATTTGTCGCTGTCGCAACAAGTGTTTCCATAAATTCTGAAAGAAGAGACTGAACTGCTTTCGTGTATTTTTCTTCACACTTAATAAGAGTCCCAAGAAGAGCAAATCCTTCTGCGTTTTCCGTTAAGAAAGCTGAAATTCCTTCTTTTTTCCCTTCAAGAGAATTGTTCACTTCAATCAATGATTGAAGCTTAGACTCAGTTTGAATAAGTGATTTAGATTTTGCCTGGAAGTTTTGTTCCAGTTCTTTAACTGCAACAGTCGCTGTTTCAATTTCTGAACGTAGAGCTACTTCTTTCTCTTTTAATTCGATTGAATTTTTTTCTGCCGCTGCAACAGCTTCTCTTTCCGCAACGATTTGCGTGTTCACGCCAGAGTATTGAGCCTCAAGCGCTTCAATTTCTTTTGTTAAATCCTGAAGTGAAGCTGCGTATTCCTCTAAGCGGGAAGTGTTTCTGAAAAGCTCTTGATCGATTTTGTTGTATGATTCTTTCTCTGCTTCGATTTCATCTTTTAGATCATTGAAGCTTTGAGTTTTGAATTCAAGTTCTTCTTTCAAGTGCTCTACTCTTTCTTCTAAAAGAGCAAAGTCGTTGTCCTCTTCACCTTTCTTCTCCCAAGTTTCTAATTCAACTCTTAGAGATTCAAGTTTTGTCAGACGGCCTTCAAGTTCAGTGTTAACTGAAGCGATTTCTCCTTCGCGTGTCTCAATAAGTTTTTCTTTTTCAGATTGAGTTTTACATAGGTAAACCAGACGTTCTTCAGCGGCAGCTAGTTCTTTTGAAATCGTGTTGTATTCTTTTTGAAGTTCTTCAATCTTTGCCGTCTCTTCGTCTTTTCTGAAACGTTCTTCTTCAAGACCGATTTCAATAACGTTTTTTCTAGCAGAAAGATTTTCGTTTTGTTCAACACCAGTATCTACAATTAATTTTCCTTCTTTGTAGTTTTTTAGAAGGTCGAATTCTTTGTGTGAGTGAACAACGAGATCGTATTTTTCAACTTTGTGTTTTAGTTCGCGAGCGCGTTCCGCTTTTTCAGCTTGCTTCTCAAGCGACTTAAGATTTTTTTCAATCTCTTGTTGAAGATCGTTTAGGCGAGCAAGGTTTTGTTCAGTCTGTTCGATTTTCTTCAATGATTCTTTTTTTCTAACTTTGAATTTTGTGATCCCTGCAACTTCTTCGATCATTACTCGACGTTCTTCAGGTTTCTGATTGACGAGGCGGTGGATCTCACCTTGAGCGATAATCGAATACGATTTTGCTCCGGCCCCTGTATCCATGAACACTTCTTGAATATCGCGAAGACGACAAGGAATATCGTTAATACGGTATTCAGTTTCACCATTGCGATAAAGTTTACGTGTTAATTGAATTTCACTTGGAGACGAAACCTGATTTCCGATGTGAATATGTTTTCCATCATCGTTTTCAAGTACGAGTGAAACTTCAGCGAATGAAGCAGGAGTGTATTTTGAAGAACCCGCAAAGATAACGTCTTTCATTGTTGAACCACGTAAGTGCTTTGCTGATTGTTCACCCATTACCCAAAAGAGGGCATCAACGACGTTGGATTTCCCACAACCGTTCGGGCCTACGATCCCAGTGATCCCTTCATCGAAATGAATGATCTGACGATCTTTGAAAGATTTAAAACCTTGAAGAATAAGTCTCTTTAACTTCACAAGCGTATCCTCTGCTATGTGTTGTTTATATTGTGTGTGTCTAAAATAGCCTTTTGAATCTATCCCAATCAGCTTATTTTGTACACAAGCGAACTGCCGAGATAGAGAATGTAAGAGAACTCTTTTTCAGAGGGAAAATGGTGAATTTTTGGTGAAAAGACATGGTGCAAATTTTTAGTGCAAATTCGTAGACCCACCAAATGTCTTTTTAACCTGATGAAAAGGGATTGCCAGACTGATAAATAGGGCGAGAAGAAGGAACCCCGCTCCTAAATAACCGACATGTTCAAGGTAGTGCGTCGACACCAAACTCCCAATGAGCGCCCCCGAGCCGATGCCGATATTGAATATCCCCGAATACAGCGAAGTCGCTACGTCCTGAGCATCAGGTGCAGAAGAAATAATTGTCGCCTGAAAAACCAGACTCAGTACAGACGTCGAAGCTCCCCAGAAGAAAGCGAGAATGGCCAAGGCTACGAGGGAAAACGTAAAAGCTTTCCACAAAAGCAAACAAATGGCGACGACAGATAGTGAAACCAAAAGCGGTTTTCTCAATGAAAAAGTGAGGGCTTTTCCACCAATAATACTTCCGACAATTCCGGAAATACCGAAGACAAAAAGAATGAAAACGATCTCGTTCGGACTGTAGTGTCCCACGCTTCTCAGGTACGGTTTGATATAAGTAAAAGCTGTGAAATACCCAGTGATAGAAATAGCTGTTACGAGATACATGAGAGCGATAATTTTATTTTTGAAAAGACCGGGAACACTTTTAAAACTTCCCGCATTTTGACTCTCCAGATTGGGAAAAGTTTTATAGAGACTGCATAAAATAATCAATGCTCCGAGACCGATTGAACCAAAGGCCCATCGCCATCCGAACATTTGCCCAATGAAAGTTCCGAGTGGAATTCCTAAAATACTTCCGAGAGTTGTGGTTGTTGAAACAAGTGCGAGCGATTTTGCTTCTTTCCCCGGGGGCGCCACTCTCACTGCGAGTGGAATTGTAATCGACCAGAAAATGGAATGCAGAAGTGCGATGATCACACGCGAGAGCATGAGAATGGGAAAATTCGTTGCACTCATCGCGATCACGTGAGCAAAAGTAAACAACACCAAAAGTGTGAGCATGAGTTTTCTTCGATTAAAACCTGCAGTCCACACTGTCATTGGAAGAGACATTGTCGCCACAATCCACGCATAGATCGTCATCATGATTCCGATGAACGCTTCACTTTTGTGAATGCCGACAGCGATTTCAGGAAGAAGTCCTACGGGAATAAATTCTGTCGTGACGTAAATGAAACCAGCAAGGCCAAGCCCTAGTGAAGGGAGCCATTGTTTAAAAGATTGTTGATTGATCATAAGGAAAAAAGGTTTTTCTAAAGTGGTCGGAGCGAGAGGATTCGAACCTCCGACCCTCTGCTCCCAAAGCAGATGCGCTACCAAACTGCGCTACGCTCCGACATACAATAGAATCTAAAAAGATAGGAGACTTTTATAGTTTAAAAGGTGTCCGTTGGCAACGAATTTTAACTTCTCTGTGAGAAAAACTTTTGAGCAAGAGAAACGGCCACGGCACGATGTGAGTTCTTGTTTTTCCATTCACTGAGCTCAGCAACGGTCAGCTCTCCACCACCATCAGTTGGAATAAAAACCGGATCATAACCAAATCCGCCGGTTCCAACGTAATGATAACCTACGCGTCCGCTCATGCGACCTTCAAAATAAAAAATCTCTTTTTCGTTTAGATAAAAACAAAGAACACACGTAAAAAAAGCATCGCGATTGTTTTTGCCTTCCATTTTTTTAAGCAACAATTGTGCGCGATCGTGGTCCTTTAAACCGTCGCCGCCAAAGCGTGCTGAGTGAATGCCTAGCTCATCTGGAAGTGCGTCTACATTTAATCCTGAGTCGTCTGCGATCACTGGCGTTTTGAATTCTTTATAGTACGCCTGCGCTTTAAGAAGTGCGTTTTCAAAATAGCTTTTGCCGTCTTCGACAACTTCTAATTTGTGAGGTGCAGGCCTCACCGTAATAATTTTTGAATCGAAGAGTTCAGAGAACTCTTGTGCCTTGTGAGCATTACTGGACGCTAAGATGAGTTCCATTATTTTAGTGCCTCATTTTGTTTTTCAAAAACTGTATCTAAACAGGATTTAGCGCAATCGAGAAGCGCCATCAATTGTTCGTGTGAGAATGGATCGCCTTCTGCCGTTCCCTGAACTTCAACAAATTTTCCAGACTTCGTCATTACAACATTCATATCAGCTTCACATGTTGAATCTTCATCGTAATTTAAATCAGCGATGACTTTTCCCTCTTTGTTGATACCAACACTGATTGCAGCTAATTGTTCTGTCAGTGGATTTTCAGTGATTGCTTTATCTGCGATTAATTTTCTCATGGCAATTTGAAGAGCAACGTACGCTCCTGAAATAGAAGTCGTGCGCGTTCCACCGTCAGCAACCATAACATCGCAATCGATTTGAACTGTGCGCTCGCCGATTTTTTTCAGATCGATCACTGAACGAAGAGATCTTCCGATCAAACGTTGAATCTCTTGTGTTCTTCCGCTCGCTCCGTTTCTTTCGCGCTTGTTGCGCGAATGAGTTGCCGAAGGAAGCATCGAGTATTCGGCTGTGAGCCAACCTTCACCTTTCCCTTTTAAGAATGGCGGCACCCCATCATCAACTGTCACAGTGACATAAACTTTTGTATTCCCGCACTCCACAATCACTGATCCTTTCGCATAAGGATTTGGGTTCAGCGTATATTTAATTGTGCGCGGATTAGTTCTTTGAATTAATGACATTGGTTTTCCTTTGAGCTAAAAAGATTGGGTAATAGGTGAATCATAAACTGTATAACAAAGTTTTGGAAGATTTTATAAAAGAGGTCGCATGTATCACCAGCATTTTCATACCATTGGCTCAACACAGATTTTCCTCAAGGAAAACCTGGAGCGCTTGAAAGAAAGTGATGCTGATATTTTAATTTCTTGCTCAGAACAGACAGGTGGTATCGGTCGTCGCGGAAATTCCTGGGACACTTATCCCAACAGTATTGCGATGTCGTTTACTCTAAAACCTAACAGCTCTCCTTCACTTACTCCTATCGAAATCGGTCTCATGACAATTCGTTTTTTTCAGACGAAATTTAATCAAAAATTATTTCTCAAATGGCCGAATGATCTTTTAACGAGCGAAGGAAAAAAATGCGGTGGAATTCTCAGTCAATATGTTGATGAGAACACTGTCATCGTCGGTCTTGGTATCAATCTCGGAAAATTAGATTTTGATGATGACCATGGTTATCGCCACGGACTTGGAAGTGTTGATCACAATGATCTACGCCACGTGGATCAGGAAGAAATTTCAAAAGATCTTTATGATTATTTTTTACATAATCGCTATCACGACTTAGCTCAGTTAAGAAAAGATTTTAATCTCTTCTGTTATCACATGAACATGGATGTCTTCATTTACGAAGACGAGCAGGATCATCTGGGAGTGTTCAGGGGCATTGGAGAAAACGGCGAAGCGATGGTCGAAATTAACTCTAAAGTTAAACCTTTCCTCTCGAGCTCTCTCACCATTTTAAATTAGTGTTGAACTGAATCTGAAATTTCTTTGATCTCTTTACGGATTAGATTTTCTGCAAGATCAGGAATCACCTCCCATGCAACTTTCTCTGCGCTTTGACGGCAGAACTCTTTCAGCATCTCTTCAATCATTGGGCGAAGTGAAACTTTTAATTTTTCCACTAATTCATCCTGGTTGATGTGAGTTAGGTCGAGACTTTCTTTTGATTCTTTAACTTCTTTTGCTTGTACCGCTTGAGCAGCTTCCGCTGTTTTGAAAGCTTGAACTGTATCTGTTAAATCAGCCGTAACTTCTTCAAGATTTGTTTTTCCGATATCTGATTGTTCTTCTGATTTAAGAGGAACAACTTCATCTACGGCCCAGAAAGCTTCAGCAGAAATATCATCGTCAATTTCATTTAATAAATTGCGATTTAAATCTTCCGGAACTTCAAATGATGGATCAGTTGCATCTGTATCATCTAGCTGAAGATCTTCATTTTGAATAAATTGCGATGAAGATTGAAGACGATCAATAATACTCACTTCCTCTGAAGCTTCTTCAATTACTGGAGGAAATGCTTTTTGATATTTTTCTTCCAACGAATGAGTTGGAGTAAATCCCCACCCTGAGATTTCACTGCTTAGTGGATCGAGAGCGCGTTCTTCATTGGTTTTTTCAAGCGGTGTCTCTTCAGTTTCTACTGCATGAACTTTTGGAGCATCAACTGTCCATGAATCAATATCGTCCGCTTTTGAAACTGGTTCTTCAACCGGAGCTGCTTTTTTAACTGGAGTTGTTTTTGTATTTTCTAAAAGATCACGACATTTTTTAATAAACTTCGTGCTCTCAAAGGGCTTCACAATTTTATCTGTGATCCCACACGCTTCAAATTGTGATTCATCAACAGTATCAAATGTACCAAGCATGACGATGATCGCAGCACCTGGCATAGCATGACTTATTTGTTTAGAAAGTTCATAACCTGAACGAGAATCAGAAAGATTGAAGTCGAGAAGAATAAGATCAAAATGATTCGACTGAATTTTTCTAAACAATTCAGTTTCATTTAAACATTCAACGAGTTCGTATCCACTGTTTGCCAGTGTGATGCCGATTACTTTTTGGATAGTTAAACTATCATCTGCGATTAAAACTCTTGCAGTCATGTTGCCTTTTCCTCTTAGACTATTCTCAACTAAATGAGATTCTTAAGCAATCCTATTTTTCAAGAGATGGTTTACTAAATTACTCGTGTATTAAAATTGAAGCAAAAGGGCGGATTGATTATCGAGATTCCCTCTCTCGTTTGCGAGTTTCATGAGTTCTTTGATCACTTCGACTTCGTTCCCGAGATTTTTTTCAAGCGTGTACTTGATCTCATTCTCTTCCAAACGAGCATAAATTCCATCAGTGAGCAGAACTACGATATCACCTGCAGAGATTTTTAATTCTTTCACTTGATAGTGAAGGTCTTCGAATAAACCTATACCACTCATAGGGGCAGTATGCATATAAGAAGAGAAACGATCGCGACTCAAACTCCGCAGTGAATCCGGCAGGACCTCAATACTCAAATGTCCTTTGCGATAAAGATAAGCTGAACAATTTCCTGTCGAGATCAGAGTCAGGATATTTTCAGCAAGGGCCCCGGTAATAACCGAAGCTCCTCCACGATTGTTCATATTTTTGTTTTCATTATCTCTGCTCACATTTTGGTGGGCCGTTTGAAGAGCATTGATGAGTGCATTTCCTTCAATGAGATATTTGTGACTGTAAAAAAACGGAAGAGTTGAATCGGGATCGCTCGCGATTTTTGTGTAAGAGCGTTTAAGCGAATCGCGGACCATCATCGCAGCTCTATCGCCGATATTTGAACCGCCAAAACCATCGATGACCATAAAAAGATTATTTACTAAATCGACTTCAGCTAAATCTTCGTTGAGATTTAAATGCGGCCCTTGGTGCGAAAGAAGTCCATAACTTTTTAGTTCAATCATTTTTATTCCAAATAATCTTTTAACTTATCTGTCGCTTTTTTATAGTAGTCGCTATCCACAGGAGAGATCTGTTGCACTTCCTGGAATTTTTCTTTGGCATCCTGAAACAAGCTGAGCGATTCAGAAATAATGGCTTCGCGATAAATCTTTCTCGCCTTGTTTGCCAACTGTTCTCTGATGTCTACAACCTGATTAAGGGCCTCAGCATTGCTTGGTTCGATTTTTAAAATTTGCTGATAAACTTCGTAAGCACCTTTTAAGTCCTGGCCTTCCATCAAAGATTTTGCTTTTCCGCTCAATGGAGCAACAGCATTATTGATTTCATCTTTTGATGTTTTCAACATGTCTGAAGCTTCTTTCGTCAGATCTTCATCCATATCTTTTACTTTCAGGAAGTCTTCCAATTTCCCAATGGCCTTAAACCATTCTTTTTGAAGATAAAGAGTTTTCCCAGGTTTTAGTTTTTCAACTTTATCTTCGCGCGCTTTTTTCTTTGTCGCTTCTTCTAATTCTTTTCTCGCTTTTTCTTTTTGCCAATCTTCCAGCTCGCGTTTCATGCTGGTGATTTCCATATTCTCAGGATCGATTTTAGCAATCTCGTTGAATACTTCCTGAGCGAGTTCCACTCTGCGATCTTTTGTGTAGCCCGCAGCTTTCGCGACTAAGTCTTTTACTTTGATTTTTTTCTCAGCAGCAGCTTGTTCTGCCTGACGTTTTCTTTCCAACTCTTCTAAGTGGGCTAATCCGTCTTTAGAAAGAGAGATTAGTGATTGTAATGAAGAGTTGAAGTTTGGATCAACGTTTGCAATTTTTTGCAATTCTTCGAGAGCTTCACGATAACGGCCGTTTTGATAATGATTTTTTCCGATTTCATAACGAGCTGAGAGTGCACTTTTTTCTTCGTCGGATAATTTTTTACCGGTTTTTGTATTCACAATCGGTTTGTCGATTGATTTGCTCGCTGCTTTTTTAGGTCTCTTCGGAGCTTGTGGTTGTTCATCAGGCATGAACATAACGTAAGCAAGTGCAAGACCGGCGATAACATAAATTGCTTGCTTTCTTTTTTTGTCGTCTTTCCAAATGCGCTTGATGATCGATTTTTCTACCGGAGCTTCTGACTCAATCTCGCCAAGAGCATTGATTGTCTCGCCTTCTTCGGCCTGAACTTCGACAACTTCTTCCACTTCTACCGTTTGGTTTTCATCAACGGCCATGAGTCTTTGATTTTCTTCTTTCAAGAAATCAGAACGGAATTTTACAGTGAAAGTCACAGCTCCAATCACAAATTCATCATTGTGATTAAGCATTGATTTATTAATTCGATCACCGTTTAAAAGAGTTCCGTTTGAAGAATTTAAATCTTCCAACGTCACCATTAAATTATTTTTTGTAATTACTGCATGAACTGAAGAAACTTCGGAATCATTTAAAACGATCTGACACTTAGAAGGATCACGACCAATATAAGTTTTATCAGCTTCCAAAAGAAATTTATCGTAAGGAGCAGTTTCCCCAAAAAGTTCTAATTGAACTTTTGCAAAAGTCTGGATGACTTTTGTACTCTCGTCATCACCGCCGCCATCAATATTTTCCAGAGAATAAGAAGCGTTTTCTTCTCCATCAACTGGAACCATTTCATGGCCTTCGCCTTCGGCAGCCTCAGCATTGAGTCCCAATGCAACTTCGGCATCAGTTTCATTATTTTCTTCTAAAGCAAATTCGTCATCGCCCGCTTTTTCTTCCTGATCAAATGATTGGAAGTCAGAAGGAACTTCAATATCACCAGTCGCTTCTCCCGTTGTCGGAGTTCTGTGCGCCGTATGGTTTGTTTCAACGACCTCATCACTCAGTAATACACTTGTGTCGATTTCACCTGTGGCATCTGAATCGCGAGCTGTTGTTAAAGATTTCTCTTCAACTTTTTTAGGAGCTGGAGCTACTATTGAAGGTTCTACTCTAGTTGGCTCAGATTTGATCTCTGTGACTTTTGATTTTTCAGGAACCGGAGTATCGATAACTGTATCTTCATTTTCAACAGTGATAGTGAAACTTGAGATCGATAACGTATCTCCGTTTTCTAATTCTGCACGATTAAAATCTTCACCGTTATAAAGACAAGCATTATTTTCCGAAGTTTTTTCAGCAAACCATTTTCCATTCTTGTGAATAATACGCACGTGTTCGCGCGATATCTGTTTATCGTCGAGAACAACATGACACTCTTTTGATCGTCCGATCAAAAAAATAGTTTCAGAATAATCAGATGCGAGAACGTCTCGGCCTAGATCAATTTTTTGGATCGGCTGATTTCGTTTCGAAACACTTAATTTCACCTTTCTCCATTCCTAATTCGGATTCAATGGCGCTAATTTGGGCCATCGCATTTTTATATCTTTCATCATTTGGATAATTTTGAATCAACTGAACAACTCCACAGTAAGAAACAATTGCTGCCTGCAACTTCTTCGCTTCTACTTCTTGTTTTCCTTTTTCAAAATTTTTTCTAATATCATCATCCAAACTTTGTTTTGCTTTAGAGAGATAAAAACTTGCGTGCCCGTCATTTGGGTTAAGCAGTAGTGCAAGTCTAAAATCTTCCATCGCTCTAAAATAATTTCCTTCGCTAAATTCTCGTCGCCCACTGTGAATCAAACTTTCCAGTTTCTTTTTCACTTCAGCGTCTTCCGCTGTTTGTTTTTTGGGTCTCTTATCTACAAAATTATCAAAATCGCTTGTCGCTGAGTTCTTATTATTGTTCGTTGTCTTTGCGGGTTCATTTGAACCAGAAAGTGCATAAACAACTCCCGCCAGGGCCAGTCCATAAATTAATATTTTTGGCGGACCTTTCTTTTCTTTACTCACACTTTTTTTCGGAACACTCTCGAAGGAATCGTTACTAACTTTTGTGCTCATTTTAGGTTTTGAATTTTTTGATGTTTCCTTCGAGGAAGTTACACCATTTTCTTCATTCACCATCACCATTTCAGTGTTTGTCACTTCGATCAGGTTGTATTTAAAAACAGTTTGCCCGATAACGATTTTTTCATTGTCAGCTAATTTCTTCTGCTGAATTTTTTGGTCGTTTACAATGACACCGTTCTGAGCTCCCAAATCCGTAATTGTGTAGCCGCCATCTGCAAAAGAAAGCTCAGCATGTTCGCGTGAGATTTTTGTGTCGACAATTAAAATGTCTGCACTTTCTCCGCGACCAATAACAATTCTCTTTCCAGTTAAATAATAAACCTTACCCTTATTAGGGCCCGTCATGCAGAGAAGGCGATGATGCGTTCCTGGCTCCGACGGATTTTTTAGTTCATTAGTAATTCTTACGTTTGCCACTTTATTCCTAGCTTCCTAAATTATGCATCCAATACGAAAGCGATATAAAATCCTTTCGCAAAACCATCTTTCCCCATAAGAGAAGTGATAAAAATATTGTATTGCTTACCCTGTAATTCATAATGACCGCTTTGAGATGTTCCACCATTGTTGGCAGAAGCATCACAAAGCTCAATAAGAGTTGCTGCAAATCCGCGTTCTTTTGTAATATCTAAAATATTCATTCCTTCTGACATTGATAAACGGATACCACAAACATCTTCTGCTTGCGTGTTGAGCTTCACGAGATTTTTTGCCGAGTTCAATACGATAACTGGGCCCTGGGCACCTTGCATGAATTCAACAAGAGTGTTGACGTAACTTTCATCACTTTCAACATCATTTGGATCAATGTCTGTTTCATCTCTTTGTAATTCACGAATCCTTTGAAGGCCGGTGTTCACCGCATTTCTCACTGGTCCCAATTCTTCAAAGAGAAGTTTACTGTCTACGTTTCTTCTTCTTCCACGAAGAGCTTCTTCAATCTGGAAACGCAATTCTTCAATAGGTCTCAATGTTAAGTAATAAATGATTCCGAAGAAAACAATCGCAACAAGAAATGAAGTTACGAGTGATTCAAAATAAAGTTTCGAGCTTTTTGCTGCTTCAACTGTCAGTGTTCGTGGAGCAAATCGAATCGCAATAATCCCGACCTGCTCTTGTGAACCTGTTTTTGAATTGTATGCACTAATTTTCTTTCCGATACCAATTTGACTATTTTCGAGAAGCTGTTTTTTTACGGCTTTGCTATCTCTGTTTTTTAATGCCCAATCGCGAACCTGAACAGAGAACGGATCGTTAGTGTATTCGTTTAATCTTGAAAGCGGGCGAACGATTCTTCCTTCGAGATCGAAAAGTTCGTAAGAAACAACACCATCTTCATTTTCGAGGAATGAGGTATCGAGACGTTCTAAACTTTTTTGTTCCAACGCTGTCGCATTAATACGTCCAATTTCTTCAGCGTAGTGGGCTCCTCTATTCGCAATTTCATTTAAAAGAACTTGCTTAGAGTCTTCCAATACCGGCCAGATTGTCAGCGTAATCGTAATCAGAGCGAAAGCCCCAGTGAGAATCGCAAGAAGAACTCGCCATTCGTATTCCTGGTTTATTCCGTGGAAAACCGGCATTACTTTGTATTTGAATAACCAAAATACCTTTCCGACTAAATTTTCCGGAGGCGTTCCTCCATTCAAGAGATCGTCGATTGATTCTTCTCTGTCTCTTTGATTAGCGACTTTCTTTTTGATGACGACTTTCTTTTCCTGAACGTAAACAAGTTGTAAGATCGCGTTCGGCAATCCGATCTTGTCACCACTTTTCACAGTCGCACGTTTAACAATTTTTCCATTGAGGAATGTACCGTTGGCACTTCCCATATCCTGAACATAAACAACATCGTCAGTTACAGTGAACGTTATGTGTTTTTTAGAAACGCCTTCAACCTGAAAATGAATATCACAACCGCTATCGCGCCCAAGAGTTGTGTCTCCGTTTTTCAGAGTAAACTCTTGTCCTCTTAATTTTCCACCAACGACAACTATTTTATACATACTGCCTCAAACTGATCTCCGGCCATAATTCCTTTTTGCAGAGTTCCCGCTTTCATTTCTAAAACCTGATGAGCTTTAAAATAGATCCAGCTCATTCTCCACGGTTTTAAATCATAGACCGCCTTCACTACTTTAAAATTTTTATCAAGGAACACGACATCCAAACTATAGAGCATAAAAAAAGTATGAATTGAATTGCATGGACTAATAAGAAATCCGTCACACGACGGCAACTCAGTAGAGAACATTAATCCTTTCATACGATCAAAAATCTGGTCTGCTACAACCATTTTGTTGCAGATCATTTCTCCCTTTTGATTTTTTAAAATATAATTTTTATTTTCCAGTCACCATCTCCAATACAATCGGTGCAAATACAATCAAGAGAACCGATGGAATAATTAAAAACATCATCGGGAATAAAATTTTAGTCGCGGCCGTTGCTCCGGCCTTTTCAACTTCCGAAGATTTTTTCTGGCGAATTTCCAATGCCAGCGCTTTTAAGATCGGACCAATCGACGCCCCTACGGAATCGGCCGCAATCAACGTTGCACAGAAAGAAGAAATTTGAATCAAATCAATTCTCCATGCAAGGTTGCGAAGAGCTTCTGCTCTTGAAGCACCGATTTTAATTTCTTTAATAACGTTTTCAAATTCTTCTGTTAAAGGATTCGGTTTTGCTTTTTCAATTACCTTCGCCATCGCTGCAACGAAATCCAATCCTGCTTCAACAGAAAGAGCGAGCATATCGACTGCAAAAGGCATGTTCATAATAATATCTTTTTGCCGTTGATCGATTTTCCCTTTGATCCAAAAATCAGGATAGAAAAATCCAACGAGTCCTGCGACCGGAATAAGAGTGAGGTCCCAATCTGCTTCCAGAAAAATTCTTAGAATAATAAAGATTATCGGGAATCCAATGATGAGAAATAATTTGAAAGCAAAAAAATCTTCAGGCGTTAAAATATTTGTCAAACCTGCAGCCGCCAAAGATCTACGATATTTATCTTTAAACGTTTTTCTATTTTTCATTCCGGAGACAATCGGACTGAAATAACGTTTAAAAAATGGGCGTGAATAACGAAGAATGAATCCGTGTTTTGCGATTTCATCTTTCTCTTTGGTATCTTCTAGTTTTTCCTGGGCCTGGAATTGATCTTCATCCTGAAAAATTGTTTTAGCGATTAAGAAAACGGCTAATCCAATTAAGCCGAGAGAAGCATAATAAAGAATTGATGAACCTTCATAAGCATTTGTTCCGTTAAGTTCAGCACAAGCAGCAGGTTCAATTGATATGTTTATTTTTTTATCGAATTCGTCCAGCTCGCCTGTTTCATCATTTACTTTTTTTCCAGAACAAGCGGCCTTGAGATAAGCACTATACCGTGCAGAGGCAAATCCTTTCTGTGCATCTTCTCCCAATGAAGCAGAAGCACTTTTCAGTTTATCTAATTCATCCGGTTCGAGATCTGCTTTATCATCGCCTTCTCTTAATTTTTTTCTTTTTTCTTTGAGCTCTTCAATCGTAGAACGCAATTTTTTATTTTCGACAGGATCGATTCTTTGATTATTTTTATACCAAAGAGCAACTTGATAACAATTCGCCATCTGACCTTGGTCACATGAATCTTTGTATAATTCAAATTTTTGATCGGCCGGCAAATCTTCAAATTCAATCGCTTTCAGATTGGTCGAAAACAACATGAATATAAAGAGAGACAAGCCCCAAAAGACTTTTATCATTCTATCCCCATCATAACTTTATGATATCAGATAAAAGAAAAATTTAATGAGTAGCAATACAGAGGGGAAATATTAGCCTCCTTAATATAAGGAGGCTCGATTATTTCTGAGTAGATTTCTCAGCGATTTTTTTGCGAATATCTTCTACAAATTGGATCGTAGCTTTGCGATTGAATTTTTTTTCAATGTCTGGAACGTAGATCGGTTTGTATTCAGTAAAATATCTTTTCTTTGTTTCAGCGATACGATCAAGACGGTCCTGGAAGTCAGCGGCCTTTACCGTTTTATCTTTTTGTGCTTTCTTCAGACCTTCCAGTCCAAGAACTGCTTCTTCCATATCGCGATACTCGACTAAATCACTTCCCGCTTTGATTGCCATCATCGCCGCTTCACCTGTTCCACGGTGATCAGTGATCGCTTTCATCTGCATATCATCTGAAAGAATCAGACCTTTAAACTTCAATTCATTTCTCAACATTTCATGAGCACGAGGAGAAAGTGAACAAGGAAGATTTGGATCGATATCTTCGACAATTATATGTGCCATCATAATGATGTCGACTCTCGCTTTTACGGCTTTAATGAACGGTTGAAGTTCTTCATTGCGAATATCTTCCAATGATCTTTTTACGATTGGTAAATCATAGTGAGAATCTTTTGTCGTATTTCCATGACCAGGAAAGTGTTTTGCACAAGAAAGAATTCCGTTCGTCTGAAATCCTCTGATCATTGAAGAGATAAATTTTGAAACTGTTTCGTGATCAGTTCCGAAAGCGCGATCCCAGATAACTTTATTTTGTTCGTTATTCCAGATATCACAAACAGGAGCTAAATCTAAATTCACTCCACATGCGAGAAGTTCTTCTGACATGATTGTAGCCACATCAAAAATAAGTTTCGGCGAATCTAATTTAGCGATGTCGAGCATTGGTGGAAATTGTGTGAAGTGAGTTTTAAATCTCACAACTCGTCCACCTTCGTGATCTGTAGCAATGAAAAGAGGATATTCTTTTCGGAGCATTTGGATGCTGTTTACGAGCTCAGCTAATTGGGCCGGTGATTCGTAATTTTTCGAGAAGAGAATAACTCCACCAATATCTTCTTTTTCAATAAACTTTTTCTCTTCGTCAGTAAGAGTGAGTCCGCTAATTCCTGTGAAAACCAATTGACCTAATTGAGTCATATACTTCCTATCTTAATTTTCATTCGGGTCTAAATAGTCTCTTAAACCATCACCCAAAAGATTCAAACCGATAATTAATCCTGCCATTGTTAAACTTAGAATCATGGCAATATGTGGAGCTTCCAGTAAAACCGTTTTCGCCGCTCCCAACATCGCTCCCCATGAATAAGGACTGGCTCCTAATCCTAAAAATCCGAGGGCCGCTTCACTAATGATAACACCACTTACTCCTAAAACCATGTTTACGATCATCACTGGCAAAATGGCCGGAATAATAATTTTAAAAAAGAGTCTGAATTCTCCAACACCAATTGCGCGCGCTCCTTCAACATAAGTTAAAGCGAGAACTCGTTTGGCCTCTCCTCTTGCTATTTTAGCATAACCAGACCATCCGGTAATCACGAGTGCAAAAATTAATCCTTTCATCGATTGTCCGGTCACGGCCATGATCATGATGGCGATCAAGATACTCGGAAAAATAAAAATAAGATTTATCAATAAATCAAAAACGAGTTTAAACCAGCTCGGAGCTTTGACTGCTAAATAGCCCATGCAAATTCCGATCGATGCAGTCAAAAAAGTTACGATCAAAGAAATCGTCAAAGAATAGGTGAGGCCAGCTGACAAAACTTCCATGAGTGAACGACCGAGAAGATCTGCACCTAAAAAAAGCCCGCGTGAAAAAGGCGGAACTAATTCCATTTCCATATGCAGTTCCGGAATGTAAGGATGCGCGAACGTTCCCTTAAAAAATGAACGATAGAAAAACCAGCCGACGGCCCAGACAACATACACAGAAAGTATGCCTGCTCCCCATTTCATTTCTTTGGTGACTTTTCTGCTCATTAGCCTTCGGTCCTTGGATCAATTTTCTCGTTGATAAAATCGATGAGAAAATAAATCACCATATAAGTCACTGTTGAATAAACAATAACTCCTTGAACGATTGGATAGTCGCGATTTTGGATTCCATCAAAGAGCAGCGATCCCATTCCAGGAATATCGAAAATAGTTTCCGTGATCATCGTTCCGGCGATAACAACTGAAAGTTGAATGGCAACGACATTCAAAATTGTCGGTAAACAAACTTTTAACAGACGAAAAAGAATGGCGACTTCAGTCAGTCCTTTTGATCTCGTCACGATAACCCAAGGGGCATGTGATTCTTCAAGATATTTATTGCGGGTTACGCGCATGATAATTGCAGAGAGAGGAATAACGAGAGTGAGCACAGGCAAGAATAAATGTTTTAATCCTCCCCATTCTGAAACAGGAAAGAGATTTAATTTGATTGAGAAAAATAAAACCAGCAAAGGTGCGAGCGAGAAGATCGGAAATGAAAGGGCAAAAAGAGAAATTAAACGAGAGAGTTTATCGAAACCTTGATTCTTATTTACTCCGGCCATCATTCCTAAAAACATTCCGATGACAGCGGATAAAGTCACAGAGAAAGCTGCGAGTGTAATCGTCGGCGCCATTCTTTCTTTAAGCAGCCCTTTTACATCTTTCGATCCAAAAATAGTTTTCCCCATATCTCCTTTTAAAAGAGCATGAAGATAATTTTTGTATTGAGACATCATCGGGAGATCGAGACCGAGTTGTGTTTTGAGTTTCGTAATTTCTGCTTGAGTGGCCTTTTGTCCTAGAACAGTTTCAATAGGGTCACCAGGAGAGAGACGGATAACAAAAAAGATCGTCGTGAGAGCGACAAAGATAGTGAGCATGGCATAGAGAAGTTTATTCACTAACCTACTCAATACTTCCTCCGGCCTCTTTGAAATCGTCATTGTTATTGTCAGTCTTTTCTTTCTTAGAAAGTTTACTGACCATCGAGATCCCTTGAGAGATCCAGAACATTTTTTTCATTTGTTCATTTTTATCAACGACGAAAAAGATAGATTGGCCGGCCACTTTGAGGCTGTAACGTCTCTCGCCTTCTTCTTTTGTTTTTCCTTCGTAAACGAATTGAGCCTTCGAAATTAAATCAGAAGGAAAATCAGTAAATGTTTCATTGAGATAAGGATACCCTTCCCAAATAACATAAAAATTCATTGATCCATTTTCTTTTTTATTGGCTTCAGTGATAAAACCGGAAGTTTTAGCACACTCTACGACCTGAGAGAAAAAACAATAAAGCGCGTGTGTTGTAGGAAGCTTAATTTGTTTTGTTCCATTCCACTGCGATTCCGGACTCACCATTTTTACATCGATGGTCTTTTTAGCGGGATTCATTTTAAGTTCAGAAAAATATTTTTTTCCATCAAACCAGACATTGTATTGAGAAATTTTCGGTCTCAACATAAGTCTTTTTTTAATTGTTCCTAAATCAGAAAGAACGACACTTTGTTCGAGAATTTTGTTTTCGCCTTCATTGGAAGGAGCTTCGAGAGACTTTCTCGTATAATAAGTTTTCTCTTTTTTATTGAATCCTGCAGAGAGCTTTACGATGTATTGACCGTTCTTATCAACATAAGAAAACTGCTCTTCTCCTCTGACTAATTCTTTTTTCAGGGTTTGAGCGCTCTTTTTAGCTGATGAGCACGAAACAAGAGAGAAAATAAACAAACACAGAAAAAGTGCTCTATTCATTTTTAATAAACTCTTCGAATTCTTTTTGATAGTTCACGAGATCAACTGTGATTCCTGAAACGTCTTCAATTTTTCGTTTTAAACTCGGGCTATGTTTGAAATTAATTCCAACTTTGTACATTGGTACGCCCTGGAACTGTGAATTGATATAATTCATTTTATAAACGATAACCGCTTCTTCCAGATTGAAGATTTGCATTTCAAAGTTAAGTACCAATGAAAAATTTTCTTCGATTTCATCGAGCACTAATTCCTTTTCTTTGGCACTCGCAAAGAAGCTTAGACCATTTGATGAAAGGTCTTCAACTCTAAATCCGATGAGATCTTCTTCATCTCCCGCAGTCAAAATTTCAGACATCGCTGAAATTTTATTTTTTTGGATATTATCGATCTCAGAAAAAAAGTCGCGCGTTTTCTGCTCTCCCTTATTGAAGAAGATAACATTCGGCTTTGGTTTCTTTTGAAATTTTATATAAGCGTACACGTCGTACACTGGATATGTGAGCAAACGTTCACGTGAACGTTTTTCCATGCGGAAACATTCTTCTTCCAACTCTACAATGATTCTTGCTTCGTCGTCTGGTTGATCAATAACTTTTCCACGCAAAAAATAATCAATATCATTGAGTGCGAAATTTAAGCAAATACTCTCGCCGTTTAAACGAATTGTAGTATCTGTTTTTTCGAGAGTTAAAAAGATACGATTTTGAACTAAAAATTTTCCAGCAAAGCCTTCAAAATAGCGTGGTGAAGTTTTCCAGAAAATCACTCGATCATGATTAGAAACTAAAAGAGCTATCTTATTAGATAGCTCTTCAGTAGTAAGTTTTATGAAATTAATTTTTGCACGCGACATTTGTCGCCTCTTAGCTGATTGTTACTTGTCTTAGAAGTTCTAATGACTCTAAAACTTTTCCACACCCTCTCACTACACAAGTAAGAGGATCTTCTGCGATCGATACAGGAAGACCTGTTTTTTCCTTGATAAGAACGTCAAGGTTCGCAAGAAGAGCACCACCACCAGCAAGGATGATTCCGTTATCAACGATATCAGCTGCAAGTTCAGGTGGAGTTTTTTCAAGTGAAATTTTGATTGCTTCGACAACTTCAGAAACTGGATCTGCAAGAGCATCACGAATTTCATCAGAAGTGACTTCGATAATTTTTGGAGCACCAGCAATAAGGTCGCGTCCTTTTACTTCGTAAGTTTTAACTTCATCATCGAATGGATAAGCATTACCGATAGCAAGTTTAATTGCTTCAGCAGTTCTTTCCCCGATAAGAAGAGAATATTTTTTCTTGATGTATGAAGCGATCGCTTCATCGAATTTATCACCAGCAACGCGAACTGATTTAGAGTAAACGATACCTCCGAGAGAGATAACCGCAACTTCAGTTGTACCACCACCGATATCAACGATCATGTTCCCTGATGGTTCAGTGATTGGAAGACCAGCACCGATTGCTGCTGCCATTGGTTCTTCAATCAGATAAACTTCGCGAGCACCAGCTTGTTCAGCAGATTCTTTTACCGCGCGTTTTTCTACTTGTGTAATTCCGAAAGGAATACAGATTACGATTCTTGGCTTGATCAGCTTCGAACCAGTAAGTGATTTTTGAATGAAATATCTGATCATCGCTTGAGTGACTTCAAAGTCAGCGATAACTCCGTCTTTAACTGGTCTGATTGCTTTAATAGAACCTGGAGTTCTACCTAGCATATCTTTTGCTTCTTTACCTACAGCGAGAACTCTGTTTGATCCTTTAGGTCCTTGGTGAACAGCAACTACCGAGGGTTCGTTAACGATTATGCCTCTGTCTTTTGCGTACACAAGACAGTTGGCAGTCCCTAAGTCGATTGCCAAATCATTTGAAAACCAGTCTAAAACTCTTTTGAACATTGTTATTATTCCTTCCTTAGTTTACTTCCTAATTACCATTGATAGTGACGGATAGCTTCCCCTCTCTCCGCGATGTCGGCCATTGCTTCAATACCTAATTCAATATGAACGTCGGTAAATTTTCTGAAGACGGCTTTCGCTGATTTCTTAGTTTTAATCCCACCACGTTTTAATGGGTGATCAGAAATCAAAAGAAGAGCTCCAATATTAACTTTACTCACAAAACAAGAAACAAAAAGAGCGGCAGTTTCCATCTCTACTGCCAAAACTCTTTCTTCTAATAAATTTAGTTTAAAGCGGTCATCAAATTCCCAAAAACGGTAGTCCGTTGAGTGAATTGTTCCCGTTCTATATTCAAGGCCGTGCTCAACTAAAATTTGCGAAACAAATTTTTGAACTTTAAAGGTTGGCAGTGCTGGAACTTGATCAGGTAAGAAATGTTGAGTTACACCTTCGCCTCTGATTGAAGCGATTGGAAGAACGAAATCTCCCACTTCAAGTGATGGGTGAACTCCACCAGCTAATCCCAAAAACAAAACTGCTTTTGGTTCGACTACTGCCAATAGCTCTCCAATGAGAGCGGCCATAGCTGATCCTACACCAAACTCGATGATTGTTACTTGGGCCTTCGCAGAAGATGACGCTTTGAAAGCCGACCCTTGCGTGTAGTGACTATCTGGAAGAAGAGCGTTAAAGCGCTCTACGTAATAGTGAAAATTTGTCAGAATGATTTGCTTTTGGAAGTCTTCAATGTTGTGACCAGTGTATCGCTCAAGCATATCTTGGGCGATTTTCCTTTTCTCTTCATTGCCGTGAATTCTTCTATGGCGAAGCTTTTCTTTAAGATCTTCAATCTCTTTCAAGACTTCAACGCGCTTTTTTGCGCTATGACTCGCAAGCGTTTTTTCGCGTGACTTTTTTTGCGTTGCTTTTTTTAACGCGGTTTTTTTGACAACACTCATCGTAGTTCCAAAATCCATTTCAAACTAAATCGTTTGTATTAAAATTTATCATTTCACTCAGTCGGATACAACAATTAAATACTAGATTTCTCTTGATGTTTTGGTAGTATGATTTTCTTAAATAATAACTGAGCAAAAAGGATGAGAAGACAATGGGTCAAGGTAGAAAATCAAGTGAACTAAAAATGAAAAGAAAGACAGCTCAAGCGAAGAAAAAATTGAGAATCAAAAAGAAAATCGCTGCAGCTAAAAAGTAATTTTTAAGCTTTAAAATTTATTTTCTATTGCCCTACTGTTTTGGTCGGGCAATAGAAGTAAATTATTAATTATAAAAGAAAATTTCACAGCGCTTCGACACCATCGCGCTTGATTTTAAAAGTCGCCATATCTTTCAACCAGACATCTTCATCCAGTTTCCACTGACCACTTTCACCTTGAATCGTTCCTCGTTTTCCAAGGGCCAAATCGAGATCCTGACGTGTACTCATCGATGGTTCAGACTCCACAATCGTCGATACAATCTTCAAAGCATCGTAGGAAATTGTTTCTACAAACTTAGGCTGTTTACTAAACTTAGCGGCAAATTTTTGCACAAACGTTGATTCATTTGTAGGCAAAGATTCATCCATGAAGAAAACATTTCCGTATCGATAACCTTCGTTAGTCATAAGTTCCGACCTCCAACTTGGTACTCCGACGTAGTTCAAGTTGAAAGCATCAAAGTAATTAAAGTTCGGAAGGATTTGCACTACTTCTTTTGGAAGACCTGGCACGAATACCCAGTCAAAATCCACTTGCGGTTGAAGGTTTTGCAGACGTTTAATGCTCTTATTTTTTTCTAAATTAGCAATGTCGTTAACAATGGCAGATTCTTCTTCGCGCTCGCGAGTAAACTTAATTCCCAATAAGTTTTTTACCGGGTCTCTGAAGTCTGTCGCATTTCTATCGTATGAAATAAGGCCTGTGACATCGAGATTTTGTTTCTTAGAACGTCTCCAGAATTCATTCGCGTACGCTTCACCTAATTCGTTTTTAGGATAAATGATTGCCGGACGATTTCCGATTTTCGCAAGCATCTTTTGGGAGAACAAATGATTCACCTGCGACTCAATTGAAGCAGGAACTTCAATTAATAAATGATCTTTTTCTTCTTTTGGAAGATACACTGGCGACAATGAAATAAAGAGCACGCCGTGCTTTTTTGCTTCTAAATATTCTTTCGTCGCAGACGTTGGAACAAGTCCTCCAATGACCGCTGAAACCTGGTTTACTTCAATTAAATCTTTAACTGCAAAGGCCGCTGTTGCTGCTGAACCTTGAGTGTCTTTCATTTCTACGCGATATTTTTTTGAAGGATCCGCCGAGAGTTCTTCAAGCGCGATATCAATTCCTGAAAGAGCTCTTTCTCCCAGAGATTTTCTATCGCCACTCAATGGAAGTGCGATCCCGACATAACGAACATCGATTTTCACGTTGTCGTTTTCCGAGCGAGTCCCGAGATTTTTCAAGAGTCCCATGATCTCGCTGTTAGTACCGTAACGTTTTTCAATCCATGATGAATAGTCAGCGACTTTATCTTTGTTACCTTCTTTGTAAGCAGCTTCTGCTTCTTTAAAAGCGAGATAAGAAACTGTGATGTTTTTTTCTTGATCAAAATCTTCCAATAAACGCACGCGCTCAGTTGGCGTAAGTTTCAAGAACATTTCTTCAACTTGAGCATAACGAGGTTCGCTTTTTAAATCAGCTACTGTTTTTTTATCTTCAAGCGATCTGATAAGCGCTGTTAAGCTCTGTTCTTTTTTCCCGAGTTGTTGAGAAAGAAGAGCATAAAGCTGGTGGTATTTTTTTGCTTCTGCATCCTGAAGATTTCTGAAATCTGCCTGTGATAAAGTCGCAAGCGCTTTATCGTTTTGATTCATTTTGTAATAAGCACTACCGAGGTTTAAATAAATTTGTGATTCAAGTCCCGGGTCTTCTTTTGAAAGCGATGAAGCATCTTCAAAGTTTTTCGCTGCTACTTCGTAATTCTTCTTCGAAAAATTGATGACACCGATGAGATTTTTTCTCGTTCCACGCTCTGCTGAGCTTAGACCATCTTCTTTCATCGCTGCTAAATCTTTAAGAGCAGCATCCGATTTTCCCTGGCGGAATTTATCTTTGATAACATTCATCTTCTGCAAGAACGTTTGCTTGTAGAGTTTTGATGTATCTACTTTTTCAGCAAGCTTGCGATCTGGTGTGATCATCTTTACACCCGAGCAAGCTGTTAAGCTCAGAGTGAGAAGAAGAACGGGAACAATCATTTTTTTCATAGCATTTCCTGTGATTAAAAGAATTCCATCCATTCTACCAAGCCCTTGCGCCTAATAAAAGTGTGATTCTTTTTATACCTGATCAATTTGTTTGATTATTAATAGCAGCAGATGCAATCCCAATTGCAGGTTTGCCCTTTTTTCTCGAGTGTCCAGTGACCATTTTGACAAATAAATTCGGCCTCTCCTACCCATGAATAACAAGCGTCTTTCGCCGGAGCTTTAGAATGAATTTTTAGTTTTGCTCCCGCTTTATCTTTCGGCAAATCTCCTGCGCACTTCATCCATGCAGCTTTTGTTTTAGCGCACACCTGAGATTCTGTAGCCAATAAATTTCCCGATATCAAAAAAAGGAAAAGGAAAATTTTCATTGAATGACTCCAAGCTTTTTTAAAAGTTTTGGATCATAGGCTTCGGCCGTAAATAAAGTGGAACCTAATTCGTACTGCATTTTATGAGAGAGTACATGGATTTTGCGCACTAACTCTCCTTCCGGCGTGAGCTCCCAAATTTGTCCCGGATCTCCCAAAACAATCAGCAAATTTCCATTTGAAAGCGGAATGATTCCCGATTTAGAAACTGACCCCCATGGCATAGACATGAAAGGTGTTTTCGCAAAAAGAATTTCTTTTTTATTCGTCTTCACATTGATTCGCATAGCTTCTGAACGAATTTCGCGATCATTGATTCCATTGTTAAAAAGATAAACCCACTCACCGTACAAACGGGCATCGTGCTGGTTGCTCATCATTCCTTTCGGACTTTGCCAGAGAACTTTTTTTGTCTTCTTTTCAATCAGCAAAACTTCGTCCTGATTTTTTATCGAGACGAGAATCGCCGGTTCATTGGAGAATGGAGTTTTTTCGTACTCTCTCACTGAGTTTGTGTGGCAAAGAGATTCGCTTTTATCAGCGGCAAAAGCAGTCAAACGATCTTTCATTTCTTGAATATTGTTAATAACCATTAATGGATAAAGATCGAGAGACCAGAGCGTTTTTCCTTTGCGATCCACTTCTAAGATAGAGTCGCAAGCAAGTCTTTTATCTTTGAAGAAAACATCTTTTTTAAAGCGTTCATCATTAATAAGATGATGTTCAATAAATAGAGCGGTCTGATGATTCGTCGGAGAAAGCGAATGATGAAGATTAGGATTTTTATAATCCCATAAATCTTTTCCGTTTTTAGAAATCAATTTTACGGCCCCTGCCGCCTGACGAGAGTTCATTTTTTCATCGCGATACAGGGCGAGCAGATTTCCTTCTTCATCTAATTTTCCAGCGAAGACATTTGTCGGAAAATCCCATTTTTTTAAAACTTTTGCATCTGAAGAAATGAGATAAACAGAGCGTCCCCCGAGTGTAGAAATGAGAAGAACATCTTTGCTCATTTTTTTTGATTCATGAACAGTTTCCACCCAGGTTTCATAGGGAGAAAGAGTTAAGATCTGATGAGCTTGTGCTGTAGAAACGAATAAAAAAAGAAGAAGTGCTTTCATGTGATGTCCGCTCGGCAACTTTCTTTTTGAATCACTTTATAAATCAAGCGCGATGAATTTTTCTTTTCAGGAACTGTCATCGTCTGATGAATGATCACCCTTAGCGGTTCATTGTTATTCGTACATTTCTTTTTATCAATGAATGATTGCACAAGAGAAAATTCTTTTTTATCGTCAGATAAAAAGAGCGCTGGTTTTTTATTTTTTACTGAACGTTCAATAAGCGTTGGCAGAATTTCGTCGAGAGTTCCCTGAAAATATTTTTTTGTCATTTCCCCTCGATAAACATCTGCTTCAACAAAACGTTTATCGAAATATTTTCTCAGCTTTTTCACAAAACTTTTCACTTTTGTGTTTTCAAATTTCAAGGCTGCTTCTTCGCTTTTTTTCAAAGCTTCAACTGGTTCAAGTTTTGTATTAAACGAAGCTGGCTCTGAAAAGATATAAGCGCGACTTTCAGCGGCCAGATGGCAAGCATGACAAGCTCCACTGTTTTTGTGAACTTCTCCAGGATAGGTTTTTCCTTCTGAATTAAAGAGAGCGTATCCCCAACCGCCGGTCTCTGCGAATTTTTTTTGATCGTGAATCATGAATTGAAAACGTTTTGCTTTATTGGGAACAACTGAACTTACAAACAATGGATCTGGAGTTGTCGTGATTCCGATTTTGGCAAACACGGCCCCATCAGGATACGGCATTTCACCCTTCTTTTTTGTGAGATGCTCATAGGCAATTTCATTCGCGTAAGTGATACGCATTTCTTTTGTGTCTTCGCGATAACGAACCGTCACCATCTTCCACGTCTCTGGAAAATTTCCAAAGTCGCTGAGCTTGTAACCATTCATTGAAAGTTCTCCGCCCGGAAAATCTTTTTCGATCTTCGTTGCTTCACCAGTGTCAGTGGTTTGCGCGCGAACATTGAATGCGAGGAGAACACACAGAATAAATAAAATTTTCATGAATTGAGGATAACAGGAAAAAAAAAGGGGGACAATGTCCCCCTTATCTTACATCCCTATTGAAAGAGATCTTTTACTTTGTCGAAGAACCCACGGCTCATCGGATTAGAGTGCGTATCAACTTCGGCCAGGCGTTTTAATAAATCCTTTTGCTCGCTTGATAACTTCGTCGGAGTTTCTACGTGAACAGTGACGATTTGATCACCTTGTCCGTATCCACCGAGACGTTGAATCCCTTTTCCTTTAAGACGCATTTTTACGCCTGATTGAGTTCCCGCTGGAATCTTTAAAGAAACTTTTCCTGAAAGTGTCGGCACTTCCATTTCGTCTCCAAGAGCGGCCTGTGTGAAACTGATAGGCACTGTACAGTGAACATCAAATTCATCGCGTTCGAAAATTTCGTGAGGCTTGATGTTGATGACAACATAAAGATCACCGTTCATTCCACCTTGAACTCCGGCATCACCTTCACCAGAAAGTTTTAAGCGTTGACCTTGATCGATTCCCGCAGGAATTTTCACTTGAAGATCAACTTTCTTTTTCTTCTTCCCGGCCCCATGGCAAGATCCACACGGATCTTTAATCATCTGACCTGAGCCATTACATTTTGGACATGTTGAAGAAACAGTGAAGAAACCTTGTTGGCGACGAACTTCTCCGTGACCGTTACAGTAATCACATGTTGTCGGTGCTGAACCAGCTTTTGCTCCTGATCCATTACAAGTGTCACACTTCACATTTTTTGTGAGTGAAATTGTTTTTTCTGTTCCGAATGCTGCTTCTGAAAATTCGATGTCGATTCCCATTTGTAAATCGTCACCCGGACGTCCGCGAGATCTTCCACCGCCGCGTCTGCTTCTTCCACCACCGAGCATATCTCCAAAGATGTCGCCGAAAATATCGCCGAAATCTCCAAAGTCTCCGTTTTGGAATCCGCCAGGACCGCCACCCATTCCACCATTCATTCCTGCATGGCCGAATTGATCGTAGCGTGCTTTTTTGTCGTCATCGAGAAGAACGTCAGCTGCTTCTGAAGCTTCTTTGAATTTTGCTTCAGCTTCTTTGTTATCCGGATTTCTGTCCGGATGGTATTGCATCGCTAATTTGCGATAAGCTTTTTTGATATCGTCTTTCGCTGCTCCTTTTTGAACACCTAAGACTTCGTAGTAATCACGTTTCGTACTCATGCATGCGCCTTTTACAAAAAGGTCTCTTCATACGAAGAGACCCTTTGTTTGCTATTAAATTTGAGATTAGATTAAACTTCCTTGTAGTCAGCGTCTACTACATCGTCATCTTTTTTAGCTGAGCCTGAATCGTTAGATCCAGCTGCTCCGCCGCCTTGAGCTCCACCACCGTTGGCCCCTTGATCTGCACCTGGTGCTCCACCAGCTTGGTACATTTCAGTTGCTACTTTGTGAGAAACATTTTGTAGTCTTTCAACTGCTGCTTTCAATTCATCAAGCGATTCAGAAGTTAATTTTGTTTTTGCTTCTGCTACTGCTGACTCAAGTTCACCTTTTGACTGGCCGGAAATTTTTCCTTCGCCTTCTTTAATCATTTTTTCAGTTGCGAAGATCAATCCATCAAGGTTGTTTCTTGTATCTACAACTTGACGTCTTTCATGGTCAGCTGAACGGTTAGCTTCAGCATCTTTCACCATTCTTTGAATTTCTTCTTCAGTTAATCCTGAACCACCAGTGATTCTGATTTCCTGAGATTTTCCAGTCGCTTTATCTTGTGCCGTAACGTGTACGATCCCGTTTGCATCGATATCGAAAATAACTTCAATTTGTGGAATCCCACGTGGAGCTGGAGAAATTCCAGTTAAATCGAATCTACCAAGAGTTTTGTTGTCTTTAGCAAATTCTCTTTCTCCTTGAAGTACGTGAATCGATACTGCAGGTTGATTATCTTGTGCTGTCGAGAACACTTGCGACTTCTTAGTCGGAATAGTTGTGTTCTTTTCGATAATCTTAGTAGAAACACCACCAAGAGTTTCGATACCAAGTGAAAGCGGAGTTACGTCAAGAAGTAGAACGTCTTTTACGTCACCAGCTAATACACCACCTTGAATTGCAGCACCAGCAGCTACTACTTCGTCCGGGTTTACACCTTTAGAAGGTTCTTTGCCGAAGATCTCTTTTACTTTTTGTTGCACAAGAGGAATTCTGATCGAACCACCAACAAGAATAACTTCGTGAATTTCATTTAATGAAAGACCAGAGTCTTTAATACATGTTGTACATGGTGCAATCAATTTATCAATCAGATCACCAATCAATTGTTCGAACTTCGCTCTAGTGATGTTTACGTTTAAGTGCTTCGGTCCACTTGCGTCTGCAGTGATGAACGGAAGGTTAACATCAGTTTGAGAGACGTTTGAAAGTTCGTGCTTCGCTTTTTCAGCTGCTTCTTTTAAACGTTGAAGTGCCATTGTATCGTTCTTAAGATCGATACCAGTTTCCTTTTTAAATTCTTCAGCAAGGAAGTTAATAATTCTATAGTCGAAGTCTTCCCCACCAAGGAATGTATCCCCGTTAGTTGCTTTAACTTCGAATACACCATCAGATGTAATTTCAAGAATTGAAATATCGAATGTACCACCACCAAGGTCGAATACAGCGATGTTTTTATCTTTCTTTGTATCAAGACCGTAAGCAAGTGCAGCTGCAGTTGGCTCGTTGATGATACGTTTTACATCAAGGCCCGCGATACGACCTGCATCTTTTGTTGCCTGTCTTTGAGCATCGTTGAAGTAAGCTGGAACTGTAATTACAGCTTCAGTTACTGGTTGCCCTAAATAATCTTCAGCAGCTTTTTTTAGTTTTTCTAAAACTTTTGCAGAAACTTCTTGTGGTGACATTTCTTTTCCATCAACACGTACCCAAGCGTCTCCGTTTTTGTTCGCGATGATTTCGAAAGGTGCAACTTCCATGAATTTTTTTACTTCTGCTGCGTCTGCTTTTCTACCGATCAATCTCTTGATCCCGAAAAGAGTTTTCTTTGGGTTTGTAACAGATTGTCTTTTTGCAACCTGACCAACAAGAACTTCACCGTTGTTAGCGAAACCAACAATTGATGGCGTTGTGTTGTGTCCTTCTGAGTTTGGAATTACTTTGTAAGTTCCGTTTTCAAGTACGGCAACACACGAGTTCGTTGTCCCTAAGTCGATACCAATAATTTTTCCCATACATTTCTCCTTAATTAATATTTTTTCTCGAATCTATTTTTTAACCATTGTTTGCAACTACAACTTTTGCAGCTCTAAGCAATCTACCGTTCAATACATATCCACGTTGATATTCAGTGATAATCTCTTGATCTTGTTTTCCCTCTGCTGGAGCTTGAGCAACCGCTTCGTGAAAGTTTGGATCAAAAATTTTTCCCATCGACTCAACAGGAGTCAAACCATTTTGCTTGAGAACATCCAAAAATTGCGTGCGAATCATTTCAATTCCTTTCACAATATTTTGAACTTTATCATCGTTATCATTTTTTAAAGCGTTGACTGTTAAATCAAAGTTATCAACAACACCCACTAATCCAGTGAGAACTTTTTCATTCCCAAATTTAAGTAGATTTTCTTTTTCGCGTTCAAAACGCTTTCTCATATTTTCTACTTCAGCAGCGAGATAATAATATTTCGCTTTGAAATCTGGACCCTCTTTAATTGTCTCGTGAGCTTTGATCTCTTCTTCAACAACGTCTTTCGGTTCCGACTCAGGAATTACTTCTTCATTTTCAATGTCACTCATACTAGGCCCTTATTTGATGATTTATTCTTAACCATAAAATGGAGTCGCCTGGATTAATGTCAATGTTGGCCTCCGAAAAAAGTTGGTTTTTTTGTGAAAAAAATCGAAAAATATCTGATGAGTTATCAATGGGTTACAAAGCGGCTTGGTCGACTAAGAACGCTGCAGAGAGGCTATTTCCTCATTAGCCTGCGGCATTCCTCGAGAATAGCCCTTCCCTGCTCTGTGGCGACGAAGGCAGGGAGGTTATTGGCCACAAGAAGATTGATGCATTCTCCCCAGTGATCGATATTTTTCTGACGAATGAATTCGAGATAATTTCTATCAATCGGTGTATCTGGAAAGAGGCTTTTTTCCGTTTTTTCTGTCGCTAAATTTTCGAGTTTTTCTTCGATAAGAGAGAGAACAAATTCTTTTGCCTTCGCACTGATTTCTTTAATTCCCAAATGCGAATGAGCGATTGCTTCAACAGAAAAATGGCGAACGTTTTCTCCTCTGACATCGTAAAATCCTCCCCATTTCGGAAGAAGAAGCGCTCGACCGAGATATTGCAATTGTGCTGCTGTCACAGAAAAATCTTCGCTGATGAGATTGCTCGTCGTAATGAAAATTCCTCTGGCCGGAATCTTTTCGGGCCATTCATATTCATTCAATCCTGTGTGAATTTCAGGCACAGCTCCTGCCCATGGAAGGCCCTCGATGAGTCCTTTTATTTTTTTAGAGTAATCCATAAACGGGCAACCCAAAATATCTTTGTGATATTCGCTGTCAAAACTTCCAAATAAACTGAGAGTGATTTTCGGCGAATAAAGCATCTGCAAATGAAAAATCGTGAAGAGCAAAAACTCGATATTTTTTTGCGGAGAAATTCTTCCTGCATAATAAAAATGTGTTTCTTTGGTCAGCGAAAATTCTTCAGTTGCTTTTGTTTTAGGAAAATAATCGTAACGAGAAAGACAGCCGACGACATGTGGGTCAAATTTATAAACATCGATGAGAATATTGCGCACTTGCGGAGAAAGACAAAACAGATTGAATTTTTTTGAAGGCCAAAACTCCGGTTGAAAAATTCTTTCGAAATAACTTCCCATCAATAGAACATCGAGCTCACTGCTTTCTAGATTGGTGAAACTTCCTCCCAAATCGGGAATCCAGACGTCGTTATGGCGAAGACGCGCAAAGTTGTCTTGAATCATCGACATACTTTTATAACTGACGTCTTTTTCATTCATAAAATTAACGCTATCATCATTAAAGAGAATATGAAAAATAAAATTAAAAAAATCGCGATCATCACCACTCGTCAAAACTACAAGTGGATCAGCATGCAGGAAGTTCTTCCGGCGATTGAACGCTGTTGGGAAATGACGGCTGAAAGTCTGAACGCTGAAGCGAAAATTTTTAATGTGGATCAAGAACCGCTTCGTAATTTTATCCATTATCTTTTCGATTGCGATGCTTTTATCATCATTGCATTCAATGAAACGATTGCGCGGTTTATGCGTGAAGTTCGCGGCACACTCAATCTTCCTGTTCCGTTTGTTCTTCATCTTTATGGACACGCTTCTCTTGGGCTCTGGCCTCAACATCGCTTTAATGTTTTGCAAGTGATGACTGCGGGTGATGTCTTTATTGGGACATGTCCTGGTGATATGAATTGCATGAAACTCGCTGGAGAAAATCTTCTCTCTTACGATATTCCTTATCCGTATTTTCCATTGGAAATTTCAAAAATTGCTGAAAGCGAATTGAAGTTTGCGTATATCGGACGAATTTCCGATCAGAAAAATATTGATACTCTCATTGAAGCCTATGCGCTTTTAGAAAACGATGTTGGAGATCTTCCACCTCTCCTCATTTATGGGAAAGAAGATCATTTCGGCAGTCCGAACATGGGAATTCCTTCTACAGAATGCTTAAAAAATCTTCAGGCTAAAATTGTTCAACACAATCTTTCTGAAAAAATTATTTTCAAAGGTTTTCAACCTCGCGAAGAACTTTATGCAGAGATTGGAAGGAAGCATATTTTCCTTTCAGCAAGCACTCATTCTGATGAAAATTTTGGAATGGCCCTTATGCGCTCGCTTGCTCAGGGAGCTCTCGCAGTCGTTTCTCATTGGGGCGGACACATTCCATTTAAAAACAAATGCTCTGATCGCGTGTGGAGTGCTCCTGTTCATTTTGATACAAACAGACCGAAATGTGATGTGGCTGCCTTCAAAGAGCAGATGAAAAATGCGCTCGCTGCTGCGAAAACTTATAACTTTAGTGGGTCACTTCCTGATTATTTTTTTCCCAAAGAGATCGCTAAAAGTTTTGCTGAAATCTTAGACAATATTTCTTTTTCAAGTGAAGAGCTGAAACTTACATCAGTGGCCAATGAAATGTATGCGCAACAACTCCAGTATGAATCGCAAGGAGATATGCAAAGAGTCTTCACCTCTTACGATGATCTAAAAGCGCAGAAATTTTTGCGAGCTTATAGTTAAGAAATTTTCTTCTGCAATTCCAGCATATAAAACGAATAATCGATTTTTGAAAGCGAACGAATAAGCGGTTTCAATACTCGCAATGAATGAAGACATTCTGCTTTATTTAAATTTTTAAAATAAAACTCCACGATCTCTAATCTTTCTTCTTCCGAAAGAGTGAGCAGCGACAATTCTTCAGGAGCATAAAGAAAAGAAACAAAAGGAATAATATTTTGTTCGTAACAAAATTTAATAATCGATTTCACTTCACGCCAGTTCTCTTTTTGAATTGTCGCATTTAAACGAAGATTGATTGGAGTAAGTCCGCGCTCAATTCTCGTTTGTTCATAACGGCGAATGGCCATTAGATTTTCGAGAACAAATTCTAATCTTCCGAGTTTTCTGATACTGGCATAAGTCTCAGGAATAAGACTGTCGATAGAGATAATTAAAACTTTCATTTTAATTTTATCGAGGTGTTTTTCAATGGCAGGAGTCAGCTTCCAATGAAGATTGGTCGTGATCGTCCACTGACAATTCGGATTCACACTCGAAACTTCATCCATCAGACGATAAGTATCTTTTTGAATGAAAGGCTCTCCCGAAAGCATATCAATTTCCAAAATATCTTTGAAAAATTTTTCACGTGCTGGAATCCAAAAATTTTCTTCTGTGTAGTGACCATTGGGCAATTTCCATACATCACACATCGGGCATTCTAAATTACATTTACCGTTGAGATTTGCCGTGAGACGAAGAATTTTAGGATTTGCAATATTATCGATTTCCGCATGAGGAAGAAGTTTATTCAACTCAGGACAAAGATTGCATCTACGATCTCCGACTTCCGTTTTGCATACTTTTAGATCTCCCGTGAGATGCTCACGTCTCCATTCTTGAATGGCAGGAGAGGTCCAGATTTCATCGATCGTTTTGTCTTTTAGATTTCCGAATGTGAACTCTGTTCCCTTGTGACGGCAAACACCAACTTCCCCATTGGGCTCCAGGATAATATTCACAAAAGGCATGACACAAAAAGACTGAGTGGCGAGGTTTTTTTGAGCGAAAAGGGACTGCGTCTCAACGGATTGTTGCTGTAATTTTTCTAAAAGAGGCGAATCTAATTCACTCACAGACCAAGCTCCCCGCTGACGCATATGTTATCTTCACTAAGAATAAAATTAATGTCAATTTCTTCGCCCTGTCTCTTCTGGGTTTGCTTTTTTTAAAAACCTGTTAAATAATAAATAGAAAATACTGACATATCGTAGAGAAAAAACAATGCAAGATTCAGCTAACAAAAAACAATCTGAGACAAAATCTGAAGCAAAAACTGAAAATGCTGCGAAAAAAGAATACCAATTCGGTGGCATCGAAGAATATAACTTGGAAAAAATCGAAGAAACAATTCTCGAAGAAAGTATTTACCTGGATGTTTTTGCTGGATCTGACATTGCGTTCAAAGAAAACATCGAACCATTGAACAATGTTCTTTCAAAAGTAAACGGCCTTAGCTGCATTTCATACGATTACAAAACTGAAGAATTCGCTCACAAGAATTTTTCATCAACGAGACAACTTGGCGTGATCGCTCAAGAAATTCAATCTGCATTTCCTGAACTTGTAAAAAATGATCAGGACGGCGATCTTCAAGTAAACTATTCACAACTAAGCACAGTTGCTCTTCAAGCGATTAAAGAACTCAATTCACTTCTTTTAAAATCGAATGAACGCATTGCTGCTCTTGAAGCTGAAATAGCTAAATTAAAAAGCTAATCGCAGCTGAATTTCATTTTCATTAATAATCAAGATGTGTTCTTGCCAGGAAAGCCATTGGTGAAGCGATTCTGTGCTTTCATTTTGAGCCTCTTTTAAGCGAATGCTACTCAAAGTAATAAGTCTTTCAAAAAGGGCCAGAGATAATTTGCACTCGAGATAAAATGGCGTCATCTGTTCCTTGAGTGGTTCGTAAAGTTTTTCGGCCGGCATAAGCGAATCGAGAAAATGAAATTGCACTCGAGAAAGTTCTAAAATCATCAGGCCTTTTTGATTGCCTAAAAACCCAGAGTTATAACTCACATTGATGTTCTTTAATTCTGTATTAAAAAGAATTTCAAAATATTTAAAATCAGAAATAAAAAATTGTTTTCGACTAGGTTTTTTCTCGCTTCTTAAAATCTTCGATAAACTCTTTTCGATTGAACGATTCATCTTGAGAATGGTCAACTCGTCTGCTTGATTTTGCAAAGAGGACAAGCACCAATTCATTTTTCTGATGTTCCAGATCACATCGATAATCTTCCAGGAAGATTTTTGCTGAATTTCCAGAAGTGTTTTGTACTCACTTTCCGAGTAAACTTCAGGATAATCCAACATGATGAAGATTTTTTTAATTTTTAAAAAATCTTGAATAAGTTTTTTGGAATTAAAACCGTCTTGAATGACCAAAGTGATATCGACGTCAGATAAAAAAGGATTGAAATGTTTTTTATCAAAAAGTGAATTTCTGATTACAACATTTTTTAAAGCAGGATGTCTGCCTTTTAAATAATTTCTTAATACTGGGATAAAACAAGAAAGATAAAAAAAGCGAACGCTCTCTTTAAAGAACGAATTGTTTCCCAATAATTTATTGGCAGACAAAAGGAATCTATTTCTAAGCTTTGATATTTTTATAAACTTCGATCCCTTTTTCCATCTCGCCATCAAAATGGATTTTTTTGTTATCGAGAATAATCACTCTGTTGCAAAAAGCGCTAATGTCATTAATGTCATGACTGACAATAACCGCTGCCCCGCTTTTGCTTATAAGTGCTTTCATTCGTTCAAAAAGTTTTTCAGCAAAAAAGATATCAGTTCCACCGAAAATTTCGTCGAGAATAATGAGGTCCGCGACTCTTGCTGTGACCAGGGAAAGATACAAACGTGCTTTCATTCCTTTACTGTAACGATTAATCGGAACATGAATAAAGTCATTGAGCTCACTGAACTCCAAAGCTTCCTGAATAATTTTCTTTTTTTCCTGAGCATTGTATTCCGAATAAAGCATTTCAACCAAGATGACCGCGTTTTCATAGCCGCTCAAATTTGTATAAAAAGAAATATTCGTTTCGAAAATCGCGCGAATATGTCCGATGCCCTGGATCTCTTTCGATTTGATAATGCCGGCGAGATAACGACAGAGAGATGTCTTTCCGACTCCGTTTACTCCCATCAATCCGACAATATCTCCTTTGCATACATCGAAAGAAATTTTATCCAACACTAATTGCATGTCTTTTGAGTTAAAGAAAAAATCTACCGGCGTCTTCACGATCTCAATAAACTTATCTCTTAACGTGTAAGAGTTGTAACGAGGATGCTCGTACTTGATCGAAAAATCATTAATGGAGAGGATAACTTCTTCTTTAGACATAAATATAAAAGTCCCTCATTTTTTTGAAACTCAATTTAATCATTACTGTAATCACGATGTTAATCGCTGCTACATACAGAACATTTGTTAACCATGTTTGCAGTTCCCATTCGTAGATTGATGTTTGAAATAATTTTACGACAGGAATAAAAAAATTAAATTTTAAAATCCATTTATATTTTTCCGGAAACATCGCTTGAGAATAAAAAATAGGAGTGAGATAAAAAGCAAGTCCCATAAGGAATTGAACAACAAATTGAATATCCCGATAAAAGGCATGCCAGAAAGAAAGCAAAATCGTCAGGGCCAATACGAAATAAAACAAAAGGAGAAAATCCAATGGAATACTCATCAATCTTACAAAAGAATAATTTCCCATTTGCGGAACAATCAACAAAACAGCAACGATAAAAAAGGCTGCGAGAAAACTTATAAACTGATCCAAAACTTGTGCTGCTACAATTGTAGTCGGCTCAACTTTGAATGCCAGAAGAACATCGCGAGAAACAACAAGCGAAGAAGTGAGAGCATTCAACGATTGGCTGATAAAAAACCAAGGCAGCAATCCAGCTAAAAGATAAAGCGGATATTGTTCGATATTAAATTTAAAAATTTCTTTAAAGATGAGCGATTGAACAACAAACGTAAGAATCGGGCTTGAAACAACCCAAATAAATCCCGCCCACGTTTTGCGATAACGAGAACGCATATGATAGTAGGTCAAAAATAGGACTTTTCGGATTGAATTCATCAAAGAAAATGGTACTTGTTTCCCTATGAAAATTCAACATTCGTAAAGTTTTGGAACTGACCAAGTTTTATAAGGAATTCTTCATTGGAATCAATGATTGGTTCGGTAAGTTTTCCAAGAGGAATGCTACCAATGGCCAGACGAGAATCTTTTGGATCATGGCCTTTTTTCGTGAGCCATTTATTGAGTTCATCCCAGCGATTAAATTTGAGATCCTGAATAAAAGAAAGCATCATGCCGTTAGCATAGACACTTTGTGGGCGCATCTCTGTATCGTGTATGAATGCCTCTTTTGTAGGGACACCGGCCATGCCGTAATTCAGATAAAGCTCACCAAAAAATAGATCTGGAGTGAAAAGTTCGTAATCTTTTTCTTCGAGTTCATTGAAGAGCTGGGGAAAGATAGAAAGTTGAATGTGATCGCTGGGATAGTCTCCCAAACTCGTAAATTGTTCCGCCTGATGGACAGCGACGTTTAAATCAAAAACGCTCTTCCTCAACTCAGGAACAAAATTTAATTTTTTAAACTGACTGATATGTTCGAAATGTTTGTGAGTTTCGTTCAAAAATTCAATAGACATCGGAATCTTTGCCTGTAGTGAACTATGAATCGCCGGGAATTTATTTTTTTCTGCAAACCAGTTAATCGTCGACAGGCAGCGATTGATTTTTTCTTCGAGCTCTTTTTCGTTCGTAAAACGTTTTCCGTAAAATTGACTTTCGTATTGAAGAAATTTATTTTCCAAACTCTTTTTCATCAAAACAATCCAACGATCTGTGAGTTGATGATCGTAAAGACCATATTTGAGAGTTAAAATCTCTCCAGCTTTGTTGGAAAAAGAAAATAAAACAAACTTACCCATTATTTCTTTCTCGTAAATAATATTCTCAGCTTCATCCACCAATTGATTTTATAATTAGTAACGACACCGAGGATTTGTTTCGTAGAAAAAGGAACATCGAGCTTGCCGTCTTTAAGCGCTCGAGTGGTAATCAGGTCTTTATCAAGGAATGTGTTTTGGTGCCAAAAATAATGGCACATAAGAACATCATTTTCTTTGAAAACCAGAATATCAAATTTTTTTAATTTCATTTCCGGGTGGTATTTCTTCAAATGAAGTTCAGCTCCCACTGGAATGAGCGGAGTCATCGAATCTGAAACGACTTTGTATTTAAGAATTGCCATTACAGACCTTTTTGAACAATACGCTCGAGGTAATAATCATAGATATATTTATTGAGTTCTGGAGAGACTTCTTGCAATGATAATTTCTTCTGCTTATCCATAGCCGAATTTACTTTCCTGAACACAGAAAGAAATTTTTGCATTTCTTTTCCATTCATAAATTCTATAACCTGAGGAATATTTTCTCGAAGATACTCATATTCTTTATCAAGAACATTCTCTAGTTCACGATAAACATTCTCTAGCTTTTCCTTCGCTTTTTGTTTTGCTTCTATTGGTAAAAGCATTGTCTGCATATAATACGGTTCATGCACGTTAATAAGATTCAGAGCTGGAATAATATTTTTAAACTGCTTGAGATATTGATAAAGGTCAGGCAATTCTAAAATATTGTAAATTTGCACTGTCGTCGAAAGAAGGATTTCGGTGATCCTATATTCAGAAAATTTTTCATCCAGGTGTTTTAAGTTTCTGTCGATCACTTCCCATTTCGAAGGATAACGAATGTATTCGTTGAGTTTTCCAAATCCATCGATACTGCAAAGAAGTTTTACTTCCTTGAAAGATTTCCAGAGTTCTAAAATCTCTATAGGCAATTTCGTCACATTCGTATTGTAAGACAGCGTGATATTTTTTGCATAACCTTGCTCAACACAAGCTTTGAGCAATTTCTTCATCTGCGGCGAAATAAGTGGTTCTCCACCGGCAAAATGTAAACGATCGACAAAGGGAATTTTTATTTTGAACTCTTCGAGAAGAAATTCTTTTTCGATCCAATTATAACTTGAAAAAAGCTTAGCTCTTTCTTCTGTCAGCTTTTCATTGTCGGGTTTTACTTCATTCCAATCTTTAATCCAGAGAGAGCTGGATTGAGGAGAACACATTGTGCATTTTAAATTACACAAATTTCCTAATCGGTAATCGATACTTCTAAAAACAATCTCGCCACTAAGAGCGCCATCTTTTTCAGTGCTTGAAAGCAATTCTGGAATATATTTTTCGTACTGAATATTTTCCAGAATTCTTCTGCTCACTCCTCCCATTGATTCTGTTTCAAAACAGCGCGTGCATAACAAATTGTTTTTTCCACAAAGCATGTCCTGGCGAACTTCTTTAAGTACGGGGGAATTCATGACCGAATTTAAATCGGGACGATCGGAAATATTGTACGGGCGATTTTCTTCATCTGTAAGGGCCGGGTGATATTCTTCACTAGTGCAACACATTTGGTAATTTCCATTGGAATTCACAAAACTGTGAAGCCAGGGAAGCACACAAAATGTCGAAGGATTTTTTTCCATAAAACACCCGTATATTATTCTTAACTAATCCAAAGATTCAGGCCAGAATTATTCCATGGCCGGTTGTGACTCAAAAACATTTTGCATTCTCCCTTGGATACATCTGCATACAATGCCAGACAGCAGTGTCCTGCCTTGTTGCATTTCCCCCTATGACGATGTCTATGGCGACGGAAGCAAACAATCTTTTGATGAAATCATCAATTCCGAGAAATTCAAAACGCTGAGACAAAAAATGCTCAATGGCGAGAAATCTTCGGGCTGTAATCGTTGTTATACACTGGAAGAATCCGGTTTTCGCAGTATGCGCGAGGAAATGAACGAAAGCTTCAAGAGTTATTTTTCACTCTCCGACTCTACTCTTCCTGACGGCTCTATTTCTTCGATGCCACTTAAATATGTCGATGTTCGTTTCAGCAATCTTTGCAATTTTAAATGCCGAGGATGCGGTCCCACATTAAGCAGTTCATGGTATGAGGAACATCAGGTTCTTTTTGGTTATCAATCGACAGAAAAAAAAGTGAGAAGTATTTCCTCAAACTCTCCTCTATTTTGGGAAGAACTGAAAAAACGCATTCCAGAAGCCGATATAATTTATTTCGGCGGAGGCGAACCTCTTATTACTCAAGAGCATTTCGAAATTTTATCTCTGCTCATTGCCCAGAAAAAATTTAAAACAGAATTGCTCTACAATACCAATCTTTCACAGCTCAATTACGGAAATCACAATCTTTCTGACCTATGGTCTCAATTTGAAAATGTCACTCTTAGTATTAGTCTCGACGATATTGGAAAGCGTGCTGAGTATTATCGTCATGGAACGAAGTGGGAGGTGATTGAAGGTAATTTGCAAAACCTTGTCACTCAATATCCCAAGATCAATCGTGAAGTGAATTGTACTGTTAATATAATGAATGTGTTTTATCTTCCTGAACTGATTCGTTATCTTTTGGATGGGAAATATATAGGACCACATTTTTTCAATGTGAATATGCTGCTTGATCCTGTTGAATATAGGGTTGATAATCTTCCAGACGAAATGAAAACTAAGGTAACCAATAAACTGACAAAATTTAAATTTTATCTTCAAGGTCTCGGGGATGATTATTCAAAGCTTGTGCGTGATCTGGAAAATGTACTTAAGTTTATGAGTCAGGTGGACAATTCTCACAATATGTATCTTTTTAAGACGAGAACCGAAAATCTGGATGCTCTCAGAAGGGAAAACTTTAAAGAAATTTATCCTGAATTGATTGAGCTCTTTTAAAAAACCGATACAATATATAATATGATTCAATTAGCTGGAAAAATCTTTGAGCGATATGGAAAAGAGCGTACGCTCTCATTCCTTTTTATCGCAATCTCCTTAATTGTTTTTTTCCCAACGCTTTTTGGAATTCCTTTTTGGGATGATTGGGTTTTCGTATTTAGAAATGGTTACTTTTTCAGTCAATCTTTTCTGACTTATTTCCCTGGAGGGAGTCAATCCCGTTCTTGGCCAGTGTTTTATACGTTCATTTGGTTCATGCTAAAAATTTTTAACGAGCATTATTTTTTTTACCATTTATTCAGCTTAGTTCTTCATGGAATAAATGGTTTTCTAATTTGGAAAATTCTCGACAAGCTCAAGATAAAGTTCCCAATATGGCTTGCACTTCTTTTTATCATTCACCCATTGCAACTTTTTACAGTAGCTTGGATAATCCAATTTAAAACAACTCTTTCTTTGTTTTTCTTTTTAATCTCGGCTATTTTCCTAATTAATTTTTATGATGATGAGAAAAATCATTCCTTTTTTTTTGCTATCATATTTTACACCCTCTCTCTGTTGTCAAAATCAACAACTGTTTGCTTTCTTCTAGCAGTGCCATTTATTTATTCACCTTTTAAAAAGAAATTTGGTTTTAAAAAAATATTGATCCTCTCAAGCCCCTTACTTTTTATCGCTGCAAGTGTAATTATTAGAACGGCTTGGTTTTTCCATTTTCGAGAATTAGCTCCTGATTTTGTGGCAAAATACAGCCCGGAAAGTATCGGTAAATATGCTTTTAAATTTCAGAACACTACAACTTTATTTAGACAGTTTTCAGCCACAGATAATATTTTATTCTCTATTAAAAATCTTATTCGTTACGTTTATTTCCTCGTTTTTCCCAAAGACAATACTCTTTTTCCAGATAAGACGTTTCTCCATTTAGATTCTTTCGAATTTCTTTATATTTTTATAGGCATTTTTCTTTTAACACTCATTTTTTTAGATTTAAAGAAAAGGAAAGAGAAAATTCTTATCGCTTTTTATTGTTTTTTTTTAGTTTCTATTATTCCTTTTTGCGGAATGATTTTTATTCCAATTTTTAATTTTTCTAATTTCAACCCCTATTGGTTAAGCTTGCCTTTCTTGGGCGTTCTACCTCTCATATCTCACTACGTGAAAAAGAAATACCTTATTGTTTTACTAGTCACCTTCTATGCATTCATTGGACATTTTCAATCCTACCAATTTTTGCATGTTGATCAATTTTTTTTGAACAGAATTAAAAAAAATCCCGAAGAAAAACTTTATTATGTTGGGCTTGTTGAGCATTATATCTACATGAGCGACTGTGATAGCGCTCAAAAAACTCTCGATTTGTTACCCTACGAAGCTCGACAAGCCGAATTTGCTTTGATCACGAAAATTCATCGTTGCCAGACTGGATATATTTACAAAACTTACCGTTAACTGCTTTGCCGTATTTAAGAATCTCATTATAATTAAGAAATGACTTTCATCTCTCATCTTCAGAATAAAAATAAAACTATTCTATACTTGATAGTTTTTATCTTGTTTTCGTTGATTATATTTGCACCTTCTCTTTTAGGTGATCCATTTTGGGATGACTGGGTTTTTATTTTTAATTCTTATACACATAAGCAATTTTTAGGATCACCTTTAAATTTCTTTCCAGGTGGAAGCGAACCAAAAGCCTGGCCAGTTTTTTACACAATCCTTTGGGCAATGATAAAGCTTTTTAAAGCAAATTATTTTTTATATCACTTAAGCAATATTATCACTCATGCTATTAATGGCTTTTTAGTTTGGAAGATTTTTGAGCGCTTAAGAATTCGTAATGCATTTTTGGTTGCACTGCTTTTTATTTGTCACCCATTACAACTTTTTACCGTTTCTTGGATTATTCAATTAAAAACTATTTTTTCTATTTTCTTTTTGCTCGTCTCTATCTGGTTCCTCATCGATTTTTATAAACAAGACAAAATTCATTACTACTTTTTAGCGTTGTTCTTTTTTGTTGTTTCTTTATTAACGAAATCGACAACTGTCGCCTTTGGTGCTGTCATTATCTTTTCTTATCCAATATTTAAAAAGAAGCTAAGTTTCAAACGCTTTTTTGTTCTCTTTATAATGCCATTTCTCATTCTGTCGATAGTTTCGACTGTAAGGACGGCGTGGAACTATAACGTTAAGGATTACTTAAACCGTGAATCTTTTAAGAGTGGAGAGGTTGCAGAAATTAATAACAGTGAACTAATTTACAGCCACAATAATCTAGATAACTTAATTAAGCCGGGCGAAGTTCCTTATTACAAAACGAACTTCGTTGAAAAATCGGTACTCTCTTTTAAAAATTTTTTTAGATATATCAGCTTCATTGTCTATCCCCATAACAGTGAATCTATATTTCAAGTAAGTACAAATACTACATATGAATCCACTGAGTTTTTGCTTCTTCTCATTTGCTTATTTGGTATTTATTTGTTGTTTAAATATCTCCTAGAGAATCAATTATATTTCGAACTTTTAGGTGTTATCTTTTTCATTGCTTCTCTTTTGCCTTTTAGTGGCCTTGTTTACATTCCCATTTTTATGCTTTCCAATTTTGTTCCTTACTGGCTCAGCATTCCTTTTCTGGGATTACTTCCAATAATTGGAAGATTTTTTTCTTCTCAAAAAATCCTTATTGCTATTGTTCTTGTTTTTGCTGGGATTACTCATTGGCAAGCTTATGAATTTATCAATGTTCAAGATATTTTTCTTAATTCCATAAACAGATCGCCAGATAGAAGGGTTTATCAAATTGCCTTGATTGAACATTACGTTTTTACGGGACAATGTCAGAAGGCAAAAGAACTTTATAAAGATTTTAAGCAGACTGAATTTAGTTCGATGTTTTGTTTAGATATTAAGACAAACACTTGCAAGTCCAAAGAGGAATAGTTTCTATGATTTATAATCAAAATTTTTTTTATTATATTTTAACATTCGTAATTGCTGTAATTGCATTTTTTAGAACAAGTGAATATCTAAAGTCATATCTCGATAAATATCCTGCTTATGTTGCTTCATTAGTAATACTCCTTCATCCTCTGTCACTTGATATTTTCTATGGACCAAATTTTATTTCAGGAATTCTTGCTTTTTATTTTTTCATAGAAGCTCTCCATGCTTTAAAACATGAGGCTCTTTATTGGGCGATTGGATTGAACATTGTCGCAGCTGCTTGTAATTTAGCCTTTTGCCTTTTTCCAATTTATTTTTATTATATTAATAGAAAAAAGTTAAACTTTGGTTTTGGAATTATTTTATATTCTCTCTTATTAATTGTTTATTATTGGAAGCATCTATTATTAATCTTTCATAATCCTCTAAATTTCTTTTCTTATTTCACTATCAATTTAATTCTTCCGACAACACTTTCGAATTTTCATTTTGGACTTTTCCCTTTTTCAGATATCCGCTTAGTGAGCGCCATTTTTATTTTTATTATTTTCTATTGGAGACACACGCTTCATCCAATTGCAAAAGATTTTTGGCCATACTTTCTTTTTCCATTTGCAGGTATTTTTGCACATCAATGGACTGGTATTTATTCTTTTTGGGATGAATTAATGCTTTACCCATCTACTTATCTCTGTTTTACATTTGGGTTTATTACCTTGCTTGCTATTTACATCCCTCGCACTTATTTTTATCTCTACTCAACTCTTATTATAAGTTACTCTCTTTTTATTCTCATGCATTCTTTTCCCCTTTCAAATTCAATCGGGCAATCAGTTGTTGATCTTCCAGAGGGATTTAAATATTCAGTTGAGGCAAAGAGAGTTCTGGCATGGCAATACCTCTTCGAAAATAAGGATCAAAGAGGTTATGATATTTTAAAAATACTTCAGAATGAAAATCCCACGAATAAGGATATTGCAACCGATATTGAAAATTTTAAAATTAAGTAAACTTCAAAATGGCGCAGAACAGTTTGCGGTTGTACTGGTATTAAAACTCTGCACATAAGTCGTTATACTTGGAGAAGCACACGTCTTTGACTTAGTATAAGCAGTACAAGTAAAAGATCCTGAACCACCAGTATTTCTCGCAATATAAGTAGCAAATCCAGGAGCACAATTTCCACTAATGACCGGCATGGTATCACATTGTACTGTACCATCTGAATAATAAATTTTTACATATTGACCAGCAGGACATGAATTAGATGGCGCTTGATAACATATAAGCGGATAAATTTGTCTGATCATGTTGTATGTTCCACCTGAGCTGCAATCCATAGATGCACAAGCAACAGTACTAGAGCTTGTCCACCACGTCCCTTGATGAACTGAACAAGATCCCGAATCATGTGCACCAGCACCAACATTGTCACACCCAATAGCACTATTTACATAAGAATACATTTTAGTTGTACCACCACAGGCCTGAACTGGTGCTGAACATGAAGGAATCTCTATACGCTGACCACCAGTGGATCCAGCTACTGTTGTGAGATTAAATCCTGTTATACCGGTACCGACTGCACAATTAATTGTAGCTCCATTTGCAGTACTTGCTCCAAGCATTGTTTCTCTCACACAACTAGCGACCGTTGTTCCTGTTGAATCTTTAGTCATGTAAGCATAATTGAATGTATCTGGATAAGTTGGAGCGTTTGGTGTAACTCCGCAGGCAGCCGAGATAATAGTTGGCAGCTGAGCATTTGTCGTTGTTGCATAACAATCAGTAATATTCCCACCCGAGATGTTCATATAAAGAGGAATAACAATCGAACTGGTAGACTTGCCGACATATGCCATCGAATGCTGAGTAGAATCGTTTTTATAAGTTAAAATGATTTGTCCACTCGTCGCTGATAACTGTCTCGTTTGTAACTGCACCAATTGAAGTGTTTTATAGTAGAGGGCATTTGCGCCTGTTCCAACATTTAAAAAATTTCCAGTAGCAGTGGAAAGACTGAGCGTATTCCATGTGGCATTTGCGCTCTTTGAATTGAAAGCAGATGTGCAATTAGCACTATCAGAAAGAATCGTTGAAATACGTTTCTTTTCTTGCTCAGTATACGTTAAGTTTTTTGTAAGAGCATAAGTACGCTGGTCTTCCTTTTTCAGTTCCATGATATAGAAAGTACCCGATGTAACAATTGCTAACCCAACAAGAGCCATGACGAGTGAAAAACCTGCTTGATTCTTTTTCATATTAGTTACCTACTATTATGGTACAGCTACACATGTTACGGCTCCGGTAGCATCAATTCCACCTACAACGTTTGAACCTGAACACGATCCCGTTGGGGATGCATTTCCGCACACGAACGTTCCATCTGGTTTCATTTGAGTAATATACATTCCACCTGTACATGCCGGTGAAGTTGTATTGGTAGTGCAAACCGGGTTACCAGCACCATCCATAGTAACAAGAGATCCAGCTGGACAATTAATAGTTAAGTTCGGATCTACACAGTTGGGAGTAAAAGAATTATTAAATCCTTTTAAAACATTGTTTGGTGGACATGTGAGTGTTGAAACTGTTGTAAAGGTCGGTCCTGCTTGAACAGTAAGTAATCCTGCCCCACTGTAGAGTCCAAGAATATTTTCACAGTCAGCTGTTCCATCAGCTTTTATTCCATGCAAATATTGCCATGAAGAACAAGGGGCATTCGCACCAAACTTAGCACATTTAAAAACTCGAGTTTTATTTGTTGAATCAAGAGTCAGCTCACTTAGATATTCTCCCGCCGGACATTGAAATGGAGCCGCCGTAATATCAGTTCCATCTGACTTCTTCATCATATATAAGTTCTGACAAACACCATAGGATGTTGCTGGAGCTCCATTGGGAGCAGCCACTTTTCTATCTTGCCAATAAACCCCTGTTCCCTGGCAGGCATATTGAACTGCTGCTTCAATCGCTGTTTGAAGATCGCTAAAACAAGAGTCAACAATACCTGGGTTCGCTTTGCTATCAAATACGTTTAGTGAGACAACGAAAGAGTCTGTTATGCTTGATGCTGGAGTTACATTTTTATTTGACCAAGTATAATTAATAGTCAAATCCGCTCTACCAGTACTGATACTTTTCAAAGTCATGCTATTAATATTTGTTACCCTTTCTCCATATCCCGACCCAACAGCCAAAAAAGAAGCTCCACTGGCCAGTTTCAATGGTGAAACTGGAACACCTGTCGTTGAAATTGTCGTACCCTTCAAAGACTTCTCACACACATCTGTTTTATTCAATGTTGTTGTTACAAATTGAATCATCGAATTGATATCCGTGCTTTTTGAAACATCGAGTGAGGCATGTCTAGAAAGTTTTTGTGAATTCATCATAACAAGAGTAATGACACTTACTAATCCAAGGGCCACCATTAACTCTGCTAATGTAAAACCACTACTATTTTTTTTTAGTATATTCATTAATAACATCCAACCATAATTGTAGGCGTAGTATTTGATGGTCCAATGAACTGTGAGCATGATTTAACCCAAGCACCAGAATTTCTAGCCCAATAATAACATTGTACAGACTGTGGGGTTACCGGGTTAGTGAAAGCATTTGATCCAGCCACAGTACGAGTTGATACTGAATATGAACATGCAGAGTTTGTATCAGTACAACTTGCATTTTGCGTATAACGATAATTTGAACACTGGCTAAATCCTCCAGGACACGAAGAAACTGTTGGACCAAAAGAACAGAAAGCATTTGTTGTTCCGTAATTCTGAACTATACCACCAGCATTAGTACAGTCTTTATATGTTCTCGATGCTGAGACACTTCCAAGGCAAGAAAGTTTTCTAGTTAATAGTTGGCAAGTTAAATTTCCTGAAGCATCGATTCCTGTAGCGCCATATCCAGGCGAGCATGATGCAGGAATATTCACCCAAGGAGCACACGAAGGGTTACCTGAACTATCTGTACTCTGTACGAATTGCCCCGGTGGACATGTAATACTTTTATAGGCTGGAGCACACGTTACCCCCGAAGGTGAAGAGTTTGTGGCATAACTTGTACATGAATTTGGTGTGTAATAAGGAGCACAGTGAATTCCCGCTGAATCGATATATTGAATGGCAGAGTTTGCACCACAACCTGCTCCAGCTCCAATACAGTTAAAACCATTTGAACTATTGCGAACTAAGAATTGTCCAGCAGCACATGTTGGAAGTGGATCAACACAAGTCGGCGTTCCATTAGCAGCAAACCCGGTTAAGACTTGAGTTCCTGTACAACCATCATTCATCCCGCTACACACAGTTGTTAAAGCACCATTGCTCAATGTGATTGTTTTAATGAATTGATTTGCAAGACATGCTTGAGGTGTCATATCAGATACACATCTTCCATAAGGAGGATATGTGACTGGGTCTTCATATCTAACATTATTTCCCTGACAACTTAAACGAATTGCAGAAACAATAGATGCTGTGACATCGTTAAAACATTTTTTAACAACTGCAGTACCGTTCAGTGCCGACGGAATTGCAGTAAAAGGAAGATCTATCTCCTCCAGGGTAACAGGTGTTCCACCACCTAGTGAATTTTTAGTAAAAATAATTCCTAGTTTAAATTCAGTGTAAGTCGTCGCTGTTTCAGTAAACATGACCATTTGCTTAACTTGTACTAAATCCAAGTTTGAAGCACTCGAGGAAACACCACCCGTTTTGCTTCCGTATTTATAAATCGCTCCGACTTGAAGGATAGGGTTATTTGCACCATCAAGAACTGTTGTAATAGGAATTGCAGAAGCTCTAGTAGTCGTAAGACTTTTATTGACAAAATTATTAGTACAGGTAGCTTCTCTACTTAACTCAATTGTGACTTTATCGATCAATCCATTAATAATTGCATTTTCACTCGAGCTTATTTTAACTTTTCCAGCAATTTGAGTCTGATTAATAAGAGCAAGGGCAAGTAGAGAAAGCACCCCAACGGTGACCATAATTTCGACTAATGTAAAGCCCGCTTGGCTTCTTAGGAACTTCACTTTCATTCCAAAAATCCTTCTAAAATTTAAATAATTTCTTCTTATAGTATGTCATAGAGTTTTGTTTTTACAAACTGTCTTAAACGGCCAATTCCAAGTATTTAATACTCATCCCTAAATTTGCTTTGAAAAGCCTTTTTACTTCTGAAAACTGCAACTTTTTTAAGGCACTCTTTTAGACTAGATTTAAGGCAAAGAGATCATTCATCAAAGAGTCCAACAACAAATACCCTCTCGACGTTAATTTGATTTTCCCTTCTTGATATTGAATTAACTGCTGCGTTTCCCATTTGCGAACAAGCTCTGAAATCTGCTCTGAAAAATCAGAAGAATTAATTCCTTCTTCTGAACGCAAGGCCATATATATTTTTTCCAATTTAAATTCATCATCACTGAGTTCTTCCAAAGTCATTTCTGCTTTGTTTGGCGTCCATTTATAGCGAAGTTTTTCTTCACTCAAAAATCCAGTTGCTGAAGGACCCAAAGCCGCAACTGTGTGCGACTTCCAGTAATTTAAATTGTGAATGGATTGTTTTTTTGGAAGGGAAAAATTGGAAACTTCATAGTGAAGAAATCCTTTTTCTTTGAGAAATTCCGCGACCGTTAAAAATTCTTTTTCAATCCACTCTTCAGTTGGAAGATGTTTATAGTGTTTATAGTTGTCTTTAACTGTCAGGATATAAACACTGAAATGACTCGGATTGTATTTTAGCGCTGCTTCTAATTCAGCAATCACATCGCGTTTTAGTTTTTCTGAATGCGGGAGACCCAACATAAAATCGACGGAAAAATTTAATTTGTGATCATGGAAATATTGAAGTGTCTCATAGACATCTTCGATACTATGAACGCGATCGAGATACGTAATCATTTCTTTGTCTAAGGATTGAATTCCGAGTGAAAAACGATTCGCGCCTAAACTTCTCCACGCAGATAAAACTTCATCAGTCCACGCGCCGGGATTTACCTCGAGAGTAAATTCACAATCATGAGCGAGTGTTATCTGATGGTTTTTTAAAAATTTTTCTAAAAAAATTTTTCCCTCTACTCCCCACAGCGATGGCGTCCCTCCTCCGATGTAGAGCGTTTTCAGAGGAGCCCATGAATAACCGTGCTTTTCAATCAGGCTTTGATGAACAGTAAATGAGTTTTCTAAATACAAATGAAAACTTTGATAATCTTCTGTCTTATTTGTTGGGACTTTTTTGTAAAAGTCGCAGTAGTTACACAGATGTGCACAAAAAGGAAAATGAATATAAAGCGAGTCGATTATTTTTGATTTGTTCGGCATAAAATTAATCATAGTATATAATACTAGAATCGCTTTAACGAATGAACGTTTAAAGCGCAATTCTCTTAAGGAATATTATCTTATGAACTACGAGCTGACTAAATTAAAAAATAACTTGAACACACTTTTCGTACACTCACCTGGCTCAACAGCTGCAACGGTGCAGATTTGGTTTAGAGCTGGTAGTGCATTGGAAAAAGATGATCACCAAGGGATCGCTCACTTTCTCGAGCATATGTTTTTTAAAGGAACAGAAACTCGTCCGGGTGCAAAGATCGCTCACGAAGTAGAAACATTCGGTGGTGAGATTAATGCATTCACATCGTTTGATTACACTTGTTACTACATCAATACACCAAACAAACATCTCAGCGATTCAGTAGAAATCATTCTCGACATGGTTTCAAATCCAGTCTTCAAACAAGATGATCTCATCCCTGAACGCGATGTTGTTTTTGAAGAATTCCGTCGCTCAATCGATAGCCCAAGTCAGTTTGCTTTCAGTAAACTTCAAGCTTCAGCTTTCGAAGGAAGTTATTCACATCCAATTTTGGGATCGGAAAAAACAATTAAAAATTTTTCGCGCGAACAACTGCATTTCTTCCGCAACGCTTATTATAATCTTTCAAATTCTCTTTTCATCGTTGCAGGCGACATGACTCAAAAAGAGCAGATCGTTAAGACGATTGAAAAATATCAATTGCCGTCTGGGCCAGAAAGCTCATTCCCTCCATTTTCATTGAAAGATAAATCGACAATCGACGTTCACCAGAAAGCTGTTGGTATGGCTACAATGACACTCGTGATTCAAGCGCCGACATATAATTCGACTGAAGCTTCAGCAGAAGATCTTGCGCTTAACTGCTTAGGGTTTGGAGAATCGTCTCGCCTTTACAGTGATCTCGTTTTAGAAAAAACGCTCGCAAACGTTGCTTCAGCCTCAACAATGTTCATGGCCGATGGCGGAGCACACTTCATTCGTCTGGTTTTCCCTCATAAAAACATGGGCGAGTTGCTGACGAAATTTATTTCAACAATTTCTGAGGCCATTAAAAGCAACCTCACTCCGGATGAAATTCAAAAAATTAAAAACCAATACCTCTCTTCGAAAATTTTCGAAATGGAGTCTATTGAATCTTTCGCTTTCTCTCTAGGACACAGCTTTGCTCAAAGTGGTGACATTAAATGCGAAGAAGAATTCATTGAAAGAATTAAAAACACTAGTTCAGGTGCTGTTAACAAAGCATTGAAAAATATTTTTTCAAAAAATTTCCACGTGAGTCTGCAAATTCCAGAAGAAGCAGATCTCGCTAAAACGAAAAAAGATCTGGCGAAGTTTCAACAAAACATGGATAAGTTGAAAAAGGATATTTTTCTTCACAAAGCAAAAACAAATTATAAAGCTGAAAGATCTGAATACGATCAACAAGTTCAATTGCTTAAAATTAAACCTGGTATTTCTCTTCTTTATCGTCAAAACACAATGACTCCGACGTTTGTTCTTCAAGCTTACTTGCGCGGAGGAATTACAGAAGAGACAAATAAATCGAATGGGGCTTATCACCTTTTGAGTTTAATGCTGACAAAGGGCCATAACAAAATCAGTTACGAAGAAATTAAACTTGAGTTGGAAGAAAAATCATCGAGTATCGGTGGTTTCTCAGGGAAAAATGCTTACGGACTTTTAATGCACGGACTGACGGAAAACCTTCCGGATCTTTTCCAGCATTTTGCCGGCGCACTTACTTCTCCTGATATGCCGATGAAATATTTAAAACACGAAAAACAACTTTCTCTTCGCACTTTAACGAATCAAAAAGAAGACCCTGTTAAACATTGTTTTAAAGAAGCTCAGCAGCTTTTCTTTGGAAAACATCCATACGCTCTAAATCCAATTGGAACTCCGGAGACACTAAAAAATATTTCGCAAAAATCATTGCAGATGCTTCACGCTAAAAACGTAAAGAACAAAGAAATTCTTTTCACATATTGTGGAGACAGTTCGCTTGAAGACGTGCTCGAAATGTTCAATCCGGTTTTTGAAAAACTCGCTCCGAGAAAAGCGGAAAAAGTAAGATTCAAAGCGTACAAACCAACTGTCGGTGTTGAAAGGTTCATCACATTCAACCGTGAACAAACACAAATTTTCTACGGAATTCCATGTGGGAAATTAGGTTCTCCGGAAAATCTTTACTTAAAGATGCTCACAACTCACCTCTCTGGGCAATCGTCAGAACTTTTTGTGGAAGTGAGAGATCGCCAGGGACTTTGTTATTCTGCTCAACCAGTACACTTCGCTGCGCTTGAAGGTGGATATTTTGGAATTTATATGGCCTCGGGTCATGATAAAGTTGTCGCTGCAACAAATGCGATCAGAGAACTTATCGGACGCATCAGAGATAACGGTCTTTCAGAAGAAGATTTCAACAGAATTAAACTTATGATTGAAGGGCAAAATCTGATTAACGTTCAAACGAATGAAGATTTCGCGTCTATCTATTCTGTTCCAGTGCTTCAATCTCAAGGACTTGATTACTACTATCATGGAAATCGCGAGCTACAAGAACTCACTTACGCTGATTTCCAAAAAAACATCAAAAAAATTCTTTCGCAAAAATGGAATACAATCACTGTGGGAAGACCGCTTAGCAAATAAGCGTCTTCCCTTGGGGAATAGTTGGCAATTCATCTCTTGTCGGTAATAATTTCTACCTATGTACCCTTTCGATCTAAATACACCACCCAAGCTTAGAATCGATGAAATTCAAGGTGACGAATTCGTTTATTTTAAACTTCCAAAAAACCTGGATCCTGCGGATGACAGTGTGGGAAGTATTATTCAGAAAATTCTAGATCAAACTTCACGTCTCTTTTTTTCTCTCGATAATTTAAATGAATTAAAAAACTACGAAACAGATTTTTCTATTCCGTGGTTCGGTGTTCCGGTTCCAGTTGGCTCAGGCGAACAGGGATTTCTTGGATCGACAACTGTCTATTCTAATATTGATCCAAAAAGTTTAGATAGTTTTGAAACTTCAAAAAAATCTTTTCGTGATTCTAAAAAAATTATTCCAGAATTTTTTTTAACAGAAAATCATTTTCAACTAGGGCCAACGATCGCGGAATTTTTTGAACGCTATCAGCTTCCTTTTGCGTTTATTAAAGTTGATGGTCCACCGGACATGAAACGCATTCGCGAATTCATGGATGCATTTGAATCACTCAAAATTAAACGTTTCAAAGGAAAACTTTATTTTTCATTCAATAATGCTCATCTCGATGAATGGAATTTAAAAACATACAACACGTTTTCCGGACTTCGCACTATCCACATTGATCTCTCAAACAAATGTACACATTCGTGCGTCTTCTGTGGATTATGGGGGCCGGAGTTCATCGATGAAGTAAAAGCTAAAAGTCCAAATGGACAATTGAGCGCAAATTCTATCGATCTTATGAATCGCCAGATGCCTTTTGCCCGTGCGATTGAAATTTTAGAATCACTTCCTGAAACTGTGAGCACAGTTCAATTTGGTGGGGCCGGTGATCCGCTCACTCATCCCGATTGGCTCAATATTCTTTGTCGCTGGAAATCCCGTGGCTTTAGTATTGAAGTACTCAGCAATTTTGAGTATCCCGCACACAGCGAGATTGATGTTCTTCACAAACTTTCTCTGAAAAAAAAGCCGTTCTTTTTTATGGTAAACGTTTCAGCAGCGACGCCTGAAACATACAAAGTGATTCGTCCGAGACAATCAGTTGCAACTTTTGAAAAAGTCATTTCCAATATTCGCTATGCCCGCGATCTTCGCAATAAAAATGGCGGTCACGGAATTTTCTTTGCGATGACCCACATAATTAACGTTCATAATTACAAAGAAGCTGTGAAGATGGTCGAACTCGCACATGAGCTCGAAACAGATGTTCTGTTAAAGCCATTAGAAGTTCACTCTGATATTCATAAACAATACACGATTCCAAAAGACGATTATCCTCTCTTTAGAGAGACAATGAAAAAAGCGCTCGATCGCGCCGATGAGTTAAAAGTAAAAGTCATTCATCGCAAACTTATCGAAGCAATCGTGGGAGAAAGCGCATGAACGATTTAAGCGTACACTTCACTCTCGATGATCTGGAGAAATCGCAGATTGATTTTGGTGTGGCCAACGGTCAGTTCTCAAATGATCTTTATCAGATCATTCCGTGTACGATTGCTTATACTTATGTTCGTTTTGAAGTCGATGGCTCAATCAAACCTTGTTGTGTGGCTCCGATGAAATTTGGAAACATCAACGAAGAAAAATTTGATGAGGTTTGGCACTCACAAGGATACTATGCCTGGAGAAATAAATTTCTTCGCATTCAAAAATCCCGCTTTCATTTAAAAGACACTGAATACAGCTTCTGCCAGATTTGTCCTCACATCGCGATCAATCTTGAATCTTCAAGATTATTGGCCATCAAAAGAGATTAAAGATGGCACAAGAAAATTTAAAACAACAATATTCCGATACAAAAGAAGAACTCGACAAAGTGTCTCCTTCGTTTTGTCTCGCTAAATGGTTTCAGGTGACTTTGCATTTACAAAATGGAAACAATCACTCTTGCCATCATCCGAACACTCATCAAACGCCGCTTGAAGAATTGAAAAGTAACCCTTCCGCTCTTCACAATACGAGTTTTAAGAAAAAAATTCGTTCTTACATGTTGGATGGAATGCGCCCGAAAGAATGTGAGTATTGCTGGAAGATTGAAGATACTCCAGGGGAACACTTCAGCGATCGTCACATTAAAAGCAATGATGACTGGGCAAAACCTTATTTCAATCAAGCACTGGAAGCTGGTGCTACAAAAGATATCAATCCGAAATATCTCGAAGTGAGTTTCAGCAACTCGTGCAATTTTAAATGCGCTTATTGTTTGCCTCATATTTCCAGCAGCTGGATGAAAGAATTAAAACAGCATGGTGAATACAAAACGCATTCAAAACACCACGCTTATAATTATCTCGAGCAGACAGGAAAACTTCCTATCGCAGACACTTCTCAAAATCCTTATGTAAAAGCTTTTTGGGAATGGTGGCCTTCGCTTTATAAAGACCTCAAAACATTTCGTATCACCGGTGGAGAACCTTTTATGGTTCCCGATACATATAAAGTTTTGGATTACGTTGCAGAAAATCCAAATCCGGAACTTTCTCTCGCGATCAACAGTAACCTCGGTGTCGAACAACATTTGATTGATAAGGCCGTCACGAGTATTAAAAAAATTCTCGATGCTAAAAATGTTAAAGAAGTCACTATTTACACAAGTCTTGATACGTGGGGAACGCAGGCGGAATATATTCGCCATGGACTTAACATGGATTTATTCCTGCGCAATCTTCATTATGTTTTAGAGACACTGCCTGAAGTGAAACTCACTTTCATGTGCACTTATAATCTTCTTTCGATTTCTGACTTCAGACCATTTTTAAATTTTATCTTAGATTTAAAAAATAAATACCGTAACACTGAACACGACAGTCGTATTGTCCTTGATATTTCTTATCTTAAAGATCCCCACTTTATGTGTGCGAACCTTGCCGATAAAAATTTGCTGGAGACAATGAAGTCCGATCTCTATTTCATGCAAGAAAATTCTCCCAACAGGATAAGCGACAACAAAATCGGCTTTACTGATTTTGAATTAAATAAAATGCAAAGACTCACGAGTTGGGCATGGACTGAAATCAATCCCAACTTTAAAAATGTGCAATTGAGAGATCTCCATATTTTCTTCTCTGAATACGATCGTCGAAGAGGGACGGACTTTAATAAAACCTATCCCGCCTACAAAAATCTTTGGCAAGCCGGAAAACTTCTGGCCGAAGGATCTGGTGAAATATGAAATTACTTATTGTTCGTGCTGCTGAAATTTCAACATGGGGAAGTTGCAAAGTTATTTCTCCTAACCTACAGGCGACTTATCAAAGACTCGCTGATCGCTTCACGCTTTCCTGGTTTGATATTTCCACAAAGTATATGCAGGAAGAAATTGAATCTTCTCGCTCTCCTCTGTTAGATCTCATTCAAAAAATAAAAATGGAAAAGCCAGATCGTCTGGTTTTTGTCGATCATCTCCCCAATCCAGCAGAGATTTTAAATCGACTTTCGTTGTTTATGGATTTGTCTCAGCTTCCTCCTATCGTTTTTCATCTCTATGGTGACTTTACCTATTTTTCCCGCGAGTGGTCAGAGCTTTCTCCAAAGCTTGCAAACCATCCGGTTAAATTCTTAACGGCTTCTCATTCACAAGAAAGATTTTTTAATTCGTTTTGTGAGAGTACAAATACAACGGAAAAATTCTTTTTCCCTGTTGATGCCAGCTCACATTTTTTTGATGGTAAGATGCGCACGCAACTTCGCAAAGAACATCGCATTGGCGATCAGGAAACAATCATTCTTTATTCCGGCCGTATCAGCTTACAAAAAAATGTTGATCTCCTTATCAAAGAATTTTTTAAACTGCAGAAAAATACAACTCAATCGTTACATCTTTGGATTGTTGGAGCCTTTGATGATATGGGCGCGCCTTTTATGGGCGTCAATACAGACGAAGGATATCTATTCTCGAAGATCAATGACATGCTCATGCGCCAGCCAAAAGAGCTCACAAGTAAAATAAAATTTTGGGGATTGAAAAACAAAGAAGAGTTGCGCGCGTTTCATTCTGCTGCTGATACATACATGAGCTTAAGTCTATATCACGACGAAGATTATGGAATGTCTCCAGCCGAAGCTCTGGCCACTGGGCTCCCTGCTCTTCTTACGGATTGGGGAGGCTATTCTTCCTTCGTTCCTCTCGATAAAAAAGCATGGCGCTGCCAACTTGTGCCTGTCGCGATTACTGAATTCGGGCATCAATTAAAAACTTCATCACTCAAAGATTTTTTTGAAACTTACAATGATTGTTACATCAATGCCGTTGATCGCGAGAGATGGTCGAATGAATTTTTAAAACAATTCTCTATTGAAGCTGCTCAACTTCCCTTAGAAAGTTTTCTGAAAAATGCTTTTTCAAAATTTAACGGATTTAACTGGAAGCTTGCTCCCCTTGCTGAACTTTATGAAAAAACCAATTCAGCAAAAACAATTAATGTGAACTCTGGACCCAGCAATAAAAATTTTTATTACGAAGCCTACAAAAACTATATTTCAGAAGAGAGCAATCGCTCCGAAGGACATCATGAGATCGTTCAATGGATGTATGATTACATCCGAAATTCTGATGTTGATTTAGTGACTGAGCGAAGAGCTGAAAAACGTTCTTATCATGATTATCTTAGACCTTTTTCCAAGCGCTATTATTCTCCTGCCAATGCAGCTCTTCTTTTTGATGGAAGAATCACTAATAAATTGCGCGAGAAAAAACTTTGCCTCTTAAGAGACGGATTGATTCCACTCTGTCTTTTCTTTAGAGAGCACTCTCCTTCTCAATTTACAGGTCATATCGCAGTCTCTTCCCAACTTTGGTATATGATTCCGGATCAGTGGAGAGAGAAAGTTCTTTTTTATGAAACGGAAGCACAAAATGAATTTTCCCGAGTGAAAGTGCCAAGTAAACTATTTATCACGGGAATGTTGAACTCTACTCTCTGTGACCAGGAAGAATTTGAAAATCATTTAAAATATCTCGCTGAAACAATCGGAAAAGAAAATCTTTCCCACATGGAAATTCTCGCTTACTTCCCGAATAAGAAAAAAAATCTTTGGGGTAAATGGTCTGAAGAAACTCTTTTGAAATATTCAAATCTGCTTTATCAGTACTTAGGAAATAAAATTCATTTCTCTCTTTGGGAAGACTTGCAAACGGAAACGAATTTTCATGATTGTCTTTATTACGAATGTAACAGCGGACACTTTATTCAAGACTCTTACTTAAAACATTTTGTTTTATCGAGAGGGGGAACATTGCTTCATCCTCTTCAAAAGGAAATCTCAGGAGAAATCGTTCACTCATATCCACTTTCTCTTTATCATTCAGTCATTATTTCTCGTCCGGATTTTTCCAAACTGCCAGCATACAAAAATCCGTTTAGCAGCGAGTTTCTTGAAGCCTATAAAAATATGTACGGCAGCAATACTAAAAGCTCAGAGGCTTCTACCTCTTGGGATTCATGGTTTGCTTCGTATCTCAAAAAATATTATAAACTTTTCCCTCCCTCGCTTCCTTAGTTATGAATTCAAGAATCAACGAATGGGGAAGAAGTTTTTATAAAGCAATTGTTCAGGTTGAATCTGTTATTGTAAAAGTTTTGAGCCCGCAATCCCAAACGTGGTATCGCAATAGTCTTTATCAAAACTATTTTGCTTTTGGATCTTCTGATATTGATTTAAGTATTCAGTTGTCTTCCAACAAAAATTTATTCGATAAGGCCACTCAAATTCATCGCCTTCTTTCTCTATGTCCACTCAACAAAGAAATTAATTTTTATTCTCCCTTCTCTCTTCAGTATTTGCCTTTTCTTGCCAATCCATATGAAGTGGCAAGAGATCCCAAACTCGCACAATTGGTTTCAATCCCCGAAGAAGATCTCGAAGCCAAACAATTCGTTTATTTGTTGCGAATGCTCTATTCGAATTTAAAACAAATTCAAAATGGTCTTACAAAACGAGATATCGAAAAATGGAAATTTCACTTTTCACTTATTGGTTTTCCGGAAATCGGAAATATTCTAGGTGAAAGTCTTTCTAAAGAAAAACTGCTGCAACTTATTTTTACTCCTTTTCCACAACTCAACAAGGAAACAAAAGAAGTTTTGGTTCAGAATATTCAAGACCAGATCGATCAAAAAACTTTGCATTTACAATTTATTCAATCGCCTTCTCCCCAAATTCTTTCACTTCTTCTTCCTCATCAATTTTGTTTTGAAGAAATGACGGAAACAAAAAACAATCTATTTCTCGAGAAGGTTTTTCTTTCTCAACTTTCCTGGGAAGTTTTAGCACTCATTACTCAACCGACACTTTTTCCAGAACCAGGAAATACTCATCTTAAGAATGTTCAGCTCTCTCTGAAGAAATTCGATTTTCAAGAACCTGCTCATGAAGAGAAGAGAAGAAAGCTTACATCAATTATAAAAGACTATGCCGACTTACTTAATTGATTTGTCTTCGCTGAATTTGAATGTTCGATAAATTTCATAAGCACGTGTGACATCGCCATCGTGAAAGATTGTCCCTTCTCCAATAACAATAGCGCGATTACAAACACTCGTAATTTGAGCTTCGTAGTGGCTTACAAAAATAACTGCGCGTGAATTTGAAATAAGTTTATTGATTCGCTCTGAAAGTTTTTCTCTGAAAAATTCATCTGCTCCATCAAAAACTTCATCTAAAATGAGAATATCGGCCGGACGAGCCGACAAAAGCGAGAGAGTTAATCTCACCAGCATCCCCTTACTGTATGTTTTAATAGGCGCATCGATAAATTCTTTGAGTTCACTGAAAGCAAGACTCTCTTCAATGATTTGATCGAGTTCATTTAAATAATCAGGATAATAAATTTCGGCTAGAATACGGGCATTTTCTCTTCCACTTAACTCCGGATAAAGCCCAATAGATGATTCAAAGAGTGCACGAATTTTTCCGTGACGTTCAATCTTTCCTGCTTTTGGTTTATAAAATCCAGAAATACATCGACATAGAGTGGATTTCCCCGCTCCGTTGACCCCGATCAAACCAACGCGATCTCCTTCATAAATTTTGAGATTAATATCGTTTAAAGCAAGAAAAGCACTGCGATCATATTTTTTAGAAAAAGGCCCCATCAACGTGCTGATAAAAACATCGCGCACACTAGAAGCAGTAATGAACCTCAAAGGAAAGGCCAGTTTTAATCCCTGAATGTCGAGCAACACTTTCTTTGAATTATGCATATAAAATTAAAAATTTCTTCATTTTTTTCCAGATCATCATCGAAGCAAAAACTAAAACGCCAGAAACCCCAAAGGAATAAGCAGCGCTTTGGAAAAACTCCATCGTCGGTCCTTGCATTGTTAGAACTTGAAAAGGTTTTATTATGTAATAAATAGGATTGATCGCGACTAAAAACTTATATTGTTCCGGAATAAAGTGAGGCGGATAAAAAATCGGAGTCAGATAAAAAAGAAGTGAAAAAGCAAAGCTCACTACAAATTTTAAATCTCGAAGCACAACATTCAATGAAGCCAGAATGAGACAGAGAGACCCGATTCCAAACAATAAAGATAAAATAGGAAGAGGAAGAAAGATCAAATTCAAATACTGACTTGGATGACCAATAAAAAAAATCGCAACCAAAATCAGAAACGAGCAAAGAAAGTTCACAAAATTATCCAGTATCTGAGTGTAAACCAACACCAATGGCGACAGAGGCAAATTGCGAATGAAGTGACTATTGGCCACAAAAAGGCTCGTACACATCTCTACCGTTTGAACGATAAAGATCCACGGCAAAAGTCCCGAAAGCAGAAATGTACTATAGTGAGCAAATTGAATCTTAAAAATAATTGTGAAGGCATAAGCCTGAACAGCAAACGTCAAAATAGGATTGATAATAACCCAGAGAAAACCATAAAAAGTATTGCGGTATCTCGACTTGAGATTCGCCATGGTAAGAACATAAATGATGCGCAACTTATCAGACATACTTTTCCTATAAGAAAATATTCTTATAGATCATGTAATAAAACAATTTTAAATCTTCTGGATGCTTATAAAAGTTTTTGGTCTTTAGATCATCGGCAAAATCGCAGGCAATAATCTCTCTTTGGCCGAGAGGAATTTTGATTTTTTGAAGTGAATGATGAGGAGACAAGGCTTTTTCTTCTAAAACTTCATAATTCGACACCGGCTTATTCAAATAAAGCTTTCCTCCTTTTGATAAAACGAGATGAACAAAATAGTTATCCAGAGAACTCCATTGAGTTCCTCCTTCAACGATTTCCCATTTTTCAAATGAAACAAATTTTTCTAAATCCAATGTTGTCAAAGTGGATGGCAACTCTCCAAGATATTTTTGGATGAGACGAAAATAGCCTAAAATGTATAGTTGATCATTCTCCAGAGAGAGGTCCAGCTGATAGTGATAATGAGCCGAGAGTTTTTTCCCTGAAGGTTTAAAAGAACGTAAAAAATCTTCCAAAAGCACCAAAGGACATTCTAGAGGATTGAGGTTGAACAAAAGCAAGGACTGTTCAATATTGTGTCTATTTTTACTTGCGACCTGATAAAATTCTTCTGTCTGCGAATAAAGATCAAAGCGAGATAAAAGCGCATGAGGAATCTTATTTGCATGTGGATCGATCATTTTATTAAAAAGAGAAAAAAAGAGCCCATCGCGATTGTGCCAATCGATATTAGCTGTGAAATATTCAGATGAATAATTTTTACTCATAAGTATCACCAAAACGATTTATAAACTTTTTTAAATCCTTCACTGTCGAGTGTTTTAAAACTTTTCATCAGCGGTTTATAAAATTCAAAAGATGAGTGATGAGAAAAAGCTTTTATAAGCTTATTTTTCAAGTGCTCTTTTCCCGCATAATCTTCAACTTTTTTACCATCAACTGTTTTCCCTTCCAATTGCTTAATCAACAAAGAAAGATTTTTTATTTCCAAAGATGGTTCTTGCTCAAAATGGACGTCCACTCCCAGACAATCCTCAGGAAAAGCCTGGCAAAAATCCTGATACCCTCCCCACTTTGAAACGATACAAGGAGTTCCATGCGCAAGAGATTCAATAACAGCATACCCGTAATCTTCATCAAAGAATGTACTAAAAGACATGAAAAGATCATGATTGCGATAAAGTGCACTCAATTCAGTTTCATTTCGATGAGAAAGCAACTCTACATGAAGCAAAGGATGTTTACGCGAAAGGACCTTTTGATAAGAAGCAAATTGCTCACCTAGAACTCCAGTTTGCCCTAATGTCGATGGATTTGTGTCATCGAAATAAACAGCTAAAGTTAACTGTGTCGATCGCTGATTTTTTTCAGCATAAATACTAAGTTCACTGATGAGCCTCTCAACATTTTTTTGGTGGTGAAAACGGCCGGCATAAAGGATCTTTAAGCGATCTCCACTCTGCTTTTTCTCTCTCTGTACTTCTATTGGAAAAGGTAAAACACTCAAGTGATCTTCTTCTATAAAATGAGCAATTACATTTTTATAAGATTCTGAAGGAACAAAAAAATGGACATTCTTCTTTTGCAGCAGATGTTCAAGACTGCTCCACAGATCTAAGTTTCTTGTAAAATTTCCTACAATATGAAAAATAAACTGAGTCGATTTTTTAATTTGAATGCTTAGAAGCGCCCGTAAAAAAATATGTCCGACTACATGAGGATGCACAACAACCACATGATCAGGAGTCTCCTTTTTATATTTTACCAGAAGATCTCTTTGAGAATGACAGTCAGTACCCGTTAATAAAACTTCTTCAACTTCATAAGCTTCGTGGTATAGCGAAAAATAAAGATGGCCCAAATTTTTAGCGATAGTGCTTACACTCTGAATATCGTTAGCTTGAAAATTGAGAAGCCAGATCTTTTTTTTCATCTAGCTATCCTTTTAAATATGGACTGATAAATCCAGAGCTGAACATTTCAAAAGGATGAACTTCACCATAATATTGATTCGATTTCCAGCATTGTTCTTTGGCATCGAAATCAAACCATGGAGAGACGCCACAGATCATATGAACGCGATCTTGCGAATCCAATTTTTTACAATAAGGCCTGTGGTTTTTTCCCGTATCGTAAACATAAGCGTACTCATGCTCCATTGAGAACTCATCAATGCAAAGTTCTTCTCTCTCTGCAGATTTAATAATCTGAATCGCATAGTTTTCAGATGTCTGAACAGGAATATTAATTCGTAAATTAATAAAAACACTTTCATCATTATGCCAACAGAAATCCATTTTAGTCGCTTCAGCTCTTCCAGCTTTAATACTCGAAACTCTTGAACGAATAAGCGTACATTGAAATGAATTCAAAAAATCTTTCAAAGCTCCATGATTTGAAAAAGGCGTTCTTTCTACAAAAGAATAAGTGTCATGATAAGAATGACGATAAATTTTTCCACTCGAATGATCATTGTTGTAAAACGAAGCCGAGTTCTCTTTGAGATAAGATGAACCGAGAGTCGCTTCATGAGGATTTGAAGAAAAAATGTCGTAAGCTTCTGGATTCCATGTAAGCGAAGAGGAAAGATAAGGACTATTCACTCTCGATGCCTCCTCTCCGTATTGAAACTGATAAAGTCCGAATTGATCAGCACCTTCAAGAACTGCTTTTTTTAGCTCGTTAAAATCGAAATGCACCTTTCCCTTGCGGTAGGTTTCATACTTCTGAAATTTCTGTATCTGCTGATTTAGATCAGTTATTTGAGCGATGTATTCATGAATCGCTAAATGCGATGGGACTTCTTTAAGGGGAATAATCCAACGATCTTTGTTGGACACTATTGATCCTTCGCGACCTGGGCCGATTGATGGAATTCGATAAGTGAATTATTTTTTAGATCGTTGATAAGAACAGCGATTTCGTCGTTAAAATAATTTGATTGCAGGTTCATTTCGCTTTCAAATTCTCTGATAATTTCTTCTAAAGACTTCGAGCCATCAAAGCGCTGACATAAATTTGCGGCATAACCATCAAGCTTATAGCCGCGGTTATTTGCGCTGTTAAAAATATAAAAATTTGAACGTTGATTATCGTATTCAAGAATCGGATCAGCTAAGAGCAATGGAAAAAGTTTTAGATTTTCCATTAGTATCCGCCATACGTCGAATTCACACTTGTAGTACCCACTAAAAGGGTAACGATTTGAGCAGCTGTCAGTGGAGTAAGTGAACCAAAGGGAGCTTTTTCCAAAGCATTTTGATCCGCTTGTTCAGCAGTTTGCTTTGAACCCTTATTTTCATTTTCGTTATTACTCATAGTCTCACCAGACATTATCAATAGGTTCTTTAAATGATAGGACAAGACCCTTTTTAAATCAACTATAACCTGGGTAACTTCATGGATTTGTCATAACTAAGCGAAAGAAAATTCAAAGTGAAGAGAGATAAAATCAGCCAATAATTGTGGTCAGCTCCAGGGAGACTCACAGGCAAACCGGCCCATTACAAAAATGTCATCTTCTGAATCTATTGATTTAATCTAAGTATTCCTGACAAAATAGCTCCTATTGGTTTATCCGGGCTTGTCTGTTATTCTCTTTAACAAATGTTTCTTTATTTTGAGGAAGGACATCAAATTGAAATCATTCCAACTTATTGCCTTTGTCATTGTTGTTCTTATAAGCGCGCTCATTGGCAGTCGTTTTCAGAAAAAAATGGACGCCAAAGACGAATCAAAAAAATTGCAGCTTGTTTATTCTAATTTAAAAACTACTTCTCCTAGCAGTTCTTCTCAATTGGGAAAGCCACTCAACTTTCTTGTCGGTTCACATTATATTGGTGATATAAAAAATGAAAAAACAAAAACTGAATTAGAGGCCATTTTCAAAATGCCACATTTTCCAGTAAATTTTTTTATTTCTGATCCAGCCAATCTCGCCGCTAATTCTGGAATCAGAGTCCACATGGGAATAGTAGAAGCTACTCGCTTTGCTAAAATTATCAGCAATCTAAAAGATATAAACATTGAACCTGTTTACACTATATCTCCCATTGCTAACCAATCCTGTACAACTGAAATTCAATTGATCACCAAAGGTGATAGTCCGATTCAATCGATTGAAGATCTGGCAAAAAAAAATGTTGGCATTGCTCAAAATGCAATTGGCCTAACAGCAGTCGCATTTAAAACTCTCCACGGCAAAAATTTAAAAATTAACCAATCTCGCATTTATAAAGATCCGAATTGGGGAACAATTAATCTCATGAGTGGAAAAGTAGATGCCATCATTGAGAGAGTGGAGTTTTATAGCAATGGAGAAGCCGTTGGAAAATTTGGAAAGTTTTCTAACAATACATATACGGACTTTCCCAATTTAAAAATTGTAAAAACGACTGACTACAAAATGCCTTGCGGTATTCTTTTTATGCGTGCAGATTTCTCTCAGCAAGATTATCAGGATATTAAAAACAAACTCAAAGATGCTTTTTTTAATCCAAAATCCAAAGAACTTGTTTCCAAGGCCCTAAAGATTGGCTCAGTTCATGAGATTTCAAAAGACAAATGGGATCATTTCCAAAAGATAATTAACCCAGATGATGAAATCGACATTCAAGCGGTTTCTCAAGAAGTCATTATCAGTGACAATTAGCTCTTATTTCGTATTGAAAATTTCACTTAAAATTCTTCCCTTACTATGTTGAGTTTTTTCAACATTGAGAAGTTTGAAAATCGTCGCGTATTGATCAATATGATTAATCGGTTCTTTTAATTCAAAATCATGTTTAACATTTGGACCCTTAATAATAAATGGCGTCCACATCCCTTGAACTGTTCCGGGAAGAACGGCTTGTTTATATCCGCCTTTCAAAGAATCTTTAAAAATAGAAAAATCAGATGAAATATCTTCTACCCAATTATAGTGAGCTGAGTTTGCAATAATAATATCACCGGTACGATCCTCCGGAAGACTCAATGTTTTTGCATTTTCGTGTTTCACGATTTGAGCAAGTGGTGAAAGACCGTTGTCGTCTTTTAATTTTTCCAATTCAGCAATTACTTCATTTCTTAAAGCTTCATACTCAAGACCTGATTCGCGATGATAGGGTCCCTTCATTCCTTTTGTCTGGATATAGATATTATCCATTTGTAAAAAAATAACTTTCGTTTTTTCCCAATCTATTTCGTACTCTTCTTTAGCTGTTGAGTATTTAAATTTTAGCCAGCCTTTTTTTGCAAAAAGATTATTCAAACGAACTTCTTTATAAAGAGGAATTGCACCGTGATCGGAACTTAAAACAACGTAAGTATTTTCATCAGAATTTTTTAAAACTGTACCAATGATATTATCAACTTGTTTGTACATTCCTAAAACTTCGTCCCATAAAATTCCACGCTCTTGTTCACTGACAAGATTGTACTTCGGACTTGTCGGGTCTAGATAAGGCATCCACCAGCGACTCGTGAGCATCTGGTTCGGTGTATAGATACTGTGGATGATAACACCGCTTTGGAAATTATTAATCATGTAATCGGCCATTTTATTGTGCCAATCAAATGAGAATTTAGCTTCTTCCAGAAATGTTTTTTTGTCTTCTTTAAAATAAATTAACTGCGGTGGATAATTGTCTACGAAATCGACCATTGGTCCAACGCTCCCTATGACCTGATCATAGAGATAACTTGGTTTGATTAAAAACTCATTCAGATTGTTATAAAGGACGCGAATTCTAAAATAATTTTTTTTATCGAGTTTAATGACTTTAATCTTTGCTTCAGTCATTAAATTTACTGTAGAAAAATCCCGTTCAATTTGAGATTTTTTGGGAGTGTTGATGTTGTAATCATTTTTGATTTCGTACTCGAGTTGAATCGGCAACCACTGGCTCCACTCTCCCGCTTTTAATTCAGCAAAAACGTGTTCTTTATCTTTTGAAAAAATAACTTTGTCATAATTTTCGACCCCATCATTCGTTGTATCGATAACGTAGGCATAAAGAGGAGCATTCCAATTTTTTAAATCAACTTCAAAAGGTTCAGAATAAGATTGAACATTCAATTTCCAGCGATTCGCTGGAGCTGCGTTTACAAATTTTGTTAACTCACTTCCAAAATTAAAAACGCGTTTGTTCTGACCATTTTCAACCTTTAATACTTCATCACCGGCAGAGTGAAAAATAATTGCTGGAATTTCAATTCCCCATCCACCCCAACGACCTTTAATTGTGATTCCGTCATTTAGCTCAGGTGGAGTTGATCCTGGAATAGAAAGAAGAGTGACGAGAAAATTATTTTGTTCAAGTGTGTACCAGATAGGAGAAACTTTTTTTGCTTGCGATGTAAATCCTCCGCGAGAAACCATACTGAGAGGATATCCTTCAGTTCTCATTGGACCGTCAGCTACTCCGTGCACATCAGGAGTTGTTCCAGTCATTAAAGTCGCAAAGTTTGTCGGAGTATGTCCGGGGAAAACAGGAATCGAATATCCTCTTGCCCCCATTTTCATTAGTTGTTTTATATTAGGAAGCTTGCCTTCATCGGCCCATTTAAAAATATTGAACGTCACTGGATCATTGCGAAGACCATCAGGAATAAACCAATAAAGTTTTAATGCCTTTTTAGATGAAGAAGATTGCCTTACGAGAGATTGAGTGCGGTTCAAATAGAATGAACTGACCACTAGAAGTACGAGCGCTGAAAAATAGAGCAAGTAGAAACTTTTTGTATTTGTGTTCTTCATATAGTCTAATACTGTAGTAAGGAAGAGGCTTTTTGACTATGAATAAATATTTTGGATTTCCCATTTTACTCGCTTTTTTATTGGGCTATTACTTTCCTTATTTCGCCCTTGCGAGTTCTTCACTTGCTTTCTTTATTCTCATCATCATGATGGCCCTTACGTTTATTCAATTCGATTTTAATTTTTTTAAAGAACTAAAGAATTTGAAATTGCAACTCAGTATGGGAATTATCACCGCGTTCATTTTTACTCCGCTCATACAGTGGCTGCTCGCTCATTTTTTTGTTCACGAAGAGTCTTTGTCTTACGGAACTTATGTCGCTTCTCTCTGTCCAATTGCCATCGTTGCACCAATGTTCACAGCTCACAAAAAAGGAAATGTTGCGCTCGCTTTTCTTTTTATGATTACTACGACAATTCTTTTTCCGGTCTTTTATGCTCTTCACATTATGTTGTTCAAGACTCAGGGAATGGATATTAAACTTGGACCGGTCTTCCTCGATGCCTTTTTATTGATTGCAGTTCCTATTGTGATCGCAGTAATTGTAAAAAAATTTTTTAGTAGAACTAAGCCTGCGCTTGCAAAAATAACTCCCAACTTCAATATGTTTGCGATCGCATTTTTTGCGTTTGTTTACTTTGGGGCTTCAACATCAAAACTGAATCTCTACTACACTCCAATAAGTGAACTTGTTGCGATCGTTGTAATTATTCTTTTTCAGGATTTTGGAACTTATTTTTTATCTAAATGGTTTTTTGCAAAAATTTTCAGCGAAGAAGACGCTAAAACTCTTTCAATTTCGCTTGGAATGAAAAATTTTGCTATTACTGGTGGATTGCTTCTTTTTTACGATCCAAAAGCTTCATTGGCTTCTGCTATAGGATTTTTCATTCACTCGCTTTATTTCAGCTTTCTTTCTTATAAAGCCGAGTAAATCAGCCTGAATATTTCAAAAATTCTGATTGTCCCGATTTTAAAAGAAGATCATAAGCACTCGGCTTGCGTAAATTTTTGTAAACATATTCCTGCTTGTTTAAAATTTTTTTGAATAAGCTCGCCATTAAATTTTTACTTTCAATGACAATCATCCACCAGCCGCGAATTCTAAATTCATTATAAGAATCGCGTTTAATCATTTTTGTCACGTTTACAAGAACAAAAGGATTCAAAAAACTTGGAAAAAATCTAATGAGATTAAATCTTAAACAAAACATGATAAAGAATTTTGGCATCAAAGGAAGAAGAACAATAAAAGCGTGATATTTTCTCGAGAGTTTATCTTGCTCAAGTTGAGTCCCACCTGCAATATGTCCGCGCGTGTGACGATTATTCTCCAACTTCATCAACTCTGCAGGTGATAATAATTTTCTTTCTTTTACGATCGATAAAATCTCTGTCGAGGGATAATAACGAAGCCAAAAAGCATATATGTGCCAAGGATTTGTTTCTGCCAATAGACGAACTGTTTCATCTAGATCTTCTTTTGTTTCAGTTGGGAGACCAATGATAATATCGACAGTCGCTCTGATTTTTGCTTTTTGCAGGGCCTTTAAGGCGATTTTAATTTGATCGTCTTTTGTATTTCTATGAAGAAGTTCTTTTCTTAAGTGTTGAGCTCCTGACTGAATTCCCATTTCAACGGCATCACAGCCACTTTCTGCCAAAAGTGTGGCCATCTCATCATCGATCGTATTTGGATAGACCCAGGCGAAATATGGGATTCCCACTTTTTCTTTATAGAGTGGACAAAATTCACGCAACCAATTTCTATCAAAACTAAAATCTTCGTCGTTAAAACGAACATGTTTAATATTATATTTTTCTTTTGCCCAAAGAATTTCCTGCACGACATATTCAGGACTATGTCTTCGTGCCCATTTTTGCGTCTTTGGCACTTCTCCCTTATAAAGTTTCATCGAGGTATTGTTGTCGCAAAAAGTACAACGATAAGGACAACCTCGACCACTCATTGTCGTGTAACCGTAATTTAAATAAGGCATGACATCGTAATAAAGGTCTTTATCCGGATATGGTAACTGATCTAAATCTTCGATGAGCGGTCGCATGCTATTGAGTTTGATTTCACCGTTTTCTTTGTAACCCAATCCGAGCACATCGCTGAAATTCTTTTTTCCTTCCAGCGCGTGGACTAGTTCCAGAAGAGTTAACTCTCCTTCACCGCGAATAATAAAATCGACACAATCGTATTTTAAACATTCCTGAGGATGAAAAGTCGCATGAACGTTTCCAAAGACAATGGGAATATCGAGATGTTTTTTGATTCTATCGGCCCATTTCAAAGCCCATGTCAGATCATCTGTAACAACAGAAATACCAATGAGATCTGGGTTGTGTTCATCAATTTGCTGGATAACGTTTTGGTGATTATCGAAAATTTTTGCCAGAAATTTGTGTTGAACCCAAGGATTGTCAAAAAGATTGGGATCATTAACTAACGCAGTTTCGTACCCTTCGCTTTTAAGAAAGGATGAGAGACATTGAATTCCTCCCATTTCTTGCTGAGGATTTAAAAACAAAACTTTCATCTGAATTCACTCAATCCTATCATTTTCAACAATCGATTTTGTTCTGAAAATCTTAATAAAATACGTGACAAAAAACAAAGCCAAAAAAATAATCATCAAATTTCTTTTATCTTGCCAACTTGATCCCAAATCTCCTGCGACAAACGCTCCAGCGCTATTTAACAGGACAACATCAAAAAATATTCCCACAATTGTCGTCATTAAATAACTGAGAAATGGAATTCCCAAAAATCCGCAGAGTAAATTGAGCACGCCATACGGAAGAAAAGGGCTTAAACGCAACATAACCAGGCTTGTGTGATCATAATTGGTCAGTTTTTTTCTTAAGAGCTCTATTTGAGCAGCATATCTTTCTTTTAAAAAATTAAGCGGAAGTTTTTTTCCGACAAAATATCCAACACACCCGCTAAAAATAGTTATTGGATAAACAATGGCACAACCCAGTTTATAACCAAACACGCCCCCGGCCAAAAGGTTGAGCGTTGTACAACTGCCAGGAAGACTCAAGCAGGCAGAGAGAAAATGCAGCAGGCAAAAAACAAAAATAAAGGTCACGGGATATGACGAGTACAAACCTTGGAGAGAATGCAAGTTTTTTAAAAGCCATGCGGACGTAGGAGCTGTCTCGCGATAATTGAGGAGCCAATAAACAAACAGCACCACAATCAAAAATAAGACCGCATTTAAAATAAGTTTTTTTTCAAAAAAATATTTCATTTGTTTTTAGCTCTCAAGTCTAAATCGCGCAGAAGATCTTTAATGCGTCCTCCAGCATGGGCCCAAATGAGATTCGTATCCTTCTTGCCGTATTTCATTGTTTTCCATATCGGTGGATTAGTTGAAAGCACTCTCAAAAACGTCATTGTCATAGAAGAACTTAAAGCAGCTCTCAACGAAGAAAAACGAAATCCAACTGCAATCGTATCACTTAAATTTTCTACGTGGTGCCATGTATGAGGCGGTACATAGAGTACATCGCCTTCTTCCAAATAAGCCTCATAGGTTTTAGCGTAACGAAAGAGCGGAAATTTTTCATGATCGGGATGATCAACATCGATCGGACTTTTTACATAAGCAGTATTTAAAATTTGGGGATATAAAAAAACTGAGTCCTTTGGCGAATACAAAGTCCACTTCTTTTTTCCATGAACCTGTACATATAAATTGCACGGCTGATCAGTATGCAATAAAGTTTTTTGCCCTTCTCCTCCCATGAACATGTAGTAAGTATTGGCAAAAGTTTTTGTCCCTTTCATTGCGTTCAACCAATCCATATTGAGATCTGCAACCAGACTTGGATTGTTTTCTAACAAAGGACTGAAACGTAAATATTTTTTTCCGCCATTTTTGATATTTTCAATTAACTCACGCACAGTGAGAATTTCATAATCGTTATTCTTTTCCCGTGAAGTTAATCCTTCTGCATTAACCAACAACAGATCCTTCTCTCCATAACCGAAGCTAAAATAATCTAAATCCCATTTTTGACAGCAACCCCACTCCTTGGCAGCTCCCTTAAAAATAATAGGTGTCGATCGATTGAAATAAAATTTACTAAAGTCTTCAGCACTCACATCCGTCTTAGAATCAACCAAAGTGCTCTCTTCTGGATGACTACGCTCTAAATGCGAAAGTAAATTGACTAAAAAGCGTTTCTTAAGAGGCTGAATCAATTGAAAGAGACGATTTCCTAACATTTGTTCCAAAAGCATGAAAGAATGAAAAACTATTCTTTGTTGCTTCGAAATGTTTGAATTGTTTTTCATAGAAAATCCTCTGTTGATATATGATAATAATCCTGTTCACTTTCTACAACAATTTAACAAAGTAAATTTGGTCAATTTATGAAGTACACAATTCTAATGTCGGGTGCTGGATTAGGAATGGGAAACGCTTCTCGTCTTGCAGCTATTTTAGAAGCTCTTTCTAAAATGGATTGTGAAATAAATGTAAAGATTTATGAATGGGGCGCTGGACATCAGTTTCTAAAAAATTTTCTGACGAATTCAACGTCAGTTGAACTCAGAGAACTGCATTCTTACAACATGAAGCAAGGTCTTTGGGGATTTGTTAGGACTTATCTCAAAAACTCAAAAGAACTTTTTCTGGCCATTAAGAACGAAGAACCTGATTTGCTTCTGCTGGATTCTGATTATCATTTCCCTGCCTATTTATTTTATAAAAAACCTAAAATTTATATTGGGCAAGCCAGTGATGTTTTAGAAAGAGCATTGACTCACCAATATAAACCGCAATCTTTTTTTGAAAGAATAAATTTTATTATAAGAGAAAAAGCGGACGCTTTATTTCAACAAGTCATCTCGACAGTTGTTCTCGTTCCTGTCTTTACAACAACAAAACAATCAAAAACCAATTTTAAAAAAATTCCTCTTATCGTCAGAGAAGAGTTTTTGACAACACCACTGGATAACACTGCCCAATCAACCGGAATGCTTCTCAGCGGCTCTCAAATAAATAAAGAATTTTTTCTAAATTTAAAAGATCGCTATCAACTGCCGATCATTTCACCTTCCTCTGAAAATAGTACTGAACTCACTCGAGCAAAAACGCTCGATGCCTTTGATGTCGTTATCACACAAGGTGGCCTCACATCCATTTCAGAAGTTCTTTCACGCGGTAAAAAATTAATTGTCGTTCCTATTAAAAATCATCCCGAGCAAATATTAAATGCGATCGAGATAGAATCTTTAGGCCTTGGAATTAAAGTTGAACAAGAAGATCTAATCGAGCTTGAAGCGATTATAAAAAATTTAAAAACGACATCGACTCAAATTGACTGTACAGGGGCTCAAAAAGCGGCTGAAATTATCGTAGAATACTTAATTAGTTCTTCTCAAATACAATAACAGAACTGATTAACGTTGCTCTTTTTGACGAGATTTTTTTCAAACCATACATTTCGGCCCATTGTTCATAAACATGCAGATCTCTAATATAAGTCGGGCATTTTTGCAGATGATGGAATTGTTTATACACAAAACCGAATGGGCCACTCATTGGAATGAGTATGACCAATTTGCCTTTTAGATGAATCGTCATTGATATTTGTTCTAACGCTTTTTTGGCATTCGGTACAAATTCTAAAACTCCTGCTGCCAGAGCATTGTCAAATTTTTTGTCTACAACTAAATCTTCAAGTTTCGAAACTTTTCCTTCTATTCCCATTTCACTAAGGGCCTGAATCATGCTTGCAGAAGAATCAATTCCTAAAACTTTGAGGTTGTATTTTTTTTTTAATGATATTGTGTAAAATCCCGCCCCACATCCCAAATCTATCAATGACGATTCTTTTTCAGGTGATAAAAATTTTTCAACTAAGGCTAACTCTTTTTTGCGAAAAAAAGTCCACGGAAAACGATGACTTTTTTTGAGATAATTTTTTGCTCTTTCATCGAAATAATTAATCATTTTTTTGCCCAGATCAATGCCCCGGGGTCAAAAAGGCTTGCGGTTTTTATTGGCTCAAAAGAGTAGCCTGATTCTTTCAACAAAGTTTTAATTTCATCTTCAGTATATGTTCTGGCCTTGTATTGAGTTTTGCCGGCTTCATTTTTATCAATAAATTGGCGGTAGTAACGATAGGGACTCCAGATAGAAACAGCTCTGCTTTCTGTATAAGAAAAAAAGATATGTTCGGATTGCAATTGTGATAATAATTTTTTTAATTCTTCCGGAGAGAGCCAATCAGTCAGACCCAAAAATATTGTCAGATCTGCTCTATCATATACATAACGACTGACATCAGTTGCAATAAAATGAACGTTTGAAGTTTGATTTTTTTTCTTCGCGAGTTCAATTGCATTGTGAGCAATATCGACGCCTGTGTAATTTTTTATTCTATTTGCTATACGACGAGCCAGATAACCACTTCCACATCCTAATTCCAAAACAGACCAATGAGATTGAATGCGTGAGTTAATAATTTTAGCTGAACTGAGCAGACGTTTTCTAATCGTCCATGATAATGGATAAAGAACAAACCATTTAGAGTATCTAAGGCGTTCCCATTTTAAAATTTTATTCTCCCAATATCTCAGGGCGATGTTCGAATGATTCATTAAAAATATTCCAAAATTTTTTCCAATTCAATGATTCTCTCTTGCTGAAGAGGATCTGTCATTCCCGCACTGATAAAATCATCGTATTTGGAAGGATGAACCAGGAGTCTATCGAATTTTCTGATTTTATTTTCCATCGTGTTTGCATTTTTTAGATTCTTCGATAGAAGATACCCCGTGTTTTTCAATGAAAGAGAACCGTCGTCAATAAAAACAAATTTTTTGAAATAAAGACTTTGTAAATAACTGTTAAAATGCTCCGGATCTTCCATCGTTCGAAGAATTTTAATTCCATTTTTTTTAAACGATGGTCTGATACTTTTATAGATGTGAGGAAAAAGATGAATATGTTGATGTCCATCAATTCCGGTAACGGGAATATTTTTTTCTTTCAACGCGAGCAATTGAGATTCAAATTCTGCAGCCACTGATTGCGCCAGAATTTTTCTTGTCGCTAATTTCGTCAGTAGACGTTTGAACGAATGAAAATGACCATTTTGATCGATTAAATCTGCTGCCTTTGTCAGTGGCACGCCATATGTTAAGTTAAAATGAAGATGAATCTCTACTCCATGCTTAGCGTGCTCAAGAAGTTCAGGTAGACCGTGATGCAAATGAGAAACATTGGCCGCACATGAGACAGAGTGCAATAGATTGGATCTGGCCAATTCCAGAATTCCTTCATTGATTCCCGGAGAAAATCCCCAATCATCAGCAGAAAAAATTTTTTGAAAATGTTCTTTTTTAGCCATTAATAAATCTAAGAATATTTATTCTTTTTATCAACAAAATTATTCACGTCTTCCAAGTAGTTTTCCTCTGAAGTTTTCAGAGCACTTCCTTGACATTTTCCCTGCTCACCATAAGACTTTAAACTAGTATTTATTTATGGGAAAATTATGAAAAAAGTCTTATCGAGTTTTTTATTAACTCTTGCTTATTCTACTCTGGCCTTTGCAGCATCTCCCAATGTGGCCAATCAAAAGGCAAACGACTTTATCTATCCAGATAGTGATTTTTTTTCCAAACACTATCGCGAACACTTTCTTGAAAAAGATGAGTTCAGCGGAAAAGATGAAATGAATGGAATTCCCTACAACGACTATGTTCAAAACTTTGATAAACTTCAGCTCATCACTGTTCGATACCGCGAGGACAACAATGAACTTAGAATGGTGTACGGAAATGATCTTGCGATTAAAGGACTAAGAAATCCAAATCATCAATTTGAAACCGGCGCAACGATTTATAAACTTGCTTATCCTTCCATCGCTGATCCGGCTTTTATTTCTTCTAAAACTCCTGGTCATGGTTACATCAGATATCAGGCGATGAAATATGATCCTAAAAAATATCCGACCGGATGGGGCTATGCTATTTTCGGATACGATGGAAAAACTTTTCCTGGAAATCCTCAAACGGCAATGGAAGCTTGTATCGCTTGTCACGATTTAGCTAAAGATCGCAATTATGTTTTTTCAGTCATGATGGAAAATCCCAATCCTCGCAAAGTCGTAAAAGAGGATGCTGAGATTTTTAGAAAAACTTTTTCTACTCCGTCTATCAGTATTAAAGAATTTGAAAATAAAAAAATAGATTTACCACAAACAGAAAATATTAATTTTGAGCGTATCGATTCTACACTGGTTCCTGAAAAAATCAGATTCTTTATCAAACAAAAAACAAAAAAGATTAATAAGCTTTCCGGCAAGATTCTGGATAATCCATTTCCTCCAATGCTTCCGGAGATCATTCCACTTCTTTCAAAGCAAACTCTCATCAGCGGATTGCCGAGTGTTGGAATTGTAAACAGAAACCGCACTTCGTTTGTTTTTACATTTATTGAAAAAAATAATGAATGCACTAAAAAACAAATGAATATTTATTATGGTGTTGGTTATTATCGTTCATCAGGTGCCGCATCTTTATTGCTTAACCAGATATGTATGGACCCTCACAACATCAATGCAGGGACGAAATCCAATTGATTACTTTAATCCAAAATAAAAAAAACTTTTTTAAATTTTTAGGCTTCCTTGCTGTTGCTCTCATTCTCTTTTTTATTTGTAGCGAGCCTTCAACTCTTTTGGACAGGACTATTTTTTATATATTCCAGGAGAGGGATATTGAACGCGCACTTCAAATTTTACACGGAAGGGCCATTTTCTTTGGACCTGAGATGACTGGTGGAGGATATCTACCTGGTCCTCTTTATTATATTTTCCTGAGTGTCGCTCTTTATTTTAAATCGAATTGGGTCAGTGCCTGGATCATGCAATATGTGCTTGCGACGCTGGCTGCTCTATTGGGTGCTTACTATTTTAGAAAAAGATTTTCTTTTTTAAGCGCCCTTCTCTGGATAGTTCTTTTTAGCTTAGCTCGTTTCACTATTTTTTATATTCATCTCTTCCTCAATGTAAGTTCGATGATTGTCTTCACTGTCGTCGCCTTTATGTGCATTTTAAAGATCTTCAGCGACCAAGAAGAAACAGAAAGAGTTAAGGCTTATTATCTCTCAAGCATTGTTATCGGCCTTGGGATTCAGTTTCACTTTTCTCTTATCTCATTGTTTGCTGCCGTTATTTTTATGTTCCTCTTTTCAAAAAAGTTGGATTTAAAAACTATTCCTCTTAAAAAGATTCTTTTAGGAATATTTATTCTTATCGCTCCTTCAATCCCTTATCTCGTTTGGGCCTTTTTTTCCCGCATGGGAAAACCATTCGGGGTGGCTGCTTTTTACAACGGACAGAGTGATGAAGCTTTAGAAAGTATTCTCTACCTTTTAAAAATTGGTCTTGGAGAATCTCCTTTAAAAATCTTTTCAGCATGGATCGATAAAATTATTTTCACGACACCTTACGTGCTCGTTGCGATTTTAATTTCACATTTTGTTTTCACAAAAGTGAATCGTAGACCGTACATACAAAATTTTTCTAAAATAAAGCCGCTTGTTATCTGTCTTCTCTTTGCTTTCATTCCTCATTTCAACTGGTATTTTTCGACTCAGGGAATGAGATACTCAATGCCGTTTTATCTGGGATTAATTTTTGCCACAATTTATTTTTTTAATTCAGTTACTAAATCAGCCGAGAGAATTAAATTTTTCAACGTCACTGCTGGAATTCTTCAGATTGTTTTATTAATAGTCATGTATCATTACGCTTCGTCTGAAAAGCTGACATTCTATTTAAAATCGACTGCGCTTATAAGTGCGGTTGTGTTATTTTTTTATTTCCTTATTGAATCCAACGAGAAAAAGCAAATTAAGGGAATCACTATCAGCATTCTTCTCTTCATTTCTCTTACTGTGACTCAAAAAAATCTCATCTATAACAATATGGGCAACGATGGGTATATGCCTTCAAGTGCTGACTGGAAAAACACCTGGGAAATTATTTACTCTCAAACTGGATGGAACTACGAAGAGGCCAGGGATCGAGTGTATTATATTGGCCATCACGTGAATCAAGCGCCTCAACTTTTTTTGAAAGGCGATACAGTAAACCTTAAGATTAAAAACACAAAAAATATCCCAGATGGTTTTTTTGTTTCCAATCGTTTTAAAAAATATGTCGATCGCAGATCAAAAAAGCTGGTTGATCCAGTTCAATGGTTGCTGAAACAGAATCTTCAAAAAAACGTATTGGAGGGATTAAAAGATGGCGATATCAAAGTCGGTGAAAACTTATCTCCTCGAACTTTAATTTTGCCTTATTGGATTATCAATAAAGAGATTCTTCCTACACGCCTTCATAACACGGGTGAAGGTTATAATTTATCCGAAGAAGATTTGCTTTTAGAAAAAGTCGCTGACAAAGAAGGAATTAAAAAGATTGGAGAAAATGAATATCTTTTTAAATGGAACGAAAGTCCAGATCAACATGCATTTTGTTCGACTGGCGCAATTGTAGACATAAAAAAGCTAGATACAAAAAATTATAATTTGAATATTCGAATTATCGGAGGAGCTATTTCACAAATTAGCCCTTGGGTAAGTCCAAACTGGACTCAAGCCTGGATTTCTCCTTATGTAAAAATTGTGTGCGGTAAAAAAGAACAAAATTTTTTAGTCGCTGACTCAATTGGTTTCAGACGAATTTACACACACAGTGGCTGGACACCGTTTTTTTCAGGAAATAATTCTCTTGTGGCTCCGATTGAAAAGAATATTCAATTTAGTTGCAATGATCCTCTTAAATCAGTTGAACTTGGGCGAACAGGTTCAGAAGTTGAAAAGATTAAGAGTGTGAAAAAATTGGAACCCAAATATCTCTCGTTGAATTTTTAAAAGTGGAAAGGTTGATGAATTTTAAAAAAAATATCTTTGGTTTTATATTATTTATTTTTGTGTTTGCTTCGCAAGCTGCAGAATCAATTCCTCAACTTCCAAACTGCAAAAACTGCAACCTCATTCTTATTTCTTTAACAAGCACCCGCAAGAGAAGCATGAGCTATTATGGCTATAATCGCGATACTACTCCTAATATCAATAAATTTTTTTCAAACGCTTTTGAATTCGAAAATGCCTATGCCCCAGGCTCCTTAACTTTTACAGATGCTCTTTCGCTTTTTTATTCCATCTCGCCTAACGTTCATGGTGCCTTTGTACGACATCATAGGCTTGAGATTTCCTCTAAATTGCAAAATTACCCTACTCTAACTGATGTACTCGATTCAAACGGCTACAACACTGCCGCTTTCGTCAGTGATGAAGATTACGACTATCGCTGGGGAATTGGTAAAGCATTTAATCTTTATTTCGATCGCTCTTTCTATGCTGAAAATGGAATCCGATTTCGTCCTTTTTCTTATGCTGTCGGAACAACACAACTTGTGCCCATCGCAAATGAATGGCTTGAAAAAAATTATAAAAAGAAATTTTTTCTATTCTTGCAAGGATATGACATGCACTGTCCTTACACCCCCAAAGGAAAATTCGAAGAACTTTACCCCTCTCCACACAGCGCTACAATTCCATTTTCGTCTGAATGTTTCATGACAAAACGTGGCCCGGAATTTGTTGAAAAAGATGGAAAACTAAAACAACATTTAAAAAGCTTTTTTGCTTTCCTCTTTAAAAAGAAAGAAGTTTCTTATTACTTCGATGAGGACGATAAAAAATATCTCGTTTCAAGATACGATGCTGAACTCAATCAAAGTGATGCCAACCTTCATTCTTTTTTCGATAAAATTAAAGAACTGGGTTTAGAAAAAAATACAATTGTCGTTTTTCTCTCAGAGCATGGCGATTATCTTGGAGAAAATGGATATTTTATGAAACCTGCTTCGAACGCCGCAGGCAATTTGCATAATGCTAATATTAATTTTCCACTCTTAATTAAATATCCTGGTATTAATAAAAAAATTGTTCAGAAGCAAATGATACAAACGGTTGATCTAGCTCCCTCTTTTTTAGATCTTCTTAACATTGCTCCACCTGTACACATGCAGGGAAAAAGTTTTAAAAAGACTCTATTAACTAATAATCAGTTTAACGATTACGCTTATGGATACTCACAGCGATATGAAGTTGATGAAAAAGAGCAAAAACAAATTTCAGTTTATCAGCTTGAATATGTTCAAAATGCTGACTGGAAACTTTATTCGCAAATTAGATACATGGAACCATTCGTCCTACTGCCAACTCCTGTTTTTAGTCTATACAACATGAAAAAAGATCCAAATGAAAAAATCGATCTTGCTTCAACAAATCCAGGAATGGTCAATAAATTAAAAACGATTCTAAACAATAAAAATAAAAAATATTCTGTCGTTAATTAACAATGAAAAAATTAATATTAACCTTTTTTATTTTATCCAAGTTTCAAGCTGCAGCCGCTGCATCCAGCAGTTATCAGGGCAAATTAATCGATGCGACGACTCAGTGGCCGCATAAACTCTATTCTCTTAAGCAGCTCGATGAAAAATTAAAGCTTGCCCATGTAGATAAGGCAGGAATTTACATTAACTCGTTTGATATTTCTGCTTCACTAGCTGAAAAAAGCTCAAAAGAAATTGATGCTGATTCTAATTTTTTTAAAGGGTCTCCAAAATATTTTCATTTCAAAGAAAATCTTACTAATAAAAAGGTTGATGAACTCATCAAAGAAATTCAGCATAATAAATATTTATTTGTTTCTGAAATCATGTATCGACATGCAGATAAGAAACAAGGATTAACGACTAAGGGCGGAGAACGGGCAATAGATCCTCTTTCGCCTGAGTCACTCTATTTAATTAAGAAAATAGACGATAACTTTCCAAATCTTCCAGTTCTTATTCACTGGGAATTCTATGATTGGAATAAAGATCTTCCTGTTTTTGAAAAATTATTCAACATGTTCCCTGCTCACACTTTTATTTTAAACCACATGGGCTTTGGAAATCCTGATCAAATAAAAACTTTAATTAGAAATCATTCAAATCTTTTTTTTACGATCTCTAAGAGAAATACAAAGTTTGAATATTTTAAAAACGCTACCCTTTCCCAGGGTGCACCATTAATGGATGCTCAGAAAAAAATTAATCAAGACTGGTTCAAACTATTTAAAGAATATCCTGACAAATTTCTTTTTGCGACGGACTCTCACAAAGATTATATGTGGGATAATTACTCGAGTGTTGTTCAAGATTATCGAATTATTTTAGGACAGCTTCCAACTAATGTGAGCGAAGCCGTTGCTTTTAAGAATGCAGAAAAGATTTTTAAATTAGCTCCTTAACAGGAAGGAAATAAAATGAAGAAAAAACTTGCACTACTTACTAGTTTGATCATTTTACTGGTCGGATTTTTCTTTCTTAAAAAGACAAAAATTGCAGTCCCAATTACTACAGCAAAAGGCGAAATAAGCAACTTCTCCTTACTCGACAACACTGGAACTTTTCACGAACTCTATCGTTATGCTGATGCTTCTGCGATTGTTTTCATCAGTCAGGGAAATGATTGTCCGATCATTCAAAAGTTCATCCCAACAATCAACTCTCTCAAAAATAAATTTGAACCAAGCAAAGTTAAATTTTTTCTTATCAACTCAAATCGACAGGACAACCGCGACTCAATTACCAAAGAATTAAACGATTATCATTCTGAGCTTCCAGTTCTTATGGATAAATCTCAACTTGTCGCAGAACTGCTTGGTATAACCCGCACTTCTGAAGCCGTTGTTATTGATCCTAAAAAATGGAAAATTATTTATCGCGGGGCCATCAGCGATCAGCTTGATTACGGTGTGAACAAAGAAGTCGCAAAAAATAAATATCTCGAAAATGCACTCATGAATTTTCTTCAAAGCAAACCTCTTCCAACAGAAGTAGTCGCTGCAAAAGGATGTTTGATTACTTTTTCTCAACCAGATCTTTCGTATAAAAAAAATATTTCTCAAATCATCACCAATAAATGTTTAAAATGCCATTCTGAGAATGGACGTTTTCCTCCAGTTTTTAATAATCACGAAAAACTAAAGAACTGGAGTGCAATGATCAAAGAAACTATTCTTACCGATCGAATGCCTCCTGGGAGTATGGACCCTCATTACGGTGAATACAAAAATAATTTTCAGCTTACTCCTGATGAAAAAAGAGCACTTATTAAGTGGATTGATAATGGTACTCCACTCGATGATAAAAATGATCCTGTTTCATCTTTTCACTTGGAAAAGCAAAAGAAGGAAAACAATCTTCCGCTTCTTTATGAAGCCAGCATGACTGAGGATAAAACAGTTCCTCCGGAGGGTGAAAAAGAATATCAATATTTTCAACTAAGCGGTGGGCCGATTCCACGAGATATGTGGGTTCGGGCAATCCATGTAACTTCTACTAATCCAAGATTGTTACACCATATGTGTATCATGGGAACTTCTCAACCATTGGAGTTCTATAATAATTATCAAAGGAATAATCATCCTGTAGACGAAAAAATGAGAGAGTCAAAAGTAGATGGTGATCTTCCTCTCTATACGAAATCTTCTATTTTTGAATATGAATCCGCACGACATGCAGGAAGGGTTCCTCGAATGCAAGCGTGGGCCGCAGGAAAAGCACAGCCAATGTTTCTACCTAAAGGTGTTGCATCGTTTTTTCCCAAGGGTTCTTACCTCATTCTTGAAAGTCATTACATGGGAACAGGAAAAGTTGAAAAAGAACGAACAAAGATTAAGTTTTATGGTCAGTATGAGAACGATAAAAATTTTAAAAAATTTCAAACTCAAACAATCGTAAACACAAATTTTAAAATTCCTCCAATGGTAAAAGATTACGTTGTTGAAACTCCAACATGGAAACCGAAATCAAATATTCACATTTTGGGTTTTATCGCTCATCTTCATATGAGAGGTACTTCGGCTAAAATTGTTGCGACAAATGAAAAAGGTGAAACAAGAACCATTATCTCAATTCCTAATTTTTATTATGGCTGGCAAACTGGAACCGCGATAGTTCCGGCTGAGCCAATCGCGATTGAAGGAGGAAAAACAACATTTAAAGGAATTTGTCATTATGATAACTCTCCGACAAATCCAAATAATCCAGATCCAAATAAGGCCATTTCTTATGGGCAACGGCATGACACGAGTGAAATGTGCCATTTCCATTTTAATTACGTTGCTGATAAATAATAAGGGAATGTGAATGAAGTTAAAAATTGCACTCTCTATTAGTTTAGTCATTTTATCACTCGGATTTTTCTTTTTTAAACAAACAAGATCTCAAGTCGCGCCTATTACCTCAGCTAAAGGAGAGATCAGTAACTTTTCCCTACTCGACAATACCGGAGCTTTTCACGAACTCTATCGTTATGCTGATGCTTCTGCGATTGTTTTCATCAGTCAGGGAAATGATTGTCCGATCATTCAAAAGTTCATCCCAACAATCAACTCTCTCAAAAATAAATTTGAACCAAGCAAAGTTAAATTTTTTCTTATCAACTCAAATCGACAGGACAATCGCGACTCAATTACCAAAGAATTAAACGACTACCATTCTGAACTTCCAGCTCTAATGGATAAATCTCAACTCGTGGCCAATTTACTTGGCATTACCCGCACTTCTGAAGCAGTTATCATTGATCCTAAAAAATGGAATATTATTTATCGTGGGGCCATCAGCGATCAGCTTGATTACGGTGTGAACAAAGAAGTCGCAAAAAACAAATATCTCGAAAACGCACTCATGAATTTTCTTCAAAACAAACCTCTCTCTGCAGAAGTGATTCCCGCGAAAGGATGTTTGATTACTTTTTCTCAACCAGATCTTTCGTATAAAAAAAACATTTCTCAAATCATTACTAACAAGTGCTTGCCTTGCCACTCTGAAAATGGACGATTCCTTCCCGTGTTTAACAATATTGAAAAATTAAAAAACTGGAGTGCAATGATTAAAGAGACTGTTCTTACTGATCGAATGCCTCCTGGAAGTGTTGATACATATTACGGGGAATATAAAAACAATCTTCAACTTGATCCAAATGAAAAACAAGCACTGGCAAAGTGGATCGATAACGGTGCTCCCGTTGATGATGAAAATGATTCTCTTTCAAGGTATAAACCGGTATCACAGGTAAAGAAAAATAATTATCAGTTAATCTATGAAGCAAGTATGACTGAAGATAAAACGATTCCCCCTGAAGGCGAAAAAGAGTATCAATATTTTCAACTAGGTGGTGGACCAATTCCACACGACATGTGGGTTCAAGCAATCCATGTCACTTCCACCAATCCAAGACTATTACATCACATGTCTGTTTTAGGTACATCAAAACCTTTGGAATTTTACATTAATTATCAGAAAAAAAATCATCCGGTAGATGAGAAATTCAGAAAATCAAAAATAGACGGTGATCAGCCTATTTATACCAAATCTTCGATCTATGAGTACGAATCTTCACGACATGAAGGAAAAGTTCCTCGCCTACAAGCTTGGGCCGCAGGAAAAGCGCAACCAATGCTTTTGCATAAAGGAGTGGCTGCTTTTTTTCCTAAGGGATCTTACCTCATTCTCGAAAGCCACTATATGGGTACTGGAAAAATTGAAAAAGAACGAACTTCAATTAAATTCTATGGGGCCATCGAGAACAATAAGAAATTAAAAAAATTTCTTACTCAATCGATTGCCAATGAAGATTTTAAAATTCCACCGAAGATTAAAGATTACGTTGTTGAAACTCCTACATGGGAGCCGCAAAAAAATATCAAAATTATAAGCTTTCTTGCCCATCTGCACATGAGAGGAGCATCAGCAAAAATTGTTGCAACAAACGAAAAAGGCGAGACAAGAACCGTTGTTTCAATTCCTAATTTTTATTATGGATGGCAGACAGGAACTCCCATCATTCCGACAAAGCCTATTGCTATTGAAGGCGGAAAAACTACATTTAAAGGAATTTGTCATTACGACAACTCTCCGACAAATCCAAACAATCCGAATCCAGATAAAACGATTTCTTATGGGCAAAGACACGACACAAGCGAAATGTGTCTTTTCCACTTTAATTTTGTTCTTGATAATAATTGATCTAAGGAATTATTTTTGATTTGGATAAAGTTCTTTGCCAACTTCAACGACCAAAGAATTATTATAGCATTTCTCTACCTGAAAATTGCCTTCGATAAATTTATGTCGCGAGAACATAACAATAGCTTCATCCATTAAATCTTTTCTGATAATCGGAATGGCCGGATATTGAGGCAAGTTCATTCCTTTATAATTCATTTCCATTTCGTAAAGAGCAACTTTATAACCTTTGTTATTTTCCAATCGCACTTTCTTTCTTCTTTCTTCTTCAGGAAGTGATCTCTCATAGGCAATTCGCTTCATGTAGCCCCTGATAAATTTCCTCAGAATGTCCTGATGAGATTTGAAATAATCATTTGTAACGACCGCAATGGCCTGGCTCATATTGGGATTAACCCAATCCAGTTTTCGATAAGTATAAACAAATCCATCTTCTTCATCGTTTCTCACCATCATGAGGTGGTGATAAGCGCCTTGAATTTTTCCTTCTTTGAGAAATCTGGAAATCTTATCGTCATCAATTCCCGAAATAATTTTGATCTTACTTAAATCAGCTCCTTCTTTATAAAGAAACTCTTTTAAAAAAATATCGTCCCCACCACTTGAACGTCTTGTTCCCCAGGTGATGCGCTCTAAATCCTTTGGGCCGTTTATTTTAATTCCTTTTTTGATAACAATACTGTGTCCGCCTTCCTCAGCTTCATCCCATCCCAACTGAGCAACAGCAAGAATCGGTTTACCTTGAGAACATGCTTTTAAAAAAGCTGCTTCTCCAATAAAAGAAACATCTACTTTTCCAGAAAGAAGCAAGTCCGTTAACTCTATTCCGGTTGCTTTTCCTGCCTTACGTCCTAAAAAAGTATTTTCATCACCAGTGTTATCGTATTTTTTCCATTCGTTTGTACGCAATTGTTTGGTGTAAAAATAAGCAGACAATCCTTCCTTCTCAAAATAATTATTTACCAGAGCACGATAAAGAAGCATCGTTCTTCCGCCATGGAAGTACCCGACATTGATTACATCATGCGAAGAATTTTTCTTCAGAAAAACTCCTGCTGCCATGATGACTGCTATGACTATTGTTATTTTGAGTGCTGTTTTCGTTTTCATTCAGATTCCGAACTACACAAATGCAGCATTTTGTTTTCTACCTGAGAAGCTGACACCTGATCTATATTTTCTTCCAAATAAGAAGAAATTTCCGGATTATTGTCATAGACGTTTTTTGTTTCCAACGGATCATTTTTTAAATCATAAAGAAACTTTTGATCGTTTTTTAAATTAACAATATATTTCCACTCATTTTTAAATCGAAGAGACTTGATATTGTTTGCGCAATTACGAGAATAAATGAGCGGATGATTATTTTGTTTATTAATGAATTCTTCAAAATTATCTTCGTTAAGCTCTCCCGACATAATTTTCTCTACAATTTTTGCAATACCTTGCTGATAAAATTGCAGACTGATTCTTCTTCCCTTTGTTTGCCCGGGGAATTTAATAAAAAGAGGATATTTAATCATTTCGTCGTAAACAGTTTCACCGTGAACCATGTAGCCGTGTTGTAAAAAAGCTTCTCCGTGATCACCAGTGAATATAACAACTGTATTATCAGCAAGCTCTTTATCGTTATATAAGTTTAAAAGATCTTTAATGCTGGCATCGTAAAATTTAATAATGTGATCATAAGTAGCTTTGATGACTTTTAAATCCATTTCAAAAAATTTTGATTTCTTCCAATTCTCCAGAATATTCGGGTTATTTAAAAGTCCTACGAATGTCGGAGAAACAGCCGCTCCTCGTAAATCTGCCGCTACTTTCCCACTCAGTTTCAAAATTTTGATAACCGCTTCAGTTAACCGTTCCCCACGTTCAACGACATAAAAACTAAAAGGAATTCTTTCCGGATACTTTTCAAAGTTTTTCTGAAAATCCAGAATGTGATCACGAACATCAGGTTCAAATTGGTTATATCCACCAAATTTTTTATAATTCTTTTTCAAATACGGAAGATGAATAATCTTGTTATGAACTTCGATAACAAACGGCCAGGTTGCTCTATTTTGAAGACGCGCTTTCACTTCTTTTAAATCATCGCTGTATCGAGTGGGCATACTTCGAGTAGAGCGCTCGAAGTTAGGAATGCGCATATAGTATTCAGGAATTTTTTGACCCTTGATGTGCTGCCACTCTATTTCACCTTCAGTCCATGGTCTCCCAATCGCATGATATCCATTTTTAGCTAAATGTTCGGCCGGAATTCTGGATAAAAATCCTGAGACATTCGACCATGACATGTCTGTGATCGCATTTTCGAAAACAAAAGCATGTTTTGCCATTTCATCAATGTGAAAAGAATTGTGTGCATCTGGATTATAAAATCCTAAACGACTTGCACTCAGAGAACATGTACTCAATACGAGGACATTCCATTTTTTGGGTCTTAATTTTCTATAGATAAAACTACTCACTCCCGCGAGCACAATGATAAGAACAAAAATAACTAATGGTTTTGTTTTTCTCATTATATTTCTTGAAGATCTCTAAAAAATTCCAGGCTCAATTCCTGACAATTTTTCCCAGGAAGAATGATGAGTTTCATTTTCAAATATTGAGACTTTGCTGAATTATAATAAAAAGTAGAACAGGCCATATACTTGATTAATTTTTTATCACACACACCATAGTTAAAATCTTTATCAATTAAAGACTCAATGATAGAAATTGTTTTCGTTCCCGCTTTTACCTGTTCCTTAATTTTAGGTTTAAATTCACTAGGACATTGGGAAAGATTCGTTACTTCCCCCTGATAAGGTGTCGGTTGATCGCTGTAACTTCTAACGATAACTCCCATCGTATTTTTTTGTTCATGTTCAAACTCAGCCGCAGTCAGAGGGCTTGAAGCCTCTAGCTCATAAGTTCTTTTGTCGGTTTCAAATTTTACATTCGTAAATGTTTTCTTTAATCCTTTACGAGTAATGTTCTTTAGAACTTGTACTTGTCCAACTTTATCATTTTTGTATCCAAGATTTTTCAAGGCTGCCGAAACAGTTTCAGCATTAACAGAAAAACTCAACAACATAACAAGAAATGCAATCTTCACGTCTTCCTCTGATTAAAAATTATTGAATTATATTTTTAAAAGTATCTAAATGAACGTTTTGATAATTTTTAAAAACATCTTTCATAGATATCGAACTATTATTCGCAACATTTTTGTTTTGATAATAATCCACAATCAATAATTGGTTTTCGCTTAAGTTAGTATAAAAATATGTCTCAATCTTATAGTTAACGTCGTCACTATCACAAATACTCAATGCCAAGCGCTCATTTGAATACATCGTCAGAAAATCCAAACCATCTTTTTGTGATGAACGTGGATGATATTTAGTTCCACAATTAGCAGCATCTGTAATTTGTCCCGGATAAGGCGCAATCGTAAATTCAAACTGTGACAGTAGAAGCACAATTGTCTTTTTTATTTCCTCAATCACTTCGTTACGATTTTTAACATTTTTAATGTGAACTTTGACTAATTCTCCACGCGCTTTATTTTCGACAAGGATTAAGTGCAACTGATCGGACTTTGATTTCAGAGCAAAAGAATCATCGAGAGAAACTTTTACTTGGTTCTCTTGAAAAAACTTTTCTACATCTGTAGCAGGATGATTCTTATTCTGACACGAACCAAGAAAAGCTATAAGCAATAATAAAACTTTAATGGCATACTCCGAGCGATAACCCAAAAAAGATAATTCCTGAGAATTTAGTTTACTCCCTTCCTATTTCAAAGCAAATAAACTTTCACTATTATCTTGAACTAAATTGATTTTAAAATGAGCTTCAAATATTCATGGGCAGCGGTTAAAGGAAGAACTTCTCCTCTCTTTACCTGCGATTCGATTTTTTCACGTGCTTCTCTTAAATTTTTATTACCAAGCACTTTTTGTTCAATCAATTCCCCAATGAGTTTTTTAAACCATTGTTGATTTTGCGAAAGACGTTTTTGACTAAAATAGCCTGAAGCTGTTGCTGATTTTTTATATTCTTCGATCATTGAATAGATCGTATCCAGATTCTTTTTTTCAAGTGCTGAACATTTCAAAACTCGTGCAGTCCAATGAGGACTTTGTCTCATGAGTCCCATAGCACTTGAATATTGTGCGAGCGTTTGATCAGCAAGCGCTTGCACATCACCATCTGCCTTGTTGACGATAATGGCATCGGCAAGTTCTAAAATTCCTTTTTTAATTCCCTGAAGTTCATCGCCCGCATTTGGCAACATAAGAATGAGAAAGAAATCCACCATGTCGGCCACTTCAAATTCCGACTGTCCTACACCGACTGTTTCAATAAGAATGTAATCAAAACCGGCAGCTTCACAAAGAAGAATACTCTCGCGAGTTTTCTGAGCGACACCACCTAAAAACCCCAGCGAAGGAGAAGGCCTGATGAAAGCTTTTTCATTTTGAGATAAAACTTCCATGCGAGTTTTATCGCCGAGAATTGATCCGCCCGAGATCGGAGAACTCGGGTCGATGGCAAGAACAGCAACTTTGTGTCCTTGATTAATTAAGTGTTGACCAAAACTTTCAATGAATGTTGATTTACCAACCCCTGGTACCCCCGTAATTCCTAGACGAATACTTTTTCCAGAATGTGGAAGAATTTTTTCCAAAAGTTTTTGAGATTCGACATGATCTTCAGGACGCGAACTTTCAACGAGCGTAATCGCTTTTGCCAGACTTCTGCGATCTCCCTTAATCAGTTTATCGATATCAATCATTTTCTTTTTTCCTCGAAAGCTTTCAGAAGTTCATCAGCACAATAAGGGATTGTTGTTCCCGGACCGAAGATTCTTGCAACACCAGCGTTGAAAAGAAAATCGTAATCTTGTTTTGGAATAACTCCACCAGCGATGACTAAGATATCATCAGCACCTTGTGCTTTTAATTCGTGAACGAGTTCTGGAATAAGTGTCTTGTGTCCAGCCGCAAGGGACGATGAAGCCACAAAGTGGACATCGTTTTCAATTGCTTGTTTTGCTACTTCTTTCGGAGTCGCGAACAAAGGAGAAAGATCGACGTCGAATCCAAGATCCGCTAAACCTGTCGCAACAACTTTTGCTCCGCGGTCGTGACCATCTTGTCCCATCTTCGCAATGAGAATACGAGGACGGCGTCCGTGCTTTTCAATGAAAGTTTTAATTTTTTCCTGAATCAATTTCCACTCTCCATCGTCTTCAAATGATTGTCCGTAGACACCAGAAACAGTTTGCGTTTGAGCGTTGTAGCGTCCCCACACTTGTTCAAGTGCGTATGTGATTTCACCAACAGAAGCACGAAGACGTGCTGCTTTGACAGCGAGATCAAGTCCGTTCCCTTCCCCTGTTTTTGCGTAATGAGTGAGCGCATCGAGTGCTTCCATCACTTTGTTATCATCACGACTTGAGCGAAGTTTATTGAGACGTTTAATTTGCGACTCGCGAACTTTCACGTTATCGATTTCTAAAATATCAACAGTATCTTCTTTTGCGAGTTTGTATTTGTTTACACCAACGATAACGTCGAGGCCTTTATCAATGCGCGCTTGTTTTGCCGCTGCTGATCTTTCGATGTTGAGTTTTGGAATTCCGGTTTCAATCGCTTTCGCCATTCCACCTTGTTTCTCGACGTCTTGAATGATGGCCCATGCTTTATCGGCCATATCTTGAGTGAGACTTTCCATCATGTAAGAGCCGCCCCATGGATCGACGACTTTTGTGATTTGCGTTTCTTCTTGCAAAACGATTTGTGTATTACGGGCGATACGCGCAGAAAATTCAGTTGGAAGTGCGATCGCTTCATCAAATGCGTTAGTGTGAAGTGATTGTGTTCCACCGAAAATTGCAGCCATTGCTTCAATCGTCGTTCTGATGACGTTATTATATGGATCTTGTTCTGTCAGTGACCAACCAGAAGTCTGGCAATGTGTACGAAGAACTTTTGAATCAATTTTTTGCGGGTTGTATTTTGAAACAATTCTATCCCACAATAATCTCGCCGCTCTTAGTTTTGCGATCTCCATGTAGAAGTTCATTCCAATTCCAAAGAAGAACGAAAGCCTTGGTGCAAAGTCGTCAATGTTCAGACCACTCGCAAGTGCTGTTTCGATATATTCTTTTCCGTCAGCAAGAGTGTAAGCAAGTTCTAAAACCGCGTCCGCTCCTGCTTCCTGCATGTGATAGCCGGAAATAGAAATCGAGTTAAACTTCGGCATATGTTTCGAAGTATAAGCGAAAATATCAGCGATGATTTTCATCGATGGCTTTGGCGGGAAGATATAAGTGTTTCTCACCATGAATTCTTTTAAAATATCGTTTTGAATTGTTCCTGATAATTTATCCGGACTCACTCCTTGTTCTTCAGCTGCTACGATGTAGTTTGCCAATACAGGTAAAACAGCTCCATTCATCGTCATTGAAACTGAAACTTTATCGAGAGGAATTTCATTGAAGAGAATTTTCATATCTTCAACTGAATCAATCGCAACACCTGCTTTACCAACGTCACCACTTACACGAGGGTGGTCTGAATCGTAACCTCTGTGTGTCGCTAAATCGAAAGCAACCGAGACACCTTGTCCCCCAGCTGCGAGTGCTTTTCTATAAAATGCATTCGATTCTTCTGCTGTCGAAAATCCAGCGTACTGACGAATCGTCCACGGACGACCGGCATACATCGTTGCTTTTGGTCCGCGAATAAAAGGCTCAAGGCCCGGCATCGTGTTTGCGTATTTTAATTTTTCTGTATCGGCTTTTGTGTAGAGTGGTTTTACATCAATTCCTTCCAGACTTTTCCAAGTGAGGTCAGAAACTTTTTTACCTTTCGATTCCTTTTCAGCGAGCTTTTCCCAGTCTGCAACTGAAAAAGATTTAGGTTCGTAGCTATTGGACATGAGAGCTATCCTTTTGAGAGTAATTTAGCTAGATTCTAGAGGGAAAGGATAGTGTTGTAAAATTTGACGCAATCTCTTTTACGCCTTGTAAGCAGTCTCCGATTTAAGGATTAACCAAGGGAGATCCGGGTCATTTTCCTTCGAATATTTTTTGGAAACAAGACTCATAAGCAACGTTACATCAGAGAAATTCTCCGACATGTTCTTATAAAATGAAGGCACGTCATAGAGTGACGGGCAAAACGAATTCAATTTGGTATAAGCAATCCTCCCGACATCTTCGTAATATTTCACATCAATAATTTTTTTATTGAGAGAATCAGTAAAATATCCACAGAGCAGCAATGACATTTCGGCAATTTCCTTAAGGGCTTTTTTCTGCAATTCTCTGGGGAGTTGCACCGATTCCATAAGCTTTAGTCCAAGAATTTTTTCGCGAACTTTTCCGTTCACTTGATCAAAAAATTTTTCAGAATTTCCAAAATTGTCCATGACGATGCTTGAATAAAAAATGGTCTCTGTTGAAAGTGGCGTGAATGAGCGGGTGTTGAATTCCTGCAAATGATCGTAGAAAAATCCTTGTAAGCTACTGTCTAAAATCAGTTTCGAGCTCTGAGACATCATCACTCCTTAGGCGTGTTAACCAAACAGGCCATAGTAAATTTTATATGATTTAAGAGAGCAATTTGAAGGAGGAAATTATTTCCTTTTCCCAATGAAAGGTAGGGTCATATCGACACTGTATTTAGAAATGAGGAAAGTACATATTGATGTCACAGTGAAGATAGCAAACAAAGTTGCAAATGAATTATCTGCATGTGACTGAAGGGCAAATCTCAATCCCAAAAGAATGAGAATGTGAACTACATACCATTTGAGTGAATCAACATAGAGAGATTTTGAAATAAAGTTTTGAATTTTCTTATTTTCAGAAAGCAGCTCTCCTCCTAAAAAAAGTAAAGCTACAAAGAATGAGCCCAAGGCAAGATAGTCTAATTTCGGTGGAATTTTATTAACAATAAAAATTCTCCACAAGTTTAGTGAATCATTCGCAAAAGCGAGAGTCTTAAAATTTTCAATTCTCAAAAGAAAAAACAAGACAAGCGATGAAAATGTAAAAACTAAAATCTTCTTTAAGCCTGAAACCCTTTGAACAATCTCTGATTGTCCCCAGAGAAGTCCAACAAGGAAAACCCCTAACCATCCGAGCAGCGGAAAATCGATATTAAAAAAAGAGAAAACGCGGCCGCCTGTTACAAACAATTTTAGAAATAAAACTTTAAAACCTGCTTCCGGCGTCGCTGTTATAAAATTTGTAACCAAAAAGCAAAGAGCACAAATTATTCCTAGAATTTTTGATGACAGGTCCTTTAAAAAAATCATCGCTAAAAAGAGAAAGGAAAAACAATAGAGAACTTCAAAGAAGATTAACCTTCCGCCAAATCCCAATGCATTTAAAAGAAAAGCGAAGAATAAACAATATAAAGATTTTTTCAAAAAGAACTCATTTGAATAAACTTTTCCCAAAGAAAGATGCCTTCCCAGTAAAAGTCCTGATAAAAAGAAAAATCCTGGCGCGATTGTATAAGTCGGAATTCTATAAAAGAGGTCTAAGACATTTTGGAAGGAAAGAGTGGGAACATATCCATCGTACCCTTTCGATTTGAATCTTTCAGGATTAAAAAGAAAATCAGTGTGCGACCACACCATGAGAAGACATAATCCCATTCTCACAAAGGTGATGATTGATCGATCTTTTTCTGAAATTGAGTTAGTTGCCATTTAGCCTTGAGTATAACGAACCCTTACGAGCTTTACAACTTTCATGGCCCATGCAAAAATTTTGTATGAAAAAATTGCGCCTAGATTTGATTGCCTCTTCACTCTTGCTTGTAGTGATTCAACTTCTAGGCATTCCACTCATCCTTACCGTCTGGGGTGATGTTCCCCTTATTCAAGTTTCAATCACGTCGAGTGTCTACCTAGGATTCTTGCTCGGTATGTTGTTTCATGAAAATCTAAAAAAGTTTGAACGCTGGATTTTTCTTTTATTGGCACTATTAAGTTTTTTTCTCGCCTGTTTTTATCCTGAAATGATTGTACATTCAGCAAAGTCGGCATCGGGAAGAATACTTCTCGCCGCGTTTTATTTTTTCACAGTCATTATCAGCTCTCACAAATTAATCTCAGCTCTTTATAAAAAAAGCGAACTCAATCATCACAGCTATTTTTGGCAGAATCTTTTGTCGGTATTTTCGATTGTTTTATTTTCTCTCATTGCAATCAAACTAGGTCACCCCGTTCTTTATTTTGGAATTTCGGCTATCTTTCTTTGCGCCTTCTTTTCTCCTTCAGCGGAAGAAAAAGCTTTTGAAGAAAAATTAACTGTTACTAGAGAATCAAAAATCACTTTGGGATTAGGAATTCTCTCCGCACTTTTTATCAGCGATTGGTTTGAAAGAATAAATATTCTCTTCAGACCAAACGGCCTTGAATATCCTTACTATCTTTTTCTTGTTTTTATTTTTCTGACTTTTTCACAGAAAATTCCACTTTTAAAGAAAAGGTATTCGCTACTCTTAAAGATTTTTATTCTGATCAGTTTATTTATCACCGCACTTAGCTTTACGATGAAAGCTCTCCCACTGAACTTTTTTGTTTTCTGGGGGCCATTGTTCTTTTTTCTTCCCTATCTTCCACTCGCAACACTCATTCCAACCAGAGAAAAAGAATCTCCAGGAAACTTTCATTTTTTCTGGTGTACTCTAGGAAACACCCTGGGATTTTTTCTCTACATAATTGTCTTCAGACATCTTTCACTGAATTATATTTTTTTCGCCCAGATTCTCTTCGCTTCATTTTTGTTACGTTTCTCTGAGGGTAAAAAAATTTACAAAACAATTATTTTTGTCTGTGTAGGTTTTTTTCTTCTTTTTTTCAGAGGAATAGATCTTGAGAAAAACTTTATTCATTTAAGTTTTGCAGCTGAACGACATGCAGCTGATCCAATCGAATTCATTTCATACACAAAAGTTGATGGCACGGTTGGATTTCTTTTAAAAAGTGGATTTAATCAACGACGCTGGTTAGGTATTGGCGGTTACCATGCTGTTCTTGATTCATCGAAAGAAATTCAACAAACACTTTGGGTACAAAAAGCTTTTCCAAAAGGCTTTAAACGCGCTCTCGTTTTAGGAATTGGCGGGAATCAAGTTATCGCAACTCTTGCCAGTTTAAATGCACAACAGAGCACAACGAATGATTGGCAGATCGATGCCATCGACAATAGTTCAATTTACCAGGATGAAGCTTTTAGGCACGATGTCGGCACAAAACAATTTTTAGATTGGAAAGATTCTCACATTAACTACATTTACGACGATGCTTTCACTTACGTAATGAAATCTAAACTTGCAGGTCAATACGATATCATCATCTGGAATTTAACATGGCCAGTATATGGGCCTTCGAACAAGCTTTACACAAAAGAGTTCATAAAAAAATCTTCGGAACTTTTATCACCGAACGGTTTTTATAGCGGCTATCTGGATGCGCTCTTCATGCAAGACAATAAACTCGGATGTCTTTTCCAGAATAGCTTCCCAGGTTTTACAACTTATCCTGGATCTAGAAAAAATGTTGTTTGGCTTGCTCAAAATGAAAATAAATTACCTCTTAATATTTCATCAATCATTACTTTTGATTGTAGTAAAACTTCAATTCCAACTCTCTCCCATCCATTTTGGATTAACCCGTTTCAATTAAGTGACAAACACAATTTTGATTCTTCAAATCGTCTTTATGCCCAAATCGGCTCATGGGAAAAAGGCAACAATCTTCAATCCACTTCTTATCCTTCTAAATTAGCTCTTGCGAGTGCTCACATCAAAATCCCCGTCTGGTTTGATACTCCATCCGCAGGACAAGGGGCTTCGCTTTATCTGGAAAAAAATAATCAAAACGAAGTTTACGATATAACACCTCCACTCGAACTTCCTTTTGAAATTCAACAAAGAATTTTGCGTGTACTTCCTCTCGATCCATACGCAAAAAAATATTCGGAACAAGAAAAACTTCGCGCTAAAGATTTTGTGACTTTTTTCCAGTTTTTAAAGAAAAAATCGTGGAAAATCATTGGTGAGCCTCGAAGAAATGATTCTGATTTAAAATCTAAAATGTTGTACAAAAAATTAGCTATAAACTTTTATAAAGGCTCTGCATCCGCTGATGGCTATTTTATCTGGGCAGCTAATCTTCAGGAATTTAATCACATCGTTGAAAAATTAAAACTTCAGAGTCTTCCAAAAATCTGGCTGAATCCTCTTCTGGAATCCGATTTTATTTTTTCTGAAAACGATTTAAAAAATGTTTCGGCAAATACATGGATTATTTCCCACTGGTTTTCGTTTGTAGAAGAAAAGAACTCTGGTTCTTGTGAATTTACGAATGAATTTTTCAAAAAATATCATGCAACTCCTTCTAGAGCGAGCTGGCAAGGATACAACTTTCTGGAAAAAAATCCTTCGATTTCATCACTCAAATTTTTATTGGCAGGTAAAGAACATTCCATTCTCACACTCAACGGAAAGAACAACGTGAAATTGTGCAACCCTGGAAACCCGATACGCATTTCAATTGCATTTTCCTCGAAGTAAGTTAAAATTTAGCTCATGAAATGGTTCGAATCCTGGAACGAGATTTTAGAAAATCCGAGACTTCGCTACTACGGTAGTTTTCTGGCCTTCATTCATCTCGTCAGTGCTTATATCTTTTCGGGTTATCGTTTACACTATCTGACTAAATCTAATCCTTTCCCTATTTGTTATCCTGGTCTTGAAGGCTGTGAACGTTTTCGTTTTTTTGAATTCGAGCAATTAAAATGGGTCATTGGTTTTTACGCAATTCTCTCACTCTCAACAATTATTTCTTTTCTCTTCAAAAAATCATCTCGATTTGCGCTGATTGGATTAACTGTTCTCTTTTTCTTTAAATATTTTTTACAACTCACTGATTACCGCCTGGCCACTAATTATCACTTCCTGGCCCAGGTGATTACTTTCTTTTATCTCTTTTTCTCTTCTCGAATTCTCATTCTCTCTGTTCTCATTCCTGGAATCTATTTCTGCGCCGGACTTTTAAAATTTAATGCCGACTGGCTTAGCGGTGAAGCTCTTATTGAGCCTTCTTATATTCAGGGAACACCTCTTTCGCTTTTGCTTATTTATGTCATTATTCTGGAAGTGATCATTGTCTGGTTTCTTTTCTCAAAAAATAAATATCTTCGTTGGGCCACACTTTTCCAACTTTTCCTTTTCCATGTTTATTCGTGGCACATTGTTAGCTATCCCTACCCGATGTTTATGTTTTGTATTCTCGCTTTTTTCCTTCTTATCCCTTACGAAATTTATGCAAAAAAAATTACAGTTAAAAGTTTCTCTTTTATTTTTATCCCCCTTTTCGTTTTGCAGATGATTCCCTATGCTTTTACTCAAGACCCGGCCCTTGACGGGCGCTATCGAATTTTTTCTTTTAATATGATGGATGTTAAATCTGTCTGTGAACAAAGTTTTGTTTTCACGAATCTCAAAGGGGATAAGGTAAATCTTGGTATGCCAATTAAAATTCGTCGCCCTCGTATTTATTGTGATCCTCAAGTGACGAAAGAAATTGCCAGAAGTTATTGTGCTCAATCAAAAGAAGAGGGAACGCTTTCAGTGGTTCATCTTTCGCGAAGATCAACAGAAAAAAACGCGAGAGAGATTTTAAACTACCAATTGAAATGTGTTGAACAAAAGGTAAATTAATGCTCGATCAATTCATATATTATCTAAAACCTTTTAATTCGCTTTCCATCTATTCTGTTTCGGGAATTTTCATCGTTATCGCGATAATTTTGCATTTTGCGAGTGAAAGAAATCGTCTGACTCTTGAGTCAGGAACGAATATTCTTACTTATATGCTCAAATCGATTGCTAAGTCTTTTCTTCTTTTTAACTTTACCGGCTACTACACGACAAAATATTTTTCTTCTTTAGCTTTTTTTACATTAAAGCAAACGCCACTTAATTTTATTTTATGTTTCGTCCTGGTCGATTTCATAAAGTATGTTCAGCATTATTGCGAGCATCACTTCACAATTTTCAGATTAGGTCATACAGTCCATCACAGCGTAACAAATTTTGACATTACAGCAGCACTTCGTGTTTCAATGATCCTGCACAGACTTATGTTCATGGTTCCGATATTTTTACTGGGATTTTCCGCCGATACAATTCTTCTTTGTGTTCAATTCCAATTTGTGTATGCGACATTAATTCATATTAACTTTGATCATCCGTTTCTCAGAAAACTTGAGAGCGCAGTTTTCACTCCTCGCTTGCATAAAATTCATCACAGCATTGATAATTCTCTCAATAATAAAAACCTCGGAACAATTTTTGTCATATGGGATAAATTCTTTAAGACTTATAATAATTCAAAAGAGCTTGATGATATTACGATCGGGCTCTCAATGTACCCAAGAGACTTAAATCCGATAACAATTCAGTTGCGTCCATTCGCTAAATATTTAAAGAAAGCCGCTGTTTTTCTCTTTATCTTTATTCCTTATTCAGCGAATTCTTTTGAAAAGCCTCTGCCGATTTATCAGTTTCTAACGATTGGTCCTCATAAAAACGAGACTATGCAAAAAGCGGTAAAGCTTTACGCCAAGACTTATCAAAATGAAATTCACCAGGAGAGCTTCAAAACAGCAGACGAAGTCTTTAAAAAATATTTTTCACTTTGCGAGCAAACAAAGTCGCCTATTTTATTGCTGTCACCTGGAAGCAGCTTATTGATGGAAGAAATTTTAACAAAGAAAGAATTTCATTCTTGTTTGGACAATAAAAATATCCATTGGGTCAATCAAGTGAGTGCACTTAAAAAGAATGATCACTTGTTAAAAATGACTCGCGTATTTCACACCGAAGATGATTATGTGAATTCACTTCTTCCATTTTTAAAGAAGAATCAAACGATTCATTTCTTTGTTCTTCCTAATAGTCCTCTCATTTATTACAAAGATATCATTGGTGATTTGAAAAAAAGACATTTTCTGATTCAAGATCATACGACATTAGTCATGCCACAAATTTCAAAAGATGATATGGTGATTTTAAGCGAGCCAGCCCCTGAATGGATGAAAACTCTTTCTTCAAAAATCTATTCTAATAACCCTAAAATTATTTTTTATCCTGAGCATATCCAAAATCATCTTCCCAACTCACTTGAAATCTATTTTTTTAGAAACGATGTGGAAGATAACAACTTGAGCTGTAACTTCAGCAAAGACTTTAAAAAAGAGTTTAATAGCCTCCCTGACTTTCATGCTTTTTATCTTTTCAAAACCCTCCAAAAGGCCGAAGGGAGAGCTGTGAATAATGACTTTGAAAGGAATCTTGTTGTTTACCGAAACAACGAACAAAAACTATTTTACGTAAGTGATCTGGAGCTTAAGGATTGCGAAGATAAAGCTCTTCCTCGAATCAAGAAAAAAAATTTTTTATTTTAAAGGCCACATCTGTACTAAAATCTTTAAATCCCGGAGTAGAAAGTTTTACGTGAACATAATCGCTGTCCTGAATAGGAACGTTCACATCTTGATAATTGAAAAACTCCAGGGATTTCTCGAATAACGATTCTTCCTTGCCCTCCCACGAAATAATTTTAAATCCATGGTTCATTGAAATTTTTTCGTAGTGTGCATCTGCTCTATCCGAATTTTTATGATTGAGCGGAAGAGCTCCTCTCTGTAATAGATCATGCACAAGATAAGAATCAGAAAAATAGAACTTTAGCGGATTAATTTGATGAAAGACAATTGAGCTCGCTTCTTTACTTTGATAACGATTGAGATCGAGAATTTCAATTTCTATTTGGGGGAAGGTTTGCATGAATTCTTTTAGTAAAAAATATCCCCAATTCGTACTATAAATCGCTTCATTTTCTCCTTTGGCCATACAGCTGGAAAAATAAAGTGAGATTTTTTTGAAGCTAGAAAGTTGTGTTTTATAGTGAGCAAGTTCTTTATTAAAAAGCTCAAGCGGCAACGAATCTTTCTCGGGCGAAATGAGAATCAGACACTCTTCCCTTTTCTTTTCAAAAAGCGGTCTTTCAACGTAAAGCTCACGCAAAAAAACTTTTTCTCTCCACGCTTTTGGAACGAGAGACGCCAATTGAGAATCAATGACGAGTGCACTATCAGCACTATGAGGGATTTGATTTCTAAAAAAAAATCTAAGCAAAGGATAAACACCATCTCTTAGTGAGAGGACATTAAAATATCTAAGATTAAAATTATCCAACTGAAAACTAAATACCGGATTGATTTTGCTGTTAATCGATTCAGAATCCGGAAGAAGATACGTCACAAACTTTTCAGAAACAACGTCCGGATCTTTCCAGATTTTCTCTACTGAAAAAACTGAATTCCCAGCCTCTTCCATTATCTGGTTAAACTTTACTGTTTGCATAGTCACCATAAATTTCTTTGTAGAGGTTCATATTATTTTTAAAAGGTGCGTGTGAAGCTAGATGGAAAAGTGAGCATAATTTATAAAATAAATTAGAAAAGACAATTGGAGACATTTTCTGCGAACTCATTTCGATTTCCATTAAACGTTTTCCGACTGATTCAATCGTTACGTGAGAGGCAGCTTCTTTCGAATTAGCTGCTCTATCTGTTTTTCTCTCGTGAACCTGGAAGATTTTTTTTAGAAGTTTTTTCTGCGTCCATTGAGTGTCGCATACCATCCGCATTTCATTAAACTCGACAGGAACAAGCTCCACTTCTTTTGAATAGTTCGCAAAAGAAGCAAGTCCTCCCCAATCACTTAAAACACAAGGAAGTCCAAGTACAAGCGCTTCGGCAATCGACATTCCATAATCATCGTCGTTAAACGTACTGAAGCTCACAAAAAGATCTGCTGCCTGATAAGTTTTATTCAACTCAGCGGGATCAAGATTTCCGAGGAATCTTACACTCGATAAGTCTTTATCCTGAAGTGAAGATTGAAATTGCGAGTAGTAAGATCCTGGCATGCCCTTCATTCCCAAATAAGGAACTAAAAGATCATCCCAAGGGCCAACAATCCATAATTCTATTTTCTTATCAACAAGACCTTTTATCTTATTCAGACTGTTGATAATCACTTCAACATTTTTTTGAAAAGAAATTCGTCCTGTATAAATAAGAACAAGTTCATCTTTTAAATGAAACTTCTCTCTCATGACTTTGCGGTTTGTTTCATAATCATTCAAGTTAAAAACAGAATGATCGACTGGAAACGGAACAACAGAAGTTAATTTTGAATCCGTAATAAAAAACTTATCAACGATTTTCTGCTGACGATCAGATGCGGCGATTAAATGAACTGGATAATTGTTCATTGCTGTCTCTGCCTGTTCCCATTGCTGACAATCTAAAACAAAATCACCAAAAAGATGAACGAGAATTTTTGGGCGTTTTTCATAGGGAGTTTCTCTGAATACTTTTTCAAGCCCCATGATCATAAAAGCAGCACAAGGCTGATGATCCAGCCAAACAATAAGATCAACTTGCATCGATTTAATTTGCTCAGCGTATTTATGTCCTAGATAAACGGAAAAAAAATTTTCAACTTTTAAATAATGAAATTCATCATTGGCGTAAGCTCTCTTATAGCTTTGAAGAAGATTTCCTGTAATGTGCTGGCAGCTTTTCCATGCTGAAAGATCTTCCTTGGTGATAATGAGAATTTTCTTTCTCATTCCATGCTCCATGCATTTCTTCCGAAAAGAAGTGATTTAAGCGCTACATAACCATGGCGAAGGAATACGAATGATTTAATCATTTTCATTCGAAGCTCAAGCACTGGTTCGCTCACATGGTCTTTGTATTTCATCGCCCCTGTTCCAGGACGAGGAGTATAGGCAATCGGCAGAATCGCATCGAATCCAGTAAGAGTTTTCATCGACTGATAAAAATCCTGAAAACTCTCTCCTGGAAATCCAACGATTATATTTGTTTTTATAACAAGATTCGAATTTACCTTCTTAACACGTTTAATCCGATCCATAACAATCTTTGGATCATACTCTCTCCCCATTCTGCGAATAATACGATGAGATCCCGACTGCAATGGAAAATTGATATTCAAAATTCTTTTATCTTGAAGCATGACTTCCATGCGATCAAATAATTTTATAAACCACATTGGTTCAAAATAATTAATTACGAGTTGAAAATCATCAGGAAGCGCTAAAATTCGCTGAAGAAGATCGGCAAAATCTAAACCGAGATCATAACCATAACAACCGATATCATCTCCCACCAACCAGAATTTTTTATGCCCTTTCGACAATCCCAGCTTAAAGTCATTGATGATGTCACTGATCGGACGACTCTTCACTTCTCCCTTCGCCGCTTTGATTGCACAGAATGTACACTTTCCTTTGCAGCCTTGAGAAACAACGATTGAGTAGAATTCATTATTCACGATCGTCGTTTTTAAAATATTGTGAAGAGGTTGAAATTTTCTTTTGAATAACTTCTCGATGGAAAAATAAAAAGGTCTGATTCCCAAAGTTAATTGATGAGCACTCGAGAGATCATCAAAATCCTGTTCATCAAAAAAGTGAGCATTTGCTACGACATCTTTATTGGGATCAAGTTTTAAAATTTTATTGAGCTCATTTAGATCCCCTGGATTAAATGTCGGCCCTTCGTAAACTTCTTTCAATCGTGTGCGATTAATTTGCGGCAGACATCCACCGACGACAATTTCTTTATTGGGATATTGAAATTTAAGAGACTCAATCGTCTTTGCCGTATAATCTTCTCTTTCTGTCGTGTAACCACAAGTGTTGACGATGATGAGATCGGCATCTTGAGCAGATTGGGTATTCTCTAATCCAGACATTTGCAAATTTTCACGATAAGTCGCGCTCTCCAATAAATTGGTAGCGCAGCCTTCTGTAGTTGTGACGATATGAAACTTTTTCACAGAGAAAAGCTTAGCACTAATTAGTTTGATTGCAAAAAAATAGGCCGGAGCTGTTGCCTATATTTTTTCATAATTTCTGACAACGTAATTGATAATGACTTCCGACGCTTCTTGCGGGTTTTTCCCCAGGAGAAGCTTCATTTTTTTTGCTCGGAATAAAAGACATCCAAAGGCCAAAGATCGTGAAAAGAAAATCATCACTTTGCGACAAAAATCGGCGAAACCGAATTCCCAAAAATACTCAATGACCATAGGAAGACCAAAGCCGATCACCCCATGTTTGAACAATCCTTTTCCTGTACTCACGAATGACATTTTTTTTAGAATAGATGTGTGCGAATTATACCGGAAGGCTTCGATGAGAATAACTTTCTTAAATCGCTTTTCAATATCTTCTACCCTGCCAGGAAGTCCTTCGAGACAAAGCAATTCTTTTTTTCCATATTGTGAACGATTCATTTCATATAGATTTTTTTCCGGTTGAAAGATTTTTAAACTTTCAGGACGCTTACTAAGTCCAATTTTCATTGGAAACGGACGCACTTCACCTTTTAAATCAATTACGGGAATATCATCAGAAATAATTTTAAAACGGTCGTCTTTTAAAAATTCCATGAGAAGAGTGCTCTTTCCTCCTTTCATCGGCATCATACAAATGATTGCAACGTCTTTATAAGAAACGCTGAAAGCATGAAGCTTGTGCAGTCCAGAGAGATCCATCGCTTTACCGACACGAGAAAGAATGAGGAGATAACAAATTTCATGTAAGCGAGATGAACTTTGAGAATAAATGCGGGCCCTGTTAGTTTTAGTATCTAAAATAACCAGCGCTTCTCCATAATAATCGCAATAGCGTTTTCCTTGATGATCATAACAGACAGAATTAAATGTTTGCATACTCGCCACCATTGAAGGAATTTCATGAAATGGTGGTTTTTCTTTAAAGATAGAAAGATGAAAATTTGGCGATGGCAAATGAGGCGCGACGAACCCCGAAAAATCCTTCTGGAGAAGAGATAAGATTTCTTGATCGTACGACTCGATATGAGCTGTCGTATTATAAAAATTTAAAAAGAGATAACTCAAATCTCCCTCGCTTGGGATTGAACTTAGTTTTTATTTATCCTATCATAACTTAATTAATCTTCGTAAGTAAGGACTTCGAATGAGGGTAAGTTTCATTAATCCGCCAATCGCCCCGTATCGCAAGATCATGCGAAACTTCGACTGTGCAACGGAGTCAAAAGGAAATTATCTCTACCAACCTTACGATATGCTCCTCATGAGTGCTAAAATCCCTCGTGCATGGGGCCTTCAATTCATCGATGCCATTGCCACAAAAAGCGATAATCAAAACGTTTTTAAAGAATTAAAAAACTATTCTCCCAATATTTTAGTCTGCTCAGTCGCTGCGACCAACTGGGAACAAGACTTAGAATTCCTTAAAACTTTGCGTGCACAATTTCCTTCGCAATATCTTTTTGTCTTTGGTGACTTGTTCATTGAAGAGCCTCCTTGCAAGGAAGTTGAGGCTTTCGTCGACGGCATTTTCACTTCGCCGGTTATGTTCGACTTCAAAGAACTCGAAAATTTTGCGAATAAAGAAGATTTTAAAGCTTCAGACCATGCCGGCTTTAGAAATAAAGAATTTTACCAAAGGGTCGATTTAAAAACGCCGACTCAAATCCAGCTTTCAATTCCGAGACACGAAGTATTCCAACATTCCCAATACAAATGGCCCTTCTCTCACCATTTTAAATACACAACTATTTTTACCGCGTGGGGATGCCCTTATTCATGTTCGTATTGCATCTTGAATAAATTTCCAAATTACTGGCGTGACTCTCGCGAAATTCTCGAAGAAATGAGATATGTAAAAAAATTGGGAGTTAAAGAAGTTTATATTGGTGATCGTTCTTTCGGTTTACCTCTCCAGAATGTTTTGAAACTTCTCGATGGCATGATTGAAGAGAAATTCAATTTTTCTTGGTCCACTTATTTTCATCCCAACCAATATACACCTGAATTATTAGATAAGATGAAAGCGAGCGGATGTCATACAATCATTGTGGGAATTGAATCTCATGATATCGCCTCTCTAAAACAATACGGAAGACACATTCGTCAGGAACAATATCAATCCCTCATTCGTCACGCTCAAAAAATAAAAATGAATATTTGTGGAGACTTTATCATTGGTCTTCCTAACGATACAAAAGAATCAATCCAAAGTACGATCAACTACGCTCTCGATTTAAAACTCGACTACGCCAGTTTCAACATCGCTGCTCCTCTCGCAGGTAGTTCCATCAGGGCCCAGGCAATTAAAGAAGGAAAAATGAAAATTGGCGAAGAGAATTTTGATTCTTTCGGAAGAAATAAAATTGTCTCTATTGCCAAGATTAACGCCGATGAGATCATGGCCTTAAGAAATAATGCCGTTTTAAAATTTTATTTCCGCCCGGGATATTTACTAAAAAGAGTTTTGAGAACGAAAAACACTCAACATTTTTTAGTTCAGGCGCTTGAGGCTTCTTCACTTCTTAAAAAATCATTGAATTCCTGATCAGTCATTCCTAGAGAAATATCTTCTTCCTCTAGATTGCTCATCTGTTTATTGAACAAATTAAAAATAAGCGATTCGAAATTCGTAAGTGGCTTTTTCAAAATAGCGACACGATAAAAGCCGGCCATAACTCTTTTTGGGCGAAGAAGTCCTTGAAGAGCATAAAAATAGAGCGTGAAGAAAACGACAAAAAACTTAAGTGCTTTATCGCCAAAATGTTCAGACCAAGACTTCATGTTAGGGATATCGTTATTGAGTCTGATATTGTTGTCTGTCGATGTGTAATCGTAATCAATCCCTAACTGATCAAACAATTCTGTTTTTGGATAAGGAATAAAAGAAAGACAAACGATATCGTTCGCTCCCAGGAGAATAAGTTTATTAACGAGTTTAAATGTTCCCCAAACCTCTTTTAATGTTTGTCCTGGAAATCCAAAGATGAGAGCAATTTTCACAACGACACCAAGAGAGGCTGTCTCTTTTACGATTTCGTTGAAATGTTTTATGTTCAGACCTTTTTTAATGCGATTTAAAGTTGCATCGTCACCACTCTCAGCTGAATAAAGAACGCGAGCGAGTCCCGATTTTTTCATTTTATCGAGAAGCGGTTTATCGATATTCTCTGTTCTTGTTCCAATAGGAATGGCCCACGTCACTCCCATATTCGCTTCAATCAACAGATCACAGAACTGATGCATCCATTTTTTATTAATAACAAGAGTAAGATCAACGAAATCAATGTGATCAACTCCGTATTCATCAACGTAACTTTTAATTTCTGCAACGACATCTTCAGGCGGACGTGCAAACCATTTTGAGTCCCACATATTGGGAACCGTACAAAAAGTACAACTGTAAGGACATCCTCTCGTTGCGATGATTGGAATCGCTCTTCTCGAAAGCGAATTTACTCCGCAGTGATTCTCGAGATATTTATGAATCGGCACCCCTCTCCATGAAGGAAGAGGAATATCATCCAGGTTTACTTTTCTTTTTCGTCTTGGAGTTGTGACTATTTTTCCGTTTTTAACGAAAGCAATTCCCGCAATATTATCGAGCGGAAGATTTTTATCAAAAGCATCGAGAAGCTCAATGACAGTCTCTTCGCCTTCTCCAATAACACATGCACTGATTTGCGGAATTTGTTTGAGAACTTTATCCGAGCAGGCACTAATGTGCTCTCCTCCCATAAAGATTTTCACATGAGGAAATTTTTTAATAATTTTTTTAAGAATGAACCCGTCGTAGATCCAGCGATTACTGTGCATGCTTTGCATACCGATATAATCGACATCATCAGGAATCATGGCCACGATTTCATCAGCAACAATTCCCCCAATCGCTAATTGAGTTCCTTTGATCTGAGTTCTGCGTCCGATTCCTTCTCCCGTTCCATCAACGATAATAGAATCGTATCCGTTAGCGAGAAGAGTTCCGTTGATATAGGCCGTTCCGATATCTGGAACTGCTGTAATACTCGAGACGTGTTTCACCGGGTGAATAAACGGCGTGCGAATAATGACAATTTTTTTATTCTTTGAATTAAATTCTGCCATTATTCTTCCTATAAATCATGATCGTTTCGAGTCCCCAAAATGGTATCACGCCATCCAGGTTTTTCATAAAATTCCAAAACCATTTTGGACAACGGTTCGCTGGAATAATTCCGAAATTGGCCGCATGAACTAATTCTACATTATATTTCTTCAGGCGATTCTTTAAATAAGTCTTCGAGAACTTCAACGACTCGCGTTCATCTTTTTTTAAGATTCCCAGGATAATTGTCAAAGGATTGTTGCGATTAGGTTCAAGAATCACGAGGTAATTTTTAGTCACTCGAACCATTTCACTTAAGACTTTATCTAAATCGCTCACGTGATGAAGCATGTTCGCTTCAAAAACCAGTTCAAAAGAATTATCTGCAAACTCCAAGAGGGATGAATCCATAATCATCTGATTGTGACGTACTGGATTTTTTTCCAGCATCTCTTTTGAGCTATCAATTAAAGTAAGATCGCAATGATCTTTTAAAATGCTTGAAAAAAATCCATCGCCCGCTCCAAGTTCTAAAGTGCGATCTGATTTTTTCAAAGAAATATATTTTAGAACGTAAGTAATTCTCTTTAGGGCATAATCTTTCACGATCGGATGATTTGCCTCTCTACGGGAGTCTGCTTCTTTTTTATCCCAGGCTTTAATAATTGTTGTCATCGCGACTCTCTTTCCAGATTTTCGAAATCAAATCTCATAAGAGATTTAAAAACAAAAACGCTGTGATAAAAACCGACAACGACATTACAAATAGCCTTTCTTGTTCTCGTAATGAATTCAGAATTTGGTGTTAATTTATAAGCTGGTGTAAATTTCAGACGAGCATAAGAGTTGACGCCTATTCCATGGAAATGTCTCATACTCATCAGACTTTTAAAAAAATCGCTCCATGTTTCACCGGGAAAAGAAGTGATGTATTGAGTTTTTACAACGAGTCTTGGATGAAGTTTTTTTATTTCATCTATCTTCGCTAGAACTTCTTTAATCTCATAATGTCTGCCCATTTTTTTCAGCAACTTCTGACTTCCAGTCTGAATAGGGAAACAAACTTGAGTCACTCGTGGATCAATGAGAGAAGGTTTTAATTCCTCATAATATTTGAGAAGCATCTCTGGTTCAAAATAATTAATAACAATTTCCATTTTAGGGGAAGGAATCGCTAGAATTTCCTTTAAAAGATTGGCCGAATTATCTCCAATATCTTGTCCCCAACAACCAACATCATCAGACACGAGCCAGATGCTGTGCTTTTTATTCACAACTCCTTTGCGAACGTTGTTAATAATTTCATTCATGCTTCTGCTTTCAGGATTTCCAATCGCAAGTTTAATTCCACAAAACGTGCAATTCCCCATGCAACCTTTTCCGAGAATCACGTAGTGAAACTCTGCTGTCATCATAATGCTCTTTAAAAAATTATGGAGAGGTTGAACTCTAAAGCCGAGTGCTTTTTCTATCTTTAACAATCCATTATAGTAGCGACTTGGACTCGTCACAAACTTTGGTTGCTTGCTGATATCTTCCTGATGAAGCTGATGAGTTTCTGCAGATAATTTTACCTCCTCTGATAATTTTAAAATTTTTTTGAATTCTAAAATTTCTCCGGGAGGAAAACTTTCAATTTGATTTTCTTTAAGATTATTTGCTTTATCGATGAGCGGGTAACATCCGGCCACGACAATTTTTTTAGGTGATGTTTTTTGTTTTTCTAATGCCGTATCAATAGCCACTTTCGCTTTGTTTTGAAGTGTCTCTAAACAACCACATGTATTCAATACAACAAGATCCGCCGAATCCATCGTCGTCACTGCTTCAAACCCGTTTTCCTCTAGAGTCTTTCGATATGAAGCGCTTTCAAGAATATTTTTCGGACACCCGACTGAGAGTGTTTCCAGATAATATTTTTTCACTCAATTAGTATAAATGAACTCTAGTGGAACCCAAAAGGAATTTCATCGAATCTACTTCCTGCACTGTTCCGTTAGAGCACAGCCTTCACAAGCGTGACGAAAGTCACCCGCTGCTTTGAAATCTTTATAGAAACTTTTGTAAGCAGAAGTTCTCCATAAATTTTTCAATTGGTAATTTAACTCTCTTACATTTCCTGTCCTCGCTGCCATATCACAAGGAGTGAGAGTTCCGTCGTAATACAGAGTCGCTACACTATGAGGACGTGAACAGTTTTTGACACCGAAATTTTTAGGAGAAAAAATATATTCACTCCAAAGCTCTTCCTTCATTGGTGGCTTCACTTGAAGAGTTCTATTTTGCGATGATGCTTTTGTTATCGCATTTGAAAGTGTCGACGTGAGTTTTGAATGAGAAGTAGATGAATATGATTGCGTATTCCCCTCTTGAAGGATTGGCGCTTTCATATTTTCAGCAAGCTTTGCTCCACCACGAGCTTTGTTCTGGAAAAGAAGATTGATTGTTTGTTGATCGGCTGAAAGTTCTTCGAAAACGAAATCCTGTAAATCAGAAAACTCCTCGAGGTTATTTTCGAGAAGACTTGTTTTTATACACAATGTGGGAAATTTGGAATTATATTTCTTTTTTGTCTCTGAAAGTTTGCGACAAAATTCTTTCGCTCTTTGAAAAGCATTCGAATTTCCTCGAATTAAATTATGAGTTGCCTCTAGTCCATCAATACTCACCATCATGTAAAAAAGTTTCTTTTTCACAATGAGATCAATGATTTCTTCATCGATGGTTTGTCCATTCGTAATAAGTGAAATCTTAAAACCACGATCTAAAAAAATCTCGAGTACTTCCTTGAAATTTTTTGCTCGAAAAGGCTCTGCCCCGGTTATATCGATGATCGTCCATCGAGGGAGATTGCCTGCAATTTTCTTCCATTCTTCCAATGAAAGATGGTTGGATTCAATTTGATTTAAGTGTCCGTTTAGGTAACAATAGGAGCAAGACAAATCACATTCGCTGGTAATTCTAATCCTCAAAACTAAAGGAGGAAGGGCCAGAATGGGAGCACACCAACTATTGAAATGCCCATAAGAAACTTGAGCAAAAAGATAGATTGGGTGAATGAATTTTTTTAGAATTTTTTTCATAAGGCCAAGCGTTTAATGCATTCAATATCCAGCCGAAAAATTGTCATCGTTTTTATTTTGTTTTTTTTGGCAAATATTGTCTTTTTTTTAATTTCTCACAGATTCACTCTTTTTGAAAATGGAGTTTATTTTAAATATTTTCAGAGTATGGTGAATGATCTCGATTTTAACATCTTTAATCAATTCACTCATCCATACGATCGCTGGATGGCGACTGCTAATTATAATCATCCCGATTATCATTCACCCTTTATCACTTCGCTACTTTTTGTCCCTTATCTTTTTTCACTTATCTTTACACTCTTCCAACCTGAAGATTTAAATAATCCGCTTGTCTCTCATCACCTTTTTTTCACAGCATTGCTTTTTATTCCTGTAATGATTGGCGGCTATTTAAAAAAGCATTCTGAAATAAAAAGCTTCCGCGAATGGTTTTATTTTTTGATCTTTTCCACAGGGACGCTTTGGTATTCTTTTGTTGAGCCTTCCGAACTCTCGGCCCTTTGTCTCATTTTTACGACAATTCTTTTCTTTGAACTCTTCCAAATGGATGAAGAAAATAACAATTGGTGGATTTTTAGTTTAGCACTGGGATTCTTTTCTGTTTTAAAGCCTGATGGTGTTTTTTATCTTCTGGCCATTTTGCCTTTATTTATCATGAGAAAAAAATGGAAAGAACTTCTTTTCATTTTTTCTATTCCTCTTTTTTATCAAGCTCAAATTCTTCTTATCAATTATATCCGTTTCGGAGGACTACTTGCACGCTCTCCAATTCTTATTTTTAATCATACATATATTTTAGACTATCTCTTTGGACCAAGCGGACTTGTCACAAAAACACCTGTGCATTTTCTTATTCTTGTGCTGATGCTTTATCATCTAAGTACGGCCAAAGAAAAAAGAGACAAGCTCATCATGGGCCTTGGTTTGCTCGCTGTTCTTTTCAAGGCTATTACAGTTTCTTTTGCGATTACTCCTATTATCGATAATCTCGTTAATCGCCATGCCATTCCCGAACTTCCTTTTTTTGCTTACGCTCTTTATCTTTCTTTCAAAGACAAAAAAGTTTTAGGAAGATTTCTTCTCGGACTTTTTATTCTTTTTAACATCTATGATCTTTACGGTTGCGTAGTAAACCTGGTCGATCCTAAATATTATTACTACACCGAGAGAATGCTTCCTTTGCAGATGGCACTTGCTCATACTCCGGATGTCTTAAGATTTTTCAAGACCAATTTAGATCTCTTTGAACAGAATCTCTCACTTATCCTTTTTCTCTCTGTTCAGGCTTCTCTGTTCATGACCTTCATGTACTGGCTGCATTTGAAATATGAGCATAAATTTCGTTATGGATTTTTGATTTCACTTCTCGTTCTTACAACAATTTTTACTGCAATTGATATTTCCAACAATAAAAACCATTCAAGATTCATGGTGAGAAAGCACCTTTACGATCAGACAGTCATTGTAAAAGGAAATGCCATTTACTATGACGAAGTCATGGACATGATTTTCCACACAAAACTTGTTTCTTTCTATTATAATAAGCCTGATAGGCAGACGATTGAAGATTATCAAAAAAACTATCTTTCAGATGTTGAAAAAAATATTATCTATGATCCGACCAATTTCAGTACTGATCTCAAAGCAGGAAAACCACGTCCTTCTTTCTGGCAAATCAAAGATGCTCACACGACAAATATTTTGGAAAAAAATTCAGGAATTTGATTTCTTCTTTCTCCAAGAAAGTGGATAGAAATAGCGGCTGATATAATTGCCTTCCATTTTCGCTCCCCCATTAAGGCCGATCGCCTCAGGGTAAGCTGGATCTGAATAATAGGTTCCTAAAATCATATCCCAAATAGTCAGAGTCACCCCATTATTTTGTCCGTAAGGAAATTTCAATTCTTCAGCATGATGCCAGTGATGAAAATGCGGGCAAGCGATAAAACGCAAATATTTCGGAAAACGAATTCTAATATTGGAATGAAGAAAAAATCCGTGAACAGAAAAAAAGAGCACAACGCCTTCAACAACTTTTACATCGAACTTCAAAAGACTCATGGGAATAATCGTAAAAATAAGCAGAAAAAAATCCTCCCAATAACTCGAACGATATCCTGAGAGAGTAGAAAGTTCTTTCCCCGAATGATGAAGCTTATGAAAAGGCCAGAACCATGAGAAACGATGAAAAGAAACGTGAAGCAAATATCTCAATAAATCGGTGAGCAAAAAACACCAAAAGATTTGCCAATAAACATTTGCCTTTGAAAGGTCGAGCAAATGATAAGTCAGATGATCTTCAACACTCCAGGGAATTAGGCCGTAGATGAAAGGAATCGCATAAATGATAATTAGCAAATAGCTGACGTCTTCAAAAAATCCTTCACGAAAAAACTTAATATTTCTTCTTGGTGCTGCACATTCAATAAGCGTAAATGCGGCAATTGAAGCTATTTCTATTTTTTCCATAAACAACCTAAAAAACGATTTCGACAGAAGTGTGCCCGAACTCCTGTAGATAATTATTTTTTATTTTAACATCACATGGATTACAGCGACCAAAATATTCGCACGAACGGAATTCATCTTTTAATTCAAATTCCGGATCGAGAATATTCCCAATAGAATTGAGTTTATTATAAAGATCGTGGTGACATCTAAAAACATCACCAAAAGGGTCAATTAATAGCTCACTCGTTTTGCATAAACAAGATTTTACTTCGGAAGAAAAGACAGACCCTGGATAAGCATAGGTGCCATGTAAAATTCCTTCATGCATTCCTAAAAATTCTTTTGTACGAAAATCAATTCCCTCTTCCTGACAAATTCTCTGTGCTCTCAACACTTCTTCTTTTTGATCGGGATGAAGAACACCATAAAGTCCGACTTTGAACCCGAGCTCGCTTAATTTTTGAACTTTCGCCTTCGTCTCTTCAAAGTTCATTGTCTCCGGATGATAGCTCACTCTAATCGAAGCATATGGTGCCATTCGATTAAATTTCGAGAGCGGAATTTTTTTTGCAAATTCCTCTGGAGAAAATTGAATATTCGTTAATAAATCAAGCTCTAAACTTTCAGGCAGTTCATTAATGATTTCATAAAATTCTTTATGAATCGTCGGCTCCCCTCCCTGCAAAGTGAGAGGAATTTTTTTAGTCATTTCCAGTCGCCCTAAACCACGGGCCCATTCTTTGGCATTTAAAAGTTTTCTTCCCTTTTTAAGCCCTACAAGATGGTTGATACAATAGGAGCATGTAAGATTACAGCTGAGAGATAAAAAAACACCAACGTAATTATAAGTTTTGGGAAGAATAATTTTTTTCATCTTCTCACCAATACTTGCAATCTATTTCCGCGTTTTAAAACCTTCGCTAAATTCCAAAGAGATTTTCTAAATAAACTCGGTCCGCCGAGTTCATAATAACGAATGACACCTTGTACGCCTGTCCAGTAATTACAAAGAATAAATTTTTCTCTTTCGAGTAAGTTGATTAAAGTTTTCGGATCAAATTGCCAGAGATGATGTGGCAATCCCAACGAATCATTATAGGGATACTTAAATCCTAAAACGTTCGGCACCTGAATATAAAGCAATCCACCTGGCAAAAGAAGTTCGCGACATTTTTGTAAAATTTCATCTGGCCTTTCAACGTGCTCTAAAACATCACACATCGTAATGACTGCATATTTTTTATCGGTCTTAAAATTTTCAATGCTCTCGTGAACAATATCCACGCCGCTATTTTTAGCAAACTCAACTGCGTGTGCCTCAATCTCTAGTCCAAAATTTTTTTGCTTTTTATTTTCTAAAAATTTCTGCCAAAATCCATAACCACTTCCGATATCGAGCCATTCACCGGACACTGGCTTTTCTGCCAGAATTCGCTGGTATCTTTCTTCAAAGAAATAATTGAAGATAAACTCATACTTCTTGAAAAACTGTGGGAATCCCCAGTACTCAAGTCCTTGATCCTTTTTTACATCATCGAGAAATGTCGTTGGATTAGAATAAATATTTTCCAGGCGCACGAGTTTGCAGGACTGACAAACCAGCAATTGGTAGGGAACAATCTTTCTGAAAACTTTTGATTGATTATCGCCACAGCAACAATCAAGTTTTCTAGATGAAATTTGAGTGCTCAGGCTTGTCATGTAATTTCCACAAGAATTGATTTGTTGAATGATGACGACAATAACTTATGCAATTTTTAACGTTGATTTCTCTTTCGATTTTCTTAGTAATCTCTTGTACGCGCCCACTCGTGAAAATTTCTTCAAAACTTTGCGTATGAAGATCGCCGTAAGCAAAACTTTCGTCTTTAAAGAACTGGCTGCACGGATAGATTTTTCCATTGGCTAAAATCTGAGTGATAAATGGCGTTCCAATACATTTTTTGTAGATACGATTGCAGTCTTGAGTAAAATTATTCCAACGAACAATAACTTTAAATTTATCATCGCTGAGAGATTCTGCTCTCTTCAATTCTTCTGTCGACTCTAAGTAAAGATCTTCCGGAACATCATAAGTATTGTTTGGATGTTTACTAAATCTTTTTACAACGTAGTAATCAACACCCAAATCTTTTGAGAGTTTTGCAGTGTCGTAAATATTTTTATAATTTTCATTGATGAGAATTTGTTGAGTTCCCAACGTCACTTTTAATTTTTTATCGCGCTTAACTCGAACAGCTTCTTGAACGTTCGCAGTCGCTCTTTCATAATCCGAACGATGTCCTTTATGAATGGCCTGATAAATTTGCGGATCGGCTGCTTGAAAAGTAAATCTCGCCCACGTGAGATCAGGTAAAATGGCTTCCGACATTTCTTTCGTAAGAAGAACTGCATTACTGTTAATCGCCATATCAACGCCATTTCTTCCCGCACGTTGAATCATCGATACGATTCCTTTATTCGCGGTAGGCTCACCTTCTCCTGCAAGAAGGACACTTTTCACTCCGAGTTTTCCGAATTCATCCATCAGTGAATTCATAATATCTTCTTCAAGAAATCCCGCTTTGTGCCCGAGATAATCCACGTAACAAAGATTACATCTCTGGTTACATCCACTCGTCGGACTGATCTCTGCGTGAATTGGAAAAAAATGTTCGCCTCTTTTCCACTTTTCTACAGTAGGCAAATGATGAAGTAATTTAGATCCGTCTAAAAAAAGTTCACTCATATATAGTTCACGTGTTGAGGTGGGTTAGTTAATTTCCATAAAACATCATTTACAGAATCCGGACGACAAAAAGGCATACACTTCGAAACATCTACATTGCATGAAACATGTGTGCGCGTTTTCTTCGCCTGCTCAGACTCCCAAACAACTTCAAATGATTCTTTCATAATATTTCCGAGTTTGTGCTCAGGATTTCCAATATAAGGACCGCAGCTGTAAAGATCTCCAACAGCATCGATCTCAATCATAAAATCTGTCGACTGACATTTTTTATAATGGCGTTGGAATTTATCCATGAACAATCCCTTTCTTAAAGCGAAAGAAAATTTGTCTGTAGAAATGTCCTTCTGGAATTCTAAAAAATCATCGAGTACATCATTTAAATTTTCGATATTGTCATCAAAAGCGATATCCGGATGTTTTAAGAACGGTTTGATTGAAAAATAATCAACCCCGATTTCTTTTAATTTAAAAGCGAGCGCCTTAACTTCGTGAACGTTCTGGCTTAAAAGAACAAGCTGAACTCCTATAGTCATCGACGAGTTCTTTTCTTTCTTCATTTTCACTAGAGTAGAAATGTTCTCCATCACGATATCAAAATCTTTCTCATTAGTTCCATGAACCTTCGCATAGTTTTCAGCAGAACCTGCGTTCACACTAATACGAATAAAAGAAAGATTCTCAACAAACACCGGAATATTTTTTTCATTGAGAAGACGCCCGTTCGTATTAAGAGCAATATCAATCCCCGACTCTTTCGTCGCTTTCACCATTTCATGGCATTGTTTATTGAGAAGTGGATCACCGTCTCCAGCGAAAAAAACAGATCGCACTCCGGCCTTCGCCCATTCTTTTGCAAGAGACTGATAGCGCTCTAGCGGAAAAAAAATCGGTTTAAATTCTTTGTAGTGATAAACGCAAAACACGCAATGATGATTGCAATAGCTCGTCGGACTAAAAGCGATGTAAATCGGAGTGATAAGTTCACCACGACTCCACTGATTCACTTTATCCAAATGGTGCAGGAGTTTATTCCCGTCTAATTGCAAATTGCTCACTGATAATTTATCCCAATAACGAATTGAGTGCGTTTACGACGTGCTCAACCGTGATGTAATTCATACAGTGAATTTTATTATGACAAGAGTCCTTATAGCAAGGAAGACAATCAAAACCAGGCGCACTCTTTGCGCTCATTGAATGATCGTGCTCCCCCAAGGGCGTTTCCACCGAAGAAGTCGGCCCAAAAAGTACAATCACTTTCTTATTCAGAGCGCGAGCGATATGAAGACCCAGGCTGTCATGAGTAACAAGAATGCGACACGAGTTAATCCAATTCATATATTGAATCAAATCATCAAACCCTTCCTGCCATGAAACTTTATATTGAGTTGAGAATTGATTTTCGAGTAAACTCCAGTTCTCTTTCGCCCACATTTTTGTCGGCCACTTAATGCCAACTTGCCAATTGAGTCCGATATCAGCGGAATTTGTTTTCGTCTGATCTAAAACCGATAGTGGGAGATAATAGTTCTCTCCACTCCATTTTTTTCCAAACAAAGCGAATAATTTTTCTGACCAATTCAACGATTGTTTTGGCCAATCCGCTAGAGAAAAATTCCCTTCTGCCGTTTTGAGAATACAGCGATCACTGAACCCGATTAATTTTTTAATCGAATCATTCTGAATCCAGGAAAGAGTATCCTCCTCCTGTTCTAAATTCACGACGAGATCGAAATTTTCTAAAGATATTTTATCAGTGATAACATTTTTAATTTCTGGAATTTTTTCAATTAACTTTTTAGCTTGCAAACTGGTAAACCAAGTAACATCGTCGGAAACAAATAAGCTTAACAAAGGTGTCGAACGAATGACATCACCCAGACTGATCACTCCAGGATGAAGAAATGAAAGATCAAAAGTTTCCGTCGCTCCGGTTTTAATAATGAGGACTTTCACTTTTTATTCTCAATTGCCAGAAGCTTTTTAAAAAGCAGCTGATGACATCCATTAATATTTTTAACTTAATTGCTTTTGATCTATCTGCTGTTCTAGGAGTGAGAACAATAGGAACTTGGGCGATTTTCTTTGTTTGTTTTAAAACTTTCAGCAGCAGTTCAGCGTGAAAGAAAAAACGATTTGCTCCAACAGAAACTTTTTTAACCAACGGAGTCTTTATTAAAGTGATTCCATTAAAATACTCCAGCCGAGTTCCAAATGAAATATTCATGATATGAATAAATAATTTTGAAAGAGCGTTCCTGAAATTTGTTCTCACGACATTTCCATTGGAAATATAGGTGACCACAACATCGTTCGTTTGGCATTTCTCAAAAGTCTTTAAAAGCTCTTCAGGAAGAATTTCAAGATCCGAAGGAAACCAACAGTACCATTCGCCCTCAATCATCGGCATAGCCTTTTTAATCGCGCCACCTGTTCCCTGATTTTTATCGAGATGAAGAATTTTTAAATTTTTCCTTCCGTTAAAAGCATCAAGTCGCTCTCTGGTTTTATCGGTGCTCCCATCATTCACGAAAATTATTTCGTAACGGCTCACATTCATTTCAAGAAAATGCGAAAGCGTCTCAACACAATTAGCAATATTGTTTTCTTCATTGAGAGCTGTCACTACGACTGATAAATAAAGATCGTATTTCATTGAACCATCTCATGCTTTTTCAGGCAGCATCCCTGACATCCGGGAAGATTTTCTTGTTTTTGAAATCCCTCAAAAAAACTTTTCATTTTCGCTCGAGAAATTGTTTTTTTGACATCATAACCTTCTTCTCGAATATTGCCCACTTCAATTCCCAAATCACAAGGTGTGAGGGTACCGTCGCTATACATAGTGAGAACACTTCTGTACTTGTAACAATTTTTCGGAGAAAACTTCTGAGGATCAATAAAATAATTTTTTACTTCACTGGTTTTGATTTCAGGGCGCACTTGAACTTTTCCTGAATATTTTTCAAGAAGAGAAACAAGCTCCTCTCCCATCATTGCTGCTTTATCAGATGAAAACTGCACAACATTTCCCGCCTGAAACTTCGATTCTTTCAGGGCTTTCCCATTAGGAAATCCGTCGCGCGCTTCATTGTCGAAAAGTAAATTAACAGTAGCTCCATCGAACCCAATATCATCGACGAGATATTTAATTAACTTATCCACATCATGATAATTTTCTTCTGTATAAGTAATCTTCGCGACTAGTAGAGGGTGACGAGAGCCTAACTCTTTTTTATATTCAATAATTTTTTTGGCGGTCTTAAGGGCACGCTCAAAATTACCCAGCCCTCTGATCGCATCGTGAGCAACTTCATTACCATCGAACGAAATCATAAAATGCGAAAGCTTTTTCTCTACCATCGTTTTGAAAAGCGTTTCTTTATAAACTGTCCCATTTGTAATTAAAGAAATTTTAAATTTACGATCAAGCATCTCATTTAAAATTTCATCAATCTTAGGAGTGAGTAACGGCTCACCTCCCGTAATATCGATCAATGTATGACGAGGAAGGTTTTTCAAAACCATTTTCCATTCATCTACATTCAGCAGATTTTCAACTTTCTGATTGAGACTTTTTCCTACATAACAATAGTGGCAACTTAAATTACAGCGGTTGGTAATTCTCACTCTAAAAACCAGAGGAGAAAAATTCACAACTGGATCAAAAACGCGAGAAAGCGCTCCCCATTGATTAACGAGATGATCGAAAGCAAAATTCGTTAATCGTAAAGCGACACTCATTTTTTCGTCACAATATAATCACCAATTACTAAATATTGAATCGGCGATTTCTCCATAAATCGTTTCGCATCTGCCACTGTTTCTAAAATCGGTTCATCCATCACATTGAGAGATGTATTGAGCAAACAATAGAGCCCTGTTTTATTTCCAAACGTTTCAATCAAGCGATAAAATTTCTCATTCTGCCCAACTCTCACCGTTTGCATCCGAGACGTTTGATCGATATGACTTACTTCTTTTAATTTATCTTTGTATTCATCTTTCACCTTAATTGCAAAAGACATAAACGGATTATCAAATCCCTCTTCCACTTCAAAATACAGATGAGCTTTGCTGTGAAGAACCGAGCACCCATAAGGTCTGAAGCTCTCACGGAATTTTACATTTTTGTTGAGATGATCTTTCAGTCCAATACTATCTGGTCTTGCAAGAATACTTCTATTTCCTAAAGCGCGAGGTCCAGACTCACTTCTCCCCTGAAACCAGGCGACGATTTGGGTTTTTTCCAGGAGCTCAGCTGCTGAGCTAACCACATCAGAAGATTTTTTTAAATCAAAACCTTCTGCAGAAAACGCTCTTTCAATTTCGGTTTCAAAATCAGATCTTATTTTTGATCCCAAATAAGCTGCCTGCTCTTCACGCGAAACTTTCTTCCACGAAGAAGGATTGTCTTTGTACTTCAAATAATGAGCGAGTCCAAAACTAATTGACTCATCTCCCGGAAAAGGAGGAATATAAATTTTCTTAAATTGATTCTGATAATACAGACGAGCATTGTTTGTGCAATTAAGCGCACACCCGCCAGTTAAAATCAGATTTTCGTAATCAGGAAATTTCTTTCTAACAATGGCTAAAATTGAATCGTAATCTTCTTCCAGCTTCTGCTGAACACTGGCCGCGATATTTTTAAAAAGCGCGTGATCAAGACTTTCCCACTCCGCTTTCCCCTTCGTTTTAAAAGCTCTCTCCCAAGGAAGATTCTCTTGAAACTCTAAATAATCGCGAATAGCTGAAGCTTCTCCAAACGGAGCAAGCCCCATTACTTTTCCCGACGAGTGAGGAGAATTAAAAATAAATTCAGAAACCTTTTCATAAGCTCCACCAATACGATTTCCGAACGTATGAGGTTCTCTCTTTTGTGATTTTAAAAAACTGGTCGTCTGTTTATAAACTTCTTCGAGATGTACTCCGTTCTGCAAATAAACCGTGCACTCTTCATATTCATTCGGAGCAACTTCACTCCCTGCTCCATCCATCACAACAATAATTGATTGCTCAAAAGGAGAAAGGGCCAATGCCGCATAAGCATGACAAAGATGATGAGGAATATGTTCAATTTCAGAATTAAAGTGACTGGCAAATACATCCAATCCATTCTGTTTTAGATAATCATAAAAAGGAAATTGTTCGTTTTGAAAATCTTCAATGACTTTCGGGTGACGAACATCTCTATTCTCAGCAATTTTTAAATTTTCTTTTGTCAAACAAGGCAGAATTTTTTTTAATCCTGCTTCCGGCCAGTGTCCGGAATTTTTTTTGCGATTGAGTCTTTCTGTCAAAAGCAATTCAACCGATCCGTCTTCATCAATCAGACAAACAGAAGAATTAAATTTTGTTTTTCCCAATCCCAAATATTGTGTCATCAGATCATCCCGTTAATTTGAATGACTACCTTTCCCGACTCAGAGTTCGTTAAAGCTGTTTCAAATCCTTTTTGAATTTCTGAAGCATTAAATTCGTGACTAATTAAAACATCGGCGAGCTCATCTAAATGCGATGACCATTTCTCAATCGTGAGATCCATCGTCGAAAGCGGAACACCTCTCATGAATTTAATTGTTCCACCAAGCTTCGCAAGTCCATTCATATTTACATTCACTTCGCGAAGATATTTTCCAACAATAAGAATATGAGAATGAAGAGCTGCAAACTTAGAAAGCAGATGAAAGCCACCGGTCTCTTCACCACGATCGGAAGTTGCATCAAAAATCACATCGTATGAGTTGCGCTCTCCCATTACTGAAAATGCTTTTAACAACATCGATGGAATATTCAATCTTTTCGCTCGATCCATTCTTTTCTGATGAGGATCAACAAGCATCACATCGCAATTTTCTTTTTTCAATAAATGAGCAATCAACAATCCAACAGTCCCCGCGCCCATGACAAGAATACGTTTCCCCAAAAGCGAACATTCTTCTTTCATAAGTCTCACGGCTTCTTCAGCAACTGCGACAACTTCAATTAAAACTTCAGCCTTAGAATGCGAACGCAAAACGCGGGCATTAAAAACATTAAAGACAATTTCACCAGTGAGCGCTCCCATCTGAGGAGATCCAAGATGAATAGGTTTCAAACAAAAATTCACACGAGATTGTTTACACTCTGAACATTCGCCACATCCGAGAGTTGATGATGTTGTCACAACATCACCGACTTTCACATGTGAGACATTCGTGCCAACTTCGCTCACTTTTCCAATCCACTCATGTCCAAAACAAATATTATCTTCTGAATCATTCATGTAATGAAAAAGATCAGAGCCACAAATTCCTAAATATGTCGGAATAACTCTAATGCCGTTAGCTGTGCAATCAGTGCGAGTCATTTCTTCTTTTACAAATTTGCGCTTCTCTCCGCGCTTTAAAACAATTTTATAGGTCATGCAAACACCACCTGATGGCGATTGCAATCTTTACAGACATCGAGTTGATGGCGAAGGCCTTGTTGCAGTTTTTTTCTAAAACCTAAATACTTTTCTTGAAACCAGATATCTCTTAAATGCATTTCATTCACATTACCCATCTGATGTTTTTGAAAAAAATCTTCAAAGCATGGAACAACATTACCTTTCACTGTGATCGTTAAAACCTCACTTGGAACATAACAAGGCTGAAGAGAAAGGTTGCGTTTTTCTCCAATATGCGGAAGAGTTCCACCGCGATTAAAAAGCGTCATCTCTTCATGGCCACGAAAAAGCACTAAACTTTTTTCTGCTTCGGAAAGTGTTTGATAAGTTTCATCAAAAAGATATTTCTGAACATTCTCATGCTTAGTCACAATAAATTTACTGATCCCGGCAAAAATCAATTCTCTAAATTTCTCTACAGAAAGAAATGTTCCGTTCGAATAAAGTTCGATCGTTGTTTCAGGCAATTCTTTTCTCGCTATCGCAACAAATTCCAAAAGCTTCGAACAAAGCATCGGTTCATTATAAAAATCGTACGAAATGCGTCCTGTGAAATTGAGATCTTTTAATTGCGAAATAATTTTTTGGTAAAGAGAAAGCTCCATCTCGCCTTTTTCAATTCGCTGAAATTGAGAATTTGGACAATATGAACAACTCATATTGCACCCATGATTGATCTCAATTTCCACTGCACTAAAGAGCTTTTCTTTCATCTTCCTATCATATTTAGATTGCAATCAAATTTCAAATGAGATGAAATAATATTTCCAGGATTTCTAGAGGTAAAATGGGCGTATGTATCACAGCGACGACAACGAAATTAAAGCGATCGAAAGAGTTTTAAAATCTAAAAAACTTTTCCGCTATCAAGGCAAAGATGTCGAAACAGAATGTTCTCTTTTCGAGAAGAATTTCTCGCGTTATTTAAATACTAAAAATTCCTTACTCCTCTCAAGTGGAACAAATGCTCTTGTCACCGCCTTGTTTTCCCTAGGGATTTCAGAGGGAGATGAAGTTCTCATTCCCGCTTACACATTTTTTGCAACCGCTGCAGCCGTCATTGAATTAAGGGCCATTCCAGTCGTAGTCAACGTCGATGAATATTTAAGTTTTGAGTCGAAAGATTTAGAAAACAAACTCACACCGAAAACAAAAGCGCTTATAGCAGTTCACATGGATGGGTATCCCTGTGACATGGAATTCCTCTCTACTTTTTGTGCAAAAAATTCTCTCCAGCTCATCGAAGACACAGCTCAAGCTGTAGGCGGAAATTACAAAGGAAAAAAACTAGGAAGCATCGGAGCTTTCGGTTGTTATTCGTTCAACGTTGATAAAATTATTTCCTGCGGTGAAGGTGGAGCAATTACAACAAACAATGCTGAATATTTCCAAAAAGCATTTCTTTATCACGACACTTGTAACCAATTCGGCCCGACATGCAAAGACAACTACACAATCGAAAAATTCTCAGGTAAATCGATGCGCGTTTCTGAAATCCAGGGAGCAATGATCAATGTTCAACTAGAAAAATTAGAATTTATTCTTGAACAACTCAAGAAGCGAAAACGCCAGCTCGACACACATTTAAAGGAAGTCGGATTTAAACTTCTTCCGACTTATGACAATGAAGGCGAATGCCACACAACAAGCCGTGTCCTTTGTGACGATGCTGCTCAAAATGGAAAACTCGTCATCGAACTCAATAAACTTATGATCAAGGCCAATTCCCCAATGGTCAGACCTGCTCACCAAGTCTGGCAATGGCATCATCTTTTACCAAAAGAAAAAGTACAAACGAAGTTCGATTTTTTACCATCGATTGATATTCTTTCACGCATTCTTCTCATTCATGTCTCCCTTGAAGGAACAGACAATGAATGGATCGAGCTTATTCAAAAAATTCGTCGTTAATTTATTTGATTCGTTTACCTTTATTCATCACAAAAGAAAGATTTTTGATAGCATCCAGATTTTCTAATGGATTGCTCGAAGATCCTACCATGTTCGCCGTGGCCCCAACTTTGATCACTCCCAATTTCTTTTCTTCATGAAGTGATTTAGCTGCATTGATAGTCATTGCCTGAAGTGTTTTCAGAGGAGAAATTCCCGCTTCCTTCCAGGCATCCACTGAATGAATGGCATACTCTCCACGATCGAATCCAGGCAATGGTTTTTGAAAATAAAAATCTGTTCCAAAAACTAATGTCGCTTTATTTTCATCGGCTGCTTTCGCTCGAGCGAGCTGAGCAAGATAAGAAACTTTATGATAATAACCAAATTCGTTCAGCATTTTTTCAGGTAAATCCGTGAGAGTCATATACACCGATTGATTTTTTACCGTCTGCCAGTCGAGAGCATTTCCATGTTCAACATTCAAAACAGGCAAATCCTCTAACTCCTTCACTGATGAACGATCAAGAACATGAAATGTTATTTTTTTCACATGAGAAGGAATTTCAGAAGAAATGATTTTTTTAAAAACATCTGCACTCATCTCTCCAACACCGGGAGAATTATCCAGATATATTTTTAAGATATCCACATTGTGATCAGCATACTTTTTTAAAACCGCTTTCATGTCAGTTTTCTCATCTACAATTGTGTATTCTTTCTTCGCCATCTCTAAAGTCACATCAGCGGCAAACTGCGCTTTATTCACAGCAATTCCAGGCCCAGAAACAAACATTTGCGGATAAGCACTGTCGTGTGCAATTTCATTACGGATTTTTACATCTAAAAAATTCCCCGAGTTTCCAAGATCGCAAACTGAAGTAAATCCTTTATTCAAATATTGGTGCAAAAATTTCTTCGCACGAGAAATTCTTTCTTTCTCAGAAATTTTTAATTCTCTAACAAGCGCCCCTTCAAAAGAATGCTCTCCCAAAAGTTCTGTAAAAAAAACATGCGTATGACAGTCAAAAAGACCGGGAAGAAGATAAATATTTTCATTATCAACCCTCGAGCCTTTCGGAACACTTTTACCGACGTAAACGATTTTATCGTTCTTGATACCGATAATTTTCCCATAAACCATTTCACCTTTTTCTACATCGAGAAAAGCTTTAGGCTTAAGATAAATAATGTCCTTGGCGAATAGAGAAAATGAAAAGAGAAAAACGAAAAGCGCTTTCAAGCGAATTACATTTTCTGAATAAGATCTTTTTCAACGAGTGTCGCGAGAAGTTTATTCATGTCTGTTGTCAGCTTATCAGCTGAAACGTTGTAGTCATTCATAATTTCTTCTGCGATTTGATTAAGATTTTTTTTGAGAGAAAGCTCTTTCCACACAACTGCAGCGACGCCGTTAATTTTAAAGAACGTATCACCTTCATCGAGTTTCATAAGAACAATCGTTCCATCTTGATTAGCTCTAGATACAACATTTTCTGAAATTGAATAGTTTGTTTCGAACATAATGGACCTCTTTTGCTTTCTTTATAAAAGTATTCTACAGTTAACAAATTATTGTCAATAACAAAGCTTTCCCCAATGAAAAGTGACGTCGCAACCAGGTATTTTCTGGGTATTGAAATTGAAATCAATCACCACTGCAACCTCGCTTGTAGCTACTGCCCCAATTCAAACACTGAAAGAATCAATAAAGGCCTGATGAGTTTCGAACAATTCAAAAGCATCATGCAACAACTCGCTGATATCAATTACTCTGGCAAAATCAGTTACCATTTTTACAACGAACCCACTCTTCATCCTGAACTCGCACGCTTTGTTCGCACAAGCAAAGAAATGCTGCCTGAAACGCGCTCAGAAATTTTCACCAACGGCGTTTTTTTAACAAAAGAAAAGTTTGATGAATTACGTGCAGCCGGCGTAGATAAATTCAGTGTCACAAAACATAAAGACACTAAAAAGATAGTCTTCGATGAAACTTTCGCTCAACTCTCCAACGAAGAAAAAAAACATGTGAAATACATCGATCACACACAATTAATCTTCACAAGCAGAGGCGGACTTGTCGAGGCCGGAAAAAAAATTGAAGCACCACTCTCTCGCATGTGCCTCATCCCAACATGCACGATGATCGTAACAGTAAATGGCAACGTTCTCACTTGCTACGAGGACTATAACGAAAAACATATAATGGGCAATGTCTTCGAAGAACATGTAAAAGATATCTGGGAAAAAGCGTCTTACAAAACGTTTAGAGAGGATTTAAAAAAAGGCATGCGATACAAATACGAAGTCTGCCAAACCTGTAACAACTTCCAGGTCTTGACCTAAAATAAAAAAGCCCCGGCGAACCGAGGCTTTCTAATAAAATCATTTTCAAAAAAATCTTATTCCGGCTCAACTTCCATCATGAGAACGCCGTTCTCAAGAGCATCACCAGCTTTAACGTGAATTGCTTTAACAGTTCCGTTTGTTCCAGATTTAATTTCGTTTTCCATCTTCATAGCTTCAAGGATCAACAATGTTTGACCTTTCTCAACTTTGTCTCCAATCTTTGCCATGATCTTGATCACTTTACCTGGCATTTGCGTGAACAATCCACCAGAGTTATCTCCACCAGCACTTGATGGTTTGTAGCCGTGATAAAGTTTATAAACTTTATCTACGTTCAACATAAGTGAAGGTGAATCCTGACGAGCAAGTTTATTCCACTTAATTCCGTCAGTAGAAGCAAAATATTGGTCAGCTAGTTTTCTAATGAAAACCGTTTCTTTATTCACTTCTTGTTGATCTTTAATCGTTCTGAACTCGAACTCAACCATTTCAGCAGAATGCTTGCGAGTCTTGATCAAATCAACGATGTATTCATTTTTATCGGCGTCGATTAAATATGTTCTCATTAGAATCCCATCCTTCTCGCTTCAACACCTGCAAGTTTTTTGTAAACAGCGATGAAGTCCATCGATGTATCAACTTGTTCTTGTGGTTTGATTGTCGAGATGTAGTTTGTCGAGTAATTACCTTTCTTGAAGTTTTCTTCGTTCATAATCACTTTATGAAGAGGAATATTTGTCTTCAATCCTTCAAGAAGAAGACCATCAAGGGCCGCTCTCATTTTACGAACAGCTACTTCACGGATAATTCCTTTCGCGATTAGTTTCCCAACCATTGGATCGAAATCCGGAGTAACGTTAAGTCCTTTATAAAGACAGTTATCGAAACGAATTCCTTGCGGAAAATTTGTTTCACACCCTGTAACAAGTCCCGGAGCTGGAAGCATCGTGATTGGATCTTCAGCACAGATACGACATTCAATCGCGTGACCTGTTCTCTTAATCCATTCTTGCGAAGGAATTCCAAGATCATCACCGAAAGCTGATTGAATCATACATACGATCAAATCGATTCCTGTGATTTCTTCTGTAATCGGGTGCTCTACCTGAATACGAGTGTTCATTTCAAGGAAGTAAAATTCCTTGTTCTCACCCATAATCAATTCAACTGTACCGGCCGAATCGTAGTTAATTGCCTTAGCAAGTTTAACAGCAGAGTTACAAACTCTCTGACGAAGTTCTTCATCGTCTCCAATGAATGGCGATGGTGCTTCTTCAACAATTTTTTGGTGACGACGTTGAATCGAACATTCTCTTTCGAAGAAATGGAAAACATTTCCTTTTCTGTCGGCAAGAATCTGAACTTCAATGTGGTGTGGGTTAACGATGTACTTCTCAACAAGAAGGTCACCGTTTTTGAAAGCAGATTTCGCTTCTCTTTGAACAACTTCAAAGTTCGCACGAATATCAGCTTCATTATTACAAACGCGCATTCCGCGTCCACCACCACCAGCTACTGCTTTAAGCAGGATTGGGTATTTAATTTCGTTTGCGATTTTGATCGCTTCTTCGATTGTTGGAACCGCACCAGTTGATCCTGGAACAACAGGAATTCCCACTTTCGCTGCGAACTCTTTTGAAACCGCTTTATCACCCATAACTCTTACAGCTTCAGGGTGTGGTCCAATCCAAGTGATTCCGTTGTTAACAAGAGTTTGTGAAAACTCTGTGTTCTCAGAAAGGAATCCGTATCCCGGGTGAACACCATCGATTTTATATTTTTTACAAAGATCTAAAATGTTCGGAATATTAAGGTAAGTCTCAGCATTCGTCGAACCAGGAAGACGTACCCACTCATCACAAACTTCTAAGTGTTTCGCTTGAACTTCGTTATCAGTCCAAACACCAACAGCAATGTGACCTAACTCGCGACACGCTTTTGCGATACGAGCGGCGATCTCTCCGCGGTTGATAATAAGAATTCTTTTTTGTGTACTCACATTGGCCTCTTAATCAAATTAAAGTTGAATGTTACCGTGTTTACGTTTTGGTTTTTCTTGCTTCTTATTTTTAAGAGCAATCAAATACTCATAAACTCTCTTGCGAGTTTCTTCCGGTAAAATTACTGCGTCCATAAATCCAAGCTCTGCAGCTCTGTATGGGTTCGCAAATTTCTCTTCATAGTCAGCAATCAATTGTGCTTTTTTATCGTCGAATGCTTTTCCAGTTAAACCTTCCATCTCACCACGGTGAATGATGTTTACTGCACCTTCAGCTCCCATAACTGCAATTTCAGCTGTCGGGTAAGCAAGGTTAACGTCTGTCTTAATGTGCTTAGACGCCATAACCAGGTACGCACCACCGTAAGATTTACGAGTGATGATTGAGATAAGAGGAACAGTGGCTTCTGAATAAGCGTAAAGAAGTTTTGATCCGTGCTTAATGATCCCGCCGTACTCTTGAACAGTTCCTGGAAGAAATCCTGGAACGTCTACCAACGTCAGAATTGGAATATCAAAAGCGTCACAGAATCTAACAAAGCGTGCAGCTTTTTCAGATGAAGCAATATCAAGAACCCCAGCTAAAACAGCAGGCTGGTTAGCAACGATCCCGATCTTAATTCCACCAACCGAAGCAAACCCAACGATGATGTTTTTCGCGTAGTCCTTATGAACTTCTAAGAATTGAGCATCGTCGACAACATCAAAGATAATCTCTTTCATGTCGTATGGTTTTTTAGGATTAGCTGGAACAGTTTCTTTAATTTTTAAGTTATCACGGTAAACGATGTCCGATGTATATTTCGGAGTCGCTTTCGTGAAGTTCGCTGGTGGAATGTATGAAAGAAGTTCGCGAACGCGTTCGAAACATTCATCTTCGCTACCAACATTGAATTGAGCAACACCAGAAGTTTCAGAATGAGTTTTCGCTCCTCCTAACTGATCTTTTGTTACATCTTCGTGAGTTACAGTCTTTATAACATCTGGACCAGTAACAAACATGTATGAAGTTTTATCAACCATGAAAATGAAGTCTGTTAGAGCTGGAGAATAAACTGCTCCACCTGCACATGGCCCCATGATCAAAGAGATTTGAGGAATGACACCAGAACATTTTACGTTTCTGTAGAAAATTTCTCCGTATCCCGCTAGTCCTTCAACACCTTCTTGAATTCTCGCTCCACCTGAATCGTTAATACCGATCATTGGAATTCTGTTCTCAAGAGCGAAGTCCATAATCTTGCAGATTTTTTTCGCGTGAGCAGCACCAAGAGCTCCACCCCAACAAGTAAAATCTTGTGAGAATAGCGCAACTTTCTGTCCATTGATTGTAGCGATACCTGTAACAACACCATCGCCTAAGTATTTTGTGTCACCAAGGTTTTGACTTCTGTGAACAACAAAACGATCGAATTCTAAAAATGATCCTGGATCAACTAAGCGCTCGATTCTTTCACGAGCTGTATATTTACCTTGTTCGTGTTGCTTTTTAATTTTGACTTCACCACCACCTACTTCAGACTCACGTCTTAGCTTAAGTAATAGGTCGCGTTTGCCCTCAAGTGTTTGAGACATAAAAAAACCTCCTAAAGAAGGTGGCATTTTATACCGTCATTCCCTAGGAGGCTACTTATAGTGCGTCAATAATATTAAAAAATTACGCTGCTTTAGCTCGTTTATCGAGTCCGTACTTCTCAACTTTCATAATTAAGCTCGCTCTCGAGATATCGAGTTCCTTCGCTAACTTTGATTTATTGAAGTTGCAACGCTTCAATCCTTCTCTGATCATCATAATTTCTAGCTGCTCAAGTGCATCGCGAAGAGTTCCTTCAGTGTTAACACCTTTGAACGCTGGTTCCGCACTCGCACCCCAATCTAGAATTCTTGGAGAAAGATTTTCTGGCCCAATAGATTTTTCGTCAGCAGAAAGAACTACAAGTCTTTCAACTTCGTTTTCAAGCTCACGAACGTTCCCTGGCCATGGATAATCAAGCATCTTTTCCATACATTTTTTTGAGTATGTTTTAAGCGCTTTTCCAGATTCATCACATCTCTTCTTCAGGAAGTAATCCATTAGAAGAGGAATATCTTCATGACGCTCTCTTAGAGCTGGAAGATTGATATTGATAACGTTGATACGATAGTAAAGGTCTTCTCTGAACTCTCCCTTCGCCATCATTTCTTTTAGATTCTTGTTTGTCGCTGCAACGATTCGTACATCAACTTTCTTCGGCGCAGTTGCTCCCACTGGAAGGTATGTCCCCTCTTGAAGAACGCGAAGAAGTTTTACCTGCATTGAAAGTGAAGTATCCCCAATTTCATCCAGGAACAGTGTTCCACCGTTCGCTGTTTCAAAAAGACCTTTTTTATCTTTCACCGCTCCAGTAAACGATCCTTTCACGTGCCCGAATAATTCCGAATCAAGAAGGTTGTCGTTAAACGCTGAACAGTTCACTGCCAAAAACATTTTATCTTTTCTTGGCGAGTAGAAGTGAATGGCCTTCGCTACAAGTTCCTTACCAGTCCCGTTTTCCCCTTGAATCATGACTGATGATTCAGAGTTCGAAATCTTTTCTAGTAAAGCGTAGATCGCTTGCATCTTTTTCGATTTACCAACCATCGCGTGGTAACGATATTTCTCACCAACTTGTGATGAAAGTTCGTGAATTTGATTTTCACGTTTTGTGATTTCTTCATGGAACGACATCATCTCTTCCGCAAGTAGGCTACCAAGCTCTCTTACGTATTCCATTTCACGTGGCCACATCTTCTTTATTTTTTCACATGCAGCTGCAGCGTCGTCAGGAGTTGATCCACTATCGATCATTTGTTTTTTAAGTTCATCCATCTCTGCCGACGTTGTCGTATCAAGAACGAATGGATAAACAAAAACTGCTCCCGCAAACTCACCTTCGATTTTGATTGGGAACGCTACACCTTTAACGTGTTTAAAATAAGATTGATAAACAACAACATCTTCTTTACCAGAGGCAAGTTGATCAACCATCTTCTCAACATCTTCTGCTAAAAATTCATGTCCATATGCTGTTTGCATCTGCACTTTCATAAAGTGAGATTTGAATGCGTAGTCTTTATTAGTATGATCAGACCAAACTTTTCCATGAGCATCGGTGTAAAACATTTCAACACCAAACCACTTACCTAGAATCCCTTCTAGTTTAGAGATAACGTGAAGTTTCCCCATATCTTGCCAATTAATCATACAACTCTCCGTCGATTGCGTGCTTTTAAGCACAGTAGTTGTAAAACTTTTCGGCAGTTTTCAGGAATTCTTTACGAGATTGCTAAAAGTTTAGGCAAATTAATGTGTTTCTATTTTACGTTCGATGTAATTTTGAGAGTTTTGTCCAAGATTAAGCCAAAAATCCAGACGAGTTTGATAGGACTCTTGTCCCCATTCTTGCGGTCCAATAAACTTATTTATGTGTTTTCCGGTAGCATCGAATAAAAAAGTCTCCGGCACTTTTAGTGTACCAAAAAGATCCATTACTTTATTTTCATTATCCATAACGACAGTAACATTTTTAGGAAGCGGATAACGACTCATGAACTTTTTAATTTTCATTTCTTCATCATTCACGGCCACTAAAAGAAAACGAATTCCTTTTCCTTCTACACTTTGAGCATACTTCACGAACTCAGGCATTTCTTTTTCACAAGGAGCACACCAACTTCCCCAGATATGAACAAATAAACCATTCGTGCCCTTTAAGAATTCATATGAATTCACCTTCTGCCCAGAGGCTACATCGCGAGTATTAAAATCCGGAAGTTTTTTTAGAACAAAATCATTAGAGGTAGTTTCACCAGCTGAATAATATTTCTTCTTTTCATATTGAGCATAAAAAAAAGTGAGAACTAAAATTAAAAAGATGATCGCAAGTTTTGAAAAAAAAGAATTTATACGCATAAAAAAAGGCAAAAAAAAGCCTCCCGAAGGAGGCCTTGTTAATTAATCTACAAGTGAGAAGTAGCTCATCTTAGCGCTGTCACCAACACGTCCGTCAGCAATCTTAGTTACACGAGTATATCCACCGTTTCTTGTTTTGAACTTTGGAGCTACTTTTGTGAAAAGATTTGCAACTGCATCTTTGTTGTTAAGCTTAGAGTAAGCAGTTCTTCTGTTGTGAACTGAATCTTCTTTTGCAAGAGTGATTAGTTTTTCAACATAAGTTCTAAGAGCCATTGCTCTAGCGTGAGTTGTTTTAATTTGTCCGTGCTCGAAAACTTCGATCGCTAAGTTTTTAATGATCGCTGTTCTGTGAGCTGGCTTTACGCCTAAAGTATATCTGTGATTCCCGTGTCTCATAATTCCACCTAATTAGTTTTTACCTACAGTTTTTCCGTCTTGCATATCTTTCATCAAGCTATCTACTTTCATTCCAAGACCAAGACCCATGCTTGTTAGAATTTCTTTGATTTCATTCAAAGACTTTCTACCGAAGTTTTTCGTTCTAAGCATTTCACCTTCAGTTTTAGAAACTAGTTCGTAAATGTACTTGATATTTGCGTTTTGTAGACAGTTTGCTGAACGAACAGAAAGTTCAAGCTCAGATACTGGCTTAAGAAGCGCATTGTTTGTCGGAGATGAAACAGCGATTGGTTTAGAATCGTGTTTTACAACTTGCTCTTCATCTTCAAAAGTTAAGAATACTGCAAGTTGATCTCTTAAAATTTTAGCTGCGTAAGCAATAGAGTCCGCTGGATTGATTCCAGAGTTCGTCCATACTTCAAGCGTAAGTTTATCGAAGTCAGTTCTCTTACCAACACGAGTGTTAGTTACAGAGTAGTTTACTCTGTATACAGGTGAGAAAAGAGTATCGAGGTAAACCCATCCAACTGGAAGATCGTATTCTTCTTTGTTGTCTACAGCTGTAACATAACCTTTTCCTCTAGCAACTTTAAGTTCGATCTTTAGAGATCCACCAGAAGAAATGTTTGCGATAACGTGATTTGGGTTAAGAATTTCAACGTTAGCATTAGTTACAATATCAGAAGCCTTAACTGGACCTTCTCCTGATTTCTCAAGAACTAGAACAGTGTCTTCTTTTCCAGAAATTTTGAAACGTACTTCTTTTAAGTTAAGAATAATTTCAGAAACTTCTTCTTTTACGTTATTGATTGTACCGAACTCATGTTCAACACCTTCAACTCTGATCGCTACGATACCAGCACCTTGAAGAGAGTTTAAAAGTACTCTTCTAAGTGAGTTACCAAGCGTTTGTCCGTATCCTCTTTCAAGTGGCTTCGCTACGAATTTACCGTAGTCGTTTCTTAAACTATCGCTCTCTGCCTCAAGAGCTACTGGTCTAATCATGCTATTCCAGTTTTTAGCTGTAAAATTATCCATTCTAAGATCTCCTTAAGTGAGAATTGTAATTAGACTCTTCTTCTCTTTGGTGCTCTACATCCGTTGTGAGGAATAGGGCTTCTATCAGAAACAGAAACGATTCTAATTCCAGCTCCTAAAAGAGCTCTAATTGCGTTTTCTCTTCCCGCTCCTGGACCCTTTACTCTTACTTCAACAGAGTTTAGTCCGTGCTCAGCAGCTCTTTTTGCAGCTTCAAGAGAAGCAGTTTGAGCAGCGAATGGAGTAGATTTTTTTGATCCTCTGAAACCTAGTTGGCCAGCAGAAGCCCATGCAAGAGCGTTCCCTTGTGGATCAGTGAAAGTAACAATTGTATTGTTAAACGACGCTTGGATATGACAAATCCCGTGCGATACGTTCTTTTTTACTTTTTTCTTAACAACTTTTTTTACCATATAACTATCCTAAATTAATTATTTAAGCGATTTGATTGATTTCTTACCAGCAATAGCAACCGCAGGACCTTTTCTTGTTCTAGCGTTTGTATGTGTTCTTTGTCCTCTTACTGGAAGAGACTTTCTGTGACGAACACCTCTGTAGCAAGCCATATCTTTTAGTCTTTTAATGTTAAGACCGATCTCACGACGAAGATCCCCTTCAACCACGTGACCTTCTTCAAGGTGCTTTCTGATTAGCTGAACTTCTTCTTCAGAAATGTCATTTGAACTTTTTTCTGGACTAATTCCAGACTTAGTTAAAACGTCCATTGCTACTTTTGGTCCAACACCATAAAGAGATTGAAGTGCAATTCTCATTGCTTTGTTTCTTGGAATGTCTACCCCTAAAATACGTGCCATATGTGTCCCCTAATTACCCTTGTCTCTGTTTATGTTTTGGAGAAGCTTTACAAACAACTCTTAAAACACCTTTTCTTTTGATTACTTTGCAATCTTTACAGATTACTTTTACTGAAGCTCTAACTTTCATATTATCTCCGCTACAACTTACTTACTTCTGTAAGTGATTCTACCTTTAGTTAAATCGTATTTACTTATCTCAACCAGAACTTTGTCGCCTGGTAAAATTTTAATAAAGTGCATGCGCATTTTACCGCTGATATGAGCAATAATAATATGCCCATTCGGCAGTTTCACGCGAAACTTAGTATTAGGTAAAAGTTCAGTGACTTCACCTTCAACTTCAATGATATCTTTATCGCTCATATTCCCCTAAAACAGGTTGTATAACCCAAAATACTCCCATAAAGCAAGAGCTATTTAGGCCAATTAAATTTCTTTATCCGATAACTTTTTCTAGCGCACTAAAAACTTCAGCTTCTGGCATTGAAGCATCGATCTCAACTAACGCGCCTTTTGATTTATAAAAAGCGAGCATTGGATCTACCGAGTCTGCGAAAATCTTCAGACGATTAGAGACAACTTCAAGAGTGTCATCCTTTCTCTGCTTAAGTGAGTCTACAGCACCACACTTATCACAAACATTCGGTACACGAGGTGGCTTAGTTGCGAGATTATAAATCTCACCACAGTTACCACATGTCCTTCTGTTAACCACTCGATCCGCTAAGACCCCGAGGTCAATTTTGAAGTACACTGCAAGTGTTTTTCTTCCTTGTAGAAGTTCCGCCTCAAGCATTTCTGCCTGTGCAATATTCCGTGGGAACCCATCAAAAATATAGCTAACACGATCAACATCACAGTTAGCTTTTAAGAGGGCCATTACAGTATTATCGTCTACCAAATCACCTCTAGAAATAATTCCAGAAACTTTTTGGCCAAGTTCAGTTCCCTTTGCAATTTCAGCTCTCAACAAATCCCCAGTAGAGATGTGCTTAAACCCTTTTTTCTCAACCAGCTTAGCTGCCTGAGTACCTTTCCCAGAGCCCGGAGCTCCCAATATGATCAAATGAGGTTTCATTAAAATCTTCTATTAGGGCCGTTATATTTTCCCTTACTCTTGAAAGCAGTTTCATATTTATCAGAGTACATGAATGTTTGAACGTTCAACATTACTCTCATTGCCACACTCACTAGAATCAAAAGAGATGTTCCTTCAAAACGTGAGTGACTTCCTGTAATAACCGACGGAAGAATACAAACCACGATCAAGAAAAGAGCTCCAAAGAAAGTTACTCTATTAAGTACGAAATCTAAATACTCTTGAGTTTTTTGCCCTGGACGAATTCCCGGAACAAAAGCGTTGTTCTTTTGTAACATTTCAGAAACTTTCTTAGTTTTAAACTGAATTGGTGCATAGAAGAACGACATGTAAAAAATCAAGAATGCGAACAACAAGTTAAACAATAGTTGTCCTGGCATTAAAGATTGGTGAATTGAATCCACAAATGGCTTTAACGGACTTGCTTTCGGAACAAAGTTAGCAATTGTTGCCGGAGCTGCAAGAAGCGAACTGGCTAAAATTGGAGGCATTACTCCACCTGTATCAAGGCGAAGTGGAAGATTTTGTGAACCGCCATAAACTTTGTTATTAACAACTTTTTTAGCATATTGAACTGGAATATTTCTAAAAGAGCTTTCAATAAATGAAACAATGTAAAGTGATGCACAGATAATAATCAGAGTCATGATTAAGTTAAATCCAGACAATTCACCATTTCTAAAAAGAGTTACTTTTTGGAAAAGTTCGGCTGGTAGCTCAACAGCAATCCCTGTAAAGATAATTAACGAAACACCGTTTTCTAAACCGAATTCAGTAATTCTTTCACCCAACCAAAGAAGGAACATTGTTCCACCGGCCAAAGTGATCATTGTTGTTAATCTAAATAACATTCCTGGTTCATTAATAACCGGAACACCTGTTGGACTTTTGAAAGTTTCGAAAACTGCAGCCATACCGTAACCTTGCACACAGCAAAGCAATACAGAAGCGTAGCGAGTCCATTTTTGAATTTTTTTGTAACCCTCGCTATCCTCTTGCATTTCTTGGATTTGAGGAATTACCTCGCCAAGCAAGCTGAAAATAATCGAAGTTGTAATATAGGGCATGATCCCTAGTGCAAGAACGGAGAAGCGTTTGAATGCTCCCCCACTGAATGTGTTTACAAGATCAAAGATACCGCCACCACCAGCTTCATTAAAATATGAAGCGATTGCTGAAGCGTTAACTCCAGGAACAGGTACTTGAGCGGCTAATCGATAAACTAGAAGGAGTAAAAATGTATAAAAAATTCTCTTTTTTAATTCCTCTATTTTTCCTTGAGTCGTTGACATCTAGAGTCCTTCTTTAAAAAACTATTTTACAGTTCCTGAACTTTTTTGAATTGATTCAAGAGCAGCCTTTGAAAACTTTGAAACACCTTCAAAGTTTAAAGATTTTGTTAAAGCAATATTTCCAATCACCTTAATATTTAAACTTTTTTGAGCTCCTGACAACAATCCTTTTGCAATTAACGTATCTCTGTTAACTGTTTCAGATTTGTTGAATTTAGCTTCAATATTTTCAAGAGTAACAACTGCAAATGGGTCAGCAAATCTAACGTTGTTGAATCCTCTTTTAGGTAAACGCATATAAAGTGGAAGGTTGTTCCCTTCGAAACCAGTTCTTACATGTCCACTCTTTCTAGCTTTTTGTCCTTTGTGACCTTTACCAGCTTGTGTACCTTGACCAGAACCTTGACCGCGTCCAATTCTTTTTGTGTTTCTATTAGCACCCTTTGGGCTTTGTAGATTATTTAACGTCAACATAACTTTTCCTTTTATTCTAAATCGCTGCTAATTACTCTTGAACTTCTAGCATGTGGATAATTTTTTTGATCATTCCTCTTACGCTTGGAGTGTTTTCCAGCTCAGAAACTTGACCAACTTTTTTTAATCCAAGGCCACGAACATTTGCTTGTACGCCTTTAGTTGTTCCAGGTAATCCTTTAACAAGTTTTACTTTAATTTTTGATATTGTTTTAGCCATAAAAATTCCCGCTATTAGTTTTTAACTCTTAAACCTTTTACGTTTTTGTCTCTGCTAGCTGCAATTTGTTCAACAGATCTAAGACCTTTAAGAGCCTTGAAAGTTGCTTTAACTACGTTATGCGGGTTATTTCCACGTAATGATTTAGTTAGAATATTGTGTACACCTGCAAGTTCAAGGATTGAACGACAAGCACCTGCTGCCTTAACCCCTGTACCGTTCGCTGCTGGTTTGAAAAGAATTTTACCAGCATCGAATTCACCCATGATCTCATGAGGAATTGTTCCGTTATCAAGAGGAACTGAAATCATATTTTTGTAAGCTTCTTGAGTTGCTTTTCTGATCGCTTCAGGAACTTCTTTTGCTTTTCCTAAACCGTATCCAACTTTTCCTTTTTTATCTCCAACAATCATTAGAGCTGAGAAAGAGAATCTTCTACCACCCTTAACAACTTTAGCTACGCGGTTAACGGCAACAACTCTTTCTTCGAGTTCGCCACCAGCAGCTGGAGCTTTTTTCTTAGGAGCAGGTGCGCCTCTTTTGCCGCGTGGACCTTTTTTATCGCCCGCTTCCCCTTCAAATTCTTCAATTACAGAAATTTCTTCAGACATATTTTCTCCTAAACCTGGATTCCGCTTTCTCTAATACTTTCAACTAGCGCAGCAATAACACCTGTGTATCTATACCCAGCTCTGTCAAAAACAGCTGCGTTTAGGTTTTTCGATTTCATAGTTGCAGCAAGCTTTGCCCCAACCTTTTTTGCGCCTTCAATGTTACAGCTATCAGCTGCAGCCGCTTTACCAAAAGTGCTCACTGAGCAGATTGTTACTGATTTTGAATCATCAATAACTTGAACTGCAATGTGCTTGTTTGATTTAACAGCACAGATACGTGGTCTTTCAGAAGTTCCGATTACCTTCGCTCTGATTGTTAATCTTCTCTTTTGTCTTTGTTGGTCTTTTTTATTTGCAACTTTACCGTACTGCTTTCTCATATAATAGTCTCACTAAGTAATTAATTATTTACCTTTACCGCCAGCCTTACCAGCCTTTCTAATAATTGTTTCGCTAAGATATTTAACGCCTTTCCCTTTGTATGGTTCTGGCTCTCTAAACGATCTAACTTTCGCAGCTACCTGGCCAACAAGTTCTTTGTCTGAACCTTCGATGTCGATTTGGTTCTTGTTAACTTTTGCCGTAATCCCAGTTGGAAGTGGGAAATCGATAGTGTGCGAGTAACCTAAACTTAGATTAAGAACGCTACCGCTAACTGCTGCTTTATAACCAACACCGTTGAACTCAAGCGACTTTACGAAGCCTGCACTAACACCAACAACCATATTGTTTACTAGTGTTCTAGCCGTTCCCCATTGTGATCTAGCTTCTGCTGATTCATCTTTTGGAGAAACAGTAAGTACTTTACCTTCAAGCTTTGCAACAACTAGGCTGTTAAGCTTATGAGTTAATGTACCTTTTGTACCTTTTACAGTTACAACATTATTTTCAATTTTAACTTCAACTTTTTCAGGAATATTTACAGGTACTTTTCCAATACGTGACATGACCTAATCTCCTACTACCAAATGTTGCAGAGAACTTCTCCGCCAACTTTATTTTTTCTAGCTTCACGAGATGACATTACACCCTTTGAAGTAGAAACAATTGAAACCCCAAGGCCACTCATTACTCTCGCAAATGAATCGTAGCTGCTGTATCTTCTTAGACCTGGTCTAGAAACACGAGATAAGCCAACGATTGCACCTTCTTTTAGAGCAACTTTGATTTTGATATCGTTTGGTGCCTTAGCAACAATTTTAAATGATTTAATGAATCCTTCGTCTTTTAGAACTTTGCAAATAGCAGCTTGGATCTTGCTAGCAGGAAATTCTACTTTTTCGTGACCAGCAGCTACGCCGTTTCTAATAACAGTTAACATGTTCGAGATTGGATCTGTTTGCATATATCGTCCTCTTAATCCTTAATTACCAGCTAGACTTAGTTACACCAGGAACCATTCCTTTTAAAGAAAGGGTTCTGAAGCAAACTCTGCATAGTTTAAACATTCTAATGTAAGCTCTTGGTCTTCCACAGTGCTCGCATCTGTTTCTATGTCTTACTTGAAATTTTGGTTTCTTATTATTTGCAATAATTTTAGCTAATCTAGCCATTTAACTTCTCCGTTATTTTCTAAAAGGCATTCCAATCAATGTTAACAATTCTCTTCCTTCGTCATTTGTCTCTGCAGATGTAACGATTGAGATACCAAGTCCTCTGATTTTATCAATTTTATCGTAGTTGATTTCAGGGAAAATGATTTGCTCTTTTAGGCCTAGAGTATAGTTTCCTTTTCCATCAAATCCTTTATTAGATACACCTCTAAAGTCTCTAACGCGCGGAAGAGAAATAGAGATCAATCTATCAAGAAATTCATACATTTTTTCGCCACGAAGAGTAACTGAAGCACCAAGTGGCATTCCTTCTCTCACCTTGAACGAAGCGATTGAAGTTTTCGCTCTAGCAACAACTGGCTTTTGACCTGTGATAGCTGCAAGATCGTTAACGATTGAGTCAACAACTTTAGAGTTAGAAACAGCATCTTTAGTTACACAGTTAACAACGACCTTTTCGATCTTTGGAATCATGTGAACGTTTGTGTATCCAAATTTTTTAACTAAAGCTGGAACAACTTCTTTTTTATATATGTCTTTCATTCTGCTCATAAATTATCCTATTAAATTACAGCGCCACACTTCTTAGAAGTTCTAGTTTTTTTATTATCTTTGCCTGCTACGAATTTTACTTTCGTTGGCTTCTTTGTTTTTGGGCTGATTAAAGAAACATTGCTTGCATCAATCGCTAGATTCTTAGTTGCAAATCCACCTTCTGGATTTTGCTGACTAGGCTTGATTGCTCTTTTTACTTCATTAACACCGTCAACTGTAACTTTGTTAGTTTTTCTGTTGAAAGAGATGATTTTCCCAACTTTTCCAGCATTTTTTCCAGTTGTAACAACTACTTCATCATTCACTTTTAATTTTTTCATAACTACCTTCGACTTATAATACTTCTGGAGCCAGTGAACAAATCTTTGTAAAGTTTTTTGCTCTAAGCTCTCTTGCTACCGGTCCAAAAATACGAGTACCAATTGGCTCGTTTGCATTGTTAATGATAACAACACTGTTAGTGTCAAATTGGATGTAAGATCCATCTTCTCTTCTAACTGGATATACTGTTCTTACGATAACGGCTTTTTTAACGTCACCCTTTTTTACTTTCGCGCCTGTAACTGCTTGCTGAACAGCTACTACTACGATATCTCCAACGCCCGCAGAAGTTCTTTTAGAACCACCTAGAACTTTGAAACACTTAACCGTTTTTGCTCCAGAGTTGTCAGCAACATCTAGATTAGTTTGCATTTGGATCATAACTTTATCCCTTAATTAATTTTGAACAATTCCCATTTTTTTAATTTCGAGTGTGGACGAGATTCAATAATCGTCACAGTGTCACCGATTTTTGCCTTAGAAGCTTCGTCGTGAACATGGTATTTTTTTGATGTGCTTACGAATTTGCTGTAAACATCATCTTTGAATCTTCTAGTTACTTTAACAACAATTGTTTTCTCGTTTTTATCACTTACAACAATTCCATCAAGAGTCTTTTTAAATGTTTTTTCCTGGCTCATTTCAAATGTCCTATTTATTTAGCTGTTTGCTAAAAGTCAAAAGTCTAGCAATATCTTTTTTAATAGCTTGTTTTCTGTGTGGCTTTTCAGTCCCAGAAACAGATGCTTGAATCTTGAAAGTAAGTAATTCTTTCTTTAATTCTAAAAGCTTTTTAGTAACTTCTTTTTGATTAAGTTTCTTTACGTCATCTAATGTGATCATAATAATATCCAAAATAATTTATCGGCTTGCGCCTTATTACATTTTTTTCTTAGTTCGACAAGGCTTCTTTTGCTGCCGATGCTTCTTTTTTTACTACTTTTGTTTTAATAGGTAGTTTATACATAGCAAGCTTTAGAGCAGCCAAGCTTGTTTCAGCATCAAGTCCACCAACTTCGAACAAAATTCTTCCTGGTCTGATAACTGCTACCCAAGTTTCTGGAGAACCTTTACCGCCACCCATACGAACCTCAGCAGGCTTTCTTGTTAAAGACTTATCCGGGAAAACCTTAATCCACATGTTCCCACCGCGCTTCATTTTTCTTGAGATCGCGATACGAGCAGCTTCAATTTGTCTGTTTGTAATATATCCACAAGCTGTAGCTTGTAGTCCGAATTCACCGAAGATGATTTTGTTACCGCGAGTTGCAGCACCAGTCATTCTTCCTTTTTGTTGTTTTCTAAATCTTACTCTTTTAGGACTTAACATGAGAAACCTCTAATTATTTATCCACAAATATTATTTGTAGATTTCGCCTTTATAAACCCAAACCTTCACACCGATGATTCCATAAGTAGTCATCGCTTCAGCTGTATTGTAATCAATGTCAGCTCTTAGAGTATGAAGAGGTACTTTTCTTTCAGCGTATCCTTCAGTTCTTGCCATTTCAGCTCCACCAAGACGGCCAGAAGTTCTTACTTTGATACCTTTTACACCTGCTCTGAAAGCAGATTGCATAACTTTTTTCATTGCTCTTCTGAAAGCTACACGCTTCTCAAGTTGTTGAGCGATGTTTTCAGCGATAAGTTTCGCGTCTGCATCCGGTCTTTTAACTTCAGCGATGTTGAAAATTAAAGTTCCAGTAGTCATCTTTTTAAGATCGTTTCTGATCTTTTCGATTCCCGTTCCTTTCTTTCCAATAGCGATACCAGGTTTAGCTGTATTTACTGTTACTTTTACTTGGTCAGATGTACGAGAGATATCGATGCTTGCAACAGCAGCACTCTTCATATTCTTCTCAATGTAAGTTCTCATCTTTAGATCTTCATGAAGAAGCTCAGCATATCTATCTTTTGCATACCAGCTTGAGTGCCAACCTTTGATATACCCTAGTCTAAAACCGTAAGGATGTACTTTTTGTCCCATTATTTCCTACCTATGCTTCTTTTAAAACCACAGTTACGTGGCTTGTTCTTTTTCTGATTTTATATGCACGCCCTTGAGCTCTTGGCATGATTCTCTTTAGCATTGGCCCTTCATCTGTAAAGATTGTTCCAACAACTAAATTATCCAGATCATACTTATTTGATTCATTAGCGATAGCTAGACCACTGTTGATCAACTTAGTAAGAACGATAGCGATTTCTTTTTTCTCGCAAAATCTTAAAATCTTGATTGCTTCAGAAGCTTTTTTGTTTCTGATTAAATCACAAACTTGTCTGATTTTTCTTGGTGCGATTCCAACATTGTTATTTTTTACTTTAATGGACATAAGCCCCTCTCCAAATTAATTATTTCTTAGCAACTTTCTTATCAGCACCGTGGCCGTGGAAAGTTCTTGTCAAAGCAAATTCCCCAAGCTTGTGGCCAATCATGTTGTCTGTTACGTAAACAGGAATAAATTTTTTCCCGTTGTGAACAGCAAATGTAACCCCAATAAACTCTGGTACCACAGTTGAACGACGTGACCAAGTCTTAATAACTTTGCTAGCTTTGTTTGAATCGTTAGCGATAGCGATTACCTTTTTTAGCAAATGTGTATCAACGAAAGGTCCCTTCTTTAGTGAACGAGCCATATCAAAACTCCCTAATTATTTTCTTCTCTTAACGATAAATTTATCAGTTCTCTTATTCTTACGTGTCTTGTATCCACGAGTTGGTAATCCCCAAGGAGAAACAGGGTGACGTCCACCAGATGTTCTTCCTTCTCCCCCTCCCAATGGGTGGTCGACAGGGTTCATAACAACACCGCGTACAGTTGGTCTGATACCAAGTTTTCTTGAAATACCAGCTTTACCGCGGTTAACTTTTTCGTGATCAAGATTTCCAACTTGTCCGATTGTAGCGCGACAGTTGCTCTTTACTCTTCTTAGTTCTCCTGATGGCATTCTTAGAAGAACTACGTCTTCTTCTTTCGCCATAACTTGAACGTATGAACCAGCTGAACGAGCAATTTGTCCACCAGCTCCTGGGCTTAGCTCAACGTTGTGAACAAGTGTACCAACAGGGATATCTGAAAGAAGTTTTGCGTTTCCAACTTTGATGTCGGCAGATGCAGATGAAACAACTGAATCACCTACATTCAATCCTAATGGAGCTAGGATGAAGCTCGTTGCTCCGTCAGCGTAAACAACTAAAGCGATATTACATGTACGATTTGGATCGTAACAAATAGCTTTAACTGTAGCTGGGATTTCAAGTTTGTTTCTCTTGAAATCGATAATTCTGTATTTTTGTTTTACACCGCCACCATGGTGACGAGTTGTAATTCTACCAGCACTGTTACGGCCAGCTTTTGATTTTTTTACTTCAAGAAGACTTTTTGAAACAACAACACCTTTTGTAAGATCTTTGCTGTCCATTACTTGTTTCTTTCTAAGTGTCGGGGTCGTTGGTTTAAATTTTTTGATTCCCATATATTATCCTTAAAAATTTCTTAAAAACTAGATTCCTTTAAAGAACTCAATTTTTTGCCCTTGAGCTAGTTCAACTAGGGCTTTCTTGTAAGAAGATGTCTTCTTTACAGATTTTGAAGTTCTTTTTGTTTTACCTGGAATGATAGCAGTTCTGATTGCTACTACTCTTACGTCGTAAAAAGATTCAATTGCGTTTTTAATTTGATTCTTATTTGCTTTTAGATTTACAACAAATCCATAACGATTGTGAGCGTCTGAATCAGCAGAAATTTTTTCAGTAATAAGAGGTTTTACAATTACATCATTTATTGCAGCCATGATTACACCAACTTCTTAGCTAGCTTTTCGAAAGCTTGCTTTTCAATAATTAAATTTTCGTATTTAACTGCTTCGTACACGCTGATGCTATCTACACCAAGTGCCTTAGCTGTTCTGATATTTTTTGTAGCTCTGATTGCCAAGCTTGCAGAGTCATTTGTTACAACAAGAGCATTAAGAAGATTTTTCGACTCTAGAAGAGCAGCCATCTCTTTTGTTTTTCCTGTTGAAGTAAGTGTATCAACGATGATTAACTTACCAGCAAGTTGCTTATCAACGATTACTGATTTAAGAGCGTTCAGCATAACTTTTTTGTTAACTTTTTGCTCATATGATCTTGGTTGTGGTCCAAATACTGTCCCCCCACCTGGCATTAAAGGTGAACGTGTAGACCCTTGACGAGCATTACCTGTTCCTTTTTGCTTAAATGGCTTCTTACCACCACCAGAGACTTCAGATTTACCTTTAGTCTTAGCTGTACCTTGTCTTCTTCCAGCAAGTAGAGCTTTAACTACTTGGTGAACAACAGGAACATTGATTGATTCCGGAGTAAACGCGAAATCAACTTTGATTTTTTCTTTATTTTCAAACTTGTTATTTAGTACGTTTAATTCTGTCATTTTAGACCTCTACCTTATTGCTTCTTAAGAGCTTTAGAAATTTTAATAAATCCTTCCTTAGCTCCTGGAACAGATCCCTTAAGTAGGAGGTAACCTTTTGCAAGATTAACTTCAACAACGACAATATTTTGTACTGTAACGTTGTCAGTTCCCATGTGACCTGGCATTTTTTTGTTTTTGAATACGCGACCTGGAGTTGCTCTATTCCCGATAGATCCTACTCTTCTATGAAAGTGTGAACCGTGAGAAGCAGGTCCTCCGCGGAAGTTGTGTCTTTTTTGAACACCGGCGAAGCCTTTACCTTTTGATTCACCAGTAACATCAACATATGCACCAGCAACAAAAGAGTCTACGGCTACTTCTTTACCAAGGTTAGCTGCATCTACAGCGTCTGCTTGAACTTCTGAAAAATTTGTAACGTTTTTAGATACGCCAGCTTTAGCTAAAATACCCTTTGTAGGTTTATTTAGAAGAGCTTCACGTTTTTCACCGTAACCAACTTGGTAAGCTGTATAACCGTCTTTATCAGCAGTTTTAACTTGTGTGATTAGGTTTGGGATAATTTTTACTACAGTAACTGGAATGTGGTTTCCGTTTTCATCAAAAACTCTAGTCATTCCCGCTTTAACACCAAATACGGCGTCTAAAGCTATCTTTGCATCAGACATCTTTTCCTCCACAGCATCACCCTAGTCTAAGGGATGCGTTCATGGTTTTTATTAAATTTTTAGGTCAAAAAAGTTTTATTGTTTTACTAGTACTTGATCTCTACGTCAACCCCAGAAGACAAATCCAACTTCATAAGTTGATCGATTGTTTGCTGAGTTGGCTCGATGATATCTACTAGACGCTTGTGAGTTCTCATTTCGAACTGCTCACGAGATTTTTTATCAATGTGAGGTGAACGAAGAACTGTAAATTTGTTTACTTCTGTTGGTAGAGGAATTGGTCCTGCTACTCTTGCGCCAGTTTCCTTAGCAGTTTGAACGATTTCATTAACTGAAGTGTCCAAAAGCTTATGATCGTATGCACGCAACTTAATTCTGAGTCTTGTAGCTTTCATAATATTCGTCGATCCTTATTTTTTGTTTTTGACTTTTTATTTTGTATGCGGCCCTTTGTCAAGGAACCGCATACACTTTTTTTACTAATTAATCTAAAATCTCAGCAACAGTCCCAGCACCAATCGTACGTCCCCCCTCACGGATCGCGAAAC
>CBIHNP010000002.1:0-707707 GCA_966211875.1 uncultured Bacteriovoracaceae bacterium
AATCGAGACATTGCTGTCTCAAATCTTTTAACTCTATTTAATTTTTAAAGAACAAAATCCAGGGAAAATTCTTTCTAGCGATTCTTTTCAAAATCGTTTTGTAAGCAAAAGTCACAACCGGATGAGGAGCGATATTATAGATTGGTGTTTTGTTCGTCAATACTTTTTTTCAATCTATTTAAGAAAAAATTTATTTTAAATTAAAGCCCGCCTTTGTTGTCGCGTCAATTAGAGCAACTTCTGCTTGTTTTAGTAGCTCTGAACTGAGGGTCGCGGTCTCATCGGCAAGTACCGCACGAATCGTTACAAATTTTTGATTTTCATTGGGGAAAATGTCTAAAATTTGCACTGATTGCAGCTCTTTAAGCTTCACTTTTTTTGCCGAATTTAGAACCTCTGAAACTTGTTTTTCATTAGGTACGACTACTGTCCAATCAAACGTTGAACTTGGGAACTTACTAAGAGGTTTGTATTTAGTTTTATCTTTGCTCGAATAATTTTCGAATAAAGAGAGATCAAAAAGAGCAATTGTGAGGTGTCCTTTGATCTTTAAATTGCGAAGAACTAGTGGATGTACAGAGAGAATTGCTCCTGCAAACTTCCCCATTACTCTAATATTTGTGAATTCGAATGGATGATTTCCAATCCATTCTACAGGGACAAGTGGGTTTGCGAATTTTGGATTTCTCTCTGCGAATTCAGCAGAAAGATTCAAACTCGCAAGGAGATTTGTCATTGTGTTCATTACTTCGACGTAAGGATTTTTTTCTTTATCAAAGAAAACTGCTCCTAAGTGAAGAGCTTCTTTCGAGAAGTTTGCTGAATCTTCAGTGTAAGCGCGACCTAGCTCGAAGAAACGAAAACGATCGTAGTGTTTCGAGTTCGTTTCACTCACGTCTAGAAGGCTTGGAATCAAGCTTGGTCTCATCAGATCGTGATCTTGAGAAAGAGAGTTGATAAGTTTTAATTTCGTTGTCGTAGGCCATGAAACACGCTTTAAAAGTGATTCTCCAATGAGAGGATACGACATAACCTCGAATGATTTCCCTTGAAGCATCATGAAGTCGCGAATGCGGCGTTGGATTTTTTGTAGCTCAGTTAATTTTACTGGAGCAATAATATCGAGAGGAGAAACCGGTGTGATGTTGTCGTAACCGATGATACGGCCGATTTCTTCGATCAAATCTGCTTCTTGTTCGATGTCTTTCGTCGCTCTGTAAGTTGGAACTGTTACGAGAAGTGATGCTCCATTGTCTTCAGTCTTGAAATCGAGAGCGTGAAGGATTTTTTTCAAACGCTCTTCTGTGAGATCGCAGCCGAGAACTGTCTTAATTTTTGAGAGCGATGTTTTGATTGTGAGGATTTTTGTTTCCGCAAGATTTGTTCCTGCATATTCTGCCTTCCCTACAACTTTTGCTTCCGGGCAAAACTCGAGAATAAGCTCTAGCGTGCGAAGAAGCGTTCTCTCTGTCAGGTTGCTATCCAAAGTCTTCTCAAAACGCTGTGAAGAGTCAGTACGAAGCCCGAGACGTGTTGATGTACGGCGAACCATTGCCGCTTTCCAGTTTGCGACTTCGATGAAAATATTTTTTGTGGTTTCGTTAACGCCACTGTTTTTTCCGCCCATGATTCCTGCGAGAACCAATGTGCCTTTTTGGTCGGCGATTACTGTGTCGCCAGCAATTAACTTGCGATCGATGTCATCTAAAGTTTTGAATGTTTCTTCAGCGCCTAGTTTCTTGATGACGACTTCTGATCCAGAGATCAGATCGCGATCGAAAACGTGCAGAGGCATTCCTAGTTCGAGCATCACGTAGTTTGAAATGTCGACGATGTTGTTAATTGAACGAAGACCGCATGCTTTAAGACGCGCTTTCATCCATTCCGGTGATTCACCAACTTTGATGTTGTTAACTGAAAGACCGAAATATGAAATCCCTGCGGACTCTCCATCGAAACGTGGAGTCACTGGAGATTTATCGCTCGTGTATTTTTTTGTCAGACCTTCGCGCCACTCTTTTGTAAAACGGTTATTGAGTGGAACTTCGAACATTGCTCCGAACTCGCGGGCCATACCGAAATGTCCCCACAGATCTGGCCTGTGAGTGAGTGACTTGTTATCGATGTCGAGGATCGTGTCCTTTTTCATCTTGAAGTACGTGAGCATATTCATGCCGAGTGGTGCATCTGCAGGAAGCTCCATGATTCCCTCTGATTCCTCAGCGAATCCTAGTTCTTCTTCTGAACAAAGCATCCCTTCTGAGAGAACGCCGCGGATTTTTTTTGGTTCGAGTAAAAGTCCGTTTGGTAGTTTTACTCCGATGCTTGCGTAAGGAATTTTAATTCCCACTTTTACATTTGAAGCTCCACAAACAACTTTTCTTGGAGTGTCTTCACCGATAGTGAAAGTGACCAGGTTAAGTTTGTCTGCTTCTGGATGTTTTTCGAATGAAAGAATTTGAGCGATCACGATTTTTTCTAAGTGCTCGCCTACTGTAATCACATCTTCCACTTCAGCCGTTGCAAGCGTAAAGCGCGTGTAGATATCTTTTGCCGGAAGGTTTGGCACTGGTACGAAATCGCGGATCCAATCGATAGAAATAAGCATATATATTTTTCCTTAGAATAATTTGAATTGTGAGTTGAAACGTAGGTCACCGCTTTGTAAGTGGCGAATATCATCGATTCCGTATCTCATCATGACGAGACGATCGAGACCAAGACCGAATGCAAATCCGTTGTACACTTCCGGATCGATGCCACCTGCACGTAAAACGTTTGGATGAACCATTCCGCATGGAAGAAGCTCTACCCATCCGACTTGTTTACAAACTGAACAACCTTTTCCATCACAGATAAGGCATCTGATATCTAGCTCGAAGCCTGGTTCAACGAACGGGAAGAATCCTGGACGAAGACGAACTTCAACGTCTTTTTTGAAAATTTCTTTCAAGATTGTTTTCATAAAGTAGATCAGGTTTGCGACTGAAATATCCTTTCCAACCATCATTCCTTCAAGCTGCGTGAAAACCATTTCGTGAGAAGCGTCTGTGCGCTCGCAACGAAAAACCACACCTGGGGCGATGAAACGGAAAGGAGGTTTGCGCGAAAGCATTCCGCGAACCTGGATTGTACTTGTGTGAGTTCTTAGAAGACGTTTTTTTCCAGAAGCGTCTTTGTCTTTCGGGTTGTGTGGATCGTGAAACCAGAACGTGTCTTGCATATCGCGAGCTGGGTGATCACCTGGGATGTTCAATGCTTCGAAGTTGTGAAATTCATCTTCGATATGCGGGCCATCTAAAACATCAAAACCCATTGAAAGAAAAATATCTTCGATCTCTTGTTGGATCAAAGTTCTTGGGTGAAGGCCACCGTGCTTGATCGTCTTTACCTGAATATTTTCAGTGAGAGATGTATCGATGCGATCTTCAGCGAGTTTTTTATTGATCTCTTCAACTTCGAGTTTTGAAAGTTGAATTGTCGCCTGATCGTTGATGAAATCTTTTAATTGGTTTGCAGCAGGACCGAAAGCTTTGCGCTCTTCCGGGTTCATGTCTTTCAAACCTTTCAGCATCTCAGAGACGATTCCCGTTTTTCCAACGTACTCTGCTTTGAGATTTAAAACGTCCGCTTCTTTTCCTAGAGCGTGAAGTTTCGTGAGAAATTCTTGTTTTATTTTTTCCAAATCCGCCATTTTAATTTTGCCTTTGATAAGTGATTTTCGAAGGCAAAATTTTTTCATGGAGCTGAGAATTTGGCAATGAGAAAACAGAACGCACCTTGATTAAGGCGCTGCACGCTTCGGCTCCTGCCTCCCGCGTGCATACATCCCGTCTAGGAATAAAAAAAGGACAGCGCTTACGTCTGTCCTTTTGTTATTTTTTTAAATTTGATTTAATCAATTTTGTGAGTGCTTTTAGAAGTAAGCCTCAAACTTAGTTGTTCAAGTCCTCCCGAGGTGCTTGTCCATTAATGAATGTCGGTTATAAAAAACAAGAAAATTTAAGAGCTACGTTACGGACCCAATAATTCCTCCCAAAGACCTTCACTCCCTTCCAGTATTGCGCTCGCCACGCAGCCACTGACCCTGTCCGTTTTAAAAAGGAAGCAGTCTTTTCCGTTTCGGCAACCTGATAAACCGTAATCCTTCTTACAGGACCCTTAGGTTTCAGACTTTGCTCCGAACCCCTTTCGAAGTACGTCGCCATTTCGACGGGTTTTTGTCCGAGCGGCTCATCACCAACTCAAGACAAGGTGAGAATATCGCGACGCATTAAAAAAGTCAAGTAATTTTTTCACACTTTTTTTCGATACAGGAATCCACGCACCCAATTAAAGAAATTGATGAAATCAGGATGAGAGTAATCGGGATAGGCCCAGGGAAGCGGATGAAAAGTTTTATTTTCGAATTGCAGATTGAGATCGGAGTAAACGCCACTGCCAAGATAAATACGATGAGCAAAATTTTTTCCCGTCGCGAGTGTGACATTTTCGAGTGTAAGAAGGCCGATATCTAAATTGAGTGCGCGTAGTTGATGAGCACTCGTCATTTGTTTTTCTAATTGATCAGACCAGATTTTTTGTTCGACTAATTCTTCGCGCGGACGAGGTTGCAGACTCACAAATAAAACACGCGAGAGTTTTTCACTCTCTCCCATTTGTTTGGAGTAATAGTCTTTCATAGGGAAATAATCGTGATGAAATTCTACGGATTCACTAAAACGTTCCTCCCAGATTTTTTTGATTTCAGAAAAGTTCAGCACTTCATGATTATAAAGTGCACTTCCAAAAATCAATCCGGGAGTCGCTGTGATTAAGTCGCTCATTTAGTGATTAATTTTCTTTACCAGTTTTTGGTAGAAGCTGCTTAGCTCTTCGAGATTTACTGTCGCCGTTCCTTTTTTACCGACAACAACACCAGATGCACAGTTACCAATCCATGCTGCTTCTTCGAGAGTTGCTCCCGCGAGAAGAGCTGAAGTGAGAACGCTGATCGCAGTATCCCCAGCTCCTGAAACGTCGAAGACTTCATTTGCTACTGTTGGAATAATTTTTAATTCCGGTTGTTTCTTTACGTCTAGTAAGGCCATCCCATCAGCACCGAGAGTGATGACGAGCATTTCGAGATCTAGTTTCTCAACCAAGATTTTTGCCATGTTCTCGAGTTTTTTTTCTTTGTAGCCTAGGTTCTCCACCATCAATCTTGCTTCACTCAGATTTGGTTTTAAAAGAGTGGCCCCTTTGTAGTAAAGCGGCGGCGTTGAGCGACCTGGATCGACTGCAACTAATCTTCCTTCTGCTTTAAAAGTTTTAATAAGAGAAGAAATCAAACTTTGAGTAAGAGTTCCTTTGGCATAATCTTCGAGAATAAGTGCTTTGTGATTTTTTACGAATTCATTTACACGAGCGAGAACTTTTTGTTCAGTCTCTGCATCGATCGCTTCAGAAGATTCATAATCAATACGACAAATCTGTTGTGTATTTGTCGTCACACGTTCTTTAAAAATCGTAGGGCGAGACTTCGATCTGACGATTCCCCACGTATTCAATTTTTCGTCTTCCAATAAATTGTCAAAGATGTTGGCGTTGTTATCACTACCGACAACTCCACATAGTGTAGATTTTACTCCCAATGTATTCAGGTTGTGAGAAATGTTCGCGGCCAGCCCAAGCTTCAACCATTCCTTCGTTACTTCTAAAACAGGAACCGGTGCTTCTGGAGAAATTCTTTTTACTTCACCATATGTGTATTTATCGATTCCGACATCGCCGACAACGATGATCGGATCAATCTGACTAAATTTAGATGTGATTTCATTAAATCGATTTGCTGAAATAATGTCTTTCATAATTCTGATAATCCTTTAGAGATCCATGATGGCCACGGCCTGTTTTAAAACGTCTTCGACTTCGATCTTTCCCATACATTCATAGTAAGGGCATTCGCGAAGCGCACATTTTTTTACTTCACCGCAAATCACATCAGGAACAAGTATTTTTATCTTCTCTTTGTTTTTAGCTAACGGTCCCCAGCGCAGAGATGATTGCACTTTGATTGGAGAATAAATAGTCACAACAGGAACTCCAAGGACAGCTGCAATATGAGTTGTCCCTGTACTCGGCCCTATAAACGCAGCGGCGTGCGAGAGCACGGACATATAGTGACGAAGCCCTTCTTTCTGACCATTGAAAAAATAGATGCGATTTTTAAGATATTCATTTTCACGACGATTCAAAATTTCTTTTAGTCCTTGCAGGAAAGTATTGTCCGAAGGCGTATAAGAAACGATGAACTGAAATTTATCCGGAAAACGTTGTTCGAATTTTAAAATCAAACGAGCGTAGTTACGGGATGACCAGTTGAGCGTGTGTCCCGTCATTCCGGGATGGATGAAAATCATTTTGCGATTGGGATCCATTCCCTCTTTCATCAAATCTTTTTTGAAAGAATTGTAGTTCATTTCCAATTCATCTTGAGAAAGATAAATTTCCGGTGAGTAATGAACTTTGTCTTTGTAGCTATATTCGATTCCCATTGGCTCGAGCAAATTGAGATTGTATTCCATCTCGTGCATGGCCACCATCGAGCGTTTTTGTCTCACACCTTTATTTAAAAAAAGATAAGTGTGCCAACGAGATTTTAATCCGCCTCTGAAGACCACGCGTGTGAACCAAGCGACGAAGTTTGGAAGATAACCACCTCCCACATAAAAATAGTGAGTCGGTTTTACTTCTCTGAAAATCTGAAAAATTTCTTTGATCTTGATATAGAAACGAGCATTGCGATGATAAATTTTAAAATCATCGACATACGGATGATTTTTGAAGACGTCTGCGCTCTTGGCAGCGATAATGAATGTCACTTTCGCTTCCGGGAATTTTTCTTTAATAACTTTTGCCATTGGCGAAGTTAAAATGGAATCACCAATCGCATCTGATCGATTGATCAAAACTCTCATAGTTTGAAACCAAGAGTAAATCCAAGATGAGCTGCTCTAAACTTCACTTCGTTTGAAAGAATGTTGATGATATCGCTCATTCCTAAATTTGATGTATCAAGTAACATGGCATCGTCTGCTTTTTTTAGTGGAGCAAATGCGCGGTTCATATCTGTTTCATCGCGCTTTCTTACGTCTTCTGCAATTTGAGCAAGCGTAATTTTATCGTCGCCATTTTCGCGCAATTGTTTCAGACGTCTCTCTGCTCTGATGTCGACAGAAGCTGTGATAAAAAATTTGCTGAATGAATCCGGGAAAACAACTGTTCCGATATCTCTTCCTTCCATCACGCACACTTTGTCTTTCGCAAGTGAACGCTGAAAATCTAAAAGATATTTTCTTACTGTAGGAAGTTGAGAAATGATTGAGGCCAATTTCGAAACGTGATGTTCGCGGATCTTGTCTGTTAAATCTTGTCCGTCAATGCGAATAAGAACAGAGTCGCTCACTCCGTATTCAAGTTTCAATGAATAGAGAAATTCATTGAAGGCCGCGCCTTCAGTAAGATCGATTTTTCTTTCATTAGCAATATAAGCAAGAGCTCTGAACATAGCTCCAGTATCGATATATAAAACACTCAGCGCACGCGCGAGTTCTTTGGCTATTGTCGATTTTCCCGATCCTGATGGACCGTCAATCGCAATAACTTTTGCGAAAGTTTGATGAGGCATTGTGTGTGTCCGTGAAAAATTTCAATCCTATAAATTTATCACCAATGATTCATAAAAAAAGACGCTATGTATAGAAGTAAGATATTAAAAGACTAGAGAATTTAAAGAATAGAGTTTTTTACACTGAGATTCTCTGAAGTAAGAAGGAAATCTGCATTGAGTTCAGGAAGTGCGGCCGTATAAAGTTTCAAAAGATGTTCTTCTAAATTTTTTCCTTGTCCGCGAAGAACATAAGTTGTCTCGTAGGGACGAGGACGTTTTCTTAATTCTGCAGCAAAACTTTTTGTGAGGTCTTTATAGCGCTCTTGTACTTTTACCAGATAGGAAAAGTTGGCTGTATCGATCTCATCTGTGATCAAAAGATCTTTTAATTTGTTTGGCCCGACATTATAAGCAATTGTGGCCAGGTGATAATTCAGACGAAAATTTTGCAAAAGTTTTTTCAAATAAAAAACACCCATCTCGATATTTTCCGCCGGGTGATGAGTTTGCGAATGCAATTGTTCTTCATTCACAATTTTTCTTCCCATAAGTGTATAAAGATGTTCTGCTGTATCCGGTCTGATCTGCATCAACCCGCGAGCATTTTTATTACTTTGAGCTTTTTTATCAAATCCACTTTCTACCATCATGACAGAGAGAATCCAGAAAGGATCCATCTGATAATCTTCCGACATCGTAAGAGTTGGAGCTAAATATTTTTGTAGATTTTCGCGAGCACTTGAATCAATTGATTTTAAAATCAAAGATTCGAATTCCGATTTAGTAAATTCATCTGAACGTTTTAAGTCTAATCTGGAATCAAAAGCAGAATGCAAACTATCAAAAGAATAGTAATCGCGTGAAATATCCGGCATCGGCCCGTAAGGGATTTTTCCGCTTTCCACTAATTGGTTCATTCTACGATTTTTAATCGCAATTGAAGTTGACCAAAGAGCTCCGATCGCGAGCAAAATAAGTGACACCTTTAACAGTTTCATAATGCATGCTTAACCTTGGGGCGGCGTCTAAGTCTAGACCAAATCAGTCATCATAAAAATATTTCATATTTAGCGAAATCCACGAATGACAATAATTCCTTCCCTTTAACTAATTGTGGAGCTTATAATTAGGCATTATTTTTTGCTTACATCGTCTATCAGACAATCAAAAAGGTGTGTTTAATGACAAATCCAAAACTCGGCCACAATCGCTTAAAAGATGAAAAATCGCTCTACCTACGCCAGCACCAAAATAATCCTATTTACTGGTGGGCATACGGACCTGAAGCCCTTCAAGTAGCGCGCGATCAAAATAAACCAATCTTTTTGTCGATTGGATATTCGTCATGCCATTGGTGCCACGTCATGGCCCATGATTCTTTCATGAATCAATCAGTAGCAGATTTTCTCAATGAAAATTTTGTTTGTATCAAAGTCGATCGCGAAGAATATCCCGATCTCGATAATTATTATCAACGAGCAGCTCAGATGTTCAGCAACAATGGTGGCTGGCCGCTCTCTGCTTTTTTACTTCCTGATATGCGTCCGTTTTTTGTCGGCACTTATTTTCCAGCTGTCGCAAAAGATGGAGCCCCAAGTTTTTCTGACTTGATCAAAGAATTAAAACGCGCTTTCGATCAAGAGAAAGAACAAGTGGAATCAAATGCCAAGCAAGTGACAGAGACGATTAAGAATGGAAATCCCAATAAAGATAAAGTGCAATTCCCAGGACACTTCCCTCCTCCAAATGGAATTCTGGATGCGATCAAAGATTTTAGAGATCTTGAATTTGGTGGATATGGAAGCGCTCCGAAGTTTCCGCATTTTGCTTTTTACGAATGGGCCGCTGAACAAATGCTCGAAGGAATGGTCACTCGTGAACAAGGTGAGTTCATTATTTCTTCAGTAGAAAAAATGTTGATGGGTGGAATTAACGATCACGCTCGCGGAGGAATCCACCGCTATTCAACAGATGCAAAATGGTTAGTACCTCACTTTGAAAAAATGCTTTATGATCAAGCTGGTTTTCTTAAATTACTTGCAAAGATGAGTCTTATCCATCCAAGTCCACTGATTTTTGATTCGCTCATCAATACTCTGAATTATCTCGAAGATGAAATGCTTGCAGATGATGAAGAAGGAAAAACACCAAAGTATTTTTTCTCTGCTCAGGATGCAGACAGTGAAGGCGTCGAAGGACTCTACTTCACTTTCAGTTATGCTGAATTCGAAGATCTTCTGAATAAACACGACGATGATAAAGAAACACTCGCAAAGAATGCAGATAAAATTAAGAAGTGGTTCCAGATTACTGACAAAGGAAATTTCGAACACAATCTCAATGTAATTTCTCTCGATCCACAATACAGAGACGAATATTACCAACAAGAAAATTGGGACATCGTAAGACTTGTAAGACGTGCTGTCATCAACGAAAGAAAAGACCGCATTCCTCCAGTGACAGACAATAAAGGTGTGGCGAGCTGGAACTTTATGATGATGTCGGCACTTGTCGACGTTGTTCAATATGCACAGATCGATGTGATCAAACGTATTGCCTCTAATCTTCTAAATAAAGTCATCGAAGGAATTTTCCAGACATTCCTGACTCAAGAAAGTAACGGGATCAAAATGCGTCACACGACAACGATGGCGTATTCACATCCTTATCTTGAAGACTTCGTAATGTTTGCAGAAGCCCAACTTCGTATGTATGAAATTTCAGCGAATGAAATCTTCAAACAAAACTTCACGGATGTTATGGGGTTCATCACTCGCGAATTTTTAGATGGCGATAAAATGCTTACACGCGCTCGACTCTCTCAAGATTTCGAATTGTACCCAAATCAGGAGTACAATATTTTCGACAGCTCATTTAAATCGCCTGTTTCAACTTTCGTTATACTTTCAAGAAGAGCAGCCGTGCTTTTAGGTGATCGCAGTTTCGAAGACAATATCAAAGATCTAAAAGAAAACATGACTCATACAGTGCTCAAGGTTAATCCGGTAGGTTCTGGTGAAGCTCTTCGCGCGCTCACTTATCCAACGGAAGTGTATCGCGTGATGAAAGTTCCAAGTAATTGGACTCAGAATGAAAAATTCGTTCGTATGATTCCTTATTTCCTCACTCGTTTTGTTCTGGATTACCACAATGACGGTGAAGAATGGCAAGTATGCACACTCAACGCTTGCGAATTAAAAGGTCATGGCATTGATGAATTCATCAAGACGTTAACTCCTGCTGAAGAAGCAAATTCACAAGGGTAATGAAATGAGTTTTAAGCCATTAGCTGGAATGAAAATTGTCGATCTCTCTCATCGTTTGCCAGGGCCATTGTGCGGAAAAATTTTGAGCGATCTTGGAGCGGACGTGATCAAAATTGAAGATCATGTTTTTCAAGATCCGTTTCTCTCAGGGCTCTTTGCGACCTTTGATTCGAGTTTTATTTCCTGGTATGAAAATTTAAATAATACGAAAAAAATTGAACGCTTTGATTTTAATTCTGAAAGCGATCAGAAAAAAATTCATGAACTTGTTGTAGGCGCTGATGCCGTGATCATGGGACTTCCTCCGAAGACTCGTGAGAAATTGAAAGTTGCTGATCATGATCTCACTCTCAAAAAGCCGATGGTCGTGATTGAACTCCTCGCTTCGGCCCATGAAAAAAAATCAATGCACGATTTGAATGCGCTGGCGATGACAGGTCTTCTTTCCCTGTATGTTGCCGATGAGAAGAAAAAAATTGTTGATCCCCCGTTCCTTCCGATTGCAGGAATCAGTTTTGGACATAAAGCGGCCACAGATCTTCTCGCTGCTTTTATACAAGCTTCAAAAGAAAATAAAACTCAATTCGTGAAAACGTATCTCGATCAAGTGACAAAAGAAGTTCTTGGAATTTTCTGGCCGTCGAATGATCGCGCTCAAGGAAGAACAAAATTTCTTCACAACGGAGTTTATCCTTGCTACTCGCTTTATCAGACGCGTGATCAGAAGTATGTTGCTCTTGCGGCGGTAGAAGAAAAATTCTGGAAGCGCTTCTGTGAAGTCTTCGGGATCAAAACCGATCTCGATCGTTTTTATCACCAGGACCAATCCCTTTTTGATTTAATCTCCGAAAAGATTCATGGCCATAGCCAGTCGGAAATAGCTTCAATGATCAAAGATGAGGATCTTTGTCTTTCGGTGATTGAATAACACCACGCTCCTAGTATCACTTTGACCTTCTTAATTAGTCGGATATCGAAATAATCACAAACTGGCCCCAGCTTTTGGGGCCTTTTATGGATTTTCTAGATGTTAGGTTTTGGCATCAAACCTGTATTACTCAGTCTCGAGAATAACGGTCAAGGATAGATCGATACACCAGGAGGTCATTATGAAAGGACTCATCGCAATATTATTTTGTTTTCTCGCTCTAAACGTTCAAGCGGCTACAGGAATTAAAGCGCGCGATCTGTCAGGACTAAAGCTTACTTCGGGAGAAATTATTTCGAATTTGAGCTTGCAAGAAAGTACTAAGGTGCTAAAATCACTTGACGAGGAAGAGAACATCGAGATTAGATCTCGTGTGATCTACCCTGAAGAAGTTTCACAGCTAATCGTACGCAAGTTGACAAATGCGAGATTAACTGAGAAAAAGCCAAATCCGCAGGATTATAATTAAAGTTTTGGGGCGCCAACCCCAGAATCCTCCGAAAGGATAGTGTTTGTTGTTGTGTGAAGGGCCCGCAAGATTTTGCGGGCTTTTTATTTTATTCACAGGATGTGATGTATTTCTGCGAGAGGCAGGAGCCGAAGCAGAAACTAATGAGCACAGTTTTTAATTTTTCTTCGCAACGACTCTCAAAACATCACAAGAAATTTCTTTTCCATCTAATTCATTCACAAAATTCATTCCGTTCACGATCATGAAATAAAATATTTTAAAATTATGTTGAAGCAATTCTTGTTCGAGTTCGTATGCTGACCGAATGAATTTTAGCGGCATCGAAATATGTTTACCAACAGGCTGAACCATCATCTCGCTGGCAAAAATGCCTTCTGAGTGTAGTGCGCGATGAATATTTTTGAAAGCAGTATTTCTCTCTTCTTCATTCGTCAGGCAATTCATACAGTGAGAATCAAAAATAAGATGATAAGAATCATTTTTAAAAAATGTTGCGTCTGTTGCACTGACGTTTTTGTAGTTTATTTGCGACTTTGGTGCGTGAGCAATCGCCGTTGTTGAAAAATCGATGGCCGTAATTTCTGCTGTGAGATTTTTTGTTTCTTCAAAGAGAGAATAAGATCCGCATCCTAAATCGAGAATGCGAAGGGCCTGGTGAGAAAGTTTCTCACGCACAACACTTTCAAAAAAGTGTTTCAAACTTAGTGCATAATTATGCTCAGAATTTTTTTGATAATAACTTTCAAAAAATTCTCTAGAATTCAAACTAGAGATTTCCTACAAATGTAAAACGATCGTCGTGAGAAAAAGATGAAGGGGAGTTTCCTAACTCTCCTTCTGGAATGGCACCTTTAAAGTATTGTTTCCAGTAGTCTTCATTTTTTGTGTATGTAAGTGGATATGGAACTGTTGCTGTACTTAAAAAATGATCTAGAAATTTTGCGATAAATTCAGAACAATAAAGAAGCTCGCGTCCTTTGCTGTCGAAGTTATTCCAAAGATATTTTTCATCAAAAGGCGCGCCTTTGTATGTCGAATTGAAAATATTCAACATGCGTTCTTCAAGAGACGCTTTATCTGCAACACTTAATTTTAAAAATTCTTTCGGACGATAAACTGAAACATTTGTTCCGGGAGTTTTGTTTTTAAGAAATTGATCTAAAGGATAAAGGGCCACGAAACCCAATGATTGTCCGATTCGAATCTGATGGTTCTCATCTTTGATCACTACACCTGAGTGAGAAAACTTTGAATTAGTTTCTGACTCAATCACTCGGCACTCATAACAGTTAAAACTGATCAGAAGAACGTCGCCGTTTTGCAAATCAAGAGCATGCGCCAACGACAGAGTGATGTAAGCAAATAGCAATGGTAAAACGAATTTTTTCATAGGAGGCGACCATATCATGCGACTCCTTTATTGCCTACTTTTTCTGTCAGCTAAAATCCTATTTGGCCTCTGACATCTATGCAATATTTAAAGAGTTACTCAAAAGAGCCGAAGAGCCCTCAAAGAATAAATGGGTAAACCTTATAATAAAAAGCATGAAACAGTATTTTAGGCCCTTGTCATATCTCACTTTGATTTGTTCGCTTATAGCGACAACGCCTATTTATGCTGACGCAACAACTGATACATCACTCGATCAACAAAAAGCTGATTGTGCAAAAAGTACTTCATCGACTTGGGATGCACAAAAAAATCGTTGTGTGCAAACTCAACAAGCGAGCGATACTCGCAAGGCCGCTGATGCCTGTAACGATATGACAGATGTCACTCAACGTGAGGCCTGTCATAAAGCACTCGCTGAAAAAGTCACAGGGCTTTCTTCAAATCCCAATAGTCTTTATTCAGGAAACACAACTGGCTCAATGGTTATGAATACAGCTTATGCAGTTGTTTCATTAATCAACATGACAGGGTCGAAAAGAAAAAATTCTTCATGTACATCTAAAACAATTTTAGGAGTGACAGCTGCTGCTGGAATGGCTTCTGATTTTTATTTGAAATATCAAGCGAGCAAAAAAATTAAATCTCTTACAGATAAGTACAAACTTGATGTGAGTAGTAATGCAAGTGATTCACAAATTAAAGCTCTTCAATATTTAAAAGAAGAACAACAAACAGTGAGTGATATCGCTGGACTCGAAAAAAAGCGCAATATGCTTTTGATGATGGGTTACGGTGCTGCTGGTGTTATGGCAGCCTGGGAGATGACTCCTTGGGGGAAAAATCCTGGGTGTGAAACTGGATTAAAGAGTGATGCAGCTGGATCAACATCAACACCTGATGCTCCATCGAGTACTCCCGCTGGAACTGAACCTGAAACTATTCTTAAACCAGGGGCAACAGATCTCTCTATTCCAAATACTCAAACATAATGAAAAATAAAATATTAACTTCTCTATTCATGATTTTCACTTTTCTTGCCATGAGCGAGCAAAGTGCTTTTGCGGAAGCTCTTCCTCCTCCTACTGGAGTTACAGGTGTTGCGGCAGGTGCAACAGGAGCTGCTGGAACAACTGCAGCTGGAAGTGCGGCGGCAGGTGCAGGAGCTCAAGCAGTAACGACAACTGCTCCTGGTATCATGGATAATAAAGCATTCGATAAAGTACGAGAACTCAGTGACAACTCACTCGGTGTTTTAGTTATGTCAGTAATTGGTGCAACCTATTCCGGTGTTCTTTACAACGGAGCTGCCAAACAAGAACAAGATTCAAAAGACAACGTCGCCAAGATCGATAAAATGATTGCGAGCTTTAAAGATTCTTATGCGAATTTTTGTCCGAATGGCCGCGATAATTTAAGCGAACCAAAATGTTATTGTTATCTTGTAACGGGTGCTCAAAATACAAATCGTACGAAGTCACAAACGTGTCTTGATCTCTGGGCAAAAGATACTTTCAAGCTTGCTGCGACTGCTGGTGATTACTCTGGTGTAGCTCACGCTGTCGATGCTGTCGGATGTGTGGCGAGCAGTGGTGCTTTCGATGAAAAATGTACGTGCAAAAAATTCGTCAACTCTTCTGGTGTGAACTCGTGTATGAAAACGACAAGCATCACTATTCCAAGTGGGTTAGGAAGTGCGTTCGCTTCGACAAATGGAATTCAACAAATCACTAGTCTTGCCAATAGTTCAACATCTGGTGCTTCAAATTTAGGAACACTGAGTACTGGTAATCTCAATGCGATCGCTGCAAAAAATCTTAACAACCAGATTTTGACAAAACTTGCAAATGAACTTCCGGCAAAAGCTGTCAGCTTGCTTAAAGTAGATGATAAAAACGTCGGGCGTCTTGCCGCCGCAGTGATTGGTACAAACGGAATGAACGCTCTAGCAAATAGTGGAATGAGTTCTGCTGTTGGTGTAGCAGGATCAAGACCTGAAGATAAAAAAATTAATTCTCTTCTTGAAACAGCTGCAAAAAAAGCAGGTCTTGTTGAAGTTTCAGGCGGAAAAGGTTTAGCGAATAAAAAAGCAGATGGAAAAGATAATTCAATGAACTTCAACTTCGCTGCTGATCAAGGCGGGAATCCTGCTAATCAAACACAAAATTTTCCAGAGGCCCAGGAAAAAAATTACAATTATAAAAACAGTGATATTTCCAAAAGACCAGATACATCTATTTTTGAAATCATTTCGAATCGCTATATTCAATCAGGTCTGAAAAGACTTTTCGATAATTAATTTTTACTCGTGAAATTCTTCAATACCGAGGGCGCTTAACCACTCACGAGTCGGTGCAATTAATTTGCGTGCATTCAAATCCATCAATCCAACTGAAAGAGTAAGAGTCGAAGCGACCTTCCCATTTTCTTTTAACATTTTTTGATCGAGAACCATCACGAATCTGTTTCTCATCTCTGAGCGCGCTTGAGAAACAATTTTAATTTTTTCGCGATTGTTGAGTTCGCTTTTAAAAGTCAGTTGCAGATCGAGCAATACCGGGCCAACTCTCGTCTGCATAATCTCTTTTAAACCGAGACCATTTTTTGTAATGAAATCCCAACGGGCCTCTTCGTAGATCGTCAAATAGACGGCATTGTTTACGTGTCCGAATGTATCAAGATGTTCTTCTAAAATAAGTTTTTCGTATTCAAAAATAGGATTTGCCATCGTCTCACCTGTCTCGCAAATTGCCTCAGAAAAAAGGCAGTTTAGTCCGTTTATTTTAGCGCCAGTTTAAACGATTGAAGATCTAATTCCAAGGGCTTATTTGGAAGGTTTCGCTACTTGAGCATTCCACTCAAGGAAAGTTCATAAGATACCGATGAGTAGGCATATAATTAGGAGAGAATCCTATTGGGAATTTGGGTGAATCTATGAAAATAAAAATCTTAATGACTCTACTTGCACTAAGTGCATCTGCAGCTGTTTTTGCTGATGATGATTGCGTAGAACTCATCAGAAAGAAGTCTATAGTTTATCAATCAAATGACAGATTCGCTTCATCTGGCGGTATGGATTCTTGTGAAAATCTGTCACAAAGAAATCTTCCTTATCTTTATGGCTCACAAAAAGGAAAAGGGAATAAAGAATTCAAATGGCATGATGCTGTTATGCAATCGAGTTCTTGTGCAAAAGAACTTTGTGACATTGCCAAAAAAGATACTACCTATAAAGACCAAAGTGAAGATAACAAGCTCAATTTTTTAAATGGCAAATATGAGGACGCTCTTAAGAACGCTAATAGCAAGTGTTCACAAGTTGTTTCTCAAGCAGCTCAATGTGATGCTGCTGCTTATATGATCAGTGCTTTTGATAGAGATTGGACTAACACTGATCACACTCAAACAAAAGATGTGAAAGGAACAAATCCCCAAATGACATGTAAAGGTTTCGGGATTGAGACTTTCGATTATGAAGCCTGTGTAAAATTCGCTCAGAATAGTGAACTCATGGAGGCTGCACAGTCTGCAGTTCAAACGGGACAAGAACTTTATTACAAAGATAAAACAGCAACAGCTCAAATGGAAGCGGCTTCAAATACCGACTCTGCAACTGCAGGCCTTCAAGCTTTAAAGACTGGAGTAAAATCTCAACAAGACATGATGACTCAAAGAGCGGCACTTGATACTGCCAAACTCGCGACTCTAGCTAGCTTCTACATGGATATGCCAGAGAGAAAAGATCTTGAGGAAAAATGTAGCGGATGGAAAAGCAATCTCAGCACAAGTGATAAAACGTTCTTTGGTGATCAAACGTCAAATGATGGTTGTAAAGTAATCAACAACAAAGATTTTGCTTTTCTTCAAAATCAACAATCAAAAGAAAAAATGAAAGCAAAACTTGTTCAAGTTGGAGTCAACGTTGGTAGTGATGCTGTCATGGCAGGCCTCATGGCAAAACGTGCTGGCGATCTTGATAAGGCCATTGCGAAAGTCGATGCATTCAAACCGATTGATCCAACTGCTCCAGCTGCAACAGATTTAACGTCGACATACTGTCAGCAAAATCCAGGAGACGCAAAATGTTTAACTGGTGGACTTGATAGAACATTCGATGCCATGAGTGACAACGTCATCAACTTTGGTGATGGAGGAACAGGGGCCTCATACAATAACAGTAATCCTTATACCGACGCTGCAGCTGCTGCTTCAGGAACAGGGAGTACAACAGCATCCAAAGGCCCTGGAACAGTCGGAAGTGCAATCGTCGATGCCGGTGGAAAATCAGGTCTAGCTAATCCGCTAGATGCAGCTACAGTTAAAAACGGTGCAGCTCCAGCCGCTGGTGGCGGTGGTGGCGGAGGCGGTGGCAGCGCCGGTGGTGGTGGCGGAGGTGGTTTACCTTCTTCTCCTGCTCAAGGTGGTGTACAAGCTGCGATCCAAGGAAAAACTCCTAGCTACAATGGTGGATCTGGTGTTTCAGTGTTTGGCGGTGGTGGATTAAAAGGCGCTAAATCTGTTGCAAAAGATGGAGAGAACCCATTTAAAAATCTTTTAGGAAAAGACGGTAATAAAAATGGAGCATTAGATTTCGGACGCTCTCCTGCTTCGACAAAAGTAGGATCAAAAAGCGATAATTTGTTTGATATGATCTCTAATCGCTATACAACTGTAAGCAAAGACAAACGTCTTTTAGAATACGAATTAGCTAAGTAAAAAATACAATCCTTTTATAATTCTTAATAAGATTTGATAAATTAAGCCTCGATTCATTCGAGGCTTTTTTTATGAAAAATACTTTATTCTTTTTTGGATTACTCTCCACTATTATCTCTGGTTTTTCCAGTGGAACTCACGCCAGTGAAGTCGACAACTTCACTTATCGTGGAACCGTTTTAAAAGATTCAACAGACGCAATCAATCTCTACAGCAATAAACTTTTCAATCAAATTTTAGAACACACAAATCGCTTCGCCGATCCTTGCGATGAAAATGCACTCTACGAAAATTTGCATCGCCACTTCCGCAATGCGGCCCTCGGAAAATTTAACAAGTACATCGATAAATCTCCTGAGCTTGAAAGAATTGCCATCACTCCACGCGATTCTATCTACGGCGATCTCAAAATTAATGAATCATTCGGACTGGGATTGCATTGGAATTGGGTCGATAAACTTTCTTATGCGAGCATCATCAATATCCGAGGACAATATATTGGCGTAGATAAGTTTGAACATTTCGCCGGATCTGGTTATGCCTATTTTCAAAATTACTACATCGATAAAAAATCAATTGAATCAACTCTCGCTATTGGAACTCATGACGAAAACGGGATCCTTGGAAAATACAGCAGTGGAGTTATTTCTTTTGGTGATATGACTGCCGAATTTAACGGCATGAGATTTTGGAATCACATTCTCGCAAAAAATCCGGACATCATCGGAATCAATCTCGGCCCCTATGTGAAATGCGAAAACAAAAGTCGCTGGGTAAAAGTAAAAGACATCGATTTCAGTCAGTATGTCGATGCTGCCTGGGATGAGAGTCTTAACTGCTCTATGTTTAGAACTCAGGAGATGCTGGACAATGTAAAGCAAAGATTGAAAAAGTTAGAAGATGTTACAGGAAAAAATTACTCTTGCCCGATGAACCGTGAAGTAATTACCAACATTCTTCCTAAATATGGCCCTTACGCCGGAAAAATCATCAATACTAATGGGCAAAAAGCAGAAAAGAATTGAAAAAGAAAATCTCCCTGTTTTAGAATTATAAGTGAAGGGACTTCAAGATGAAACCCTTCTGCTCAATAGACTCTAATCAAGGAAGATCGTATGGAATCAACAAATTCTCTCCTGCTCGCTGAATTTTATACGGCCACTGGTTATCTCGACCGCCTGCTATTTGCTTTCACTGAACTGGAAAAAATTCATGTTACTCCGAGAGGAAAAATCCAGATTCAAAAGCTATGTCATGAGTCTGCTCTCTATTTTAGTAAAAGTTTTGCTGAATTAAACTTTGATAACGAAGATTATATTTTCGAAACATCGAAGTTTAAAAATCACATCAAGTTTTTTCATAACTTTATCGAATCTCTTATCAAACTTCCTTTTAGCAGTGAAAAATCAGAAAAAAACGTTATCGAATACATCAATCTTCTCTATCGTAACTGTTATGAGATCCATAATTTTTTAATTGAAGGAACTAATCTTGAAGTTCAACTGCCAAGAACTGGGCTGACAGAGGAAGAGGAAATTCCGACAATCAAAAACAACGACGAAGAAAACCGCGTTCCACTTTTTTATCTCGATGAAAAAAATGTGCGCGAACTGGCTCACGTAGAATCGGTTATCAAATCTCCGATTGCTTTCCTAGATATCAAACGCGAAGAAAAATATGATCACTATATTCATCGCGGACACTTCTTCATCGCTCAAAAAAATTATGAAGAGGCCAGAGCGCAATTCTACAAAGCGAGAAATTACAAAGACTGTGCTGAAGTTCTCACTTTAATCGGTTGGACGTATTCACTTCTCGACGATATCAAAGAAGCAAAAGCTTATTGTATGAAGGCCATCCAAAAAGATACGCAATACGGGCCGGCCTACAACGACTTTGGAAACTATATTTTAAATGAAGGACAAGTACGCGAGAGCCTTCGTTGGTTTGAGCTTGCTAAACGCGCTCACAATTATCAAAATCGCGAATACCCCTATATTAACGCTGGAAGAGCTTACGTACTTTTAAAACAATACGAAGACGGTCTGAAAGAATTTTCGCTCGCATTGACTCTTGCTCCTCATCATGAAGAATTGCATGAGACAGTCGCGAAGTTAAAAAATAATCTCGACCGTGAAATGAGCTCACACAATCCACAAGACCAAATGTAATTTGAAATGAAAACAATTGAGCTCGAAACATTTTTTAAAACTTTATTAAAACCCGAACTCTTCGATGACTACTGTCCTAACGGATTGCAGATCGAAGGTCGGGATGAAATTAAAAAAATCGTTTTCGCTGTTTCTGCCACTCGCGAATCCGCTGAGTATGCAGCTAAAGTAAAGGCCGATGCTCTTATTGTTCATCACGGAGTTTTCTGGAAATTTCACGGAACAAGAACCCTCACAGGGCCGTTTGCCCGTAGAGTTTTTCCGTTGATAAAAAACGATATTAATCTTTTTGGTTATCATCTTCCACTCGATGGACATATCGAAGTCGGAAATGCAGCGAGTGTCGCAAAACTTATTGGTCTTTCTCACCTTGCTCCTTTTGGAAATTACAAAGGTGTTCCTACAGGAATCATGGGAGAATTTTCAAGTCCGCTTCAGGCGACTGAAGTGAAAAAGCTTTTGGAAGAAAAACTTTCTCACTCAGTTCTCTATTCAAATCCAACTGAAACTGACGGAATCATCAAAAAAATCGGAATCATTACCGGTGGTGCGAATTCAGAATGGAGAGAAGCTAAGAAATTGGGACTTGATGCCTATATCACTGGAGAAATGAGCGAACACGATTATCACGAATCGCGCGAATCTGGTGTACATATGTTTGCCGGCGGTCACCACGCAACGGAAAAATTCGGGATTCAAGCACTCATGAGTTTAGTCCAAAAAGAATTTCCATCTCTCGAATGTGAGTACCTCGATTCAAGTAATCCTGCATAAAAATTAGTCTTTAATAGCATCTCTGTGCTGGACTACTCCACCGCCAAGATTCTTCATTTCAAGATTCATTCCTTGGCCTTCAAATACAGGAGACGAATATGAAAATGGCTTCTTATCCAGTCTTTGCTTCAAAATTAACTTTAGGTCTTTTTAATTTTTAACTTTCAAAGAAAGAGTTAGAATAAATTTCGCGACAACTTCCTGACTGATACTTGGAACTGTTGCTTCAATATTCACAGGGAAATTCATGCGCTCGCCACTTGCGATAACATCAGCAACAAATTTTTTAATTTCCGGAATTTGAGTACAAGTGAAATGAACATCTCCTTCTGCGCGTTTTAAAAATTCCGCGTGGAAATCTTTAAACGAAAGAGCGACTTTCTTTTTCGAGTTTGTGATTTCATTCATCGCCACTAATCCACCCGCAAGGTCAGCTCCGGTTGCAAGAACGCCGAAGTACATTGAGTTCAGGTGGTTTTTTGTTCTACGATTAAGAGGAATCTTAACGACACATTCTTTGTCATCCATACGAACAACACTCGGAGAAACATAAAAAATAAGAGGCACTTTTGTAAATCCGAAAAGACGTACAAAAACTGTGTCCTGATATTTTTTTGGAACCTTTGCGAGAATGTCTTTCATCATTTGTATTTTCCTTGAATCCTTCTGGGAATTATTTTGAGAGTTCTAATGTTCTTTTATAAGCAGCTTCGAAAGCGCGCTTAAATGTTTCTTGAAGTTTTTCTTCTCTTAAAACTTCGAGTGCTTCGTAAGTCACACCTTTCTTCGATGTCACTTGCGTGCGCAGTTCTTCAAAACTTGTCGATGTTTGCATGAGTCCTGCACTTCCCAGGAACGTTTGAGCAACGATTTCTTTGGCCGGAACTCTTCCCTCTGTCATGCGAGTAAGTTCCGCTTCAAAAATGCGGGCCAGTTCAAAAATCAACGCAGGGCCTGATCCACTAAACGCCGTCGTTAAATCCAAATCACCTTCAGATTCCATTTTAAAAACTTTTCCAGTTGCTGCAAGCAAAGATTCAAATTCTTTTTTATCAGCAACACTGAAATGCGAATTGAGATAATACAGATTCGCTCCGGCCCCGATTGATGAAGGGGTGTTCGGCATTAGGCGAGCGATCTTGTTTGTTTTGAATTTTTGAATAAGCTTTGTGGTATTCACTCCTGCTAAAACAGAAATGATTTTTGCATTCGATTTAAAATCGTAATGAAATTCGTCGAGCGACTGAGGTTTGAAACCTAACAAGTACCAGTCGAGGTCCTGAGGCATTTCACTCGCCTCGTTCACCACATGTCCTTTTACGTGACCAGCGAGTTCGCGGGCCTTCACCCCACTCGGTGTATAGAGAAAAAATTCAGCATCATCGAAACACGCTCTCATTCCTAAAACGAGAGCGCGTCCCATATTTCCGCAACCAAAAACTCCGATACGCATTTTTGTCATAACAATCCTAGATTTCTTATAATTCTAAATCCAGAGGCGCTCCATGTCTCATCGTATTGACCGCCAATGATCTTACCCAAATATAATTCATCGCCTGATGATAAAAATCGTTTGCTTTCAAGTAGTCCGCAGTCGTCAAAATATGTCTCATGCGAAGATCGTTCTTTCCATCATCCAATTGATCAGCAATGTGCAGTTGGTATTCGCTTAATGGGCCATCGTAGATGATCACAGAAAGTTTTGAAGCATTCAATGCACGTTTTAAATCTTTATTGCTCACCTGATACACATCGAGATTTTCTTTCGAGAATCCTGCGTGGTAAGCGAGATCGCGGAAATTCATCCACCACTGATAAGCAGTTTTATTGCGCGCTAAAATTGTTAAACCTGTTCCTGTCGAAAGACATGAGAACACTTGAATCAATGTTTTTAATTCAGGACGATCTGTCGTTGCGACAAGGGCAGCGTGTTCAGCATAGAAATGGTAATCGTTAAAACTTAATTGTCCGGGAATCACGCGGTTTTTATGTTCGCGCTCCATGAAGCTCGTGAAGTTTTTCGTCAGCCATTTTTTATAATCGCGAAGAAGTTCTTTATAGTTGCTGAAAATTCCCTGATAGTGAGTTTCAAAATTCGAAATAAACTGATCGAGAAGTTTTTCCGTGCGCTCTTTTCTACTGTTGATAGAAAGTTTTGATGGACGAGCGAGATCGAAATGGAATTCTGATCCTTCTTCCACCGGATAAGTTGCAGCAGCCTGAGATTTTTCAAATGATGAATCCGTTACCTGATGAAGTCCCAGAACATAGTGACGTCCTCCGGCCTTCGGTCCAGTTCCTGAAAGTTTGAATCCACCGAATGGTTCGATCGCAACACGCGCACCAGTAATCGTACGGTTTACATAAATATTTCCCGATTCAATTTTCGTTAACAGATAATCGATATCGTTTTGCGATTGAGAGAAAATCCCTCCCGTAAGTGCGTAATCAGTACTGTTGAATAATTTTGCGGCATCGTCGAGAGTTTCGTAACCAATAATATGAAGAACCGGCCCGAACAATTCTCTTTGAGCAAAACTTTGACGATCAAAGGCGCGCTCGTAAGGAAGCTCGATGAGAACAGGTCCCACACAGTAACCAGGAAGATTGTCATTTGAACGATCGAGAACGAGACGTCCACCATGCGAGCTTGCTTCTTTGCCAGCTTCTGCAACTTGCGTGCGTAAACGTGTTTGATCTTCTTTTGTAATCACCGGGTTTACTGTCGTATCAAAACGATAAGACTCACCCACTTTTAAATCTGAACAAGCTTCTTTCAAACGCTCGATCAATTTATCTTTCAATTGATTGTGAACGATAACTCTCGAAGCAGCTGAACATTTTTGTCCTGCATGCCCGAATGCCGAGTAGAGAATTCCGGAAACGGTTTCATCCAACTCTGCGTTCGTCGTAACGATCACAGCATTTTTACCACCCATCTCAGTGATTGCTTTCACCGGATAAGTTTTTTCGGTAAGTTTATTTTTATAGAGACGTTTTCTTGCAATTGAAGAGATATGAGTCCCTACTGCTTTTGAACCTGTGAACACGATTGTCGATGTGCGAGGATCGCGAACGAGGTAATCCCCAACCGTTTCTCCTTCTCCCGGTAGGTGAATCAGAACGTCTTTTGGAACTCCAGCTTCGTGAAGGAGATCCACAAGAAGTTGAGTGATAAGCGGAGTTTGTTCAGCAGATTTTAGAATAACTGTGTTTCCTACGACGAGTGAACTCACAACCATTCCACATGGAATTGCGAGCGGGAAGTTCCATGGAGAAATAACAATTGTCGGTCCACGTGAAGTGAGATCTGTGATATTTCTTTGCAGGTAAGCTTCCGTGCGCGCATAAAAGTTTAAAAAGTCGATGGCTTCATCAACATCAGCGAGAGCTTCATTGATTGATTTACCAGCTTCGTAAACGATAAGAGCAGAAAGTTCATTTCTGCGAGCGAGCATAAGAGACGCTGCTTTAATCAACATCGCTGTTCTATAAGGCCATTTTGAATTGGCCCATTGACCATTGTTGTATGAATCATCAATTGTTGTCAGAGCTGCAGCTGCATCATCCGTTGTAGCAAAACGGATTTTCCCCACAACTGTATTTGGATTTGAACTTGCTACGATTGTTTTCCATTCGCCCTTTACATCAAAAGCGTTTTCGTAATTTTTTCCTAAATCATGAGACACAAAATGCGCCATCGCTTTTTCCATCCAGATTCTTTGATCATCTAGATAAAGTCTAAGTGGTGAAACGTTGAAAAACTCGTCTTCAAGTTTTGAAACAGAAAGATCGCGCGCCAATTTTCCTTCTTTCTTTTTTTCTTTGTGAATCGCATAGGGAGATTGAAGTTGCGATTTTTTGTGCGAACGCATGATTGTGAGAACTCCTACCTGAGAAGAGTTTTCCATAATACGTCTTACAAGATAGGCCATACCAACGAGTAAGCTTCCCACCGGAACGTAGTTTCTCGTCGCCCACTTCATTTTTGCGAGTGCAGTTGAAAGGGCTTCGTATGTCATGTGCAGACACTGGTGTTCGATCTCTCCGATTTGCGGAAAGAGAATTTCTTTTGTCGCTTCAGCAAAGGCATGGTCAGCAAAGTTGTGTGAAGCGATCGCCAGTTTTAAATGCGGATGAGCTTCGTAAATTTTTACGATTAATTGACGGAAGTGAATATCAGTTTCTTCTTTATTCAAGAATTGAGGCGCATTAAAGCTGTGTGCATCTCCTTCAACTGTTTCAGCATCCCAGTACGCTCCCTTTACAAGACGAACAGGCATTGTGTGCCCGCGCTCTTTTGCAAGGTCGACGATTTCTTGTAAGTGTTTTGCTCCGTCGCGAAGGTACGCTTGAATAACGATTCCCGTCGCTTTGTAATCTTTGAGTTCCGGAGTTTCAAGAAGAACACGGCGATAGATTTTAAAAACGATATCGCGGTAGTGATAGTGTTCAGCATCGATGTTGATAAAAACATCTTCTGCTTTAGCAGCGAGAAGAATTTCTTTTAAGCGGGGAGCCACCAGATTGTATGTATAGTCCGGAGCATGTGGTTTAAAGTCAGAACAAAGAGCAGAAACTTTAATTGAAACATGCGCGCGGTTGATACCGGCAACATTCATCTCGCCTTTTTTTACGTGAAGTGAGAAACCGCGAACAAGTTTTAAAACTTCGTTCTTATAGTGATCGGCTTCTCGCTCAGAAACCACCAATTCTCCCAGTTGATCGAGAGTTACATCACGGCCGGTGAGGCTCAACGACTTAAGTGATTTATCTGCCTTCTCAATTGTTTCTCCGGCGATAAATCTTTTCGCCATCAAACGAACAGCGTTGCGAACGAGGCCTGCAAGAGGTCCCGCAGGAAATAAAAGAGCGATGTAATAAAAAATTTTAATTCCTACCGCGTAGCTTGCTGGAAGAGAGCGCTCTTGTCCTTTTTTCTTAAGACGACGAGCTTTGCTGTTGTCTTTTAAGAAGCGAGAAAGGGCCTCGAGAAGAATACGTTTTACTTCCACACCTTTTTTGTCATGATCGAGTGAAGGAAGAATCGCGAGAAATTTCAAGAGGTGAATGCGAAGAAGTGCGTATTGAGCCGTAAGGCCAAGACCAAAGTCAGAAACGTCTTCGAATAAACTCGGACGATATTCATTAAGTTTTCCGAGAAGTTTTTTGACGATTTCCGCAGAACGCTCTTCTACTTTCTCAAAACGTTTGTCGTTTAAGAGATCAGGAAGTCCTTCCGTCGCGATCAATGTTTCAATTGTCGAAGGAAAATTCTTTACCTGCAAGCTTGCTGCAAGCTCAGTATGTTTTCTCAATTCTTTGACGAGGTCTAAATTCAAATCGAGAATTTCGCTTTGCTGAAGAAGAAATAGTTCTTGAGAAAGCTTTGGAGTAAAGAAACGAATTTCTTTTGTCTTAAAGAAAAAACCAACGAGGAATGGAGTCGCTCTGATCGTCAGCTGGATTCTAAAATCTGTATTTTGTTTTAAGTAAGGAGCAAGGATCTCCCAAGCGTCGCTATTTAAATTTTTTTGATTGTCGATTAAGAGCGAAGCGAATTCTTTATAAAAATAAATCTTCCAGTCTGCATGTGTTGTCGATTGCAGAGTTAAAAGAAAATCTTCCGGTCTCGCCGGTATTACCTTAAGCATTTTGTATCCTTCGAATTAAGTAATAAAATGTGCCCTAAAAAATAGCGCAAAAGCTGTCGTAAGGCACGTAAATTTCAAGAAAAATTCCCCGCTAAATTTGACTTAGTTCATTCGAGTCCATAAAATTTTTAGTATGGTGAGTTCTTCCTTCCTCGCTCTATTTTTGCATTTTCTCGGTCCCAGTTATGGGGCGCAGGTTTTCTATGACTTAAAGGACCTGGAAGTTCTGGAACGCGAAAAAAACTTCGAAGAATTTCTTCTCCACGTCAACGACATTCGCCCGAGCGAACGCGACAAACACTGGAGAGAAATGTACCAAACCATGGCGATGGGACTGGTAGATTACAAAATCAAAACTAAAGATTTTTCCTTGGCTTCCTATAGACAAATCGAGCAAATTGGTCGCTCAAGCGCCATGATGAAAGACGAATTCTTCCAGTTAAAACGCTCAATCTATAACAAAAAATATTTTAGTGAGTGTTTTAAAAAAGTCGGCTTCATCACCGACCCACTAAAAAAATCTCAGGAAAAAAACCAGTGCGAAACTGAGCTCAGTTCTTTCTGGTATTTCTCAAAAAAAGACGCCGATCTCGGTCTCGATCTCGCGGCCATCCTCGAACAAAACGAAAGCTCAGTAAAACTCTGGCCATTCTACTCGCCGGCAGTCAACGACAGCATCGCCAATTTTTATTGTCAAAAGCCAGCAGTGCAAACGGCCGTGCTTAAAAAACTCTACGAAGAAAGCTTCAGTAACGAATTCGACGGCAATTACAAAACAATGGTCGATCGTGTTCTTCCTGCAAAATGTTTCAATGAAATCGCCATTCCCTTAAAAGAAGTTCTCACTTCAACAAAAACGTCGGGACTCGACAAAGAAATGGCGATGAACATTCTCGAAGCAAAAGGCAAACTTTCGCAAAAAGAAATCGAGCTCTACTCGATTCTGTATCTTCTCGACGGCCCCGTTGTAGGCGATAAAATGAATCTCGCCTGGAAACGCGTTGAGGCCCTTAATGACAGCGCTAAAAAACGCGAAGAGATCATGGAAGAAATCAAAAAACTTCCACTCGTTCCCGATAAAATTTTCAGAGACCCTAATCTTCCACGCAACAAGGCCATCATTAACCTGTTCGCCAAGAATTTTCCTGAATACCTGAATTACTACGGCTCTTCTTGCATTAAGTATATTACGAACGCCAGTGATGATCTGAATGTGGGTTCAAGTTTTCAATGTAACGAGTTTTTAAAGGCCGCTGAGGCCACTAAAAAAGGTGATTCGCCTTGGATTAGTGATTCGGTTCAGAGTCAATATTCTTCTATCAAACGTTAATCTGTTGATTGTCTCGGATGGCCGATGGCCGTCATCGGGCACCGTTAACTGTCTCTGCCATCGGTCTCGGTTGACTGAAAACAATTTAGAAAAATGAAATAAAAAAAGGCCCGCCGAAGCGAGCCTTTTTATGGAACTTTTACTTAATAATAATTAAGAAAGGTGTTTTCCAACGATCCCTGCAAGTTCGAACATAGTAACTTCTTTTTTACCGAATAGTTTTTGAAGTTTGTCGTCTGCAATGATGTTTCTTTTGTTTTTTGGGTTTTGAAGGTTGTGCTTCTTGATGTAGTCCCAAATTTTAGAAACAACTTGAGTGCGTGGAAGTGGCTTGTTTCCTACGATTTCAGCAAGAGTTGCTGATGGTGTAAGAGCTTTCATGAAAGCTGCATTTGGCTTTCTTGGAGTCTTAGCTTTTTTAGGAGCTGCTGCTTTTTTAGTAGCTTTTGGAGCTGCTGCTTTTTTAGTAGCTTTTGGAGCTGCTTTTTTAGTAGCTTTTGGAGCTGCTTTTTTTGTAGCTTTTGGAGCTGCTTTTTTAGTAGCTTTTGGAGCTGCTTTTTTTGTTGCTGCTTTTTTAGTAGCTTTTTTCTTAACTGCCATTCGAGATTCCTCCGTTAAATTAGACATGTTGTCTTGTCTAAATTTGTTAATGATTAAAGAAAACTATTGTTAAAGATACCTTTTAAAATTTTTCTAAATTCGTTTTTCATTGGGAAAACTAAACGTTTTTTTCAAACTTCCCAGAGTAAAACTCTCTTATATATAAATTATTGCTTGAAACTTTTCATCATGTCTATAGGAAAAATGAAAAAAAAGTATTTTTTTCTCCTAGGGGCTTCCTAGGGAGTCCCTAGGGAAATTCTTAGTTCAGCGTTTTTACCCACTCTACAACCAGTCCTTCCGGACCTAATTTCCTAGGAGTTTTCTTATATTCATGGCTCTCGTTGAGAGAGTACATTCTGAAATTATCGATGCGACAGTAATGATAAATCTTCTTAAGTCCCTTCTCGCGGGCCACTTTCTCGAAGAATTCTTTGATTGTATGAGAGAAGCCACTGCCTTGGTGAGTGACCTTAATCGCTGTATTTTTTGTGAGAAGAGAGTCGCCTTCCACTTTATAGAAGAGCGCTGCCAGGACTTCGTTTTCGAGCATAAGAGAGAAAAGCTCCCATCCGTCTGCTACTTCCTTTTTAATTTCGTCGAATGTCCATTTGAAGTCGGGTGAATCTGAAAAAGCGTCGATGTTGTAGTCCAGGATAGACTTGATATCTTTTTCGTTTTTGGCCTTTTTAAAAGTCACTTTCATGGCAATCCTTTGCGTATGTGAAGTTCTTTGCATGTATCGGGCAAGGCCGCTGTCGGCCTTACCTTAATTTTTAAAGAACTATTTGCTGTTAAGTTTAGAAACGTATGCAGCAAGATCTTTCATATCTTGCTCAGAGAGTTTGCTTACAAAAGGAATCATTACAGGGTTCTTTCTTGTCACGCCCGCTTTGATGTCCTGAAGTTGCTTTAAGATATACCAGTCGTGTTGTCCGGCAATTCTCGGCGCTTTTTGCGCTGGATTTCCGTCACCTTTTTCCCCGTGGCACTGAATACATTGTTTAAAAAGTTCTGCTCCTTTTGCGGCGTCTTGAGCGAATGAAACTGAAGTGAGTAAGCTAGAAAGGACTAAAGTAGCAAGGAAACTCTTCATTATATAACCTCGATAAAGTGATATTGATGTGCTTTTTACTGTGAGCAATTTGAATTTTACTCTAAGAACTTACAAAGCGGCAACCACTTTGAAAGAAGTTTTGACGTCTTCTCCCCTAAAAATCAGCTGGAAAACACCAGCGATGACGTCCAGATCGAGGAAGGATTCAGGAGAAGAAAGGGTGATCGTTTCCGTTTCCGCGAGAATCAGTTTGAGTGTTTTCCCCTCGGAAAAAAGCGTATTCAGCTCAACTAAAATCTCGCTGATCGCACGATTTTTTTCTACCAAAGAGAGCTCTTCCCAATGGTTTTTTAGGCCTGTGAAATTTTTTTTGGTCGATATTTTTTTAAAAAAAAGTGCGGCCAAAAGAGAATTTTTTACCTTTTTGAAGCTAGAAATGAGGATTTCTTCCCCAATTTCTGCAAAGGCCGGCCGGTGATTTTCATCGCGCAGGTAATTTTCCATTTCTCGGTAAGTAAAATTTTGCAGGAACTCTCCGCTTTTTTTCTCCGAGAGTCCCGCGAGTGTTTCCAGAAAAAGCGACTCAATTTCATCCATAGAAAAATTGGAATATTGAACTGTCAAAATCTTGTCACTTTTCAGAGGAGCGTGCACGTCCACGCATTCGATTTCCCAGCTCCAGCTCATCTTTTTTAAATTTTGTTCAGACGACTTTACGTGTGTGGGATTTTCTAAAAAAGAGCGTCCGCGTTTGGAAATGTGGGGCCTATTATTTTCTTTCAAATGGTCTCTTACCTTGCTTTAATGGTCTAAAAAAAATTTAACATGCAAGAACCAAAACTTCACCAATTAAAACCGTTTCTCACTCATCTGCAAGGTCACACGCGTGTACTCTTGTTAGGTCCGTTACCCATTCGGGATTCGGTGCTGAAAAAGACAATCAAAAGTATTGATCCGACACTAATCCTGCTCATTGACGGTGGAGAAAAACATAAAAAGAAATTAACGAAGTCCCGACAAAAATGCACTTTGAGTCTGGGTGACGGCGATTCTTCGGCCAGAACTTCACGGCCTTCGATTCTTTTAAACACGGATAAAGATTTTTCCGATCTCACTTTTGCGCTCTATGGAATGCAAAAAGCAAAAATTCGTTGGGAATCTGTAGGGCTGCTAGGTTTCAGCAATGTCATTGAAGATCGCCCCGATCATTTTCTTTTTAACCTTGGCTCTGTTTACAATTTTGTAAAAAAGAATCCGCTCACGATTATGTTGGATGAACGCTTTCTCTTTTTGCCGGAAGGAGAAAACTCTTTCAACTGCAAAGGGCTTTTTAGCGTGATCTCGCTGGAAAAAACGCAGTTAAAATTATCCGGCAAGGCCAGATATCAATTACCAACGTGGACCACGATCGACGTGCTCAGTTCGCACGGCCTTAGCAATCAAGGCCGTGGAATGATCAAAATAGCGGGTAAAAAACCGCTGATTATTTATTTGGCGGGAACTAAAACGAGTTCGTGAGTCTGGTGATCTTTGATGTCTTTTTCATTCAACCATTCCTCTCTATAAAGTCCTTTCGAGAATAATTCCACCTGATCTTTATAAAATGGTGAGAAAATATGCCCGGAATTTCCGATTGGAAGAATTCCCCATGCTTTGCCCGCATCGGAAAAATCAATAATTCGTCTCGTTGATGGACCTGCTTTGATTTTAAATCCGTCGCGCACGCCCGCCTGTTTCTGATTGTTGATCTCATGAGCGGCACCGCTCATTTCAATAGGACCTACGTTAAAAATTTTATTGAAAGGTTTTACGCGTCCGATGGGATGGATGAACTCCAGCGTGTGCAGATGTCCCCAACTCCAATTACTCGAATCATCTCCCAGTTGTTGGCGAAGCGATTCAATCGTATTGTTGAAACCTTCTGTGAAGACGCGACGGCGATCGAATTTTTTCCACCACGGCGACTCAGGATGAAGAACGACACGTTTGATGAATCCCCAGCTGTGAGGAAGACGCGCATAAGCTTCGAGTTCATCAGAAGAAAAATCGCGCAGAAGAATTTTCATAATCTCGCGGCACCATGTATAATAAAGTGCCGGCGCAACCGCATCTTTATCAGAGATAAAATCCCATTTTTTGAGAATCTCGAGATATGCTTGACCGCGCTCTTTCTTCCAGAGATTGCGGAAATCAATTTCTTTTAAAAGTTCAGTGAGAATGAGTTTATTTTCTAAATTCAGACTCAAAGTTTGAATTTCTTTCAACTCTTCTACTGACCAGACTTCTTTTTGATTGAGGAGGGCCGAAAGTGACTTGTAGCGATCGTCCGGTTGAAAATCCCCGCGCAGATCATCCGGCAATGGCGGAATTCCCACAGGGCGAGCATTGGCAGAAACAATAATTCCACTCGGAGGATTTTCGAGATGTGGTTTTTCCTCAAAACTTAAAACACCGATGTATTCGTCCAGTCCTGAACTTCCATCGAGAATAAAATCACTCGGTGTGTGTTTTGATTTTTTTGCAATTTCTCCAAACATCCACCATCCGATATTTTTTTTGTCGGCATAGAGAACGTTAAGTCCCGGAGCTTTTCCGAGAGCGACTGCTGCCTTAAATTCTTCCATCGAACGCGCGCGTCCCATTCTGAAAAGTGCATACATCGGATCGTTCTCAGGCGATCTGAAGGCCCACTTGAGCGCAATGGATTTATCAGCTGGATCGCTGAACACTTCGTCCATAATCGGTCCGTGTTGTGTCTCGAGCACGACCATTTCATGCGCTTTTTCTCCCTTCACTTGAATGCGCTCAAAACGCTCATGATAAGGAACAGCTTTATCTTTAAATTGATACGATTTGAATTTGGGATTGAGTGTTTCACGATACAAATCCATATCGTCTGCCAGACTCATCGTGAGTCCCCAACCTCGATCGTGATTGTGCGCAAGAACTGGAAAAGGAAGAATCGATAAAAAATGTCCGTAAGTTTCGTAGTTGTTCACCATCAAGTGCGCTTCAAACCACACCCCTGGATGCGAGTAAGTAATATGCGGATCGTTAGCGAGAATCGGAAAACCCGATTTCGATCTTTTCCCAGCGAGAAGCCAGCCGTTTGATCCTTCAAAAAGGGGAAATCCTTCTTCTAAATCCGCCAGAATTTTTGAGACGGGTGAATTATTATAAACGAAGCGTTTGCTCTTTTCTTTTTGCTGCTTTTCCTGCTGCTTCAGCTTTTCTTTTTCTCTAATCTCCGCCGGCGTTTCATCCGTGCGAAGATCGTTGACAAGATCCTCTCCCAAACGTGCGCGAAGTTTTGTGAGCAGTGGTTCAGCGGTATTTGCAACCCCAAAACTAAAACTCATAAGACCGATAAAAGAATAACCGTCGAGCGCTGAAAACGGACGAGGTTTGATTCCTAAAATATCAAATTCGATCGGCAATTTTCCGCGCTCTTGGAATTGGTTAACTCCGTCGTAAAACGCGTCCAGCTCTCTTTCCATTTCCGGATCAATCGTGTGAGCGGCCGCTTTTTTCTGAAGCATTTCTGCCATCGCGCTTTTTAATCCAAGCGTTCTGAAAAGTTTATCGCTGTCTAAAGTTCTGCGACCGAAGATCTCCGAGAGTTCTCCGTTGGCCATTCTGCGCTCCATTTCCATTTGAAAAAGGCGTTCAGAGGCCGAAACAAATCCGAGGGCGCGATAAGCATCGAGCATAGTCGTCGCTTTGATATGAGGAATGCCGTACTGATCTCGTATGACAGACACAGATCCTTTAAGATTTTTAAGAGCAAGTTCACCGTCCATTGGCGCTTGCGAACTTTTCACAAAATAAAAAACGAAGCCGACGGCGAGTAAAACAATAAGAGATAAGATTATTATCCAAATTTTGAGATAATTTTTTTTGCGTGTGAGATATTCCATGGGACAATCATAGAGATGAAAACAGAGAAGATCAATTTAAGAAGTAAAAGAAGCTCGCTCCTCGACGCCATTCGTGGCTTCACGATCATTCTCATGATCTTTTTTCACTTCAGTTTCGACCTGGATAATTTCGGATTTATCCATCAGGATATCGTTCACGCTCCTTTTTGGTATGCGCTCCCCCGCCTTATTGTCTTTCTCTTTTTCTTCGCTGTCGGAATGTCACTCACACTCGCTCACGCTGAAAAAATTCACTGGAAACCATTCTGGAAACGTTTTTTTAAATTAGTTTTCTGGGCGCTCGTCATTTCGGCCGTCACTTATTACATGTTTCCGGAAAACTGGATTTATTTCGGAACTCTTCACGCGATCGCAACAATCTCTCTTATGTCATTGCCATTTTTAAAATGGCCCAAGACTTCACTCATTATTGCTCTCGCACTTTTTCTCCCTTCTCTCTTCTTGGACAAAAATATTCCCTTCTGGGAAATGCCTCACGCTTCGTGGGATTATATTGCACCTTTTCCTTGGGTCGGGGCGAGTTTACTCGGGATATTTGCCGCGCATAAAGGACTGCACCTCGTGCAATTGCCGGAAAACAAACTTGTTAAATCTCTGAACTATTTGGGCAGGCACTCGCTTTTTATTTATCTGGTTCATCAGCCAATTTTATTTGGTTCAGTATACCTCGCACGACTATTGATAAAATAACTTATTCGTTTCACCCGTCGTTTCGAACGTGTTATAAAGTGGGAACATATTTAACATAGATCTCCTTAGGATCTCCCATGAAAAAGCTCAAAAAAATCGATTGGGATAATGTCGAGCGCTTCTTAGGAAGTTTGAAATTCGCAGTCATTGTCATCAGTCTCTTCACTCTCTTTATGATCGTTGGAACATTTTTGGAAAGTTATTACGGAACGGATTTCGCCAATCGCGCCGTCTATAAAACTCCCGTGTTCATGCTCATTCAATTTGGAATTCTTCTCTCGATTATTTTTGCGGCGATCTTAAGACTTCCGCCGAAAAAAAGATTGTATGGTTTTTACGTCATTCACCTGGGACTTATCATTATTGGTATGGGCTCACTCATTACATACGTCGCAGGTGTCGACGGGCAAATCACACTCGCACCGAATGAACCAAATCGCCAGGTTGTTCTTTCAAAGGATATTTTGAAAATCACTTATCCGACAGACGGAAAACAAGTCACGACATTTCTTCCGTTCTCTGCTTTTAAAACGAATATGGATGAGACGTACGACAACATCTCTATCAAAGAATACCTTCCCTTTGCTGAAGGAAAATTCACTTGGGCCGATCCGATTAATCACTATCCGGCCGATGCCCAAACTCATTCTTCGAAATATCATTTTAAAAATGCGTTTGCTGAACAGGATTTAATTCTGTCGATTCATCCGGAAGCGGGAAATGATTTTCCTTCAACTCAACAAATGGGTCCGCTTTCTTTCAATTATTATCCAGAAAAAATCGCTCATTGTTTTGCTGAAAATAATCCTTCGAAAATTATTATCTGGAACTCAGTTACAGCAGAATGTTTTACACCTGAATCAAAAGGTCTTCCGGTAAAAACGACTGGGGCAAATAATCGTTTCGTCGTTATTCCTTATAATAATACTCTTCTCACTTTCTTCCCGGATTTTTCTCCGTTCCCGATGGATACAAAACTTCAGACGGATGAAAAATCGATCGTGCGCGCATTCTCGAAAAAACTTTTCGAAGACAAACCAAATCTTTTCTTATTCGGAAAAAAAGCTGCTTTCTATTCGAAAGACGATAAACAATGGAAGATGGTTAATTTAGAAGTTAAAGGTCCAGCGGCGACATTGCCGTGGATGGGAGCGGAAATTTCGCTCACTGAGCATCAAGATAAACTCGTTCCTTACAATATTCCGATTCCAACAATTCCAGTGCAAAAAAATGGAGCTCTTATTAAAGGAGATCTTCGCGCTGTTCGCCTGGAAATTTTAGGAAAAGAATACTGGGTCACGAATTATTCTCCTCTCCAACTAATCATTCAAGGAAAGAAAGTGATTTTTGAAGTCACGAAAGAATCGCTCAATCTTCCTTTCGAACTCGCTCTTACTGAATTTAAAATGGATAAAGACCCAGGAACAAACAATCCTGCGAGTTATGAATCTTTCGTAAAACTTTTCTCTGACGGTATGACTTCGAATCATCATGTTTACATGAACCATCCGATGAAAAAAGAAGGATTCACTTTCTATCAGGCTTCTTACTCGCAAGACAATCAAGGTCAATACAACACAACTCTTGCTGTAAATGTGGATCAAGGTCGCGCGATGAAATATCTCGGATCACTGATGCTCGTCTTCGGAGCGATCTGGCACTATAACTTAAATAACAAACAGAAAAATAAAAAATCAGATAATGATACCGGAGCTTCTGCATGAAAACTCTATTAATGATCCTTGCCCTTTGTTTTACTCAATTAGCACTTGGAGCAGAAACGTATTTTTGTAAAAAAGAATTAGAGGTCCTTCCTATTCTTCAAGCTGGACGTGTAAAACCTCTTTATGTTCACGCGAGTGAAACAATTAAAAACTTAACTGGTAAATCGACTGTCGGAGATCTTTCAGCGGTTGAAGCTTACTGCCTTCTGTCGTTAAACGGCATGGGACTTCCAAGTGACTTAAAACTTGAAGCACGCATCGATCACGTCGACCTGATGAAATTTTTAGGTCTCGAAAAAGATCAGCACTCAATTAAATATGAAGATCTTATCGCTCGCGAAGACGCCATTAAATCTGAAGCGCGTATGATCAAAGATAACGAATCTTATAAAAAAGCGATCGGAAAACTTTACGACAATATTTTTGTCTATAAAGAAATCAAAGAAGGAAATAACTGGTTGCTTGCCGCGAACGTTGGCGGACATATTGAATGGCAACCGCTCACTGTTTATTTAACAGAAGAAAAAGTTGTCGCACAAAAAGCGATAACTCCAAATGATCCGTTCCTTCCGGTTCTAATGAAATCAAAAACAGAATTTGATCAGTCTAATGGAAATGAAAGATACGAACTCGAACTTTATTATGCAAAAGCAGGACTTGCGAGCTGGGCATTGATGTTGACGATCATCGCTCTTGCGGCACTTACTCTTTTCAAAAATTTTAACATCGCTCTTGGCCTTGCTGGAGTTTCAGCTCTCGTCCAATTGGTATTGATCGCACTTCGAGTGACGATTTCGGGACGTGCACCGATTACAAATATGTACGAAACAGTTCTCTTTTCAGGATTTGGTTCACTCACACTTGCTCTTGTTCTCGGACACTTTAAAAAAGAGAAACTTTTTGTATACATGGGACTTGCTTACAACGTCTGTACACTGATGATGTTGAACTTTGCGAACGGAATGCTGACTGCCACAATCTCTCCGCTTGTTCCAGTTTTAAGAGACAACTTCTGGCTTTCAACTCACGTAACCTGCGTAATCCTTTCTTACGGGGCCCTCGCTCTTAGCTGGATTCTGGCCAACACAGTTCTTTTTAAACGTAGATGGAAAACCATCACGAAAAAAGAAGAACTCATGTATACCGATATCATCTACACGACTCTTAAATGGGGAACGACTATGCTTGCCGCTGGAGTTATCTTAGGTGGAGTGTGGGCAGATTATTCATGGGGAAGATTTTGGGGATGGGATCCAAAAGAAACTTGGAGCTTGATTGTTCTTTGTACTTATATGGCGATTCTGCACGGACGTTATACTTCTTGGATTAAACCGTCGCGTTTTATCACTGTAACTGCCGCTGCTTTTTTAAGTGTTATGATGGCATGGTTTGGAGTGAATTATATTTTAGCAACAGGTCTTCACTCTTATGGATTTAGCGAAGGTGGGGCCATTTTCCTTGGGTCATTTTTCTTAGCGCAAATTGTTTTCTTGGTTTTAACGAACAACTATCAAGTTCCGACGAATAATACTGAAGCGAATGCTTAAAAATAAAAAGGGCCCGATCTATGGGCCCTTTTTTTATTTTCTCTTTCCTCGTAATATTCCTATAATCAAAAAAAGAACCGCATAAACCCACACAACATCAATGAGAAGTTCAATCGCAAAAAACCAAACTTGGTTTTTATCAACGGCCTCTCGTTCAAATGTTTCCTCAATAACACTCAAGTCAATTGCAGAAATCGCATAGGACAAAATAAGAATGACAATTAAAAGTATTAATCCACTTGTTCGCGCTAAACTAAAGAGAGGCTGCCAACTCAAATCAATAAACCGCATAATACTGTCAAAACAGAATATGAATAAAAGTGAGCTGCCCATGTATGAAGTGAATTGCATAAAGCTTGAATTCACTTTTATAAATTTATTTTTATAAAGAAAAAGCAGTGAAAAGGCAGAAGCAAAGGTTGCGAAAATCGCCTGAATAACAAGACCCTCTAATTGCCTGTCAAAAATTCCAGAGACTGCCCCTAACAATATTCCCATAGACACCGCAAGTAAAACTCCCACGATATTCGTAAATGCTGTCTTTTTCTCTGCTGTAAAATAGAAAATCCCAAATAAAAATGGACACGGAATTATCGGCCATCCAACCCCATTGCGTATCTCATTACCAACTAAATTAATGGCAATTAATTTCCAATACACGATAGAAACAACAAGACATATTAAAACTAGAAACATCGTTTTCTTTTTAAGATCTCTGAGTTGCGATTCTGTTGAATTTAATTCCATAATGTTCCCAATATAAATTAATTACCAAAATTAATTTTCTCAATTCCAATAATTCCTAAAAGCTTCGAGCGTTTCGCAATCACATTCATCTTCGTAAATTGTTTTTTGTTCAGAAGAAGAATCGGTCCGCTTTTATCCATCGCAATTTCCATTTCGTATTCGCGACGTTCTCCACTCACACCACTGTAAAGAGTATCCAGGTTAAGCACTCCTCCGCGTTCCACGTCGTAGTTATCACTTTGCATACGCATGATAACGTACTTGTCTCTTTTGTTGAGAACGATTCCATCTTTTAACTCATCAGCTTTAAGCTCTACGCGAGCAATGCGATTGCCCTCGTGAAAACTGTCCTGATAAAGATGAGCAATGGCGCGATTATCACTGTCCATTTCATACACGATTTTTCCAACATCGTTGTCGATGTCACTCGTTACTGTACAAAGAACTTTTTCAGCTGATACTGCGCTGAACGCGCTCAACATGAACGTGCATGTAAATGCAAAATAAAAAGCCTTCACGATAAACCCCCATCAAATAATTGATAGAAATGTATCGGCAAACTTTTCCTACAGAGTGAGTTTTAAGCCTTGAAAAGATGTTTTACTTGATCGACATAGTTTGTCTTTCTCATTCCAAGCAACACATAATCAATGCCATAGTTGAGATAAGTTTCAATGACATCAACAGCGAATGGTTGATTAGTTTCGATGGGTATGAGTCCCACCCCTTCAGCTTGTTTCTTGAAAGCGAGCGCTTTGTTCGTCATATTTTTTCTTGCGAACATAAGTGAGTAATCGAGAAGTTCATAAAATGGTTTTGCTTCTTTTGCGTTTAATCCGCTCTCGCCCCAGATACGTGCGATGAAAGGAAAAAAATGTCCGAGATAAACTTGTTCAACTGCATCCGGTGAAGGAAGTGTCTTCCAGAGCTCTTTAAATTGTTTTATGAGCGTTAATTCATGAAAGTCGTCCATATCTACCAGCTCATCATCTTTTGTGGCCTCTGCCCATTTTTCTTCAACGAGCTTCATACACATTTCGTAGTGCTTTTCTGCAGCGGCCTCATCGAAGTCTTTTGTCAGATCATCATAAGTCGCAAGTCGCACCAATTGTTCATTGGTAAAAGCATTAAGTGGACGGTTCGACATTGTCACAAGATTATTGAGTTTTGCGAGTTCAAGTAAACTTTCATCACCGTAGTCGCCGAATTTTTCGAGCGCTCCGATTTCAATTAAGTTAAAGGGAAATTGAATTGTTGTGAAATGGTGTTTATCGCCGATTTTTTTTGCAGTTTCTAAAACGCGAGAAAGATTTGTTACGGCCGGATCTGCAAGGGGTAGAATAAAATTATTAGAACTGATCCCGTAATTTTTAATTCTTCCGTTCTTAACTTCTTCTTCGAGATAGGCAAAAGCTTTTTCAATACGGCGATAGTATTCGTCTTGATTCGCCCCTTCCGTTTGAAAATAATATTCCGGATTGTGCAGAAGGAAGGTATCAATACTGGCCTTCTGCAAACGAACGAGAGATTTATCGAGTTGGTCTTTTAAAAAATCAGGATGGATAGAATGTTTTAAACTTTCTCCGAGATCGACGAGATCTTCCGGAAACTGATTCGCTACTTCTAAATTTTTTCCTTGAATATAACCGGCCTTCGTAACTATAAGCGGAGAAAAGTCCGGATGTTCTTTTAAAACTTCACCAATGAGTTTTTCAGAGTCGCCATCTGTATAATTTGCTGATGTATCGATGAGTGGACAACCGAGTGCGAGTGCATGCGTGAGTGCTTCACGATGTTCTTTTGAGCGCACGCTGATACGATAACTTCCAAAGCCGACTTGTCCCATAACTCATCCTTGTCGTGCGATCGATAAATTTAAAGCGGTAAAATTTCGCTGATGCGACTGACGCTCTCGCCGTTAGCGGCCGGAGTTCCCGCACTGCCCTGATCGTAGACTTCATTACGATAACATTGTGCCTTTGAATCTTCCACAAAATCATCTTCGCCGCGGACTAAAATCCCTTCGACGTCGAATGTTTTGCTGTTAAAAACCGGAGAGCCCGAATTTCCTTCGAAAGAATCGAGCGTTGCTTTGAAAAAATGGGTGTTGCTAATATCATTTACGAAAGCATTGTTCGTCGCCACAAGAGGCATTCCGAGCGGATGCCCGATCATGAACACTTGATCGCGTGTGCTAATGCTGCCGTTCTTTCTCAATTTGAGCGGAGTTCTTCCTGCCGCTTTTGTCTTCAAACGAATCATCGAGTAATCCGTTAAATTGTCAGCATCGAAACTCGACTTCACGATATTTTTACATTCATAAATTGTATTGTTTGGAATGCTGTAACCGTCTTTCGTTTCACTCGCCGCTTCGACGTTAAAAATAATTTTTTTGCTCGCGCAGTCCTCTTCACTCATAAAGCAGTGGCCCGCACTGACTAAAAGATCAGGGGCAACTAAAAACCCTGTACACGAATTCACAGAATGATGAGCGGCGAATTTTTCATTTGTACACAAGTTCACGCCATCTGCATCTGTGAGAAGTTTGGCATTGATGAGTGAACGCGATCCCTTCGTTGTCACGACGTCTTCAGAAACGATCATCGCAATTGATTGCGAAAGAGTTTGAATTTTTTTGGAAGTTGTTTTGTCGACGAGCTGTCTGTCGTCTTTGCCGTAGATTGCTTCAGGAGCAAAATCCCCAGGTAAATGGATAGGTAGAAATGAGGCACCAGCCTGTGGTGAAAATTTTAAAACAAAAAGTGCGAGAAAAAGGACCTGACCCATTTGTTATCCCCCCAGGACAACTGACGGGCCGGATCCTACCATTTTTTAGTCTGTTCCCGATGAAATATGTAGTTTTTACATTCTCTTTTTTAATTCATTGATGTTCGTGATTCTCGTCGAATCTTCTCCGCGACATTCATCCATTTTACAGACCTTTGGACGATAACAATTCTTCGTCGGATCGAGTTCATAGTCTCTTTCCCCGCGAACGAGAATTCCCTCCACGACTCCGGTCTTGGCATCAAGAACGGCAGAGCCCGAATTCCCTCCGAAAGTATCGAGGTTCGCCTGGAAATAATATTTATTTTTGTTGGAGCGAACATAGGCCCCATCTGAAATTTTTGTCGGAAGTCCTGAAGGGTGTCCGATAACAACGAGCTTAGCAGAACTCGAAATTTTTCCAGAGGTACGATACTTGAGTGGCATTCTGTCCGTTACACGATCCAGTTTCACAAGAGCATAATCGTTATCTGTTCCGTCGTTTAAAGTGCGTGAGATAACCTTCGTACACTTGTAGATATTTTTATTGCTGATAGTGAATGATTGTTGTTCGCTCGTTGTATTCGCGTAATCAAAGACCCATGCATACTCGTCGCAATCATCGAGTGAGGTAATACAATGGCCCGCGGTCACGAGAAGATCTTTTCCGACAAGAAATCCAGAACAGTTCGCGGCAGTTGGTTGTTTGGCAAAACGTTCATCAGAACAAATGCCGTCTCCTTCCAATGTACCTCCTTTGATCGTCGTGTAGTCGCCATTGGTCTCCAATGAGCCAACAGAAATCATCGCGGCCGTTGAACGCGCGAGAGTTTTGTAAAGTGTACTAGGACTGCAATAGATGTCCTGGCGATTGTCATCGCCATAGATGACTTTTTCGATATCGCCTGCATGAGCATTCATTGATGCTAAGAGCGAGGTAGAAAAAATTAATGATATTATTTTCATTTGAACCTTCCTGATAAACTATGAGTTAATCTTAAAAATACGAATGGCCCAGTAAAGGGCCATTCAAATAACGAAAGGAAAATTTTAGAACACTTATTTTAAAATATTATTGGAGAGCGAGAACATCAAACGGATTAAGGTATTGAGCTGTGATTTTTTCCTGTCCAGCTGAATCACCATTTGATTCGAAGTAACCGTATAGAGCACCTTCAGTAATTTTTTGTTGTTCGTAGAACGACTTGATGAACGAGTCGATATTGTCTTTGAAGATCGCAGACATTGGAACAAAACTTAATCCTAGTTCAGCAAGTTGAAGCACAACTCTTTTTCTCGCCACTTGAGTTGGACGATCGAAGTTATAAGCAACTGCTGGTCTGTTTTGAAGCATGCTTTCTTTGTCGAAAAGGTTAACGATAACTTTTTCATTGTTATAAGTTACTTTTTGGAAAGAGAAGTTCATACGATCGCTAACTTCAGTATAAAGTTTGCTGGCGTTAGCAAGGTTTGTTGTTCCTGCGCGGTAGTTTAAGTAGAAGTTATTCACACCGTATTTTGCCCAGTTATTTTTAGCTGCGCTTGATTCCCAGAAAGCGAACCATGGAATGCGTGATTCATAGATAGAAGACCAGATCATGTTTACTTCATCATGAGTTAAACCAAGTTCTTCTTCTTTGAAGTTTTCAAGATAGTGAAGAAGCATGTTTTGGTGAAACTGTCTTCTTTGTGTAATAAGTTTTTCAACTTGAACGATAACGTAGCTAACAGTGTTTAGCATTGGGATGTTTGACATTTTTTTACGAGCAAAATCAAGTCCCCATGTTACCACTTGGTAAGTTACATTTCTTTTATAGAAATATGTTGAGTCGTTTGTATTAGCGATCATAGAAGGATCAAGCATCATAATCGCGTCTGTCATTTTTCCTTGGTATTGGTTTACAACATCCATGAAAATCGGGTGAGAGAAAACGAAATCGATATTAAGTACAGCAAGTTTTTTTAGTGAATCAACTACTACTTGTACATTTTGATCGAACTCAGCCTGGTTGCCAGCAAGATTGTAATCCATGTCTTCTTCAAGAACGTTTTTTACGTCGGCATCGTAGTTTCCGTTAGCAACGTTTTCTGCCATTAATTTTTGTTCGTTCATTAATTGCGATCTTACTTGTTGAACGTATGGAGCAACTGAAAACTTCACAGGAAGTGTCCTGTCTCTGATACCTAATAATTTTCCGTTTGAATCTCTGACAACTTGAAAGCGCTTAAAGAATGCGTCTGCTGATTTAGCTTGAGCAGTTGTGATATTAAGTGTGAAGGCACACAGTAAACCAACCACTACTGATAGTGTTCTCATATTTTCCTCCTTGAAAAACAGTGACAATCTCAATTATAGATCACCATTTCGTTCAGAGGGGGAATGTAAGAAAATATGATTTTTGAATTTGTAATGTTCTATTAAAACTATCGCGATTATTGCAAACGCGATTCAACTTCATCCCATAATTGCGAGCGAAGTTTGAGTGATGTTACACCTGCAATTTTAGCTTCTTCCCATTTATTTTCATCACTTCCGCAAAGTGCTGCAAGGCAATCATGAGCTGCATGTGAGTGCTCGCCACCATCAATTTCTATATGACGTTCAAGATAATATTTTAGATTTGGAAATCGCGTTTGCTCAGCTCTACTGAGATTTTTTTCTAAATCATTCAGTATCGTAGTAAACATATCAGGAATGAGTTTTTCTCTTCCAAAGAAAAAAGCGGCAGCGACTTCATGAATTTTTCCCTTCATTGCGAGATCCAAATTGAACTCAACAAAATTTCTCTGCGCTTTTGTGAGCAAAGAAAAATCAAGTGTCGAAACAAACTGATCGAGCACAGAATGATTTGCATCTAACTCTTCCATCGCTTCGAGATAAAGTGTGAAGTGATCAATGGGATCACCGTTTTTATTTTTATCGCTCTCTTCACCTAAAACGATTTCATTAATCAAGCGAACAACTTTTTTTGGATAAGGACTTGGTCTCCACGGAAGTTCAACACAAGTGATGTCTCTTTGCAGACGTTTTAAAAGCGACATGAAATCCCAAACTGCGAACACATGAGTTTCCATCATGATTTTTAAATCACTCACCGTTAAAATTTTTTTATACATTGAATGATTCGCAACGCTGCGATGAAGAGACTCTAGTTCCGGATGATTCATGATCGAGTTCACAATAAACCTCAAAAAAATAAATAGTATTTTTGAGTTCTAACATGAATATTGAAAGAGGAGAATTAGATTTCGAAGTCGTCGTAGGTTTGTTCGAAGACTTCGTCTAATTCCTTCGAAAAAAAGCGACGTGAGAAGTATTGGCCCGCGCGAATGGTTTTGATCATGTCATACTCTTCGAGCTTTCTTAAGGCCGAATAAACGTCTTCAATCGCAAGTCCTAAGTTCTTTGCCATCTCAGTATGAGACATCATTTGCGAAATTCCGTGTGAACGGTGCAAGTTTGGAAAACACCACACGCGACGATAGATATACATGAGTACTAAAATTTCAATGCGTGAGAGTTTAAAATCGACGATTATTTTATCGAAAAAGACATCAGGGATTTCAGAAGTCGTTGGCTCAAGCAAAATTCCGCCGCCGCTCTTTTCATTAGAGCTTTCTCCCTTTTTTTTGGAGCGATGTTCGGCCAGAATAGATTGCAAATCGACCATAATCAAAGTTCCTTGCCTCAGCCTCTGAGGCCCGCTTGATTAAAGTGTAACACAAAACTAAATTGAAAACCACTACGGTCAATACCGGCCTTTTTTAGTCGAGAATTTTCCCCATAAAAAGGAGCTTCATTTGATTGAAATCTTTCCTTACCTGATGATCAAAACCCAGTCGTTCATAGAAGGGAATATTTGCCGCTTCCGGAGAAGTGACGAGATGAAGGCCATGGATATTTTTTTTCTTTAAGACGTCTGCATAAGCGAGAACCAACTTGCTCCCCAACCCTTTTCCGCGGGCGTCAGGATGAAAATTGATATGCAAATGTGCGGGATATTCAGAAAAAAGTTCTGAGAAAACTTCAAATCCCGGAACCTCAAGTACAGTTAACGCGCGTGTAGAATCAGCACATCCGCTTAAATAGCCGAGAACTTTTTTAGGACTTTGTTTATCAGTTACAATGAAAAATTCTTCCGGATAAAGAGTGATGTAGTCACCACACCAACGTTTAAAAAAAGCGATCTTTCTTTCTGGACTGGAAAATTCTTTAAGCGATGAAGAAAGATAGAAGATGTTTTTGATCTGTTCGATTAAATCATTTTTTTGATTTTCATCAGTAATGGTATCTAGAGTAAAAATATTCATATTATTTTGTTTTCAATTTAGCGAGTAGGGCCTTGAGATAAGTATAATAAGAACGAAGTGGTGCGGAAATACTTTCTAACTCGCTCGATACAGTTCTGATATTTTCCCAATCGCTCCAGTGAATATAGAGTTCAGTTTCATCAATTCGCAAAGCTTCTTTCCATTCTTTTTTTTCTTCGAGATTTTTTAATTCTTTAAGTAATGGTTGTGCGAGAGCTGTACTCTCTTCCATTTTCATAATCGCCACGAGATCATCACGAGTCACTTTTTTAACCGTCTCATACGATTGAACAAAAGATTTCAAATCGCGAAGTTTTTTATCCGGCATTGAAAAGAATTGTGAAACGTCCGCGGCCTTACTCGGATCAGTCTGGTAAACAAAAGCGAGAATATCTTCTTTCGTTTTTAAGTCTGTCGGAAATTGAAACTCCGTCCAGATTTTAAAATCAGGTGCGAGTTCCATCTTATGCAACTTCACAAGAGCAGAAAACAAATTGAGAAATTTCCCGGGATTCGATTTAAAAAGCTCGCTCGAAAAATGGTGATGAGAAAGCTTCGTAAGCGTGAACTCTCCTAAACGTTTTTCCAGTTCATCCGCAATACTGAATTGCTCGAACTTAATTTGAAAACGAACGAGACGAAGAAAACGAACCGCATCGTGAAAGAAGTCATCGCTGACTTGTCTAAGCACTCCCCCCTCTAAATCTTTTTTCCCTTGATAAGGATCATTCAATTCATCGTGGTTAGTTTTAAAATTAAAAGTGATACCGATTGCATTGATCGTAAAATCGCGACGCTTAAAAGCGCTTTTAAAATCGAGATGTGAATCGAGATGGGCTTCGAAATGATGATGAGTATGATCGTCTTCCTTGTTCACTTCTGTACGTGGAGAAGAGAATTCCAATTTAAATTCGCCAAAATCAAATCGAGTGATGAGATAAGGTAATTCTGTATAAGCGATTCCCTTTTGTTTTAAAAAGAGATGCAGTTTCTGGTAATAAAGCGGCCATTGAGTTTTTTCGATAGAAACGCTTGCGCGAATTTCAAAATCGAGATCATCGCCGAGTTTTTTGAAATAAAAAAAATCTCTAGGAATTCCACCAACTAATGTCAGCCTGAACCCCAGCGATTCAATCTCACCAAGAAATTCTTTTAAATCTTTCGGGAGGACTTCGATCATCATATTTTGAAACTATCGCGATGAGCGAGCATGCGCTCAATTGTGTTTTTAATACGCGCGAGATCTTCAGATTCTTTTTGATAAACAATAAAGAGTTTTCCACTCGGTACTTCGAAATCTCCACCAAGAGTAGAAACTTTATCTTTGAAGTATGAACGATTGAGAACGTGATTGGGAACAACGGCAATCCCGAGTCCTTCGTGTACGGCCTGTAACATGTGTCCGTGAGAGTTAACGGTAAAGCGTACATTCATTTTCTTCGGCGTACTCTTAAATTTAGTGCGACACCATTTTTTAAAAAGATGGTCATCTTTTTCAAAGAGAATTGTCGGCAATTCTTCAAGAGCGGCCAACGTTAATTTATTTTTCAAATTAAATTGAGGATGATCTTTGGGAAAAACGAGTGTCGATTTTTCTTCGACAAAAAATTCACGTTCTCCCGTCGTTGGTATTTCATCTTCCGGCAATACGAGAATATCGAGTAAATTATTTTCAAAATCGCTGAGCAATTCTTCGACATGTCCCATGCGAACTGAAAGTCTCAGATCAGGATTTTCTTTCGCGTAGAGAACGATTTCATGAGCGAGCCAACTCTTTCCTATTCCTGTCAGAGTTCCAATGCGTACTTTTCCTTTCATCAAATCGCGATCAGCAGCGAGTCCTTCAAGTGTCTCGTGCATTTCTTCTAAGAACTGTGCTCCGAATTGATAGAGTCTTTCGCCTTCACTTGTGAGCACGACATTTTTTCCAGAACGTTTGAAGATTTTAATTTCGAGTTTGCTTTCAAGATTTTTAATCGACTGACTAATGGCCGACTGAGTGACTCCGAGATCATCTGCCGCTTTGGAAAAACTTTTTGCTTTGGTCACAGCAACGAGTGTTTGCAATTGAGATGTTTCAATCATTTCGTACTCCTGTACTCAATCAGACAGAAAGGTACGCTCGCATCCTGCTCGCATCTTCTTAATTTTTTTCTGCGAAAAAGACTGTTCATAGGTCCCTCTAATAGTAAGTATTAGTTTATTCTATCACGAGTTTGACCAAAAAAAAGGGTCTCTTTCGAGACCCCTTTTTTTGTATAAGAAATTTTTTGCTTGAAAAAAGAACTATTCTGCTTGAGCAGCAAGTTTCTCTTTTCTTTCAGCGATAACTTTTTCAGACACGTTGTTTGGACATGGTTCGTATTTAGCGAATTCCATTGTGTATGAAGCTTTACCAGCTGACATCGAACGAAGAATTGTTGAGTAACCGAACATTTCTGAAAGTGGAACAAGAGCGTTGATGATAACGTCACCTGTTTCGTTTGATTCAGAAGCTTGGATGATCCCGCGACGAGAAGAAAGGTCACCAATAACCCCCCCTTGGTACTCATCTGGTGTCTCTACTTCAACTTTCATGATTGGCTCAAGGATAACAGGTTGAGCAGCTTTAACAGCGTGTCTCATTGCCATACGAGATGCAATTCTGAAGGCCATATCAGACGAGTCTACATCGTGGTAGCGACCGTCTTGTAGGTATACTTCTACGTTGATAAGTGGGAACGCTGCAAGAGGTCCCTTATCCATAACGTCGTTGAATCCTTTTTCACATGAAGCGATGAATTCGTTAGGGATTGCTCCCCCTTTGATCTCATTGAAGAATTTGAAAACTTGTTCTTCGTTTTCTTTTTTATCTTCTGTAAGAGGCTTGATCATCCCGATTACGTGACCGAATTGACCAGAACCACCCGTTTGCTTCTTATGTAGGTAATCGAACTTCGCTTCAGTTCTGATTGTCTCACGGTAGTTAACCTGAGGCGCACCAACTTGAACGTCACAGTTGTATTCACGTTTTAATCTTTCTACGTAAATTTCAAGGTGAAGCTCTCCCATACCTGCGATACGTGTTTCAGCAGATTCTTCATCTGTGTAAACGTGGAAAGTCGGGTCTTCTTTCATGAAACGTGAAAGACCTTTTGAAAGTCTTGTTTGTTGATCTTTATCTTTAACAGAGATCGAAAGTTCGATAACCGCTGCAGGAACGTGCATACCTTCACATGATAAATGTGTTGGACCGTCTTCTGCTACGAATGTATCCCCTGAAGCACAGTCGATACCGATTAGTGCGATGATGTCACCTGAACCAACAGTTTCGATGTTCTCTCTGTCGTTAGCGTTCATACGTACGATACGACCAACGCGAACTTTTTTCTTCGTTCTTGTGTTAACGATCGTATCACCTTTATTCAAAGTCCCTTGGTAGATACGAGTGTATGTTAACTGACCGAATTGTTCGTCAGTAATTTTGAATGCCATACAAACAAGTGGCTTAGAGTTATCTGGCTCAAGTTCGATTTTTTGGTTTGTGTTGTTATCAATAGCTTTTGGCTTCGCACATGTAAGTGGCGATGGAAGGTATCTAGCAACACCGTTAAGAAGAAGTTGAACACCTTTATTCTTGAAAGCTGATCCCATGAATACTGGAGTAAGCTTAAGAGATTGAGTTCCCACTTTAATAGCGTTGTGAATTTCTTCATCAGAAATGTCAGCGCCTTCAAGGATTTTTTCAACCATTGCATCGTCGAAGTTAGAAGCAGCATCAAGAAGTTTTTCTCTGAAAGATTCTACTTCATCAACCATATCAGCTGGAACAGCTTCAACTCTTACCTTCTCTCCGTTTTCTCCGTCGAAGAAGTAAGCTTGTCTTGTGATTAGATCAACAACACCTTTGAAGTTTTCTTCTGCACCGATTGGAAGTTGCATTAGAACTGCATTGTGGTAAAGCTTTTCTCTAAGAGCAGCAACACCTTTATGTGGGTTAGCACCCATACGGTCCATCTTGTTAAGGAAGGCCATACGAGGAACTGCGTAACGCTTCATTTGGCGGTCAACCGTGATTGACTGAGACTGAACACCAGCAACCGAACAAAGAACAAGGATTGCTCCGTCTAGTACGCGAAGTGAACGCTCTACCTCTACTGTAAAGTCAACGTGGCCCGGAGTATCGATGATGTTGATACGACATTCTTTATCGATACCTTCAGCATATTTGATACCTTCACCATTCAAACCTTCCCAAACTACTGTAGTAGCTGCAGAAGTGATCGTGATCCCTTTTTCTTTTTCAAGTTCCATGTGGTCCATCTTCGCTCCAGCACCACCACCGCGAACGTCTTCGATCTTGTGGATCTTGTTGCAGTAGAAAAGAATACGCTCAGTAAGAGTCGTCTTCCCAGAGTCGATGTGCGCAGAGATCCCAATGTTTCTGGTCTTTGCCATTAATTTCATAAATCATCTCCAATAATTAAACCAAAAATTGGTTGTAAAAAATTACGTAAAATTTGTTTAAAAAAACAGGTAACAGAAAAATGTTTTTAAGAACGGATAATAGGAAATCTAGAGAGATGAGTCAACAAAGAACTACAACAAGAATGTATTTGCCCCTTCGATATTCACCCAAAATAGGAGAAGAAAAGAGTCAAAAAATTAAAACTCTTTGCATTACAAACAAATTGACAAGTTTATCAAAACTCTCTAAAAATTTTCCCCTGTCCTAAATTGGACGAACTTAACCCAAAAATCATTTTAAAAGGCCAATTTCACTATGAGCAGTGACCTCACTAAGCAGGATCTATACGAAGGCGTAAAAACCTTAATTGAAACGGACGCTGTTCACGTCCATCTTCCCCAACAAAAACTTTTCACTCTGTTTAGCGTCGGATTTCAATACCTCTTGTTTCAGTCAACCAGAAAACCTGGTGCCTATATCATTCGCGTCGAAGACGGACATTTAGCAGAAAAACTTGCAAAAAAGGCCAAAGATCCATCGACAAGAAAGTTTATGCAGTCGCTTTTGATTCCCAGAAAACTAAAATACGAAAAATCAGTTTTTTATTTGGATTATTTCCACTTAGGTTCATGGAATCTTACAAGCGAAATTCCGCGCGATAAAATTCAAGCGGCCCTCATCGTAAAAAATACATCGTCTAAACCCATGATGGAAATTGAAGTTCACGATGCTGAAGATGAAACAGCTGCGGCCGTTATCGACACAATCAAAAACGGCGATTACTTAAAAACGCTCATGGAATTTGTTCCAAGAACAATTACGATTGCTTTTGAAGAAACTTTTGATGGCACAACTCAAGTCAATTTTCCTTTCATTAAAAAAGAAAAAGAACGCACAGTCTCTGGCGTTACAATCAGCGACGACGTCGACTGGGATAATGACAATTAATTATTCCTGCAGATGTTTTATGTAGCGTGAGTGAATGATTTCGAAGAGCTCAACTTCTTTGGGATGAATCGTGTTCACTTCGACTTTATACTCTTCTTGGGACTCCCCTGCTTTCACCGTTTCTCCGCGGTCTTCCACGGTAAAACTCATATCGACGGCCGGGCCGGAATGCGGTTTCGATACTTCTGCTTCTTCATTTAAACGACGCAAGAGATTGATAAGAACTTTTTTATCCTGCGGTGACATTTTCAATTGGGTCAAACTGGCATTTGTCGAATTCGTGCGGTCGGAAAGTGGATCCATGGCACGCAAAAATTCTGACTGATCTTTCGCCGGCAATTTACGATAAAAACTTTCAAACTCTCCCAACTCCTGTGCGACTTTTTGTTTTTCCAGGTCGGAATAATTTCCCAGACGTCCGGCCATAAAAATATTATTGCGGAACTGAGCGATCGTCGATTTATGCCGCAAGATTTTTCGTTCGTAAAAAGTTGCGACCTTTGTATTTTTTGCCATCACTGCTTGAGAATAACTTTCGTAAAAATCCAGATAGCGATTCAATCCTTTCAAGTTTGGATGATTCGCACGAGGGAAATTGAGGCCAGCACTTGCTACAGCAGCAGAAACCGAGCTCATAAATGGTTCGAGTGCACGTTCAAGAAAACTTGCTTTCACCGCTGATTCAATTTTTGGTGCAAGTTCTTGGGCCTTTTGTTCTAGTTTGTCCGAATATTCATTTAAAAAACTATCATCGATATCGCTTAATTTATCACTTGCAGTTTCTTTGATTTGATCGATATAAGCGCGCGCTTCGCGAATGCTCATGTCGGTGATGAGTTTTGTGGAAGGCACTCCCAATTTAGTTGCGATTTCCTGAAAACGTCTTGCATCGCTATCGGAAGGAACAATCAAATCCAGACCTTTTTTTGCAATCGTATCCATTTGATCGAGAATCTTGTCGACCTTTTTCATTTTCTCAATGAAGCTGTTAGCGGCATCATCAAATAATTTTCCTGCGGTAAAGGCAATCGCAGCTTGTGCACCAAAAGTGACTGCGCGACTTGTACCACTCGCGATAATGTTTTTTAAAAATCCCAGCTGCCATCCGGCCATATAGGCGACGATATTGATCGCAGCTCCTCCGACAATTCCCAATTTATCGAGATCGCCGTACCAATCGGCCGCTTTATTATTTTTAAGAGACGCGGCGACTGTTACTTTTTCACCCGCAAAAGCATTGCTTACAAAATGTGTTTCAAAAGTATCGATTGCCGAGTTTAAGATAGCGGTGAGCGATGAGTGCGAAGGTCCGGGAATATTTTTTAAGCGCGCGTACTCATCCCATGAAAGTGAGCGGCTTGCTCCGAATTTATACGATTCCCATTCGTAGTAATTGGCCCATTTATCTTCTGAAGTTTTTGCTTCTTCAATTAATTTTTTATAGTGATCATCTAACTTCGAAGAAAAAACCAGATATTCTTTTGGGTCTTTTTTCATTTCATTGCTCGCGACACACGTTCCACCACCGGAAATCCAGTTCATTTGTTCGGCAGCTGCGACCGCAGAAGAAGCGAGAAAACCAGCGCTCACAATTTTTGCATTTTTTGCTTTTTTCTTGAGTGCAGAAAAAGCATCATCCAATGTTTTTTTGTATGTGCGAAGATATCCCACTTGCAGATCAACTTTATTTTTTACGTCGGCCACATTTTCTTTATAACTTTTTTCCTGATCGATCTTTAAATTGTCGACGACTTCAATCTCTGCGAGCTGACTCGCCTTCAATACTTTTATATTGGCAATTTCCTGCACGATATAGAGAGCAGCTGATCCGGCGTAAATCACCGCAGATGGCTTTGTTTTACAAACCATGATGACTTGCGGACCGATAAGAGTTGCTGCAAATAACGAAACAGTTGAAGCGAGATAACCTGCAGCTAATTTCTTTGCATCAGATTCCACTTCTTGTTTTTCATTGTTAATTTTATCTTTGATCTCTTGAATTTTCGGATCGATTTTTTGATTGATGACTTCTTGAAGTTTTGCTTTCAGATTTTCTTTATCAAGCGAGTTCGCTTGGTCTGCACTGATGCCAAGATTAGAGAGTGCACTTTGTTCAGCCGTCGTGAGCGCGATTACTCCTCCCATTGAAAGTGTAGGAGTCAGTAAGCTCAAAATAATTGAGAGGGACATAAAAAGAGATCTCATTGAAGAAAATTATAGCATCAAACAAAATTCTCTCAGAAAATTCTCGCTCTACATTCGCAGTACTGAAGTAAAAAACCATGGAATAAAACCGAGTAAAACACATTTTTCCAGAAGATATTGCTTTTCGCGAACTTAGTTCATGAGAATTTAAAGAAATTTTTTAAGTGCTCGATAAGACTTTCAAATCATTTGGGGGATTTATGTTTTCGATCATAGGAAGTGTTTTCGTACTAATGTGTGTTATCGCCGGTTTCGTTCTCGAAGGTGGTAATATCGCATCACTTATCCAGCCACTCGAGCTTCTGATCATTGGTGGTTCCGCTCTCGGTACATTTATCACCGTAGCGACACCGACAATTTTCAAAGAAGTTATTCACCGCTTGCTTCAACTTTTAAAAGGAAGTGGAGTGAGTAAAGCTGCCTACATCGAACTTCTCCAATGTATGTTCGAGTTGATTAAGATGGCCTCAGCAAACCCGATCTCTATCGAACCTCACGTAGAAAATCCGGAGAACTCAGAAATTTTTAAACGCTATCCTGCTGTTTTACACAATCACCACGCAATCGATTTTATCTGCGATACTTTAAAAGTTCAGATCGCTTCATCACTCTCTCCCTATGACCTGGAAGATTTGATGAACGCCGATTTAGATTCTGTTCACGAAGAAGAACACCGTCTCGTTGGTATGATGAACCGAGTTGGGGATGCGATGCCTGGTCTCGGGATCGTTGCGGCCGTACTCGGGATCGTTATCACCATGGGTAAACTTGATCAAGGTAAGGAAGTTATCGGTCACTCGGTAGGTTCGGCGCTTGTAGGGACTCTACTCGGGATCTTGATCTCATACGGATATATCCAACCGCTTGTTGCGAAGATCGAAGTTATCATGGGTGAAGAGGCAAAATTTGTTAACACTGCAAAGATTTGTCTTCTCGCTTACGCTAAAGGAGTAAACGCAAAAGTTTGTGCTGAGTTTGGTAGAAGATCTATTCCAGCTGAATTCAGACCTACGTTTAAAGAAGTGGATGAAGCAACTGCAAACGCTGGTAAGAAATAGTGAAACAGAAATTTGGGTATTAGAGTTTCACAAACAAATTAGGAATTCGTCATGGCAGATGAAAAAGCACCTATAATTATCAAGAGAATCAACAAAGGCCACGCCGGCGGACACGGTGGTGCCTGGAAAGTTGCCTTCGCGGACTTCATGACTGCGATGATGGCGTTCTTCCTGGTTATGTGGCTGATGGGTGCGGACGAAGAAACGAAAAAAGCAATCGCGAACTACTTCACGACTGTGACGATTTTTAAAGGTGGATCCGACTCTCTCGGGAAAAATGGAAATGCACCCAACACAAACAACTCTATTTTGAACGGTGCTGAAGGACAGTTCGACGAAAAAGACGTTACTGAACCAGCTCGTCCAAAACCAGTTTACTTGCAAGAACACAAAGTTCTAAGCAAACTCGTGACGGAACTTTTCGACGGAAACGCTTTTTCAGAAGACTACACTGCTGAATATTTAAAATTTGCGATTCCTGGAAATATTATTTTCCAATTTGGCTCTACAGAAATTTCTTACGAAGGAAAAAAATATTTAGCGAAGCTCGCCGACGTTTTCAAAAATTATGAAGGATCAGTTTCGATCGTGGGCCACACTGAAAAAGGTGAAGGCGAAACAGATCAGGCAAACTGGGAACTCGCCTTCAAACGTGCGATGGCCATCAGAACATCTCTCATTAAAGATTTCAGGGTTCGTCCGGATCAGCTGACTCCTTCAGCTCAATCCAGTACGGCGACCTCATCAGAAGAAGAAAATAAGGGCGTAAACGTCAATCGCCGCGTGGAATTTATCCTCCGTCATAGAAATATGTAAGGAAGATTTAATACCGACTAAAGTTATCGGCCGTATCTACCGACAAGTCTGGTCAGCTACTCATTTAAGCTTTTTAAGTTTAAATGGGTGCACTAACTTGAGGGATGACCAATGACTATGACGAAAGATCAATTTATCGAAACATTAATGGCCCAGTACACGGAGGAAATCGAAGAAATCCTCGTGGAAAGTGAGCATGTGTATCGCTCGACCATTGATTATGATTTGCTCGACCAGAAGGTTGAACATCTTATTCAATGTGCTCGCGTTGACGGCTTGGAAGAAAAAATCGTCTGGGAACTTCTGCAAAAACGCATCCCCTCTTATGTTAATTACGTGAACTATAAAGCTACCACTGGTAAAAAGGCCGCTTAAGTTTTACACTGAATCAAAAAGAAATTTAACTCGTACGCGAGGCCTTTTTGATTAGTGAATTGATCACCTACCTGACCACGAAAACTGCTCCAACCGCTCGCGCCTTTGGACATCTTTACGAGTCAATTGCTTTGATTGAAAGAGAAAAACGCTGCCGTTCGTTTTGGCTTCCTCATCGCACTCAATGTAAAAATTTTATCGAAAAGAATTTAAATGCCGCCTCTGAAAAAGAGGCGGTTCTTGTTTTAGGTTCCGGTCCCCTTCACGAAATTCCTCTCGAGGCCCTCGCTAAATACTTTGCTCGCGTCGATCTCGTCGACATCGTCCATTTAAAAGAGACAAAAAAACAATATGAGCATTTAAAAAATGTTCGTTTTATTGAAGCTGACGTGACAGAACTCGAAGCGGATTTGATGAAGAAAAAAAAAGTGCTCAATAAAATTCCCGAACAATTTTTGCACGATCATTATTCTCTCGTCATATCGGCCAATCTTCTCTCGCAACTCTCCTATCATCTACGCGATTTTTTAGAAAAGAAAGCGCGACCGAAAATTTCCGGACAAGAGCTCGATCGTTTTGCCTATGAAGTGACAAAAAATCATTACCAATATTTACAGAAATTTTCCTGTCCGGTTATTCTCATCACCGACATCAAAACTGTTCTTTCAGATAAACAAGGCAAAATCGTACAAGAGGAATCTCCTTATATAGATTTTTCCTTCCCAACACCTAAAGAAGAATGGTGGTGGAACGTGGCCCCGATTCCGGAATATGACAAAGACATTGCTGTGAAAATGAAAGTTGCCGGTTTCATCCTTAATGTTTAAGATTTAACCTATGACTGAAAAAACAGAATCAAAAAATGAAAAGAGCGGGGCCCTTTTAGTTGGTCTCGGAATATTCCTCACACGTATTGCGGGTCTCATTCGTATCAGAGTTTTTGCCCATTACTTTGGTAACTCGGATGCCGGTGATGCATTCAACGCCGCTTTAAAGATTCCCAACTTTTTGCAAAACTTATTTGGTGAAGGAGTTCTTTCTGCTTCATTCATTCCCGTTTATGCAAATTTAATTGCAACAACTCACAATGAACAGGCCGATAAAGAAAATCAAATCGAAGCAAGTCGCGTGGCTTCAGTTATCGGGAGTTTACTCTTTACTCTCGTTTCAATTATCGTTCTTCTCGGAGTTGTCGTTACACCCTTTTTGATCGATACGATCGCTCCTGGATTTCAAGGAGAGAAAAGATTGTTGACGATCAAAATCGTTCAGATCATTTTTCCAGGGACAGGACTTCTCGTTATGTCGGCCTGGTGTTTGGGAATTCTCAACTCTCACCGCAAATTTTTTCTTTCTTACACAGCTCCGGTTGTGTGGAACTTCGCTCAGATCTTTACTCTCTATCTTTTTGCAAAAGGAACAACTCAATATAATCTCGCTGAGATCAATGCGTGGGGTTTAGTAGCGGGAAGTTTTCTTCAATTTGTCGTACAACTTCCATTTGCTTTGAAATTGATGAAGACATTTAAACCTTCACTCAATACAAAAATTACTCATGTTCGTATCGTTGTTCGCAACTTTTTCCCTGTTGTTATCTCTCGCGGTGTTGTTCAACTTTCAGCGTACATCGATAGTATGCTCGCAAGTTTACTTCCGATGGGTGCTGTTTCAACTCTGACTTATGCTCAGACACTTTACCTTCTTCCCATTTCACTTTTCGGGATGAGCGTTTCCGCTTCTGAACTTCCGGCGATGAGTGCGATTAAAGGATCTGAAAGCGAAGTGAATAAATATCTTCAAGGACGCCTCGATGGTGGACTCAAAAAAATTGCATTTTTCATCGTTCCTTCTGTTTGCGCTTTTATCTTTTTAGGAAACGTTATTGTCAGGGCCATTTTTCAATCAGGGAAGTTCACGAATGAGGATGCTCACTATGTGTGGATGGTTCTCATCGGTTCAACTGTGGGACTCCTCGCTTCAACGCTCGGAAGACTTTACTCATCGACTTACTATTCGCTCAAAGATACAAAAACACCTCTGAAATTTGCAGTTATACGCGTTCTTCTCACAACAGCTCTTGGATACCTTTTCGCCTTCCCGCTTCCAAAACTTTTAGGACTAAATCCTTCATGGGGAACAGCGGGCCTTACAGCTTCAGCTGGTCTTTCGGGATGGATTGAATTTTATCTGCTAAGAAAAGCACTCAACAAACGCATTGGTGATACGGGAATTAAAGTAAAATATCTTACAACTTTGTGGGTATGTGGATTGATCGCTTCTGCGATTGCTTTTGGAGTTGAACACTTCGTTCATATGCGCGCAGTCTTCAATGCAGTTATCATTCTTTCTGTTTATGGATTGGTTTATTTTGGAGTGACTTATCTTTTAAAAGTTGAAGAGTCTAAAATTACGATTGATAAAACTTTAGCTAAGCTCAGACGTTTCATTTAATAAAAAAAGAAAGGGAGCTTACCGCTCCCTTTTTTATTTCATCTTCCAGTATTAATTACTGAATGGTGATCTTTCTTTCGTTGGCCGAAGTATTCTCAGCTTTTTTAATATCCACTACCAACACACCATCTTTTAATTCAGCATGAATATTTTCTTTATCGATGTCGCCAGGTAGGGCGATTGTTCGATAGAAACTACCATGCGAACGTTCTACACGATGGTATTGATCTTTTTTCTCTTCGTTAAAACTTTTCTTTTCACCTTTAATGACGAGGTAATCGTCTTTTACATTTACTTCAACATCTTCTTTTTTTACACCGGGAAGTTCTGCTTCAAGATGGTAAGCATCTTCAGTTTCTTCGATATTGACCATCGGTGAAAAAGCAGTGAGATCCGAATTGTAAAAATCATCTCCTCGGCGATTAAAAAAATCATCAAAGGATTTAAAAATATCCGAGTCCCCAAAATGACGGTAATTTCTTACTGGAACATTTTTATTTGATTTAGTTAAGAAGTTCATACAAACCTCCTTTTAAATTATTCTCTCCTTCTATTATTTTCTAAACTTGCTGCTTATTCTATTAGATATTATAGTTAAAGAAGTTCGAAAAAAATAAATTGGGAAAACAAAATGAATCAGGCCTTTAGTGATGTAATCAAATTTTCTATTACCTTGATTTCCATCATTAACCCTTTGGGGGCTATTCCTGTCTTCTTGGGATTTACAAAACACCATAAAAATCTCAACATCAAAAACGTAACAAATACATGTGCCAGCGCAGTTGCGATAACGATTCTAGTAAGTCTTATTTTCGGGCAAATGCTTTTGAACTTTTTTGGTATTTCTGTCGCTTCATTTACTATCGGTGGTGGGTTTCTGCTTTTTACAATGGCCTTCAGTATGATTTCCGGACATCAATCGACGACAAAAATTAACACAGAAGAAATTCGCTCTTTTGATTTTGAAAGAGAAATTGGAATTATTCCTCTTGCGATTCCTCTTCTTTCCGGTCCGGGTGCCATTTCAACATCTATTATTCACGCCAAAAATTTTACAACGACTACTCATTGGATTGCCGCTGTTGTCATGGTTATTCTTATCGGAATTCTCGTTAAAGTGATTCTAAGCTATGCTCAAAATATCGGTGAGCGCTTGGGCCAAATTGGCCTGAACGTTATGACTCGAATCATGGGTCTTATTCTTCTTTCAATGTCTATTGAAATGATCGCCAGTGGAATTAAAGAAATATTACCGGCCTTAAAAGGCGTTCTGTAGTTTTCCCAACCATAACGTGACGAATTCCTGACTGGCCCAACTCTCCCATTCTCATTAGATTAACTCCTGTCAATTTCATTGGAGGAGATCATGATTAGTAAACTTTTTAAGTTTTTGAAAACTTTTATTCCCTTCATCAAAAAACAGGATTGTTCAGAGGACTTCAGAATCCTAGAACTTAAGCCTCGCCAAAATCTTGACGATTTAGAGCTGTTAAAAAAGCTTAAAATCCAAAATTTTTAGGAGTATAATAATCACTATTCTAACGAATTTTGATTAGGAGTTTATATGGCAAATCAAGGCCAGTTTTTTACAGATGGAAATGTTGTCGCTAGAGAAAATTCAGCGTTCATGACGAAAGTTTATCAGTGGATGACAATCGGAGTTTTACTTACAGGTATTGTCGCTGCAGTTATTGGATCAAATGAGGAATTGATGAGAACTATTATGATGAATAGAGGTTTATTCATCGTGATGATCGTTCTTCAATTGGGTCTCGTTATGGGAATTAGTTTTCTCATTAATCGCATGAGTGTAATGCTCGCAACAGCGCTTTTCCTCCTTTACTCGGCACTCACAGGTGTAACATTTTCTGTGCTTTTTCTTATCTACACAGCAAGCAGTATTCAATCGGCATTCTTTACGACTGCGATTGGGTTCGGTGGATTAACGGCATTTGGTTATATCACTAAAAAAGATCTAACTGGTGTTGGTTCGTTCTGTATGATGGGACTTTTCGGAATGATCGGTTACTCACTTCTTGCTATGTTCTTCCCTTCAATGATGGGTGGAACTGCAAACCTAGTGTACAGCTTAATCGGCCTTCTCGTTTTTGCAGGTCTAACTGCTTACGATACACAAAAAATTAAAATGATCGGTCGTCAGACTTATTCTGAAGAAGACAAAGGACGTGCAACAGTTATGGGTGCACTGACTCTTTATCTCGACTTCATCAATATGTTCATGATGATTCTTCGTTTAACTGGCGATAGAAGACGTTAATCACAAGATAGAACATTGAGGGCCCGCAAAAGCGGGCCTTTGTTTACCTCTCTTTACATACCTGAGCGTTCAACTCGAATAAGTCAAACCTTTCCGCCTCAATTTTTTTTCCCTATTCTGGTATCCTTTCCCAATGAAAAGAATAATCTTAATCCTTCTTATTTGCGTCTCTTGTTCCACTCAAACCATCCGCCACCCGGCCAGCGTTAGTTCCAGTGATCCGCTCATTCAAAAATATGAAGCTGATATTGTGAATTTTCAAATTTCGGTTGAAGAGGCCCTCGTTTGGCGTGCTAAATCCGTAGAGTTTTACAATCTTCACGAGAATGAACTCAAGCAAAAAAATCAGCTCTCGCATCAAGCGATGCTGGAAATTTTTGAAAGCACAAAACAGTTTTTGGGAATCAGAGAAAAAATTTACGATGTCGTAAAAAAATATCAATTCGGAAACTCAACGAGTTTAAGATTTACTCCAGGCCAAGGCACGAAGATTGAAACTTATACTCATCCTGTTGGCGATGAAATGGCCGATGAGAATACACCAACAACAACCGTTATTAAAATTGATCCAACCGACGATCAGGGAAGAGAAATTCTTCTTAAACTAAAACTTGGTTTGTCTGCTGCGACTGTTCTCTACGACAGTTATATGATCGGAATTTATCCTTACGAAAAACATCGCAAGACAAGACGTCTGATCAATCTGGATAATCCTGAATACAAATTGGCATTGGATAAAATCACAGATAATTTTTTCAACTTAAACAACAGACTACAATTTTTAGCGGCCACTCGCATTTTCAAAAAATCTGAAGAATACGATCAAGCTAAAAAACGCAATTTAAGCAACGAAGAGAAATATCTAGGGCAGCTCATTAATCAAAGTCCTGTTTTCCAGTTTATGGAAACTGGAAGAAAAATTGAAGAACAACCAAATGTTGTAAGAACTTTCGCTGATAGAATTTACGACAGCGGTCGCTTTCTCGTTGAGTCCTTCAGTTACTTCACAAGTATGGCATTCGGAAACACGATGGGACTTATTCAATTCAGAGACGGTAAATTAAAATCGCTTTCTGAAAACGAAAAGAAGGAAGTTAAATCACTTATGCGTCCTCTCGATATCATGATGGAAAAAACTCCTTTCCGTTTAACTGATAGATTTATTCCCGGTTACTACGGCCACGTAGCGATCTGGATAGGAACAAAAGAAGAACTTATTCAATTGGGAGTTTGGGATGACCCCTTAATTGCAAAATACCACGATCAAATTGAAAAAGGTCATAGTATCATCGAAGCTCTCAGACCTGGAGTTCAGATCAATACGTTCGATCACTTTCTCGATATCGATGATCTTTTAATTGTTCGTGATAAAAATTTAACGGATGATGAGAGAAAAGAATTTATCATTCGTGCTTTTTCTCAAATTGGGAAAGAGTATGATTTTAATTTTGATGTCGAAACAGATAACAAGATCGTTTGTTCTGAACTTGCTTATGTCGTTTTTCACGACATTCAATGGCCCACAGAAAAATCGATGGGACGATATACGATCAGTCCTGACAACGTTGCAGTCAAAGCGATTCACAATGGTCCCCTCGCTCCAATTGTCATCTACCGTTCAGGAGAAAGACAGCAGGGAGATCTCGAAGCCGTTTTAGAAGATATTCTTAAATAAGCAGGGGCGCTCATGCGCCCTTCTCATTATTTGCACGCTTTATTATGATCGGCACGATTTCCTTGAGCAACAGCTTGAGATTCAGACATGTACTCACCGTGTTTTGTTTTTCCATACCAGCGGGTTCCTGAGCAGTGATAAACTTTGGAATCTGAATTCACCCACACTTGTCCGCTTCCACCACTTGTACCATAAGTATTTTTTGCTTCTACATTGGCAGGCAATGGTTGATTGCTCATGCGTCCCTTGTTCATGTCACCAAACCACTCTTTAATTCCTCCATGATGTGAACACGCTCCACGCTTTGTATTGCCGGAAAAGAAGCTTCCGTCTTTACAAACAGCAGTTGTTCCTTCTGGCCTATTATCGGCCATTGCTGCTGTCGAAAAAAATAAAAAGAGAGCTTGTAAAACAAATAGCAAAATGAAATTTTCTTTTTTCATAAAGTCTCCTTGAGATGAGGACCTATGAAAATTAAAGCATCAAGAGCATTGAATGCAAATGACACGTGAATCGGTTCATTTTTGTTATCAGTGAGAACGATTTTTTAATCGAGATAATGAATACCAATGACAGACTTTCCAATTGTCTCTTCATCGACCCAAATATTTCCTTCTTCGCATTGAGAATCCAGCGGTGGCGGATAGATATTGCAGCTTCTTCCCCAAGAGTTGCGAATCAAATACTGACAAGAATTAGTCTTCTTATCAAATCGTCTTCCAACAATTGATGAATAATGATTAGCGATTCCTGAACGCTCTGAAGGTGGCAATAAAAAGTTTGCATCGTAATTATAAGAAACCGGATTGGATTTATTCAACTGGGCATCGATATCGAGAAGCGTATCGTATCCGTCACGGAGTCCACCTCTCATTCTAAGTTTTTTATCAGGTTTAATTCTGTTTTTGCAATTTTGATTCTGCAATTCAAGAATCATCTGGAACGCTGACAGTTTCGGAGCGTTTAAAACTTTTTGAATTTCATCAGCACTTAAATTTTTAAAGACAGAGGGAATTCCTCCGAGCTGACAAGTCGTCGTCACTTTCTCGTGAGCATCGTGCATTTTTTCGATACTCTTGATGATATCAGCAATCTGTTGTCCACCTGCTTGCCCGCAATTTTTAGGAAAGACGTAATCTTCCGAAGGTAAATCCGATTCTGCGCAAAATCCATCCTGGATAGACGATTCTAGTGCAGACATCGATTGTCCGCCTCCTGTCTGAGAAAGAATCGCATCTCGAGGCATCTCTTTCATCTTGTTGTAAAAAGTAATTGAAACATCAATTGCTGAAACTCTTTTTTTTATTCGATAAGAAACGAGATCAGCAGCAGTGAAACCAAAACACCATCCAACCGTATCCTGATTTCTCACCGGACCTAAATCGGGACCGCGCAAATCAACAGTTGAACAATTTTTTTCCGACGTTCTTCTTTTAAACGTATTTTCATTTCCAAAAGAAAAAGCGCTCTGACAAAAGATGAGAATCAACAAAAACAAACTTATTTTCATTTTCTTTCTCCTTCTTCACGCCAGTACTTCATCAAACTTCCCGTATCAACATAGGAATTGTCTTTTGAAAAAACACAACGATCTAACTTAAACCACGCTTTCCCGTCGAAGAACTCGACAATTTGCGGCCCCCCTTTCATCTCATAACAAAGAGTAAACCCCGGAGAGCCAACGCCGCTGTTAAAGAGGTCCATTTTTTTATGAGAATAATCGCGCACGATTTTTTTAGCGATACAATTCTCTTTGCAATTTTTAGAGTAGAGAGAATTTCTTGTTTGATTAAAACAGTAGCTCGAATCAATCGTCTGCTCTTTGGATTGATAGATGTATCTAAGTTTCCCTTTGTCGAGACATGTATCTTGCTGTTCTCTGGCCGTCACAACAAATGGTGTGAGAAGAGCAACTCCCAAACAAATTATTTTCATCACTTTAAAATCTCACCTAAAACTTTTTTGATTTTATCAAAGTACACATGAGCTTCTTCCATTGTCATGAATGGAGAAAAGGAAAAACGAATCGCTGAACGAGAGTCTTCGCTCGCGTATCCCATACTCATGAGAATTCTGTTTTCTTTGATCACGCCTGACGAACAAGCTGATCCGGTAGAGAGATCAATTCCATTCATATCAAAACGCATACTGAGCATTTCTGCTTTATGTCCTTTCAACATGAGGAAGAGTGTATTCAAATTGCGATATTGATTTTTAGATCCGACGATTTCACCTTTTGTTCCGACAAAATCGCTGATATTTTTTTCTAAATAATTTTTTGCAGCTTCGAGTTCGTCGGCATTATAACGTTCGATAAATTCTTCAAGCGCAAGTTTTAAACTATAAATCCCAATGGCATTTTCTGTTCCGGCACGCATTCCTTGCTGTTGAGTTCCTCCGACAATAAGAGGAGAAATCGCCGCAGACTTTCTCACGAAAGAAAAACCCAGCCCTTTCATTGAACCAAATTTGTGTCCGGAAAAAGTATAGGCATCGAGGTGCGAATCGAGATGTTTCCAGTTTTTAATTTTTCCAACGAGCTGAACGGCATCGACGTGAACAAATGCACCTGTCGCTGCTTTTATTTCAGCTGCCAATTCCAGCGGCCACACAACACCTGTTTCATTATTGATGGTCGTGTAATTCATCACGAGAAGAAGCCCGCGAGCTCTTGCTTCGAGCATGTCATTGATTAATTTTTTTTGATCGAAATTTCCAGCTTCATTCACTCCGAAGAAATAAACTTCGTGACCGAAGACCTCGAGATCTTCCTTTAAGTTAAATACACACGCGTGATCAACGTGAGAAAAGAAAAAGGCCATTTTCTTTTTTTCTTTAAAAGCATGAAAGGCCATTCCTTTAAAGATGGTATTGATTCCTTCGCTCGCTCCCGAATGATAAACGAGGTTGAACTCTGAAGGATTCAAAGAAAACAATTGATGTAAAAATTGGGTTGTTTCGTTAATAAATTTTTTGGATTTCTTGCCAGTCTGATGAAGAGACGCGGGATTGCCAAATAAAAACTCCCCGCTTCGAAGAAAGTCTATGACCTTATTCGACAGCGGGGAGGTTGCATTATAATCGAAATAGAAACGACTACTGATTGATCTCTCCGATTGGGTTTCTAATCGCAGAAGTCAGGATACCAGATTGAGAATGTGATTCAGAATTGTTTAATCCTGCCTCAGCTTCTGTTTCTTTTGACTTTCTTACAAGATCGCCAAGAGATGTAGTTGCTAAGTATTCTTTCATGATGATCCCAAGGTTCATGAAGTAGTTTTTAGAAAGGTGGAACTCTAGTGAGTTCGCCGCTTCTGCTTCAGTCCCTACGATATCTCTAGCTGGGTTGATGTTTTCTCCAACACAGTCTAGAACGTCTTTAATAGTGATTTGATCCATGTTTCTAGCGAGAACATATCCACCACCTGGTCCACGAACAGACTTAACAGCTTGGCCATTTCTTAGCTTTCTGAAAAGTTGCTCTAGGTAGTGAAGAGAGATGTTTTGTCTTGTTGAGATTTCTTGTAGTCTTACTGGATTCCCATTTGAATGAGTAGTAAGGTCTAACATTGCTCTAACTGCGTAACGTCCTTTTGATGTAAGTCTCATTGGTCTTCCTCCATAAAAAATCCAATTGATCTGCCTGGTCTAGATAAAATTCTTTAGAAAATGTGTGCCGTCTACAATGAGGTCGCTAATCCTTGCACCCTCACGAAACTAATTCTAAATTCCTTCAGAATTATTTCTATCATGAATAGTGTGACTTATTTTCGAGAACGAAGTCAATCAACAAAATTCTTTCTTTTGATTGTAAGGTATTGAAATTAAGGTAGTCTTAAGCGTCATAAACTCGAAATTGTCCAATAAAACCGATGAATTAGGTCACTTGATTCGAGGCAAATTGTTGAGAAAAAATAATTTTACAAAAGTGTTTTTGTCGGCATTGTTTGCCCACTGGAAATCATTCTTTCGATGAAAATTTTAGAGCTTGTTTAAAAAGAAGTGACGGGTTTTATCTGTCACAATTTCGATCTTCAGTTGATAGTATTTGAATTCATCGCCAATGATTTTTTGAAGTTCATTCAAGTAAGGCATTCCCCATTCAATCAGAAAATAATCCTTTTCCTCAATATACATCGGGATCTCGAGATGGATGAGTTCATCTTTCTTTTCGATTCGGTAGAGATCAGCGTGAAGAATATTGTCTACTTCATTAATGAGTGAATAAGTTGGGCTTTGAGTAGTTCCCTTTTCGAGAAAATGTTTTGTGAAAGTTGTCTTCCCTGCTCCAACAGGTCCATCGAGAATGATGACACAGGGAGGTTGAACGACTTCTTTGAGCTCGGTCACGATATTCGGGAGATCAGATTCTAAAACTTTTTTCCAGGCGCGAATTGTACTCATTTGCAATTTCCTATTTTAAAGGATGAGCGTCGAAACTCGCTTTCAAATTTTTTACTGTGTTTGAAAGACCATTAAAGAGGGCCTGACAGATAATCCAGTGACCGATGTTGTACTCTTCAAAAATTTTGTGTTCGAGCAGCGGCTTCACACTTTCATCCGTTAAACCGTGGCCTGCGTGACAAGCGATTTTGTGATTGTGCAAGAACTCGCGGGCCGCTTTGTATTGTTCGATATACTTTGATACATCGTCGCCGTTTAAAAAGACTTTTGCGTATTCACCAGTGTGAACTTCGACAGCGTCGATCGGAAGTTCTTTTGCACGAACAAGTGTTTCGATTTTTGCTTCTAAGAAAAGAGAAATCTTCACATCCTTAATAGAGGCCTTTAATTTTTTTACGGCCTCTTCCACGCGAATGAAGTTGTGATCATCTAAAAGATCCAGACCACCTTCAGTTGTTTTTTCTTCGCGCTTTTCCGGAACGAGACAAATCCATTCAGGATTTGAAGCGATGGCGATTTCGATGATTTCAGCGTTCACCCCCATTTCCAGATTGAGTGGTTTTCCAAAACGTTTTGTCACAAGCTTTACTGCTTCAACATCGTAGTCTTGGATATGTCTTCTATCTTCACGCAAGTGAATCGTGATTTGGTCAGCACCATTTAATAATGAGACTTGAGCTGCATCTACGACACTTGGATATTCTTCTCCGCGCGCTTGTCTTAGAGTTGCTACGTGGTCGATGTTTATACCTAAACGAGGGATCATTAAATTCTCCTAAAGCCTTTTATAAAGTCTATCCAATCTCTTTTGTCACAACTTGTACGAGACGATTGCATTCCGCCTCAACAAGTTCAGCATTGTCTCCTTCCACCATCACTCGAAGCAGAGGTTCTGTTCCCGAGTAGCGAAGAAGCACTCTTCCTTTGCCGGCCATTTTCTTTTCTGCTTCTTTAGTAGCATCGTCAATGGCCTTCACTGTTTCCAGTGCCGGCTTATTTTTTACAACGACGTTCTTGATCACTTGCGGAAAGAGTTCGATTTCTCCCACTAAATCTTTAAGTGATTTGTTGAAGTACTTCATTGCTTCGATGACTTTTAATCCACCGAGCGATCCGTCTCCAGTCGTAGAGTGTTTGCTGAAAATAATGTGCCCCGATGGTTCACCACCTAAAACACAATTATTCGCACGCATGTACTCAATGATATAACGATCACCGACTTTCGTGCGATAAAAATTTAATCCAAGCGATTTTAAATAAAGTTCTAAACCGAGATTAGACATAACTGTTCCAACAACAGTGTCGCCTTTTTTAAGTTCTCCGCGGGCCATGAGCAATTTGGCGAACAATCCGATCAACTTATCTCCGTCGACCATTGTCCCTTCTTGATCGATAACACTCACACGGTCACCATCACCATCGATACAGATACCGATGTCAGCGCGATATTTTAAAACTTCTGCACGGGCCGCTTCCGGATGAAGAGAGCCACAATTTTTATTGATGTTTTCACCGTTAGGAGAAATTCCGATTGAGAAAACTTCTGCCCCTAGTTCGTGGAAGATCATCGGAGTGACTTTGTAGCCAGCACCGTTTGCACAATCGAGAACGATTCTCATTCCATCCAAATCGTAATCGTTACCAAGGGCCGATTTAACTTGAACGATATAGCGTCCATATACTTCTTTTAATCTTTCTGCATTTCCTAATTGGCCTGCGTATTTGATCGGCATGAGTTCAGGATTTAAAATCAATCTCTCAAGTTCGAGTTCAACAGCATCCGGAAGTTTATTTCCTTTACCGTCGAAAATTTTAATTCCGTTATCTTGAAAGTGGTTGTGAGAAGCAGAAATCATGACACCGGCATCAGCGCGCATTGAATGTGTAACAAACGCGACACCCGGAGTAGGAAGCGGACCAGTGAGAATGACTTCTCCCCCTTGCGAACAAACGCCGGAAGCAAAGGCCATCTCGAGCATATAACAAGAAAGGCGCGTGTCTTTTCCTACGATGATAATTGGTTTTGTATTGTTAGGATTAATTGATTGAAAGTGATACGTCACTGCACGTCCCAGGGCAGTCGCAACTTCGGCAGTCATTGGATAGGCATTCGCCTTTCCTCTAATTCCATCTGTTCCAAATAATTTTCTTTCCGACATTTTTTAATTCCCTTTGTCTTCGATTAGTTTTCACAATGTGCCTAACTCTTCCCTTTTCGGCAAGAAATGGTTCGTTATAAAATTTCCTGCGGATTATTTTTGAGAGGGGTGCTTTGAGTTTAACAGCTGGGTCTTGTATTTCAATTTGATTTTGACGGACTCTTCGTATTTGAGCCTTGGATCGAGGTCCGAAAGAGAAAGGCCGATAACGCCTTCGTCTTTGTTAAAGAGCGCCAGGTTCACTGGGGCCGTCTCTAGTCGCGAAACGCTTTTTAAAATCTCTACAGGCCCGGAAATCATAATATTTTGAGGTTCGACACTCGACTCTTTAATTTTTCTGTCTCGTGGAGCATCGCCGATATACTGCACCTTAATTGGCATCTCCATCATGACGACGCGATCTAATTCGATACTGGCCTCTTTGGGACTGATGTCAAGAATTTCGACCCCGAAAGGAACGGTCACATCGCTCGCATAGAATTTTACTTTAAAATTTTTCCCCGAAGACACGAAGTATGGATTCAAATCCATATTTAATTTTTCTTTATTGGTGAAAATATTCTGGATGAAGGCCTTCGATCCTTTGATCTTTAATGTCACTTCTTTTTCAGCGAGATTGGCCACCATGTAGCCCTTAGGAACGATATAATTAATAGCGAGCTTGCGTTCAATTTGAATCGGCTCACTATTTAAAACATAAAACCACAACGACACTGCAAAAAAGATCGCGATAATTTTCAGTGAATGGCGTTGAACGTTTTCTCTTTTCATTTTTTATCTAAATTCTAATTAGCGGATCATATCTTTCGTTTTGATCGGACGAAGGGCCCCATCTAAACTTTCATTGCTCCAGATATGGCGCAAGTATTGACCGAGTTCTTTTTCAGTTTTACATAAATAAAACACACCTTCTATACAAAGATTAATTTTACCTGTTTCTTCTGAAACTGTAACCACTAAAGCATCTGTCACTTCTGTTAATCCCAGGGCCGCTCTATGTCTCGTTCCCAAGTGTCTTTCAATATCAAAGTTTTTCGAAAGCGGAAGAAAACATCCCGCTGCTGCGATCTTCCCGTTTTGCAGGATGATCGCTCCGTCGTGCAAAGATGAACTCGATTCGAAGATCGAATAAATCAGATCGGAGTGAATGCGCGAATCAAGACGCGTTCCCGTGTTTACAAAATTGAGAAGACCATGCGTGCGTTCAAGAACAATCAAAGCTCCAATTTTTTCGCGCGAAAGCGCACCACACGCCTCGACGATTTCATCGATTTCGTTGTCGTATTCGTCTTTATCAAACCAGGAAATAAAATTTCGTTTCGTTCCTACAGAAGCGAGCGCATTTCTGAACTGGTCCTGGAAGAGAACAACAACGATAATGAAGAATGAATCAAAAAAGTGTGCGAGAACCCAGTTCAATGAATAAAGTTTGAAAGTGATTCCCAGCCAGAAAAGGGCGAAGAGGACACCGAGCCCTACGATCATCTGAGCTGCTTTGGTTCCGCGAACAATGAGGAGCAATTGATAGATAAGGACCGTCACGATAAGAATATCGATGAGGTCCTTAAAATTAAGATGCGCTAAAAATGTGGTTAAAAAGGTCACCCGAGTTTCTCTCCCTTAGAAATCTAAGCAGCGCTTGCAAACTCGTCATCCTCTTTCTGGAATCTAATGCGCTCTTCCTCAGAGAGGTTAAGAGATTTTAAAATGTCCGTACTCATCAGAAGTTTCTTTCTTAGAGCTTCACGGGAAATTCCCATCTCTTTAGCGGCCTTAGATTTATTACCGTTGTTTCTTCTAATCTCTGCGTGAATCATTTCGCGTTCAATAAGAGCGAGACGATCTTTAAGAGCAATGGTGTGATCACTTACAAATGGAAGATCACCAAACATTCTCTTCTTCTCAGAGATATCGACAATCGGCGAAGCAGAGTCTTGAATATCTACATCCGTAATCACGTGTGCTTTCGGATTGTAGAGAACTGCGCGCTCGATTGAGAGTTTAAGTTCCTTGATATTTCCTGGCCAGTCATACTTCTTTAATTTTTCCATTAATTTTGGAGCAAATGATTTAAGAAGCAGACCTTGTTTTTTACACTCTACTTTTAAGAAATAATCTACGAGCAACTCAAAGTCATCTCCGCGGCGGCGAAGTGGTTCGATGAACACTGTCGCTTTTGAAAGATGCTCGTAAAGCTCGCGATCAAACTCTCCGCTTGCCACAAGAACTCCAAGATCTCTCGTCGTTGTTGCGACAATGCGAACATCAAGACTGAATTTTGTATCAGGAATATGACGTTCTTTGAAAACGCTTAAAAGTTTTTTCTGGTTTGCTGTCGAGAGCGACCAGATCTCATGCAGGTGAACAGTCCCGCCCTGACAAGCGATCAATTTACATTCGTGCTCATCCGGACCAAACAATTGTCTTCCCACCGCTTCTTGATCGCGGTCTTCACATTGAATCACTTCAAAGCCCTTCAATCCGCGTTGTCCTTCTACGTGAAGAATTTTAGCGTAAAGAGATTTCCCTACACCCTTTTCTCCGTAAATAAGCACCGGAGCTTCGATGTCTTTTAGTTTCATGATTGTGCTTCTTAAAGAAGCAACGTGTGGAACTTTACCAATCAATGCGTTCTTTCTGTCGAACGGTCCTGAGAATCTTCTGATCGTCGATTTCTCAGACATTGGTGTGAAGTTATAAAAGACTGAAGAGAAAATCAGTGAAAGAACTTTCATTGTTTTTTCATCTTCAATTGTAAAACGATCTTCGTTTCTCTTGTTCAGAACTTCGATAACACCGATGATCTTGTCTTCGCGATTGTGAATCGGATGACAGATAATCGACTTCGTTTCGAATCCAAATTTTTTATCAAACGCTTCGTTAAAGCGCGTGCTATCATGAACTGTATCAATGTTGAGTGCGACACCAGTTGTGAAAACCGATCCTGCAATCCCTACGCGATAATCAAATTTCAATTGTTCTTTTCTGATTCCTAATGCACAAACCGCTTCAAGCTCATTTGTCTCAGGATTAATCAAGAAAAGCGAAGCTCTCTGAGCATTTAAAATACGAATCACTTCTTCAAGCATTGATTCGATAAATCCTTCTTTATCACCAAAGTGAGTAATGTCTTTAAAGAGTGAAAGAAGAAGCGAGAAGATTTCAAAACCATCTGTCGCTTTTGTATAACGTTCTTTGATGGCTGAATCAATCAGACAGTCTTTCAGACGTTCAGAAGAGAACCCCATAATATAGTGTTCAAGGAATTTTGAAATTCCTTTCTCTTCTTCAATCTCAACACCGTAAATGATTTTTTGATCATCGAGAGTTTGCGAGAAAGCTCTTACGACTTTTCCCGTTAAATCCATATGATGTTTTTTATATTGCAGAGAAATGGTGAGCTCTTGTCCCACTGAAATTCGTTCTGCTGTTGAAAAACCAAATCCGGTTAAACTGATATCGATGAGCTTAGCATCATCAATATACTGATTCGGCCCGCGAGCACTATCCATCTGTACGAGAAATCTTAGATCATCCGCTTCCTCAACAGGAATTCTGAATGACTGATAAAATTTAAACTCAGAAAAGCTGGCCAACATATGAAGACTCCTTCAATAAAGAATGAAGAGATATTAATTCTCATGAGTCTTATCGAGCTTTTTGATCAAAAACTTGAGTTTTCTGCCAACTTTACTTTGCAAAATCAGAATTACTAAGGGTTAGTCCACTTCCAAAACTTTTTCAGTTGGGATTGCCTCGGCCGGTTTTTGTTCCTCTACCTTAATAGCTTTTTCAACCGTTGTTGTTGTCGCTTTATCAGCGCTCACATCAGTTGGAGGATTTTTAACCGCGAGTTTTGGAGACTCTTTCAAATCATGTGCGATGGCATTGTGAATGGCCGACTTAAACAGTTTCCAATATTCGTTCGACTTCGCAGGATTTGAAGTCGGAAGTTCTAATGTGTATGTAGGAATGTCACGTTCCTTCCCTGCCCAATTTCCTAGTGAGCCTGGAAAGAAAGGATAGTTTTCAATTTTGTAGTCAGCGGCATCCTTACTCATCTGAATAAGAAGTTCGTGTGCTTTTGCTCCGTCAACAAATCCATTGATGACAGTATTAGGTCCGTCATAGTCGAGCATCGTAAGTGGCGAGTGCACAGAAATAATTTTATCCGGGCCGTAACGTTTAATGAGGTTCATCTGGAAAACAACTTCCGGTTCACTCATCGCCGTCATTCCGGGATTTCTTCTTTTATCTTTTCTAAAGTGAGCGATCCATAAGCGTCTTGCATCTTTTGCCCAATCTTTCGTCGGGAAATTGCGGTTGACGTCTATACCGTGAGCATTCACGCGACTTGGTTTTGCTTTAAAGAAAGCGTCCGGGTTTACAACAGGTGCAACGAGAACAATTTTATTCGCAAAATCTTTTTTTACGATTTCCGGATCAGCGTAAGAAGCCTTTAGATGTTTCATGATGTCGAAACAAAACTTGATCGGAGTGATTTCATCGCCGTGAACTCCACACATAATGAGGGCCACGTCTTTTTGTTTGAAAGTCGGCTTCTCTTCGTCGCTCACGTCACCAAAGACTGTCCACGTAAGAGGATCACCTTGAACTGAATTACGAAAGGTGTTCCATTCGTAACTTTCGCACTCGCTTTTTTCCCATCCATATTTCTTAAAACGATCATCCATTTTCTTACAGAACTTTGTAAGAGCGGGTGTGAGCTTTGGCGCTGATTCTGTCGCTAGTGCGGAGAATGCAGTTATCGCCATCAAAAAAAAGATGGCCCAATGAAAGGGAGATAATTTAGAATAACGAGATTTCATAATTTGGTATTATAGCTATTAACAAAGTAAGAATTCAAGCTCTAGGTAATAAAATGGCAAGCAAACTTACCAACCAAACTATTCTGGTCGCGAGTGAATCTCAGGGCCTCTACACGACTAGAAGACTCTTAGAAGAGAGTAAGCGGCTCAAATATCAGACTGAGTGGTTGAATCCTTATGAAGAATTGCTCTTGTTCAACAAAAAAAACAAATTAAAATCAGTTTCTTCCGGACTTTATTTTCATCGTACAAGCGGTACTCGATACGATGATTTTGATCTGTTAGTTTCAAAGGCCCATCAATTGGAAGGATGGAAGATAACCAACCCACTTCCTTCACTTCCTCTTTTTAGACAAAAGGATGAACAGGCCCTCTTTTTTAAGCAACACGATCTCTCATCTATTCCTACTCTTATTTATCGTGGCGGGCCCAACGAAAACTATTGGAGTGAAATTAAAAAACTATCGAAGCAGGAAAAATATATTTTGAAAATGGTTCGAGGTAATCAGGGCATCGGAGTGAATCTCGTTGAGAGCTGGCAATCGCTCAAGAGTTTGCTCGAAACATTTCATGCGATGAAGGACCAGCGTTTTCTCATTCAACCTTATCTTCCTCACAAAAAAGAATGGCGCGTGTTCATGATCAAAAATCAAATTATGGGCGTGATTGAACGCACTCTTACGAAAGAAGATTTCCGCGGCAATTCTAAAAGATCGTCGGGAAAATTTCTCAAAAAAATTCCTTCTTCATTGGAAAAAGAAGTACACAAAGCATTCACTGCAAGCGGACTCGATTATGCGGGAATGGATTTGATGGAAACGAATGAAGGACTAAAATTTTTAGAGATCAATCCTGTGCCGGGTTTTGAGCAGATGGAAGAGCTCTCGGGACTTAACATCGCCAGAGAGCTCATCATTAATTTATCTTAAAAATTATCTTAGAGAAGGTAATCAAAAATATTCGATGGAACTTTCAGGAAGAAGTACTCTACTTTCTTCAAGAACCCTACATTGTAGAAAAGATTATCATCGACTGCTTTACTTGAATCGAGGTGAATACTGTTGTTGATTCGGCCTTCGATATCTTCAGTCACAAGTCTTGCCAGTTCAGGGTTATTTTCACAAGAGATTGTCATTTCCGTATTCAAGTTAGCTGAACGAGGGTCGAAGTTAAACGTTCCGATAACAACATCTTTTTTATCGAAGACAAAAGATTTTGCGTGTACACCAAAGCGCGCTTTTGCAATTTCATCTGTCAACGTTGGATAATTTTCTTCCAGAGATCCTTTGTAGATATAAGCCGTCAGACCTTTTTCCAACCATGTTTTAATCGTGCTGTCGAATACGTCGTAAACATAGACTGCATCTGTTGAGTTCAAGCTGTTTGTTAAAAGAGTCACGTTTACTTTGTTATTGAGGGCCGTCTCAAGCGCTTCTTTTGATTCGTCGTTCACGATAAAATAAGGTGAATCAAAAAGAACTGATTCTTTCGCATTTTTAATTCTGTCAGCGATATTGTGCTTGATAATTCTTTGATCGCGATTTTTTTGTCCGATGATCGGATACTCAGAGTTGAATGACATCGATTCACATGTTCCCTGATATTCTTTCGTAAGTTCTTCCTTCCCTTTTGCTCTGATATTGAGAAGAAGATCAGTTTTTTCTACAGTCAAAAATTCTTTTGCTGTATCAACTTTTTTCTTCCATTGCTTTAAATCGTATTCAAATCTTTGCTCGTCATTTCCATTGTCACCGCGACGATAAAAGGCATCATCCGCTTCCGGTTTGCGATCGCGCTCAACCACTTTTGCATATTTTGATTCCCAAACACCGTTGAACGTCGATTGGATTGATGAAACGATTTCACCTTTTACTTCAAGATCGCGATCGAGAAAGTTAAAGTCTTCGCGAAGATCAAAGTACTCGTCCCCGATATTGCGTCCACCAGTGATTGCTTCAGCTCCATCGATAATAAGAGTCTTTCTATGATTGCGGTAAGTCCCGCTGAATTGATTAATTGTCCATGATGGGTTGTAGTAACGAAGTTCAATTCCCGCATCGATCATTTCTTTTGCAAAGAACGGTGAGAAAGTACTCTTCACCATCGCGTAGTCCAGAAGAACGCGAATCTTGATTCCCTCTTTCGCTCTCTTCACGAGGGCCTGAGTAAAAATTCTTCCCGATTTATCCAGATTATAAATAAAGTATTCAACGTCGATTGTTTTTTGCGCTCTTTCGATCATCTGCAGGCGCTCTTCAAAAGAAGCTAATCCGTGATTGAGCAATTTGATTTGGTGAACGCTTTGAGCGCTGATTTTGAAAGGATCTGCGTCTGCTGCATGAGCACCAAAAGTCGCTAAAGTCATAAGGATAAGCCAATTCTTCATAAAAACCCTCTAAGTAAGTCACTAAAATTAGGTGTTATTCCCTCTATTTTAAGCCGCTTTCGGATCAGATTCGATGACTCGTGTAATTCTTTCTCCCCCTGTAAAAGGAGTTGACAGTTTTCGTTCACAGAAAAAAGTTTGACCATTCATACTTTTGATCTACAATGGTACCAACAACAACTCTCTATAGATAAAAGAAGAAAAATGTATATTTGTATCTGCAAGGGAATTACTGAGAAGATGTTGGTCGATCAACTGGCCATCACCAATCGCAATGAAAAAGAGATTCTTAAGAACCTCGGCATTGGCGACTCTTGTGGAGTTTGCGTGATCGATTGCCTTAAAAAAATTCAAGAAATTCATCCACTATCTGATTCTCAAAGCCATAATTCAGACTCATAATATTCAAGTAATTCATACCTATTCATGGAGATTAAGAATGAAAGGAAGTCAGGCCATCATCGATGCTCTTAATTCTGTATTAACGAAAGAGCTCACTGCTATCAACCAATATTTCTTGCACGCAAGAATGCTCCAAAACTGGGGACTCGCAAAACTCGGGCGTCTCGAATACAAAGCTTCTATCGATGAAATGAAACATGCTGATGAAATCATCAAGCGCATTCTTTTCCTTGAGGGACTACCTAATTTACAAAAACTAGATCGTCTAAGAATCGGTCAAAACATTCAGGAAGTTTTAGAATCAGATCTTCAAGTAGAGAACGAAGCTGTTCCACACTTAAAGACTTGTATTCAACTTGCTGAGAAAGAACACGACTACGTTTCACGCGATCTGTTCCTTCACATCTTAGAGAGTGAAGAAGAGCATGTGGATTGGCTTGAAACACAACTTTCTCTATTGAAGCAAGTTGGTGTTCAGAATTATCTTCAATCTCAGATTGAGATGGAGCAGAGCTAAAAAATGCTCCAGTGGAGCATTTTTACTGCTAATGCAAAAATAAAAAGTCAGCCGTTGCATTGGAGTTAGCTCTGCCAACCGCTTATGTTGGAAAAATTGAATTATGTCGGCCACTGAGAAGTGGCCGTAGTTCTCCAAAACAAAAATAATGAATACACTAAAAAAAAATTCACTTAATTTAGTTAGCTTTCCCGTGGGCAGTTACCAATGTAACTGCTCCATTCTTTTTTCTGATAAAACTCGCGAAGCGATCATCATTGATCCCGGAAACGATCACGATTTCATTTTAAAAGTGATTCAAGATTTAAAGATCAATGTAAAAAAACTTTTGCATACGCATGCGCACTTCGATCATATCGGAAGATCAACAGAAGTAAGCAACGCTACAGGTGCGACGATGCATCTCCATAAAGGAGATCAATTCCTCTATGACATGCTTCCAATGCAAGGCCAGTACTTCGGCCAGCGCGTGGGAACACCAAAGCCTCTCGACTCTTATCTCGAAGACGGTGAAACGTTTGGCTTCGAAGACAGCGAGATTAAAACATTTCTCTCTACTCTTCACACGCCAGGACATACGCCGGGCTCATGCTGTTTCTACAGCGAATACTTTGATACGCCTCAACTCTTTGCGGGCGATACACTTTTTCAACAATCGATTGGAAGAACGGATTTGCCAGGTGGAAACACTGATCAGATTTTAAAATCAATTAAAGAGAGGTTGCTGACTTTGCCGGAAGAAACGACAGTGATAGCTGGCCATGGCCCGTCAACAGTCATTCATCGTGAGAAAAAATTTAATCCTTTTCTCTGCTAAAGCTGTTTCTTAAATGTGAGCATGAATCCATCGGGTGCCGGATTAAATTTATCGATACCTGCTTTTGCCTTCAAAGTTTTAACGAGTCCGATTTCAACCGTCCATCCTTCGCGTAGTTGTCTTCCGAAACCAATTGTATTCATTCTTACGTGATAGGCATTTGGATCATTATCATTTTGTCTGAGTGGATCTTTTTCCAGATAAACATTGGCCGCAACATAAGTGTGGCGATCTTCAAGCGGAGAGACTCGAAAACTCATAAAAGTATCTGATTGCTCTAATTCAACAAGCTCAGGTTTATCAACTCTAGAAAGTCCTAAATAATCTCTCTCTTTGGTCTTTGTCATTGAGGCAATATTCACATGATCAATGGCAGAGTCGCGATTTAAAATCACTAAACTCTTAGTCATTCCCGAAAAATTTTTGTTAGTAATATTCTCACGAAGTTGTTCATCAATCACACGATCGATCTTGATCAGCTGTTCATCAGACATCACATCACAAGAAGTAGAAAGACAATAAATGTCGCGTGAATCAGCGAATACGCTGAAAGATGAAGTAAGCGCAAGAGTTGCCAATAAAAATTTTATCTTCATAAATTCCCTATGACCTTTTTGATCATAGGGATTATGGCATAACTAATGAAGGATTAAGTGAACTTGAACTTTTTACAAAAGCGAGTGTCTAAAAAATAAACACTACGCCAGTTCAGGAGGACGAGTCGGTAAACGAGTTAACATAAGGATTGGCATTAATAAAAAAGCTGATCCGAAAAGATAAGGAGCTGCGGCCCCATATTTATAATAGGCCACTGAAGCGAGGATCGGACCGACAACGCGAGCAAGTGCTCCCATCGATCTGAAAATTCCCACACTGCGACCTTGTTCAACTTCAGGAGTGTACATTGTTATCAGTGCAGTTAAACACGGCATGATCATCGATGAACCAACTGCAAGGAAGAAAAGTCCCGCATACAACATTGTGCTCGTATAAGCTTGAGAGATAAGAAGCAATCCTGGAATCAAAGAAATCATTCCAATGATCGACATTTTTTTCTCACCAACAGTAGACGCTTTTCTTCTCACCACTCCGCCCTGAACGAAAGCGATGATGAAACCAATCCAGATGAAGATGTAAGCGTTTTGCATTGATGTATAGTGCAGACGTTCTGCTGCTAAAAACGTCAGCGTAAATTCCATTCCTGAGAATGCAGATAAGAAAAAGAAATATCCCATATTGATGATATTAATTTCCGGATACGGAAGTGGTTTGAAAAGTTTGATAATGTTTGCACTTCTCTCCGTTGTTTCTTTTCCTCTTTTTTCTGGCGGTAAACTTTCTTTAAATTTCGAAATCAGCCAGGCAGTGTTGAAGAGAGAAAGACAACAAGCAAACGCTGCCGGAACAGAAAACGGATTCACTCCGTATTCAACCAACGAAGGATACATTTTTGTTAAATCGATAAGAGAGAGAATCCCGCCAAACGCAGGCCCGACAACAAATCCAAGTGCGAAAGCAACACCGATGATCGCCATCCCTTTTGATCTGTTTTCTTTTGTCGTTACGTCCGCAACAACAGCAGTCGCCGTTGAAATATTTCCTCCCATGATCCCGTCGATGATACGAGAAATAATGAGCAACGTGAATGATCCTGAGAAAAACCAAAGAGCATATCCAACAGCAGCTCCGGCCATTGAACGAACAAGAACCGGTTTTCTTCCGATCTTATCCGACCACGCTCCCCAAAGTGGAGCGGCAAAAAATTGCAGACCCGAATAAAGCGCTCCAAGCATCCCACCAAAGAGAACAACCCCAGAGAAAACAGTCGTCGTACTTGCAGTATAATTCGTAATTGATGTGATCGATCCAAAAATACTTTTTAAGAAAACATTGTTTGCATCGATTGTCAGATAGTGTTTCGCTAAACTTGGAAACAAGGGAAAGATAATTGAGAATCCCACAAGATCCAAAAAGATCGTAAGCGCAACAATCGCAATTGATGATTTTGCTTCCGGAGTTAAGGGTGTGGACTTTTGTTTTAGTTCCTTTGCGCTCATAATTTCAAATTCCTTATAGTCGTTTTTTTCTAAATAATAAAAATCTTCGTTTTGAACTTCTGCGCTCGCTGTACATTGATTCTCAACATACTTGGCGAAATCGCGACACCAACTTTCGTTGTCGTTTAAACATGGAATGAAATGGATATCTCCTCCGTGTTCATTTGCCGTATGTTTTAATTCATGAGCGAGTTCATCTTGCGTCTCCAAACAATCGGCCACAAAACTCGGCGAATAAACTGCGAGGTTCTTCTCCCCAAGACTTACGAGATCGATCACTGTATTTTCAGTGTAAGGCGTAAGCCACTCTTCAGAACCGAATCGCGATTGAAACGTCATGATGATTTTTGACTGATCAATATTTTTAATGCGCGCTCTGATCAGAAAAAATGTTTCATAACAATGGCGGTAGTAAACATCACCTTTGTCGTTAATACGTCTTTTTTGAATACCGTGAAAGGTAAGCAAAAGTTTATCGATCGTCTCACCTTTGCTTTTGCCTTCATTTTTAAACTTCAGAAGATACTCGTCGATCTGGCGAGCACTGTTGTCGATGAAAGCTTTGCTCGTATGAAAATTCGTGACCACACTGATCTCGGGAATCTTCACACGTTTTTTAATTTCGTGTCCAAGAGCATCCAGTCCAGAAGCGATTGTCGCTTCAGAATATTGCGGAAACATCGGAATGATTTTTAGTTTAGTCGCAGGATTCGGATCTTTTTCCCAATCATCCCAAACAGCGCTCACACGCGGATCAGACAATAAAAAAGCATGATTTACTTCAACCTTAGGTGAAGACAAAAAGCTTCTTACTTTTTTGGTGAAGTTTTCAGTGATTGTAATTAACGGAAAACTCTTTCCATCCCAGATGCGGGAATACAAAGCGGCCGAACGTTTCGGTCTGAAAGGTAAAACAAAAAGGGTCAGAATGATTTTCCAAAGTACGGGATTGATATCCACCACTCTTGGATCGGCCAAAAACTCTTTTAAATAAGAGCGAACGTCTGAAACTTTCGGGCTTTTAGGTGAACCTAGTTGGACAAAAACGACCTTCGTTTTCTGGCCGTCTTTGCTGTCTCTGGGGCCGCCAGTATTTATTGCACTCACGCCTTTCTTCCTCTGATATTAAGTGCTATAAGTATTAGCAGAAAGTTCATTATTTAACTATTCTTTTAGCTTTAAAACGAGCGAGATTATGGCCGGACAAAAAAGTAAAAACTCAAAAATACCAAAAGGAAGAAACGCCGCTGAATTAAAAGACTTTAAATTAGGCGAAGCGAAGACTGAATACCCAACGACTTACGCCCCAGAGATGCTTGAAGCGTTCGACAATAAGCACCCAGGAAAGATTGCCTGGACGACGTTTATTTGTACGGAATTTACTTCTCTCTGCCCTAAAACAGGTCAACCGGACTTCGCAAAAATCTACATCAATTACATTGCTGATAAAAAAATGGTTGAGTCGAAATCACTCAAACTTTATCTTTTTAGTTTTAGAAACCACGGCGATTTCCACGAAGATTGCGTACAAAAAATGTGTGATGATCTCGCGAAACTGATGAAGCCACACTATCTGGAAGTTGTCGGTGAATTCACTCCGCGCGGAGGAATTGCTATTTTCCCATACGCTTCTTACAGCTCTAATGACAAAAAATTTGTCGCTTTAAAAGAAAACCGTTTTATGAATTATGCTCCGGGGAAATACTCGATGGAGCTTTCAAAGTTATATTAAAAGGAAAAGTTTATGGGTCTAAATTTTGGTGAAGCACTTTTAATTACTGGTATCGCTGTTCTTTGTTTCGGTGGAAAGAAAATTCCAGAGCTGGGAAAAACTCTTGGTAAATCAATCAAAGGTTTTAAAGAAGGTCTACATGAAGACGATGCCGACCAAACTAAAAAACATGATCAATCTGATGACCAAAAAAAATCCTAAGAGAAAGTCTTAAGAAAATTCTTTAACCATCGTTAAGACCAGTGACTGATCTCTCGGAATCTGGTCTTTGATACGAAAACACGCATAGACTAAATCATCGTAAGAAACTTCAATTCCTTTCTGCTTTAACAATGTATCCACGTATCTCACTGCTCGATCGACGAGTTTATTATTGCTCGCGCGAACCCACGTCATCAGATTCGATTCATAACGATCCATGCGTCCCATAATGAGCGTCGACATATTGTTGAGAACAACTTTAAGCACGAGATGTGCTGACAAAAAATTCAAATCGCCAAGAGGCAATGTCGTTTGAAATTCTTTCAGCGAAAACGTCAGAGCATTCTTCTTCTCATTAAAGAAAATTTTAAAATGCGCATGAGGTGCAGATAGGTATTTCGGACGAAGCGTGATGAGTTGTTTACTAAAATCAAACCCCATCAAACGCTCATGAGTTGTCTGATCAGTTACTTCTTTCCAATGAAAAGTGCGAGGTGCACGCTTTAAGAGATCGTCCCAAGCGGCCGCAGAATTTTCAGAAGAGGGAAAAAGCAAATAAGAAAGCGAAGGATGTTTATGAGCAGAAAGTTGGTTCTCAAACGGATATAAACTAAACGTCGGTGAACGTTCTGTCGTATCAGTAAGAATACTGATTCCCAATTTTCCATCCGTTTCATAAAAAAGATATTCGCCTTTTTTATAGAGATCTGCTTCGCAAGTAATATAGTCCTTTAGAAAAGAAAAACTCGTTTCACTCACAAATTTCGTGATCTTTGAAAGTTCGTTTTCAACTTGCGAAAACTCTCCGTCGAAATACCACAGACACAATCCGACAGCGTACATGAGGATCGTCGTCGCCTGCATTCTCGTGCTTCCCGTGAGGGCCATCGGTCCCACACTCAGGTTAATTTTGTTGATGCGAGAATTTTCAATCACGCGTTTTGAGCGCTCTGCTGTGACAATGAGAATATCGTCTGGATTGCAGTAAAGAAAATACGGCGCACGTTTTGAAATATTAAGTGCAGCTTCCGTCGCTCCAATAACAAAAGGAGTTTCTCCTCCCTCTGTACAAGAGATGAGCATGTCGCCTTCTCTAAAACCTAGTTCGCGCAACTGGCGTTCGCCGAATTCCGGAAAGTCCTCAAACTTTTCTACCGAGTGAATAAGGGCGACGTCTCCGCCGGCCATGAAGCTGATGATTCGATCGCGAAGAATGGCATTGTCTTCGTGTTGATCGCGCCAGATTGTTTCGAGCGCGAGCGAAAGTCTTCCAGTCGCTCCACATCCGCAAAGAAAAATTCTACTGTTATTTTCAATGACAGACTTAATATCGGCCTTTAAATTTTTGAGTTCAGGAAGAGAGTCTTTAAGACGAATAAAAACATCGCGATCGATATCTTGAATCGTTTGAATTGCACGATCTAAATTACTTTTAGCATCGTTTGAGAGATTGAGTGTTCTGGGGTTTGGTGATTCTGTCGGAAGTTTACCGAGTTTAAATTCTTGGGCAACAGAAAGAAATTCTATAGCTTCTTCTCGGGCCAGTTTCATGGCCTCATCATGCTTATTCATATACCCATCCGTGAGTAAAAATTTTTTAAAGGTTGAGATCTTTTTTAATCTTATTAATTATTTCATCAAGATCAAATGGTTTCAAGACAAGACCCTGGCCACCGATCGATTTAATGTAATCTTCGGTTTGCTCGAAAGCGCCGGTAGAAAGATAAAAAATTGGAATTGAACCGTAGGTTGATTTTAATTGCTTTAGAAAATCGATTCCGGACATGTCACCCATGTTGGAGTCAGAGATAATCAGACGAATTTTTTTGTTGTTTTTATAAGTCTCCATTCCTTCCATTGCTGAACTTGCAGTATAGACTTCGAAACCATCCATCTCGAAGAGCTCTCGGTACATATCCAAGAGGTCTAACTCATCATCAACAATTAATATTGAGACCTTTTCGTCGCTCAAAAAAAACTCTCCTGATTTTTAATACTTAAATCGTAGTTAGATACTAACTCGAGACAGGTTCATCTTAGATTTTAAAAGAAAAAACGGGTACATAAGAAAAGATAAAGGAGGGTTTCCCCTCCTTTATGGCCATAATATGTGGCTTGAAACTATCTATCTAATTGAAAGAATTATTCAATGATTTCTAAAACTGAACGCTTTTTAAGCTTTGTTGAAGCCGCATTCAGAATAGTTCTTAATGAACGAGCAGTTCTACCCTGCTTTCCGATAATTTTACCTAGATCAGTTTTATCAACTTTTAGTTCGATAACCGTTGTCTGCTCTCCGACGATCTCCGTCACTTGAACAGCTTCAGGCATATCAACTAAAGCTTTACTTACATAAGTAATAAGGTCTTTTAATTCACTCATAGAAACTCCAAAAAATCTAAAAACTAAAAACTAGTTAAGAGCGATTTTTTGATTTCTAAGAAGAGTTCTAACAGTATCTGAAAGTGTAGCACCTTTTGAAATAAGATCTTTAAGGCGATCAACTTTTACGTTTACTAGTGAAGTTTTATCGTGTGGGTTGTATTGACCCAGTTTTTCTAGGTATCCACCATCTCTTGATTTACGAGAATCTGTTACTACGATTGTGTAAACAGGATCATTTTTTCTTCCACCGCGTGAGAGTCTAACAGTTAACATCAATATCTCCTAAAATATGTCCTTACGGGTAACCAAAACTTTTATTAAAAAAAACAATTTAAAGTAAATAAATCAGACGGCTTAATTAGTCAACGACTAACTATCGAAATCCAAACCAATTTAGAAGTAACCTTTGCCCCAAGGTCCCTTCGAACCCTTTTTCTTCTGCTTTCCAAAAGGATTTTGCATCGCGCCTGGATCTTGGCGAAATCCTTTTTGAGGACCCATCCCCGGCATCCCTGGCATTCCCGGGAATCCGCCGCCCTTCATCATCGATGAAAGACCCCCCATCATTTGCTCCATCTGCTTAAACTTGCCGAGGAAGTCTTTAACGGCTTCCTCAGTCGATCCAGAGCCGCGAGCGATACGTTTTAAACGAGACTCTTTAATCAGCTTATAGTCCTGGCGCTCGTCTTTAGTCATAGACGAGATAATCACTTTCATCTTTTTCATTTCGTTTTCAGCCGGACTTAAATCGCCGAGCTGCTTAAGCATTCCACCCATTCCAGGGATCATTTTTAAAATCGAAGTCATTGAGCCGAGTGAATTCATCATTTCCATTTGTTTTAGGAAATCATCCACTGTGAATTTCCCTTTCTGGAAATTCTTCATCATGCCTTCAGCATCGCTCTCATTGATATTTTCCTGTGCTTTTTCCACAAGCGTGAGAACATCTCCCATATCGAGAATGCGTTTTGCGAGACGATCCGGATGGAAGAGTTCTAAGTCTTTCATCTTCTCGCCCATCGAAACGTAGCGAATAGGAACGCCCGTCACATGACGAATAGAAAGGGCGGCTCCCCCTTTTGCATCGGAGTCCATTTTAGAAAGAACAATTCCCGTTACACCAATAGCTTCATGGAAAGTTTTCGAAACGTTGACCGCTTCTTGTCCCGTCATCGCATCTGCAACCATGAGTACTTCTGGTTTGTAGCTTGCGAGAACTTCTTTCACTTCTTTTAACTGGCCCATCAATTCGTCGTCGACGTGTAGTCGCCCGGCCGTATCGATGATCACAACGTTCTTATGGCGTTTCGCTGCTTCTTCCATCGCTGCAAGCACTAGATCTTTTGGGTGCATGCTTAGATCTGAATCGTAACAATCGACGTCGATTTGTTTTGCGAGCGTTTGCAATTGCGCTTTAGCAGCTGGACGGAATGTATCTGCAGGAACTAATAGAACGTCTTTTTTCTTTTTGCCTTTTAAGTGGAGAGCAAGTTTTCCCGAGAACGTCGTCTTCCCTTGTCCGTTTAATCCCACGATCAAAATCGGAACAATGCCCGGTCTGTCGAGATTGATTTCCTCATTGGCGTCTCCCATGATTTTTGCGAGCTCATCGTGCATGATTTTTACGAATTGCTCTCCGGGATTTACACCTTTGATCACTTTTTCGCCGATCGCTTGTTCTTTAACAGCGTTGACGAATTCCTTAACAACTTTGAAGTTAACGTCAGCTTCGAGTAAAGCCGTGCGCACTTCTTTCAAAGTTTCTTCAATATTTTCTTCCGTGATTTTCGACTTGCCTTGAATGTATTTAAAGGCACTCGAAAATTTATCGCTTAATGTATCAAACATAAAATTTCCTTTTGATGATGCTTCTGCATTCATCTAAATTTAAAGCAGTGTACGTCGCCAATTCAGCGTATTTTTGTACCTGATCCGGGCTATTCCAGCAAGCCGCGATGACGTCAATTCCGTAAGCTTTTGCTCCTTCAAAATCCGTAAGGCTATCCCCGATATGAAGAATTTTTTCTTTTTCAAACCCATCCGTTAAACTCATGAGTCCCATTGGATGTGGCTTGGGAATTCCATCATCAAAACAATAAATTTCAGTGAAAAATTGGGAGATATCCAGACGCTTGATACTCTCGAGCGTCGAGCGTCGAGGGCGAGCTGTCCAAATATAAAGTTCGAAACCTTTTGCTTTGAGATCCTGCAAAAGTTCATGCATCCCTTTAAATAAGATAAATGGAGTCGCATCGGTATTCACCAATGTTCCATCGTGATCAAAAATAATATGCCCGGCAGGCGTGAAATCTTTTTCCTTCATGCAATCGCTCGTTGACGGTTAACGGCCTAAACTGTAGAGATGTGAGTCTAATGACAGCAAAATATAATGGCCCATTCAGCCCGGAACTTCAAAGTAAAATTGACGTGCTCAAGGCGCGTAGAAAACCCGTGCAATTGGGATCAATTCGCTTTGATTCTCCTCTGTTACTTGCTCCGATGTCGAGCATTGGGACTGCACCCTTTCGTTTATTGATGGAAGACCTGGGCGCCGGTGGAACGGTCAGCGAACTCATTTCTTGTCATGGCATTAATTATAAAAATATTCGAACTACTGATATGCTGAAAGTTGATCCGAGAGAAAAAAATATCGGGCTTCAACTTTTTGGTGAAAATCCTGAAGCGATGGCAAATGCCGCGAAAGTTGCGGAGACTTTTGGCCCGAAATTTATCGACATCAACATGGGATGTCCGGTGAAAAAAGTTGTGGGAACCGGAGCTGGTTCATCACTCTTGAAAGACACTTCAACTCTCGGACATTTTTTCGGAACGATGAAAAAGGCGATCTCTGTTCCGCTCACAATTAAAATCAGAATTGGTTGGGATCACGAGACTATAAATGCGATGGAAGTCATTCACATCGCCCGTGAAGAAGGCGTTGAATTCGTCGCTGTCCACGGACGTACGAGAGCGCAACAATACACTGGTAAGGCCAACTGGGATCTTCTTGAACATCTCGGAGAAAAAGCTCCGCTCGATATCATCGGAAACGGAGATCTTCACACTGTAAGCTTCACGCGCGAAAAAATGCAAACGACAAAATGTGCAGCGCTGATGTTGGGACGCGGACCACTTCGCAATCCGTTTTTATTTCTTGAACCGTATATCAAAGAAGGCGAAGAAATTTTCTTCACGCCGGAAGATCATCTCGAAGTTATGCAAAAACTTGTCGAGTACTCGCACGACTACGCTCACAGCGATCACACTCTTCTCATCTCTGTTCGCAAACATCTCATCTGGATGGCCGCTGGATACAATAACGTAAGTTATTTCCGCGATCTCATTTTCAAAACACCGGACCTCACTGAGACGATGAAAATTTCTGAAGAGTTTTTCACAACGATGAAAGACAAGAGAAAACGTCTTCAGGATCACGATTCATTCATGACTTCAGGACATGGATAAAAAACAATTTTGATTTTTGCCTCAAATAATTGCCACCCCATTTTAAGATTCCCTCAATAAGTCCTTAAATAATTAAGATTCATTTTGTTGAGTCATAGTACTTTAGCAAATCCCTCGGAGAGCCGATAAGATAAACGAAGAAAGTTAATTTTTAAGGATCGTTATGAATCCAAAATTCTCAATAATTTTTTGCTTGTTGCTCACCTCTTTGAATGTTTGGGGTGAGGATCTTTCATTGGATACTCACACTACTGAAAATGGTATCAGTAAATTTTGTAAGAACGGCGAAGATTCAAGCGACGCTCAGGCGATTATTGAAAAGATCAACGATAAAATCAAAACAAAGATCAATAATGCAAAAGACATCACAACTCAGATCGACAATCTCAATGCCCAAAAAAATATTCTCAACGGGCTCAATACTTTAAAAGATCAATATCTGGATTCGCTTAAAAATATTTCGACAGAAGAAAGAGCTTCAATTGATGAATTCAAAGTCTTGCTGAAAAGTTCCGTCACTTTAAGTGCTGTATCTATGCTTGTTGCAAGCAAAGATAAAAAAACTGACATCACCGATATCAAGTCTCTTTGTTCAGATGGAGCGAATAAGAATGTTTCCCTCTGCCAGGCGGTCAATTCCGGATGGTGGCGTAACAATAGCTGGTATGGAAACGATCCTAAACTTTTACAAAACTCACTTAATTTAACCCTTAGCAATTTTAAAGATAGCTACGATCACGTTAAAGATGAAGATAAGGCAAAACTCAATAGTGATTTAGACTCTTTTTTCACTTCTTTAAATGGCAAAGAAAACGTTTCACCAAATACTACGATTGAAATTTTGAACAAATCACCAAATCTTATTTCGGCCCTGGCCAATGGAGATCGCGATTCTATCGAAAAATGTTTAAAGGATGATATTCAAAGCTGTACTAACTTGATGACAAAATCATCCAACCGCAACACCTTTGTCGAGAATATCAACTCGGAGTTGAAATCGTTAAATCAAAATTTTACGACTGATAAATATAAACAGTTTTTTGAAAACTACGACAAAAGAGAAAACTCAGGAACAAAATTTCAGTCTCTCGTAAAAAATATTTCTAAAAAAGCGAGCGATATTTTTGGTTCTTCACAAAAGCAACAAAGCTTACTTGATCCTGAATTACAAAAGAACGTTAAAAAATATTGTGACGAAGACAGTGAGTCCTATAATATCGACGAATGTTTGAAAAATAACCAGGCACTCGTGGATAATATCAAATCGAATACAGATAAAAACGAAGCTGAATTAAAAAAATTAAATGAGCAACTTGCCGCTGTTTTAAATAAAGATGGAAGTCTTGAAGCTCTGGAAAAAATGAAAAAATATATCGGAGATAAATATTTCCGTTCATGTCCTAATGCAGACAGTTCGCCTTCAACAGCTGACGAAGCAGTCAAAGGAGTTTGTTCGGCCCTTTATACAAACGCCCCCGAAACTTCAATGAATCTCAGCGGAAAAATTTCAGACATCGTCGGCAAATTAAGTAGTGACAACAAAGTGTCTACTAAACGCGGAGAGCTTGGGGCCTTTTCAAAACAAGAATTGAATACATATGCAAACTATTGCCAAAATTCATCGTTGTCTTCAGATAAACTGCTTCAGGGAGTTTGTGGCGATATTTATAAAGAACTCAATCGCATCGCTAAACAGAAAGAAGCAAAAGATTGGGATCAGTTCTATGACAAATATTGGGTTGAATACAATCCGAAATCAAAAAATGGTTATGATGTTTACGAAAAGAAAAGCAATCTTCGTATCGTTGGTGAAGGCGTAAGCCAGAGTATTGGTAAGATTTATCCTATCTGGATGAACAATCAACAATTGAATTACCAAATCGACTTCATGACGAATCAGGCGCTTTACCAGAAGCAACTTAATTATATGTACTCGTACGGTTCACCCTGGATGAACTATTCTTATTTCCAAGGTGCTTATTTTAACTCGAATTTTAATACGAGTAACCCATTCCTCTGGACGACTGGTACAACAGGAACGACAACTTCAACGACAGTACCGAAGACCGGTGGATTCAGTTTTTAATCTCATATTTTGTGCCCCCAATATTTGGCAAATTTTCTAAATGCCGAATCAGGGGGTTATTTTATCCGGCCAAAAATAATCAACCATTCCAGTATCTTACTTCTCCCCTCAATTAATCTTCTTCTGATCATAATTGCACTACATTTTAACGGTAAAATATTCCTAGTAAGGAACTCTGAATAAAAGTCTTTCAAAATTGCTCTCTTAAAGGACGATAAGAAAGGTGATGAAAACTCTCGTAAGTGCACTATTCTTGCTTCTTCTTTTATTGGTACAGGCCTGTATCAAAGCACCTGCTAATTCTAGAAAAAGTACAGTCGCTTCTTCATCGACAACGACGTCAACTGGAACAAGTGTTTATCCAACATTCGCCACTGACGAAAGTTTGTATTGGTATACAGCTGCTAAATACACTGGAACAATTACTGTTAATAAAAACACTCAAGACGTGGTTTATCTTCGCGGTAAATTAGTTCACGATTTTTTATCAACAAAAGATTTAAGCGGAAATGAATACTACCGTCGTCAATACTGTCTCATTGGAAATTTTTCTTCGACATCGTACAAACAAGTCCGCTTCCGTGCGATCCCTATTACCTACACGACTTCGACAAAAGCAGTTGAAAGACTTTTAAGAATTGATATCCCAAGCAGCGATGACAACGCAGCATCATGTATGTACACTGCGATTGATGGTTACTCACCTGCAGTGGCACCACTTCCAGTTTATTCATTACAGAATATTTGTACTTCTTGTTCAGGACAAATTACAACAAGTGCATTAAGTCTTTACTCAACAGCTTCATCAGCTCTTACAAAAATTGATACGACTTCGTTAAATCTTTCAAGCGTCCTTTTAAGAGTCGATCTCACATCAAACTCAACAGACCCAAGCAGCTCATGTTCAAACAGTGCCTGTTCGGCCAAAGGATATGATTGCTGTATTTCCGGCCAGTGTGTGATGGATGGAACAGAAAAGCCAAACGCTTCGACTGATCTTCAATACTCGCAAGCAAAATCAGACTATGCAAAAAATCCGTTGAGCTTCATCAACTATCCAAACATTTATTACGTGTGTTCTAATATCGCTCACACACCTGTTTCATCCGGCACAACAACGACAACACCAGCTGCTGATGCTCAAGCAAGAATTCAAACTTATATGAGCGACTGGAAATGTTTTACTGATTACGAAGCAAACGGAAATAATACTTTTTATGTTTTAAAATCTGATCACACTACATTTGCGAGTTCAGTTACAATTGCAACTGCAAGTTTGTACGACACTGTAAATTGTACTGATACTTACTACGCTGCTGAGAAAAAGAAACTTGCGATCGCCTGCGGTTGTACAGCAAGTGACGCCGACATGGCCGTCAAATGTCCGAACTGGGGAATCGTTCCTGTTTATAAAACCGGTGCAGCTCAGACAAATGCCAACATCACAGACTTTACTTGTTATACTCCACAACCAGCTAATCCAATCGGGCCAATTACAAATTTAAATGTCTCTGTTCCAAATAGAAGTGCTCCTCACCGTTTCTTCTCAAGCGCAGGAACAAGCTTCGACGATCTTTCCGGCCTGCTGACAACGGCCCCATCAACTGTGCAAGAAGGTGACGATTTCTATTACCTCGATGAATATAACAAAGTTGGACCGGTTAACGGATCGTTCAACATCAACTCTGTTCTCGGTAAAATGACAATTGATTTGACTCACACACTTCCAGCAAAAGAAGTGACTGTGGAGTTGGGAAAAACTTATATTCTTTCAGCGACAAGCGGATACTTCACACCTTGTTCTCAATGTGCAAAAGACAGCTGGTTCCAGACTTTCTCTGCTCATCCGGCGACTCAACGTGGAGTGGGATTACAAGCTATCGGCTTCTCTACTTCTCGCGATACGTATTCAGGAAACTCGACATACGGAAACTATGAAGATACAAAATTCGGTCGCGCTTGTTACGTACCGGTGACAATGCTTCCTTATGCTCACCAAAAAAATACCGGTCTTCAAACGCAAAGACAGAATCGTTTAAAGACTCAAACTGCTTATTACATCAACGGATACCAGAGAGACTGGTATGGATTTAACCAAGGGGCCCTCATCGGATCATTCGATGGTGTAACTTGGTTTGCGATTGGTACAGGAAGAAGAGCAACAGCGACGAGTACAAAACTTTATCTCGCACTCAATGCTTCTTTCCTCGATCTCGCAGATAAAACAAATACAATCGTTAATATTATTCCTGACAACTCTGGTAACATTGCGGCCGATTACGATTACAATCCGGATATTGCATTCACAGATCCAAAACAAAATACAGGGGCCACTTGTCAGAAATATCACCAGTGCTCAACAGATGCAGATTGTGTCACTCAACTCGGTTGGGAATATGCATGTGCTGACGTTTCACAATATAAAACAAAATGGCCGGTGTTTGATGGAGACGCAAAAGAACTTGTTAACCAGGAACGCACATCACCTCTTTTTGATATTCTCCAATCGACAATCAGTACAACGACAACAAAACGTTGTGTGTACAGAGGTGCTGGGTCCCCTTGTAAACTTAACTATACGAACAGCTTGAACGATCTCGATAAAAAGATGTTCACATGTGCACCTAACTTCTATTGTGCTTCATTGACTTCAAATAAATTTAACGACCAGGTTGCACGTTCTCCAAATGAATTTGACGATATTCTTTTTGGTATGGATGCCAATGTTTTAGGTCGTCCGCTTAATTACGTGACTGCCTCTCAAACTCTTTTAACTGAAATTATTTCAAACATTAAATACAATGCTACCGGTGCAACTGGACTTTCAAGTGCTGAAAGTGACAACATGGGTATTTGTCGTCCAGGCCGTTATCTTTCTGATGTAGATGTGACGGCTCACTCTAATCCAGACAGCTCAAAACGCACGGATTATATTTCGCAAATTGCTTCTTGTAATTCTGCTGCTACAGGGACATTCCGTTTTGCGACTTGTCCTGCATTCGACGATACAACTTTAAACTATGTTGATCCAAACGCAGTGACTTCTCTTACTCAAAGACAAGTTCAAAACTCTTGCGGTGCTGAAGCAAAAAATACAACGACAGGTGTTTCAGCTTTCAAATCGATTGAAGGACTTTCACTTCTCAATCTTCAAAGCATCACACAACCTACTCTCGTTCAGGACGCATGTTATAGAAGAGCGGGTTCAGTGTGTAACACCGATCTTGATTGCGGTCCGAACAAAATGCACGAAGATGCTGTCGGGACTCTCGATATCAAATATTTTGGTGGAACTGATGGTGAACAATCTTATTGGAGAGAATCTCTTATCTGCGGACAAGGGACAGCGACTCCAGCTCTTGGAGCAAGCAACTACTACGACTACAGTTTAACTGCGAACAGATGTTGTCGTGAAATCGGAAAAGATTTTACGATGATCACGCAAGGACCGAAATCAATTGTTCCGGAAAACGTGGGAACAAACGAAAACCTTGTTACAGATAAATTTTCTTATAAAGATCCACAAGCAGCAAATCGTTACTCTCGTTACACTGTTTCGAAAGAGCTTGCTAACCTGACTGGAAATGTACCAAAAGTTGATCCGACAAAAGAACCTGCTGCCGATCAGTGGCGAGTTATCAATGAAACAGGCTCACTCACATGTTGTGGTGGCGGATGGATCAGAAAATTTGCTGACGGTTCACACGACTGGAAAGTTCGCAATCGTTTAACAATCGATGCAAATAATTTTACATGTCTCAACTTCCGTTCGCCGCTTGCTGATTCGTCTTATTCGAATTTCGCCGGTGATAAAGTTAACCAGATGTCATACCAACGCGAGTACGATCAATTCTGTAAATCTCCAGACATTGGAGGTTGTATGCAGGTGACATATCCGGACTCAAATGGATTTACGATTGCCGGGGTAACTGGATACAGTCCATCACAAGCAGTGATAAGCGATCCTTATTTAAGTACACCAGCAATTGGTTATTCACGTATCAATACATCACCGAGCGCTGATCCGATTGATGGAACAACTCCATGGTATCCACTTTTAAACAGTGATGTTCCGTATGGGCCAGTCACATACACTTACTCTCCTATCCCATACGATGTAGATAGCAGAACAAATCAAGCTTACAACTTTTTCACAGATAGAACGTTCGACTACGGGGTAGAGATGTATCTTCCTGCGTATGTTGGTTGGGATGGAACTTCGAGAAATATAACTTATATTAATTCTGTTCAGATTAAATATTTTTACGATTCTCCGCTTTTACCTCAGGTTGTAGACATTACAAATAATCTCGCGACAGCTGCAAATTGTGCAAAAGTTGAAACTAATCCTGGAGGCGCTCCAGGTGGTGCTCTTCCGATTAACTGGCTTAATGGTGATGCTGGTGTTGTCGCTGGCACAAATGAAGGTTGGTGTATTACGAACATTGGTGGTCGTCCTGTCATGAACGTTCACGCCGATAGTAGCGGAGGAAATACATGGAAGTATGCCGGAATCGTGATCGACTTTAAGCCTGTCGAAAATGCACGAGGGACACAAGTCGCGACTCCAGGAAACGCCTTCTACTACTTAACAAAACTAGCGCGTTTAGAGTTACTAGGTATTCCACAAATTACTTACGAACCTATTTACTGTAACAGCGATCAAACTAAACTTGTTCCAGGAATTTTCAAATCGACTTATGCAAATAGAGCGAGCTTTGAAGCGGCCACAAACGCATACACTTCATTTGATCCGATTGCTTCATACAATGATGATAATATGACAAACTTACCGGAACAAGGACCAGCCCCTGCTTACGGTAACTACAATAAAAAATACGCTTACCAGGACAAAGTTGATCACAGCGCAGTTTTCTCATCAAAAGATTTCACTTGCTGTACACCACTTGGAAAAACAACTTCATCAGGAGCAAGATGTTGTTCAGGTTATGCTGTCACAAGTACAGATGGTAAATCTCAAACATGTAAACTTCCGATGGGGACAGACCTGAACGTCTACTTCAACAAATTCGTATCGAGCGAAGGTGTTGGTGATGATCAACCGGGTGGCGGACTTATCATCAAAGGAACAGACGCTGAAGTTGACTTCAACGCGTATACTGGGGAACCAAAATACCGTTCAGCAACTTACGATAAACTTTCAGCGCTAGGGGCCGCTTACTGTAGCACAGGAAAAGTGGCGACTGGGGGAGCTTTTGGGGCCTACCCACCAGAACCGTTCTCAGGTTCATACAAGGTGCAAAATAGCACGACAAACCTTGAGGATACCTTCCCGATGAGTATCGTGGATTCAGTACTGGATTACCAAAAATCAGATGAAAACGTCGGAAAAATCCAGTTTGATAGCGGTTTTAAATGGAATCATCATTACTACTGTAAGTAATGTAATACCTCTATTCGACTTCTCCCCTTTATGATAGAGTTGCCCCCAATCATGAAGACCTTTACAACAATCATTCTTTGTTTAATGTCTGCTGGCGCGTTTGCCGGAAGCACGATCTATTGTTCACACAGCGAACTTTGCAAAATGATCGCTCACATTGCCCATGAAAATAATTTGAACGATCTGAAAACTGAAAATCTTGTGAACATAAGCGGCGATCCTCATGAATACGAACCGAGCACGACTGAAATTAAAAATCTCATCAGCGCTCCGACACTTCTCACTGGCCCGACCGAGCTCAATCCGTGGATAAAAAAACTCAATTTCCAGCGCAGTAAAAATCCTGCATTAAAAACGATCTCTCTGACTTTTGAAAAAAGCACTCTCGATCTTTATCCGAAAGCAAGTCCTGAAGCCCTTTCGCATTTCTGGCTTTACCCAAAAATCTATTGTTCGCTTAAAACAAAATTAGAACAAGAAATGAAAGAGCTGCACTATACTCTCAAATCAATCAAGTCTTGTGACTCTTCGACAACTGAACAGGAATTAAAATCGGTATTGATGAAAACAAAACAACCGATTATTCTCACTCACGATGCCCTTCTTCCATTACTGACGGACTTGGATAAAGCGCACACTATTGTGGCGATCAAAGGATCAGGTCATCACGAAGAAACGAGCACTCAATCGATCAAAAAAATGTACGATGCCCTTCAAGCTCCGGTTGCCATCTGGGTAATCGAATCAAGCATTAATGTTCCTCAAAATATTTTAAGCAAAATCAGAACGAACGACATCGTCGTCAAGCTCGATACGGCCAATACTCAAAACGATAAACCATTTTCCGCTCTCAATGAATTGACTGAGAAATTGAAGACCATTGCCGGTGGAAAAAAATGAGCACGCCCATTCTTCGCGCCGATAAACTCTGTTACAGCTATGATGGAATCGCTCCGACTCTCAAAGATATTTCTTTTTCTCTTTTTGAAGGAGAAAGTCTTGGTGTTTTAGGTCCTAACGGCGGTGGAAAATCGACGTTGATGAAAATTATCGTTGGCCTTTTAAAAGCGGAATCCGGCGATCTTTATTTCGATGAAAAAAACGTCCGCGAATTTAAGCGCTACCCTTTTGAAAAGTTTTCTTATGTTCCTCAAAACAGCGAACTCAATACCATCTTGCCGGTAAAAGTCAGCGAGTACATGAATTTTGCCCGCGCACTTTACAAAAATATCTCTGACAAACAAATCGATGAACTTTTAGATCTCGTCGGAATTCTTCATAAAAAAAATTCGCTCATCTCTCAACTCTCTGGTGGAGAAAGACAGCGCGTTTTATTGGCGAGAGCACTCATCAACAAACCAAAACTTTTGTTACTAGACGAACCGACAAAAGGTCTCGACAGCAACGGACAGGATCAATTGCTTGCGATCATCGAAAAAATCAAAACGCGCGATAAAACGGCCGTGATGATAGTCGATCACAATATCAATCAGATTATTCGCAATTGTCACAAAATTTTGTGTTTAAACCGCACGTATCACTGGCATGATCACCGCGATCTTTTGACAAAAAATATTCTGGAAGACGTTTATCACTGCGAGTTCGAGCATCTGCTCATTCACGAAAATGATCTTCATAACAATGCCGATCATACTTCAGCTGATCACACATTCTGCAATCACGACCATGGTCAGGCCCATCCTCATCACGATCCTCATGCGCTTTTAAGGGGAAAAAAATGATTTTCCTTCACTCGCTTCAGGATTTTTTGCATTACGATTTTTTATTGTACGCCATTTTGGGAACACTCTTTCTTTCTATCACATGCGGTCTGATCTCTCCGCTTTTGATCGCCAGAAAAAATGCATTTATGGGATCGGCAATTTCTCACTCGACACTTCTAGGTCTCGCCATTGCTCTTAGTTTATTTAGTGCAGAAAGTTCGCTTTCTATTTTTGTCACGACATTGACGATTACGATTCTCTGTACACTTTTTCTCGCTTTTTCCACTTATCGTCAGAAACTTCCTTCAGATTCGTTGATCGGGATTTTTTATACTTCAACAATGGCCCTGGGAATTATCATTCACTCGATGTTTGCTAAAAATAAAACGGATCTTTTGAGTTTTTTGTTCGGAAATATTCTTCTGCTCACAAAAGAAGATTTAATTCTTTCTGTGATTCTTCTCGCCGTGACTCTCCCACTCATCGTGATCTTTTTTAAAAAATGGATGTTCCTTACTTACGACGAAGAAGGAGCAATCACGAGCGGAATTAATGCCAAATTTTTTCATTATCTCTTTTTTATTTTGCTCGCCCTTCTCATTGTCACAAGTATTAAACTTGCCGGAACAATTCTGATTGAAACACTCCTATTAGTTCCCGGCTTTTTTGCTCTAAAATTCAGTTCAAATGTCAAACAAGCGTTCATTGTAAGTGTCATTTTCTCAACTGTTTTTGCCCTTCTGGGGATTGTGATCGCAAATTCGTACGGACTTCCGTCCGGAGCGACACTCGCAGTGGTTCTCTTTGTGGCCTTGGTGCTATCACTTTTCGCAAAAAAGCTTTATACTTGGATTAGAAAATAACTCCGAGGTCCTCTATGAAAAATCACGATCCAAAAACCGTTTCTGAAAGTGCGGTAGAAATGCGCTACCTCGTTATGCCTAACGATACCAACCCACAAAATTCAATTTTCGGGGGCGTGGTTATGTCGTGGATTGATATGGCGGCCGCAATGGTGGCCGAAAGACATTCGAATCGTCCCGTTGTGACTGTTCACATTGACGATATCAGCTTTAAAGCTCCGATTAAAATCGGCGATCACGTTCTTATCAAAGCAAGTTTAAATTACGTCGGAACAACTTCGATGCTAATCGGAGTTAAAGTTATTGCAGAAAATCCTTTTACGGGAATTACTCGTCACACGACGACTGCTTATCTCGTGTTTGTTGCTCTCGATGATATCGGTAAACCACTTCAGGTTCACGGAGTTGTTCCTGAAACAGAAGACGAAATCAGACGCTTCAACGAAGGAAAAATCCGCATCGACGAAATGAAAAAGAAGAAAAAGAAAAAATGAAATTAGTACTCCTCCTTTTTTTATTGAGCTTCAATGTGCACGCTCTGGAATATTCCAAGATCGAATATGAGGGCTGTCCGGAAAATTCTTATTGTAAAAAAGAAACCGGCGCCACTCGCAAAAAATGGCTGGAGCAATTAAAAAATTTCAGCAAGGGATTGATCAACGAACAAAAGATCAATGCCTATATTCAAAATGAATACGGTCTTCCTATCAGCGGTTGGGCGCAGGAAGAAGCGAGCCTTCTTCCCAATATTTTGATGTGGGATTCTCCTTGTAAACAACACAAAAATTCTGCTAACAAATATTATATCGATGAAATTTTCCGAAAAAATTTAAGTCAAAATGAACTTAAAGAAATTCCGACAGCGATTTTTTCTCATGTTATTGTTCAAGAAGCAGGAAAACCGACTTACTCGATCACTGTTCCGCGCGGAGACGCTCCTCTCTTTTTTAAAGACGGCAGTCTCTACTATTTACGTGACGAAGAAGGAATGTATTACGGCTTACTCATTGATCGCGAAGGACATTTAAAAGTCATTAAAAATGAAACGACCTCTGTCACTCCGAAAGAAGTCACTTGTACAAAAGAAATGATCTCAGAATATTTGCGCCTGGCCCCAAGTCCTAATTTCTATCAAGGACAATTTTGCAAAGAGATCTGGGACAAAACGACAAAATCTTTCAAGACAGTCATTCTCGGATGGAGTTGCAATTGAAACTCTGTCTCTTCAACGTCGAAAATTTCTTTCTCTCTTCAACAACATCCGGAGCGGAAGGTTTTCTCAAACCTCACGATAAAATTCAGTGGATCGCTCGCACCATTCGCGAAATCGATGCTGATGTAACGATGCTTTGTGAAGTGGGAGGCCTTGAAAGCCTCGACCTGTTCAACTCAAAATATTTAAATTCGGAATACCAAAGTGCCCTTTTGAAAGGAAACTCGAATCGCGGAATTGAGATGGGCTATCTCATCAAAAAAAGTTTTCCGTTTAAGACTCAACACCTGAGCCATGCGAATGCTTCAATCGAATTTAACTACGCCTTCGAGATCGAAGAAAACAAAAAACTTTTATTAGATGAACTCAAAACTCCTCCGCACAAATTTTCCCGCGACATTTCTGAACTTCGCATTTTGAAGGACGACAAAGTTGCGATGATTTTATTGTTAGTACACCTAAAGTCTAAATGGGATCGCGACGGTGTCGACTGGAACGGAAAAGAGCGCAGAAAAGCAGAACTGAAAGCACTTGTTAAAACATATAATCGTCTGCGCGGAGAATTTCCGGGAGTTCCTGTCGTCGTTGCCGGCGATATGAACGGCCAGGCCCAAAGAGGTCAGCAAGAGCCGGAATTCGACGATCTTTACGCTCACACCGACCTCGACGACATCCTCGAAGTCATCCAGGAACCACATGAGCGACGTCTTTCTTTCTTCTATTTTGGGAGAGAAAACAATCGCGAATCTTTCCAGCTTGATTACATCTTCCTTCCGCCAGAGCTTCATTCTCTCGTCAAAAAAGAAGATTCGGGCATTTATCTTTTCCGCGACGACCGCGGCGCCCTTTTGCCTTACCCTCAGGAATCTTATCAGCGCTACGCCTTGCCGAGCGATCATTATCCCGTTGTCGCCACTCTGAATTTTTTGTCATTTTAGTTTGTTAAGCCGTATGAATTAAGCTACATTTTGCCCTTAAATTTTGGGATTTTTACTATTGTATTTTTTCGGGCCGAAGCGGCCTTTTTGAGGAAATTGAAATGGATAAAGTAATCGAAAACATTCCTTGGTCAAAAGAAGATGCGGATGCAACTTACCACATCAGTCGCTGGGGAGATGGTTATTTCGATATCAACGATCAAGGTCACCTTTGTGTTCTTCCGAACCAGGATGAAAATGGTCCACGCATTGATATCGCAGAAGTAATCGAAGAAATGAAAGCACAAAATATTCCATTTCCAATGGTTATTCGTTTTCACGATATTCTTCGTTCGCAAGTAAAAGTTTTGAATGAAACTTTCAGAGACGTTATTCAAGAAGCAAACTACAACGGAAAATACACTGGTGTTTACCCGATTAAAGTAAATCAGATGAGAGAAGTCGTTGAAGAAATCGTAGACGCCGGTTCTCCATACGATTACGGTCTAGAAGCAGGATCAAAACCAGAACTTCTTTCAGTTCTTGCTTTTAACGACAACCTGAACGCACTTACAGTTCTTAACGGATACAAAGACGAAGATTATCTTCGCCTTGCTCTTCTTGGAAATAAACTCGGAAGAAAAGTTATCGTCGTTATCGAAAAATTTTCTGAACTTCATAAACTCTTAAAACTTTCCCGCGAAATGAACGTTGAACCAATCATCGGTCTTCGTGCAAAAATGGCCATTAAAGGATCTGGAAAATGGTCTGATTCAGGTGGAGAAAAAGCAAAATTCGGTCTCACAATTGCCGAAATGCTGACTGCTGTTCAGATTTTAAAAGATGAAGGATCACTGAACTCGCTTAAACTTTTCCACTTCCACGTTGGATCTCAGGTCACTGACATCAGAACAATCAAAGAAGTTGTGAGAGAAGGCGCACGCATTTTTACAAAACTTGCTCATCTCGGAGCTCCACTGGAATACTTCGACGTTGGTGGTGGTCTCGGAGTTGACTACGATGGTTCGCAATCAACTGCCGATTCATCAGTGAACTACAAACTCCACGATTACGCTTCAGACATCGTATATATTTTAAAAGAAATCTGTGACACAGAAAAAGTTCCTCATCCGAATATCGTTTCGGAGTCAGGACGCGCGATCACTGCTCGTCACTCGTGCGTGATCACAAACGTTATCGATAAAATCGAAACGTCATTCACAGACTATGATACAAAAAAGATCGCCGGTGAACACACACTTGTTTCAAACATGCGTGAACTTTTCGATTCACTCAATATCGAAAACGCTCAAGAGATCTACAACGACTCTCTCGATATCAAAAAAGACGTTCTCAATGCTTTCCGCCTGGGAATTTTGAAAATCGAAGAAAGAGCGACAGCTGAAACTCTTTTCTGGAAAATTACAAAGAGAATTTCTAACCTTCTTCCTGATATGGAATTCATTCCTGACAATCTTTACGATATCGATCAGGGAATTGCTCCTCAGTATCTTTGCAACTTTTCTATCTTCCAATCGGCGCCGGATCTTTGGGCCATCGGACAATTGCTTCCGATCGTTCCGATTACAAAGCTAAACATTAAGCCTCACAACAATGGAACGCTGGTTGATATCACTTGTGACTCAGACGGAAAGATCAATAAGTTTATCGATATCGATGAGACAAAAAATCTTCTTCCGCTTCACGAGTTAACTCCAAATGAAGACTACTATATCGGTCTATTCTTAACAGGAGCTTATCAAGACGTAATGGGCGATCTTCACAACTTGTTTGGACGCTTGAACGAAGTTCACGTTTTCTGTGACGATGAAGATCCAACAGACTTTTACATTGAAGAAGTCATCAAAGGATCATCTGCGGAAAGCGTACTCTCAGCAATGCAGTACAACCCGGAAGCAATGGCCTATACGATGAAGAAAAATATCGATCGCCAGATCGCTGGTGGAAAAATCAATCCACGCGAAGGTGTTCGTTTAGTCGACTTCTACGAAGAATGTTTGAAGTCATACACGTATTTAAAAAATTAATTTTCCCAAATTTTATTAAGAGAGGAAATCATGAAACGCGGACCTGTTACAGAATTTATGCTCACTCACTACAAGCACTTCAACTCTGCTTCACTTGTTGATGCAGCAAAAGGTTGGGAAACTCACCTCGCTAACGGCGGGAAAATGTTCTTAACTATGGCAGGAGCAATGTCTACTGCTGAACTTGGAAAGTCTCTTGCTGAAATGATCAGACAAGGAAAAGTAGATGCTATCTGTTGTACAGGAGCAAACCTGGAAGAAGATATCTACAACCTCGTTGCTCACAACCACTATCACCGCATTCCAGATTGGAGAGCGCTTACAGCTGATGAAGAAGAAGCTCTTCTTGAAAAAGGTCTTAACCGCGTAACAGATACATGTATCCCGGAAGACGAAGCGATGAGAAAGATCGAAGGCCTTCTAAACCTTGAATGGCAAAAAGCTGATAAAGCTGGTGAATCTCATCCTCCTCACTATTACTTCTGGCAACTTCTAAAAAATCCGGACTTCAAAAAAGAATATCAAATCGATCCAAAAGATTCTTGGATGATAGCTGCTATGGAAAAAAATCTTCCAATCTACACGCCAGGTTGGGAAGATTCGACTAACGGAAACATGTACACAGCTGCTGTTATCGAAGGAAGAATTAAAAACGTTCACACTGTAAACTCAGGAATCCAGACGATGATGAGACTTGCACAGTGGTACACTGAAACTTCAGCAAACCAATCAATTGGTTTCTTCCAAATCGGTGGTGGTATTGCTGGTGACTTCCCTATCTGTGTTGTTCCAATGCTTGAGCAGGATCTTGATCGCAGAACTCCGTTATGGGGATATTTCTGTCAGATTTCTGATTCGACAACTTCATACGGATCGTACTCTGGTGCTGTTCCAAATGAAAAAATCACTTGGGGAAAACTTGATCGCAATACTCCAAAATATATTATCGAATCAGATGCAACAATTGTTGCTCCATTAGTTTTCGCTTATCTATTAAACTGGTAACACCTCGTTGCCATCACCGAGGAGGAATTTTTTTCCTCCTCGGATACTTTCAAGATTACAACTTTCTTCCACTCCCTTTTGATTAACTTTTTCCTCTGATCATTCCGATAACTTCATCAGCACAATCGTTTGTGCCTATGGAAGGGACCGATCATGATTAATAAAAATATTTCACCTCTCATTATTTTAGCAACACTTGCACTTGCTTCATGTGCGGGCCCGGAAAGTTATCAGGACAAAATGTCGAGGTACAATCCTCAAAACGCAGGCAAAAATCAGGTTCCGGAAATCAGAGCTGCGAATTTTAAATTTGCTCAAGCTGAGGCAAAAATAAAAGGACGTGGACCAGCTTCTGTCGGAACAGAAACGAAACCAAATATTGAAGCTGATAAAGAAGGAAATCCGACAAATAAAAAACTTTATTTCTTAAGTCTCTACACTGAATACGAAACGCTGAAAAATTATTCGACGGAATTCGTAGGGCCGGAAATTTCAATCTGCCCTAACTTTCACACGAGTCTTTTGAATCATAAAGAAAAGAGAAGTGAAACTCCGAAGACAGCTTATCTCTCAAAGAAATTTGCTTACGACTCAGCAAGATTGTCTGAAGAAGGATATGTTTCCGCACACCCTGAACTTCTTCTTCCTCTTTCAAAAGACAGTGTTACTCCAAAAGTAGTCGACGTTATCAAAAGTTCAAAAGAAACGATGACGGATTTTGCTATTAATGAACTTGTTCATAAAGCGCTCGATATCCATTTGGCAAAAACATACTCTGAAGTGAGAGAACTTTGTGAGTATGGTGTAAGCGACAACTACTACATTTACGAAAATTTAATCACACATATTAAGAGCAATAAATTTGAAGCGGACTCAAACAACATGAACACGCTTCTTAAAACGACATTGTTTTCAAATATGGCGCTTATGACTTCATTGGAAAAGTATCAACCAGCACCAGCTCGCTCTGGCCGTTCGATTGCTTCTGTTTCTGACGAAGGAAAAAAAGGTCCGTATGTAAATGAGGTCATGGCAAGACTCAACGTCACGTGGGCCAACCAATATTTCGATTACATCAAAGAATCACGATAAAAAAAGGCCCTCATTGAGGGCCTTTTTATTTTAAATTATCTAAATGTGAAAAGACGATTACGTGAAGAAAGGAACGTCAGATAATTATCCTTGCTTTCCAAGTCTCCAAACACCGCCGAATAAGAATGCCCTAACAGATATTTTTCAGTCACTGCAAGTGTCTTCGAGTCCACAAACAATAATTCACCAGCTGTTGTTGAAACTGCCAATCCTTGTTTGTAGGGAACGATTGATGTAATTACACCATTCGAAACTTTTGTCTTATTAAGTACGTTTAAGTTTTTATCCGCAAGGATAAGCTCTCCGTTCAAAGTCCCAAACAAGAGTTGCTCTCCTTTTAAGTTTGGATCCATATAAGGAGGACGAGAAGCGCTAAAGTCTGCTCTTCTGATGACTTTCCCTGTGTTCGGTTCAAGAATCGTCAATGGTCCACCAACTGATCCTGCATAAATTTTATCGTTTAAAATAAAAGGAGCATTATCGACGTCGACAAATTTTTGCGCTGTCGTAAGTTTTGCTTCGTAAAGTAGAACGCCTTCATCGATTGAAAGAGCAACGAGTGTTCCATCTGCAAGACCTACGAGAACTTTATCTTTATAGATCACTGGAGTTGAAGCACGTTGAAGAGTTGTTAAATAAGAAACAGAACGCTTATATCCCCAAAGAATTTTTCCTGTCTCAACATCGAGACAAAAAACCTGGTGATTGCGAAGTTGGAAAAAAATGCGGCCTTGATACACGACACCTTTTGTTTCAACCGAAGCGCCGAGATCAACAGAGTACTTCAATTTTCCCGTTGTATAGTGACGAGAAATCACTCTCCCTTGAACTGTTCCGTAAATCACTTGATCTTTATAAGCGATTGGAGCTGCATGGTAAGTCGAGTTGTCGACTTCACTCCAAACAGATTTTCCATTTTCCAGTTCGAAAGCTTCCATTTTTCCAGCATTATTTCCAACGTAAACAATGCCTTCATAAATAAGCGGCGACTGAAGAGCTATTGGTAGATTTCCTGAATCGTATTTGGGATCCATGCTCTTGATCCACACCGGAGTAAACTTATTTACCTTCGGCGCCTCCCCTTTGGGAGCATAATTTTTAAGTGTCGAGCACGAAGCGAAAACAAGGACCACGGTCAAAAGACCAAACATTTTATTCATTCGATTTACCAGATTAAATTTTTAGCAATTACATTTTTGAGAGATAAAGTTTCGCGATTTTTACGAACTCGCTATCGTCTTTTGCTTTCTCAACAACGTATGTGAAACTCGCTTTTGCTTTTTCTTTGTTACCTTGTTTTAAGTAAAGGCGACCAAGATCGAGGTAATTTTTCCCTTCGAAAATTTTAAGCGATTTTGAATTCATTTTTGTAAGAGTGTCGATAGCGTTTTGGTCCTGGCCAAGATCTTCGTAAACAACAGCAAGACGGCTTAGGATGAAGTATTCAGCGTAATCATTTTTCGCTGCTTTTTGTCCAAGCGTAAGAACTTCTAAAGCTTCATTGAGGTGTTGTCCTTCCATAAGAGCATCACTGCTCTTTAAAACAACCGGTATCAGACCTGAATAGTTCCCCACTTCTTTTTGAAGGTTTTTTACGGCTTCAACAAGTGCCTTTGGGTCGCTCTTTTCATTGAATGCTTTAAGAGTTGTCGATTCGAAAGCGTAAATCTTTGTGTTGAATTCTGATTTCGATTTATCAGCGAATGTTGAATAAAGACCGAAACCACCAATTGCCACAGCAATGGCAATTAAGATTGCGATAAGCGCGTTCTTATTTTGAGTGACCAGTGTTCCAACGTCACCATCGTCGATAATTTGGTTGATACTGCGGTTTGGAGTCGATGTTGTGTTCGCCATGTTTAAACTCGGGGTAAAAGGTTTAAAATAAAATAAAACTCATTCTAAAAAGCCTTTGTTAAGTTGTCAAAAATAGAGAGGTTAGTTACAATAAAAAAAAGTCATAAAAAGGGCCGATTGATGGCGTGCATCCCAAGGAAGGAAACTTTATGTTTAAAAAAGCGAAAGCTCTCGTCGCTATTTTCACTCTCACCTTTGTTCTCTGTGGCACAAGTTTCGCCTTTGATAAAGTTAACCGCCTAGGACTCGGCGTAAGTAACGAACTAAAAAATGACTTCCCCGCACTTTCTTTTAAAGTTCAAAAAAATCGCTCTTTCGCCATTGGTGGCCTGGTTGGCCTTTCAACAGATACGGATAACGGCGGATATGGCGTGGGTGTAAAAATCTACCGCAATATCTTTGATGAACCCCAACTCAATTTTTATATGGCCGGAATGGGCGCACTTCTAAGCAATAAAATAAATAAAACAAATTATTCTGGATTTCAGTTCGATTTAAGTTTAGGGAGTGAGTTTCACTTCACTGGTCTTCAATCATTAGGATTTAGTTTTGAGTTCGGAGCTTCTGCCTTCAAAAAACAAAAATTTGTTTTTCAGACACTCGGAAATAATTTTCTCGTAATGGCGGTTCACTTTTACCTATGAAAAAAATTGTCACAGCTGCATTCTTGCTTCTCTATTTAGGGGCCGTGGTCCCTAAGATTGCTTTTGCGCAAGAAGCGGCCAACGATATTTTTGCGGCAGACGATGACGATCTCAATATAGGTGGAGATATCTTCACTGACTTCAATGAAGACATCGAAAATGCCAAAGTAGTTGAAGACGAGCGTTTTTATCGCTATGGACGTTTTTTTTCGTTTAACCTTTCACTCGGTCTCACTACATTTGATGGAAACCGCGGGATCGCTTATGAAAATCAAAATCCTTCTTACGGAATAAGTTTTACCTTCTTCAAAGATTTTCAAACAGCACTTGGCCTGGGTGTAGAATTTTCAAAACATTCAATGTTTTTAGCAGATGCGGTTCGCGGATTTCCTAATTCAAAAACCGGTCCTGGTCTCGTTGAAGTCAGCATGCTTCGCGTGTTTCTTGGCTATCGCTATTACATCGACACAGCAAACTTAGGAACGGCAATTACCTACTCTAACCCCTATTTCATCGGTCGTTTGGAATATTGGTATCAAACCAATAAATATGTCGATCAGACTGCACTTCCTAAAGATGTCGGAGGCGGACTCGGATTTGCGGCAGGATTTGGCCTAGAATTTCCTATTGAATTAAAAGAATCTTATATCGGACTGGAGTTCCTCGCTCACACTGTCAATTTCCCTGATAAAAACACACAAAAATTCGCTCCGGTAAATTCTGGTGGATATGGGTTTGAAGATTTAGGCGGAAATGCTTATACAGTTTTTGTGAGTTATATATTCAACTGGTAGTTCAAAACAGTTTAACGGTTGGCCGTTATCGATGGCCGTTGGAAGTTTCCGTCACCGGTTTCCGTCAACAACAGAAAACAGAAACGGGCATCTCCACAACGGCCATCGGCCAACAGATTAAACTTCTTTCATTCTCTTCTCTAATCGCTTCTGTAAATCTTCGCCTGTTCTAAAGATCAGGTGAATTGGCGTATTATCGAGAGAAAATTCGCGTCTCAAACCATTCTTTAAGTAGTTCTGATAGTTATCAGGAATGCCTTTTGAAAGGTTCGTGAAGAACAAAAATGTCGGAGGACTCGATTTTAACATCGAAGCGTATTTTACTTTAAAACGCTTTCCGCCTGAGTTCTTGATTGCGACCGGGTGATTTTCTACGAGCTGATAAATATAGCGGTTTAAAACACCAGTGCTGATACTGCGGTTTCTGATTAAGATTGTTTTCTTGATCGCTTCTTTCAACTGACCGATGTGACGGCCGTATTTTGCGGAAATAGGAATCAAATCGCAGTAGTAAAGCCATGGAACAGTTTCTCTTAAATCTTTGATCCATTCTTTTTTCGCAGCTTCATCCGGCAATTTCTCTCTTAAAAGATCAATTTTGTTTAAACAAACGACTACTGATTTTCCTTTTTCGAGCGCAATATCAAGAAGACGACGATCCTGGTGAGAAATTCCAATCGTTGAATCAATCATGAAAATGATGATGTCACTTTCAGTAATACAACGAAGTGAACGATAAACCGATTGTTGTTCGATAAATCCTTCCACTGCTTTTTGACGTCTGATCCCTGCTGTATCTATGAGGTGAAGTGAACGCCATTGCGATCCCGCTTTCTTTTCTTTTTCTACTTCAGCGTTGAATGCGACTGATGTTTCTTCTTCTGGAAGTTCTTCCGATTCTTCAGAAAAATCTTCCTCGTCAGAGTATGCCTCTGCAGAATATTCTTCGTCGTCATAAAGCTCTTCTTCGCCTAAATTTTCATCTTCAAGCTCTTCACTGAAAATTGTTTCATAAACTTCGTTGTCGTATTCGTTTGATTCTTCTTCTGAAAGTTCAGGTAAAAAATCTTCTTCATCATCTGAATCAGGAACGTATAATGGAGTTTCTGCACTCAAATAGTTTTCTTCATCGTAAATCGGTAAACCTTGAGTTTGTTCTTCTTCCAGGTTGTAACTTGTCGCCAGCGACTGATAAACTTCCGGATTGTTTGCGCGGAAATCTTCATACTGTTGGAAAAGAAGTGTATCCGTTTTTGCAAACGCCACTTCTTCATCTAAATCTGCTGCCTGCTTACCAAAAAACAAATCGAAAAATCCTTCGATCGGATCAACAGTTGTTCCTGGAATATCACTTACAAGTGCTCTCTCTGAACCAAGAAGTAAATTAAGGAGCGTCGACTTCCCTGCGTTTGGTGCTCCAATGAGTGAAAGTCTTGCAACAACTTTCTCACGTGGAGTTACACCTTTTTGAAGCGCAGACATTTCTTGATTAACCTGACGATCAAATTTTAAAATTTCTTTGTGCAAACGAGTTTTTAAATCGAGCAATCCCAATCCATGTTCAGCTGAAAGCTTGAACATTTCCTCTTCACCGATTCCGAGTGAGTAGAATTCAAGTTCCTCACCTTCTTGTTTTTCAGTGTCGAACTTATTGACGAGAACCCAAAATTGTTTTCTTTCTTTGCGGATGTAATCAGCAATGATTTCATCGTAAGGAAGAACACCTTCTCTTGAATCAACAACGAAAAGAATCAAATCACTCTCGCGAATGGCCGTTTTCGCCTGATCAGTCATGATGTTGAAAAACTTATTCATGATCTGATCGCGTTTCTTTGGAACGTTTTCCTCGATACGTTGTGGATAAAATCCTCCCGTATCAACCATGATTGCATCAACTGATTCTTGGTGCGCGACTTCTGCAAATGTGGCAATTCCGTAGTGGCGGTCGCGAGTTACTCCTGGCTTATCAAAGGTAATCGCTTTGTGTGCCTTTTTCATAAGGCGATTAAAAATCGTACTTTTTCCAACGTTTGGTCGCCCAATAAGCGAGATGACCATCGAACGTTTATAATTCTGTTCCATATATATTCCCAATTCTAAAAATTATTTTTTACGCCAAACTCTTGCTGAATCTTTCGCTCTTGGAAGACCGATTTCTTCCAGTACGAAGTTGTTCTTAAACCATTTTGGAGAAACTTTTACGTGAAGGTTTAAGTGAACCGGGCCGCCAGTCATTACTTCGATTTTCTTGCGTGAACGAATACCGATTTCCTTAATCATCGATCCAGATGAACCGATAACGATCGCTCTTTGCGAAGGACGGTTAACTAAAATCGAAGCTGAGATATGCGATTCGAAAGCTTCAGGATCAGTTTTCCCTTTCACTTCTCTATATTCATCAATCACAACGGCAACCTCATAAGGAACTTCATCTTTTAAAAGTTCGAATGCTTGCTCGCGGATGTATTCTGTAACGAAGAATCTTTGATTCTTGTTAGAGATATCTCCGTTTGGATAAAGGTGCGGTCCTGGCTCTGCGCGATCGCAGATAGCACCAGTTAATTCGTGAATGTTTGTTCCTTCTTTATTAGAGATGAGGAAATGCTTTTCTAAGCTTGGAAGAATTTCTTTTGCTCTCTCTACAACTTCTTTAAGCGGAAGATTTTCTGCACTTTCAACTTTATCCGATTTTGTAAACACAACCCAAGTTGGTCCAAGATCGAGATCGATGTTTTCTTTAAACTCAGCAAACTGAGCTAAGATATCGCGGCTGATGTCGATCAAAAGAAGATTTAAATCCGCTCCTTCTGTTCCTTCACGTGCTTGTTCATTTAATCTTTTGTTGAATTCCTGATTCGACTTATGCAGACCTGGAGTGTCTACTAAAACAACTTCAGTGCGATCTACTGTGAACACGCAGTGAAATTTGTTTCTTGTCGTTTGTGGTTTGTTTGTAACAACACTTAAGTCAGTTCCCAAGAGTACGTTTACGAGTGAACTCTTTCCAACGTTTGGTGCTCCAAGTACGGCAACCATAATCGCTTTGTTGTGGGGGTGTTGATCTTCTAGTAACATTCTCGTCTCCTTGCTGTTAAAATATCAGTTATTGATATCGTTTTTCATCTAGCACGATACGTGCTAATTCTTTTTCTAATTTCTTTTTCGATGGCCCGTGCGCTTCCGCCAATTTTTTTTCACCGATCCAAAGTTCGACATGAAATCCATTTTTAATTTCAATCGACTTATAAGTCGGATGAGTCTGATACATGGCCATCACAATTTCCTGCAATTGCGTTTTGCTGTCGAATTGCTCTAAATTTTCGAGTGCAAAAAAATCGCTCTTTGTTTGCGCTTCATATTTTTCAACGATCCTATTAAAAACTTTTTCAAGTGCATTCACATCTTCATTGCTGTCAAAATAAACAGCGGCACAAAGCGCTTCAAAAGCATCAGCGAGCAATGATTCTTTTGTTTGCCCGTGATTTTTATGTTCACCTTTTCCAAGCAGCAAATTTTCTCCCAATGATAAACTCGTCGCGAGTTTAGCAAGTGAATGTTCATTCACGAGTGAGCCGCGAAGTTTTGAAAGATCACCTTCACTCATTGTGGGATAACGTTTGAAAAGAATTTTTCCGGCCATGAAGTTCACAAGTGAGTCGCCTAAAAATTCCATTCTTTCATTCGATATAAGAGCGAGTTCTTTAAACTCATAACAAAATGTCGATTGTCTGAGAGCTGTAATGAGCAACTCTCTATTCTTAAATATGTAATTGAGATGGGATTCTAAATTTTTCAGTGAATGAATTTTTGAAAGTACAGTGAGATCTAATTTTTGTAATGAATTTCTGTGTGACGCTTCAGCGTAAAGTGCATCAAGCCATGAATGAACGCTCGCGAAATCATCATTTCCGCTTACCTGACTTGGCGAATTAAAGGTCGTCTCTTGCACTGGGTGATCCACTAATATTGAATTGTTATAACGAAAGCGTTTTTAGCACTCCTCGTAAAGCTAATCAAGAGTGAGTTTTTTGGTTGTACTATTTACTTGAGTGAGATACTATCCCCCACCTAAAGCTTTGAAATTAGTCTTCTCCACACACACAAACAGGGAAAGGCAAGATCTTAAGACGGTTTGTCCCCCTAAACAAAGAGAGAAAAAAAGATCATATGAACACACTCACACAAACAACCATTACTCCAGCAGCACCAATCATCCCAGTTGTAGGAACTACGGCGATCGAACCTAAAACGTCGACTCCGAGTCCGGAACTCTACGCTCTAGAGCAAGAGTTTTATTCAAATCTACGTGCTCAGGGAAAAAGCCAGAACACTCTAAAAAACTACAAAACAGATTTAGATTGTTTCAACTACTACCTAAATAGCGAGTACGGTTCTGTTCTCGTCTCAAATTTCGACCAAGCTCTAGTGACAAACTACGGCCAATATCTTGAGAAGAAATATTCTTCAGACAACTCTCGTCGCCGTCGCGTACAAGCGCTTAGAATTTTCTTCGATTTCCTTCTTAATAAGGGACTTGTTTCAGGAAACCCAGTGAGAAAACTTCCAACTTCTCCAAAGTTTCTTGATATCCCAAGACCAACTCCATTCATCGACGTAAAAACTCTTTGGACTTACTTAGTTGAAGAATCTCACTCACAAGATAAAATCCAAGAACTTCTTTCTAAAAGAAACCAGATCCTTTTCCTTCTTATCTTTGGAGCTGGATTAAAAGTTTCTGATCTTTCTGAACTTACAATAAGTGATATTACGATCTCAACGAATGGTGACGAGCCTCGCGTTCTTATCCACCATCCAAAGAGAGATGCATACACAGTAGCTCTTCCGAAAATTTTCGAAAAAGTTTACGCTGACTACTTAGTGATCTTAGAAGAGATGAAACAAAAATCTCAAATCACTTTCGATAATCTTCTTTTCTACGCTAACCCATACAGAATTATTTCTGGTGGATTATCGGCCCGTGGAATTGAAATCATTTTCGAAGACTACAGAAATAAACTGATGATCACGCTTACTCCGAAATCACTTCGTCAGGCGTGTATCTTTAAATGGATTCAACAACAAAAGAACGTAACATTAATCAAAGAATGGCTAGGACTTGCTCCTTCATACGATCTTAAATTGTATCTAGAGCACGCTCCGAATTTCCTTTATAACGAGGACATTCTGGAAGACATTTACTCGAATCATAAAAAACACTAAAATAAAAAAGGCCCTCGTATTGAGGGCCTTTTTTTTTAATCACTAGTTTGTTCCCCACTCGGTCTTCGAGGGCGAATTTCTTCCGGTTTATCATACACCGGATAACCTAAATCATGGTCTAAGTGCCAACGATCGAAGAGCAGATCTTCTTTATCAATCTTATAGAAACTGAGTTCTTTATCGAGATTATCCAGGCGATAAGCGAGTTCTCTTTGTAACCTCAGCTGATCATTTTTATTCGAGAGAAGTTGATCGAGCGCTTTCGTTTTTTGTTTTTCGATCTCGGCGATCTTTTGATCGAACTCTGCGGCCACTTGAATTTTTCTTTCTTCAAAATTCCAAACATCTTGATTGATGCCATTTAACTGAAGCATGAAATCTTTTTTCTTATTGAGCAAAGTCGCGCGATAAACAGAAGCTTCACGAATTCTCATTCCGAGACGATCTGATTGCATAACAAGTGCAGTTCCTCGTCTGAAATATTCTTCTTTTGGAAAACAAGGAAAGAGGTCTTTCACATACATCACGAAGTAACTTTCTTCGATACTGCGAACATAACCCTGGCAAAATTCGCTCTCTTTGTTGTTTTGAATTTTAAATTCAATCAAATCTCCAGCGCGAAAAAATCTTACGTTTTTATTTTCGCTGGAAACTTTTACGATAGAAGCCGTAGCATCTCTATCCGTTACTCTTCCTGAAAATTTCGAGTAATCAAATTTAGGATCATAAAAAGAATCGGGATCAATTTTGAGCGTTTCTTTTTGCAGCTTGAGTGAATCCTTTTGTCCACGCTCGGCCGAATACACTGGCAGTGCATTCAACAAAAGCAGGCCCAAAGCAAATTTTAGAGCAAAGCTCCAATGCAAATAATTCATGCTTTTAGTATAACTGATTTTTTCCGGTGTTCTATCGGTAGGAAAATTCTTGTTGAACCCCTCTGAAGCTTATATCTTGGTAGGGACTTTATTTAAAATCACCCTCCAAGGAGAGCAAAATGGAATTTTTTCTAGATACTGGTGTTGTTTCTGAAATTAAAGAAGCAGTTCAGTTGGGTATTATCGATGGTGTTACGACTAACCCATCCCTTATTGCCAAAACTGGCCGCAAACAAGAAGACGTTATCAAAGAAATTTGCGAAATCATCGACGGCCCGATTTCAGCAGAAGTTATCGCAACTGATAAAGAAGGCATGATTAAAGAAGGTGAGGCCCTTTCAAAAATTCACCACAACGTAGTTATTAAACTCCCTCTCACAGAAGCGGGAATCGCTGCTTGCAAATACTTTTCTGCAAAAGATATCAAGACTAACGTTACTCTTTGTTTCTCTGTTAATCAGGCGCTATTAGCTGCTAAAGCGGGAGCAACTTATATCTCTCCATTCATTGGTCGTCTGGACGATATCGGCCACAACGGAAATGATCTTATCGGCGAAATTCGCGCTCTTTATGACAACTACGGATACACGACAAAGATTCTGGCGGCTTCAATCCGTCACGCGGCCCACGTTCGCGAAGCTGCTCTCATTGGGGCAGACGTAGGGACTATGCCTCTTTCTGTGGTCAAATCGCTCTACAAGCACCCTTTAACTGAAAAAGGTTTAGAAGCGTTCTTAGCGGACCACAAGAAAGCTAACTCTTAGTAATTAAAGCCCGGGGGAAAACAACTTGTTTTCCCTCTAAACTTCCCTAATTTTTCAACTAAGGGGTCCGATAATAAAGTCATGAAGAACTTTATGTCGGTTGCCTTATTCACTCTCCTTCTTACAGCTTGCAAACAACAGGCATCGGGCACTCAAAGCACATCATCTTCACCCAATTTTCAATCCGGCACATGCACGATTGGAAAATGGTCGAATCTTTCTTCTCCACTCACGCTCAAAATGTCTTCGGAATTTACCAGCGACTACAGCAACTCTGATCTAGTGAACGGATTAAATCCCCTGGAGCAAATGGCGAAAGTATGGAACACGGCCGTAAGTCCATCCATCACTTTTTTTAATCTGCCTTTTCCCACGGCAAGTTCGACTGGTTATAGTGACCTTAGTAATTTTCGCGACGGCGAGATGGGAATTTATAAATCACACAATTGGTTTTCCAATGTGAGCTCAAGCGCTCTTGCGATCACACAATTTTACGGTATCGTTACAAGCGATTCGAGCTTGGGAAGTTATATCAATCTTACTCATGCCGATATCATCGTTAACTATCGCGACTTCGGTTCTGATTTTACAATGACGAATAGTCCTTTGGTCGATTACGATTTGCCAACTGTCGTTCTCCACGAGATGGGACACTTCCTAGGTCTTTGTCATGAAAGCTACAATAATTCGATCATGGCGCCTTACTACTACACCACTCAACGAACACTCAAAACTTTTGATAACAACAAAATCAAAGCTCTTTATTTGAACAATCAAAATTATGGTGTGAGTGCGATTCAAAATCGTTCGGCCGCGAATTCTCTTTCAGCTGCTTCAGCAACTCCAGCAGGAACTGAAATAAAAGGAATCGTAGAATTGTTATCGAACGGAAAATGTCGTCACTTTATCAATGGAAAATTGGTGTATGAACATCAAAGTTCTGCTGGGAATTTCTCGATGCCGAGATGGTATAAAAATTTACCTTTAAAATAGTCTGCTTCGGCTCCTGCCTCTCGCAGACATACATTACATCCTGTAAATAAAAAAAGCCTCCATTTCGGAGGCTTTTTTATTATCAGAATTTCAATTCAAATTATTTTTTAAGTGAATTCTTGATTGCTGTGAATCCTGCAAAGTCTGTAGCAGCGATTTCAGCAAGCATTTTTCTGTTAAGAGTTACATTGTTTGCTTTTAAAGCACCAATGAATTTTGAGTATGAAGTATCAAGAGTTCTTGCAGCAGCTGCAATTCTTACTACCCATAGTTTTCTCATGTCTCTCTTAAGTAGACGACGTCCAATGTATGCATAGTGAAGAGCACGTTTAACAGTTTCAGCTGTGTGCTTATATTTTGTTCTACGGTCAAAGCTGTAACCTTTTGCAAGTTTCAAAACTTTGTTTCTTCTTCTTCTAGCTTTAAATCCTCTTCTTACGCGTGCCATTTTCTACTCCTGTAACGATCTCTGGGGGACTCTGATATTTCTTTCGTCACTTGCGCCCAAATATCTGTTTTAAATTTTACTTATTAATTAGAATGCGTATGGAAGCATTCTTCTAACTTTTTCGTGTTCTGCTTGGTGAACTAGAGCTGGACCACCTGCTCTGTTTTTCACTTTTGTGCTTTTGTGTTCAAGTTTGTGTCTTAAACCACATCTGCTTCTTTTTACTTTTCCTGTACCAGTTACGCTATATCTCTTAGCAGCTGATTTTCTTGTCTTCATTTTAGGCATGGGATGTCTCCAGTAATAAACAAATCTATTAAATGTTTTATTTCAAAACGTCACAATTAGTTTTTTGAGTTGGTATAATTATCAATGATTAAAGGCTTTGTAAAAGACTTTTCACAATAAAGTCGAGATTATTACAAATAGCTCCAAAATTAGGCTTTTTTAGCTTCTGTTTTAGAGTCTTCTTTGTGCTCTTCTTTACTATCGTCTTTCTTTGAACCTTTCACAGGCTTCTTAGTCGACGCCAAGATTGCGATAATTCTATTACCCATCATTTTTGGCTCAGACTCAACGACTGCACCCATTGCCACGATTTGCTCAATGATCCCTTTGAATTTTTCCATTCCGGCATCTTTGTACGACATTTCGCGTCCACGGAATTGCATAGAGATTTTGATTTTATCCCCTTCATCGATGAACTTATGGCAGTTATTTAATTTTGTTTTTAAGTCACCAATGTCGATGTTTGGCTTGAATTGAACTTCTTTAAGTTGAATGACAACTTGTTTTTTCTTAGCTTCTTGTGCTTTTTTCTGAAGCTCGTACTTGTATTTTCCGAAGTCGATTAGCTTAACAACTGGTGGTTGAGCTGTAGGGCTCACTTCAACAAGGTCGAGTCCCGCCTCATCTGAAATTCTTCTTGCTTCCGCCATCGAAACAACACCGTATTGATGTCCATCGTCCCCTAGTAAACGACATTCAGGAATTCTGATTTGTTCGTTAACTCTCGGTCCTTGATTTTTGTTTGATGAGTCTCTGTTGAAAGAAGGTCTTTGGAATTGGCCTGGATTCTGGTTGTCTTTAATACTTAACCCCACGTGTTCGGGTCACCATTGACCCTTTGGTAATACTATAACAGATTTTGAATATAATCTTTTTGCCGAAAAAAATGAAGCCCTATTTTCTCCCCATCAAAGACTATGTGAAAGATAGGAGAAAGTTGATTCTCACTTTGGTTTAGGGCCTTCTGAACCTTCCGAGATGTAAGAAGTAGCTCATCAAAGTCGAGACTGAAGAGGTCTTTCCCCCCTAATTCGTACACCAAAACGTCACCGGCCTCTTGATCGGCCAATTTTAGATCTTTTTGATCGGGATTGAGGGGCAAGCCGATTACCTCGAGCATGAGCGAGAATTCGTTTCCGGTCACTTCGAGATAGGTCTTACCGCTCACGATTTGCAGATTGGTTTCGCGTTCAATGGTATTTTTTAAAGCGCGCTCGCTGCTCATCCAGTCGGAAGGCGTTGGCAGTGGAAGCGTTTTGATAAAACGTTTTCTTCCACTCGCCTTTTTTTTAATTTGAATGCTCACACTAATTTAAAAGATTGATCGAAAGCTGCCCTTGCAGGTCTGATTCGATTTTATTTAAGGTCTCACAAAGTGCCGTCTGGTCAGGGACTGCATAAAAGCCTGCGTTTGAATCGACGATCTTCGCGTGAATGAAATACTGAAGACTCGATTTTGAAAGCGGAACAGAGTAACTTTCAGCGTATTTGATCACGCGTCTTAGTTTTTTCTCACGTTCAAAAACTTCTTTGTAACGTTTCAGGAAGGTCTCCATTTTGAAGCCTTCTTTGTATTCTTTCGTCGAAAGATCTTTCAACGTCAGACCGCAAATATAATACGCTTCAAGAAGGTAGTTACAGGCGCGCGAGAAAAGTCCCACTTTCGCGAGAATCAAATACAATTCTTTGTGAGTCAGATCGATACATTCTTCGAGCGTCGTTACGTTTCTACCGATGGCATCGCTTACAATATCCAATGTCAGTTTGAAAATTTCTTTGACCGTCGGAAGATAGAACTCGTGAGTAAGTTGTTTTCTTTGTGTCATGAAGAATTTTTTCAGATCGTCGACGTTTGTGATGTGACCGCTGAACAGGTTGACCCAGCCCATATGCACAATCCACGGTACGAGGAAGTGATGAAGGATCGTGTTTTTGAAATACAGAATTTCTTTTCTCGAATCGTCTTTAATCGAATAGAAAACGTGTTGAGTAGATGTGTTTCCGATCACCTCAACTTTTTTATTTCCAATCAAAATATCAATCGAGCGCTCGAGAGATTTTTCTAAATTCTCCGGTCTGATTGAATCGGTAATCGGCACATTGAATTTTTCACAATAAGCGACAATGTGACGAGCTTTCGTTAAAATTTCATCCCACTTAAGCGCCCCTGTTGATTCATCGAGAAGAATCATGGCAAGGAGTGACGTCGGAGTCACGCGCATGTTCTTCCCTACTTCCAGGAAGCATTCAAATGCAAGTTTCTGCGTCTGAATTTTTAAATCAGCAGGATTGTCCGCCGGATGTTCCGGAGCGTGAACCGGATGGCCCAAATTGATATGAACGTTACCAAATTGGTAAGAAAGAAGTTTTACCAATCCTAAAAGCTGGCTAGCGCTTTCTTTTTTCTTTTTTGCGCCGTCGAGTTCGCGCGCCAATGATTTCTGTTCTGGCACGTATTCGTGAACGATCGACACAGGAACAAATTGCAATGGCTTTCTTTTATCTTCCGGAATCGCGCTGTGGGCTTCAATCAGCATTTGGTAGAGACCATAGCGAGGTGGAAGAAGTTTTCCTGTGCGAGAGCGGCCTCCTTCAAAGAAAAACTCGATAGGATTTCCCTTCACCAACATGTAATGAAGATAAGCTTCGAGAGTTAATTTATAAAGAATGTCGTTGGCGAAAGTTCTGCGGATGAAAAAACATCCTGAACGACGGAACAACGGACCGATGGGAAAAATATTGAGATTGTTTCCGCCCGCTACAAAAAGTGGCGAATGGTATTTTTTAAAATAAACGTAATTAATCGCCATATAGTCGGCGTGTGACTGATGATTTGGAACGAGAACAAGATTATTGTGTTTCGCCAGCTCTTTTAAGTTATGGCCATTATCATTGAAATTGATTCCGTCGTACAACTGTGAAAGAGAAGCGTCTAAAAATTTTTCGAATGTTTTTAGAAACGGAAGCGAAAGTTCAGCGCGAATTTCTTTTAAATTTTTAAGCGCCTTATCGCGTTCTTCTTCTTTGTTGCCGATACGATCGCGAAGCTTGTGGTAACCCAAAACGATTTCTTCCATTTCTTTGAAGTTATCAAAGAGGTGCGGAAGATTTCCAAACAATTCGCCGAACGCCGATAGTTTCGACATTATCTCACTCCGTGAGGTTTCGATTCGCTCATACCTGAAGCTGTCATTTGCATAAAGAGTGAAGCTTCGCTCATTGCTTTAATGCTGTCGACACCAAGGTAAGTCATTCCTGAACGCAGACCACCCATTAATTCTTCAATCACGTTCACAACACTTCCTTTACAAGGAATCATTGTCGATTCACCTTCAGCTGCCATTCCTTGTGGCATATCTCCACGCCATGAAACTTGCGCCGCTTTTGAGGCCATTCCACGGTATTGTTTCATTCCACCTTTTAACTCACCTGGAGTTTCTAATGTTCCTGAAACGAGTGAACCCACCATAACTGAACTTGCACCAGCGGCAAGAGCTTTTACAATGTCGCCAGAATTTTTTAATCCACCGTCTGCGATAACAGGGATGTTATGTTTTTTAGCGACAGAAACCGCAAGTGCGATCGCTGTTAATTGCGGAAGTCCGTGTCCTGTAATGATTCTTGTTGTACACATTGATCCTGGGCCAATTCCCACTTTTACAGCGTCAGCTCCGCGTTCGATCATGCGCTTTACACCGTCGGCAGTTGCCACGTTACCTGCGATAACGTCGACGTGCGGGTGTTTCTTTTTTAAGTAGTCGAGAGTTTCCATCATCATGATTGAATCGCCGTGAGCGATATCGAGTGTGATAATTTGTACGCCGGCGTCTACCAAGATATCCGCGCGCTTCATTCCTTCTTCTTTAACTCCAATTGAAGCTGCAATCGGCGTTTTAAGATTTTTTTCTTTTAAGTGAGCCTGGATTTTTTTTACCATCGCTACTTGTTCAGCTTCATTCATAAAACGGTGAAGAGAGCCGATTCCACCAAGACTTGCCATTGTTGTGGCCATTTCTGTTTCAGTGATCGTATCCATGTTCGCAGTGATTACTGGAATATCGATTTCAAAATTCTTTGTGATTTTAGTTTTTAGTACAGGATGTTTTCTCGAAGAAATTTCCGAATAGCGAGGAACAAGTAAAACGTCATCGAAAGTAAGTCCGATTCCACGGTTCAAAATTTCAGGCGCAGTAAACATCAGTTCCATTTTCATAACTCCAGTAAAAAAATTGTGTGACATAAAAAGATAATCTAAACGATTCAGGCAAGCAAACTTAATGCATTGCTAGTTTGAGTGGCTTATTTTAATTCTTAATGGGCAGAAAGTTTAGCGAAGAATATCGGAAGAACGATGTAAAGTATTACATCGCGCACGAGATAAAAAAGAAAGAAATAAACAAAGGCCTTTGGGCCCTTTTCCCACAACTTTTCGAGCCCCAGATATTGGGCCTTTTTAGACATGGCCACCATGAACTTACTTTTGCCATAATGGCGGAAAAAAAAGCTAATCGAACCGTCGACCTTGCGATCAAAGGCCAAAAAAGATTCCTTTATAGGAGCGGGAACGATATTCATATTTGGCGACAATATCAAAGAATAGGCAGTTCCAAAAGCGATGTCGCAATTTTCCTATAAAAAAATCATTATCTACATTTTTATGACAATTTAGTGGAGTTTTGGCGTTATAACTAGGTCATATGATTGATGGCCTTACTGTTATAAATTTAAAAGCTGGCGCTCAAGTCCGTCCCAGCAACGGAGAAGTTTTTGTCTTAAAAACTTGTCAGAGAACGTTGGTCTTAGGACACGGGCAACTTCCTTTCTACCACCTCGAAGATCAAAATGATATTCGCGATATGTACAATGCCAATCAAGCGTATATTTTTCTTCTGGAAACGATCTGCGGATTAAAAAGCGAAGTTCTCGCTGAGTACGAAGTTGTAGGTCAATTTAAAGAAGCTTATCAAAACTACACGCAACTGCCGTTCAAAAAAAATCATATTCTCACTCTTATTGAAAAACTTTTTCAGGACTCTAAAAAGATCCGCACTGAGCATTTGACTGAGATAGGTCAGTTAACTTATGCAGGTATCGCAAGAAAAATGATTCACTCAAGACTGAGTGATGCTGAAGTGCTTGTTGTCGGCTCAGGAAATCTTGCAGAAGACCTGATTAAACTTTTAAAGAAAAAGCACCGTGTTTTTGTGACAGCTAGAAACAACGAACGCGTAGCTGCTCTTGCCATGGAACACTCTGTAGAAATCGTAGAGTGGAAAGACTACTCAAGCTATAAAAAATTTCCTTCGATCGTTAACACAATCGGAACCAATGAAATTCTTTTCAACGAAGAATTTTTCACTGACTGGAGTAACTTCTCCCGTTTAAATGCCAGTGACTCAAAGCTCTTTATTGATCTAGGCTCTCCCTCTGTGATAAATACACGTTTATCAGAAGGACAGGGCGTTCTTCGTCTGGAAGATATTTTCAGACAAAGCGCTAAGATGAATATCGAGAAAATGGAAAAGATTAAGCGTGCAAAAGAAGCAATCGTCTTGCTTTGTGAAAATCGCCGCCAGACTTTTTCTTTAAGTCACCCATTTGGATGGGAGGAGTTAGCACTTGCCTAAATATAAAATCGGAACGCGCGGAAGTTTACTGGCGCTCACTCAATGCAATCAAGTTAAAGATGAATTAGAGCGCTTAACCGGCGACAAATTTGAATTGGAAGTCATCAAGACCCAAGGGGATCTCATTACGAACGCGCCTCTCTGGCAGCTAGATGGGAAAGACTTCTTTACGAAAGAACTTGATGACGCTCTTCTTTCTGGTCGCGTGGATTTAGTTGTTCACTCGTACAAAGATTTAGGATCTGTTCGTCCGGAGGGAATTACTCTCGCGGCAGTGACGAAAAGAACTTACGCAAACGATATTCTTCTCATTAAAAATTCTACGATTGCAGGCCTTAAAGAAAAAAAAGAACTTATTGTTGGAACGAGTTCTCCTCGTCGTATGGTGAATCTTGAAAACCATCTAGCAGGTTTTCTTCCGCTGGGAAGTCACTTGAAAGTGACACCGAAAGTGTTGCGTGGAAACGTGAACACGCGAATCGAAAAATTAAGAAATGATGAATACGATGCGATCGTTCTCGCATTGCCGGGAATTGAACGTCTCGCTCTTACTGAATCGTCTCGTACTGAACTCACTCGTCTGCTCAATGGAATGAATTTTATGATTCTTCCAGAATCGGCTTTTCCTTCTTCTGCGGCCCAAGGGGCGCTGGGAATTGAATGTGCGAAAACTCGTTCTGATAACGGAGAACTTTTTAAGAAATTAAAAATGATGGAAGATCAAACGACGGTTGAAGAAGTCAGTCGTGAAAGAAAAGCGTTTAACGAATACGGTGGCGGATGTCACCTTGCTGTCGGAATCAACGTCAAAAAACTTGGCCCTTATTTTATCCACCACCACCGTGGTGTTCTCAATAACGAAACGGTGAAACTTGCGACACTTGAAGGAAGAGAACTTCCCCACTTTTTTGTCGCTCCAAAATATTTCAGCGGACTTCCTGCTGATGATGAACTCGTGACAAAACTTTCACTGAATGTTGATTTAAAAAATGCTGAACATATCTATGTGACAACTAAACATTGCCTCGATTCAATGCCGGCAACTGTAAAATCAGTTTGGGCCGCGGGAACGAAGACGATGAAGGAACTGGCCGCAAAGGGATATTGGGTGAACGGAACTTCTGATTCTCTCGGCGATGATGAGCTTCGCAAATTGCGTGCAGGTCGCGCGATTTCTCTCATGGTTGATACCAATGCCCCTCTCACTGTTCTTTCAAACGATTTAGCGACATCAACGTTGGGTGAAGTGAAAGCTTGTTACACGAGAAGTATCGCTCAATCGACTTCAAAAGAATTCGACGAAAAAATCAATACGACAGACGTCTTCTACTGGACGAGTTTTTTCCAATACCAGGCTTACGTAGCAAAGTATCCGCAGATCTTAAATCGCGTTCACGTTTGCGGCCTTGGAAAAACATACGACCACTTTAAAGAAAGAAATATAAATATTCTTCCCATGAGCTCAATGGAAGAATTTAAAACTTGGATCAAACAATGACGAAACAAAATGATTTATTCGCACTTTCAAAAAAATTAGTTCCAGGTGGAGTTCACTCACCTGTTCGCAGTTTTAAAGGGCTGCATACGACTCCGCGTTTTTTTGAGCGCGCAGAAGGCGCTTATATTTACGACGTTGATAAAAAACAATACATCGATTTCTGTATGAGCTTTGGTCCGCTTATTCTCGGACACAGAAATAAAAAAGTAGAAGCGGCTCTTCAAGAAGGGTTGACTCGCGGATGGAGTTACGGAGCTTGTGAACCGTACTCGCTTGAGCTCGTGCAATTTTTATTGTCGAAACTTCCACACGTTGAACAAATGCGTTTCGTGAACTCGGGAACAGAAGCTGTGATGACAGCGCTTCGCCTCGCTCGCGGAGTAACGGGAAAAAATAAAATTATTAAATTCAACGGCTGCTACCACGGTCACGTTGATTCAATGCTGATTAAAGCGGGTTCAGGACTTGCGGGTGAAGCAGAAGCTTCTTCTGCGGGAGTGCCTGAAGGTGTCGCACACGATACGCTTATTCTTGAATTGGGTGACATCGAAGGCGTGAAACAATGTTTTATCGATCACAAAGATCAAATCGCTGCGATCATCATTGAGCCGCTTCCAGCAAATAACGGACTTTTGATTCAACCAAAAGAATTTTTACAATTCCTTCGCGATATCACGACTGCAAATAAATCACTTCTCATCTTCGATGAAGTTATTTCAGGATTCAGAGTGGCGTTTGGTGGAATGGCAGAATATACAGGAATCAAACCCGATATCGTGACTCTTGGAAAAATCATCGGTGGTGGTTTACCTGTAGGTGCAATCGGTGCTTCGACATTCATCATGGAACACTTAGCTCCAGTTGGAAAAGTTTATCAGGCGGGAACGCTTTCTGCGAACCCACTTGCAATGGTTGGCGGACTTGCGACTCTTAAAGAAATGACTCCGGAAAATTATAAATTTATCGAAGGACAAACAAATAAGATCGTCGCTCTTCTTTCGAGCTGGATGCAACACTTTGAAGGTGGACGTTTCTCAATGTTCAAAGTTGTTCACTTCTCATCACTCTTTTGGATTGTTCCAAAAGACAAAGTGGAAAAACTTTCTGATATCCCTGCGAACCTCACTGAAAATTTCAACAAACTTTTTGAAGTGCTTTTGGATCGCGGTATTTATCTCGCTCCAAATGCATATGAAGTAGGATTTGTAAGTGCGGCCCATACCGACGAAGTGATTCGCGATATGGAACACCGTCTTGAACATAGAATTCAGTAAATATGAAACTAAAGAATCCGATCGAAAATTCTTCAGGCCTTCTCTTCGCACTTTCGTTGTTGTGGGCGCTCGTACTTTTTTTGATCGGGGCCTGGTGGGTTTATCTGCTTATCAATTTTGAAAATATTCTCGCTCACACTGATCGTCTTCGCATTACAAAGATGATTGTCTGGGAAGGCGGAAGTTTTCTCGTTCTGTTGCTTCTTCTCTCCGTCAGTCTTCTTCTGCTCTACTTAAGAGATCAGAAAAAAACGAAATCGCTACAGGCCTTTTTTGCGAGTCTCACTCACGAACTCAAAACACCGCTTGCGAGTATTCGTCTGCAAAGTGAAGTGATCAACGATATTCTGGAAAAGAAAAACGATCCGACCTTGAATAAACTTTCTCATCGCCTGATTGAAGATACGGGGAAACTTGAAACTCAGATGGATAAGATTCTTCAACTCTCTCGCATAGAGCGCGGTGGAGCACTCAATCTTACGAGTTTGAAGCTCATTCCTTTTATCAAGAGTGTGGCGAAGAAACTTGGAACTCATCTCATCATTGATATTGAAGCGGAAAATCCGGACACTGTTATCGTCGCTGATGAATTTGCGCTTGAACTCATTATTAAAAATCTTTTAGAGAACACACGCATTCACACAAAATCGCAAAACGTGAAAATTAAAATCGCCGAAAAGGGCCAGCATATCACTATGGTCTATAGCGACGACGGCGACTTTCAAGGTGATAAAAATAAATTGGGAACTCTTTTCTACAAATTCAATTCAAGTAAAGGCTCAGGAATCGGACTTTATCTCACGAGCAAATTGCTGGATAAAATGAATGGAACACTTTTGATTTCCGGAGAAAAGAATCTTGTATTCACACTAAACTTTAAATCGGGCGAGGACCTTCGTGCTTAATATTCTCATCGTTGAAGACGAAGAAAATTTAGGAAGTACTTTAGAGGAATACCTTTCGGCATTAGGGCACAAGTGCGTCTGGGCAAAAAGTGGTGCTGAAGCGGAACACTTTTTTAAGAAGAATCGCCCTAACCTGCTTCTCATGGACATCGGTCTTCCCGATACTAACGGACTAAAACTCGCAACGGCATTTAGAAAAGAGAGGAAAGATTTTGTTCTTCTTTTTTTATCGGCACTCAATGATCCTGAAACAAAAGTTGAAGCGCTTGAAATCGGCGCTGAAGATTATATTACGAAGCCGTTTGCGCTTAAAGAACTGACTCTCAGACTCGACCGCATTTTAAAAACTCAAACCAGTATGGAAACTCTCCCGGAAGAAATCACTCACGGTGGACTTAAAATCTGGTTTAGAAGATATGAAGTACAGGACGCTGAGGGTTCACTCATCGCTCTTTCACAAAAAGAATGTGCGATTCTGGAACTCTTATATAAAAGACAAGGCGATGCCGTTCCTCGCGAAGAAATCATTGAGAAGATTTGGGGAGAAGATAAATTTCCTTCCAACCGCACTGTCGATAACTACATCGTAAAACTTCGCAAATGGTGTGAGAGCGATCCTTCTCACTCTATCGACATTCAAAGTATCAGAAGTATCGGGTACAAATTAACAATTAATCACTAACAAAATATAGGAAGCAAAATGGGACTCTTTAACGATCGATTAAAAAACGCAGACGGCACAACTCAAGTTCCGGTTTGGTTCATGAGACAAGCTGGCCGTTATCACTCACACTATCAGGGAATCAAAAAAAATTCTGACTTCATGACAATGTGTAAGGACCCGAAGCTTGCGTGCGAAATTACGATGGGACCGATTCGCGATTTTAATTTCGATGCGGCGATTTTATTTTCCGATCTTCTTTTTCCTTTGGAGCAATTGGGATTGGGGCTTACATACAACCCAGGTCCGATCTTAGAATTTAAATTGGAAACTCCTGCTGAAGTGAAAAAATTAAAACTGATTCAGGAATCAAACTCGTACTACGCTTTCCAAAAAGAAGCGACGAGATTATTGCGTGCAGAACTACCACAAACAAAATCGCTTCTAGGATTCGTAGGAGCGCCGTGGACACTTTATACATACGCAGTTGAAGGATCGCACTCGGGAAACCTCACATCGTCTAAAAAAGGTTTTTACGATGGAAGATGGCAAGGATTCTTGGACATTCTTCTTCCCGCTCTTCTCACTGAAATGAAAGTTCAGGCAGAAGGTGGTGCAGATGCAATTTGTTTATTCGACACTGCTGTTGGAGAACTGATGTTTTCCGACTTCAAAGAATTTATCGTTCCCGTTCTTCGTCAGATCAGTGCTGAATTCAAGAAAACGTATCCGAATAAAAAAATTGTTTACTACTCAAAACTCACACACATAAATTATTTAAAAGCGATCGAAGATAAAAATATCGACGTGCTTGGGATCGACTGGAGAATGTCGTTGAAAGAGGCACTCAAAGAACTTGGAAATGATTACATGATCCAGGGGAACATCGATCCTAGTTATCTTCACTACGACTGGCCGATTTTAGAAAAGAAACTTGGGCAATTCTGGGGAGACGTTGCGGATGCGGGACTTCCACTCAACAAATGGATTTGCGGATTAGGCCATGGAGTCCTTCAACAAACTCCGGAAGAGAACGTGAAAAAAACTGTACAGTATATTCATAGTAACTTTCGCTATTAAACGAAATTCATTAAACTCTGACTCAAAAACTTCATCAAATTGATACGTTTTTGATTCAGTTTTCATCAACTCTTCCTCTTTTGTGACCGATACGTTTCTTACTATCACTATTGAGGAAGGGGACTATGACAAAAGTATTAATCGTTGAAGATGACAAGAATATCAGAGAAATTCTGGAAGACTTTTTTAAAACAACTCTGCATATCGAAACAGTATTCATGGCCCAGGACGGACTCGATGCCTACACTCTCGCTTGTCAGGCTAAATTCGATATCATTTGCACCGACCACTCGATGCCTTTTTTAACAGGTCTGGATCTTTGTAATGCCCTTAGAAACAAACCTAATCCGAATCAACACACTCCCATCATTGTAGCGTCTGCCTTTATTCCAACAATCAAAGATCAATTAAATACACTCGACAATATTTATCTTGTTAACAAACCACTCGACTTTGAAAGACTGGCCCGCTATGTGAGAATGATGACGAATCAAAATGAAGCGACAAAAGCTTTGTAGAAAATAAAAAGGCCGCATACAGCGGCCTTTTTTACTATGATAAAAAAACGAACTACTTCGATCTCACTAGTTCAACATCACAAGAAAGAACTTCAGCACCACTTACATCACCAACACAATCAATGAATCCACCGTAGATCACTACAGCTTGACCAGTACTTTTTACTTCAGAAGAATATGAATCGAAAACGTCTGATGAAGAAGGAACTAATTGAACTGAGTAATCACGGCTATCGTGACCATTTACTCCACCTTCTAATTTATGAAGATCTGATTTATCTGAAGAACTCAAAGCGATATCTTCTGAAGACATTGTTCCGTCAACAAGAGCACCGGCCGTTGTGTTTTTAACGTTATCAATGGTCACTTTTACTGCATCAACATAAGTCTCTTTTGCTGTACTTTTACAAGTCCATACTTCTTTTAAAACTGTTCCTGATTCAACTTCAGAAGCGAATGCTTGAGTACCAACGATCAGTGCGAGAAGAACGATTGCTTTCATGGAAGACTCCCTTTTAATGTGTATTTTTGAAACAAAAACCTTTTAACATTGATAAGGCATTCTTAAACACTGTTGGTGAAAAAATTACAAGGGGCCAATGAGATCTTAACAAAAGGCCCGCTCACGGCTCCTGCCTTCGCTGCATATAGTTCATCCTGAACAAAAAAGGCCGGAAAACCGGCCTTGTATTAGAGATAATTATTTTAGAAATTAGGCACCAACGATGCTGATCCCGGAGTCTACGTAAAGAACCTGACCAGTTACACCGTGAGAGAGTCTCGAAGCAAGGTAAACCGCTGTTCCAGCAACGTCGTCTTGAGTAACGTTCTTTCTTAGTGGCGCCTTTTCTTCGATTGTTTTTAAGAAGTCTTTTAGTCCCGGTACACCAGATGCTGCAAGTGTTCTGATTGGGCCGGCAGAGATACAGTTTACGCGAATGTTTTGCGGTCCCATATCGTCAGCAAGATAGCGTGCAGAAGCTTCAAGCGCAGCTTTCGCTACCCCCATGACGTTGTACCCTTTAAGAACTTTTACAGATCCATGGTATGTCATTGCAATAACCGAAGCATCGTCATTGAGATTGTCTCTAAGCGTGTTGCAAAGACCGATAAGTGAGAAAGCAGAAATATCACACGCCATTTTGAATCCTTCGCGAGAAGTTTCAACAAAGCGTCCTTTCAAATCTGTTTTATCAGCGAACGCTAACGAGTGAATGAGAATATCGAATTTTCCCCATTTCTCATCAACAATTTTTTTAAGTGCTGGATAGTGAGCATCGTTTGTTACGTCCATCTCACATGTAAAATCGGCACCAACTTCGGCAGCCAACGGATCAACTCTCTTTTGAAGATTTTCATTTAAATAAGTAAGAGCAACTGAAGCCCCTTGTTCTTTAAGCGCTTTTGCGATTCCCCAGGCAATCGACATGTCGTTTGCTACACCTAAAATAAGTGCTTTTTTCCCTGTGAGTAAACCCATAATAACTCCCCTATAAGACTAATAAAAAGAAGCTAAACTGTAATAGAGAGCATAGTGTCTGGCAAGCGAATAGGAAGTTCGGAATATCTCTATCTACGAGGGATCAAAGAGATAGCCGACAGAACGCACGCTTTTAAAATATTTTGGATTTTTCGGATCAGCTTCGAAGTATTTTCTAAAGCGCACGATAAAATTATCGAGCGTTCTCGTCGTCACTCCTCGATCGTAGCCGAGTGCCTTTTCCAAAATCTCTTCTCTTGTGAGTGGAGTATTCGGTGTCTCAATAAAGATTTTTAGAATTTTTATTTCCTGCAAAGTCAGATCAAATTTTTCGTGAGCGGAATACCCTTTCAAATTTTTGAAATCGATTTTATTTTCACCAAAAGCAAAAGATTCGATATCTATTTCAGATTTTATCTCTTCTTTTGGTGTGACTTCATTTTGCGACCACTGCGAACGAGTCAATAAACGATCGACTCGCAGGAGAAATTCGTCGAGGTCAAAAGGTTTCGAAAGATAATCATCGACGCCCATGCTGAGACATTTGATTTTTTCTTTCACTTGATCTTTGGCAGAGATCACGAGAATCGGAAGTTTCGGATCGCGTTTTCTGATTTCTGTGATGACTCCGACGCCGTCAATTTCCGGCATCATTAAATCGACGATCACTAAATCGGGTGAAAATTCTTTCCACCAATTGAGGCCCTCAAGTCCGTTTACGCCGACGACGACTTCGTGTCCTTGCATTTTCAAGTTCAGTTTAATCGCTTCAGCGATATGTTTTTCATCATCGATAACGAGAATTTTTTTTCCGGTATTTTTTGTCACGACCATGGTTTAACTTTCCTTAGATCCCTTCAGAGTTAATCTGAAAACACTTCCCGCTCCAGGCCCCATGCTGATCGCTTCAATATCGCCCTTGTGCAAACGAGCGATGTTCTGAACGATATAAAGGCCGAGCCCACTTCCCTTCGTACTTTTTCCCACCTGATAGAATTTTTTGAAAATCTTTTTTGCCTGAGAACGTTCGAGTCCGATTCCATTATCTCTGAAATCGAGAACAATATTTTTTCCAGAGAGATGTAATTCAATCTCCACTAATTTTTCTTTTGATTTGTTGTAAATAAATGCGTTTGTAATGAGGTTCATCAAAAGCATTTCAAACAATGCTTTATCAATCGGCAACAAAACTTGTTTCGTGTCTGAATGGAAAACAACTTTTCCGTCTTCGAACAAATGAGGTGTATTCTGGATAAAATTTTCGATGAGGCTAACCAAATCCTGACGATTAAAATCCGCTTTAAAATTTCTATCCTCCAATCTTCCTAAATTGAGAATGCGGGAAACGTTGTCCGACAAGCGCTTCGTATCGCGTTTCATATAATCGAGATACTTCACCTGCTCTTCTCTCGGAAGTTCATGACGGGAAAATGTTTCTAAGAATAATTGTAAAGAAGCAATCGGCGTTTTGAGTTCGTGAGTGAATCCGTTAATAAAGTTTTGTTGCAACCGATAAAGCTGGATCATCTTCTGGTAATAAATGTAGATGATCAGCAGTCCCGCGAGAATAACCGCAACTAAAAGCGAAAGAATGAGAATCAAAACCCAAGTTTCTGAATCAAGCATAATCTTGGAATTCAGATTGTACTTAAGGACGACTTCTTCTAAGGCCGCATGGACGCGAAGATATGAGCGGATATAAACGATCAGCGACGATCCCAAGGCCAAAAGTGAGAAAATAAAAATGAATAAAGGGTGGTAAAACCAGCGGGATTTAATCATACTAGGAATGTTATTTCATCTGTCTCATTTGTAAAGGAACGCCATGGAATCAACGCAAAAAATTAATCGTTTTATCGATCACACATTGCTCGCACCGACGGCGACTCGCGATCAAATCAAGACTCTTTGTGAAGAGGCCCTTAAATACGACTTTTTTTCGGTCTGTTTAAATCCTTTTTACGTGGCCTACGCCAGCTCTCTTTTAAAAGGAAGTTCGGTGAGCGTTTGTACAGTCATCGGTTTTCCACTCGGGGCGAATACAACTGACACAAAAGTTTTTGAGACAAAAAAAGCCTTAGCTGATGGCGCTCATGAAATCGATATGGTCATCAATGTCGGCGCTCTTAAAAATCGCGAATTCGATTTAGTGTACGAAGATATTCATGCTGTCGTTACAGCGGCCGGAGATAAATTAGTAAAAGTGATTTTGGAAACGGCACTTCTTACTGATGATGAAAAAAAGAAAGCATGTGAACTGGCGACGAAAGCAAATGCACGTTTTGTAAAAACGTCGACTGGTTTTTCAACTGGTGGTGCGACGATTGCTGACGTGAAACTGATGAAAGCAAGCATTCCAGCTTATATGGAAGTGAAAGCGAGCGGTGGCGTTCGCAATCTCGCTGCTGCACTCGATTTTATCGATGCGGGGGCCACTCGCTTGGGAACGAGTTCTGGTGTGGCGATTATGAATGGGCTGAATGCCAAGGAAGGAAGTTATTAGATGAAAATCTCATGCGCATCTGCTTCTGATGTTTCAAAAGTTTTGCCGTTGTTTCATGCTTACAGACAATTTTATCGTCACGATATTGATCCTCGTGCTGAAGCGTTTTTAAAGGATCGTCTTTCAAATAAAGAATCAATCATTCTCTTTGCTGAAGATAGTGATGGTGTTCAAGGGTTTGTTCAAATTTATCCGACGTTTTCTTCGAGACGTTTAGGATCTATCTGGACTTTGAACGATCTCTATGTGAAGCCCGATGCCCGCAGGAAAAAACTCGCGTGGAAATTAATGGATGAGTGTATGAAGATGGCGCGTGAAAACCAGATTCTCGCTGTTGGGCTTTCTACGCAAATTTCCAATATTAATGCGCAGGAATTTTATAAGAAGTATGGGTTTAAAAAAGATAATGATTTTTTTTACTTTAATTACAATATTTAATCATCGTCATGTAATGAAATTGATGAAGAGATTATTGGCTTGAATCTGAAATTGAAATAAAACAATCTAAAAATTTTATAATTATAAAAAGATGGAACAAATACCAAAATTAAACCGACAATAAAAAGAGGCCAATTAAATTCTCCTTTAATTATCTGGAAGATCATAATGATTCCAGCCAAGCTGGCCGCTAACAAAAATAATCCACAAGCAAATAACATTAAAAAACCAATAAAAGAGAATGCTGAAGGTATTTTAGTAAAATAATTTTTACATTGAAAACATTGTTGATACTCTTTTTTGTTAAATGCAATTGCCTCTATGTTAAAAAGGGTAATTTCATCACAAAGAGGGCAATGATTTTTTATATTGTATAAATCGTGAGTAATTAACTCTTTACTATTTTTTCGGAAGCTTAAAAATTTCCAATAATAAATATCTGTATCATTAGTATCATTTAGAAATTTTTTATTAATAAAAACGTCAACTGTATCTTCATCGTTCTTTTGAGCTCGAACAAGAAAATCTGTAGATTTACCTGAGACAAAATCAGAAAAATTATATGGTCTATCTTCTAAAGCTAGAAGTTTATTAAACTTTTCTTGCTTTAATAAATTTAGATTCTTTTGGATGACTTCAAAGCAATCTAAGTTTTCTTTCCGAATTGAGTCCTTTTTATAATCTTTTTTTAAAATGTCATAACCAACACCAACAAAAATTGATGGGGTGATGAACCAAATTAATTTAGCAAAGGCAAAATCTTGTATTAAAAAAAAGACCGCAACAAAATAATAAGCTATTCCGAAAGAAAGAATACCAGCGCCTTTTATTTTTTCTTCATATTTCATCAATTTAATTTTGAACGAAATTGAATTATTTACAATGATTAGAGTATCAATATTTCTTTTTTAAATTTAAAAACCATCAAAGAAATTTAACGGCAATCCACCTTCGCGATGAAGTTTCTCAAAAACTTTCGGAGCGATTCCTTTAAACACCAACTCTCCGTCTTCGCGGGCAGCGATTTGTTGAGTGAGCATTGTAGGCCCTTCCATTCCACAAACTTCGATGATCTCAGTGATCACACGTTGGCCTTCGTTATCGCGGCCCAATTGTACAATGAAGTTAATAGCAGACGTCATTTGTTTTCTGACGACGATCAATGGAATTTCAAATCCAGCGAGCAAGAAAAGCGTCTCCATACGCGAAAGACACTCGCCACCTGAGTTCGCATGCACAGACGTCATACTTCCTTCGTGACCAGTATTCATCGCCTGTAATAAGTCGAAGAGCTCGGCTCCTCTCGTCTCACCGATGATGATTCGATCAGGTCGCATACGCAAAGTATTTTTGACGAGATCGCGGGTTGAAAGATTACTTTTTGATTGAAGAGCTTTTGCTCCCGATTCAAGACGAACAACGTTTGGAAGATTGATCGAAAGTTCGAGTGTATCTTCAATGGTGATCACGCGTTCAGCGCGCGAGATTTCGTTTAAAAGAAGATTGAGGAACGTCGTCTTACCTACACCTGTTCCACCGGAAACAACGATATTGAGGCGAGCAGACATCATCGCTTTGAAAAATTCAATCCACTTTGGCGTCAGTCCAAACACTGTTGGAGCAGCATCAAAGCTCGAAATATATTTTAAATATTTTCTGATAGAAATCGCAGGACTTCCCTGCACGAATGGTTCGTTGATTATATTGATACGTGAACCATCAGGAAGATTTCCATCGAGAATCGGATGATCGTTGTCACAAACTTTTTGATTGATTGTTGCGACTTCCTGAATGAAGGTGTTGATGTCAGCGGCCGGAAGATTTGCATTCAATTGAATGAATTGTCCTCCTCTTTCAACAAAGACATGTTTTGGACCGTTGATTAAAATTTCCGTGATGCCGTTTTTTTTATTTAAGTCGTTGATCAAATTCCAGATTGCATTCGTTGTCATTTTAATTTCGCCCTATCAAGATTGTGTCGTCACATCAGTAAGAAAAATTTCTGTATCGTTAATGGAAGCTCCATACGTGAGATAGTTTTCAATCGCTGTTCGTTGCTCTGTTGCCGAGAGAAGTGAAAAAAGAGAATCGTATCGCGAACCATTTTGCAATAACGTATTCATGCGGTCTGTTCCCAGAAAATGATCGTATTGAATCAGTTCGAGCATAAGCCAATCGATGCGAGTCGATTTTCCTTTCGACCATTTCATAAATTCGATGTGCTCATCGCGAATAATCAGCGGAGTAAAAAGTTTCGCTTCATCCATTTTTTTAATCTGGACGAGAGACATCTTGGCATAGAAGCCTAAGAGAAAGGCGCGCGAGAATCCCGCAGGAGTAAAGTGGCGCAATTTATTTTCAATGTTAATAATATCTGTGACGAGAGAAAGGTTTGCTGTCTCTGGAAATTTTCCGGTCATTGCGTACTCGATATAAACAGCGGCCAGGCGGTTTCTGATTCCATTCCATCCTGAAATAGAAAGAATTTTTCCCAGGAATCCATCGGCATCAATATCGCGAAAGATTTTTTTTACGAGCGCATTCAATTCACCATTCTCGCTGATGTACATTTCGAGATTGGTGTTATTGGCCGTGCTATTTTGGATGTTACTCACCAATAGCTTAGTAAAGTGCTCAGGCAGCGACACGTAAGGGAGATTGAACATACTTTCCTTTTTCTTTTATGACTGTCAGAAACTCCTCATTCTAGTTTATACTAAAATAGAAATTAAGCGAGACTTGAAAAGAGTGTACCTATTATGAAAATTCCTATTTTTGAAGAAATTCTCCTCTCGGAAATGACGGTCGAAAAAATGCGAATCATTATCTCTGATTCCCGCATTGGAAAAGTTCCGTGTTATATCAATTTGACCATTTTAAAAAAAGAAGAGATGGATGAATTCATTTTGAATCTCGAACAAATTTCTCTCGAACACAATCTACATCCGCTTTTTCCCTACCCGCTTTACATCGTCAGCCCGCTGCCGATAAAAAGTATTTTTCCTTGGGTGAGAACGGTAAAAGATCTTCCTGAGCACTACTTCAGAAAAGTAAAACGCCCCAACAACAAAGAGCTCCAGTTGTTGAATAAACTTTCACTCAAAGTAGATAAAATCAAAAATCTCGAACTCTACAAAATCATCAATGAGTTTAAAGACTCGACGACTTCTCAACGCAAACTTTATAACGATACTAAAGAACTCTACTTTCTCGAAACACTTCATAGTAAATTGTTCGAGCCGGCAAAAGAAAAAAAAGGAAATAGATGAGCAAGAAACTCGGAAACATCAATCTCTCAAAAGAAGCGGTCGAAGGACTCAAAGGCTTTGAAGACGTTTTTGGAGATTATATGGAAAGCGAGGAATACAAAGACCTCGAACGTCGTCATGCCGACAATACAAAAGTTGGCGAACAATATGAACTTCAACATTTCTTAGAACAAGAGAACGCTCGCCTCACCGGCCTGGAAGTTTTTCTTACAAAAAAAATTCCACTTAAAACAAATTTTTCTCAGACGGAGAAATTGATTCAGCAACAAGTGGAACGCAAAAAACTTTTAAAAGAAAAACTTTTTGGTGAATGTAAAAAGCTGGATTCTGCTTTTCAGAAGAATCTTGCGCAGTTTTTTAATTCGCACTTTTCCTAAACCGAACTCTAATGCGACATTTGTCATTTTATTTTTCCATCGCAAAATAAAAAAGCTCCACTGGAGCTTTTTTTCGATTCAGTGCTGCTGAACCGAACTCTAATGCAACGTTTGTCATTTTACTTTTCCATCACAAAATAAAAAAGCTCCACTGGAGCTTTTTTTCGGTTCAGTGCTTAACAATCGTTAAAATAATCGGCCCACCAATATGCTGATAGTCTTCATCTTCCATCGTAAGATAGTCATAACCTTCCAGCTGAGATTTCAGTAAATCCTGCAGGTAATTATTAAAATCAAAAACGGTATTGAGTCCGAAAGTATCGGCGAAATTTTGAATCTTTTTATAAAGCTCTGGAGTAAGAACGAACTTTCCTTCACTCGTTACAATCATTTGTGCAAATTTTTTGAATTCATCAATCGTAAGTCCGAGTTTAGAAGTGTTTTTTTCGTCGTATGTTCCCAGGAAAAAATTCGCAAAGCTCGAAAGAAGAAGAGCTTCGAAATCGATCGAATCAACTGTGTAATTTAGATAATAACTGTCCTGAAGACGGCCATCGTTCTTGAGTCCATCAAACGTTTCAAAAAACTTTCTGGCGAATGGAAGAAGCTCGCGCAGAGTTCTGCACTTGTAACTCCACATCTCAAACTCTTCAACTTCGATAATCGCTTGTGCGCTTTCTTTTTTAGGAACGTGAAACTTCACCGGTTCATCAAAAGTATTATCGAGAAAGTCTGACCAGTAATCCCCAAGAAATTTTTCCTGGTCGCCTTCGAAGTGGTTAACCTGAAGTACTTTTTTTAATTCTTTCACATTAAAACGAATGAGAGAATTTCCGATTTTATAGAGATCCGTAAAATCAAAAAGAGTAAAAATCCCCTCTTCAGGAACTTGTTTTAAATACTCTCCAACAATTCTCTCTGACTTCAGATAATTGAATCCCAGTAGCACGAGATTCTTTGTCTGCGCTCCCGTTCTCGTCATGGCCACAGAACCTTTTTTCAAGGCCCCTTTTGATTCCAGACGTGAGTTGATCAAACGAACAAAATTAAATTGTAAGTAATCTGCGCGTTTTTGATCTGTGACTTTTAAAAGTTCATCGATCACTTTTTTGAAGTGATCTTTAAATGCCACAAGTGAAGCATTGTGAAGATTTTGATTTTTAGAAACTTCATCGAGCGAACCAGTCGTCGCTGTTTTCTTTTTAATAAAGTTGTGAAGGAAATCGATATTGATAAACGGATTTTCCACTTCGAGAGCATCGAGATAATTCACAAAACCGAAATCGCGCATACGCTCGTTTCTGATATGGAATTCTTCTTCTTGCAAAGTGAGAAATGAATCGGAGACAAGTTTAAATAAAAACGTGTAAGCGTCCTCTACTCCCAACTCGTAATAAAGATGGCGAATGAGATTGCGGACTTCATCAACAAAAGGAAAGTGCTCTTCGAATTCAAACAACAAAAGATTGTCGTCTGTTAAAAAATAATTATCGTGATCGGGATACTCCGGCTCTTCAGCATCGAAGCTCCAGATGTTAAATTTACTTTTTAGATAAAGAAGAAATTGTTCACTCGTGATGAAATCTTTTTTCACTTCGTCGGATTCAACGAGTGAGTAAGCTTGCAGCCAATAATTAAAATGCTCAATATCGATTTCGTCTTTGTTCCAAAGATCGATGTCCAAAAAAACTTCGCGTTGTTCTTTAGAAAATTTAGGAAGGTATTCGGCCACCTTATCGAAAGGAAGTTTGCGAAGGGCCAGATAGATTGGTTGAACCGGAAGCATGCTGAGATCGCTCCCGTCTTCCACGTATTTTTCAATTTGATCTAAATGAGTGTAAGCATCTGACTCTTTCATCAAGAGTGTAAGCGGATCAGCACCAGGTGCTTTGGTCTCTTTTGACATGTGGGTCTCCTAAAGTCGTCAGAGGACTTTATACGTCAATCACCAATCAGTAATGACTATTAGAGCAAAAAATTAGCGAAGGTTTGGACGTTTCCACATACCAATGAAAAGGGCAACTGTAAGTCCGATGAAGATCACCACGTGGATAACTTCGATGTGGTGTCCTTCGAGTTCAACAAGGGTCTTCTTTGGAGTGTGAAGTTCTGCTTTTGCAGGGATGTAAGACGTTGGGTAAACTTTTACACCGTTAATGATTTGTGGCTCTGGCATTTTAGGGTTGTAAGTAATCCCTTCGTGACCACCGCCTTCATGAGCTGCTGGAGATGTATTTGTAGCAGGAGTTGCTTCTGCTGTTGGCGCCGTCGCTGCTGGAGCTCCTGTCGTTGGGGCAACTGCTTGAGCAGGAGCTGCTGTTGCTGGTTGAACTGGAGTTGTAGCGTTATCCATGACGGTTTCCTTTTTTAATTTCTAATATGTTTCGATAATAATTTATGTATCTTGAAAATCAAGAAAAACTTACTTCAAAACTTGTTTTAAGCGCTCCAGTTCTCGCTTTTCCTCGAGGGGAATATCCGTCCCTTTTGAGCCACTGAAACCGAAAGTGATATTGTCTTCGTATTCCTGATAACATTTTTTCGCCCAAGGGCTGCTCGAGTAAAGTGTAATGCAGTCTTTTAAATAAAGATCGCTTAGAGAAAAGAAGTATGTGCTCGAAAGCCTTCTTTCTGCAATCGACAACCAGTAAAGAATTTCCGGAGTCAGAGGGCTCTTTGAATTATCCACCAGGTATTTTGAAAGAACGCCTGAAGCGATAAGAAGTGTGACATCACTTTCTCCGCTCGTGAGTTTCTCTCTTTCATTCTCAAGAGGCGCGAGATTTTTTTCAATGAACTGCTGAATGGATTTTATTTTTTTCGGATTAAATTTTTTCCATTTCGCGAGTGACTTCTGCCATGTCGTGAGGGAATTCACCGTTTCTTTTGGCATGTTTTTAAGAGCGATATTTTTTTTGATAAAGGCCAGGGCCTTTTCCGGATTGTAATTGATTTTTGTGTAAATACTCAAAACGCGTTTGAGAGAGGAATCGAGTTCATGATCGGCCATTTCATCTTTTGCGTTTCCTTTTTCCAGATGCGATTTGATCGATTGTTCAAAATAAAAAGTCGATTCAGAAAAACGGCGGACGAGATAGAGATAATTCGCGTAAGCATAGTCCGATTCAAAACGATTGCGTTTTTCGCTGTTGATTGCTTCACCGAAAGCATTTTTGGAAATATTGTCGGAAAGAACCGAGTGGCAAGACACGCAGAGAGCGGTGATCGCTTTCAGGCGGCTTTGGGCCAAAATATAATTTTGCGATTTGATCGAGTTGATCGTTTCATCGATGTGCGTGTTGATCGTTTCTAGACTCGGTCTGAATCCCGGGCGCTGAAAAAATTGCACGTGACGAGCGCCTTTAAAAGAATTGGAAATATCTGTGAGGTTCTTAATCAGGTCCTGTTGATGAGATGAATCTCTTAAAAGATCGGCCGCATCTTTTTCAGCGTAGGCATAAGGAATAATTTTAACGAAAGAATCATAAACATTCCCCATCACGATTTTTGCCTGCGAATTCTCGTGAGTCGCTTTTTCTTCTGCGTGCGCGGAAAGAGACAAAAGCAAACATGGAATGAGTAAGAACTTCATTATTCTTCCTCTTGATAATCAATCAGTTTTTGTAAACGTTTCAGACGAGACTTGATGTCGTTTTGCAATTCTTTATCTTTTCCAAGATAGTTGATTTCCAGATCGTCGACGTAAGATTCATAACAATCTTTTGCGATCGGGTCTTTCGGGTATTTTTCCATACACGCGATCAGGTAGTAATCTCCCAATGAAAAGAAGAGATCGTCAGAAACGCGTTTGTCGAGAGTCGCCATCCAGTAAAGAATTTTTGCACCCAATTTTGTTTCGGGGTGAGCATTATAGTAATCGATCAAAATTGAAGAAAGGTTCAGATCGTTTACTTCTGATGAATTTGTCAGAGAGAAAATCGGGCCTTCTTCATCGTCGGCAATAAAAGTTTTCATGAATTTCTCCATGTCCTCTTCTTTCGTTGTTTTCGGATCGAACTGATCCCACAAACTTTTGCCACTCAATGTTTTAATCCAATCACTCACCTCTTGGTTTACTTTATCGTTGAAGTGATTGTCTTTTAAGAAAGCTTCGAAGTGTTCTTTCGCCGCCGGAAAATCTTTTTTGATTTTTACATAGTAAATAAGCTCGCGCTCAAGTGCTTTGTAGATGTATTCATCATCGTCTGTTTTTTTCGAGTTCTTCAGGAACTGATCGTAAAGTTTCATCGCTTCATCAAAATCGCGGGTGATGAAATAAAGTTCAGCGCGTTCGTAATCGTTGATTTTAAGTTTGCTGATATCTTTTTCAGCAAAAACTTTGTGATCCTCTTGCTTGGCTTCTTTATCCGAAGCCTTTGAAAGGGCCGGACCTTGGGTATGGCATGAAACACACAGGTTTAAAGCGGCATTGAACTTCGCACGAGCGAGAGATTTTTTATCGTTCTTAAAAAGCGCGAGAGTTTGTTCCAGCTGTTCGCTCATCACTGCTTGATTCAAAGAGAGTCCTTGCGAATCAATCACCGGGTGCACTTTTAAATTTTTAAAAAGTGATGTGAGTTGCTCTAGATGTTTTTGGATAATATGCTTGTTTGATTCTTTTAAAAATTCTTGTTCAGAAGCGATATAGAGACCAAGATCTCTGATGTGAGAAGAAATCGTGTTCATTTCTTTTCTCACCTTTGTATCTTTTCCTTTTCCCTTCTTGTTTTTCGGAGTCGCGGCCGCAAAGCTTTGAGTATTAACTAAAAGAGCACCTAATAGAAACATCGCAGAGATTTTCATAAGACTTTCCTGGAATAAAAAATATATCTTTATTTTAAAAGTTTTTATCTAATCTTCAACACAATAAACTTAGAGACTAAAATCATCGGGTACTATTATTCAATTTGAATGAAACGCTGATAAAGCTCAGCTTCATTTCTTCGCGCTTCTATAATGAGATCAAAATTTGCTTTAGATAAGTGCTCACTGAAAGCTTCAAAGGTAAAACTTTGCAAAAACTTTTCACTCAGCGGACGATAACTCAAATGCCATGGTTCAGGAGCAATTCCTCCTCTATCAATCGCGTAGGGACGAAAGAAGCCATAGTCTTCCATGTGTTCATTAAGCCATAAATTCGCTTCGTAAAAATAACCTCCGGCCTCGTATTCACTCGGGATCAACTGAACTTTATAGTCGGTGGGTTTTGCTTTTCTATCGTAAACGTCAATATCACTTCCCCAATGGTGACGGCTTCCTCCCGGAATGGCCGACCAGCGCATGATGAGAAACATAATCTCTTCAGGAGTTTTTGTCGCAATGTCGACTGGAACAGAATTGGAATCGAGCACCGGACGCAGCCCTTGGGCTTTGGCATTCCAAATTTTTACTTGATCATCAAAAGAACGAAACGAGCTCGATAAAGCGAGATCAAAACCATCTGCTTTTGCCGCCGCAAACATGGTCGTAATATCTGAGAGCATTTCTTTGTGAACGACGAATTTTCCGTCCTGAAAAGGAGTGAGTTGGTCTGTTGTTTTTCCCGTGAGGAAATCCAGTGTGATCGCCATTGTCGTCCTAGTACTGATTTGTTCTTAACATAACTAGTGTACACCCGATTACGACTTCTACTCCCTTTTTTTCAAATTCTTTAATGAGTGATTCGTGCTCCGTTCCCGGATTAAAGATTACACGTTTGATATCAAGACTCATCAGGAGGTCGTGAAATTTATCGGCGATTGGTGGACTCACATACATAGTAAGTGTGTCGTATTTTTTTGCGAGCGTTTTAGGATCATCCAGGCGCGGATTAAAAGCAATCGGATGATGTTTATAATCTTTTAAAAGATTGTAAGCGATATACGAGTATCTTTCCGGATTGTCGGAATAACCAAAAACTAAAACATTCTCTTGAGCACTCATGATGAACAACTCACTGATAAATTTTTATATTGAACAGGTGCTGGTTTCGACCATCCTTCAAACTCTGGCCATTCTTCGTAAGGATGTGTGAGAACATTAAATAGATCGTTCAGCATTTTTGGATTCGTAGAATAATCTTCAATCGCCATTTGCGCGAGATAGTTTCGCAAAATGAACTTTGGGTTCGCTGCAAGCATCATCGCCTTCCTCTCTTCTGTCGTTGTATCTTCGAAACTCAGGCGTTCTTTATAAAGGCGAAGAAAATCTTCCAACTCTTTTGTCATTTCAAAAGGAAGTGTGTTCGATGTCTGGTAATGAGAAAGTGCACGGAAAAATTCCGTGTAGTCCATTTTCGTTCTCACAAGCATATTGAGTAGTGTGCGCATAAAATCTTCATCGCTTTCTCGCATTTTTACGAGCCCCAATTTTTCTCTCAAGAGTCTTCTGTACTCAACGTGAAAAATTTGCGGATAAGTATCGAGCGTGCGCTTCATGTCTTCTTCACTGATAAAATCGCGAAGGGCAATTCCCAGTTGTTCTAAATTCCACATACCGATGGATGGTTGATTACCGAAGCTATAACGGCCTTCGTGATCGGAGTGATTGCAGATATGATCGAGATCAAAATGATCGATGAAACCGTAAGGCCCGTAATCAATCGTGAGTCCGAGGATCGAAGTATTGTCGGTATTCAAAACGCCATGACAGAAACCGATCGCCTGCCATTTAGCAAAAAGCTTCGCCGTTCTTTTCACCACTTCCTGATAAAAAAGAACATGGCAATTCATATGATCAGCGTAATCAGAAAAATAAGTGCCGATTGTGAACTCAACTAATTTTTTGAGTTCCTCACTTTGTTTAGTGTGAGCATAGTATTGAAAATGCCCGAAACGCAAAAACGATTCAGCTACTCTTAGAACGATTGCGGATTTTTCAACTGTCTCGCGATAGACATCATCACTACCGTGAATGATCGCCAACGCTTCAGTCGTCGGAACATTGAGTGCTTTTAAATGAGCACTCGCTAGATATTCTCTGATACTTGAACGCACGACAGCTTTTCCGTCGCCCATGCGGGAAAAAGGAGTGAGTCCCGATCCTTTTAATTGCAATTCGAAGTGCTCGCCTTTTTCGTTTTCAATTTCACCGAGCATGAGTGCGCGTCCATCACCTAAGCGAGGAACGTAATAACCAAACTGATGTCCTGAATAGTAACTAGCGCCGAAAAAAAGTCCTTCGAAGTCGAGATCGCCGTTTACGAAACGAACGAATGAAGATTTTTCTTTTTCATAGGGATCAATACCGAGGCGATTTAATAAATCGAGATTGGTGTGCAAGAGAACGGGATTCTCTAATGGAGTACTTTCAACTTTAACAAATAAGTGCGGACAACTTTCCCTTAAACGATTGGTGAACTTAAGGTCTGCGAGTTTTAGGGGAAAATTTTTGTTCATATTTATAGCCGAATTGTGAAAGGTGCTGCTCGATCTCTAATTCTAATTTTTCCAGATCGCCTGCTTCACTTAAGCTTTGCAGTTTTTTGTAGTGATTTCTCTCTTCTTCATTTTTAGCAAACATCACCATTTCGGGCAAAGCTTTTTTCATCTCATCTTTTGTCATTCTCTTTTTATTGTATTCGACACAGATTAAGCACATAAGACTTCCCCTTTAAATAATTTGAAAGTACTGACAAAAAGCTTTGGCACTTTTTAATCAATTTTATAAGTCCATTTTACCACGAGAAAATTTTTTTTTAACGGGTTTAAGTAGTTTATTTTGAAAGTTTTCTTATCGGATATTCTGTTAAAAACCTTTAACTACTGGTGACTGTTTTTTAAATCGATATAATCAATCCAGACCCAAAAGATTTTAAAGTTCAGTAATATTCTACATATAGTTCAGATTGAATTTTATTATCTTCCTAAGCTCGAATGCTCTTTTACTTTTGATTTTGTGGTTGCCCGTAGGCTGAAGTTGCACGTTTGTTCCAAACCAAAATCAAAAAATCAGGACGCTTTAAAAAAGCCTCCGATAGATGGGGATTTCCATGTTATTAACTTTGGCTAAAAGTAAGCAAATGTTCTTGCTCGCTTTAGTTTTGCTTTCACTCCAGGCCTGTAAGCAAAGCGAATTTTATGACAAGGCCGCGCTTCTCGATCCAAGCAAAGCTGCTGGATCAAATCCGGGAACAGACACAGGTACAGTCACTCCTCCAACAGATACTACTACTGACAATGGTGGTAGTTCAGGTGGAACTGGCGGAACTGGTGGAGGAACAACAACTAATCCTCCTGTAGTCGTGAACCCTCCCGTTGTCACTCCTCCGGTAATCGTTGATCCTCCGGTTGTAGTGAATCCTCCAGTTGTTGTCGTTCCTCCGGTAGTTAATCCTCCAGTTGTAGTAAATCCACCGGTGATTGTAGATCCTCCCGTTGTCGTAACTCCTCCAGTGGTTGTTGAGCCACCAGTTGTTGTTACTCCTCCAGTAGTCGTTGATCCTCCTGTTGTTGTTGTCACTCCAAAAGTTGATTGCGTTGGTGCATGGAGTGCGTGCTCAGTAACATGTGGTGGTGGCGTCCAAACATTTGCCATTTCAACTGCAGCAAGCGGTGGCGGTAATATGTGTGTTGCCTCTGCTGGAGCAATTCAAGCTTGTAACCCACAAGCGTGTGTGAATTTAGTTGATCGTTCTGAAGTATTCACACAAGACTCTACTCGCGACGGTGACGTTGATATCCTTTGGGTAATCGACGACTCTGGATCGATGGCCGATAACCAGGATGCTCTTGCTCATAACTTCGGTACATTTATTAATCAATTCTTGGCAAAAAATATTGATTTCAAAATGGCGATTACTACTACAGATGGTACATCAACAAGAAACGGTAAGATGGTTGGTGATAGTTCTAAACTTACACGTGCTTCAGCACAAGGTAATAGAACTGCATTTACAAACAACTTCACTAAATGGATTAAGGTCGGAACTTCAGGTTCAGGTATCGAACAAGGTTTAAAATGTGCTTCAAGCTTCCTTGATAGATACGCTTCAAGTTTCCTTCGTGATGATGCTTACCTTGCTATCGTTTTTGTTTCTGACGAAGAAGACCAATCTGAAAAGAAAAAAGAAGAGTACCTCGCTCGCTTTCAAGCAGCAAAAAGAAGCCCAGGTATGGTGAAAGCTTATTCAATCGTTACAACTAAGCTTCCAAAAAATGCTCAATGGGAAACAATCGGTACTCGTTATGAATATGTTTCAGATAAAACAAGCGGTAAGTACAGTGACATCACTGATGACTTCGCTGCCACTTTAAGTGATATGGGGGGAAGCATTGTTAACCTCATCGATAAATTTCCTCTTGCAGAAGCTCCATACAATGATTTGATCAAAGTTTATGTAAACAATGTTCAGGTTACTGCTGGATGGACATATGATTCTGTGGCCCACACTCTGAAATTCAACGCTAACGCTGTTCCTGCTGAAGGTGCAAAAATTGAAGTTCGCTATCAAGTTAAAGCGACTGTTTTAGGAGCCATTTAATGAAATCTTTGAATCTAACATCTCTTTCATTACACGTATTATTTTTATCAACCATGACCTTGGGGGCACCCAAGGTTATGGCCGCTGAAAAAGATCTTTATGACTTTTTATGGCTGGACCCTGATAAGAAAGTTTACGTTCTTCAAAATAAAGTTCACAAAAAAGAGCACACGGTCTACGCCAATCTTGGCGTGGGCCTTGGGCTCTCCTCTACTTTCCAGGACACTTCTCTCATTCACGGAAACGCAGGTTTCTATTTGAATGAGGAATGGGCAGTAGAAGGTTTCTACACAAGCTACAGCAACAAAGACAGCGAAGCTCTTCAAAACTTACAAAGATTAAATGGATCAATTCCATTCATCAGAAAAACAAAGAGCAACTATGGTGTTCTCGCTAAATGGTCACCATTCTACGGGAAGATCAATACGTTCAATAAAATTTTCTACTTCGATTGGTCTTTCGGACTTGGGCTTGGACAATTAAAAACTGAAAGTAACTCAGCAAGTGTTGCCATTCCATCAATGGCCAACACATACAGTTCTGAATCATACACTTCAGTCATTGGTAAAACAGAACTAACACTTCACGCGACAAAAAATATTCACGTCAATCTTGGTTTGATCATGAATAACTACAAGGCCCCAGGTCCTGTGATCAACGGTCAATCATCAAGCAAGTTGAGAAACAATCTTGATTCAGTTTTAAGTGTCGGGTTCTCGTTCTAATAAAAAGTTGAAAAGTTAAAAGCGATCATTGTTGAGGTTATATGAAATATCTGGCGTTAACATTCTTACTTGCGGCCCTGAGTGTGAACCAAGTGGCTCACGCTACAGCGAAAGCTGCGTACGAAATTTATTTGAAAGATAAAAGTCCTGCTAAAAATAAAAAGATTGCTCACGAGCTCATCGATGGACAATTTTATTTTAGTGCGATTCCTTTTATCAACAGCTACCTTGAAGAGAGTAATGACATAGACGCTGAGTTGGAAGCGGACATTGAAACTCTGGTTATTAAAACCGGAACAATGGCGGTTCTCAACCTGGATGAAAAACGACTTGAAAGTTTTTCGATTCCATCGATCTCACTCATTCTCGGGACGCGCCTCTTCAACAAAGGCCAATACGATAAAGCTTACACAATTCTTTCCCGTATCCCTGAAACACACAAGTTTTCTATCGAAGCAAACTTGATCAGAGGAACAATTAAAAACCTGGAAAGAAAACATATCGAAGCACTGAACTTGTACGAAGCTTGTGCAAAGAAAGCTGAACAACAAGAAAACTCTTCTGGTGGAGAAAAACTTAAACGCTATTACACTTACCTTCGCGAAACATGTACGATCAGAACAGCAAGAGTAAAAATCGAAGATCACAAATACGAAGAAGCGCTTGAAATTTACGATCAAATCGACAAGCGTTCATACAAATGGCCATACATCCTGATGGATAAGGCCTGGGCACACTACTACTTAAAAGATTACAACCGTGCACTTGGTTTAACTGTTACCTACAAATCTCCACTTCTTGAAAGTTACTTTTTTCCTGAAGCAGAAGTTTTGATGGCGCTTTCATACTACAACCTATGTCTTTGGGATGATGCCCTTAAAGTCGTTGACCACTTCTACGATTACTATCAGCCAAAGGCAGATGCACTTAAAGATATCCTCGGACAAAATAAAAAGTCTGATACATACTTTCTGGATCTTTATTATGCCGATCCAAAAACGAGAGAGAACTTAAACCCGTTCATCAGAAACCTGATCACACAAACGAGAAAACAAGTTAAGTTCAACCTCGACCTTGCCAGCTTGAAAGCAGCGAAAGACGAGCTTGCTCTTATCAAGAAACTTAAAAACAAAAATGATTTTACAAACCAACTTGAGCTTAACCTTGATTCGACAATTTCATTTATTAGCGCAAAGATCAACTACTACATCAAGAAAGAAATCTTTACGTTCATCAACGAAATTCACAAACATAGTTACTCAATGTTCAACTTAAAACTTGAACTTCTTTCTAAGAAAAGAGACGAACTGTACAATACTAAACCAGATCAAAAGAACGACCGAAACAGAGGTTCAGAACAGAACGTACACCGTAAGATGACTCAGATGTTTTATGACTTCAACGGATCATTCTGGGCAGATGAATTGGGTGATTACTCTTTCGGGTTAAAGTCATCTTGTAAAGACAACACTCAAGAATCGAAATAAGGATAAGGAAAAATATGAAAGCATTAATCTTATTTTCAATCTGTCTTGTATCATCGCTGAACGCTCCGGCCTTTGCTGAAGAAAAAAAGAACACTGTTTATAAGTATAAAGAGTATGAAACTATCGACCTTGGGAGTATGGAGATCAAAGGACAGATCGTCGCTCCCGGAGACTTAACAGTGAGTGAACGCGAAAGAAAAACTTTCAAACGTTCATTACTTGAAAAAAATAATTTTGATTTTGAAAACAAACGAGAAATAGAAAACCTCAGATAACATCTGAGGCCCATATCTAAAGGGACGCTTTATGATCAAAACGCTCATCCTCACATCCCTCCTTAGTCTTTCTTCAGTCACAATGGCCGAAGCCCCTAAAGACCTCACAAAAGAAAACGCCGAAAAATGGACGAAGTTGATGAATCTTATCAACAAAGAAATCCAGACTATCAAAGGCAACAAGTACTCGGGGCCGGAATTAAAACACCGTCTCTTTGAGCTCTACTCAGAAAAAATCAAACTGATTAAAGAGAAAGAAACTCAAACTCTTTTGAAGGCCGATCCAAAAACGGTCGCTTCAAATGGAAAAGATTCGTACTTTAAAGCTTCACGTGAACAATACATGACGGCCCAAAAGTATGCCTTGAGCATTATTCAACAATACACTCGCTATGAACGCATCAGTGAAATTTACTATGCTCTCGCTATCAACTCCCGCGACTACGGGACGAGCGAAGAGACAGAACAATTTTTAAAGATGGCGATCAAGACAAGTAAGGCCGACGACAAAACAATGTACAATGCTAAAACGGCATTGGCGGAATATTATTACAACAACAAAAAATACCATGAAGCGATTGCTTATTACGACGACATCTTAAAAAAGAAAGACAACGAATGGTACGGAAAACACCTTTACAACGCTTCCTGGTGTCACCTGAAAGAACGTAATTTCAAAAAAGCTCTTGAGTTGATCAAAGAATCTTTTGAAACAACAAAAGATAAAAAATACGTTTCAATGCGCGAACAAATTAACCAGGCGATTGGAATTTTCTTCGTGCAGGCGGATGCGACTCACGAAGGGATCGAGTTCTATGAAAAGAACACAAATCCTTCATCACCATGGTTGTTGATGCTCGCTCAATCTTCAATGAACAAAAACAATTTCTCAATTACTGAAGAAGTTTTAAGAGCAGCACTCAAAGACACAAAAAACAGAAAAGCTCCTAACGATGAAATGAAAGTTCGCCTGACTCAACTCGATCTATACCGCGAGAGTAAAAAAGACGATCTTTATTTTGAAACCGCAAATAGCATTCTTGATCTTTCTAAAAAGAACAAACTTGATAAAGACGATGTCTTTACAGCAATGAACAAGATCAAAGAAGTTGCCGGGTTCATGCAAATCAACCTCGTAAAAGATAAAAATGCTGAAGAAGTAAAATACAGCAAAGATGATTACAAAAAAATCATGCGCTACTTCGACATTCTTTCAAGTTTAGATAAAACAAACAAAAACCAATACCGTTACTACCAGGGGGAAACGGCCCTTTCAATTCACGATTACCAAACAGCGCTTAAATATTATGTACGTGCTGTCATGAACTCAAAAATAAAAAAAGATAACGGAGAAGTGACAAAAAAATCTTTAGAAGCGATGTTGTCGACTATCGAACTTGCAAAACTTCCAAAGAAAAAAGAAGACGAATACGCGATTTTCGCTTTCAAGAACTACGTTATCTTCTACCCTGTGTCTGATAAATCTCAAGTTATCTACCAAAAACTTTTCAGTAAATATTTTGAACAGCACCAGATGAAAAAATCAGTAAACATTCTTTTGGTGTATAAGAAAAATTATCCTGATGACGTAAAAATTCACCGTGAGATGTTGACGCAAATACTTGATGTATACATCAAAGAAAAGAACACAGACAAACTTGCGTACTGGATTTCAAAAATTGACAAAGGTTATTTGAGTTTCAGCAAAGAGTATATCGAAAATTCAATTGCGATTCTCGGAGGACTCCTTTTCGATAAATACCAGGCGCTGGAAAAGCAAGGAAAGATCAAAGAAGCAATGGCCGGATATGAATCGATCTACGATTCAAAACAATACCCAAACAGAACAAAAGCTGAAGCAGCTTACGCTATCGCGACTCTTTACCTTGACCAGAACAAGTCAAAAGATTCTTACAAATGGCTGAAGAAAAGTTTGAACATTTACGACAACAAAGATTTGATCAAAGTCACACCTACTCTGCTTGTACTGGCCAAAGGGTATCGTTTGCTTCAAAACTTTGAGCTTTCAACTGAACTTGCAACAAACATTTCAAAAAGATTTTGCGAGCAGGATTTTGCTGAAAAAGGAAATTTCTATGAACTTGTTATAAGCAACAGTGCTATCGAGGAAACAAAAACAGCAAAACTGATTTCACTTGAAGACAACTTCAAAAATTGCAAACTCGACAAACACGTTCTCGATAAAATGCAAATGGACAACTTCGACCGTTTTATCTTAAACGATAACATGAAAGAGATTACGAGCTATTTCGACGCTCACAAAGACAACGATAAACTCGCTCGTCAGATGGGACGTTATTTAAAATTTAAATTCTGGCAGGCAAAAGCAGCTGACAAAGAAAAGCTGAAAAAAGAAATCGTTGCCATGAATGAAAAAACTCCAGCATTGAACCTTGAAAATATGTTCGTTCAATACGACAGAGTTCAAGAATTCAGAGAGAAAGTTCTCAATTTAAAATTCGTTTTTACTTCTCTTCCTAAGTTTGACGAAGACAAATATAACTCTGAAATGGAACAGTATTTTTCGATCATTACAGAGTTGAATAAAGAGGCCGTAGCACTCTCAAAAGAGTCGACACCAGAAGAAGTTCTACTCATTCGTGAAGTGCTCGCAATGCCTTATTATTCATTGGTAGATTCGATTAATTCCTTCATCCCACAGGGAGTAGATAACAAGTACTTAGAGGGTTTCAAAGGAGGAATGCGCCAAATTACTGAGTCACTGAACGCTAAAGGCCTACAAGTTGATCGCGAAAAAGTGGCGTATTTGCAGAAAAATAATTTTTTCTTCGAAATCCAAAAACATGATAAATTCGAAAACATCAAAGCGAGAAATTCAGAAAACGCTGAAGTAAAATTGTTAGAAAACTTGAATTATCACTCAGCACTTCTCTTCTCGAATACGATGGATTTAAGCAGAGGCACTAGAAAATGAGAACGAAAATATTAAACATAATCTTCGCCTCAAGCTTAGTGGCCGGCTGTGCAACTCAGAGCTTTGAAAAAAAGATTGAAACGGCAGACGTGGATCTTTTGAAAGAAGAATCGCTGATGAGATACAATACCAACCGTCTTGAATCGATGGATGGAACAGAAAAAGACACAATCTCGAAAGCGCTTCTCGCTTGCCACCAGAAAAAATTTACGAAAGGTATGTCGATGCTTGAAGCAGAAATGCACAATAACAAGACCAATGCTTTTTACTGGAATGCTCTGGGAACTTGCTATTCGTTAAACAAAGAGTACCCGAAGGCGCTTTTCTATTACGATCTTGGAGTGGAAGCACTTCCAATGATCAAAGACCAAAGTAAGTCATTAGCAGAAGCTACGTTGGCGAACAATATTGGTTTGATTCACTTAAATTTTAAACGTTACAACGAAGCGTATGATTCGTTTAAAAGAGCAAACACTCTTGTACCGAATTTCTTTACGCCACAGTTTAATATCGCTCAATTGTATATTGAATTCAATGAAAACGACAAAGCACTTGAGATCTTAAAAAAGCTGGAACAAAAAAATCCGGACGATATCGATCTCCTCTACTCGCTTTCATTGATCTATTACAGAAAGGGAGATTTGGATAAGTCTTATGCGGCCATCAACCGCGTGAAGCCGGACTACTTAAACCGTCCGGACATCGTAGGACTTTATGCTTACAACCTGATGAAGAAAAATCGTCTTGAAGAAGCAAAACAAATCGTAGAGAGAAGATTATATGCAGACGAATACAACCAAAGAAACAAAATATTGCTCGAAGAAATTAATCAAAAGATAAAAGAGCAGTCTAAGCTAGAAAAAGAAAGCAAGAAGTAGATCATTGAAAAACTATTAACAGCGCTGAAGGTTTAATTTTAAACCGAAGGTCGAGTTGCGTTCAAAAGAACCATTTGCAGAAGAGGAGTTGGCTATGAACTTTATCGAAGTATTCAAACAAGGTGGATTTATCATGTACCCGTTACTGGTTTTCTCAGTAGCGATCTGGGTAGTTGCTATTCAGAAAATTTTGTACCTGGTGAAATTTCAAAAAGATGCTAAAAAATTTCAAGACGAAGCTTCAAGAATTATCGTTCAACAAAAGCTTCATGAGATGGAAGTCCTTTATAGAAACTGTCCTGATGTTATTGCGAAAGCACACTACGCTGTTTTCGACGAAGCAATTGGTAAAGAAGAATACGATCAAAGATTACAACGTCGTCTTTCTGAAACAAACGCTGATTTGAAAAAGAACTTATGGATTCTTGGTACGATCGGTTCATCTGCTCCGTTCGTTGGTCTCTTCGGTACGGTTTGGGGGATCATGGGTTCATTTAAAGCGATTGGATCAGCAGGTAAAGCAGGGTTCGCAGTCGTTGCCGGAACAATTTCAGAATCATTGATTGCAACGGCCGGTGGTATTATCGTGGCGGTCTTTGCCGTTATTCTCTACAACTATCTTCAAACTAGAATTGCAGAAATTGCTCGTGAATTTAGAAATGGTCTTGGCGATATGGCCGATCAATTCAACACGATGAAAAAATAATTAAAAAAATATTTTAAAAAAATAATTTGTAAGAGGATACCTATATGTCAATGAGTGTAAAAAATGACAGTGGCGATGATGACGATTCAATCGTTGCTGAAATTAACATGACCCCGATGATTGATATCATGCTTGTGCTTTTAATTATCTTCATGGTTTCTTCAACAGCAGCTCTGGAATCAGGAATGGATATTGAACTGCCAAAAACGACTTTGACGAATGAAAAGAAAGAGGCAGAAATTTTGGTTATCTCGCTTGCTAAAGACGGACAAGTTGCCGTCCATGGGAAAAAAGTGAGCAATGCCGATATCAAAAGAAGTATTGCCAGCACACTTGCTGAATTAAAAACTGATTCCGTTATGCTTGAAGGTGATACTTCAGCAAACTTAGGTAAGGCCATTGAGATTATGGATATGGCCAAAGTGGCAGGAGCGAAAAACTTTTCAATTGCCGCGGAAGAAGGACACACAAAGCAATAATTAAGGTAGCAATCGTATGACGACAACAACTTCTAAACTACAATTGCCGCGAAGAAGTTTTAACAAAGATGAATCGAGTAAACGTTTTTTTAAAAACGCGGTCATCGGAAGTTTTGCTATTCACGCAGTTTTATTTTTTCTTAAATTTCCTAATGAAGCTGTTAAAGTTCCGGTTAAGGAAAAATTGGCAGCGATAAAAATGAAGTTCATAGCTCCTTCTGAGTCGTATAGAAAACAAGAAAAAATTATTGCCAAAGAACAAATGGCAAAAGTTATGACTAATATGGCGGCCGGAGCAAAACAAGTAACTTCCAATAACACTCAGGCACCTACAGGGGACCCTAATCAGACGAAAACGCAACAGGTTCACAAATCAAAAGCGGGTTCGCCTAAAGCGGGTCCACTCTCTACTCCTAACGGCGGAGGAAATGCTCTGGGTGACTCTGCTACAAAAGGATATGAGTTCAAAGGAAAAGGTTTAAAAGCACTAATGGGTAACAGTGCTACGATGACAATTGCAGCTGGAGCTGGAACAGAAGGCGCACGCGGAGTCACTGGAGGAACAGGACTCGCTAATAAAGGTAACAACCTCACAGGTGATTATCGTGCTCCTGCTGGTATCGGTGACGGCTCTGGTCTCGGTGGTAAAGATGCTGTCGGTAACTACGATCGCTCAACTACGACGAGAGGTCTTGCAAACAAAAAAGGAATTGATACGGCCTTCGTTCAAGCAGACACTGTCGTGCTTGGATCAATTGATCCTGAAGTTTTGAGAAAAATTTTGGGTGAATACCTGGCGCAGTTTAAATTCTGTTATCAACAAGAGTTGCAAGAACAATCAGAAAAAATTAAAGGGATCGTCGACCTTAACTTTAGAATTGAAGGCGACGGAAAAGTTTCGAAAGTTAATATCAAGTCTGCGCAGACAAAATTCTCTGATAAAGGAATCGGTTGTATGGCGAATATCCTTCGAATGATCGACTTCCCAAAACCAAAGGGTGGCGGTCTAGTTGACGTTCGTCAGCCACTTAACTTCTACTCTGAGAGTACAAAAATTTAATCCGCAAAACCCTCTAGGCCCTCTTCCTAGAGTTTTCGAAGAGTTTTTTCAGCATAGCTTTTTAGACGCCTACTCCACCGTAGGCGTCTCTTTTTCAAGTCAACAAACACTATTTACCCCTCTTAATAGACCAACCTCGTGAAATCAAAACTCCAATGAAATCTTTAGCTGATATTAAAGTAAGTTGACCCGAAATTTACCGATAATAAGTTATTAAACCCCTCTTAGAATAAGTAAAACTATGGCCCATAAAATTGCAATCGTGACCAAAAATTTGAACTTCTATAAGAAGCTGGATGCCCTCAGAAGATCGAGCACGCAATATGAAATGGAACTTGTGAAATCGCAAGATTCACTCAATCGGATTGAGGATATGGGGAAAGTCATTTCCAGTTTTATTTTCGATGATACTCATTCAGCAGCAGAAATTATCGATATCGGAAAATATATTAATCGCTCTAAAAAATATCAGTCTGCTCTCGTCTTTCTTGCGTTCGAAAATTTTGAAACATTTCAGACAATCACAACAGACAATACTTTTTCCAATGCAAAGATTATCAACATGCCTGCGAGTGCTGAAGAAATCTATGCGAAGCTCACGACTGATACTGCTCAAGTCGAGAAAAAAGAAACAGCAACAGCGACTAAGGACACTAAAACAAGCAGCGCTCAATTCTTAAATATTTTTATCGAGTCGACAATGGCGACGATTAAAGAGATGGCAATGTGTGAACAAGATATCACTCACGCAACTCCGTCCCTTCTCGACTATCAAAAACTCGATTCTAGTATTGCGATTCGTGGAAAGCTTGCGATTAAATCGCCCTACTTCACAGGAAGCTTTTTTATTTCATTTCCTGAGAAAACATATCTGAGCGTGTGTTCAAAAGTTCTTTATGAAGAAGTCAAAGAGATCAGCAAGGACAATGAGGACTTAGTTTCAGAAATTTGTAACATCGTCTACGGTAAGAGCAAGGTTCTTATCGCGAAGTTTGATATGAAAATGGACATGGTCATTCCGACTTATAATCGCGATTCCCAGGTCACATCTTCTACGAGTATCCTGCTGGTAAAACTTAAAAGCGAACACGGCGATTTCTACATCAAGGTTGCACCTGGACTTCTCTAGAAAAGTGGAAAGTTATGGCCAGTAGATTATTGATTGTCGATGACAATCCCGACATAGCAGAACTCATTACAGAATTTGTGAGCGATTTATTCGAACAAGTTGATACTGTTCCCTCTGTCGATTCGGCCATAAAGAATTTGGATGAAAATGCTTATAGTCTCATTTTTCTCGATCTCAATCTGGCGAACCGAAATGGGGCCGAAGTTATAAGGCATCTCATCGATACTGAAAACCATCCCAATAACGAAACACCTCTCATCATCATCAGTGGAATTATCACTCCCCAATTTATTGATAAATACTCCAGACGGTTTGCGGGCGTTTTAATGAAACCGTTTGACCAGGAAGACATTAGAAAAATATCTGAAGAAATTTTAGGTATCCGAGAAGCGCCGGAAATAAAAAATCTGGCAGAAGTTCCGCTTGATGAAATTACAAATATGAAATGTGAACTTCCTTCCAGCCTTTCTCAGCTTGAACAACGTGTTCAAAAAAGATTAGAGCAATTCAAGAAGGGAGGAATAAAAAAGAAATTGGCCCAGTTGAAAATAGATCGCACAGAAGAAAATTATTATTCTTCTCATATTGAATTATTGAATCATGTGTCCTTATGTCTTTCCGTCCATATGGAATGGAATACTGATAAAACTCTGGAAAAATTTATTTACGCTTCTTATCTTCATGACATGGCCCTCAGAGATCGCCCAGAATATTTAAAAATTAATTCCGTGGAAGAACTCGATAAAATAAAATCTAAATTGACCAAGGAAGAATACAGATTCGTCTTAGAGCATCCAACCATCGCCGCCAATAGTATTGAATCGATAAAATCCATTCCCACTGATGTTCCCTTGATAATCAAGCAACATCACGAACTGCCTATTGGAGGAGGATTTCCTACTGGATGTTCTTATAACAAGATCACGGCCTTTTCCGCCGTTTTTATAGTGGCCCATGATTTCACGGACTATATTTTACTCAATCCTAAATTCAGCATGGAAGAATATATCAAAAGTGTTCAAGATAAATTCAAGAGTGCCATCTTTATTAAAATCTTACAAAAGCTTCCGAAGATTAAATAGATCAAAACTTCGCCGCAACTCCAAGTCCGATCAAATCGCGATCATTACTTCCTGAGAAATCTGAAATGCGATTCGCACGAATGAAAATGCTCGTGTGTTTGCCGATATCTTTTTTTACTTCGACACTGATGAGTGCATTTAAATTGCCATCCTGATCGGCCAGTTTATTTTTTGCGAAGTATGGTCCGGCGCCAACACTTACAGACATATTGTGAGGAAGTGGTTGAACGTACCACAACTGCGTCGCTGCCCCTTCGCGATCTACGAGTTGATCTTTTCCTTCATGCATGTAACTGAATGAGATTGCCGTGTGGTCAGTGAAACCTTGTTTGACTTCCAGCTGATATCCTTCAGCTGCATTTGTTCCACCGTGATTTGTTTTAAAATGATCGCCAATCACACTCACTTCCATATTGTCGGACACACTTTTTTCTGTGTCTTTGCTCGCATCAAAAACTTTTCCGACTCCAACCATGAAAGAATCCGTCGTAATTCCTCCAGGCATGAAAACGTGATTGTATTCTGCACGCAAATGAAGCCCCGGTGAAATATTATCGAGCGAATAAAGAGCTGCTATCGTTCCGAGGAGACCGATGCGTTTTTCATCTTCTTCTTTATCATTTTTTGTCGTCGTGTTCATACTGAAGTATGGCCCCGCCGATAATTCAATTTTCAATTTACTACTGACAGGAATATCGTACGTTCCGGCCAGAGCAAATCCGTCGCGATGGTTATTTGTCGGATGGCCTTCGTTGATATGAATAAAATCAATACGTGTATTTTCGTCGATAGATTTTCCAAGCCGAACGGTGAAAGCTCTCCATTGCATACTTCCGCCTTCACTTCCGAAACCATTTCCCATTGTCATTGAAATATAAGAATCAGGTTTTTCTTTGCAATTGCAATCGATGATACCAGTTGTTTGAGTCTCCTTTTGAACGGCTTCCAGACCACTCACCGTACTCGCGAGAATGGGATCTACATCTTTTGGTAGATCTTTGTTCCCTTTTTCAGCAACAACCATAACGAGGTGACTTTCCTCTGCAAAAAGAGAAAAGGAATTTACACCCATTAAAATCAAAAGAATGATCGTTTTGATACTCATGATGCCCTCGCTTAGATAAACATTACAGAGCAGGTTTAATGCCATCTGAGAGGGTATTTTATCGTGAAGTTGTGGCCGATAAATAAAGAGATACTGTCTAAATTTTAGACAGTGTCTAAGTAGTGACGAAAAATTTTGTTTAGTCTGTTAGGCATACTTCGCGATTAGCTCTGGATGATCAATTAAAAATTGAGCAATGACTTCTGAATCATAAAGAACAAAATGTCCTGATCTGCCAGCGATAGGAATATTCGATTTCTCTAAAATCTCATTCGTCACTTCAATTGATTTTCCCAACAGTGTTGCAACTTCATCAATGGTTAATAAATTATCTTTTAATTTTTCCATAGAATATTTTAGAGACATATTCAGTGAGAATGAGAATATATTTTTAAAACACTATATGTATCGTTAACCTATGAATAATGAAAAAATGAAAAGTTTCTATCAAGTGAAAATCAACCCTAAAATTGCCAATATTTTCTGCAATTAATAATTCATTAACGACTTCTCTACTTAGCGGACTTCAAAATGCACTTCATCCACAACCCTGTTCTCTGCACTGATCAATTTCAAATGATGTTTTCCGATCTTCACACCCCAAAGTGTGACGTCGGTGGCATCAGCAAAATACTCATCATCGAGATATAGTTTTGATCCTTTCTGCGGACTCTTGATTTCAAACGGCATCTTCTGAAGAGGTTCAGGAATTTCCGGATCGAGACCGATCACTTCACTTTCTATCGGATAACGAATGCCCGTGAGTGATTTCTTTTCGAGTGGAACTGGTTTTGTTTCTGCAATCGGCATTGGCAAAACTCGGATGTCGTTTTGTTTTTGATTGCGATGTAGTTCCATCATCATCGTTCGCCAAAGAGGAGCAGCACCTGTCACACCACTCACGTTCCACATCGCCTTTCCGTTAAAATTCCCCACCCAGATACCGACAGTGTAGCGATCAGAAAATCCTACGCACCAATTGTCGCGCATATCTTTTGATGTTCCGGTTTTCACCGCTGCCGGAAACGGCAACGAAAGAATACTTCCCGTTCCAAAAGTGTGACGACGATTTTCATCATTGGAGAGCATTTCAAAAATTTCTGCTTTTGTTTTTTTCGAAAATTGTTTTGATGTGAGAAGTTTTTGGTAGGCGTGTGTGAGGTCCCACAACGTCACATCGACTGATCCAAGGGCAAGCGAAGGTCCATAATAACTTGCCTCTCTCATTTCAGTGAAACCAAGTTTTTTCATTTTCTCGACAACGTTGTCTCCACCGACGAGTTGTAATGTTTTAACAGCGGGAACGTTGAGACTCGAACCGAGCGCTTCACCTGCACTCACGAGTCCTTTAAAACTATTATCGTAATTGCGGGGATAATAGATCGATCCGTTTCCGATAGAAATATCGAGAGGAGAATCGTCGATCAAAGAATTGCCATGAAGCAAATTCATTTCAATCGCTGTTGCATAGACAAAGGGTTTCAATGTCGAACCCGCTTGTCTGCGCGAGCGAATTCCATCAACCTGCGGAGAAGGAGAAAACCCCTCGCCTGCATTCCCCACGTAAGCGAGAACACTTCCCGATTTATTGTCGAGAACGAGAATTGCACCGTCATTCATGTTCTGATCTTTGAATGAACGAATTTGTTCCTGAAGACTGAGAACAGCTTTTTCCTGAATTCGTTTATCCAATGTCGTCGCCATAACTTTTTCAGAATTTTTGCGAATGAAACTTGGATCAATCACACTAATCCATTTGCGGGGACGTTTGATTTCATAATTATTTTCAAAATAATTATTCGAACGTTTTAAAATAAGAGAACAATCTTTGTATTCAAGCAGCTGACACGCTCTTTTCCCAACAAGCTCAGGACTCGCGTTCGGTGAACGGAGAAGAGAAACTAAAAGTGCTGATTCTTCATTATTGAGGGCCGTCGGCGATTTATTGAAATAACCAAAGCTCGCACTCGTAAGACCTACGAGTTCTCCACGAAAAGGAACGATGTTAATATAGGCCTCAAAGATTTCGTCTTTGCTCCAGTGTTTTTCTAAATAAAGTGCTTTTTCAATTTGAGCGTACTTATCTTTAAAAGTTGAACGATGGCGTTTCACATTGGCATCGAGAAGACCCACGAGTTGCATGGAGATTGTACTCGCTCCTCTCTTTGCTCCATCAGTGAAATGCTGAAAGGTTGCAACGACAAGCGCACGCCAATCCACACCGGAGTGTTCATAAAATCTTCTGTCTTCCGATTTAATCAGCAACGTTTTAAAAGCGTGCGAGACTTCATTCATGGAGACCCATGGAAGACTGCGTTCGTCTTTATCCACGCGAAGACGTTCGAAGTTTGCACCTTTCCTGTCGACAATCATGATGTCGGAAGGACGATAACTCGCTTTCACTTCCGCGAAGTTTTGAAACGTTTCGCTCTTAGGAGCACCCGCATGAAGTGCTCCTGTAAAACTTAAACTAAGGAGAAACAGTAAATTCCGCATTCGGGATCTCTCCAAAAACTTCCGGTGAATACAAGGCCTCAACTCTCGTCGGAGGAAGTTTGAACACTCCGGCCGAGTTTAAACGATAGCGATAAGTTGTTTTATACGTTCCCGTCATCAAGTACGAAGCGTAGCTTGTAAAATTCGTGAAACTTTTTTCTTCGTATTCTGTCGGCCATTCCATATTGCCATCATCAGCTTTTTTCGGTTCAGCATTCATGATTGTCGATTCACCATTGAGTCCTGTTCCCAGGTGACTCGCTCCCGACGGAAGCGGATCGCGCAGAACAACCCATGATTGATCATTGCCGGCCTTCACGATAATTTCCACATTGACGATATCACCGACACTCCACTTACCTTTTACTTTCTGATCAACGGCCGTGATATTTTTTGTGATCGTATAACCAAAATTCATCGGCGACTTGAGTGGAATTGCAGACGATGTTTCTAAATGCATCCACGGTTTTCCAGCTCCATTGTGTTCGAACTTCATCTCAACTTCTTTCTTTTGAGAATCAGCAGGCCATGGCATTTTTGTTTTTTCGCCTTTAGGATTTTTCGTCCAGTCGAAACTTGCTTTACTTTCCCCTGCTTCAACTTTCGTTGTTCCTGCCACTTTTACTTTTTCAAATTTCTCGCTGAACTTTTTCATCATTGTGATACCCCAGGCGTTCGCCATTGTTGTATCCCAATGTCCAAGATGCAGACGAGCAATCAGTCCACGCGCCATTCTTCCGGCGTCGTCGTCGATATTTGTTTGATCAATCATGACACCGAATAAACCAAGGGCCTCCTGATCAGTTGATGTAAAAAGGCTCCATGAACTTTGAGTGTTTAAAGATTCTTGAAGATTCATCATTGAACCTTGAAAGTTCACACGCGCTCTTAAAATCTGCTGCGCTTGCTTTAACTGTTCATCTCTATTCGGAATCGTCGTTTCTTTGGTAAGCAGTTTCGCCCAATTTACAAGCGTCTCTGTCGCCCAAAGGTTCGGAGTGATCTTAATACTCTCCAACGCTTTCGGAGAAAATTGTCCGTAACGAGAAAGCGTTTCAAAATAAAGCATTTTTTCCTGATCGAGAGAAGGATCTTTACTTCGGTCATACCACCAACGGTAACAAGTAATGCGTCCATTGAGTTCATTGCGAAGACCGTTCAGTAAAGTGGTCAGAGTCTCTTCTGGAATTTGAACTTTATTTTCATGTAGAATATCTAAAATATAATGAGAAAGTTGAGCTGAACCACAACCAACGGGCCAGTCAAAGAACTTGAGCAATCCATCACTGTCGATAAAATTAGGAAGTTTTTCAACGATCTCTTTTATCTCTTTTTTATTGTCGGCAACGATCGCTTTTGAAGTTCGTTGCTCAAGACAGCTGTATGGATAATCTTCCATGTAAGACTTCACGCCGGAAAGTCCGTTCACCAGCGATGAACTCACCATCACTTTTACATTTCCGCTTTGAGGAAGAGCATCTTCCGGTTGTTTAATATTTACAGAATAATTTTTATCCAACTGGAATAGAGTCGCTTGAAGGACGCGCTCAGGAACTGCAGGCCCAAGTTTTTCTTTAACAAGAAGTTCATCAGTCGCTGTTCCTTCTGTATCACGCGCATGAACTCTGAAACTAAGCTCTTTCATGTTCGCCGGAACTTTAATCGGAAGCGTGATCACTTTTGTTTCCGACGGATTAATTTCCATCACTGGAAATGTCGGAAGTGGGGCTTCAAGTCCTGTCGCTGTTGCCGTCAATTCAACTTTCATCATTTTCTCAGTTGTATTTCTCACTGTGAAAGCATTTTCAATTTGATCGCCAACACGAGCTACTGGAGAAATTCCCGAGTAAAGAATAATGTCTTTGTTCGTCACAATATTTGTTTTTCCTGTCCCGAAAAGATCAGCACCTGAATGAGCAACAGCAACGATACGGAAACTTGAAATCGAATCGTTCAATTTAATCTTTGTTTCAACTTCGCCTTTGTCGTTTACTTTTAAATTTGGAATGAAAGCAAGAAGCGGATCAAAATGTTCGCGTGCTCCTTCCATCATCCCACCGCCACCTCCTGGCGCTTTTGCTTTTAATCCGAAGTGACGACGACCAATAACCTGATTCATGCCCGAACTTGATTCAACACCGAGTCCACGCGGCTCCATCATCGCTCCGAGAAGATCGAAGCTTTCATTATTTTTTAAATGAAGAAGTGATTCATCAATCGCAGCGAGCACAACTTCAGTGTCTTTCGACAAAGGCGCTCCTGTCGGAGACGTCACTTTAATTTTAACAGTCGCAGTTCCCTTCACGTTGTAACGTTTTTGATCTGTATTCACATCAACTTTCAATTGATGTCCGCCCCATCCGACTTTAATTTCTGCAATCCCCATTTTCATTGCTGGTTTTGCAAGATCGACTAAAAAGTCTGGTTTAGGTTCTCCCACACGTCCACGAACAAGCATTGCACTCACAAAAACGTTCGGAGCATAATGCGCTTTCATCGGCACAGAGATGATCGGATTATCACGTTTCACTGTCGTCACGAATTGATCGATAATTCCTTCGCGTTCAATCGTTATTAAAGCAGTCGCTTCTTTAAATGGAGTCTTCACAACGAATTTCGCCGTCTCATTCGGCCCATACATTTTTTTCTGAGCAAGAATATCGATACGATCACTGTCTCCCGGACTCCACCAGTTATCTTCGCCTTTCGCAAAAATATTGACGCTGACAGAAGAAAAAGATTCGGCCCCACTGTCGTCAGCAACACGTGCCTGCAGCCACATGTTTCCAGCAGGAAGACTTTTCGGCGTACATTCAAAACGTCCATCGGCAGCAGTTGTTCCTTCACAAACGACGCCGAGAGATTTGATTTCTGTTTTTGAATCGTAAGAATAGAATCCACCGACAAGACGTTTTCTATGCGTGTATGTCACGCTGTTAAACGCTTCAACTTTGTATTTGGCATCTTTCACTAATTTACTTTCAGGAGTTGTGACAACACCTAAAACTTTTGTCGTTTCAGAACTTCCAAACCATGAATCAATTCTTAGCCCGACAATATTTTTTGAAGGATAAATTGTTTTTGATCCACTCGCTGTTTTCACTTCACCGTTTGGATCTGTGTACTCCATTTCTACCGTTAAATTTTTTGGAGTATTCGCAACTGTTAATCCTGGGACTTCAAGAATTGCTCCGCCTTTATTGTCGAGGACAAAATTATTAACTTTGATATCTTCCGCTTTCGCCACAACTTCTTCTTTTTCAACAAGACCGGTTTTAATCGGTTCAGAGAAAAATGTGTATTCATCGGCACCGAAGAAATCCGGCATGAAATAACTCGGAGAAAGTTGTGAACGGGTTTTCACCGGAAGTTTTACAGCTGGACCACCCGACATATATTGAGCTGACAAATCGACTTTCGCACTCGTCGCACGAACAAGTGTATCGCCCTGAACTTTTACCGTTGCGGCCATGAGAGGCAAACGGAATTCGCTGACAACAAAACTGCCTGTGAATTTGGCCTGCCAGTCGAAATTTTGAGAGCTGCCATCTTCTTCCGTATCTTCTTCAATCTGTTTCTTCTTTTTAGGATCTATTGTTTTATTTGAAAGATAAATTTCATAAGTTCCCAGCGGCATTTCTTTTGAGAGAGCAAATGTATTGATTGCACTTCCCGTTTTCGGATCAATTTTAACTGGAAGGTTGTAAACTTTTCCTGAACCCGAGTGACGAATCAGAAGAGTCTTCGGCCAGTTTTTTGGATTGAGCATTGTGAAACCATTTTCGTGATGTTCGCGCAGAATGTGTTTCATCTGCACCGTCTCACCAGGCTTAAAAAGCGTGCGATCTAAAATCGTGTGTCCGATGAACGTTCCCCAATCTTTGCGCTCATAGCGACTCTCTGTACGCACTTGAAAACGCCACGATTCAATCCCCTGACTCCAGCTGCTGTTCATGAAAGAAAAATCATCACCTTTTTTCGCAAACACATAGTAGCTGTCGTAGTGATGACATTTTTCGTTTTTAGGAATTGTGTATTCGTTGAGCTTCGCGATTTTTAAAATCCCTTCCGCATTTGTTTTTCCATTCGCAACTTCAGCTCCCCAACATGTGCGCACAGAAACCTGAGCATCGGCCACTGGTTTGGAAGAATCGAGTTCAGTGACCCACACGAGTGAAGACTCAAGTCCTTTTTTAAAATGCACTCCCAAATTCGTTACAAGCGCCGTCGTTTGAACGTACATCGGTTTTTTCGTTATCGTGAGACTTTCACCTAAGCGCGGACTCTTGATTTCGACCGCGTAGAATCCCGGCGTTTTAAGCGCGATTCCCATCAATTCAAAATCGTGCTCAGTATTTGTTTTTGGCAGCGTAAATGGTTTTGCCTTTTTTGATTTAAGAAGTTCAACGTTACGTTGATCATTTTCCATCATCGGATAATCTTCTTTTTCCATCGCCTGTTCATACAATTTGATGACGTCACGAATGTTTTCCATCGATGCGAGGTTAAGTGTTTTTCCATCGACAGATTCTTGTTTCATCGTCATGTTTTTTTCAACATTGCGAACACTCACAGGGAGAAGCGGCGGAGTGTTTTTCAATTCGAGGACACCGAAGCGCGCTGGAAATTTAATCAATGGTGAATACTCAGTTGTGTAAACAGTGAGTGGATATTCTTTGGCATTCGTCAGAGGACGTCCGAGATCATCGTGAAGTTTTGCAGGTAAATGAATCTGGAACTTTTTCTTTTCCGGAAACGGCCCTTCAAAGGTCAGATAGGCAATCGTTTTTTCTTCTTCTTCGATTTCTTTTTTATCTTTCTTTGGTTCAAGTTCTGTCGGTCTATAAACTTTCCCATCACTCGTTGTAAGTTTCACATCTTTTAAATCTTTTGCGAGAACAGGAGCATTGAGATAAATTTGCATGCGAGAAATCGGATTACAAAAATCCTTTTCTCCGCTGCGTTCACAAGTAAATGTCGCTTTAAAAGCAGACATAACTTTAAACTCCAGCTCCTGCGCTTCTGTTACCGCGACTCCGCTCTTAGAAAGAATTCCCTGCGGCCAGTGAAGAACAACGGAAGCCTCTTCGGGAAAACGTCTCACAGCTCTCAATACGAGCATGTTGTTTTCCACTTCTTTAAAATTCTTTATACGGCGTCTTTCACTATAATTTTTAAGAAGTGTATCGCGATCACTTCCCGTAACGATATCCACGCCAATTTTTTCATTCATGCCTTGAACTTCGAAATAAGCAATCTTCGTCACACTTGCAGGATCAATTTCTCCATCTAGACGTAAAATAAAGTATTGTTCAGGTTCGATGTCTTGATAATGAGGATCCCAATCAATCACTGCTGGACCAGCTGTCGAAAATTCGTATGCTCTTCCTTTAACTTTTTCGCCTTTTAAATCTTTCAGATCTTCTTTCACACTGAATGTACACTTCGCGCCGGCCGGAAGTGGTGACTCAAAATCGAGAGACCAGTTTTTAGAATCGGCCCAACGTGAACTCGAAGGAGGAATTTTAACTTCCGCGCCCTTTGAATCGTTACAAGTGAAAATCATCGGATGAATATTGTCGCGTGGATCACCGAGTGGACTTACGTCCGCAGAAAATCGGACAGTGACTTGCTTAATATTTTTCACCACGCCTTCGGGAGAAAAAAGAGTCACTTCACTCGCTGACGCTGCAAAAGTGGATAAAAGAAAAAGAGCGAAAACAAAACGCACGATCATGCAAAATTCCTTCGTTAATTTTGCAAAATTGTATCTAAAGCTGAATTGTTTTCCTATGAGAAAAAAAGATAAGTGTACGCAATTTTCGTACACAAGACGCTACTGTCTTGGAGCGAACTCAAACTCAACTTTCCCTTCAGCGTTGAGGAGAAGTTTTGCTTCAAACGGTTTGCCTGCCTTTGACTTAAAACCTTTCAGCATATCGGTTTTTTTCTTCGTCATCAGAGTTTTGACGATAGATTCGGATAACTTTTTCTTCGCCACAATTTTCCAGATGGTAAATCCACAGCCTTCTTTCCAGCGTGAGCAGCTGTACGATTTAGGAAAATCTTTAATTTCCGCCTGACAAAGAGGACACGGTCCGAGATTGAGCTTTGGAGTTTCAACTCCTTTCTCTTCCGCAGGTTTTTTATTATATTTGGCGTATTTTCCCGTATAAACTTTTTCGCGTTTTTGTCCCTCGGGAACTTCGAGCCCTTTCCATTCGTTCGTTGCATTTTCAACATAGGAATGAATCGAGTCTAAAAACTCCAGGTCGTCACTTTCCCCTTCGGCCATACTTTGCAATTGCAATTCAAGCTTCGCGGTTTGTGAAACATTCGTCAGCGTTCTCGACTGTGGCATTGCGCTTAAACGATCGACGAGTTCCGCTCCTTTGTCAGTCGCTTTAAGATTTTTTCCCGAACGTTCGACATAACTACGTTTTAAAAGCGTCTCGATGATTTGTGCGCGGGTCGCTTGTGTTCCAAGCCCGATTTCCGTGCGAAAAATTTTTTTCAGATCACTTTCTTCCACGAGTCTTGCCGGATTGGTCATATCGTAAAGAAGTGAAGCTTCAGTATATTCACTCGGCGGTTTTGTTTTTTTCGCTTCGACTCCACCACCGGCAAAAAGCCCATTTTCATTAAGCGAAAGCGCCGGAAGAATTTCTTCGCTCTCTCTTCCTTCTAAAACTTTAAATCCCATCTCGAGAATTTTCTTCCCGCGAGCTTTAAAATGATTTTTTTCGCAAATAATTTCCACTTCCGTTTCGAGATATCTGTGATTCTCTAAAAAGTTTGAAACAAAACGTTTTAAAACGAGATGATAAATTTTCCCTTCAGGACTCGACTCTGCCCCGCTAAAATCTTTCAGCGGAATGAGACCGTGGTGATCCGTTAAGCGGGAATCATCAAACACCGTTTTATTTTTAAGCGACACTTTATAGGCCGCAAATTTTTCAAAATGTTCAGGATAAAGATCTTTAAACTTATAAACGAGTCCCTTCACCATATCGTAAGACGATGTCGCCATGACTTTGGAATCGGTACGCGGATAAGAAAGACATTTATATTTTTCATAGAGAGTTTGCGCGATCTCCAGCGTTTTACTCGCTGAAAATCCAAACTGCATGTTCGCCTGACGTTGTAATTCCGTCAGTGAATAAAGTCCTTGTGGATACGCCGTTTTTTCTGTTTCATTGAGAACAGTAATGGCCGCCGGTTTATCTTTTAATTCGAGAAGAAGTTTGTCGAAAAACTCGCGTTTATCCTGACGTTTCTCTTCTTCTTTTTTCTTCGGATCAAACCAATAGGCAACAACAGCGCCTTTGCTAAAACGAAACTGCCCTTTAAATTCAAAATAATCTTTCGGAACAAAACTCTCGATAGCTTTTCTTCTTTCGACAAGCAAACCGAGAACCGCCGTCTGCACACGGCCTACAGAAAACAAATCGCCAAGCTTAATTGTAGCAAGACGAGAAAGGTTCATCCCCACCAACCAATCGGCCTTTTGACGAGCACGACCGGCGATATACAAGCGATCAAACTCATAAAGTGGTTTAATATTTTTCATTTCAGCGTGAATGACTTCGCGAGTGAGTGCGGCCGATGTCCAGAAACGAAATGCTTTTAACTTTGATCGACCTTCGTTCAAAATTAAACGTGCGATCAACTCTCCTTCTCTTCCTGCATCGGTAGCGACGATGAGGCGATCAAGGTCCGGTCGTTTGAGTAAACGTTTAATCGTATCGAGTTGTTTCTTTGTTTTTGGTTGCGCTTTAAATTTAAATTCAGCTGGGATAATCGGTAGAGTTGTTAAACTCCAGCGTTTAAATTTGCTATCGTAATCTTCCGGATCAAACGGAGCAAGCAAATGCCCGATGGCCCAAGTGATGACGTAATCATCTGTCTCAATAAAACCATCGTTACCACCGCCAGACGCTTTTCCAGTAGCAAGGGCCTGAGCAAAATCGCGGGCGACAGAAGGTTTTTCAGTTAAGATCAAAGTTTTCATTTTTTTATCTTTCTAACATTTTAAGGCTGATATTTTAAAGTGTTTCGTTTTTATTTTTCAGCGCGAGAGTCAGTTGTGCTCCCATCGCTGCTTGCAAAGAAAAAATCAGATTCGGATTTCTTCCGACCAATTCCTTCAACGCTTTTTGTTTCCATACAACCAGTTCTGTAGGATGCAAACTCACTACATCTGCTGTCGCCGGAAGATTGGAAAGAAAGCTCATTTCTCCAATGAACTGGCCATCTTTGAGTTCGTTAACTTTTCTTCCTTTTACAAGAATATCAACTTGCCCGTTATAAATCATCATCAGATCTTCCATTGATTGATTTTCTGTGATGATTTTTGTATTCGCTTCGACTTCTTTCCACTCTCCCATCCGAATGAGTTTCTTAAATTCATTCAGATTCAATTGAGAGAAGGACATTTGATAAAGTTCTAGCTCTTTTTTACTGAGTTTGATTGTGCGGTTGCCGTAAATAATTTTTCCCACGTGATAAATATTGAGGGAAATAAAAAATAAGTTCCATGAAATTGGAACAAGCAAAGGTGTCGCGGCCACATTGGAATTGTAAACGATAGAACAGAGAGAGGCGGTGATCGATAAAAGTCTGAGCCAGACAATATCTTTAACCATAAAAGAACAAGCAACTAAGATAAAAGCGAGATTTCCGAAAACATGAATGAAAGACATTCAAACCTTCCTGAGCGTAGAAATAAAAAAAGGCCGGATGTTCTCCGGCCTTTTTTTATTTTCAAATAATTTCGAAATTAGATTTCAACCTAGATTTCATCCTTACCTGGTTTGTACCAGCAAAGTGGACGAGGTCCCATTTTGTATCCATCGCGAGCGATACAAGTTCCGATCTTTGGATCGTTCTTATCGTTTTCTTGGTCGTAAGACTTATCACAAAGGATTCCGTTGAAGTATGTATCTAGACGACATTGACCAGCTGGGTGGTTATCGTTTGTTCTAGAAACAACTGACTTATCTGGAGTTGTGAAGTTAACTTGTCCTTCATTTCCAAGACTAGCAAGAAGAGATCCTAGAGATTTACCTGCCATTGAAACTCTTTCGCAAAGAGCGATTTCGTTTTCAGAGTGGTAAACAAGTTCACATTGTTTTGCAACTTCTGCATCGATTGTCATTTTAGACACGATTGCAGCGTTGTCAGTTTTTTCAAGAACTCTTCTTAGACATTTCATTGATCCGAAGTAGTCAGCTTGACCTTCATTAGCTGCCCATGAAGTTCCTTTTCTTGGAGCTCCACCTAGGTGGTGACCAAGTTCGTGACAAACAACAAGTGCAAATCCGTCTTCTGTAGTTAACGGGTGACGTGCAAGACCACCGTACATGTTAACAACCCAAGTTTTACCCATCTGCTGAGCGCTTGCGTTAACAGTGTCGTCGTCCCATCTGTTGTTCATGCTTAGAGTTGCACCTTTTGCTTTTACAATTGGAGCATAGATATCAGAAACACTAGCAACAATCGCCAGGAATCTTTCTTTAGTCATGCCATTAGTGGCCTTGTCCCATTGAGAAATCTTCAGATTGTTTTCAGGCGCGAATCCACTTTTTCCGTGAATGTCGCATGCGAAAGAAGAAGCAGATACTGTTAGTGATAAAGCGGCAACCGCTGATAAAATCCCTTTCTTCATAAATAAGTCCTCCGTAACAAAAAATCAGGATGAGATATCGTTACATAAATATTTCAGGATCAAAAAATAAAAAAACTTTCATTACCTGACATTTCCAGTGTGAGATTTTTTCATTGGGAGAAATAGATTTTTAAATAAAAAAGGGGCCCCGAAGGACCCCTGATTGTCAATTTTTTGGCAGCAAAAGGTTAGTTAAAAACTATTCGCCTTTAGCTGGTTTGTACCAACAAAGTGGTCTCATACCGATTGAGAAACCTTCAGACTTAACACAAGTTCCTGGCTTAACGTCAGTGTTTGAGTTTAGTTCATCAACAGATTTATCACATAGTCCACCTTGGAAATATGTATCTAGACGACATTGAGCTGCAGGGTGAGCATCGTTAGTTCTTTTTACAACTGATTTATCAGGAGTAGTGAAAGCGATATTTGATCTTCCTTCTAGGCTTCCAAGAAGAAGTGCAAGTGACTTACCTGCCATTGCGATACGCTCACACATAGCAACTTCACCAGCTGATTTGTAAACAAGTTCACACTTCTTTTTTGCTTCAGCATCGATGTTCATTTTAGAAACGATACCAACGTTATCATCTCCACCGATTACTCTTCTCATACATTTTAAAGTTCCGAAATAGTCAGCTTGACCTTCGTTAGCTGCCCAGTCAGTACCATTGTACTTAGGTGCTCCACCAAGGTGGTGACCAGTTTCGTGACAAACAACTAGCATGAAACCGTCGTTTGTAACTTGTGGTGAACGAGCAAGACCACCGAACATGTGAACGTTCCAGTTGTCTCCGTCTTGATCTGCATAAGCGTTTACAGTTTCATCATCCCAGTTTCTTTCAACAGAGTAGTTTTTCCCCATTGCTGAAACGATTGGCTTGTAAACATTTTCAACGCGAGTAATGATTGCGTTGAAAGTTTCTTCTGTCATTCCGTTTGTGTCTTTGTCGTACTTAGAAATTTTCAAGTTGTTCTTTGGCATAAATCCAGTTGTTCCATGGATGTCACATGCGAATGCTGAAGAGAGAGAAAGAGTTGCTGCTAGAGCGCTGATTAAAATTCCATTTTTCATAAAGTCCTCCGTAACGAAAAATCAGGATAGATCAATCATGGCAGCAAGAAATTAGATCGGTAATAAAATAAATCTTTCTTTTTCTTTCAAACAAGATTTAGTAAAAACCGAGCTTTTTTATTTGTCTTTCGTTTTCTCCAATGAAAAAATGAATTATGAACACAAAAAAGAAAAAACAAATTGCACTCATTACAATTTTATTACTCTCATTTTTCATCACAAAAAATGGTTTTTCTGAAGACGAAAACAACACCAAAAGTGGTCCTACGAATAAATTTCATCTTTCATTAGGTGGTGGTGTTGCGATCAAAAACAACATCAGAAAAAATAATACGGCCAGATGGAGTGGCGGTGATGTGATCGCTCTTCCTATTCCACTCGTGCAGATTGCATGGGGTCCGATTTCGATGGGAGCACAGGGATTGAACGCTCAGATCTACGCGAATCAAACGTGGGGAGCTTTTATTAACTTCAATCGCACAGGAGATAAATACGAATCAACGGGAATGGATGATCGTTTGGATTCGTGGTTTTTCGGCGGAGGTTTCCGCTTCAAAAAAATAAACGTTCTCTATATTAGAGACATTCAGGGTCGCTCACGCGGAAAAAAATTAACGGTTCACTATGCAGAAATGCTCCCTCTCGGTGAAAAAATTCTCGCACGTGCTTCTGTCGGTGTTGAATGCTACAACCAATCGTATGCGGATTATTATTTTGGTGTAAAAGCAAACGAGGCCACGACAGATCGTCCGGAATATCACCCGAATCATTATTGTTTGCCGACAGCTTCTTTTTTACCGATGTATCGTTATAGTGAAAAATTAAATTTTATTAGCGGTCTTTCATTCAAAGGACTCACAAAAGAAATTCGTCATTCACCGACGACGACCGGAACATGGTTGGAAGCCGGTCTCATCGCCGGAGCGACCTGGGCGTTCTAAATTATTTTTTGGGACTCACCAGATTTTCAATTTCAGTGACGACCTTACGGTAGCTCGGAAGCTGATATTTTTCTTTTAAAGGAAGAAGAGCTTCTCGCATCGCTTGCGCGAGATCGTGGCGTGAATCAGGAATTGCCAGAACATTCACTGCAAATTCTTCGACGACCATAAAGAAGATCGCGAGCGGTGAAATACTCGCCGTTAAAACTTCAGGAAATCCCACTCCGTTTGTCGAGCCATGATGTTGTTTAATGATGATATCTACACCTTGTGGAAGACGCGGATACGTTTGCACTAATGTGGCCGCGTGATGAGCGTGATTCAGCAATACATCCTGCTCGCGACTTGTGAGGTTTGCTTTCTTCATTTCAGCTGCACTGGAAATTTTAACCAGCTTTTCATCTTCTAAATAAAGATCGTGAAAGTAACTCACCATCGCGATCTTTTCGAGCAGCATATTTTGTTGATCACCACTTCCCCATTCCATCTTCGGGAAAAGCGTATAAGAAAGAGCGCATATAAGGTAAGAGTGGCGATAAGTATAGCTCATGCGATTATCGAGCAATTTTTTTAACAGCGGTGCAAGTCTGTCCGATTTTTGAATTTGCGTCTTCATTATATTGACGGTCTGATCGACCATCGCAAGTGTCACGGGAGTAATTCCCAATCCGCGCATAAGATGAGAACTGATGACGAAGGAATCTCCGGCCACTTCGATATTTTCTTCGAGCGTGCGATTCTTTTTCAAGCTGTTCATTGTTTGCGTAAAAAGCGCGTTCATGAATCCTTCATACTCTTCTTTTAAAATATAAAAATCGGCGACGCCGAGATCTTCATACTTTCGTAAATCAGCTTTATCGAATCCTTCTCCCGTTCCCAAACGTTTGATGTATTCATCACCGGTCTTTTTCACCAGTCTTATATAGACGTCGCATGGAGTGTGATTCATGAGATAAAAATGTTTAACGGAGAAAGCGACATAGTCGGGAAGTTTTAAATGTTCAAAGTCTTCGCGTTTTAATCCAAGCGCTTTTAAAACGAGTCGATTAATTTCTTCCAAACGCAGACGATCTGAAACGAGTGCGTACTTCTTATAAGTGTGTTCGAATTCACCAATAATGATGAGCGGAGTTTGCAATGACAAATCATAAACAGTATTGAGTAAATTTCCCGCGATTGGATCGAGCGGTGTCAATTCTGTTGCTTCTGCTTGATTACGAGAAATAATTAAACTGAACGTTTCTTTATTGTTTAAACGCGCCATTGCTTCATTCGAAGTTTTAGCGATCACGACTTCAGCGTCAAAGGCGCGCTGTAAGCTTTTTGTAATCAGGTCAGCTATAGACTCATTGGGCTCAACGAGTAGAATGTTTATTGTCTCCATACTATTGATGATAAACGAGAATCAATTTTTAGATGGAATTATTTTTGCAAACCGCTTGCAAACTATAAAATCCCATTCTAAAATCCTAAAAGCTAAGTATGACATATAAAGAGGCGCGAATGTCTTCTCACTCACATAAAAAAGAAACGGATTTAGAAACTAAAACTACTCAGTTATTAAAAGAGAAAGGTCTCAGCGTTACGGCCCCGAGAAAAATGCTTTTGTCTCTTCTCTTAAAAGAACATGGCCCTTTTTCTGCTGAAGAAATCTATAAAAAACTTCCTAAAAATTCTTGCGATCAAGCGACAGTTTATCGTTGCCTCAACCAATTTGTTGAAACGCAACTGGTGACGACATCGTATTTTGAAAAAGAGATGGTGCATTTCGAATACAACGATCCTCATCACCACCATCACCACATCGTATGCAAGATCTGTAAAAAGATCGAATCATTTCACGATTGTTTACTCGATAAAATTGAAAGTAGCTTACTTAAAAAAGGTTATAAAGATATTCAACACCGCCTCGAATTTTTTGGCGTCTGTGAAACTTGCCAAAAGGGATAAAACGAATGAAAAAAACACTTTTGTTGATCGCACTCACGCTTACGACAAAACTTTTCGCTGGAGAAGTCACTTGGGAAACTCTAAAAACTTTAGAAGTTGATCCGAAGACAAAAAATCCAACGGCCAAAGGTGAACTGAAAAATGTTCTTGGAAAAGAAATTACAATGAAAGGATTCATGATGCCTTTGGATTACGATTCAAAAGCAGTCACTGAATTTTTATTCATGCCCTATGTTCCGGCGTGTATGCACGTTCCACCTCCACCACCAAATCAACTTGTTCTGGTTAAGATGAAAAAAGGAACGACTGTAGCTCCTTCATTCTACCCGATCGAACTGACAGGAAAACTTACACTCGATACCAATAAAGATTTGGAATCGTCTTATAAAATGGACGGATTAAAAATCAAGGAACTCAAACAATAAAATTTTATGACAGCACCATCAATCCGCGTAAAAGATCTGAAGTTCGCTTACAATCAAAAAAATAAAAAAGCTCCGCTCGTTTTATCCATAAACGAGCTGGAGATCGATGCCGGAGAAAAAGTTTTTCTCTACGGGCCTTCCGGTCACGGGAAAAGTACGCTCCTTAATATTCTTGCCGGCGTTCTTGAAGTGAATGATGGTTCTGTTGAAGTGCTGGGACATAATCTGCACTCGCTTTCGCAAACTTCGCGCGATCATTTGCGTGGAGAAAATGTCGGATACATCTTCCAGATTTTTAACCTTATCCCCTACCTTAATATCAAAGAAAATATCGTGCTTCCTTGTATGATCAATAAAAAGCGTGCTGAAGGAATCGACTTTCATGCTCAAGCAGATGAATTGATCAAGATCTTGGGACTCACTGAACACGCTCATAAAAACGTGACTGATCTTTCGATCGGACAACAACAACGTGTGGCCGCAGCTCGCGCCCTCATTGGAAATCCTAAACTCATCATCGCTGACGAACCGACAAGTTCTCTCGATGAAAAAAATACGACGGAATTTATGAATCTTCTTCTCTCTGAATGGGAGAAAAGAAAATTCACTCTGGTTTTCGTTTCACACGACACCGGCCTGAAAAAATACTTTCCGAAAACATTGTCACTTCCAGAAATCAATAAAATTTAGGCGCACGTTTTTATGATTAATTTTTTAACTTATAAATCACTCAACAATAGAAAATTTACTTCGCTTCTCTGTGTGCTTTCGATTGCACTTTCAGTGACGCTCTTTTTGGGAATTGAAAGAATCAGAAACGGAGCTCGCGAAGGATTTACGAATACGATCAGTAAAACAGATTTGATTGTCGGTGCTAAAGGCGGACCTCTCAATCTTCTTCTTTATACTGTTTTTCATATCGGTGGAGCGGTTAACAATATTCGTATGTCGACGTATGAAGATATCAAGAGCAATCGTCTTGTTGAATGGACGATTCCGATTTCTCTCGGCGATACATATAAAGGATACCGGGTTGTCGCGACTGATGAAAACTTCTTTCTTCACTACCGTTTTCGCGGAGACAAGCAAGTTGAAATGGCCGAAGGAAAAATTCCTGTTGAGACATTTGATGTTGTACTCGGAAATGACGTTGCTAAAAAATTTAAATTAAAAATCGGCGATCCAATCGTTCTTACTCACGGGATTTCTGCGGACGCGATTCTTTCTCACGACAATACTCCATTTCACATTGTCGGTATTATGAAACCGACACAAACGCCGATCGACACTGGCGTTTACATCAATCTTTACGGAATGGAAGCTATGCACTTTGGTTGGGAGTCTGGTGTTCCCGACGGACAAAAAATTAATCCTGATCGTTTTAAAAAAGAAAATATTAAAATCGGTCAGCTCACATCGTTTATGGTGAAACTAAAATCGCGTATCGCTGTTTTAAAAATGAGACGCGATATCGATGCTTACGACAAAGAACCGATCATGGCGATTATCCCTGCTCTTTCTCTTCAAGAGATGTGGCAGACGATCGGTTATGTTGAACAGATTCTCTTCCTGGTGAGTTTGTGTGTTCTTCTCGTTGGTGTGCTTTCAATTCTTATTTCTCTTTATACATCGATCAATGAACGTCGTCGTGAGATGGCGATTTTGAGATCGCTTGGTGCAAGTTCACGTCACGTGTTTGCGCTTCTTATCTATGAATCAAGTTTTCTCGTTCTGTTTGGATGTATCTTAGGAGTTGCTTGTCTTTACGGCGTGCTGATCTTTGTGAGTCCTTGGCTTGAATCGAATTTCTCGGTGTATCTGGAAGTTCAACCGCTCTCGAGTACTGAGTGGTGGTACTTACTTGGCATTTTCATTGCGGGAACTCTTGCGGGACTTATCCCTGCGATTAAGGCCTACATGAATTCACTTCAAGACGGATTGACGATTAAATTCTAGGAGGTTTTAATCATACTATGATTGAAACCTTGAAGGATCTTACTCGCTTTTTAGCTCGCCATAAGAAATGGTGGTTGATTCCTGTCCTTCTTTTTTTGATCTTCTTTGGGGCGCTTGTGATTTATGCGCATGGGACGGCGGTGGCGCCGTTTGTTTATTCGTTTTTTTAAAACTTAAAACGGATCAGAGAACGAAGAAATCTCAGTCTTCACTTCAAAAGTACTCTCATACTTCTTCCATTTCTTTTTCATCTTATCTCTACCAATTAATTTAAAAATAAAATGCAAAAGCGTGAACAACGTAAAATAAATAATCGTCAGCAGAATTCTGCTATTGATCGCTCCCAGTTTCTCCCCAATCCACAACCAATACTCTTGCGGCCTTTTAAGAAGCATCGGCGCCACAATCGCCAAAAGAAAAAAGATCGCAGCGATAACAATCAAACTCGTATGATGAGGTTTGCCTTTTAAATAAGGAATAATCACACCAAGAAGAAGAAATCCCCCAGTCATAACAAATCCAAACTTGCGGTAATTTCCCATAGGATTAATCTCGCGCATAAGCACTCTTCCAGTCGCGGGTTAATGTTTCTTTTGTCTGCTCAGATTTTCTCATCACAAGATTTTCCATCACAAGCACATCCATATCCGTCGTCATAAAACAATGAAGGGCCTCGCTCGGTCTGAGCACGATCGGCTCACCTCTTACGTTAAAAGACGTATTGATGATCACCGGACATTTTGTTTTTTTATAAAAGCTTTCGATCAAACGATGAAAACGCGGATGAATTTTTTTATCCACGACTTGCAGTCTCGCTGAACCGTCAACGTGTGTGATCGCCGGCAAACTCACTCCTTTATTTACTTGAGTAGTGAAAAGCATATACGGCGATGGAATTGATTTTTCCCAATGAAAAACTTCATCAACGTGCTCTTTTAAAACGGCTGGAGCAAAAGGCCTGAACGATTCACGTTTTTTTATTTTTAAATTCATCGTCGATTGCATTTTCGAAGAACGAGCATCGCCGATGATGGAGCGACAACCAAGTGCACGCGGACCAAATTCCATTCGGCCCTGGAAAAAGCCGATCACTGAACCGTTGATAATTTCTTCACTCACAACATCGTTGAGTTCATTTTCATCATGATATTCGTGATAGTTCACCTGCATTTCGCGCAGAAGAAGTTTGATATGTTCACTTTTAAATTCGGGACCAAGAAGCGAGCCTTCCTGAAAATTTTCGTTCAATACGCGCGGTGATTTTTTTTCTAGATAATAAAATGCGAGAGCAGCACCAAGTGCTCCACCAGAATCACCGGCAGCAGGTTGCACCCAAATATTTTTAAAAATCCCGCTCTCCTTTAATTTTCCATTGGCCACGCAATTGAGCGCGACACCGCCGGCAAGAGTAAGCGAATCGGAGTTCGTTAAATGTTTCATCTGGCGCGCAAGTTTAATCACCGCCATTTCAGTCACAACTTGGACAGAGGCTGCGAGATTTTTATGAAACTCAGTAAGCGCTTCATCATCATTTCTTTTTGGATGACCAAAAAGCGCGATGAATTTTTCTGTCACCATCCCCGACTCGCGGGTGAAATCGAAATAATCGAGATTGAGTTGAAAACTTCCGTCTTTATGAAAATGAACGAGCTTCTCTAAAATGAGATCGACGAATTCCGGTTTTCCATAGGGAGCAAGTCCCATCATTTTATACTCACCCGAGTTCACTTTGAAACCGAGATAACCGGTGAAGGCCGAATAAAAAAGTCCGAGCGAATGCGGAAAATGAATTTCAAAAAGTGGTTTTAGATCATTTCCAATTCCTTGCCATCCCGTTGTCGTCGCCCACTCTCCCACGCCGTCAATGCAAAGCACGGCCGCTGATTCATACGGAGACGCAAAAAAAGCAGACGCCGCGTGCGAGAGATGGTGCTCACTGAAATACAACGGAGGAATTTTTTCACCAAATTTTTTTAGTGAGTCTCTCAAAAGTTTTTTGAAATAAATTTTTTCTTTAAGCCACGCCGGCATCGCTTTTAAAAACGAGCCCAATCCTCTCGGCGCCACGGCGAAATATGTTTCGAGCAAACGATCAAACTTCAAAAAAGGTTTATCGTAAAAAACGATCGCATCGATTTCAGCTAATTTAATTCCTGCTGTCTTTAAGCAATACTCAATCGATTGAAGAGGAAACGCTTGATCGTGTTTGATGCGGGTGAAACGTTCTTCTTCCACCGCCGCAATGAGTGCGCCGTCTTTTAACAAGACGGCTGCACTATCGTGATAAAAACAAGAGATGCCTAAAATGATCATTAAAAATTCTTACGTTTCATCACTCGATCGGCGATAAAGATAAGAAGGGCCGATGTCACAACGAGGTGAAGGGCTTCAAGACCGAGATTGAGTTTAATCTCTTCTTTGAACATCACAGAGTTGGCAACCTCAGAAATATAATTAATACGCGGGCAGATTGCATAAACGATCAAACCGATTAATCTGAAAAGTCCGGCCTCTTTTAAATATTCATTGAACGCTAAATAACGAACAGATTCTGCAGAAACTGAAATCGTGAAGACTGTCGCGATCAATAAAAGAAACGATCCGATTTTTCCTGCAAACAACGAATAGAAAAACGAAATAAAGATCACGAGAAAAACATAAATCCCCATCATCGCCATACTCAGAAGATGTCCCCATCCCAACGCAAACGAATGAGTCGCAATCGAAAAAAGAATCGTCGCTAAAAGATATGAATAAACATAATAACTAAAAACAAGAATCCACGCTCCGAAAATGCGGCTGAACATATATTGCGTTCGCGAAATCGGAAACGAAAGATACTGATAAATAATTTTTTCTCTGAAGTCCGAACGAACAGCACTGATTCCAAAAACTCCGGCCACAATCACGTTCCAGGCATTGATCGCGCGAAACATATAACTAAGGCTCGTCGATCCGTTGATCATGATGTTCGTTGAAGCATCTTGAGTCATAAACATCTTAAGCACTGAGTTCGCGAGAAGAATCATTAACGTTGTTGCGATAAAAATAAAAATCAAAGTTTTACTTCTCATCTCTTTTAAGATGGTGTCTTTGATCATGGCCTTCCATTGAGCGCTTTTTTGTACGTTTACTGTATTCATTAGAGTTTTCCCGGGCTGACTAATTGATAAAAGAAATCTTCCAGATTTTTTCCTTGAGAGAGAACATTTTGAATGCTGCCGTTGTAGAGAATTTCGCCTTTATTTAAAATAGCGAAGGCATCACAAATCTGCTCCATCTCTGAAAGGATGTGAGAGTTTAAAAAAATCGTTTTTCCCTGATCGCGAAGTTTTTTAATCGTGATTTTGAGATCTCTCATCCCGATCGGATCGAGGCCAGAAAAAGGTTCATCCAGAATGATCAATTGATTCTCGCCGATGAGAATACTCGCGAGTCCCGTTCTCTGAACTTGTCCTTTTGAAAGTGTCTGCAATTTTCTGTGTTGAAGATCAGCGATATTGAGTTCTGCAAGAGCGTTGTCGATTTGACTGTTGAGTTCCGCCCCTTCAAGACCTTTCATCGTTCCGAAAAATTCCAAAACTCCGCGAACTGTGTAATACGGAAAGAAACTAAATTTTTCCGGAATAAAAGCGACTCCCTGACGAGAAGCTGGCAATTGAGAGGAAATTCCGTTGATAGAAATCTCTCCCGAATCTGTATGCATCAAACTCAACATAAGCTTAACAAGCGTTGTTTTCCCCGCTCCGTTTGGCCCCAATAGCGCAAAGATCTTTCCGCTTTCTACGTTCAAATTAATATCGTGAAGTGAGAATTCCGTACCGTAAGATTTTTTTACGCCGTGAACCTCGATTGCATTCGTCATTGGCCACCTCTTGTCAAACCTATATCAAGGATAATTGTCTATGCTCTATCATATTCTTGGCCTACAATTTTTTAAAGGAAAAAGGAGAAGAAAATGAGTGATAAGAACGCAAAGTCTATCTATGAATTCGAAGTGAAAAATATTGATGGCACTAATGTTCCCCTTTCTCAGTATCAGGGAAAAACTCTTCTTATCGTGAACGTGGCCTCAAAATGCGGCTTCACTCCTCAATACAAAGAACTCGAAGAAATTTATCGCGAATATAAAAATCAAGGTCTCGAGATTCTCGCCTTTCCTTGCAATCAATTTGGGGCGCAGGAACCAGGCGATCCGGAAGAAATTAAAAATTTCTGTAGCCTTACTTATGATGTAAGTTTTCCTCTTTTTGCCAAAATCAACGTGAACGGCGGCGACACAGCTCCGTTGTACAACTACCTCAAGACTTCACTTCCTGGAATTCTCGGTTCAAAGACCATCAAATGGAATTTTACAAAATTTCTTGTTGATAAAAACGGGATTCCGCAAACTCGTTATGCTCCTAACGATAAGCCGATGGACATTGTTAAAGACATTAAGAAGATACTGTAAACGGTTGGCAGTTGGCAGTTAACCGTAGACCGTAGACCGTAGACCGTAAACAGCAAACGGCCAACTGATAACTGATAACAGTTAACTATTTTTATTAGAAAGAAATTCATCAAGCGCCTCAAACGTCTTCACAACACTCAAGCGCTTCCCGTGCGAATCAATCTCAACTTTTCCGCTGAGAAGAATTTCCAATGGACGATTTGATTTGTTCAATAATTTTTCAATATACGTTTGAACATGGGATTGACCGAATTGCTGAACGGCCGTTGTTGCATTTAAAACTAAAAAGTTTGTATCTAAAAAAGCTAAGGATTCAACGAGTACATCAATCGATAGTCCTGAGCCTAGAAAACTATAATTAAAACCGTAATGATTGCAGAGAAGTCCCGCGATGATCGAACCGAGATCACTCGTCTCACCTTCGAGTCCTGCGACTGCGATATTGATTGAACCGCGTTCGCGACGTTCATGAATTTTATAAAGCGCGCTGCCTGCGTGAAAACGTAAGATGGTTGTAATTGTTTGTTCTTGTAGAGAGGACAACTCTCCTCTTGCAATCAACTCTCGCATTTCTGAATAAAGCGGCATGAGAACATCAATCGCCATCTCGCGTGCGCCGAGAGAGTGTTTTAACTTTCCTACTTCCTGATGAATAACATCAAGTTTATAGTTTCTTAGAGCAAAACGAAGAATCCCCACCGATTGACTTGAATCGACACTCGGTTTTTCTTTGATCAAATTGAATTCATGCGATTCAATTTCTTCTTCTGTCTTTCCTAAATTCTTGAGTTGTTCTTTGAGTTCCGGAATGCTGAGCTTCGCCACCTTGGAAATGGTGTAACCGAGAAGACACAGTTCACTTAAAAGCATTAGTTTTTCAATATCTGCTTTGGTATAAGTTCTATGTCCGGCAGAGTCTCTATTGGGAACAAGAGCTTTGTATCTTTTTTCCCACGCTCTGATTGTATGAACCCCAACGCCTGAAATTTTCGAGGCCATTTGGATGGTATAAGACGTATCCACCTGAATCTGATCCTTGCTCTTAAATTGTCTAAAGGTATCTTAGCATAGGAGTAATACAATATGAAAATTTTAATCACTGGTGCTACTGGTTTTGTGGGGAAACGATTAACGACAAAATTATCAGATTTGGGCCATGAGATTAACGTACTCACTCGCGATGTCGAAAAAGCTAAAAACATTTTTAAAAATGATAAAGTTCAGGCCTTCGCCTGGACGAATAATTTAGAACTTCCTCCGGCAGAAGCAGTTGAGGGTATCAACGGTGTGATCAATCTCATGGGAGAAAATATCGGTGCCAAAAGATGGACTGCTGATCAAAAAAGAAAATTGAAAGAAAGCCGCGTGGACGCCACTGAAAATCTTGTCGCGCGCTTACAAGACAAACTTACTGATCCGCTCGAATTTTTTATTTCGGCCTCAGCCATTGGAATCTACCCTGTTAATAACGAAGGTGTGCTTACTGAAGATTCGCATCCAGGTCACACTTTTTTAGCAGAACTTTGTAAGGCCTGGGAAGCGGCAAGCGAAAATCTGACAAAAACCAAACGCAAAGTTTACATTCGCACGGCCGTAGTTTTAGAAAAATCGGACGGCGCTCTAAAAAAAATGCTGCCGCCTTTTCAAATGGGAGTTGGTGGACCGATCGGAGATGGCAATCAAATGATGAGCTGGATTGATGTCGACGATCTCGTCAATCTCTATATCACCGCTGCCAACAACACAAACTTCAACGGTGTTTACAATGCCGCTGCTCCACATCCGGTGAGTAATTTTGAATTTACGAAATCATTGGGACACGCTCTTCATCGCCCGACAATTCTTCCAGTTCCAGCAACTGCACTGAAACTCGCTTTCGGTGAAATGTCGACAGTCATGCTCGATTCTCAAGCAGTCATTTCAAAACGATTAGAGGAACAGGGATTTCATTTCAAATACCCGACGCTTAATGAAGCGTTTAATGAAATTTTTAAGTAGCAGATGGAGACTGAGTACCAGTTGTCGGCACTCCGTACTTTTCACCGGGCTTGATAATCGTTTTAGGAAGAACAGCAACGTTCGGAGCAACGACTGCTTTCTCTCCAACTGTCACCCCACCTAAAAGTTTAGCGGCAAGACCGATCATCGCTCCCTTTTTTACATGAAGCTTATCGATAACCAGAAATCCTTTCATTCCATAATGGGCCATCATGAAAACAGATCCACCAATCGTTACGTAATCTTCAAGAATAATCAGACACGGATCAGAGATATTTGAAGTGTTGATCAAAACACCTTTACCGATTTTCATTCCCATCATTCTAAAAAAAAGAAGATTGAGTGGTGAAGGAGTAATCAAATCTAAAATCGTATAACGAACTAAATAAGTAAGAGCGTTGTGGTAATACCATGGCATCGATTCAATCGAAAACCACGCTCCTCTATTCGGTTTTACAAAAGGAAGAATCGGAAAATTCATGATCGGTACGATAAAAATAAGCGTGAGAATAAAGGCAAGAAAACCAAACGCTAAACCAAAACCGTAACAAAAAGATTTAAGCACTAGTGAATAGTCAGCGAGATGCGGAGTCATCCATTGGAGAAGTGCGAGTCCCGGAGTGAGCGCCACGGCCAGACAAAAAACACAGACAAAAATAACAGGAATCAAAAACAATAAAAACCCGATAGTCGAAAATTTGCGAAACACATTTTCAAAAAACGCGCTAAACCCTTTTTTCGTGGAACCTCTGGCGTTAATATCGTCGTGTTCAGCTGCATCAGTCTTGTTTTGATTGTTTTCCAAGAGAATTCCTTTAAGTAATGAGGTGTTTTCATTTTCCAAGGTTTCTTTTTGTTTGTAAACTTTCTTCCTATGAAAACCTGGAAAACCATCAAAGAAATTTTTCTTTTCGCTCTTCCTATTATTACCGGACAAATTGGTCAGATGCTTTTTGGTGTCGGCGATATCGTCGTCGCCGGACATTACTCAAGTCTTGCAGTGTCTGCTATTGGAGTTGCGGCCGCAATCTTTGCTCCCTTTCTCATGGTGGGAATCGGTATTCTTCTGTGTACAGGTCCACTCGCTTCTGAAATTCGCGGAAGCGGAAAAAAAGACAATACTCTCCTATTCAATTCTTATTTAATTGCAACGATGAGTTCGATTGTCATCATCGCAGCGATCTACTTACTCGCATTCAATATTCACTGGCTCGGTTTGAATCCGGCGATTGCTCCGACTGTTGCACTCTATCTTAAGTGGACAGCACTTTCTCTCTGGCCTGCTCTGATTTTTCAGGCGACGAAAGAATATTTGCAAGCTGAAGGCAGAACGTACATGTCGAATGGACTCATTCTGTTTTTTAACGTGATCAACGTTCTTCTTTGTATCGTCTTCATGTTCGGAAAAGGTCCGATTCCGGAAATGGGAGTTCTCGGTGCTGCCATCGTGACATCTTTCTGTCGCGTGGCCATGGCCATTCACCTCTTCATCTACATGAAAAAAGTTTGTTCGTTTGAGATGACAAAAAATAAAGAAACGATGAAAAAGATTTTAAAACTTGGTCTGCCGATATCTTTTACAATTCTTTGTGAAGTCCTCATCTTTTCAACTGTGACTGTTCTCGTGGGAAAAATGAGTTTGACGGCTTCTGCTTCACAAAGTTTAGTCATCAATCTCACATCGCTCACATTTATGATTCCACTTGCGATCGGAAGTGCTATTTCTGTCATCGTTGGCGAAGAACTCGGAAAAAAATCGATCGAAGGAATTTTACAATACTCTCTGGGAGCATTGGCCCTTGCGATGATCATCCAAATTTGTACGGCTGCAATGTATCTCGGCATTCCGGAAGTTCTCCTCGGTATTGCAAGCTCAGATAAAACACTTATCACTTATGCAAGTGCACTTCTCTTCTGGGTTGGACTCTTCCAGATTCCAGATGGACTGCAAGTTGTTCTTTCCGGAGTCATGCGCGGATTACAAGAAACAAAAATTCCGATGATACTCGGATTTATTTCCTATTGGATCATTGGACTTCCCATCGGATGTTATTTCACTTATCGCCTGGGATATGAAGCGCGTGGATTGTGGATGGGACTCGCGGCCGGCCTTTCATGCATGTGTTGTTTACTGATCATGCTTTATAAAAATAAAATCAAACGACTTCGCCTGACACTGGCGTAAACTTTTTGGAGTAGCAATATGATTATCTTTATCACTGGTGCGACTGCAGGTTTCGGATTAGCTATGACTTCACGTTTTATCAAAAACGGTCACAAAGTTATCGCGACAGGAAGAAGAGAAGAACGTCTAAACGAAATGAAAAAAACTTACGGTGAAAATCTTCACACGATTGTTCTCGATGTGAGGAATGCTGATGAAGTCAATAAAGCGATCGCCAATCTTCCCACAGCTTTTAAAGACGTCGATGTTCTCATCAACAATGCCGGCATGGCCGCAGGTCTCGAGGCTGCACAAAATGCGATTCGTGAAAATTGGCAGACGATGATCGACACCAACATCAACGGAGTCTTGAATTGCACTCACGCTCTTCTTCCGCAAATGGTGAAAAAAAATTCAGGCCATATCATCAATCTCGGCTCTGTCGCCGGAGAATTTCCTTATCCAGGTGGAAATGTTTACGGAGCAACGAAAGCTTTCGTTCACCAGTTCACAATGAATTTAAAAGCGGATTTGCTGGGGACACGTGTGCGTGTGACAAGTATTGAACCAGGAATGTGTGAAACAGAATTTTCTGAAGTTCGTTTTCAAGGTGACAAACAAAAAGCGGCCGCTGTTTATGCCGGCATGAAACCACTTTCAGCTGATGATGTTGCTGAGACAATTGAATGGGTCATCACTCGTCCGGCCCACGTAAACATTAACATGATCTCACTGATGCCAGTTGATCAGGCGTTCGGTCCGTTTGCCACTCATCGAGTTAGGGAATAATTTCCGGTAGAGTAAAATCAATTTCTTTTTGTGTAAATGGATCGGTAAAAATAAGACGGAAAGCTGTAAGCTTCATCCCTTCAGTATTTTTATTTCCTACTCCATATTTAGGATCACCGAGAACCGGATGTCCGATCATATCAAAGTGACGTCTGATCTGGTGAAGTCTTCCCGTGTGGATTTCAACAGAAACTTTTGTCGTGTATTCAGTGCGCTCTAAAACTTCGTAAGTCGTGCGCGCTTCTTTACCATCAAGTTTTAAATCAATTTCACCATGGTCTTTTTTTATAACACCGATGACTTCAACTTTATAAAATTTGCGAACAGCACGTTTTTGAAAAACTTCAGAAAGTAAGTGTGCAGCTTTTGAATTATAGGCAAACACCATGAGACCACTTGCTTCGCGATCGAGGCGATGGATTAACCACGCTTTGTTTTTTGCTTTTTCCACCTGACGAAGAATTGAGCAGTGATCGCCAAATTCATTTCCTTGAGACATGAGATTAGCTGGCTTAAACCAGATTCCCCACTCGCGAAATTTTGTGAGTTCCTTCCCTTCTGGAATTTGCATTGATGTCAATTTGGGATCGTAATAAAACTCAACAAGAGAATCTTGATTCAATTCCAAAGTTGCACGACGAGAACGAGCAAGCTTTGAATTATTAAAAAGACGAACATGAACGCCGCCGTTGTTTAAAACTTTTTTTAATGTGCTTTTAGAAAGTTTTGAATATTTTTCCAGATAGTCGATCAAGACAAGTGGATCGCCTTCACGCAGAGATTTTTTAAAAACAATTTGTTTGTCGCTCATAATATAGGCCCAAGAATAATCTAAGAATAATCTTGGGCCTATTCTAATCTAATTTTTACTTATTAGATAGTGCTCTAAAGGCATCAACTCTTCCTCCTGATACAGAAGCTGTTGATAGTTTAGAAGTCTTAACTGAAGTATTGATCAGTCTCTCTTTTACTTGTGCTGGAGTAAGGCCCGGCTCTTGAGAAAGAATAAGTCCTACTACACCTGCAACGTGTGGAGTGGCCATCGATGTTCCCGACATTGTCGTGTATCCACCATTCTTATATGTTGAAAGAATATTTGATCCCGGAGCTGAAACGTGAACTGATTTTACTCCATAGTTCGAGAAGCTCGATCTCGCACCAGCAGATGTGAATGATCCAACAGAAATAACATTTGGGTAGTTCGCTGGGTATGATTCAGTTGAATCGTTGTTAGATGATTCGTTACCCGCTGCTGCTACGAAAACAATTCCTGCATCAGTTGCTGCTTGAATAGCATCTTGAAGTGATTGTTCTTTTTCTCCACCACCCCATGAGTTTGACATAACATTTACGCCTCTTTTGATTCCGTAATCGATCGCTGCTATTGCATCGATTGTTTCACCTGAACCAGAGTCAGATAAAAATTTAATCGGAAGAATACTTACGTTTGCCATTACACCGGCAACACCTGCAGTGTTGTGAGCAGCTCCGATAACACCTGCACAGTGAGTTCCGTGTCCGTGTCCATCTTGTGGATCAGCATCTTTATTTGCAAAGTCGTATCCGTAAATATCATCGATGTATCCGTCGCCATCATCATCAACTCCTGGCTTACCGTTAAGCTCAGCTTCGTTCACCATGATTTGTGATTTTAATTCCGGGTGAGTGTAATCAACACCTGTATCGATAACAGCGATTTTTACATCTTTGCTACCTTGAGTAATCGACCACGCACGAAGAATGTTGATGTCTTCTCCAGCAACACCAGAAGAAAAAATACTTCCGTTTTTACCGTCATTTTTCATTCCCCATTGCTTCTTGAAGTTTGCATCTTTCGGAGCTGGAACTTCATCTCCACCTTTCACTTTATCAAGAGTGATAATGTAGTTTGGTTCAATGTATTCGATGTTTGGATTGCTAGCGAGTGATGCGAAAGCTTTATCAGTTAATCCTTTATTTGTTTCAAGACGAGCGAATGTACCAAAAGAAGTGTTTGTCACTTTTGATACTGTCCCGAATTGTGAAAGTGATTTTTGGTTTAAAAAGTTCGACCCTTTTTTAACTTTAACAATGTAGCCATTGTATGGAGTCGCACTTGCTACTGCTGAATAAACGAAAAGAGAACCGAAGAGTAATTTTAGTTTCATACATCATCCTTGACTTATGTTTCGTAAAGTTAATGATGAATGATTTTTGTATGAGGCTGCAATCCTAATGTAATGTTGTAAGAAAATGATAACTGAGTTTTTAAATCTGTTTTTCTGTTGACTGTTGACTGTTGACTGTCAACTGTTAACCGCTAACGGCCAACCGTCAACTGCCAACTAATAAACTTTTCTAATAACGCCAAACCGCCGAAGCCCAAGTAAACCCAGACCCAAACGCAGCACTAGCAACCAACATCCCTTTCTTCAAAACCCCCGCTTTAATAGCATCATCCATCCCAAGCGGAATAGTTGCAGCAGTAGTGTTCCCGTAATTTTGAATTGTATTGAAAACTTTTTCTTCTGGAATCAAAAGCATCTCTGCAACTTTCGAATTGATTCGCAAATTCGCCTGATGAAATAAAAAGACGTCGATGTCAGCGAGAGTGACGCCTGCATCTTTACAAGCATCCACTAAACATTCTGCCATCCTTTTAGTCGCGTGAACGAAAACAGTTTTTCCATTCATTTGCGGATAGTGCATTCCTTCATCCATCATCTGTTGATTGATTCTGTCTGCGCCGAATGCTGTTCCTGGAGCTGGAATCCAAAGTTCTTTCGCGAACGCACCGTCAGCGTGAAGTTTTGTTGTGATGATACGAGATTCTTTTGCGGGATCTTTTAATTCGCGAGCTGAAACAACAACTGCTCCTGCTCCGTCGCCGAATAAAACAGCAACGTTTCTTCCGTTCGGAGTTTTATCTAAACCTTTCGAATGAACTTCTGAACCGACAACAAGAATATTTTTGTGTGATCCCGATTGAATAAATTTATCTGCGATCGAAATTCCGTAAAGGAATCCTGTACATTGTTGGCGAATATCGAGAACGGCAATTTCCGGTAACTCTAATTTCGCCTGTAAAAAACAACCTGTTCCCGGGAACTCATGGTCGGGGCTCAATGTCGCGTAGATAATCATGTCGATATCTTTTTTTTCAAGGCCGGCATTTTTGATCGCGCGGAGTGAAGCTTCCAATGCAAGATCAGAATTCGAAACATGATCGTCCACCCAGTGTCTTTGCACAATTCCCGTTCTCTGCTGAATCCACTCATCAGTTGTATCCATCATCTTCTCCAGATCAAAGTTCGTAAAAACTTTTTCGGGAACAAATGATCCAACGCCAGTGATTTCGCTTCTCAGTTTTGTATTTGCAGACATAAAAATAATCCTTCATAAAATAAATAATTAAGTACCTCATATTCTATCTAAATCTGGAAAAAGTTCAAATCAAGACCGACTAAAACGCTTAGACTTAGCAGGGAAAATCTCTTATAATGGCCCTCTCATGAAACAATTAACAAAATTCTTATATAGTGCGCTTGCCTTGGGTCTTCTGGTCAGTTGTTCATCAGAAGCAACGAAACCGGATAATACTGAGACTAAAGTTTATTCCTCTAGTACACAAAAAGAATTCGAGGCCATTGAAAAAGGTGACGTCGCACCTGTACCAAGCTATCGCCGTGAACGTCCGCAAAGAATTTCGCCTAATGTGGTTCAGCCGGCACAACCACAAAAAGAACTTCCAAAAGAAAAAATTCCCGCAAAAATTCAAAACCCGGAACTCGTGGCCAACGGTCAGTTGAATGCCAAAAATCAGGAACGTTTGCAGGAAATTAATCAGAACCTCGCTTTCTTCTGTATGAAACACAGAAAAGATGCAAATTTTGGCAGCGAAGAACAGTGTCTTAAATTCACGAAAAAAGTTTTAAATGAGTGCGAGAAAAAACATAAACTGATCAACACTGTGATGGTTAATTGTATTAAAATGCATTTGAAAAAGAGACGCTGAGTTTTATGCGTGCGGTATGCCCTCGTTGCGATTTTATCCTCGAACGATGCCTGTGCGATTCTCTCACATCGATCAATAATCAAACGACTCTCATTATTCTCCAACACCCAAGTGAAACAAAACACGCGCTCAACACTGTTCGCTTGATGAAAACGGTCTTTCAAAAAATTCATGTTTTCGTGGGAGAAAATTTCGATGACCATGATGAATTAAAAAAGATCATCACCGAAAACAACATCGCACTTATTTTTCCCTATGAAAAAAGTACACCATTAGCAAAAACAACAACGCCACCAACACATCTCATCCTGCTCGATGGAACGTGGAAAAAAGCAAAGAAGATTTTTTTCAGCTCGACGATTCTCCATTCACTTCCCGCTTTTTCACTCACTCCTTCGAAAAAAAGCGAATACAAAATCAGAAGCTCGCAATTTGAAGAGAGTTTATCGACTTTGGAAGCAAGCACTCTTGCTTTAAACATTTTGGAACCGACATTGAATTGTGAAAGCTTAGAAAATGCTTTTAAAAAGATGATCGATTTTCAGATCGAAAAGATGGGAGCGGAAACTTTCGAAAAAAATTACCGCTCCCGAATATCAGATGAAGATTAAAATTAAACTTTAGCTGAGTAAGATGTACACCATCCACAGTTAGTAACGTATTTCATTCCCATCATTGTACATGGAGCGTATCCGCCTTCTGCTTTACCAATGTTGTAGAATTTGCAGTTACCACATTGGTTCCCTGCTTTGTGTTTTGGTTCTTTTGTTGTTTTGTTGTCAGTTGTGTAGTGAAGAGTTTTTCCCATTCCTTCAGTTGGACTAGCAAGTTGCTTCCCTGCTGGTGCAGTTGTTGGACAAGCGTCAGCTGCAAATGACTTCGCCGCTTTCATTACGAAAGGAACCACAGCAGCTCCCGCTACAGCGAATTTAAAAAATGAACGACGTGATAATGTACTTTTTTCTTCCACAAGAAACTCCTGATAGGTTGGTAATTGAAAAAATTTTAGCATGGGCCTCGCCATGAAGTACACTCTTTACGGACGAAAAAGTGAATCATTTTAGTTAGTTAGGAGCAAACTTCTGTTTGATACTTAAAACCTATTAGACTTTCAATCTCGCATTAGATTTGATAGAAACAGGCATAAAAATGCTGATTGAGGACATATGGAAACAACTAATTCTCCCTTAGAAAATGACTTTGCGAGCACCGTGGAATACTACACGGCCACGACCAACGATATTCAGGTAGAAGTTGTTCCTTCATACGTTCCAGAGCGCTCAGACCCTGATCATAATCAGTATTTTTACGCTTATAAAATTCGCATCACAAATCATGGCAACTTTAGTGCTCGCGTGATTCACCGCCACTGGAAAATCAAAGACGGAAACGGAAAAGTTTACGAAGTTCAAGGTTCGGGAGTTATCGGAGAGCAACCGATGATTGGGCCGGGCGAGCACTACGAATACACAAGTTTCTGCCCTCTTCACTCACCAACAGGGAACATGCGCGGCAAATACCAAATGATTGATGAATTTGGGAATCGCTTTTGGATAGAAGTTCCAGTATTCTTTTTTAGAAAACCAGAATCGTTTATTCAATAAACCTCATTTTTCATGGAGTGAAGTCAATGAAGATCCTTGTCGTTCTTTTAGCTATTCTTTGTCCTCTATTGTCTTTTTCTGTTAACGCCAACGACCTCGATGCTGTTGTGAAAGCAAAAAAACTTCGCGTTGCTGTCGATACAACTTATCCGCCGATGGAATTTGAAGCGAATGATGGAAAGATCATTGGTCTCGATGTCGATCTCGCTCGCGCGATCGCAAAAGAATTGAAAGTGGACGTAGAGTTTATTGTTATGCCTTGGGATGGAATTCTCGCAGGTCTTCAATCAAATCGTTACGACGTAATCATGTCTTCAATGAACATCACTCCGGAAAGAAGTCAGCAAGTAAACTTCGTCCAGTACATGAGTATGGGACAAGTTTTTGTTGTGAAGAAAGGTGCGGCCCCAATTAAAAACGAAAAAGATCTTAAAGGTCGCGTGATCGCTGTTCAAGCGGACACAACTTCATACAACGCTCTTGAAGGATTTAAAAAAGCGGGAATCGCGATTAAAGACATCAAAGCTTTTAAAGGCGCGACTGAAACTTTTTCTGCGCTGAAATCAAATCAAGCAGACTCGATCATCACTGACGAAGCTGTTGGTCTCTACTACGCAGGCCTTGATGCAAAAACATTTATCGTTTCGGGTGAAGCAATGAAACCTGAGCCGATTGGAATCGCCGTAAAAAAATCAGATACAAAATTACTGCACGCACTTGAAGCAGTAGTGAAAACAATTAAAAGCAACGGCACATACAACAATATTTATAAGCAGTGGCTGAAAGTCGCTCCTAAAAATTAATTGTTATGGAAGAGACGTTAGGTTTTTGGGCCTTTTCTCACACGATCATTATTCCTCGCTTGCTTGAGGGAATGGTCATTACGTTAAAGCTCACGCTCATCTCCGGTACGATCGGATTCATTCTCGGAATGATCGTTACACTTCTTCGTCTCTCAAAATTTAAAGTGCTCAATTGGTTTGCTCTCGCTTATGTCACTTTGTTTCGAGGCACTCCGTTACTTCTTCAAATTCTTTTTATCTACTTTGCTGTTCCTGTGATTTTCAATATCAATCTCGATTCGATGCCGGCAGGTATTTTAGCACTTTCACTTAATTGTGCTGCTTATCTCTCGGAAATTTTCCGCGCCGGAATTCTTTCCATTCCGAAAGGACAAACGGAAGCGGCCAAAGCGCTCGGACTTTCTCATCATCAGACGATGTTTAAAATTATTATTCCGCAAACCTATCGCCGAATCATTCCCCCTGTAGTGAACGAATTTTCTGCGCTTACAAAAGAGACTTCACTCGTGTCTGTTATTTCTCTCGGTGAACTTCTCTATGTCACGCAAAGAATCGGCGCTAAATATCTGCGTCCGTGGGAAGTGTACTTCTGGGCAGCGCTCGGTTACCTCATCATCGTTCTTCTTTTAAGTTATGTCGCCGCACGACTGGAGAAAAACCTTCTGCAAAAAGGAGGCGTGTAAATGAAACATCATTCAAACGAAATTATTCTCTCGATTAAAAATCTCGAAAAATCTTTCGATAAAAATCTCGTTCTTAAAAATATTTCTGCAGAAATAAAAAAAGGTGAAGTTGTCGTTATTCTCGGTCCGTCGGGGTCGGGAAAATCGACGCTCCTTCGTTGCCTCAATTACCTCGAAGAACCGACAGGTGGAGAAATTTATTTCCACAATGATCGCGTAGGTTACAAGAAAAAAGAAAAAGAACTCGATTTGCAAAGAGCGAAGATTGGAATGGTTTTTCAATCGTTCAATCTCTTCCCTCACCTCACTGTTTTAGAAAATCTTATGATCGCTCCGATGAGTGTGTACGACGTGACAAAAGAAGAAGCGAACGATCGCGCCTGTGATTTTTTAAAGAAGGTCGGTCTGCTGGAAAAAATAAAAAGTTATCCACGCGAACTTTCCGGTGGACAACAACAACGCGTGGCCATCGCCCGCGCCCTTTGTATGAAACCTGAGATCATGTTATTCGATGAAGCGACGTCAGCTCTCGATCCTGAACTCGTCGGTGAAGTTTTAAAAGTTATGCGCGAACTCGCCCTTTCGGGAATGACAATGATCGTGGTGACTCATGAAATGGGATTTGCCAAAGAAGTCGCCGATCGCGTGATCTTCATGGATGGCGGTGTGATCGTCGAAGAAAATAATCCGCAGGAATTTTTCAATTCACCCAAAGAAAAACGCACACAGGATTTTTTGCGTAAACTTTAAATTTTATTCGAGTGTTTTTTCAATACGGCGATCCGGCACTAACCAAATGATGGCCACGATGGCATACATCCCGCACGAAATTTTTGAATCCAGAAAACATGTAAGTATAATTCCGATTGCATAGATTGCTGAAGAAATCTTTCCTTTGAAATCGCTGCCGATACTGCGAGCGAGCACTGAACGTGGCGGATGAATCGCCAGAAGTGCTTTTACAAGAATAAAGAATGCGATTGAACAAGCTAAGAGCACGCCCCCGTAAAGAGCGACCGGAACCGCAGCAAAATGATTTTCTCCCATCCAGGCCGTTGCAAACGGAGTCAAAGACAGACAAAAAAGCAAAAACATATTTGCCCACATCACTCCCCCGTTAATACGTTCAACGGCATGAAAAAGGTGGTGATGATTGTTCCAATAAATTCCGACGTAGATAAAACTTAAAATATAGCTGAGAAAAACGGGAAATATTTCTGAGAGCGCGGCCATCGTCGGTTCGTGCGGAACTTTCAATTCCAAAACCATGATGGTGATAATGATTGCGAGAACGCCGTCACTGAATGCTTCCAATCTTCCTTTTGTCATCATTTTTCCTGTCGGTGAGATTTATTCTTTATTTAAAGAATAAATCTCACCGACAGAAAAAACAACCCTATTCGCCCTGGCAGTTGAGGTCAGTAAATTCTTTTAAACTTTGTGCGCTCGCTGTTTTTAAATCAGCAACAGATTGAATGTCTTTTGTAAAAAGAAGGAAGTAACGAGCTCCTACTTCTTCCCCTTGGTAAGTGAAATAAACAGAGTCTGAATAGATAATGCATCCAGAATCGACATTTTGTCTGACAATCAAGGCTTCATTGGCCCAAACATTAGCAGCAGCTGATAATGCGACAACAGCGATAAATTTTGTAAACATAGACCCTCCCTTTAAGTTGGGAGATTTATAACATTGCATTGAGTATAATAAAAATTAATAATTCTTTTATGAACAATCATTTTTATTTATTATTTAAAGGGTGGTGTTTTCTGTGAATGGCCGAATATCACTAATGTCCGCGGGCGCGTTCTAACATTTTTTCAAAACGCTCTTTTTCGGATGGAAAATCGCGAGAAGCTTCAAGAACTAAATTTTCAATAGCACCGATTTTTCTATTCGCTTTTACACTTCTTTCGATCATACCTTCGTAGATATAGACCTCTTTTATTTTTTTGCGCAATAACTGTTCACCCATTCCCAAAACATATTGGTGATCTTTCGTCACACAGTGAATAGAGTGAAAATACAATCCTTGAATATTGTCGTTCCAGGAATCAAGATCTGTTTGTTCAAAAAGTTCTACGAGAATTTCCAACTTTCCGCACTCTTTAAACGATTGCAATAAACTGCTGATGATCTCATATTTTCCATTGGAAAAATGATAAGCGATTTTTAAAGACTCAATTCCTCTCTCGATTTCATTTTGGTGAATAAAATATTTTCCGAGGATCGCAAGTCCAGCGGAAAGAGAAATTTGCGTTTCAGCATCGGGTGTACGCACTTCTTTGAAAAGATTGAGATAATTATTGATGTCCTCATACTTTTTATTAATGATCGATAGGCGAATCAGTTCAGGAATTTTTCTCGGAGGCGTTGGAAATTTTTGGGCCATGAGAAAATTTAAATTATAGGCCTTTTTATAATCTTTAAGTTCAAAGTAAAGTGAACTCAAGCTATTGAGGGTTTTATAGAAGCTGTCATTGTGAAGAAGTGAATCTTCAAAAGATTTGAGCGCCTTGTCTATCAACTTATGATCGCGATAGATTTCTCCAAGATAATAATAAGCTTCATAAGGGTGTTTATGTAACGTTAGCGCTGATTGAAAAAGTTCTGTCGCTCGTTCTAAATTTCCGACTAAATAATCAGCTCTTCCCTCGCCTATTTTTGCAAAGTAAGGGGTAGGAGAAATTTTTTCTTTGGCCCCACTCAACACAGTATCAATGATTGTTCCTCCCGTAAACGGAAGTGTGATGATACCGTCCATTTCGTATTCGAGATCAAGTGCGATCTCTGAAATCCCGTTTTCTTCGGAAAGCAAAAAGAATCCGGCCTCTAAACGATTCGTGAGCGTTTTTAAATGCAGTTGAAAAAGAGAAGTTAAATTCCCTCCATGCATGACATTGTGACCGATAACAAAATGTGGCTTCTTTGCTTGGATGAGATTTTGAGCATCGATTAAATTATCAGCATCGAGCATATTGGAAATTTTGGAACCAATTTGTGAAATGGATTTTTTAATCGACGAACGAGTACTCGCTGACGTGTCGATAATAAGCCACGACTTATTCTCAAAATAATCCAGCACCGGCTTATTTTTTTTATCGTGAGGGTCAAAGAACTGACTCATTCTTCACCTCGGACGATATGTTGTTTTTGGATCTTGTTGTTCACATTATTTTGATTGGCCGAAAAAATATCTAAAATTTTTTTCCAGCTCTCTGTCTCGTATTGAGTAAAATGCAAATCGAGTACGACTAAATTTGTATCAGTGATCGCGCGTTCCAGATTTTCTACTTTGGCCATCACTTGTAAATAGGCTTCCTTCAAAGCTCCTGAATTGGGAATCGGCCCATTTAATTCCATTTCTTCTTTGAGGAAAAAAAGCGTCAGTGTATGGCCGCGCTGACAGACATTTACAGGCAACTCAAGAAGTAATCCGTCTTCTTTCAACTCCACCAAATGGACTAGTTCATGCTTACTAAAAAGCGTACGGCTCGTTTCATTTCTTAGATAAACTTTGAATCTAAGTCCTGAAAACTTCTGCTCGAATAAATGGCCCACCAATGAATTTCCCATAGGGTATATGTTAATCCAATATCAAGCCGCTCAGTAGGGGCCAGTCCGAAATGCCTATAAACTCAATTAATGTTTAAATAAAATTCAAGCGTCTTGAAGGGATAATAGTCGGTTAATATTGGGCTTTTTTTCTTGGCGCTGAGTTTTCTTCTAAAATTGTTTAAGACATCGACAATAAAAGGCCTCACTGTCACAAATTTATTCACACCCAGTAAATCGCCAACTGTATGGGCCGTTCCTCACTGTAATATTAAGGCAAAAATTTCCATTACTTTTATGTAAGTAAAAAAGTCTTTGATTGCTTTCATGCCATCCGAAAAAGTGGACATGAAAACAACAACACTCCTCACTCTTTTTTTCTTATCGCTTAACTCGGCCTTTGCCATGGGATCGAAGCGCCCAAGTAGTGGAGCAACAACTCCTAGCACTCCGACAACTGCACCTGTTCCAACAATCGATTTAGGACCTGATTTAAACAGTGATGAATATCTCAACTCCTCTAGCATCGTGGGCCCGACTGTTGATCAATACAACAGCATGAGCGAGCTCACTAAAACCAGAACACTTGTGAACGATGACAGTGCTGATAAATGTTTTACCGACAATGCTCCTCACGATCAATTTGAAGATCAAATCAGCTACTACGCTCAGATGATGATTAAAGATGTTCCTGCGATGGTCGGGATGATTGGTGACAGCTATGGAACGAGTACGAACGATAATAATTATTTTCCGACATCGCTTATTCGCCACCCACTTTGTAATGTGTCGAGTACTACGCTCGCAAAGACGATCAACAATGTTCCTTCTCAAAAAACAATTGATAAGTTAAATACGTTTGCCAACAACGTAAACACGTTGAGAAGTGCCGTTCTCGCTGGTGATATGAATGCGAAAGCTGATCTTCAAAGTTTGTGGACAAGATTTTTTTCATGTCTCGCTTATACTGAATCGTTAAGCAGTGCTGATACAAAAACGTCTGTTGCCGTCGCTTCGAAGTACGCTCCAGCTGCTTATAGAAAACCCGCGGGCGTAGAATTTTACGAAGATCCAAGTCAGCCAGCGGTTTCACGTTTAAACATCGGCACGTTTCAATTTACTCCGGATAAAAACGGAAATATCGCTCCTTGTTTGAAGGCGTGGAATAAAATGCATCCGAGTACTGCTTGTCAGCTTCCCACAAAAGGAACACAAGGGGATCTGATTAAAGTTCTGGGAAGTTCATACCAAAGCTTCAACGCTTTTTGTGGCGTTCATAAACTGATTCAAACTTTTGCGATTCAAGTAAACACGACAAAGTCCGGTTCTACTTTTCCGACGAATTTAGAAAATGGAAAATTAAAAGGAGCAGAAGCTCGTTGTGTGACTCCGCACTTTCAAGCGGGAAAAGCGTACAACCACTTCGGGCCGTTTCAGAATTCTACGAAATCTAATTTAGATGAACTGTTTAGTTGCACCCTGAACAGTCAGAACTAGAATGATCGTGATCATGCTTATGCATCCCTGGAATCTGGTTGGGATGAATTTCTGAATGATATTTTTCTAAGATGCGCTTGATCTGCGCTTTGAATTTTATATCGTGATAATCCATGACGTGCGCGCGGATTTTTTGCCCTTCGAGTTCATCTTCGCGAGCAATGACTTCATCGATCATTGCTTTTAGAGAAGCCTTTGTAAAACTCGCAAAAAATGTTCCTGTTCCATCTACCCACTTTTTCAATTCATTGCCAACGATCACCGGTCTGCCCACGGCCATTGTCGCAAGAACGAGATTAGGAAATTCCTGGTCGTTGAAACTGATGAGTGCTTTTGATGAAGCGAGTACTGGAGCGTGTTCTCCACTGCAACGGTTTCCAAAAAATTTATTTTCCGGATAATCTTTTTTCATCTGATCGAGTTGAGCATCATTACCGACAAATTGATATTCGAGTTTCCACTCATCCATCCAACTTGCGATCTCGCGCGCCTGCCCCAATGTCAGTCCGTTTGATTCAATCGCAAAGAAATGATGTTTGAACATATTTTTTGGAAAGAGAACGTAATCAGACACTCTGAACGGTGGTGGAGTCACATCGATATTTTTTAAATGTGGTGCGAGTTTTGTTTTTAGATCTTCGCGAGAAACAACAACAAGGTCAGCATTTTTTAAACTTTTCATCGCCCAATTTTCAACATAAGGACGGAAAATTTTCTGCATGAATGTCTTGTTGATTTTATTTTCGTATCCGAGATCGTAAAGAAAAGTGATGAGTTTTGTTTTCTCACATTTCTTGATTCCTTGTGAGAATCCTTTTGAAATATTGATGATCAGATCGTATTCGCAGGAAACAAACAAATTTTTTGCGAGACTTGGGATCTGATAAGAGTGTTTGTAAAATTCACTTTCAGTCTTCACCGTCTTGCTTAAAAACGTTGAAGTGATCATTCGTTGTTCAATGTGCCCGAGAATCGCTCCCGCATGGTGAGCAAAACAATAAAGTCTCGCTTCAGGGAAAACTTCGCAAATTAATTCTACAATTTCCGAATAATGATTTCTCTCTAACAAATAATCGCAAGTGATTGCTACTTTCATGTGAACTCTAAAATATTACAAGTTGTTTTTAAAAAACTCCGCAGTAGCTTTAATCCCGTCTTCAAACGCCACGCTCGGTTTATAGTCTGAAACAGATTGAAGCTTGCCGATATCCGGGCGACGTCTCTTCGGATCGTCTTTCGGCAACGGAAGATATTTGATCTTAGAAGAGCTTCCTAAAATTTTAATCACGAGCTCTGCTGTTTCTTTAATTGTGTATTCGTCAGGGTTACCGCAGTTAAACGGTGTCGGATCACTACTCATCATGACGTTGTGAATGGCATTCACAAGATCAGTTGAATAACAGTATGAACGCGTTTGTGTTCCATCTCCGTAAACAGTCAGGTCTTCTCCCTTTAGTGCTTGCGTGATGAAGTTTGGAATAACTCGTCCATCGTTTGGTCTCATACGCGGTCCGTATGTATTGAAGATACGCACGATGCGAGTGTCGACATTGTATTTGTGGTGATAACTCATCGTTAGAGCTTCAGCAAAACGTTTCGATTCGTCGTAACAAGAACGAGGTCCGATTGGGTTTACGTGCCCAACATAGTCTTCTCTTTGCGGGTGAATTTCCGGATCACCGTAAACTTCAGATGTCGATGCTTCTAAGAAACGTGCGTTTTTTTCTTTTGCGAGTTCAAGAAGTTTTAATGTTCCTTCTGAATTCACGCGCATGATTTCCACTGGGATAATCGCGAAGTCGATTGGAGAAGCTGGGCTTGCCATCGAGAAAATATAATCAATTTTTTGATCTTTAAAACTTGGAAGTTTTTCGTAGATATTGTGTTGATGAAATTCGAAATTTTTGTACGTTGAAAGAAGATCGATGTTTGAACGAGAACCTGTGATGAAGTTGTCGATCCCGATGACGTGTGCCCCTAAGTTGAGATAAAACTCACACAATGTCGAAGGAACAAATCCGGCAGCTCCTGCTACGACGATTGTTTTTCCTTCCATTGATTCAGGCAATACGATCTTGCTCATAAATTCTCCTATCAAATTTCTAATAATGCTTAAGCTGAATAACAGCTGATCCTAACGTTAATAATCCCGCACCCACTAATTGCACTGGAGTCAACTTCTGTCCTAAGAAAATCCAGTTGATTGCGACAGCACTCAGAGGAAAAAACATTTCTGCAATCGCGCACACATGAGCAGAAATTGTCTTGAGGCCTTTATAGTACAGGTACATCCCCAGGAGTCCCGACAATAATACCATCAAAAGAATCTTTCCCCAAACCATCATCTGCCAATCAAAATGCATGATGCCGCGGTTAGCATAACTGTAAAAAGCGAGAAAAATGAAACCAAAAACAAAGCGTCCGCCCATAATTTGCGTTTCAGTTAATCCATTCGCGCTCAATTTTTTCCCAAAAACCGTCGAAGCTCCCCAACTCACTACAGCAACCATAGTTAAAAGGTATCCCTTCATCGCCGTTTGCGACAAAAGGCCCATTTTAAAATTAAATTGCGCAAGCCCAGGTAAAATGTCAGGCGAAGAAATGAGAAGTCCTCCAAAGAGGGCCACCCCCGCCCAGATAAGAAACGGTTTCTTGATTTTCTCTCCCAGAAAAAAACTGGCAAAAGAAAATGAAACAAGCGGCTGCAGTTTTTGTAACAAAATAACGAGCGAAGGATTGATCAATCCAAAGGCCTTCGTAAAGGCCAGTGTTCCAATGGCCGAGCCAAAAACACCAATGATGATAAAATAAAAGAAAGAAGAAATTTTAAGATTCCAAAACGAGCGAAAATCTTTAAATAAGAACGGAATGAAAATCAAAGTAAGAAATAAGTGCTCTGTGAACACAATTCGTTCGGCACTAACGCTTGCCAAAAGTGGATAACGAATAAGCGTATCAATCGCCCATAACAATCCAGCTAATATAACAAGTAAAATTCCTAACACTGAGGGGTTCCCTTCATGGCCTTAAGTTGGTAAATTTAAGAGGTGTAAATCTTGATTTTAAATTTAGTTCAATGGAAGCGTTCATGCAATTAAATCTTCATCAAACTCACCATGAAATTGGCGATTTTGAGTCCGTTTTTAAATATCTCACAACGAATTTCTCCAATGGGAATCAACATGGGCTCCACATTTTTCCAGAGCTTTTTCTCACTGGATATCCGCTACAGGATTTAGTTCTACAAAAAACCTTTATTGACGATTATCAGGCCTTTCTCGCCGATATTTCTCTCTGGTCTGTGAACCAATTCAAAGCGAATAAACCACTGGCCCTTCTCATGGGCGGTCTCGCTTATCAATTCGATCAATTCGGACTTCCTTCGCAAATTGAGAATGTCATGTATCTTCTCGAACCGGGGAAGAAATTGCGAATCGTTTATACAAAACAATTGTTGCCGAATTACGATCTCTACGAAGAGAAAAAATATTTTACGTCGGGACACTCTCCTGCTGTTTTTGAATTTGAAGGAAAAAATATCGGTCTCTTGATTTGCGAAGATATGTGGTTCTCGCATCTGCACGAAATCGATCCTGTTGAACAATTGAAAGATCATCTAGAACAGAAAAATCAAAAATGTGATCTCGTTGTGAACATCAGCGCGAGTCCATACCACTTGGGAAAACTCGATCAACGAGTCACTCGTGCAATTGAAATTTCAAAATACATCGGAGCTCCTTTTGCTTACATCAATCGCGTGGCCGCTGAAGATGAAATTATTTTCGACGGAAGAAGTTTCGTTGTAAACGGTGCTGACATCGTGACATTAGGACGCGGCTTTAAAAGCGATGTTGTTCAATTAAAACTTCCCGTTTTCGAAGGAAAAGAATCCGGTAGTCTTTCGACATCGGCGAGCAGTTGGGGAACGATTTTCTCGACTCGTTTAAGCAGCGATACCCGCACTCTTCTTTCGTTGAAAGATGAAGAGTGCGCTGAAGTTTTAGAGGCCCTCATTTTAGGAATCAGTGATTATTCGCAAAAGAATGGAATCAAAAAATTTACGATCGCACTTTCAGGTGGGATGGATTCATCTCTCGTGCTGGCGATTCTAAAAATTATAAAAGACAGAAAGATTTTTCCAATGGAAATCGAAGCGGTATTTATGCCGGGATTTTTTTCGAGTTCACTTTCTTATGATCTTTCTTATGACCTCTGCCGCAATATCGGAGTAAAACTTACCACTATGCCGATTAAGTTCATCCATTCGACGATCAGAAATGTCTACCGCGACAGTTTTCAATCTGAAATGAAAGGCCTTGCCGATGAAAATATCCAAAGCCGTCTGCGTGGAGCTTTGATCTACGCCCGTTCAAATGAGGCCGGATCTGTGGTTTTAAATACGTCGAACAAATCAGAGATCGCCGTTGGTTACTCGACGATCTACGGTGACAGCGTGGGGGCCTTATCAGTTCTGGGAGATTTGTACAAAAGCGAAGTTTTCGAACTCGCCAACTTTATCAACCGCCATTACAACAATATTATCCCCGAAGAAATCATCACTCGTCCGCCAAGTGCGGAGTTAAGAGAAAACCAAGAAGATGCGCAATCACTGCCAAGTTATGACCGCCTCGATCCGATTCTCGAAGGTCTCCTTTCAATGCGCTTCTCGGCCCAAGACCTTATCAAGAAAGGACATGATCAAGGCCAGGTTTCAAAAGTTTTTCAATTAATCACGAGATCAGAGTACAAACGCCGTCAGTTTTGTCCTATAATAAAAGTGAAGGCAAAAAGCTTTGGCTTTGGCCATCGTGTACCGATCAGTAAAAAAACGCTTTAAAACCCTATTCAGGAGAAAACGGTCGTGGATAAAAAACAATTGCTGAAATCATTTCAAGAACTAAAAGCAGAAATCGAAAAACTAAGAAAGAAACACGTTGTTCAAGGACTTGTTGATAAATTTCACGCTGAGAAAAAAGTTCTTGAGAAAAAAATCGAGAAAACTGTTTCTGATGAAGTGAAGAAAGCAAAAAAATTCATGAACGATCAGAAAAAAGAATTGAATAAAATTCAGAAAAAAGTTGAAACTGTCATCAAAAAGAAAACGACAAAAAAAGTAGCGAAGAAAAAAGCAACGAAGAAAGCTCCTGCTAAACCGAGAGCGACTAAGAAAAAAGCTGCTGCTAAATAGTTTCAACTTAAAAAATAAATAATTGAAGCGCACTCTCGGGTGCGCTTTTTTTTTGCTTTTTCGAGGGAAAATTACACTGCGGAAACTTCTTCTTTATAAGGTTTCCACGTTCCTTGCCACAGATTGATCGAGCCAGTGAGCAGCTGATTTTTTTCTTTATCTACTTTCACCTGCACGTAAGTAAACTTCGTGCTCGTTTCCATCTGGCCGGCATCAAGTTGCGGAATATGGTTCCATGTTCCCGTGTTGAAATAATACTTATTCTCCGGGAAACGCAGCCATTCCTGAACGTGAGTGTGTCCCATGATGACCGTGTGAATTTCCGGATAACGACGCAAAATCGATTTCGCTTTTCTTCCGTACAACGGATAAATCGTGATCTGTTTTAAAATCGTCGCTGTCGTTTTGATATTTCTATTTTGTTTGATGAATTCATCGAAGTTACTTTGAATCAGATATTTTAAGACGAGGCTGCTCATCTTCCAGAAAAATTTAAAATCGTAGAGAAAACACCACTTCACATAAGAAGAAAGCGGTCTCACTTTATCAATATTCGGGCGATCTTTTCTTAGAATGGGAAGCAAGTTGATACAGAACAATGATCCCCAAGGAAGATTCAAAATCATTTTTCCGTTCGGACCTTCCATAAAGTATTTGTCGCTCGGAACAGTGTTCACTACTTCGAAACGATGACCGTGTTCAATATGCACGCCATTGAGATTCATGGAAAAACAAAATTCCAGTTCTTCACCGATATATTTGCGAAGAGCAGTCTGCGCCTCTTTAAAGGCCATTCCGGCATCGTGATTACCGATCACATAAGTCATATGTTTATTGGGAGCGCGAAGAAATTTTCTGAGTCCCTCAAAAAATTTAGGATGTCCTTTAACGATGGCATCAATGGCGTGAACAGTTATATCATCATCAATGATACTGCTGTAAACTCCATCGCGGTCAATTTGAATGAGGTTTAAAATATCGCCGTTTAAAACAAGATGGACTTCTTCTTTTTCGTAATCGCCTTTTGAATAGTAGTCACAGAAGTCATAAAAGATTTCATCTTCCAAAAAATCTTCCAGTAAATTGAGCTGGCCGTTTCTTAGAAATTTTCCTTTGCCTAAATGAAGATCACTAATAACTAGAATGATCATTCGAACTCACTTACCTATTTATCAACAACTTTTTTCAAACTCGATTTAAAAACGTCTTGAGTGTTAAACACGAGACCACGTCCCGATTCTTTTGCCTCGTACATCATACGATCGGCGATTGCGAGAACTTCCTCAGCGTTTTTTGCGTCTGTCGGAAATTCGGCCACACCGATAGAAACGCTGAGCTTGAGTGATTTCTTTTCTTCGCGCACTTCGAAAACGTATTCATTCGATTTAATTTTATTCAGAATTCTTTCGCCAACGATTTTGCCCGACTGTCCATCTGAGTTAACGAGAATCACCACGAACTCATCTCCCCCGTAACGATAACTGATATCGCTATCGCGCAGAAGACACTTCACATCTTTCGCCACGTTTTCTAAAAGTTTTGTCCCAACGAGATGCCCGAAGTTATCATTGACCTTTTTAAAATGGTCAATATCGATAAAGAGAACGCAAAATGGATCTTTTTCATGCTGAAATTTTTCAACGAGAGACTTCAAATCTTTATACAACTTTCTTTGGTTATAAAGTCCTGTGACATCATCAATGTGAATGAGTTCCTGGCTTTTATAAAGTTCGTCGAAGCGTTCAATGACTTTCAAATGGCTCGTGATGAATTGAGAAAGAAGAATAAGAGCTTCTGTTTCAATTTCATTTGGCGCTGAAAAAACCGTGAAGAAAAATTGATTGCGTTTTACTCCGAGATTTAAATAATAGTAGTAGCAGTTCTCTACTTTCACAGTAAGGCATGGAATATTTTTTAATTCACTTCTTTGAATGATGAGCTCATCTAAAAGTTTTGCACTATAAAGTTGCAGACGATCGTTTTTCCCGAGAACAGTACGACATTTTTCAAAATGAATGACGGGAAAATGATCCTGAATAGAAAAAACCAGAAGCGGACGAATGAGATATTCTCTCGCTAAAAAATCTTCGAGGTGAACAAAAAGATTTCTTTCATTTTGAAAAAAAGGAAAATCACTAAGGAATTTAGTCAACTGATTCATATATTACGCTTTTGATCTCGGGTCAGCACTCTCTTTATCATCTTGACTGTCATCTGTAGCTTGGTCAATATCGTCTTCCAGATTTTTAATAGAATGACGGAGTGTTTTCATTATTTTATTTAACTTGTCTTCGAGCTTTCTCTTATCATCCTGAGATTTTTGCTCTTTTATCGATACATTTTCCATATTAAATTCCAGCGCATCGATCTTTCTACGCAGTTCCAGAATTTTTTGATCGCGGCTCTGCACCTGAGAGTCCACATCTATAGTGAGCATCTCTAACTTAGTCTCTAATTCTTTTTCTCTTTGTTTTACCTGATTAAAATCAATGCGGACCCGCTGTTCAAGTTTCTCACGTTTGCTCTCAGCTGCGCGAGCGCGTTCTTCCGCCAAAGCTTTCTTTTCTTCATTGAGAGAAAGGCGATATTTAAAATCTTCCATCTCGACCATATGACGTTTTCTGAGAATAGAAATTTCGATTTTTGATTCATCTAAAGCTGCTTTTAGAGTGAGATTATCCTGCTCTAATTCGCGGGCATCACCTTTAAAAGTTTTAATTTGAGTTAAAAGTTCTTCGCGCTCTTCACGCAATTGTCTGATCGTAGCGTGCAGACGGTTTGAATCTTCATCGCTCACGAAACTCGTATGCGCGCGCTCTGAATAAGATTGTGTCGGCTCAGGTGCAGACACATATGTTTCTTTTACCGGTGTTGCCACTGGGGCCTTCACCGGTTCAGGATCTTTATCTGCGAACTCCATACTGCTTAAATCGAATTCACCTGTCGCTGAATCTTGAGACAGCGTTTTCGATGGTTTTGCAACAGGAGCACTGAAATCGAGTTCATCATCGCCCATGGCAGTGATGTCAATTTCCTGCGTACTCTCCATCGCTTTTGGACGAATGATATCTTTAATCGTCGATTCGATATTCGCGCGCGCTTCATCTGTTGTCATGAGATCACTTGATGAATGCGAACCCGTTTTTTCAGGCACTGAAAAACTTTCTTTTTCACCGAAGTCTGAAATCTGACTTGGATCGAAGAGAATTGTTTTTTGAGTTCCGTCTTCCGGCATTTCCTGAACATGAGCATTGGCCGTTTCTAAATCCGCTTCAAACAACGCATTTAAATCGTCGTCACCTTCTTCAACTACGGCCGGAGCTGGTTGCTCAGATTTTCCAAGCATCTCAACCGGTGCATCTTCCGATTCTTCTGCGAAATCGAATTCAAAGTCCGCACCGCTTGTCGTTTTATTGGCATCGTGAACTGGAGTCGTATGTGCAGCCTCAACTGGAGGCGCGGGAATCTCAGAGGAGTCATCACCAAAATCTAAATTAAATTCCAATCCACTGTCATCATCAGGCACGACTGAAAGTTTTGTTGCCGATGGTGCACTCGGAGGATTTGGAGGAGGTGTATGGGCAGCAAGCGCTTCCGCTCCATCAAATTCCAATTCTCCACTCATATCAAAGTCGAGAACAACAGGTGCATCTTGTCCCGGATTTTTTTTGGCACTCTCACTCATAGAGGTATCCCCATGTAGATTGACATCATCAAACTGAATATCTTCCCCGTCGTTAAAGACGGTCGATTGTTTTTCATTAGCAGATTTTTTCGATGCAGGATCAGAGAAAACGAGATCAAACCTTTGCTGAATCTTAGCATTAACTGGATCTTCTAAATTTTTCTTTTTAGCTCCTTCCATGCCTTCCCCTACCTCGTTTAATACTAGCTTATAATCTTCGACAAAAGTCTCGATATCCTTGAGCTTTATCGGCATTCTGAGGAAACCATCAATAAATTTATTTTCTATTTGAAGCTTTTTGAACTCTTTTACCGATAATTCCTGGGACATGAGGACGATGAGAGTGCCATTTTCCTTAAGGTCAGCCTCGAGAACGGCCGCTTTGAACTCGGAAAAATTAAATTCTGGATCGTCATAGTGAAAGAAAAGAATTCCTGGAAAAGTGCCAACTATATCTGACAGATTTTGACCATGCCAAACAACAACCTTCTCTCCCAATTTTCCTTGGGCGAGAGAAAAAATCGAGTCAAGTAAAGTGTTATCCCGAACAAAGAATACTAATTGCATATTCATTCATTTTAGCAGTGTTATGGATTTGTGAAACGAGAGGAAAGCCTTTCATCCCCTAGGGAAAGGAATTTCTTTTCGGTTGATCTCCTAAGAAAATTTAGATTAAAATAGGATATGTAACAAACATATTACTTGATCATTTTAAAAGGTTAACAAACGATGAAAAAGAATTTCGGTCGTAAACTAATTGCAAAAGTTTCAACCCTCGCTCTACTTGGAGCTTTTGGGACCCTCTCTTCACCACTGATGGCAGAAGAAGCTGCACCAAAATTATTTCCAGCGCCACTACTCTCACTGGATAATTTTTATTCACACCACGTTTTAATTGCGGAGAAGTCAACTCACACTCTTCACCTCTACAAAAATGTTGATGGACATCCAGAATTAGTAAAAACATATCAAGTGGTCACAGGAAAAAAGACTGGCGATAAAGGAATCGAAGGAGATCTGAGAACTCCGGAAGGAATTTATAACTTTGTCGACTTCCTCACAAATAAACAATTGATCCAAAAAAGTGGTGCTCAAGGCGTAATCTACGGTGCCGGAGCTTTTGTTACTGATTATCCAAATCCAGTTGACGTTCACATGGGAAAAACAGGATCAGGAATCTGGTTGCACTCTACAAACGATGAAGCAAGACTCGACAAAGGTCTCGATTCAAAAGGGTGTGTTGTAACAGCTAACAACGATCTTCTCGACGTTTCAAAATATCTTGAGCTCTACAAAACTCCGATCATCATCGTGCAAGACTTAGTTTACTTGAATGAAAAAACTCACGAAGCACAGAAAAATGAAATCAAGAAAAATATTGAAGACTGGTTAACGGCCTGGAGAAATAAGGACATCGAAAAATACATGAGTCACTATCATGTAGCTGAGTTCAAAGACAGCAAAGGAAATTTCCCAAAATATAAAGCTTATAAAAAAGCTGTTTTCTCAAATCCAGGGAATCCAAAAATTGATTTAGAAAACATGTCTATCCTTCAATCGAAGGGATATGCTGTTGTGACATTCACTCAAAAATATCAGTCAAAAACGATAAACGACGCCGGTAAAAAACTTCTTTATTTAAAACAAGATGATTCATACAACTGGAAAATCGTAAGTGAAATTTTCACAAAAGGGGCTGAAGGAAACGATAAAATCGCTTTCGAACCTTCAATGAGATTTTTCAAAGACGTTGTTGTAAAAGACACTGCGGATGCAAAAAAAGGCAGTAACTAGTGCCAAATGAAACGGACAAAGAATCATCGGCTAAAAAGAGTAATGGCGAGTTTATCTCGATCATTTACAACAAAAGAAATGATTCACCTAAATATTTCGAACTAAAAAAATCGAAAATTCTTTTTTTCGTTATTGGTTTACCGACAATCACTCTCATCGCCTTAGTTTTGGGAGTGATTGGTCTGGTTCACACAAGTCCATTTCGCCTCATCGATACTTATCGCCAGGACTCAATCGCAAGAGAATCAATCGCTAAAACAAACGCTCTTCAAAATGCAGCTCAAAAGTTGACTGAAGAAAAAGAAGCGTTGGCAAAAGAACTCGCAACGGCCCAAGAACAATTAAAAACGATGTCAGCAACACCGACTTCGGCAGCAAATACGACGACAACATCTTCGGAAAAATGTCCGGCAGCCCCTGTTTGTCCGGCCATTCCACCAAGCGGAACGGTTAGTTCAATCGGTCTTTCTACCCTCTCTTTCTTTCATCCGATTCAAGGACAGCGAGACAGAACAAGACCTGCGACAATCACTCTTTCCGGCTTTAAAACAGTCAGTAATAGAGACACGACAAACTTGCAGTTCAATATTATTCCGGCCGCAAGTGGCGAAGGAAAAGTTTCAGGACACATTCTTGTCTTGATGAAAAACGAACTCATGATTGAAGTTTATCCGCTTCAAGCGCTCAACACGACTTCAACACAAATCAATTATTCAGCGGGCGAGCCTTTCTCTACTCAACGTTTTCGTCCTGTAGATGCAAGCTTCTTAAAACCTAGAAAATCTGGAAACTATATTTTTACAGTTTTTATTTTTGCTAAGAACGGTGATCTCCTTCACTATCAAAGTGTCACGTTGCCAGTTAAAATTTAATTCGCGAGAACCAATATGATTCAAAACCAAGAATTCACTTATATCGGTAAAGCAACAAGCCTCGCTGGTACATTCAGCTTTAGCGGCCCCACTCACTTGCAAGGAAAACTTCACGGCGACATCATTGTTACAAATGCTTCTAAAATGGTTTTAGAAATCGGTTCTGTGACTGAAGGTACACTTCAATGTTACGACCTCGATATCTACGGCGAATTTAGCGGCGAAATTAAATCACAAGGCAAAGTCACAATCTATCCGACTGCGGTTTTTGATGGAAAGATTCTTTCAAAGTCGTTGGAGATTTTACCGGGCGCTATGATTAATATGAACGGACATACGGAAGAATAATCTTTTCCCGCTACATTTTAGGCGAATTTTTTTCGGACTTCTTTGGAAGCCACTTCTCTAAAGTGCTCCAGACTCGTTGAAAATCAACAGGCTTCGTTAGGTAATCAGTCATTCCTATTTGCAAACACTTTTCTTTATCTGCACTCATCGCACTTGCCGTTAAAGCGATAATTGGAATTGGTGTTTTATTCTGTTGTCTTTCAATTTCGCGAATGGCCTTTGTGGCTTCAAATCCATCCAATTCGGGCATCTGACAATCCATTAAAATTAAATCATAAGGAAAGCTTTTAAAAGCATTGATAGCTTCAAGTCCATTGCCGACAGCATCAGCATGGCAGCCAACTTTTTCGAGCAGTTTTAGAGCGATTAATTGATTGATCGCATTGTCCTCAGCAATAAGAACTCGCCCTTGTAGCTTAGCTTGTGGCAAGTCATTGTGAGTTTGATCTATTTTAACTGATTTTGTATCGCCAATTTTAAATTCAGCTGTAAACCAAAACGTAGTGCCTTTGTTTACTTCGCTATACAGACCGATTTCACCATCCATGACGTGAATGAGATTTTTGCAGATTGAAAGACCCAATCCGGTTCCGCCATAGCGTCTTGTGACAGTTTGATCAGCTTGAGAAAATTTTTCGAAAAGTTTTGTTTGCCCTTCCTGACTGATACCAATTCCCGTATCTTGAATTTCGAAGCGAATTTTTGATTTACCATCCGATTCACTTAAAAGTTTTGCGCGTAAAGTGATTGTTCCTTTTTCAGTAAATTTGATGGCGTTGGAAATCAGATTTCTTAAAACCTGTTGAAGTCGGCCAGGGTCACCATTTAAAACATTTGAAATTTTTGGATCGATTTCGGTGACGAAAGATAATACTTTTTCTTCAGTCATGATCGTAAAGGCTTCTCGAATATCCTGGATTAAGATTGGAAACTGAAAATCTATTTGCTCAAAAAGCAATTTACCAGCTTCAATTTTAGAAAAATCTAAAATGTCGTTGATGATTGTCAGTAAACTTTCGGCCGACTTGCGAATACCGGTCGTATAGCGCATTTGTTCTGAATCCAACTTTGTCTCGAGCATGAGACCTGCTAAACCTAGGACCCCATTCATAGGCGTGCGGATTTCGTGACTCATATTTGCTAAAAATTCTGATTTTAAGCGAGAGCTGCTAAGAGCGGCTTCTTTTGCGACACGAAGTTCTTCGTTCAAGGCCCGAAGTTGTTTATTGGTCTCTTGAATTTCCTGCGCTCGACGCATGATTTCGGCTTCCATTTGGCCGGCCTTAGTCTTTAACTCTTCGTGGGCCAAAGATTGTTGTTTCAAGCGCACAAATTCGGTGACGTCTTCAACCTGATGAATGATGTAGATCACTTCACCCTTATCATTCAAAATTGGCGTATTCACCGGGCTCCAGTATTTTTCTTCAAAACTGCCATCGGGGTTGCGAATATCATATTTTTGCACGGCCATTGAATCGGCCTTTTTGGTAACCAGAACACGATTTAAAGAAGCTCGTAAATTAGATGTACCAGTGGCATTCACCTCATCTGGATTATCAGGAAAAACCTCAAAAAGGGGACGGCCAATGGTGTCTCTGCTCGTCATGGTCCCCTGTAACCGTCCATTGTTAGCGGCAACCATATTAAATTGCGGATCTAAAATGAGGAAGAGTCCAGGTAGGTTCTCAAACAAGACTTGGAAGTTGATCTCAGATTTATTCGACATGCTGAAAAGATATCATTTATAATCGCATAAATCATGCCGCAGGGTTTTGTTGGATCTCGACTAACAGTTAGTCGAAAAGGTGCCACTAGACTTGTGGTAGAGCAACTGCGAAACCAAAAGTCTAGTGGCACCTATTAAACTTAAATAAATCCTTTAAAATCTACTACGCGAAGTTTTCCTAATTTAGAATCGAGTTTCTTCAACTGAGCTTCAATCGATTTATCTCCCAAGATAAAAATCGTCTGATATCTCATTCCGTAAACATCATCGATCTTCTTAGCAACATCTTTCGCTGTGTACTTTAAAACAGCTTGATTGAAGTTAAAAAGCTCAGCGTATGGACGTTCGATATGATCCAGGTAAAGAAGTTGCGACAAGAACGCGCGGTTGTTTTCGAACTTAAACGGATGCGCTCCTACAATACTTCCTCTCGATCTTTCCAAATCTTCATCACTGATTCCGTCTTTTTGAATTTTGTTGATGGAGTCGTTGATAACTTCAACAAGGCGATCGACTGTCTGGTTTTTTGTGAAAGTGCCGATTCCCGATCTTCCGTATTGTTTTTGAGAAGAGATATAAGAACCGATTGAGTAAGTGAGACCGCGTTTCACGCGTACTTCTCTCATCAGACGAGACGTAAATCCTCCACCTAAAAATTCACTGGCAAGAGTATCTAAATTTCTATCGCCGATTTCATCGTAGTTTAAAAAACGTCCGATCTTCACCTGAACCTGGTTTGCATCCGGAACAGGAACAAAAACGATTTGTGGTTTAGAATTTTTTTGTTTCTTGTAAGTAATCGAACGAACGAAATCGTTAGGAGTTCCTTTAAACTGACACTTCTCTGCAATGACTTTTTCAACACTCAGAACACTTTTTGGTCCCGTTATATAGATTCTCTTCTTCACTTTATTGAGAAAGTAATCCATTCTCGCACGAAGGCCTGCCGGCGTAAAAGTATCGAGGTCGCGAAGTTTTCCCGATACAGGGTAAGCGTATGGAGTATTTGAGAGAGATACTTCTCTAAAGATACGATCTGAAAGCGCTTGCGGATTCGCCACTAAACTTTGCAATTCAGAACGTTCTTTATCCAATTCTTGTTTTACAGTGTCTGCTGGATAACTCGCTTCACGTAAAAGCGTACAGGCCTGACCCATTGATGTGTTCAGGTCTTTTGAAAGTCCTGCCATTGAAACAGTTGTGTACTCGTGAGTGATGTCTGAATTAAATTCCGTTCCTGTAAATTCGAATTCGTCGAGAATATCTTTTTGTGAAAGTTTCGTTGTTCCCGAATCTAAGAGTGAAAAAGCGTGTTGAGTAAGACCCATTCTTCCCTTTTCATCACTGAGTGCACCGTCAGCGAAATAAAGAAGAATATCGTAAGTAGGAAAACGATTGTCTTCGATATAGACGACATCAATTCCGTTCCAGTTTAAACGTTTAATGCTGTCTTCAATTTTGCTGGTAGTTCCAAAAGATTTAAAAGAAATAAATATTGAAAGCGCTAGGATTAATTTAGTTTTCATTATTTCAGCTCCGTAAAAGCAGTTGGATTTTTTGGATACTTATCCCAGATTGAAATAAAGATCGGAGAAGAATGTTCTAGAATATCATTACATTCTTTTTTAACTTCGCTCTCTTTTACTGAATTATAAATTTCCATTTCCTTAGTGCCGTAAGCGTAATCGCCGTAAAGTTTTTCGTTCATCATGATAGTCGATGCCATTCCTGCATTAGACTTCATTTGCGTGTAGGCCTGAGACATGATCTGGTTTTTTGTTTTCTGAAGCGTTCTTGCATCCAATCCTTCAGTACAGAAATTTTTCAAATCGCTCATGAATTGCGTTTTGAATTTATCGATCGTCACTCCTTCCATCAGCTCTCCTTGAAAATAAAAAACACCTGAGTGACGAAGGTTGTAACTTGAAAGAGAGATATCGCTTAGAAGTGGTGCTGCATTTCTCACGTATTTTTGTGAAAGATATGAACTTCCTCCGTTACCCAACATAAACGCGAGAACATCGAGAACGAAAGCGCGTCTTGTTCCCGCTTTTTCTCCCTTAAAGGCGAGAGTAAATTTTGGAATTGGGTTCGTTGCATAGTAGCTGTATTCTTTTCCGAATTCAGCTTTCCACTCGTAATTTTTTGGATCATCGCGTTTTGCTTTTAATTCCATCAATCCTTTTGAACGTGGAATCACGCCGTACGCTTCTTTTAAAACCGGAATTAATTTATCCGGGTCAACATCACCTGCAATTGCAACAATTGCGTTGTCAGGAGTGTAATACGTTTTGAAAAATTCCATAACCTGATCGCGAGAGAGCGCCGTTAAATCATCAACGTCTCCAATAACCGATTGTCCGTATGGAGTTCCTTCGAAAACTTTTTTCATCATCATCAGATAAAGAAATCCATCCGGGCTATTTTCATAGCGCATTTTTCTTTCTTCAAAAATAACCTGACGTTCACTTTCGAATCCAACTGGTTCTAAAAGTAAATGTTGAAGACGATCCGCTTCGAGGTCTGTCATTTTTTCTACGAACGAGGAAGGAATTGTTTCGTAGTAAACAGTCGCGTCGTTAGTTGTATAAGCGTTTGTTGCTCCACCGTTTCTCTCAATAAGAGTATCGAATTCTCCCGGTCCGTATTTTTTTGCTCCCTTGAACATCATGTGTTCAAGAAAGTGTGTCGCTCCAGTTGTCCCTTTGACTTCGTAACGGCCACCGACATCAAACAATGTATAGTAAGCAGCAATAGGAAGCTTAGGATTTGGTGCAATTAAAATTGTCAGACCGTTATCCAGTACTACTTTTTTTACATTGAGAGCGATAGGAGCCGGTTTTTTTGTCTGACTTAAACTAGAACATCCTGCAAGCATGACGGAGGCCAGTGCCAACGAGATGAGTCTTTTGCCAAAATTTTTTTGTGACATTTTCTCTTTCCTCTTAATTATGAATCATTATCAGGTTAGAATTATAACATGAATTCTTACAAGCTAAACACAATGATAGCTCTCGGAACAGGAACTTCAACTGGAATTCCAATGATCGGTTGTAACTGTTCTGTGTGTACTTCCCTGGACCATCGAGACAAAAGATTTCGCACAAGTATTTATATAGAAACTGCGAGAGGAAAAAAGATTCTCGTCGACACAACACCGGACCTTCGTAGTCAGCTTTTAGAAAGTAAAATCTCCGCGATTGATTTTGTCATTCTCACTCATGATCATGCTGATCACCTTCATGGCATTGATGATTTGCGTCCGTTAAGTTTTGGTCCTCCGGTAAAAGACATTCCTGTTTATACAAACGCTGTCACAAAAAAAAATGCGGAAGATCGCTTTCCTTATATTTTTAAAAAACGCGATCTCGTCAAAAATCCCATTATTGGCGGAGGTATTCCTCGCCTTACGCTCGAAGAAGTTGAGCTGGAAAAAAAGTTTATCATCGATGGAGAAGAATTTTTCTTTTTCAATTATCCGCACGGACACGGAACGACGATGGGATTTATTCACAATAGAATGGCCTATATTGTCGACTGTATGGAACTTCCCAAACATATTCTGGAAATTCTCAAACAAAAAAAATTAGATCTTCTTATTCTCGACTGTTTAAAAAGAGGTGAACACACTACTCACCTCACAGTCGATAAATCTTTTCAGTACATAAAAGAGATCAATCCTGAGCGCTGTGGTCTGATTCATATCGGACACGATCTTTCTCATATCCAATTGGAACAGCTCGCTCATGCCCAGTTTGGCAAAAAGGTTTTTCCTTTATATGATCAGTTAAAGATTACATACTCATGACAATTGAAAAGGAAAAAAAGATGGCAACAGAAACTGTGTGTGAAGTTTCACCTTCTGGTTACCAGCAATTTGTGACAAAAGTGAATACGTATAAACACGAATTCGCTCTCAGACTTTATATGGTCATCGTTCTCGCTCACTGGGGAGAACATCTCGTTCAAGCTTTTCAAATATGGGTTTTAAAAATGCCTCGTCCTGAATCGCGCGGAATTTTAGGTTACTGGTTTCCGTGGTTGATCAGCAGTGAAACTCTTCACTACGCTTATGCGCTTTTCATGTTGATTGGATTATGGCTTCTTCGTTCAGGTTTCAAGGGACGTTCAAGAACGTGGTGGAATATTTCTCTCGCAATTCAATTCTGGCATCACATTGAACATTTGCTTTTGCAAGGTCAGGCCCTTTTTCATCACAATCTTTTTGGTTCACCTGTGCCGACAAGTATTCTCCAACTCTTTTATCCTCGAGTGGAATTACATCTTTTTTACAACTCGATCGTTTTCATTCCTATGGTGATTGGAATGTATTATCATCTCTTCCCGACTGATGAAGAACTCGCACAACACGCTTGCCCTTGTGCCATTACCCAAACTAAAAAATTATAAGAAAATGCAAAACACTAAAAGAAAATTTTATATCTATCTCATTATCGCTGTTATCGGTTTCGCATTTGCCATCTATAAAAAACAATACGAACCAAAACAAAACTTCGCAGCTCATTTTATTATTATGAACTTTCGAATGACTCCTGCGGTAGTTACAGATATCACTCATCCGGTGATGTTTACTTTTCATTTGAAAGACAGACAAAACCAACCTATCACGGATGCCAAAGTTGAACTGGAAGTCACAATGAATCACGCAGGAATGACTCCGATAAAAACAGCGGCGGTTCACGATCAAAACGGTTTTTATAAAACCAATGTCACTCTCTCAATGTTAGGCGACTGGGTCATCTTCGTTACTGTCACGAAGGCCGATGGAACGATCATCAAAAAGGAATTTCCTTTTTCGACATCAGGTAAATAATACGAATGAGCAAAGTCAAAAAACTCATCACAGTTAAACTTTTGCTCCAGCTCCTTTTTCTCACTCTTTCTTTTTTTTTAATTGCTGAAGGTCTTTGGGGAAATCAATTTGCTCCCAAAAATCTCACGGCCCAATTTGTTTGGGTCCACTATCGCGCTCTTCTCGTTCTCGCTCTGCTCTTTTGGGGAAATGCTTTTTGCATGAGTTGTCCTTTTGTTTTTACCCGCAATCTTTTGCGCGTTTTAGTCGCGCCGAAATTATTGTGGCCCAAACAATTACAGAATAAATGGCTGGGACTTTTTCTTTTTGTCGCCGTTTTATTTTCTTATGAATATTTTGGATTGTGGTCGAGTCCCGCGCTTACAACTTATCTAATCATCGGTTATTTTGCATCGGCGATTTTAATCGATCTCACTTTTAAAAAAGCGAGTTTTTGTAAATACGTCTGTCCCATCGGTCAGTTTAATTTTTTAACGAGTACCCTTTCCCCGCGAGTTGTTAAAGCAAAAAATTTATCCGTGTGTGAAACATGTACGACTTACGATTGTTTAAAAGGAAGAACGACATCCGAAGAAGATTTCAGAGGATGCGAAACGAATTTGCTCATTCCCAAAAAACACGGAAGTCTCGATTGTACTTTTTGTCTCGACTGCGTAAGCGCGTGTCCTTATCACAACGTAGAAATTGCCCATACAATTCCTTCGGAAGAACTATGGGAAGACACGCATCGCTCTGGTGTTGGAGCTATCACTGAACGTTTGGATTTCGTTGTTCTCATGACTACATTTGTTTTCTCAGGTCTGCTCAATGCTTTCATGATGACCGGCCCCTCTTATGTTCTTCGGGAAAAAATTCAAGCATGGACAGGAATCAATGATTCTTTTGTTCTCACTCTTATTCCGTTTTTTCTTTTCCTCATTCCTCTCCCGCTCATCGTTCTTTCACCATTAGAAGTTGTTTCACGAACGATGATCAAAAAACGTTTTAAACAAATTCCGACTTTACTCCCAATGGGAGTCAGTATCTGGTGCGCACACTACGCCTTCCATTTTTTAACAGGTACATTCACATTTGTTCCTCTCATTACAGGTCTCACGCTTCCGATAAAATACATGGGACTTCCTGCCAGAGTTGTCACACCGATTGAAGTGGGAATTCTCTTTTTAGGATTTTTAGGTTCATCCCTTCTTGCGATCAAAAGAAATAATGAAACGCGGTTGCAATACACGGCGATCGCCACGAATGCAGTTCTCTTCGTACTCGCTCTTTGGATTCTCACTCTGCCAATGGAAATGCGCGGGACTTATATTGGAATCACTCCATGAAAATTTTTTTCTGTTACTTTTTTTTATCACACCAAATCTTCGCGCACGAAGGTCCGGCCTATCCGATTTTAGTTGATAAAAAAATCAGCACGAGCAAAGTTTCCATCTGGGCCGATCCGGATACCGGCAAAGGAACGTTTGATATTTTTATTGAAGGCAAAAATCCGCTCATTAAAAGTGTTCATCTGAGAAGTGCTCCCGAAAATGATAATGCCCATGTAATGGAAACCGATGCCCAATTAATCAGCACCGAGGGTGAAAGACAAAATTTTAGGGCGGTTTTACCCTTTGATCGCGAACTCGTCTGGAAGGTAGAGTTCATTCTTAAACAAAATGATGGTACAGAGAATTCGACTAATCTCCCTGTAGAAGTGACTCCTCCGGGCCCTAATCGCCTGGAATTTGCTCTCTATTTCCTTCCTTTTCTCCTTCTTGGCCTCATTTGGATAAAAGTAATGTTCGCCAAGCGAAAAATCCCTTCTAAAAAGCTCAACTAGTAGCTAAAATTTGCACATCCCCCTTCCGCTTTTTCACTTTTTGTGGAATTCTCATGGAACATTTTTAAACTAAATTTTATGACCTAACCTTTAAAGGAGATCTCAAATGATTATCGGAGTACCTAAGGAAATTAAGAATAACGAAAACCGTGTTGGTATGGTTCCAGGTGGAGTTCGCGCTCTAGTTGCTGATGGCCACACTGTATACGTTCAAAAAAATGCTGGTCTTGGAATCGGTATCGCAGACAGCGAATTCGTAGCTGCAGGAGCAAAGATCCTTGATACAGCTGCTGAAGTTTTCGAAAAATCAACAATGATCATTAAAGTAAAAGAGCCTCAAGCAGTAGAGATCGCAATGCTTAAGCCTCACCACATCCTATACACATACCTTCACCTTGCACCAGATCCAGAGCAAACAAAAGGTCTAATGAAGTCTGGATGTACAGCTGTTGCTTACGAAACAATTCAAAACCTAGATGGATCACTTCCACTTCTAGTTCCTATGTCAGAAGTTGCTGGGCGTATGTCAGTTCAAATCGGAGCTGCTTACCTTCAACTTGATAAAGGTGGAAAAGGTGTTCTACTTGGTGGTGTACCAGGTGTTAAACGCGGAAAAGTTACTGTTCTTGGAGCTGGTATCGCAGGTACAAACGCGATTCAAATGGCAATGGGAATGGGTGCTTCTGTTACAGCAATCGACATTTCAACAAAACGTCTTGCTGAACTAGACGCTCTTTACGGATCACACATCACAACTCTTTACTCTAACCCAGACAACATCGAAAAAGCTGTTCTTGAATCAGATCTGGTTATCGGTGCTGTTCTTATTCCAGGTGCAAAAGCTCCTCACCTTGTAACGAGAGATATGATCTCTAAAATGCAAAAAGGTTCAGTAGTGGTAGATATCGCTGTTGACCAAGGTGGATGTATCGAAACTTGTAAGCCAACAACTCACGAAAATCCAACTTTCGTAGTTGATGGTGTAGTTCACTACTGTGTAGCGAACATGCCAGGTGCAGTAGCAAGAACTTCTACATTTGCTCTTACAAACGTAACTCTTAAGTACGCTCGTATGATTGCAAACATGGGTGTTGAAGAAGCTGCTCAGAAAGATAAAACTTTCCGTCCAGGGATCAACATTTACAAAGGGACTCTTGCTTACGAACAAGTGGCCAACGATCTTGGATTACCTTACACAAAACTTCCGTTCTAGTTTCTAAATAAATCAGTTAACGGTTGACCGTCATCGGTTGGCCGTTAACTGTTTTCAGTTTCTTTCTCCAAACCGCCAACCGACAATTTTTCTCAACTTCCAATTTCCTTTTTATTTTTCCCATTCATGTTAAAATCAAATGCATGACCGGTAAAAAAATGCTCGACATGATTCTCTTAGGTGTAATGACCTTAACCACACTCGCTGTGATTGGTTTATTCTATTACACAGAAAAAATCTATAAGCGCCCGCCTATTGATGAAAATAAAGAGAAGCTTGCCCTCTTCAGCGAAAACGATCCTAAAGCTCTTCCCGTTTTCTACAAATTCGACAAGATGACTGTGAGTCTCGTTCCAAAAGATCAAAATGGAAATCAGCGCATGCATTACGCTGAGATCGAAGTTCATCTTGTTCTTTTTAAAAGTGAAGATGCTGGAATCATCAAAACATACGAAGCAGTTGTAAAAGATAAAATCATTACGATCGCTTCTAAGATGGGTGCTGACGAACTCAATACACTCACTGGAAAAATCCTGCTTGAAAATCGTCTAAAAACAGAAATCAATAAATCTCTCGGTAAACCTGTTGTGAAAGGAATCTTCTTCTCACGCTACACAGTTTTATAATATGAGTTCACAAAACCGCGATAAACTCACTACCTTTTTTTGGAAAACACTTAAAGGTCACAAGGATTTTTTACCTAAACTTTTGTATGTTGGTCCTGAACACGTTCTCCCTTCTGTCTTCGATGTGACGTCGTTCGCTGCCAGTACCATTGGCGTGGCCACACTGGCCGCTCTGGAGTTCAAAGAATTACGTTTAAAAGAGAAATCAGAACTAAAGGCTTCGGTAGATAGCTTTCACGCGAGTATCGCTTTTAAAGGCGATTTTAAACCTCTCGGATGGGAAATACCTCCAGTCTGGGACCCTTTCGCCGGCGACTATGAAACAAAGAATGGCTGGATCCGATTGCACACGAACTACACTTATCATCGCGACGCTGTTTTTCAAGTGCTCGGTGTGTGTAATACAAAAGAGGAACTCGCAGAAAAAGTGCGTGCCCTTGATGGAGAAAAATTAGAGGCCGCAGTTGTGGCCGCTGGTGGATGTGCAGCTGTCATGTACGAGCGCGAAGTGTGGGGTTCACATCCTCACGGAAAAATCGCAGGCAACGAACCGATGCTTCATTTCTCTCTTCACAAGAAAGGTGAAATCTTCCTCGAGAAAATTGAAAAAGACGAAGCTCCGTTAAAAGAAGTTCGCGTTCTCGATATGACAAGAGTGATCGCAGGCCCTACTTGTACAAAATTTTTGAGTGCTCACGGAGCAAGCGTTTTACGAATTGATCCACCAAACTTTGAAGAAGTGCCAGCGCTCATTCCTGAAACAAGCGTGGGAAAAAAACGTGCGTTTTTAGACCTCACTACACCTGAAGGAAAAAAACATTTTGAAGTGCTTATCAAACAAGCTCACGTCTTTGTTCACGGACTGCGCCCGGATGCCCTGGAGAAATTAGGGTTTAATGAACAAAAAATTTATCAACTCAATCCGAATATCATTCTCGCAACACTTGATGCCTACGGCTTTCAAGGCCCATGGAAAAATCGTCGAGGCTTCGACAGTCTCGTGCAAATGAGTTCAGGCATTGCCCACGCTGGTGCGATGGCAAAAAAAACAAATCGTCCCACACCACTTCCTGTTCAGTCCCTCGATTTCGGCGTAGGCTATTTGCTCGCGGCCGCAGTGATTCGCGCTCTGACTGAACTGCAGGAAAGACAAACTCTCCACAATATCAAAGCGTCTCTCGTTGGTGCTTCTAATACGCTCAGTGCTTTTACCGGTAATTTAACGATCGCCTCGCCTGCGAGCGAATCGTATGCCCATCTGATGATAAAAGAAAATTCTCATTGGGGAGAACTTTTACGTGTGAAATGTCCGGGAACAATAAATGATAAGTACGCTGAATGGAAAATTCCAGCGGGACCACTCGGAAGCGATCCTGCTATTTTTTAATCTTTATTAAGTTTAAGAGCATTTTTCATGTCTTTATAACGTGTCAAATCGCGCTGACTCTGTTCATCTTTTCTCAAATCACCAAGAGAAGAAATTTCGCGTGCGATATTTTGTTTTCTTTCTTTATCATTCTTTACCAAAGAAATTTTCACGCGTTTGAATTTTATCTTTCCTTGCTCATCAAGAGCGATCGCCCCGTTTTCGATGATCGGAATAATTTGTTCGCTCTCACCTACGATGATCGAAGAACCATTGCTCTTTTGCAGCATTGTTTCGATCTCTGCACTTCCAGCAGTGTCACTTAAGTGAAATGGATATTTTTGTAATTCATTCGCAGTCATATAAACAACATTAGATTCAGGAGTTGCTTGAGATCCAGCGACTCTTAAAACAATTCCATTTGGAACACTGGCCGAAACAGAGGCAGGCGCGCGTGAAGCAGTCGTATCGTTTGAACGATCAACGTAATTATTCGCCGAAGAATAGTTGTTCGAAGCTTTGTTATCCTGTTCTCTTGTGTTTGTTTGTGCCGATTCATTTCTTGTTACGACAGGAGAAACGCTCGCAATATTTCTTGAAGCGGATTCAGCGGCCGTTGCCTTTGCACGTTGAGCAATTAAAGCGTTCTGATCTTCAATGTCGCGTGCTTTTTTATTCGCTTCGAGATCAGTAAGTTTCTTTTTTAAGTCGGCGATGGCCTTTTCATTTTCAGAAAGTTCTTTTGAATCTTTATCTGTGCTGCCATCTGTAGATTTTTTTGCTTTGAGGTCATCTACTTTTTGAGTCATCTCATCCAGTTTCCCTTTCAGTGAACTGATTTGAGCTAACAGAGCAGAGCTGGTGTCGTCCTGTTTTTTCTTATCGGCAATGGCCGCACTTTCAGCGATCGCTGCATCGGCCTTTTTCTTGTCTTCTTCTTTTTTTCTTTTTTCTTCTTCAGTAATGGCATTAAAACGACTTGAGAAATCACTATTCCATTCTGAATTAGTTGTTGTGTTTGCCAATTGACGGCTTGTGACTACTGAATCGCTAAGCGACTTGGAAAAACTATCACTCAATGTCGTTTGATCGACTTCTTCAAAGCTTTTTACTTCATTTCCAGTTGGATTCGACTTATCAGAAACCTGAGTTGTATTCCCGACATCGAGAGTAAGGACTTTATCGTCGCGAATAACGACACTGTCGTCAGGTTTATTATTTCGACGAGCTTCGAGTTCCTCCTTTGAAGGAGTTGGTGGCCCCATAAAGTCTTTGCTTCCTTCAATTCCTGAACTTGAATATTTATAAGTAAAATCTAAATTATTCGATGTTGGAATATAAGATGTTACAGAGGGAATATTTATAATACTCGCAGCAGGAGAACCGCCCACTGTAGCTGAAACCATTTTCATACTCGCTGTTTTATCAAGAGCAAATAAAAAATTGGCCTGGTCGTTTGTTACAACACGCGAAGGAAGACAAAGTTCTTGTTCTAAAGCATAGAAGAGAGATTTCTGTGTTTGATGTTGATTAACTAATTTAGCGAGAACTTCTTGTTCAGCATTGAGACAATCATGACTGCCAAGTCTCAGTTCACATGTTGAAATCGTATGTAAACGAACATCTCTCATTTTACAAATGTTCGCGAGATTAAGTTTGTTTGAACATTTATCTTTCAGAAATTTTTTCTCTGCTGCATTGGCCTTATGTTTTGGACCATCAACTAAAAAACTTCTGCTGATAAAAGTTTGAATGCTTTCACCTGGAATAGGAGACATTTTAGCAACACTTGTTCCTGCGACTTCAAGATAAGCATTGCGAATATCTTTCTCACAATCTGAATCAAGAGCGACTTCAGGACACAATTTTGTTTTTGTTGCTTCTTCGTAAGCTTTAAGGCGAACGTTATATTCTTTATTTTTTGCAATCTCATTTTCTAAAACGCCAAGAAGGGCTGCTTTCGGCAGATAATTGGCCATCATTTCAGAAGCATCTTTTTTTGCAGCTTCATCAACTTCGTTTGAACACAATTCGATTTGCTGACAAAAATTTGAAGTGTGATTCGGAAATTTTTCGCGTTCAAAACTCGCCTGTTGAATCGCTTCATCATCACACGCAACCTTTTTTACATTAAATTGCATGTTTTCAATAAACGACATTTGCGGACTCAATACATCCAGCGGATCGCTGCGACGACAGAGAAGCAGGCCCGCTTCGTCCTCGGCCATAAGGGCGTTGGAGCACAGGCTTAAAAACAGTAAAGAGAACAATGGGAAGCTGATGATTGTTTTCATAGTACTATCTTATCGAATATCAGAGCGTTTTACTTTAGTAACTCCGAGGGGACCCTTAACTCCCTAATACTAGAGTTTAAAAAAATCGACGACATCCCGGAGAAGTGCCCAAAAAACCGGGCAGTCTACTAGGCACTTGGACAGAGATCTCGTATCATTAAAATATTATGAGCATTAAAAATATTACGGATTCAAAGTATCTTTATCCCGGTCTTTTATTAGTTCTGCTTTGTTATTACTTTTATCATCACCCTACTATCTTTTATCAACGTCCATCGGGCTCTATTTATCACTCAAACTGCAAGATCATCACTGGTAAAGGAGAAATCCTATTCGAAAAAAGCGGCCAGTTTTGTGACTTCGGAAATGATGGTAAGGCATTGGTCTTTAATAAAGAACAAAACAAACTTTATCTCTACGATGCTCACCAAAAAGAGTTGTGGAATAAAGATATCGAAATTCATCACGCTCTTAAATTTTCGGAAGATGGACAATCCATTTATACTTTGAGTTCAGAACATCACGACTATCAAAATCACCCTTTCCGCTTTGATGTCGTTTCGAAATTCGATTTAAAAGGGCAAGAGCTGCATCGCTGGAGTCTCTACGATCATAAAGACAATCCTCCAACATGTTCAAATACACCTCGTCTGTTTGAAGACAGCGAGAATAAAAATGAAAAAGAATTTGCTCACTTCGATGCTCTTTACGAAATTCCCAGAAATGCCCTTTCAAAAAAATACGACTGGATGATGCCGCCGAAAATTATTGTGTCGATGCAAGGATTGAATGTCTTCGGAATTTTTTCGATGGATTTACAACTTCTAAAAACAATTCCAGTAAACGATGAATGCGCAGGAATGTTTCACGACGGACAAATTCTTCCAAACGGTCATTTGATTTATTTTAGAAATGCTCATCCGAACAGCTCTGAAAAATCCGACATCATCGAAATGGATATTGAAACTCATAAAATTGTAAAAAGTATTTCTGTTCCTTACTCGAGTATTCGCGGAACAGTTCAAAAACTTATCAATGGTCATTATCTGGTGACTGAAAGTAAAAATGGTGGACGTGCAATTCAAGTGAGTGATGAAGGAAAAGTGTTGTGGGAGATGACGAATCCGGTGGTTGATCCTGTGACAAAACAACCAGAACTGTTTCAAACATTTCGCAATCGTCCTGAGCTGAAACGATTTATTAATAGTCAGGTGAAGTAGAAAGATATTGGATCTATTATTTGAATCTTTTCAATTCTGAAAATTACAAAAATAAAATCTAAAAAATGAACAAATAAAAAACCCCTCGTGATAGAGGGGTCTCAAAGCATTGAAAATCTCCCAGGCGGTCTAGCAAACCGAGATTTTGGGGTAATTAATTCTAACATATCAAAAAACATTTTCAAGCCGAGAGCTTCCGGCCAATGAAGGCCATTCTTCGGGAGGCAAGGATGCTCAAAGCATTGAAAATCTTAGAGGCAATTATCCTGATTTTAAAGTTACTAGCAATAATTTTAAAATCACATAAAGGATAATCTTTAAGATTTTGGGGGAGGAGAAATCCTCCCTTTTTTTCAACTTATAAATTAACTTTGATTTTAATTTGATTTAAAACTTGTTTAGTTTATTCATTCTTCAAATATACTTAAAGAATGAAATCAAGATTATTTGAAGTCGTCCTCGTTATTGTCGCATGTGTAATTTTCATTGGAAAATTAATGAGCATCATTGAAGAACGACAATATCCAACGAACAAACATTATCCTTACCTGTCTCAATACTTAGGACAAACTTTTACAACAAATGTTCCTTTATTTTATCAATCGAGAATTCCTCAAAAAGGGAACTATGAACTCGTAACATTTAGAAAAACTTGTCTCAATTGTGAAAATCATGAAAGATTAAAATCTCCTATAAGACTTACTTTTATTCCTGCGGGAACAGTCTTTAAAGTAATAGGTTCATTTGAAACGAAGGAAATAAAGAATCTAGGATTAACAAAACATTCTTATCAATACCTAGTCTTTCAAGATAAATATGGAGTTCGCTCTCAAGCTTCCGAATCTGGTTTTGAAATAGATATCTTGAAACCAAATTATAAATATTACGACTATGATAATCGACTTATGCCTCTTATAGATAAATTTAATTATGATAAAAAATTAGAGCTAATTTTTTGTGAGTCTTCTTTTGAATCACAAGCATCAGACCGATTAAAATTCCGACCACTTCAAGAATCTTTTCGTGAATTTGCTGACGACTTTAAAGTTAATAATGAGATTAGTTTTGTAAAAAGTGCCGAAACAAAAACTAAAGAAAAATCAAATTGTGCGGTGTTGTTTTTTAAAGATCTCTCTCCTCTTTATCTGCTTTTTTATTATGGAGAAGACTGGGGCATTTGGGGAAAATATTATACTAAAGACGAGTTCAAATTCGATAACTAAAATAAAAAAGCCCGCAAAAGCGGGCCTTCTTAATATCGAAAAATTTTCTAATTATTTATTCTTCGTCAGAAGCAACTTCATCAGTAAAAGTCGCGTTCTTAGTATCGTCTGGCATGCCGTCTAGGTACTTTTTAACTTCTTCTTTTGTTACTTTACCTTCAGCAATTAATTTATCTCTTAAACGAACGTCCATTAGTTTTTCTTGTAATGCTCTACTTAATCTCATCGTCGCCTCATTGATTCAAACTTTTAAAATGTTTGAAGACAGTAGCACTTAAGATGCTTATTGCCAATACTTTGGCGGCTGATCGTTGTCGTCTTTGACGATTGAGAGCTTCGCTTTACTCTTTTTAGCATTTCTCATCTGCGTCATTTGTCCCATTTTCTGCGAAAGCAATTTAAAATTGCGGTTTGAGACGAGAATCATGAAAAGATAGGCCGCAACAATTCCACCCAACTGTCCCCAAGCGCCAACCCCCGTTGGTCCACCGAGCCCCTGAAAGAGGGAAATCGCAACTAGGATCATACAAAAATATTTGGCCTTCACCGGAATGAGCATCATGAAAGAAAACACTCTATCCGGAAAAATCACGGCGTAGGCCACACACAGAGAACTGACAATTCCCGAAAGCCCGACGAGTGGATAACTGTAAACAGGAGAGGCCCTAAAAACGAGGGCGCAAACAGCGATAAAAAGCGCGCCACCGCCAACAACGACTGAAAGTAAAAAATTAATATAGCGTCTTGTTCCCCAATTCGCTTCGAATTCAGAACCCATCAACCACAACATCAAACAATTCAGAATAACTTCTAAAAGTGAGTTTGAAAGAAAAGGATATGTGACGATCGAATAAATATGTCCGCCTAAAAAATGCCCGGCAGACAATCCTAAAAATCCAACGAGTGAAAGCCCGGAAGTTTTCAGAAGAATAAATTCTAAAATAAAAAGTCCGCTCGTAATTGCGATAATGACTTTATTAACAAGCGTGAGTTTCGGCAGATAAATTTGTGAATGACTGTCCATAGTCTTCCCTATTCTTTATTTGGTTAATGTTTGTGAGATTTCAATCAACACACCACCTGTTGATTTCGGATGAATAAAATTCACGAGACAATTGTTCGCACCTAAGAATGGTTTCTCGTGTGTGAACATATATCCTTGTGCCTTCATCTCCGCGCATTTTTTTTCTACGTCGGGAACTTTAAAACACATATGGTGAATACCTTCGCCATTTTTCTCAATGAACTTTTGAATCGGACCTTCGCCGTTTAACGGGCAAACGAGTTCGATATGTGCATGCTCGTCTATATGAGCAAATGCCGTCGTTACTTTCTGCGACTCTACTACTTCACGCTCTGGTGCGAACGTGAGTCCCAGGTCTTCGTAGACCTTCTGAGCGCGATCTAAATTCGCTACAGCAATAGCGACGTGATCTAAAAAACAATCTTTGTTGAACATGCGAAATACCCCAATGAGCGACTCATAAAAAATCTTAGCTTATTTTAGGATGAGCACCCTTATGGGTCAACTGCCTGCGAACAGTCCGTCGGATCAAAAGCAGGAATTGCCGGTTGTGTTGGTGGCACGCAAACACCCGCTGTACAAGTTCCGTAGGTCATTACGCTTGGACAACGAAGAGCACATGTTGCGACACCATTTAACGTACCAGTTTTGACAATTTTACAAGTTGTCACTGCTGTTTGAGCACAGAACTCTTGAGACACACAAGATTGACCTGAGGCCTTACTACAGAATATCGGAGTTGATCCGTTTGGATCATGTGGAGCACACGAACCTGTCGATTGATTACAACACAAGCTTGCACATTCATAATCTGAAGTACAAGTTGAACCCACTTCTTCGTTACCTACACCAACTGTTTGATCCACACATTGAGTAACGAGATCTTTTGACCAACAACGCTGGTTGAAACAACATTCATCAGAACCGCAGGCCGAAGAAGCACTACAGTGCTTAAACGCTGTCGCTAAAACTTCTTTTCCTTCTGAGTTTGTTGATGATGGACGAATCAATTGAAGCTTGATTGTTTTATCAGTTGTGATCGTCACTTCGTTATTGTTTGCATCTTTGTAGAAAACTTGAATTGATGAATCAACGTTACACGAACCAATTCCTTCATTGCTTGCAGAATCGTAGTTCTGTACGCGGAAGTTACACCCATCTACATATTGAGTTGTTCCTGTTGAATCAGAAACCATCGCTCCTCTTGAACCGATTTTGTTAATCGACGATCCAAGGTAACTCACTCCAACACCGAGTGAAAGTTTTCCCGCGCGTGGAAATAAGTTTGAGTTGTAACCAGTTGTCGCAGATGTAACTGCTGATTGAGTATTAAAGATTCCGTTTGCGCTATAAATAGCTGCGCTTCCAGTGATCTGCCAATTGCCATCGTCGATTGAACGATAAGGCCCGTAATATGAATATCCACTTAATCCAGTCACCGGCCCTGATGCCATTGCTGGAAGAGTAAGATTGAACAATTGATTAAACGATGAGGCACTTAGTGGATCATCCGGCAAACAAACCGTGCTCGCAAATGTTCCGATAGTCGGTGTTCTCACACCAGAACTCTCTGTCCAGATCTGTGGATTAGTTGGAACAGAAGAAAGCAAATACGTTGAACCGTTCACGACCTGATTGTAATACAAAGTCGAGTCGACAATCTTCGCATAAGAGTAAAGACACTTTCCAGTGTCAGCACAAGTTGATGATTGAGAGACAGGAATAAATGTCGGATCGTCTTCAAGTTTTAAACCACGACAATAAACATTATTATCTTTAGGATCTGTCACGATCTCTTTCGTCGCATCTGAATAATCGTTGTAGTCGTAAAGGTCATACGACAAACTCATTTTATTAAACGGTCTCGAGTTCATATCAACAACGAGAACTTGAATATCAGTTTTAGGAACAATCCCCGGCGCACGCGCAACAGTCGCGTTCAATGTCACAGGTTGTTTGTCCGTCCCAAAATAAAATCGAACGTAGACAATTTTATTCACAAGAGCAGAAACGTTTAATCCAGCGAGATACAAATTCCCTTTGAAATTTTTAGGAATCGTTAATTTCTTTTTGTAAGTTCCGTCGAACGGATCGACTAAATGCGAGAGCTCTACTCTTTGGGTAGTCACAGTAGAATCTGTCGTCGTTGTTGAATCAACTGCATTTGATGAACCAGAAGAATTACCGGTCAGCTGATTATTATTTGAAGTTTTACCAGATGAGCGTTTTGCCGATCCCTGCACACATGAAGAAACAATCATCGTGATCGATAATAGGATAAGGAGAAGGCCTGTGAATGGTGTCGCTCTTTTCATACACATATCTTCGGTTAATCTTGTCTTTTATTTTAATTTTAGAAGACTTAAATAGGGAAAAATACTTGAAGAGAATGCTCAAGAAGAACGATCTTAAGCTCTTAGAAGATTGTGGAATGAATTCACAATTAAAAAGGGAAAAATGATTCTGAGTCTAATCTGTGGCACCCTCTTTAGAAGGAATGCCAATTATTTGTTTTTTAAATAATAATAGATTTTCACAGTGGTAATAGTCATAGCAATCGTGAGGAAAGCATCGGGAAGTGAATAGAAAAAATTGACCACAGCTTTGGTATTCTTGTCTTGAATGAGTGAAGAAAAAAGGGCCGATGATTCCATCGCAAGATTGATAAGACTCGCCCACGCCACAAGACCGACATTTTTTTTCACCAGCTCGCGGCTCTTCTTGAAAAATCCGCCATTCACTTCATCATCGAGAACAGCAATAAACGGCACCATCGAAAAATAGATGAGCACATAAAGTCCCGGCACAACTAAAAGAGCGAGTCCCAGAAAAAAGAGAAATGAGTAATAGAGATTGTAGAGCAAAAATGTGGGAACAAAAAAACTGAGCTCCCCTGTTCCGCCATGATTTTTTTTCTGAATGAGAACGACTTGTGAGAGCACGATAAAAATCATCAATGTCGTCACGATCGTCAGAATAATATAAACAGAACTTTCTTCGCCTACTCCTAAAAGCGGATAAAATGTTTCCGCATTTCCTAAAAGAACGAGAGCAAAAAAAGCTGTGAGATAAATTTTTTTGTTGGCGATAACTTCCTGACAAGCGGCCTTAAAAAAATTCCAAAATATTTTTAGTCCTTCCATAAATCCCAGATCGCCCCTTAGATTTCTTCGAATGTTCTTTTGTCTTTATTTTTTCTCACATGAGGCACGTGAAAAATCCGGTTGTGAAAAGAAATATAAAATCCCGGTGTGAGAAGTTTTGCTGAAAGCAGGGCCTCAGTCACGTTTTGAGTAGCGTCCGTATCTTCAAATCCCATCGGAATCATCGCCCCCGTGAACACCACAGGAACTGTTAAATCTTTAATACGTTCGTAACAGTAATCTGCGGTCAAAGACATTGTATCCGTTCCGTGAAGAACGACAATAGGTGCCTCTTTTTTTGCTTCTTCTGCAATCGTTTTACAGATGAGCGCACGGTCTTCGTCGTCCATGTAAAGTGAATCTTTTGAAAGTAACGGATGAACGTGAATATTTGTGTACGGAAGTCTGAGTTTTGAAAGGATGCGATTCTTGATCGATGTCCCTCGATTCTCCAATGAGCCGTCGAACTCATCGTAAGTTTTTTCTATTGTGCCGCCCGTTGTAATAATGATGACATCTTTCTCTATATTTTTTTGGTCCATAACCTTGACTCTTATTCGTTTGCTCTCATAGTGTGAATTAACTTTGATCATTTTATGTTTTTAGGCAGGAGATTGCAATTATGACTTCACGCAAAGGTACGATTAGCGTCAATACAAATGACATTTTTCCCATCATTAAAAAATGGCTTTATTCAGAACACGATATTTTTCTTCGTGAACTCGTGGCCAATGCGACGGATGCGATCACAAAACGCGCGACTCTCGCGAGAACTGCGAACCAGGAAATTCCGACAGGAAAAATTACTGTCACAGTTAACAAGTCTGCAAAGACAATCACAATTGAAGACAATGGATTGGGAATGAGCGAAGCGGAAGTGGAAAAATACATCGCTCAACTCGCTTTTTCAGGCGCGGAAGAATTCGTTAAAAAAATGAAGGACCAAGGCAATACGCCAAACTCTGATATCATCGGTAAATTCGGTCTTGGTTTCTATTCTGCTTTCATGGTGAGTTCAAAAGTTGAAGTAGAATCGCTTTCAATGAATGAAGGATCGACTCCGACAAAATGGGAATGCCTTGGTGAAACTGACTATACATTCGAACCGTCATCAAAAAGCGATGTCGGAACAAAAATCACCCTGCACATTAACAGCGAATCAGAAGAATTTCTGAACGCATGGAAAGTTTCATCAACGCTAAAAAAATTCTGCGATTTCATGCCGTATGAAATTTCGGTGAAAGATGCTGAAGCTAAGGATGAGAATGGCAATCCTGGTGTCGTGAACGATACTCACCCGCTTTGGAAAAAAGATCCTTCAACATTGAATGATCAAGACTACAAAGATTTTTATCACAAACTTTTCCCGATGGATGGCGATCCACTTTTCTGGATTCACTTGAAAGTCGACCACCCGTTTACACTGGAAGGAGTCCTCTTCTTCCCTAAATTAAATCCCAACAAACCGTTCAATGAATCGAACATTCGCCTCTATAACAAACAAGTCTTCGTTTCAAACAACGTAAAAGACATCGTTCCTGAATTTCTTTCACTTCTAAAAGGGTGTATAGATTCAAGCGATATTCCGCTTAACGTTTCAAGATCATCGCTTCAAGGTGATCCGAACATTAAAAAGATTTCAAACTATGTGATCAAAAAAGTAGCGGAGAATTTGAAAAAACTTTTCAACAACGATCGCGCTCGTTATGAAACGATCTGGGAAGATATCGCTCTGTTTATCAAATACGGTGCGATCTCAGACACAAAATTTGACGAGATGATGAGAGACTTCGTTCTTTTCAAAAACTCTGAAAACAAATACGTGACGTTGCCCGAATACAAAAATTCTGTTCCAGCAAACTTCAAAGAAAAAATGGACGACAAAGTCCTCTACTTTGAAAAAGGAAAATCAGACTACTCACTTAGAAAAGAATTGCTCGCTCAAGGTCTACAGGCAATCGAAACAGATTCACATATCGATCCGCACTTCATGCAGCACGTGGAGTTCACAAAATTGGGTGAAGCGACTTACAAGTTTGCTTCAGTTGATTCTGAAATCTCTACTCTTCTTGAACATGAAGCAACGAACGATGTAGACATGAAAGTAAAAGATCTCTTTACTGATATTTTGATCGGTAAAACAGAAAATAAAACAGAAGAAGAGGAAGATGCCGATTCACTCAACCACGGTGGATTAAAAGACATCGAGATCGCAAAAATTAAAAATTCAAAAGCTCCAGCTTACTTCAAAGTAGATGAGCAAATGAAGAGAATGCACCAGATGGCAAAAAGCATGGGGAACGATGCTATGTTCCCGGTAAAGAAAACGCTTGTGATCAACCCACAAAGCCCGATCATTCAAAATGCTCTCAAGCTACATGAAAAAGGAAACGATGCTCTTGTGAAGAAAATCGCTCACCACGTAGAAGATCTCGCTCATATTTCGAGCGAAGGTCTGAGCCACGAAGATCGCGATGCTTTCGTTCTTCGCACACAGGAACTTATGCAAGAACTGACGAATTTAGCTCTTTAATAATTCTTAGCAGGCCCGGACAACCGGGCCTCTTTTCTTTTTCTGGTCATTTTGTGACGGGTTCGCGTTCGAGAATCGTTTTCACGACAGTGTAATAAAGAATTCGACGATTGTTTTCATCTTCAATTTTAAATTCATTCAACATTCCATCAGACAATAAGTGTGATGAATCGAGAATTAAACTGACCTGATTGTGTGAAACACTTTCTGGAATTAACGTGCTTGGCATTTCCAGAAATCCATCATTCGCACTATCAACAAATTCATTTACCACATTGTAAGTAAGAATCGGACGCATCGGCGATTTTCCTTCGAAAACATATGTCGTCATCGGAGCACCGGTAATATTGACGTAGAAAATAGATTTATCGAGATCTGGTGTCGCTGTTTGCAATGCCGATTCGATAACAGATGTCTTCATGTATTCGATCGCATCAACCATGCGAGCTGAATCCCTTACAGAATCAAATGGAATGAGTTTCATAAGTGGTGCTACTACTTTTGGGAGCACGATGTCCTGAGCGAAGTCTGAGAAAATCGCTCCTGAAAGCATTCCGGATAAATTCACGTGTCCGAGAATTTTTCCGCGTTTATTTTGTCTTCCTAACTCTGCTTCCGCAGCGAGAAGTTCTGGAGTTCCTTTACAAAGAGAAATCAAAACCAGATCTTTTCCGGAATCCAATTCAGATTCAAGCGATGGAATAATTTTTTCGATATTGTCATTCACCTTTCCAAAAGGATTCTTCTTTAAAAAGAGGACAGGAAGTCCAAGCGATTTAATATCGGCGATAAAATTTTTAATATAAAAAGGTGTCGTACGATTATATTTTTCTTCCCAGCCAAGACCGAAAGAAACGACAATCTTCACGCGATCAGAGAGAGCGGCAAAAGGTTTTTCTTCTGATTTTTTCAATGTTCTTAAATTTTTAAGAATTGAGTCTTTGAATTCGTGATTTTCTTTTTTGCTTTCTATCCAAGCTCTGAACACTTGAGCGGAAAAAAGTTGTCCGTATCGCTTCGTTAATTCGCGATTTGTTTCTTTTGTATAAACATTGATTGGATGTTTTGCGAGAAAATCTACGGCCTCTGTTTCCGCACGCAGTTCGTGTGTTTTTTGTTCGATCTGTTTTAACTCATTAACGACGGCCGTTGGAATAAAACGAGTGACTTCTTTATAAGCAGTCCAGACGATTTCCTGGTTAGAAAGAACCTGTTTGTAAGTTCGACATGGTTCCTTTGAAAAATAAACTTCAACAGTGCGGTCGATATGTCGGTCTGTCCATTTGAAGAAGAGATTGTAATTGATGTCCTGATCGCCATCCACGCAACGTGGGAATTGCGTTTTTGCCTCTCTCGTTACTTCATAAGCGAAGAGATTAAAGCACAAACTAAATAGAATAAACGACAGAATAGTTTTCATCATGAAGGCTTAAAGCAAAAATGGCTCCAAGATTCCATGATGTTCTAATCATCACTTGGCGTGAGATCAGTGTTTAGTCAAGAAAGAAGTGTCTAAACTTTAAACAGCTCAAAGGCGGCGATCGATAGTTCTTCTCTCGCGCTCGGATGAGCGATCTCAATCATGGCCTTTACACGCTCGCGAATCGGTTTACCGTAAAGATTGGCCACTCCATATTCTGTCACGACGTAATGGACATGGGCCCTTGTTGTCACGACTCCAGCTCCAGGTTTTAATTGTGAGACAATTTTGCTTACATTTTTTAAACTCATTGAAGGAAGGGCTATGATCGGTTTCCCTCCTTTTGAAAGAGAAGCCCCACGCATGAAATCCATTTGCCCTCCGACGCCGGAGTAAATACGGCTTCCGATAGAGTCAGCACAGATCTGTCCCGTTAAATCGACTTCCATCGCACCGTTAATTGCTGTCACTTTCGGATTTTGAGAAATCACGTGAGTGCTGTTTGTATATCCGCAATCGAGAAGTAAAACTTCGGGGTTATCGTCAATGAAATCGTAAAGCTCCTGCGAACCGATAACAAAACTCGAAACAATTTTTCCCGGATGCTTTTTTTTCATACGATTTGTTATCGCTCCCCTTTTATATAACTCGACAACACCGTCGGAAAACATTTCTGAGTGAATGCCAAGATCGCGATGATTGGAAAGTGATTTTAAAACGGCATTTGGAATTGCTCCAATGCCAAGTTGAAGAGTGGCCCCATCCTCTACGATGTTGGCGATATTTCTTCCGATTGTCGCTTCGATATCGCTGATTTGAGTTTTAGAAACAACGTGAATCGATTCATCCACTTCTACATGCGAATGAATTTTTGAAATATGAATTTGTGAATCACCAAATGTTCTGGGGATGCGAGGATTGATTTGAGCGATAACTTTTTTAGCACTTCTCACTGCTGAGATCGCAACATCGACAGAAGCTCCGAGGCTGCACATTCCGTGACGATCAGGTGGAGAAACCTGTACAAGAGCAATATCCAGATTAATCACTCCGTTATAAAAAAGACTCGGGATTTCACTTAAAAAAATAGGAATATAATCAGCAGTGAGGTAATCATCGGTCGCCCGCATATTGGCACCGTTAAAAAAATTGTTGGGAATAAAACTTTTTCGAAGTTCCTTTCTTGCGTAAGAACAATCTCCCTCCGTATGGATCTGATAAATATTTACGTTTTGCAATTCATGAGCGCGGTTCACCATTGCCTTAATCAACTGTTGAGGGGCCGAAACTCCTGAATGAATAAAAACATGGTCGTTTGAATTAATTTCTTTAGCACACTCTTCTAACGTTCTTTTTCCATAGTTCATGGCTTCCCCAATTGATGATAATTATCTGCTTTATCTTATTATGAAATAAAAAATAGATTAAATAACTGAGTCAGATCAGTTTTATTCAAAATTATTTTCGTTATAGTTCCTTCATGAAAACACAAATACTATCTTTCTTATTGCTTTTTTCTTTTACTGTCGGCGCTACAGAAAACGTACGTACTTCAGTGACATCTCTTGCTGAAACCAATCGCGACTTTGTCTATGAATTGAAGACACCAATATTTAAAAAAGTCATACTGGATTGTGCAAGTTTTATTACCGGATTAACTTTCTATGAGGATAAAAAAATTCTTTATAATTTTTATCTCGATGATGAAAACTGCCAAAGGATGTACGATTTTATAACTGATACTCTCAAGGATCAGGAAGTTCCGTGTTTTGAAATTGATGGAACAACAGGAGGACTTAATGTTTATGTTAATCCTGAATGTCATTAATCAATAGCAAAAAATCCACCTGGAGGGTTGAAGAGAAAATACTAGATTTGGTAGTGATTCTTCTCAATACTAACGATAACACACACAATCTTCAGGAGAGATTTATGGAAGAAAAGAACTCCAAAGTAAAAAGTTATACGCCAGGTATGGGACAAGCTGTTGCCGATAGAACCATCAACCGAAAAAAAGCAGACGGTACTCTAGAAAAATGGGGGGACGTGGCCTTCAGAGTGGCGCGCGGTAATACAAACTTATTTCCAGCAGACAGCAAAACTGAATTCACCAAAATGTATCATCATCTGAAGACCGCAACACTTCTGATGTCGGGCCGTCACTTGCAACACGGAGATGAGCGCCAACCCGAGCGTAACATGGAAGTCTTCACAAACTGTGCAACAAGTGCGACGAGTTTTCTCACATTTTATTTATTGCTTAACGGTTCTGGAGTCGGAAGATGCATGGACGATGATATGATGCTCGTCGATTATAATAATCTTCCCATCATCGTTCCCGTTATTGATTCTTCTCACCCTGACGTATTATCAGGAGAAATTTCGGAAAGACTTGATAAACGTAGCGCTGAACATCTTTATCGCAACAAAGTTATTCGCACCTTCGAAGTGGAAGATTCGCGCGAAGGATGGGCACGTGCCATTGAAAAAATTGAAGTCATGGCCTTTCAAAAAATTCATCGCGAAAGCGTTCTTCTCATCGACTTCTCCTCTGTCCGCCATCGTGGATCACCGATTCATGGAATGCAAGAGAGACCTGCCTCAGGACCAGGCCCTTTGATTCTCGCGCTCGAAAAAATTGCAAAGATTCGTGATGCAGAAATGCAACCGTGGAGAGCGACAATGTTTGTCGATCACTATCTCGCGGAATGTGTTTTAGTCGGAGGAGCAAGAAGGGCCGCGCGCATGGCCACAAAAACATGGAGAGATAAATCGGTTTTTGATTTTATCAATTTAAAACGTGGAGGCTTTCTCTGGAGTTCAAACAATTCCGTCACTGTTGATGAAGAATTCTGGAAAGAAATTCATCATGCAAATTCACACGCAAAAGAAGTTTTTGAAGCAATCACCTCTGCTGCTTATTTTGATAAAACCGGTGAACCCGGAATCATTAATCAGGACAAACTCACTCAAAAAGGTGACGGCACAGAAAATTATCTCGACGGAAGATTTGCTGAAAGTAAAAAATTAAAACTGGATAACGAAACAATCGAACTGACTAAACAACTTGCTTTGACCGCTTCAAAAAAACAATACCATCAAATCACCAATCCTTGCGGCGAAATCACTCTCAATATGATTGGCGGCTATTGTGTGATTGCCGATGTTGTTCCCTATCATGCGGCCTCGGATGAAGAGGCACTTGATGCCTTTAAAACGGCAACAAGGGCCCTCATGAGAGTGAATCTCATGGACAGCATGTATAAAAAAGAAGTCGAACGTACAAACCGCATAGGTGTCGGCATAACCGGATTTCATGAATGGGCATGGAAACGTTTTCAATTCGGATGGAAAGACATTATCGATGAAGAAAAATCCAAAGAGATGTGGTTGATGCTCTCTCGTTTCAAGCGTGCCGTTGCAGACGAAGCTGTTGTCTACTCCAAAATTTTAGGAACGAAAGTTCCTCATACTGATACAACGATTAAACCAGCCGGAACGACATCAAAACTTTTTGGTCTCACTGAAGGGGCCCATCTGCCAACGATGCGCGAATTTCTTCGATGGGTGCAATTCAGAAGTGATGATCCGATCGTTGAGGATTATAGACGCCGCGGTTATCCCGTAAAAGTCTTAAGAACATATTCAGGAACAACTGTTGTCGGCTTTCCCACTCAACCTGAAATTTGCAAACTCGGCATGGGAGATAAATTAGTCACGGCGACTGAGGCCACACCGGAAGAACAATTCCAATATCTGCGCTTGTTGGAAAAGTACTGGATTCGAGGTGTTCAGGAAGATGGCATAACTCCTCTGGAAGAAAGTGGAAATCAAATCAGCTATACTCTGAAATACGATCCGAAAAATATTTCGTTTGAAGAATTTCAAAAAACAATCATTGATGAACAATCGAGCGTGAGATGTTGTTCAGTGATGCCTCAAACAGATATTTCCGCTTACGAATATCAACCGGAAGAGGCCATGACGAGTTCACGTTATCAACAAATCATGAATGAGATTCAGAATGAGACTTCAAATGAAGAACAAAAAGAGAGCGTCGACTTCATTCATGTCGACTGTTCAACAAATGCTTGCCCGGTCGACTTTCATTAAATCGACTGACTGAATTTAGCACTTGTCGTTCTCGTTCTATAGTGGAAATCAAAGCTCAGGGCAATATTACGTATAAATCCTTTTCCCTGGGCCTTGATTTCCAATTTGTCATTGAATATTTCCAATAGACCATCTTCTTCAAATGAACTGAGTTCTTGTTCGATCTCATTCCAGAAAGGAATATCTTTTTTTTGATTTAAATTCATTACCTGCTGGCACATTAAATCCAGAATGAGTCTTTGGATCAAAAGATCTGCCGGCGAATGAGTATGACCTGAAGTGAAAGGAATTTTTCCTTCATTAATTAATTTTTCATAGGTCTCATTATCTTTTGCATTCTGAACAAAACTCAATGATGAATCAGAAATAGATGTTGGACCAAGGCCAATAAGAATATTGGATTTTTTATCTACATATCCCATAAAATTGCGGTGAAGATTTTTATCTATCATTGCCTGATGAAGCGAACTTCCGGGCAAGGCAAAATGGTCCATTCCGATTTCAACATACCCACTCTCTTCCAATATCTTTTTACCTGCAAGATAAAGTTCGCGTTTGACTTCCGGTGACGGCAATTCCTCTTCTTTAATTAATTTTTGGTTTTTTATTTTATCCGGCAAATGGGCATAGCTGTAGAAAGCAATCAAATCCGGTTTGAGTGATTTTACAATCTCAAATGTTTCTTTGATTGTTTCTACGGTTTGATTAGGAAGTCCATAAATAAGATCAAAGTTGATTGAATCGAATTTTAAATCTCTCAACTGTTGAACGAGTTTAGAAACAAGTTCCGGCGATTGCATTCTATTAATTGAACGCTGAACATTTACATTGAAATCCTGAATTCCCATTGAGACTCGTTGAATACCAAATTGCTTAAAGACTCCGAAATGCTCCAGTCTCACAGTTCGTGGATCAATCTCAACACTTCCAATAAAACTTTCTGATTTATTTTCCAGCAGAGCATTCATAAGTCGCGCGAGATTTTCTGCACTCAAAAAAGTCGGCGTTCCCCCACCGAAATGAAGTGAATTAACTTTGGGAACAAATCCAAGTTTTTCTTTGTAGATTTTCCACTCTTTCAAAAGAGTTTGTAGATAAGGTTCTTCAATTGAATGATTTTTTGTAATGGTCCTATTGCAACCACAATAGTAACAAAGACGTTCACAAAATGGGACGTGGACATAAAGATCCACGCCCGTTGTTTGATCGTAAGAAGTTTTAAGATGAGAGATCCACTCTGCTTCAGTTGGACTCTTTGTCCAGTAAGGAACCGGAGGATAACTTGTATATCTCGGTGCCGGGCGATTGTATTTTTTTATCAAATCGTTTGGGGTCGCTTTCATAACCCCATTAAACACCTTCGGCATAGAAAAAACTCTGATTCCCGTCAGCTTACTCTTTTTATTTTGTCACAACTTCTTCGCTCAATTCATTATCAACAAGAGATACACTTGCTTTCTCTAAATTGATAAGACCTGTTCTGTCTAAAATCGCAATCGCCAATGCCAATGATCCACAAGCAAAGATAACGTCACCGACAACTCTCATCCATTTTAATTTTAAGATAAGATCTGATTGCATCAACTCTGTTCCTCTCGCGTACCAAAGTCCGTGAGTCATCGAAGCATAAGCTTGAATCATTCCCACAGGGAGAAGGCTCAAAAGAATCATGAGTGCAAGTCCAACATTCAATCCCCAAAAAGCGAAATTCATAAAACGAGTATTCCACTCACGTCTGTTAAATGCAGTTTGCACGATAAGAAGAACCAATCCCAAAGACAACATTCCGTACACTCCAAAAGTAGCTCCGTGTGCATGAACTGCTGTCGTGTTAATTCCTTGCATGTAGAAAAGAGCAATTGGCGGATTAATCATAAATCCAAAAATACCGGCACCAACTAAGTTCCAGAAGGCCACTCCGACAAAAAATAGAATCGGCCAGCGGTAATTTTTCATCCATGGAGTAAGAGTTTGCATTTTATATGTGTGGAAGGCCTCAAATCCGACAAGAACCAGAGGAACAACTTCGAGTGCAGAGAAACAGGCACCGATGGCCATAATCGGCAATGGAGTCCCGCTGAAATACAAATGGTGAAATGTTCCCGGAACACCACCGAGTAAAAAGATCGATGTCGAAATAAGAGAAGCTTTCGTCGCTGACTTCACTTTAATAAGCCCGAGTTTTACAAATAAGAAAGCAATGGCAACTGTCGCGAAGACTTCAAAAAATCCTTCAACCCAAAGGTGAACAACCCACCATCTCCAGAATTCCATCACGCTGATGTGAGTTCTCGCTCCGTACATTAAACCACCGCCGTAGAAGGCGCCGATCGCAATTGTTGAAGCTGTGAAAAGGAACAATAATTGTTTGCCGTCTTTGGCAACTTTAAGTGCAGGAAGAATACAACGAAGCATGAGCACGAGCCAGATACCGAGACCAGCAAATAATAAAACCTGCCAGAAGCGTCCGAGATCAACATATTCGTAACCTTGATGACCAAACCAGAAACTTAAATTCAATGAAAGTTTTTGGTGAATCGCTAGATATTCACCAGCAAGAGAACCAAACACAACGATGAGTAAGGCACCGAAGAGAATATTCACTCCGAGACGCTGGTATTTCGGTTCTTGTCCGCCATTAATAACCGGAGCAAGAAATAATCCAGCAGAAAGAAAAGCAGTCGCAATCCAGAAGAGTGCCACTTGTAAGTGCCATGTTCGCACAAGACTGTAAGGAAGAATTTTTGAAAGAGGAAATCCGTAAAAATCCTGACCTTCAACTGAGTAGTGAGCGATGATCCCACCAAGAGTCATTTGAATAATAAAAAGCAGAACAACAGTTCCCCAATATTTCCACAACGCCTTCATTGAAGGAGTCATCTGGAAATCTGCAAACGGATCTCTTTTTGGAAGTTCATCTGCAATTTCGTCTTCTTCTTTTTTAAATGAATAATACCAAACGAGTCCACCGACAGCAGCAATCAAAAGAATCATAGAGAACAACGACCAGAAAATATTATGTCCAGTGGGAACGTTGTCAATCAACGGCTCATGCGGCCAGTTGTTCGTAAAAGTTTCCTGATGTCCTGGACGAGCTGAAGAAGCGGCCCATGTCGTCCAGAAAAAGAATGCCATCATCTTCTCGCGTTTTTCAACAGAAGGAAGAACATCGTCTTGAATCGCGTAAGCCACTCGAGTCGATTTCAAATGAGCATCTGAACTAAAAAGATCCATGTAATAAGCTTTGACTTTTAAAAACGCCTGATATCTGACCGGAGATAAAACAAGTTCATCGTTAGCGACTGAAGCTTGTCTATAATCTTTTAAGAGTGCAGCTTTTATAATCATCTTTTCTGTATCAGTAGTTTCAGAAAATGCTTTTTTGAAATTCGTTTCGCTGTAAATATTTTGATACTCAACTAATTCGCGGTGAAGCCAGTCAGCTGTCCAGTCCGGGGCCTGATAAGCACCGTGCCCCCAAATCGAACCGATTTGTTGTCCACCAATTGATTGCCAGACAAGTTGTCCATCAATGATGTCGTCTTTCGATAAAATAATTTGTCCTTCTTGTGTCCTCAATTTCGAAAATATTGGTGGAGCTTTTCTATAAACTTCACTCCCGAAAAAGCCTAAAATAGTAAATGTTCCAATAAGAACGGCCATTAAGATCAGCCAATATTTTTTCATAACATCCTCACTTGGCGTAATTGCCAAACCAACATTGATATATTTTAAATATATCAATACAGCGAGGAGTCTTCAATGTATAATCTCTTCAGGGGAGATCGTATGAAACTCACAACAAAGTCTGACTATGCTCTAAGAGTGCTGATTTATTTGCAAAAAAATCCGGAGAGAGTAAAAATCCAGGAAATAGCTGATGAATATCATATTTCCAAGAATCATTTATCAGTCGTTGTGAACACACTTTCTGATCTCGGCTATATCATTTCAACCCAAGGCCCGCATGGCGGGATTGAATTCAATAAAAAATATGCAGAACACACTGTTGGAGATGTATTAAAAGAGTTTGAAGATTTTGATATCGTCGAATGTTTCACTGCTGGATCACAAGTCTCCTGCACTCTCAAATCGAATTGCAAATTAAAAGGAATGTTAAAAAAGGCCACGAATGCGTTTATCAATGAGCTTAAACAATACAAGATAAAAGATCTTGTTTGATGGTCCAAGCATGAATGAAGTTATGGAAAACATCGAGCTCGGCCTTTGTGTAAAGAACCAGAATAAAGAAGTTCTTTATCAAGATCAAAGGTGTATAAAAAATTGCGGCGACATGAAAGGACAAATCTGTACAAAAGGCTGCATGGAATCTTATGCTGTCATTCCAGGAATGACTTTAATAAAGAACTCAAAACTCAATGGTGAAACTGTTGATGCTGTCGTCATCAATGATTGTACTCATCTGACAACTCTACTCTATCAACACAACTCGAATGAAACGAAAGAAGAAGATGACAAATTAATGAGAGCAAAGCTTGTTTCTTTTGGTCTTTCTAAAAGTGAGCTGGCCATCTTTTTGCGCGTTTTGAAAGGTGCGAGAAATGCAGACATCATGAGCGAGTTTTTTATCAGCAAGGCGACTTTAAAAACTCACCTCAATAACATCTACAAAAAACTACCGGAATCTTTTCAACAATTCAAAAAGCGCAGATAGAATTTAATTCAACAGTTTTTTCTCATCTTCATCCAGAGACTCAAGCTTTTTCTCAACTGCTCCGTGCTCATCCAGAAGTATAATTTTGTTTTCGTGAATGATCATGCCTGAACCAGGATTGCGTGAATACTTCACTCCCAAAAGCATAGAGAGTTTTCTTGTTTCACTGTCAGTTCCTGTGATGAAGTGCCAGTTGGAATTTTTGATTCCCATTTTTTCGCGATAATTGGCAGTCAATACAGTTGGCGTATCAAACTGCGGATCGAAACTCACAATCACAACTTCAACTGGAATATTTTGTTCTTTAAACTTTGCTTCGACCTTTTTTAATTTGCTGACGATCATCGGGCACGTGCCCTGACAACTTGTATAGGCCATGGCCACAACAATTTTCTTTCCTTCTAAATCACCGAGAGAGAATTCTTTATTATTCTCATCTTTCCATGAAGTAGTTGCATGAGCGAGAGAAAGCTCACAAGAAGAAACGTGTAGAGAAAATGATAATAAGAGAACTAAAATATAGAGAAAACTATTTATAGTCATAAGCACACCTAAATCCTAAATTTGATAATGTATAAGAAGCTTGTAGAGAACTACGAAGTGAATATCTCACAAAAGCGGCATAATCATCTTTCGTTTTCGATCCAATAGAACCAGCTCCGCAAAATGATCCATTGAGCTTGCTTCCATCTTCCCGATTATCACTGGTCATAATCACGCTGTTAAAATCGTTCGTCCATTCCCAGATGAGTCCATGCAGATTGTGAAGGCCATAAAGATTGGCCTTGTCTTTACCGACAACTTTGACTTCTGCTGTAGATTCAGGACGCGAATACCATTCGAGAATTTTTGTGATAAAGACATCATCTTTGGTCGCATTTTTTTTCGTTTCACTGGCCGCCGCCACGTACTCCCACTCCAGAGTTGAAGGAAGTCTTCCCTTTTTGGATTCACAGAAAGCATTGGCAGCAAACCAGGAAATATTAGTGACAGGAGATGAATCAACAGTCGATTGATTGTTCAAATAATTTTTATCAGCGTACAGAGAAGAAACATTTTCTTTTTTCCATTCCGGATGAGAAAGCAAAAACTTTTTCATCTCTTTCCCTGTGACGGGAGAGACATCCATCCAGAAAGATCTCACCTGAAAATCCACCTGATCTTTTTCGATCCCATACAGTGGTGCAAATCTCCCTTCCGGAATTTTCACTCTACGTTCTCCGGCCAAAGCTGAAGCGGAAACAAGAACTGTGAATAGCATTAATCTTTTCATTATTTTTTTGCAATTTTTGCAGTACGGGCCTTTTTCACTTCATCAGCAGTAAATTTCTTGGCGCTGTTACCGAAGTGACTTGTTACATAAGTTAAAACTTCCGCAAGTTCAGCATCAGTGATGTCAGTGAACGCGGGCATTTCACCGTCATACTCTTTTCCATTCACGAGAACTTTTCCTTTTTTTCCGTGCAAAGGAATCTGAATCAGTTCTGTTCTATCTGATTTAGAAGAAAGTTTTTTCAAAAAATCCGATTTCGCAAGAGGGGGAATGGCCCCCTCTACTCCTAGTGCAGCTTCTCCGTGACAAGCTGAACAGTTTGCCAGAAAAAGTGCTTTGCCTGATAACTTTGGAGCTTCAACCTTCACCACTTCCGCTTTCTTTTCAACTTTTGGTTTAACTTCTGCTTTTTTATCTTCTTTTTTTGGCTCTTCCTTTGCCCCTTCTTCCGCCGGTTTTGCTTCCGCCTTAAAGATTGAAGGATCGGCCTCTCCTTCCACTTTCAACATCCCCAAAGTTCCCTTGTGGAAAGTTCTAAAGATACTATGATCGACGAGAAGAAAAGTTCCCGGTACATTTAATTTAAATTCAACGATTGATGAACCACCGGAAGGAATGAGAGTTGTTTGCACATTCTCCTGAAACTTAGCTCCACCTTCAACATAAACCTTATCAAAAATTTCTCCGATCACATGGAAAGAGGAAATGAGATTTGGCCCTCCATTCCCGATGAAGAAACGAACAGACTCACCGACTTTTGCTTTGAGAGCATTGTCACCTGTTAATGATCCTTGAGAACCATTAAACACGACATATGTTGGATGTTCATCGACAGCTTTTTCTTGAGAAAATTGCTGTAGACCTTTTTCACCATTTTTTCCTTTAGTATAAAAATCACTCTGGAAAATATAATATTCATGATCAACTTTTGGTAATGGTTGTTCCGGTTGTACATAAATCAAACCATACATTCCGTTTGCAATGTGCATTCCGACGGGAGCAGTTGCACAGTGATAAACATAGAGTCCGGGATTGAGTGCTTTGAAAGTAAAGCGACTTGATTTTCCGGGAGCCGTTGACGTTACAGCAGCACCACCACCTGGTCCTGTGACGGAGTGAAGATCGATATTGTGAGGAAGTTTATTTTTTCCGTTGTTCACTAAGGTAAATTCGACACTATCTCCTTCTCGAATGCGAATAAATTTTCCAGGAACACTTCCTCCGAAAGTCCAGAACGTGTAATCAACTCCGTCAGCAAGCTTGCCGATTTTTTCGATAACTTCCAGTTCAACTTTCACAAGGGCGCTGTGCGAGCGAGTGATCACGGGAGGAACAAGAGGAGCATCAGTGAGTACCGCATTTTCCACCGGCATTTCCCCTGCGAAAGTAAACGACACACACAAGAGTGAAGACAAAAGCGCAGACTTAATAATTTGATTTGTTTTTTTCATAACCTTTTTCCGCTGTTAAAAATTTACTCATTTAGCAAGATGGCTTTTGCACCATCCGCAGTTTGTCACGTATTTCATTCCAAGCATCGTACATGGGGCATATCCTCCTTCGGCCTTGGCCACATTGAAGAATTTGCAGTTCCCGCAATTATTTTCAGCTTTATATTTGGAGTTTTTTGAAGTCGTTGCGTCTGTTACATACTCGAGAGTTTTCCCCATTCCTTCGTTAGGCGAAGCGATGCTCTTCCCCGGAGGAGGAGCTGCCGGACATTTATCGGCGGCAAAAAGTTTTGTTGATTTAACAGCGAGTGGAACAACGGTGATACTTGCGAGAGCAAGTTGCAGAAAAGATCTTCGGTTCAGATTTTTTTCATCCATAAAAATCTCCTTGATGGATAACTGCATTCAGTATCGACTTGTAAGGAGTTTTTAAACATGACCTTAATCACATATTAGAAATATATTGATTAGCTTTTCCACCCTATAGGTTTAGATTAACTTCGACAAAACAGTTCTCTGTTTCGTAAAAAACAATTTTATGAACAACGATTCCTTTATCATCCAATAGCTGAGGGCAGACGTTGTTTAATAGATAGTCGGCCATATTTTCGGCCGTAGGATTTTTATCCAGAATAAAAAAAGGTTTTGTGGCTGGAGCGTTTTTAAGAAGCTCAATTGTTTTTTTATCTTCATTGGAGAGAATCATCGTATGATCCCAGAATTCATTTATCCAATCACCGATAAGATCTTTAATAACGGAAAAATCCACCACTCTTCCAAGAGAATCCAGTTCTTTTTTTGGAGTGGCATAAATCCAAAAGACTCCGTTATGGCCGTGTAAGTTAGCACATTTGTCTTCATGCCCCATTACTCTGTGCCCATAACAAAAATGAATTTTCCTGACTGCCGAAATTGCTTGATCCATGAATTCAAGCATCGCTCATTTTTATTTTATTAAACATGACAGGGGTCATACTTTTTAAAGCTTCTTTTTTTTAAACTGATACTATGAAATCCTATTTTTTTAAAAGTATTGAAGAACCCTACCGCCTCTTTTTCCCTCTAGGAATCGTGTTCCTCCTATGGGGAGCACTCATTTGGCTTCCGATGTTGTGGGCACCGACAGATTATCCAATACACGCTCACCGCTATCTTATGTTAAATGGATTCACGGCTTCATTTATCGCCGGATTTCTCATGACGGCCGTTCCGAAATTTTCAAAAACGCACACCGCCCACGCCTATGAGATCATCTTATTTTTATTCGCTACGTTTTTAGGATTAATATCTGCCTTTTTAAAACTTGAAAATTTTGCTTTTATTTTTTCTTCGTTTCAGGCCTTAATCATTCTTGCTTTTTTATCGATTCGTATTGTGAAAAGACAAGAAAATCCGCCTTACTCTTTCCTTTTTATATTTGCAGGACTCATCCTGTGGATTATCTCAGGAATTGTGTGTTCTTTTTATGCAGCCGATTCATTTAAAGCGCTTCATTATGAAGGCTCAATTGCAGCGATCATTTTAGGAGTGGGAAGCAGATTGGTTCCGGGAATTTTAGGTCATGTGGAAATCGTTCAGTCACAAAGAAAGCGTTATGAAAATGAAAAACCTTTTCTTATGACAGTGCCGGTTCATTTCTTTTTTCTCATCGCAAGTTTTGTAGGAAGTTATTTTTTTCCTGAACATCTCGGCATTTATCTGCGCGCTTTTATCGTCGCAGGAATTGCCCTCTTCTATTGGAAACTTCATCACTTTCCTAAAGAGAGATCAACACTCACATGGAGTATCTGGATTTCTTGCTGGTTTATCGTCTTGAGTTTTTTTCTGAAAGCTTTTTGGAGCAGTGGATTTATTCACGCAAGCCATGCATTCTTCTTCAGTGGAATTGTTTTACTCACTCTCCTGATCGCGACAAGAGTTCTGCAATCACATGGACCGAAAGAAAAGAACCTCGAAAATTTAAAACTTCTTTATGTTGTCACTGGTCTCATTCTGTTTGCGGGAGCGACAAGAATTTCCGCTTTCCTGATGCCAGCACATTATCTGCGCCATCTCGGTTACAGTTCTATTGTTCTTTCATTTGCGGTTATTCTCTGGTCTATTCGCTTTCTCCCTTACGTTCTTGTGAAAAAGCAATAAAGAGGATTAAAGAGATTTATACTCACGATAAATTAATATGAATATTAATCTGCAAATGTGTTTGAGATAATGACTTAGATGTATTCGATATACTCAGTGTTCATCACATCCGCTTCTTCCGGTGTGAGCTGGTTGGGATCAATGCTGAGGATAAAAGGCCCGAACTTGAGAACATCATCTACCTTTAGAGGTGATCTTTTCAATCGGGCCTGATTTATCAACACTTCTTTTTTGAGGTCCATGTTCGTTGCGATCACGTGACCGGTCTTCGCTGTTTTAATTTCACACTGAATGTTGGCAATTAGTTTATCGTCGATCTTCACATCACAATAAACAGACTTCCCAACGACCAAACGATCTTTCATTGGAAACTCCAGCCTCACATCAGGTTTTTCAGAATGAGATAAAACAAAAACAACGGCCATGATTACAGATCCTCAACGATAAAAATATTTTCAATTAAGCCAATCTGATTATAGTGCCATTTCGCAGAGAGACCTTACGAGTTTTTTCTGATTGTTAAATTAAGAGTTTATCAGGAGTTCTTGAGCTAACTAAAATGATATTAGTTTTTCTATCTGCCAATTTCTATTGGTAGACCAAAAAAAAAGGCCCTTTGTTTAGGGCCTTTTGAGAGGGGGATTTTAATTATAAATATTAGTAAACGTCTGAGTTCATCGCGATCACATTGTCCTGGTAAGTAGACTCAGAACGAAGTGGAATAACATTTGTTCCAAATCCTTTTCCGTGTGTGTGCGATCTTTTTTCGTAAAGTATTTGTCCTTCATTCTTCTCTTCCGCTTCTTTACAAGCGATACATTGAGTAGCTACAGGACGTGCACGTAGACGATTAATTTCGATATCACCTTCACATTCTTCACATTGTCCGAATGTTCCGTTTTTAATTTTTAGTAGAGCATTGTCGATTTTCTTTAGCATAAAAGTGTGACGCCCAAGAAGTTTTAGTTTCAGTGCACGCTCTTGGTCTTCAACTGAAAGGTCTGCTTCATCACCTTTTTCCCACGCGAGTTCTTTTCCTTCTAGTTTCATTTCATTAAGAGTGTTCTTCTTAAGTTCTACGAAAAGATTTTCAAATTGTGCTAAAAGTGAACGTTCCATAAATAACTCCTTCTTATGTAAAAAAACTTTCATTCCTTGAGTGCTTAACGAAAAATCCTCTTTCGTAAAAAACCTCTTCCTGAGGTCTTTCGAGAAATAACTATTGCGAAGGTCATGCCAAAGTTGAATGTACGTGAATTATGCGATTTTTAGATGAAGTTTAGATAATTATTAGATCCAAAGGGACAAAGCGGCCCTTTTTAAATAAAAAAGAAAATAAATGAAGGGCCAAAAAGTGTCGGAGTTACTGGTTAAGAAGTGTTATTGTGTCCACTTTCACGTGCTTCTTATCGCTTGAATCAAAGAAGTACACTGTGTTCATCTTCATTTGTTTATTAGACTGATCGATCATGCACTTCTTATATGTTTTGTTTTCTAAGTATGATGAGAGGTCGCTAAGCGCTTCATCAACAGGAAGATCTTCATCTGGATAAAGGCGCATAACCTTTCTAATGGCACTCTCTACTTCTTTCACAACGGCGCTTGCATTTACGCTCGTACATTCTGATGTATCTTTTAAACGCAATTTTTTATCGCTGATGCGGTTTGAAGAAGGCATGTCTTCCGCATTGTCTGTCATGAATTCTGAAATGGTGATGAGGGCCTGTGAGTCGCTGAATGATTCGATATTTCTTGCTGGTGTTGGAAGAACTGGTGCTTCAGGTTCAGCATAAGAGGATGAGATCGAGGCAAGTGAAAGAACTAAAAATAAAAAGGCGTACTTCATAGGTTATCTCCGGATGACACCTATTAAGTACGCCCAATGTGTTTAAAGGTTAAATAGTATTAATTCATACTCTGTATCTAAATTTTAGATACCGTTAGGATTACCTATCCAGTGGCGGGTGAAGCCATCGATAAGTCTTTTTCTGTTGATCCATAGAGATGTTGAAAAATCCATTTTCATTAAACTTCAGTCTCATGGTTTCTCCTGTGAATGTTTTTCTCTTTTACGAGAAAGTTTTGTGATCAACGTCCTTGTTCTCTCTCAATCTTCTCCATCCTAGAAAAGATAATCTGCTCTAAACCCATCCTAGATTTATTGCTTCTTACTTATAGATAAAGCCAATATCATGCCAAAGTATTTTGAAAGCGGTCCTACGCATTTTCATATTCTTGGTGGTCCTACACTGCGATGAAAGGTGTACTTCGACACTTCTTTATAGAAGTCTGAGCGCGAGTTGGCCCTGACTAATCTTTTGACAGTACTCTGTAGAATCTTCTCTGACACCAGTTCATGTCTCAATCAATGTTACGATCAGAAAATAAAACGAAGAAAATTTATTTCACACGAGGAATCCATATGAAGAAGACAGTACTCTTTACACTTATGACAATTTCTTTCATGTCTCAAGTTCATGCGAAATCATTGTTCGGTACAGTAGATAAATATCTCGATGTAAAAAATCAATCAGTGGTTGAAATCGGATCAAATGAAATTTCAGATGATGGAAGAACTGCTTCTTATTATGATTATAGAGACAGCAAAAGAAAAACTATTGATATGAACGACGTTTCTAAATCAACGAGAGAAGAGATCGCTGGAGTAAAAGCTGGTGAAGCGATTCTCGTTACAACATTAGCAGCAAACTCAAAGACAGAAACTGTAAGTCGTTACTGTGAAGTCTTTTACGTTTTCGAAAATAAAGAAGCTTATGTTGGATGTAAATCAACTCAAGCAGATTATATTCCAGGTTACCAATTCCCTGAACGTTTTGATTTCGTCATCAACAACGTAGAAAACGTAACTGCTGAAGTAGCAACACTAGATGGTTTTTCAAAAGGCGATACAGCTGAATTAGGAATTAATACAGAAAATGCAAAAGCTGGAAGAAGTATCAGAATCCTTGCAATCTTTGCTAATGGTGAAGCACTTATTCAAAAAACAGGCTTCAGCCAATTCGATACATCAGGACTTGTTTATAAGCGCGGAGTAGATCGCGTGAAACTTTCTGATTTGATTAACCCGAACTAAAAATGACTTAATAGAGTTTTCTTGAATTCCCTAACTCGAGAAAACTCTATTATTTTTTAATCTTCTTCACTGGCGAATAAGAACTTTTCTTTTGATCTAAATGATAACGAAACTCTCTAAAGATCGGACTTCGTAAAATCGCTTCACGAACTTCTTTACTATCTTCATTGAGCTGAGGCTCAAGATACGCTTCCCCGTTATCCTTTTTAACTTTTGCCACTCGAACACTGACGAGTTTCCCTCTCACATTCACGCGAATGATAAATGGAGCTTCGATATTAACACCAAGATTTGTTAAATCCTCTGTATCAAGTTTTACAAGACGATCAGGAGTAACAGTTAAACCATTATGAGACGCTTTTAAATCTTCTTTATCTTGCGAGAGCTTCGCTGCTTTTGCATCTGTAGTATTTCCAGTAAATCCTCGATCGGAAGTTGCAACAGCACTCGCTTGAGCTGCTTGCACTTCTGGACCTCTATTTTTTTCGTCGAGGTCTTTCTCACGACGACTAAGTTCTTCTTCACGTCTCTGTTGTTCACGCTCTCTTGCCCAAACACTATTTTCACGACTAGTGGCCACGCTCTCTCTTTCAGAAACCTGGCGCTCTCTTGCTGCGAGTTCTTTTGCGTAGCTTTTACTATAATCAGGTGTGGGTGATGTTGAATCTTCAACTGCTGGCGAAGAATCATTTTCAACAAGAGTTTTAGATGGAGACTTCTGCGCATCCATCAGCGTCTTCAAATCTTTTTTCATTTGATCAACTTCATTAGATGAACTTGGTCCCAATGTTGTATTTGCATCCGCTACTTTATTCGCAGAATGAACGCCTGTAATATGACTAGTTTCTGGTGTTGGATTCATAAATGAATTACCAGCATAATTATTGCTAATTGCTGGAACAGTAAGCGTATTATTATTTTGCGCGAGATCGTTGCCAAACATTTCATCGCTACTCTGAGTTGGTTCGCGATTAACAATTTTTTGAACTTGCTCTGGAGTTGTTGGCGTAATCCCTTTGTCTTTCATGTCCTGACTAATTTGTGCAAGAACAATTGGAGTTGAAGGAAGTCCAACTAATTTTGCAGCGGCGTCTGCGCCGAATGCATTCATGTCGAAATCAGAGATGGATTTTTTTACGTCTTCTTTGATTGGTGTGCCGGTGTTAATGGCGTTCATCATTGCGAGGTAGTCGGCTTTGTCTTTTGCGTGTTTTTCGAGTGTTTTGATATATAAAATCTGTTTTAAAATATCATCATCTTTTAGTTTCAACCCTGCCAAATCTTCAGATGAAAGTGGCCCACCATTTTTGCATGAATTTGCTGAAATAACGTCTGGAGATTTACAGGAATAACGATCACAAAATTGCTTAATAGTATAGTCTGAGTTCGCCTTACTATCCTCAGCCTTCACTCCATCCGTAAAACATTTATACCAATTATCTACGTTTTGTTGAGTTTTATCTAAGCTTAGGCAATCAATATTCGCGATTCCTTTACTTACTGGAACAGCTTGAGGAAGCTGTGCCTTTGATAATTTTTGAAGCGATGACTTTTCATCACAAGTATAAGCATAAGCTTTATAGGCAATATGATCTTTATCATTATCTTTTACATCATCATCTTGTTCTGAAAATTCAGAACTCGGATCAAACCCATTAAAAAGTTTTCCTGCCACTTTCGGATTGTCTGATGTTACCTTTTCTAATGGCTGGCAGACAAAACTAGAAATCGTTGCACGAACCTGTTCACATCGACGAGCAACTCCATCCCCTAAGATTTTTTTATTTTCTTCAGAAAAAAAGAATGCTGAAAAATAATTTTTCGCTGAACTTTTTTTAGGATCAAAATTCTTAATATAATTTTCAAATTTATTTTGGAAGCCTGGATTTTCTTTGTCTGCCTCTTTAATCATTGATAATTGAGAATATTTTATATAAGTGGTTTCGATATTTGCATCATTATTTTTTTCTAAAAATTTATTAATAATAGTCTGTGCAGTTGATTCTGTTATTTGTGAATTCAATGAAAACGCACTTCCACTAATTGGACATTGATTCATTTCAGGATCATCAAAACCATATCCATATTTACTTGAACCATAAACATGAAGTATGGCATCCATTGCTGATCTTGGCTTAAAAGAATCACTCTCTCCTAAGACATCAGCTAACATTTTCAACTTTTTCTTTTCTTCCGATTTGCTCGATTTTCCATTGCAACCATTCTTTTCGAGCTGTGCAACAATATCGAACTTACACGAATTTTTAACTTTGTCGGAAAGTAAAAATGACTTTGAGCCATGTTCATAAAAATCCGAACTCGCAGATAAATCTTGCATAATTTGCTTTGTCTGCAATGCTGCCAATTTTGCCATTTTTTGATTTATATTCGCACGAAATTTCTTATCGTAGTCAGGATCAACCTTAAGTGCCACTATCGCTTTTTGACACTCTGTTAATCCTTCCGTTTTTTCATCTAAGATAACAGAGTGAGAAGCAAGACATACGCCAGTGGCATCAGAAGAAAACACATTTCTTGAATCAAGAGAAATTAAACTTAATAAAAGAAAAAAGACAGATGAAATCTTCATCAATTTTCTACCCTATTTTTAATTAAGGACATTTTACAGAATCTTTATATTTAGAATAGACTCCATTATTCTGGCAAAGATAGGAAACAATTCTCTGAGCAGCATCCATTAAATCTTTTGATCCATAATTATTTCTTTCAATATTATATTGAATAAAATCTAAAAATGTATAACCATCGTTAGTTTGTGTGTTAATTGCTTTTAACCAGGTATCTTGATCGTTTTTCTTTGTAACAAAATAATCGTGAACAACTTTTGGAAATGTTTCTGATCTAACAATATCTGTTGCTGTATTAAAAAGGATAGGAACTAAAACATCATTTTTTTTAGGTGCATGACATGCAGACGTAATCCAAAAATCTTTCATACTATCCGCGTAAGGAGAAGCTTCCATTTCTTTTATTATCTGTTTTACATCAACTCGATCTTGGGCCATTTCATACTTATCACAAAAAGCTTGTTGGTATGAATCTTTTGAGGAAGTGGTATCCCCCGCTGGAACTCTTCCCTCACTCTTCGTAATCACAAGCGGCCCTTTTGTAGCAAGCGCAAGCGGCTTACTCACATCATTCTTCAACTCAATTGCTGTTTTTTTATCAGGTTGAACCGACTCAGGAACACTCTTCTTAGTGCAAGAAATGCAGTCATTCGACTTCATCTCCGAGCATGCTGAAAAACTCAAAAACGATACCATTAACATCGCTGAGATTTTACAATTCAGATTCATAAGGCAAGGATCCTTGATAAGTTTCAATAAAGCTTATCAATCTTATCGGATGATCTTTGATATTATTAAATACAATTTAGTCAATTCTTATTAATAAGTCAGCCTTACCTCTTAATGTGGGAGTTTCTATATCTATAAAAATAAAGGATTAAAAATGTGCTACAAAAAATGTTGGCAGTTTTGAACCATAATATACTTACTATTGAACTAAAAAACCTCTTTCCAGGCCATTATTGATCCTTAATCAATTTCAAAAATGAAATTTAATCAGGCTTCATAAATTTCTTTATTATTAGAGAGCAGTTAATGGTGTATTTCATTATTTAGTTGTTAATTCATAAGGCAGAAATATCAATTTTATAAAAACTCCAAATTTCTTTTTATTGTATGAATTAGAACTAATTTAAAGAAATGTAAAAACTACATAATGGTGCATTTATTTGATCTTTTTCTGTTAATAATTAATATTGAACCCATTAAATTAGGAGAAACATATGAAAAGTTTATTATTTTTAATTCTTTCGTTAACTAACATTTCATTTGCAAAATCTGCAACAAATTCTAAAGAAGAAAAAAAATCTTTTGCTGAGCAAGTCATGAGAAAATCTAATACGAGTGAAACTGATTCAATAAAAAGCCAAGATTGTAATTCAGGTGGTGGGGGTGGAAGATAAAAAAATATATTATATCAGGATTGTTGATAATTCCTTTTGTACTTATAATTATTTTTATGAAAACCAATAAAACCTTACCTGTAAAATTAGATGTCGTTCGAGTCGGTTTTTATTTTGATTATATGAGTGTCAAAGATATAGACCCTGCGAATATTAAAACGTTTGAACCAGCTCAAATACTAAACAACATATACAGTCGTTTAGTTGAATATGATCAAAATGGTAATATCCAATCTGGATTATGCTCTAGCTTTTACTTTGAAGGTGATTATCTCGTTTTTGATTTTACAAAAAAGGTCCAAACAGTAACAGGACATTTTATAGATGCTGAAGATGCAGCTGTTTCAATAAGGAGATTATTGAAGTTAAAAACGGGAACTCATTCTAGTATAGAGCTCATACTCGACTTAAAACATATCGAGAATAATATTTTTAAAAATTGGGATGAAGTTTTTACAAAAAGTGGCAAGCTATATATTCAAGCTAAAGACCTTTCCCACAGACCTTATTTAATTTCAAGTTTCGCAACAGGCGATTTGGCAATAATTCCAAGGTCCGCAATTAACGGAAGCACATTAGAAATTGTAAATCATACTGAAACTTCTGGACCATATTTTTTAAAGAAAATAATAAAAACAAATGAAATTGAAGAGTGGATACTAGAAACAAATCCAATTCACTACAATCACTTAGCAACGACACCGAAAACAATTCGATTAATCGATAAAAAAATTCCTTCTGCATACAAGTTACTAGAAGACAATGAAATTGACATTATTCCTTCTAGTATTTTTTTAGATAAGAAAAACTTAGAGGAAATAAAAAACATTAAAGATATAAACATTTCAAAAACACTAAATATCAAACTAACATTTGCCCAGTTTAGCTCTCAAGCTGTAAAAAAATATTCGAGAGATGAGCGCAATGGAGTAATAAAAAAATTCATCAAAATGTATGACAACATCCCAGAAAGATATCAAACACAGAGAACTTCAACCTTCTTCCAAGATCAATCATTTGGCCAGATTACAAAAGAAGAAAACCAAGAGCTTGAAAAAATAAATTCTAAGACTTCTCCTCTTCACAACAACTCTAAAATTAAATTTAAATATTTTCTTTTTTTTCAAAACAAATTTGGGAAGTTTATCCAAGATGAATTGCCTGAATTAGAATTGGTGAAAATTGATAACTCAAACTACGACAATAAAGATATTGAGCTAACAATTACAGATACAGACACTGCGTTTGAAGAAAGTTTACCACTTATTCATTACAACTTTAAAATGGGTGTATTTGGAGAGCATACAGACTATCAAAAATGGATTAATTCATATATGGCGTTAGATTCAAATGAATCAAAAGCTAATAAAATACATGACCTTCATTTAAAAGCCTTGAAAGAAGGAACTATTTTTCCAATGTTTAAATCACCATACACAAGTGTCGGAAGAAATGGATTTATACTTCCCCTATCACCCATTTTTGCGTCTTCGCATTTTTGGAAAATTAAAAAAATTGAATAATGAGATTTCAAAATTGGTGTCTAGAAAATGCATCTTCTCTAAATTTAGAAATAACCAAACTAAGATGGGTTAAAGATTTTTTTACCGATTATTTTGACTTCCAAGTCAAACTCAATATTGATGGCAAAATTTTAGAAGGGTATGGCTTAGATAGAAATCAAGATAATGCTCTTACAAAAGCAATTGTCGAAGCTATTGAAAGAAATGTAGTCAAAAATGAAATTTTAACATCTAATGGTATCGCTGCTCATGTTGATCTTGCCAAGGCAAAAGAAAATGCTAGAAATGAACTAATTGAAAGGGATTTATTCCTGAGCCATTTTTATTCGTCAACTCCATTCACAAAATTAACGAATGAAGAATTTCAAATTCCGTCAAAAATACAAAACTACATTAAAGAGTATGGAGATCAGATCGCCCTATTTAAAAGCAAAAAATCGAATCATGGTACTACATACATTACGGTTATAAGCAACCTCCAAGAATGGGGAGGAATCGTATCTATTCAATTAAGCAAGAATAATGACTATTTTGATATTCTAAAATGTGTAATCAATGCAAGTCGTACATATCGATTTGAACGAACAACAGATAATTTCAAAAAACAAATAAATATCGACGTATTTAAAAATCTAAAATATCCCAGTTTTGATGATCATCAATCTTTGGCCTTAGATCCTAGCTATTTTAATAAAATAAATTTTTTATTTTTAGGACATACTAATAATGACAGCATTATACATTATGAGAATGAAGATTTTACTTTTCAAGAATTAGATTTACCCAAATCATTAATTGGATGTCCCTTACATATTATCAAATGTGACAATGTGAAAACGATACCACTATGTGCTGGTTTTATTTCAGAAGAAGATTTTTTAGTTCGATCAAAAAAATTGTTTATTGAAACTGAAAGATATAAATTCAATCCACTTCCACATCCATTGAGTTAATTCAAATGAAAGAAGATAAAAAATTCTGGTTCAAAATTTTAATACTAGATGCACTCCTTTTAATTGTATTTTTTATTTTTAGTAACTCCTTCAATTTCATTTTAAAAAACCAAATTTCAGAAACATTTTCAAACGAAATTCGAAATGATTTTTTGCTATCAAGCCAAAGAGAAATGAATCGAAAGGTATTAAACTTTATCGACCATACCGATTTTTATGAAATATTCACGGAACATGAAATTTTCTATAAAACTAGAAAAATAAATGACATAAATCAATTATTATCCGTTAGCATAAAGCACCCTATATATTCAAATATTTTAGATAAAAAGAATATTGCAGGTTATATTACTTTTAAATATTCTTTGATTCCTATTAGTCTTTATACTATAGCGGCATGGATTACTTTAAATCTATTTTTAATTTTATTCATTCCTCATATAAAACGACATCTTGAAAATAAGATCATTAGAGAACAAGAAGTATTAAGAGTAAAAAAAGAAATAGAACTTGCATTGCAAGTCTCTCATGACATCAGATCTCCTCTTGCTGTCCTAAACTCCATCTCAGAAAAATTAAAAGATAATGTTGAGGACTATCATTTATTGCAGCTCTCAATTTTAAGAATTAATGATATCGCCAATAACTTGTTAAAAGATAAAAAAGGTGTCTCTTTTGAAATCCCTAGTTTTTATTTATTACCACATTTGATTCTAGAAATTGTCGAAGAAAAAAAAAGAGAATATTCAAGAAATAATTTGGAACTCCTGTTTATAAGTAATTTAAACATTGATGCCTTCATCGTCCCAAGCGAATTCAAAAGAATCCTCTCAAACCTACTCAATAATTCAATTGAAGCCAATGACACTAATCCAAAAATAAAAATCGAGCTTTCAAAAGAAGACGATCAAGCGAAATTAACGATCATAGATAACGGCAAAGGAATTCCGGAAACAGTTATCCAAAATCTTGGAACAAAATCAATTACAACAAAAGCCAATGGAAACGGACTCGGTCTAAAGCATGCCTACTCCACAATAAAAGAATGGGGAGGAACTTTTCGAATCACTAACACTAGCGGCAATGGAACCACTATTGAAATTCTCTTAAAAACAAATTTAGAACAAGTAGAAAAACTGACTACAATCCTCATCGACGATGACGATTTAACAAGAGCAACTTGGGAATCAAAAGCAAAGAGAGCGCAGCTTCCTTTCCAAAGTTACAGAGACATTCAAAGCTTTAAAGAAATTGTTTCTACGCTCGATAAAAACACGACCATCTATATTGATTCTGAACTCGGAGAAATTAAGGGTGAAACTCTCGCGCAAGAATTGCATGAAATGGGATTCACAAATCTCTCAATCGCTTCAGGACATCCACCTGAGAGATTTAAACAATTCACTTTTTTAAAGTCTATTATTTCGAAAAAGGCACCATTTTAGGCTAAACGTACTTCTCCGATTTATCCTTATCAATAACCAACTGTCCCTTATCAATCTTCGCCCTAACAACCACCATAATCCTCTCCTGCGCCTCTTCAACCTTGCTAGCAAGCTGAGGTGGTCCCATAAGAATGTCTTCCATTTCCTGGCGCATTCCTCGAGGAGTGTTTGTTAAAACGAAATTTTTAAGATCGTTCGAAGCAATTCGAAGAGCAAGCCCCATATCAGAAACTTTAATTTCGCGCATGAGTTCGATCAACATGACTTGTGTGAGATATTTGAGGTCCTCAAACGTGTACATACTCTTATGAAGAGCTTCCGCCATTTGAGGGTCTTTCTTTGAAATGATTTCCAAAACTTTTTCACGGGCCGACTTTGATAGTCCCGCCAGCATTTTTGCAGCTTCTTTTACTCCGCCTTGAAACTTCATAAAAACTCCTTGAGCTTAATTAGCAGTGAGGATTGTTTTTCATCAAATAGTTTTGAACGTAATCGCGTACACCTTCTTCAAGGGACGTAAATTCAAAACCAGGAAGTGCTTTCATTAATTTCGTCGTGTCTGCTTTTGTGTAGTACTGATATTGATTGCGGATGGATTCCGGCATATCGATGAATTCAATCTTTGGTGTAATTCCCATGGCATTGAAAGTCGCTTTTGTTAAATCCAAAAACGATCTCGCACTTCCTGCACCTAAATTATAAATTCCAGAGTACTCAGCTTTGTCCGGGTCAGCGAGTTCGATCATTGCACGAACAACGTCTTTAACATAGATGAAGTCGCGTAGTTGTTCGCCGTCTTTGTATTCTGGTTTGTGTGATTTAAAAAGTTTTACCTGGCCCACTGATTTAATTTGTTCAAACGATTTGTGAACAAGCGAGCGCATATCTTCTTTATGGTATTCGTTCGGGCCGAACACATTGAAAAATTTTAATCCAAACCAGTGATCCGGTTTGTTCTCTTCTCTTAGCACCCACTCGTCTACCAATTGCTTTGAATAGCCGTATGGATTAAGTGGCATCAACTTCGAAATCATCGCGTGATCGTCACTGTATCCCAACTCTCCATCGCCGTATGTGGCCGCAGAGCTCGCGTAAATGAAAGGAATATTTTTTGTAGCAGCAAAACGAAACAACGCTTGTGTGTATGAAACGTTATTTTTCATCAGGAAGTCCATGTTCTTTTCAGTCGTAGATGAACAAGCTCCCATGTGGAAGATCAAATCTGTTTCAGCAATCAGATCGTCGTAATCGCCGTTAAAAAGTTCATCGGCATGAATATAATCAAGGTATTTAATTCCGCGAAGGTTTTTCCATTTCGTGCTGTCTTCAAGTTTATCGACAATCACCAAGTCTGTATGTCCAAGAGTGTTGAGTTGTTTTGCTAAAACACTCCCGATAAATCCAGCTCCGCCAGTAATTAAAATCATCCGTGTCTCCTTAATTCTTGTTTTTTAAATTCAGACGCATCATGAGTCCGATCATTACGAGTAAAACGATAAGTTTTGTCGTATCAAAATAGCGATAGAGATTGTGAAATTTAGCGTGCTCGCTTCTATAAACCGCGTACATTGAATCCGTTGGAGCTACCGAGTGCATTTGAACAGCAAGGTTCGCAATCATCGGAGTCATATAGAACGTATAGAAAAGAGCATTGAGGACTAAAAGAACAGAAAGAACCTTAAGTATGATTGATGTCGATTTTGTGTGAACAAAAATTCCGATCATCGTAATTACACCAAAGAAAATTTCAAAACAGTTGAAGCGATGAAAAACAGTCATTCCGATTTTTCCCGCTTCCTGCAAATTACTCGTGTATTTAAAAACCGTTGGTACGGCCACGATATCCACAAGCACAGTCATAAAAAACCATGCGACAAAAAAAGGAAGAACGAGTTCACTTAAAATCGATTTTAGCGTTTTCATTATTTTTTAGTGTCCTTCATATGTACGCGATACAAATACGGGTGAACAACAAGAGCAACTGCGAGAACTCCAATTTCATAAAGAATACAAAGCGGAATCCAAACAGAGAGCATCGAGATAACATCCGGTGGAGAAAAAATCGCAGCGACGATAGAAAGTCCGACGTACACATAACGACGGAATTTTCTCAGCATTTGTTTTGTTACGAGTCCCATGAATCCCAAAATAAGAAGAAGATTCGGGAATTGAAAAATAATTCCAAGGAAGAGAAGAATCTGGCTAGCAGTTGTTACGTAATCGCGAAGATTGATGTTCGCTTGAACATCACTCACTCCGAGCATCGAAAGAAATTTAAAACCGAATGGGAAGAACACGTAATAACCGAAGGCCATCCCTGACAGGAAAAGAATCGCTCCTAAAATCATGAATGGTCTGACAGCGCGAATTTCATGCGGATGAAGTCCCGGCTTAATGAAACGCCAGATTTGATAAAACCACAGAGGCGACGAAATCATAAGCGCCCACCAGATCGAAACATCAACCTGAACCCACGCCTTCTCAAAGATACTGTGATAAACGATCACGCCCGCTTTTGTTTCGTGAAGAGAATCGCGCAAAGGTTTTAAAAGCCACTCAGTGATTTGATCGACATAAATGGAAGTGATAATAAAGGCCACACCCAGAATCGCCACAATACGAATAAGCGTCTTGCGGAGTTCTTCCAAATGTTCCCAGAAACTCATTTCTTTCAACTGATCACTCCATTCGAAAATCTTAATTGCTGTTTTGTATAGGAGAACTATATACTTAGAGGAGATATTTGTAAAAAAGGATTAAGGATTATGCGCGCTCTTGTAATGTTAGCTCTGCTCTCTACTTCAGAGATATACGCTGCTCCAAACCTCCTTCTGCAATGCCTGGCAAAAGAAGAAACAGCTCTTCACAAGGAAAAATTCCAAGGGGCACTCTACCATTTAAATCAGGATTTCCTGAATGAGCTGGCGAGTTCAAACGATATTGCTTTAAAAAAGAACTACATTGAGGAGATTTGCTCTGCCAAGAAACACTCTCCTTCCGTTGGTCTTTTGCGTCTCCTGCTTATTAAAGAAAACGATATCTACGACCTTTCCCTTTCGGAAGTCGACGCGAGCATGCGCCCTTTCAAGATGGGTTATATCAACGAATTCCAAAAACAGGTTCCGCATCTTTTCGTGCAATTTATCGGTGGCCTTCAGGCCGAAATGGCGACTCCTCATTGTCTCGAAAGGGCCATTCCCGAGATTAAACTCTTCAACGAACGTTTGAAATATCTCGAAGACGAAATGAGTGCGCACGAAATGATCAAAGACAAAACGAAAATCGAGCGCATTTTCACAAAACTGCAAAGTCTAAAAGAGATTAAGGCGAAATGTGCTGCTGAAGCAAAAAATAAGCAAAAGGTACTAGAAGAGAAGGTCCAGAAACAAAAGAACTCCAATCTCTGATTTCACATAATCGCTGAACGCCAGCAAAACTTTTTCAAAACGTTCGCGATCGTTCTCGCCCTTTAACGAAGACATTTTAAAACTCACGTGATGACCTTCGATGTTCACGATTTCCATCTGGAATTGATCGGCAATCCCCTCTCGTTTCATCCAGACCTTCTGTAAATCGTCGATGGCGATGAGAAGTTCTGCGGGATACATGTCTTTGACTTTTACCCAATGTCCGTTTTTATCGAGACGGGTTTTCGCATGAGCGATACCGAGAATTCGTCCGTGCTCCGAACGCAAATCTTTGAGTGTTTGTTGAATGATTTTGAGACAACTTCCGCAAGCAGAAGTCGCCATCGTTTCTGCGATCACTTGAGGAAGATCGTAATCAGAGCGCGCGAGCACTTCTTTTTTGAGATCTCTTTTCGTCACTCCATAACAGAGACAAAGCGTGTCCGGATTTTCTTTAAGTGAGGCTCCCGTACCGAGATAATCATCAATCGCTTTGTAAAAAAGCCAAAGCGACAACGAACCGATGGATTGTTTTCCATTCGGAAGATGAGTTTCAACAGCGAGATCGCTTCTTTTAATTTTGCTGATGTCAGTGAGATTTTTTCCAACGACGAGAGTTTTGAGGGCCGCTAATTCTTGTTCGTACTGAGAACGCAGTGATCCCTTGATAAAACAGTCGAGAATATTTTCGCTTTTTAAATCGATATCCAGAGCGAGGGTGAGGTCGCCTGCTGAATTCTGATAATGAGCGTGAGCGTTTGCCATTTAGGCCTTTTCTTCGCTTCTGAGAGTGAGGATTTCATGTCCTGTTGGAGTCACAAGAATCGTGTGCTCAAATTGCGCTGACCACTTTTTATCTCTCGTAACGACAGTCCAGTTGTCTTTTAAAAGTTTTCCTTCTTTCGTTCCGAGGTTGATCATTGGCTCAATCGTAAATGTCATTCCCGGTTTCATTTCCGGGCCTGTTCCTTTTTTTCCAACGTGAACAACTTGAGGAGCTTCATGAAACTCGCGACCAATTCCGTGTCCGCAATAATCTTCAACAACCGAATACCCATGTGAATGAGCGATCTCTTGAATCGCGGCCCCGATGTCGCCGATATGTCCGCCCGGGCGAACCGTTTCGATTCCCGCACGCATACATTCATAAGTCACTTCGACGAGCTTTTTAACATGAGGAGCAACGTTCCCTACCAGGAAAGTCTTATTGGTATCCCCATGGAATTTGTTTAAATAAGTCGTAACGTCGATATTCAGGATATCGCCGTCTTTCAGAATATCGTTCTTGCTGGGAATCCCGTGGCAGATGACTTCATTAAGAGAAGTACACACTGACTTAGGGAAACCGTGATAGTTGAGAGGGCTTGGATAGGCGCCGTGTTTGACGATGAAATCGTGGCAAAGGCGATCGATCTCTTCTGTGCTGATTCCGGGAACGATATAGGGTTCAATATATTCGAGAGTTTGAGCAGCTAATTTGCTGGTCGCTCTCATTAGTTCTATCTCTCTAGCGGATTTTATAGAAATCATGGCCATTCACCTAAACTTGCTTAACAATTATACAGTGCTCACAGATGAGCTGTACTTTTTACAGGACAGATTGTGTCAATCCCGTCCTCCTGTAGAATTTACCTCAAATTAGAAGGATCGAAAAATGAAAAGTTTAAGCATTTTATTCCTCTTATTCATGTGTTTAACATCAGTCACTGCCCATGCCTTGGGTATTGATACAACTGCGTTGGCACCGATTGAAAAAGCGGAGCGTGAGCTTGAAACAATCAATGTAAAATTCCAGAATCCTCTACGCGATGTCGATATCAATTTAGCGAGCTTTTCTACTCTTCTAAACACATTTAACGAATTCAAAGTATTCGATATTGAGTACACCAACAATCTTCTCAAGAAAGTAAAAAATCACGACACATTATCGGGTAATGAACTTTTTGTTTTGAGAAGAACGATTACTGCTTACTACAAAATTAATAAAAAGATTTTAGACTTCGCTAAAGTTTACGACTTTGGTGGGTTTAAAATGTCTAAGACATTTGCCACTGATCAGAATCAACCATTAGTTAAAGCGCATTTGATCTGGCTCTCAGGTCACTTACTGGTTCTTGATCACCTCGAGACAATGCACGATATTCTTTATGAAAGCGACGGTACATTCAGAAGAATTGTGAAAAACGCTCTTTTAGACAAATCTTCTAATACTGACGGCGTTGGGAAAACAATCAACGATTTGATCAAGATGAATAAGTACAGTGTAGAGATTGGTGAAGGAGAAAAATTCTCTCAACAAATCAACCTCGTCATGGCCATTCAAGCTGATCTCAAAACAATTCTCGTCAATGAACCTGCTGCTGTTCAACTTGTAAACGAAATAGCGATTAATCCAACGGCAAAACTTATTGTTCAGGGAAAACCTGAATTTAAAATGAGCACATTCAGATTCAGCGATTTCTTCATCGGTATCTTTGATAGAATCACCGGTATTCTTTCAGGAACATTTGGAAATATTGCAGGTGCGATTAAGTGGAGAAATGGACATCTTTATAAAAATCCAACGGCCTTTGATATCGCTCGTTCGCATTTACAACCGATGGACATCGTTATCGAGAAAAGTCCATTCGTTCTCACTGATAAATTTATTCCGGGCCACTACGGTCACGTTGCAGTTTACTTAGGAACTAAAGAACAACTTGAAGCAATCGGAATGTGGAATCATCCGGACATCATTCCCTATCAAGATGAGATTGCCTCTGGAAAAGTAATCCTCGAAGCAGTTCGTTCAGGAGTTCGTTTGAACTCACTCGAAGAATTTTTAAACATTGATGAATTAACGATCATCAGAAAAAGTGATGCTTTAACAAATGAAACTCTTCTTGCCGAAGAAATCACTCGCGGAATGGATCAGATCGGAAAAGAATATGATTTCAATTTCGACGTTTCGACACTCGATAAAATTGTTTGCAGCGAATTGATCTATATCTTTTATGGAAACGTTCACTGGCCGACGCAATATCGTTTAGGCCGTGCAACGATTACTCCGGATGATATCGCCGAAATTCTTTTCCACAAAGGAACGAAGTTCAGCATCATTAATTTTATGGTCGCAAAGGACGAAAATAAAATTGAGATGGTCGACATCAGTTATATCGCTGGAGAAATGGACTACGAGTTAAGAAAAAGTGATGGGTCACCTATTCAGGATCAAACAGAACAAAGCGATCCATCGAATAGTTACTGGAAAAAAGAAACAAAATGCTATAATGTAACTGAACCTACTAGAACGGGGCGCGGAGATAATCTGAACGGAACTCAGCGTGTTTGTAAAACCAGTTACCGAGAATTCTTCTATGAAGAAAAGGACACCATCTAAGTTAGTCGTAAAGAGAATAAGTACATCACCTTATTTCAAAGAAAGCTTTGCCCAATTAGAAAAAGAAACCATTACACATAAGACCCAGAGTGAAGTTCTGGGTCTCAACTCTCCCACTCTCGCTGATATTCTCATCACCAACACTCACACGAACGTCGATACTTTAACAGCGGCAGATTTAGAACGCTGTCAACTGATGATTCATCCGAATTCCGGTTATGATAATTTGCCTGCGAGTTTTGTCGAGAAAGCAGATTTTCCGATCGTGATTGGAAATCCTATTCGCGCGCAAGCTGTGACGAATTTTATTTTAAGCGCTCTCTTCACTCACTACAGCTCACTTCCTCTTGAGAAGAATTGGAATGAATCGCGCAAATGGCCGCGTCTACTTCTCTCTGAACTTACGGTTCTCATTTTGGGACATGGTCACATCGGCCGTTTGCTCTCGGAAAGTTTAAAACCACTTGTGAAAGAATTGCGCGTGTACGATCCTTATCAGAATTTAAATGAACTCAATTTGAAAAATGTCGACGTGCTTATTCCAGCATGTAGTCTCAATGCCAAGAACAAACATTTCATCAATCGCGAAAGACTGATGCAATTAAACGAAAACTTTCTTTTAATCAATGCAGCTCGCGGACAGCTCGTAAAAACTGACGAACTGCTCACTGTCCTCCGCGAACGGCCAACCGCCAACTGCTATCTCGATGTCTTCGAAAAAGAACCAGCAGACTTCACGGCCTTTGCTCACATAAATAACTTAAAACTCTCTTCTCATATCGCCGGCGTGTATGCCAATATTGATCGCGTGACTGCAGACTACGTCGCCCAGGTGATTTTTGATTTTCAAAACCTGGACGAAAATCTTTTTCAATCAAAGTATGCAAACGCATTACTTAAAAATCGTCTGCAAAAAGATTTTCTTATTTAAGGAATGCCAAGGAATTAAAAGATGACATCAAGAAATGAATTTCTTTCAAAAATAAAATTGTACATGACTCCTCCTGGAGAAGGCGTATTTACCATTCATACAGGTGCAGACAAGCGTCTCAATCTTCAACGTAAACTTTATGGACCTGAAGTGGTGGCTGAAAATCGTGTACGCCAAGTTTGGGAAGAAAGTCTGACAAAAACTCTTCCTATCGCTAAATCTGTTATCCTCGGTATTTGTTCTGATACAGGTGGAGGAATTCAGCGTGGAGCAAATTGGGGACCTCTTTTTTTAAGAGAAGCGCTCATCAATTCTCGCGAAGATTTAAAAGCGTATGACATCGGTGACGTGAGAGTTATTCCTCATCTTCTTCACGACAAATATCTAAATGAAGAAACGATTAGAAAGTGTCGCAAGGCCCTTTATCAAAATGAAAATCTTACTCTTCCTGTTTCTCCACTCTCTATCGCTTACGATTTCGCCTGCGATTTTCACGAACAATTTCCATCGAAAAATATTTTTATGATCGGTGGTGATCACTCTGTTTCTTATCCGATCGTTCGCTCTTATCTTGAAGCAAAAAAAGCTCAAGGAAAAAAAGTGGCCCTTATTCACTTTGATGCTCACACCGATCTTCTCGAAGAACGTCTGGGAATCGATATTTGTTTTGGTACGTGGACATCGCATGTGATTCCTTATCTCGAATCACCTGCTCATCTCGTTCAAATTGGAATTCGTTCGACAGCAAAAGATCGTTCGCACTGGGAAAAGAAATTCGGCCATCGCCAGATTTGGGCGAAAGAAATTTTCGAGCGCGGTGCCGGTGCCATCGGTGATGAAATTGTGGCCCACTTAAAAAAATTAAACGTTGAAGAAATTTACATCAGCTTCGATATCGATTGTCTCGATCAAGAATATGCAGGCGCTACAGGAACTCCTGAGGCGGGGGGGCTTTCTCCTCATGAACCAATGGTGATCATGCAAACATTGTTTGAAAATTTCAAAATCACCGGAAGTGACATCGTTGAGATTGCTCCTCAAGTAAAGGCCGCAAACATCAAACAAATTGAACCTGAAACAACTTTGCTTGTAGCAAGTTCACTCGCTACATTTCTGATTCAAGCAATGGGAGTTGATTAGAAGAATGGCGATTGTTGCGTTTCCTCCTGTTGAAGAAAGTGATGAGCACGGACTCCTTGCTCTCGGCGGCGATCTCGAAGTCGAATCGCTTCTGCTCGCTTACTCTCAAGGAATTTTTCCCTGGCCGATTTCAGAAGAGTATCCGCTTGCCTGGTTCTCTCCCGATCCGCGTGGAATTCTCGCCTTTGATAAACTTCATCTCTCGACAAGTTTCCGCAAATTTTTGAAAAAAAATCCTTTCGATGTTCGCTTCAACACAAATTTCGAAGCAGTCATTATGAACTGCGCGCGCGTGAAAAGAAATGATCAGTCTACGACATGGATCACGGACGAAATCATCAACGCCTATATCGAACTTCACAAATTGGGTTTTGCTTATTCAGTAGAAACGTATTCTGAAGATCGTCTGGTTGGTGGTGTTTACGGCGTTTGTATCAACCGTTTTTATTCAGGAGAATCGATGTTTCATTTAGAGGATAATGCCTCTAAGGTGGCCCTTGTTTCTCTTATGTACATGCTTAAACAAAGAGACATTGGCTGGCTCGACACTCAGATGGTCACTCCCGTAGTAAAAAGCTTGGGTGGAGTAGAAATCCCGAGAGAAACGTATTTAAAAATGCTTAAAGTCTCTTTGTCTTAAAAGTATGGTGTTTTCCCCATAAATCTATTTAACAGCCTTCATTTTTCCTAAAGATTTAGTAAAATTAAATTTAATTCATTTTCCCCAGATAAAGTCTTCACATTTATATGCGATAAGTTTCACATACGACATACTGGAGGGAGCTATGAGATCATTTAAGCACGTTGCTACTTTGATAAAAAATAAAAGAATTTCTCACCCTAAACATTACTCACAAGCTGATCTTTCTATCATGCTTGGATACAAGAACGGACAATTCATTTCAAACGTTGAGCGCGGACTTTGCAGTGTTCCTCTCAAAATGATGAAAGAGATTGCTGTGGCCTTAGAAATCTCTCCAGAAGAACTAAAAGCATCTATGCTTAAAGATCATGAAGAAACTCTTACTTACTATCTAAGCAAAAAAGAGAATTAAGAATTATACTCTCTTCGCAAACGAATAAGCGGAAGAGCGATGATGAAAAAGATGATGATGAAAACATATCCCATCATCTGAAAAGAAAAATGAACACCACGAGTGTCGAGCAAGTGGCCGAAGAAAGGCCCGAAAAAAAAGAAAATGGCTCGCATTCCAAGGCTGCAAATAGAATTCGTCGTCGCTCGCATCGCCCCTGGCACTCTCGAATTAATTCCATCTTGTAAAATAACTCCATTGAGAGCGCGAGTGATCGCAAAGAAAAAAAGAAACAATACGCTCGCATAACTTGCCGTGTATCCCAACCCCAGATAAGCAATCACCGGTGAAATCGCCACGATCATCACAACAGTGAGCGAACTCCACTTCGTTTCAATCGCATGAGAATAGCGCGCGAAAATTGCCACACTCAAATTGAAAATCGCCCACAGCGCTCCAAAGTATGCGACTGGAATTTTAATTTCTGCCCAATAACTTTGATAGGCCCATACTGCTGCGAATGTCGAAAATCCGTAGATGATATTAAAGATCACCATCATCGTGAGAAGCTTCGAATGTTTAAACAAACTCTCGTAGATGACTTTGAAATTCTCGAGATGTTTTTTGCTCTCAAACATCTGGCGAGGAGGCTCGACAATTGTGAGTGCGATAAGAAGTGGTCCCCACGCAGTCACTGCATTAATCATCGCCGGTAACTTGAGTGAAGAGATCGCCAGCAGTCCACCTAAAAAAGAAGCAACCGACTCTCCTACCTGACTATAAAAAATGCGCTTGCCTAAAAAGGCTTTCGAATGATTCTGTTTCGCCACTTCATCATCAGCATCCAGCGCGTTTATAGAATCATATAAGAGCGCAACATCGCAACCTGAATACAAGGCGAAGCCAATCGCTGCAGACACTTCAAAAAGTGCAAAATGCCAGAAGGTTTTTCCGTTTAAAAGAATAAGATATGTGAGTGCATTAAAACATCCCACAATGATCAGACATTTTTTTCGTCCGAAGAGATCAGAGATATAGCCCGCAGGAACATCGAGCAAAACCATCATCAGACCGAAGATCGCTTGCAGTTGATAGATGTCTTTTAAGTTAAGGCCGAATTGCTGCCAGTAAGGAACGATGATCGGAATCGTCACTAAAAACATCATGAAAAAATTCAGGGCATAAACTTTCGGAATATTTTTTTGGATTTTATTTTTATCAAACATCAGAAATGAAATTTACTTAAAAAAGGTTGAGAACATTTTTCTAATAAAAAACCCCTCGTGGTAGAGGGGTTTTTAAGACCTTAAAGACCTCGACGGCCTAGCAAACCGCAGAACCGAGGGATAACCAAAGTCTAGCATTTCTAAAAAAAAGATCAAGTTCAATTGTCTTAAGCTCCTGGCCAATGAAGGCCATTACTGGAGGCAAGGATGCTTAAGACCTTGAAGATTTTGGTTCTAATTTTTAAAGTTGTGAAATTGCTAGCAACAATTCACAAGCTAATTAAACATTAGCCAGAATCGGGGGAGGATAAATTCCTCCCCTTTTTTTACTCTAAAAATAAAAAGGCCTCCGCATTGGGAGGCCTGTTATAAATTTTTTAAAAGAAAAAAATTATAAACGTAGTTTTAGTCTGTCTCTGTCATCAACAGTCGAAACGATTCCGCGTCCACCGTTAAGAGATTTTCTGAACGCTAGTTCGTAGTGATCAGCAACCCATTCTTGCTCCGCATGTCCTGACATTTCGTATTCGTTTGTTAAACGGATCGCATCTACCGGACAAGCTTCTTCACAGAAACCGCAGAATACACAACGAAGCATTTCGATTTCAAACGATACTGGTGCCTTCTCTACTTCTTTATCAGAGTCGTCGGCAGCTACGATGTGGATACACTGAGCTGGACAGTAAGTTGAACACAACATACACGATGTACATCTTAGTGTTCCGTCTTCCTTTACAGTCAAAACGTGTTTTCCTTTGAAACGATCAGAATAAAAATATTTTTCTTCCGGGTAGTTCAAAGTCATACGATCGTGTTTGAACAAGTTTCTAAACATTGTCATGATCGTGATTTTTAGACCAAGACAAAGACCTTTTAAAAATCCGTGTTCACGGTATAAGTCAGCTTTTAAAATCATACGTTCACCCATCCTGCGTAGTAAGAAACATCTTTAGATGTCTCACCATATGAAAGACCTGCACGAAGTGTGCGAGCAGCACCTTGGTAGTTAATGATCTCACCGTTTTTCTCAAGGAAACTTGGAACCGGTAGAAGATAATTAAATGCGCGAAGAGTGCTTAGTGTTTCACCTGGAGTAAGAGCGATTCTCACACCAGCTTTTTCTACTTTTTTAATTAATGTATTGAAGTGATCTTCGTTGTAAAGAATTTCCGGAACAACAACGTACACAACGTCGCTAGAAGAAATTGATCCAAGAAGTTTATCTAATGCCGCTTGAGAATGATCGAATCCTGCTTTTTCGAAAGCAGCTTTTGCTCCTCTCAAGTTAGGGTTCTTGTCTCCGCGTTTTAGAATTCCATCGAACTCAGCTCCCAAACTTGGAAGAGTGTAAAGCGCCACTTGTGCCTTTGATCCTTTGATCTTAGCAAAGAAGTTTTCGTATTCAGCAACTGTAAGACCAGTTGAAAGAATGAACTTTGGAGTTTTTCCTTTAATTGATCCTTGGATAGCAAGTTCGTCAGCAGGAACGAAAAGACCGTTCATGTTCTCACTTGCGCCGTTCAGGCGTGTAGGAGATGAAACGTGTTTATAGATCTGGCGACCATCATCACACATCCAGTGTCCGTTTACATCGTGATCGTAAACCGGCTTCACACGGAATGCTCCGTTTTTATTTTCAGAAACTTTTACAGCACAACCAGTTTCACAACCGATACATGTTGTTTGAACTTCTTCCAGGAACCAAACACGTTGTCTGAAACGGAAGTCTTTAGATGTAAGCGCTCCAACCGGACAGATGTCGACAAGGTTTTGAGCGTAATCATTTTTTAAATTTTCGTTAACTGTGATTTCAGCGTGGTCACCACGGTTAAGAATACCAAGTTCATTTGTCTTTGTTACTTCAGCAGTAAAACGCGTACAACGTGAACAAAGAATACATCTCTCAGCATCGAGCATAACGTTCTTGCCGATGTCTTGAACTTTTTCTTTGTGAACTTTTTTGTCGATCATTTGAGAATCGTACTGGCCGTGCTTCATGTAATAGTCTTGAAGACCACACTCACCTGCCTGATCACAAACCGGACAATCAAGAGGGTGATTCAATAAGTGAAATTGAAGTGTGTTTTCAACGGCAGCTTTAATTTTTGGAGTATCGTTACGAACAACCATTCCTTCGCCACAAGTAGCATTACAAGAAGGATATGGACGAGGAACACCATCTTGTTCCACCATACACATTCTACATACACCAGCGATCGATAGACCTGCGTGGTAACAGTAGTGTGCTACTTCGATTCCGTTATCAAGCGCGGCCTTTAAAAGGTTTGATCCTTTGTCTGCCTGAATCGCTTTACCGTTCCAAGTTAAATTTACTTTTTCTGTCATGATGTTCTCTTAAATTTATTTTTTACCAGTTGTTGTAATGTATTGTTCAAGCTCTTCTCTGAAAACTTTGATCATCCCTTGAGTCGGCATTGCAGCTGCATCAGCAAGAGCACAAATTGTTTGTCCTCTCATCGCGTTTGCTGTTTTATCCAGAAGATCGATATCAGATTTAGAAGCCTTTCCAGTTTCTTTTCTCTTGAATACGCTCTCTAACCAACCTGTTCCTTCGCGACATGGAGTACATTGTCCGCAAGATTCGTGGTGATAGAATTCCAGAGTGTATTTTAGGATGTCACCCATATTGCGAGTTTCATCGATAACGATGATTGCACCAGAACCAAGCATTGATCCTTTAGCTGCAACATCTTCGTAGTCCATTTTTACAACGTATGAGTCTTCTGCATTGAAAACCGGAGCAGATGATCCACCAGGGATAACAGCTTTTAGTTTGTTGCCGTTTCTCATTCCACCGCAATGAACTTCGATAATTTCTTTGAGTGTTGTTGAAAGCGGAACTTCAATTACACCTGGCTTATTAACGTCACCAGAGATTGAAAAGAGTTTTGTTCCTGGAGATTTTTCTGTTCCCCATTGTTTGTAAGCTTGAGCTCCAAATCTCATGATCCATGGAACAGCAGCAAGCGACTCAACGTTGTTAACCATCGTTGGAAGTCCTCTGTATCCTTTGATCGCCGGGAATGGTGGCTTAAGTTTTGGCTGACCTTTTTTCCCTTCAAGAGAAGAGATCATTCCTGTTTCTTCTCCACAGATATAAGCGCCTGCTCCTCTGTGAACGTAAAGATCGAAATCAAATCCTTTTCCAAGAATATTTTTTCCGAGGTAACCTTTTTTATAGGCTTCGTTGATTGCTTTTTCCAGAATCACAGCTTGTTGATAGAACTCACCGCGAATGTAGATATAACCTTTTTGTGTTCCCAGTGCCCATGCAGAAATAATCATCCCTTCAATTAAAATGTGCGGATTTTTTTCTACAAGGTATCTGTCTTTGAATGTTCCCGGTTCAGATTCATCGGCATTACAAAGAAGATATTTTTTTGCGTTTCTATCTTTTGAAAAGAATCCCCACTTCACACCAGTTGGGAATCCAGCTCCTCCTCTTCCGCGAAGACCAGAATTTTTTACTTCTTCTTTAATCGCTTCAGGATCTTTTTCGAAACAAGCTTTCATCATTTCGTATCCACCGGCACGTTCAAACACTTCAAGGTTATGAACACCTGGGATATGGTGATAACTTAGGAGAGCAAAGTCTTTATAGTTTGCTACGTCTTTCATTATGGTAGCTCCTCAAGTTTTTGAATCGCTGTTGGAAGATCGATATTTCCAACGTAGTCGTTATTTACACGCATACAAGGAGCAAGTTCACACGCTCCCAAACATTCCATTTTCTGCAATGAAATTCTTCCATCGCGAGTTGGAGTTAAATAATTTGTATCAAAGTGTTTTAAAAGACCTTGATAGATTTCGCGTCCACCGAACATTGAACATGTGATGTTTGTACAAACGTTAACAACGTTTCTTGCAACCGGTACGTCGTAGAACATATCGTAGAAAGAAATAACTTCTTTGATTTTAATTTCAGGAATGCTCATGAGTCCTGAGATGTAAGCAACAACGTGATCAGGAAGCCATCCATTTTGTTCTTGTGCCAGGTGAAGAACTGGAAGAAGAGCTGATTCAATATCGTCGTAACGAGTAAGAAGCTCTTTATACTTTTCCATGTTCGCATTATTAAATTCGAATTTTTCATTAATCAGCTTTGTACTCATCTGTCTAACTCTCCAGCAATGATATTCATCGCTCCAAGTTCAGCGATGGCATCAGAGATCATGTGGTTTTGAACAATTTCGCTGAACGATTGGTAAATCGCAAAGCAAGGTGGACGAACTTTTACTCTGTATGGATTTGGTCCGCCGTCAGAGATAACGTAGAACCCAAGTTCTCCGTTCGCGGCTTCAGTTGCAGAGTAAATTTCACCAACAGGTGGACGAACACCTTTCATGATCAACATGAAGTGGTTCATCAATCCTTCGATATTTGTATAAACTTCTTTTTTAGGTGGAATACAAACGCGTTTATCAAGCGATTGGTATGGTCCACTTGGAAGGTTTGCCAGAACCTGGTTTACGATGCGAAGAGATTGTCTCATCTCTTCCATACGAACGAGGTAACGATCGTAGTTATCACCGTTTTGCCCGACTGGAACTTCGAACTCTACATCTTTATAGAAGTAGTATGGATTTGCTTTTCTGATGTCGTAGTTCACACCAGCAGCTCTTAGACATGGACCAGTGTATCCCCAATCGATTGCTTGTTGAGCTGAGATTGGACATACGCGAGTTCTATCCACGTAAATTTTATTTTTTGTAAGAAGGCGATCAACTTCCGCGACACCTTTTTCGATTTTCTTTACAACTTCAAGACAGTCTGTCACCCATCCAACAGGAAGTTCTTGGGCCATACCACCGATACGAGTGAGAGAAACTGTTAAACGAGCTCCACAAAGTTTTTCGAATAGTTCGTAAACTCTTTCACGCTCTTCAAAACAGAACCAGAAAGATGTTAAAGCTCCTAAGTCTACCGCTCCCGCTCCGATACAAACAAGGTGATCGATAACGCGAGAAAGTTCAGCAAGGACCATACGAAGGGCTTTTGCACGATCAGGAATTTCAATCCCCATCATGTCTTCAACAGCCTTACACCATCCGATGTTGTTCATTGGTGATGAACAGTAGTTCAGACGATCTGTATAAGGAATAACCTGGTTATAAAGATGGTTTTCAGTCATCTTCTCGAAACATCTGTGAAGGTAACCGATTTCAAGTTTTGATCTCTTGATTACCTCTCCTTCAATCTCTGCCATGATACGAAGAGTTCCATGTGTAGCAGGGTGAGAAGGACCGATGTTGATCCATTCGCGTTTTCTCGCTTCATCCGGGTGGATGCTTGGATCAGCTTCGAAGAAAATATCTTGTGATTCAGAAAGTGGTTGGTTGTGATCAGCACGGTAGTCTTTTCTTAATGGGTGACCAACAAATTCGTGGTGAGTAAGAAGACGTTCTTTTTTTCTTCCCAAATAAGTAATCCCCATCATGTCCCAAGCTTCGCGCTCGAACCAATCAGCTGCTTTCCAAAGAGGGATAACTGAAGGAACTATCTCTCCTCCGTCAGCATCTACTGGAACGCGAACGCGGATGCGCTCATTCTTATCCATATTGAGTAAGTGATAAACTGACTCAAATCTTTTTCCGTGTGGCCACTCTGATGCTGGTCTCTTGCTATTATCGACACCACATACATCGAGAAGCATGTTGAAACCGAATTCATCTTTCAGTTTCGTCATCACTGACATCATCGTTTTTGTACAAGCGAAAATCACATGATTTTCGAATTGCCACGTCGGATGATTATCCGCGAATGCCGCCTGTAGATCTTTTCCAAATTGACTTAATTCTTGCATGAATAAAAACCTATTTTTATTTTTTAATTAGTTTGCTTTCTGTTCTTGCTGAGCAAGCTCTTCAGCTTTTGCTCTTTTTGCTTCCACTGCTTCTTTCGAATCGTTGTAAGCAGAAACACCTTTTTTAATACGGTCTTGAATCTGCATGATCCCTTGAAGAACTGCTTCCGGTGTCGGAGGACAACCTGGAATATAAACGTCTACTGGAATGTCACGTGATACACCTTGAACAACGTGATACGCGCGATAGAATCCACCAGAAGAAGCACATGCGCCCATAGCGATTACCCATTTCGGATCTGCCATTTGCTCATAAATTCTTTTCAATACTGGTGCTTGTTTTTCAGTGATTGTTCCAGCGATGATCATAAGATCCGCCTGGCGTGGAGAGAAGCGAACAACCTCAGCACCAAATCTTGAAGCATCATACTTTGGACCAACTACGGCCATGTATTCAATTGCACAACAAGCTGTTCCGAATGGAAAAGGCCATAGTGAGTTTGATTGTCCCCAACGTTTCGCCCACTCTAAAAAAGAGTCTGCTTTAGTTGTAACGATTAAACGATCGAGAGCGAAGTCTTCTTCGCTTCTGCTTTCAAGTGGACTGACGAGTCTCTTGTTAGTCGACATAACGTCTCCTATCTAAATTATTTTAAATGTCATGTACGTAGCAGATATTTTAAGGAGTCGATGGAGAAATGTAAATCAATAACTTACTTGATCGTCTTATCATCTTCACTGGAGAAGCTTTGCCAAACAACGTCCTGCGGAAAGAGATCAAACTGATTTTCTTTGATGGACTTTGTTTTACAATTCAAACTCAGACCGCTGGTAGGAATCCAGGCATAGATTTTTTGATGGCTACCGCCGTGCCCACTGTCGTATTCAATGAAGTGAAAGCTTTTACTGATTTGATTTCTCATGACTGCAAGGCCGTTAATCGCTTGATCAAAACTCTTTTCAAAGTCTCTTGCGTGGCAGCGTTCCAATTCTTTATTAGGATCATTGAAGAAATGTCCGTCATCGACTTTCGGATTATACTGCCAGGATTTTTCTCCGCAGCTGTAATAAAAATTATTTTTTTCCAAATTCGTGAACGCCTGAAGATACGAAAAAAACCAGAGTCGTCTGGTATCGTCATTGATCGTTCCGGGGCGAACTAATTTTTGACAAGCATAAAATTGATTGGAATTTTTTTTGTAAAACTCTTTGAACATCTTCAAAAATTTATCTTGTTGATTGAGCTTTTCCCCTCTGATTTTTTCCGATTGGGCCCAAACATCATCGTAAAGTTTAAAACAGTCTTCGCGCCATTTTGTGAGTTCTTCCATCTTCACAGGCTGCGAATGTTTCTCGAAATATTGAATCGTTTCATCGAGACTCAATTCTTTGGATATGCGAAAGGCCGGATAAAAATATTTTCCGATCTGGTGAACGCCATCCTGATTTGAGAGCATGCCTTTGACGTAAGTCCAATCAACTTTGCTTTTGAGTTCATTCAATAAATTCACTCGAGAAAAACTATCATCGTGCGGACTGACGGCTAAAAGAATCTGCGACGACTTCCATTTTGATTTGCTGTCGCATGGATAATTTTCGCACGCATCGAGAAGAACAGAGCCGACAATTTTAGCATTGTCGAAATTCGTCGGATGGAATTTAAATTTCTCGATGAGATTTTTATCGCCGAAAATCACGATACGTTGAGGATTGGAATTTTCATCGTAAGTGCGAGGAATAATCCCCTGAGTGAAATTTGGTTTTTCAATTTCTCCTTTATAAAAATCCCAAACATCATCCATCGGACAATAATTGTGTTCTTTATAAAGTCTTCCCGAATAAAGATCGAGATTGTATTTGAAGTCGCTGTCTTCCGGAGTTGTGATAAAAAAATGAATCGTGCGCTTGTCTTTTTTGAACGCTGGATCCACATCAAAAAACGGGTGAGTTAAGTAATTATCGTCCTTATCTCTTAAAGCGAATCTCTGAGGGACTTTGAGCCACTGAGCATGGATTAATCGTTCGTCGTGCTTGTCCTCTACTTTTGGGGCCGCACAACTCACTAAAAAAATGGCGATCGACAGGTTTATTAATTGACAGATTCTCATAAATTACTCAAAATCTTAGCTTCTTCCGATTAAATTTTTTAACTGACCTAATATGTGCCTGGGTGGTGGAATCGGTAGACACAGCAGATTTAAAATCTGCCGACCTTTACCGGTCGTACGAGTTCAAGTCTCGTCTCGGGCACCATTTTTCTCTTATCTTTTATTATCCATATTTATTTATTTTTATCAAAATTATTCTTATCTAGTTTTATTCTTCCCTACTTGCTAGAAAATATTCATATAAAGAAAATAACAGAGGTAATTGTGATTGAAGAACGTTTAACGGCCCTTGAGATTAAATTCTCACACCAGGATTTTCTTGTAGATGAGTTGAATAAAATGGTTTCCGATCAGCAACAGCTCATTGATAAATTAATCAAAGAAATTCAAATCTTGAAAATTTCTATCGATGGAAATGCACAATCTTCTACCAGAACGTTGGAGGATGATGTTCCTCCTCATTATTAGAATAAAAAAAACCACCAAGCTATTAACTTGGTGGCCTTTATCTTTAAGTGAATCTAGTTCAGTATTAATTATTACCTAGTAATAAATTAAGAAGAGAGTTTGCCTTCATCGTTCCAAATCCAGTAACAGCATTCCAGCCTTCCCCTGCAGAGTAAGCTCCATTGCTTCCAGATGTAATATTGTTGAAGCCAAGTGCCTGCTGGTTTTTATCATAAGCATAGATAATAGGATTTAAGAAACCAAGCGGTGACAGCCCTTTTGCAGCTCTTGCATTTGCAGTTAGTGCTAAGAAGCCTGCCCATTGAGGAGCGGCCATACTTGTTCCACCAACAACAATCCATGAACCAATACCATATTGATGAACATAGATCGCTTGTCCACTGTGAGGATCAGCATTGAATGCAACATCAGGATAACCTCTTCCTATTGTGTATTGAGACTCTAGACCTTTTTGATAATCTGGCGACGAAAATAATTTACTGATACCTCCACCACTTCCATCCCATGCAACTTCTGACCCAGAACCATTACTACCGATCGTTAATGTTGTTCCACCAACGGCCACAATGCCTGGGTGAGCTGCTGGCCAATCGGCCGCAGTTGTTCCATCTTGGCAACTATCAGATCCACTGTCTCCAGAAGCAACCATGATATTTACACCTTGAGCTTGAGCCTGAGCAAAAACTTTAGTCATATCTTGAGCGTGTTCAGGAGTCACTTGAGTTTCACAACCGCCCCAGCTGTAGTTAACAATTTTAATTCTGTCGTCGTTTAGAATTGAAGTGAACATTTGTAATTCACCATTGTCATCGTTTGTAGCAGAACTATAAACGTGAATATTCACTCCTGGTGCAATCATTCCTGATAGCTCAACATCAAGTTGTGTTTCAGCTGCTGAATCTTCATTCGTTTTTGGAGTTCCGTTGAACTTAACTTTCTCAACTGTCGGAGTCGGTGTTATTTTTAAAGTTGAATAATATTTTTGTACATCTGGTAGTGAAAAATCATCATAAGTTGCAATCGCAATATGTTGATTAACACCATTAATCTTAGCAGCGTAAATTTTATCTAATCCATAAGCTTTTTGAATTGTCGCTGGAACTAGACCACTGTTCGCTCCTGCAAAAGCATCAGATTGAAAACGGTGAAAAGGTCTTGAATGTCTAACACCATTCAAACCTCCAACAGAAGCAATATGAGATATGATTGATGGAACAACTGCTTTTTGATCTAGAAAACGTTCACCTTTTTCGTTTTTACTGAAATTAGTTTTAAAAACATTCGCAAAAACTTTCGAGTCACCACGAACTCCAATCCACAAATGAGTCTTTGATTCATTAGTAATTGTAAATCCCTGAGACTTTAACTGATTAATCAATTTGTTGTAATCAGCATCTGTCAGACCAGCAATTTTTTTGATTTCATCTGATGAATAAAATTTTCCATAGCGAGCTGAATGAGGATCGTTTACATCTTTAGCAAGCTTTTCTAGTGGTACTCTTTCAGTTAAGCGAATTGTCGCATCGACAGACTCTGCTCTAACGACTCCTGAAGCTAATGTCGACAACGACATCATAAGAACACAAAGGTTTCCAGTTTTCATAATTCCTCCCTGAATAAGAATGGGCGAACAGTGTTCGCCCAAAACTATTTCCTGATAATTGTTATTCGTTAACAATCGATATCAAAACATTAGATAACCTTTGCGAACTATTTGCATTTAACAAAACCTTACATCGAATTACAAATTAATAACTAACCTAACTGAGCTAGGTTTTCTTTATTGCCAGCAACAAATGTTGAATGTCGTATGGATTTCGCAGAAAAACGAATTAGTTAAAACCAAAAACTCGATTTCCCTAGCGCCTGAACAACGGAATGCTTACCGTCTGGAATATGAAAATTTTCTCCATCGCCGAGAAAATAATCTTTTGAATCACCTTCCACGGTAAGCCAGATCTTACCACTTTCCACCGTAATGATTTCTGGTTTCTTGAAACTGAATATTTCATTCTCTTCAAGATTGATTGAATTCGGTTTGTCAGATGGTTTAGTCAACATAAGGCCCTCCTGCTAAGGTCTCCTCTATTATCGACTAAAACTTAGAGCCATCACAGATTCAGAAATTGATATTTGTAACCATAACAGTTATGATTTTGAAAACTGTTATGGTTACCATTTCAGGCAACTGTATAGGTCGATAAATAAAATCCGTGAGAAAATCAAAACATGAAAAATCACATGTATGTTCAGATTGCAGAGAGAATTAAATCGTGGATCAACGAAGGCACTTATCTTCCCGGATCAAAAATTCCTTCGATGCGCGAACTCAGCATCAAACTCGATGTAAGTGTTTCAACAATTATTCAATCGTATCAGTTACTCGAGCAATTAGGATTTTTAGAAGCGAGACCTCAATCAGGGTATTATGTAAAAATTCGTCCGTACTTAAATGAAGCCGGAATTAAAACCAGACCAGCGACAGCTCCAAAATTTATTCAAACCAATAATACATATCTCGATGTTATCCATGCCTGTGGAGACAAAACGTTAGCGCCGCTTGGAGCTGCTGTTGTTTCAGCGAGTATGCTTCCTACTGAAAGTTTACAACGTTCATTGGCCAAAGTAGCGAGAGAGCGAGGTGTTGATTGTGTGAGCTATGAATTTGGTGCCGGTAATTGGCAATTACGACAAGAGCTGGCCAAACGTAGTATTGAAATGGGTTGTGATAAAACGGCCGATTCCATTATCATCACTACTGGTTGTATGGAAGCAATCAATCTTGCTTTAAGAGCAGTGACGAAATCTGGTGACATTGTAGCAGTAGAAAGCCCTACTTATTACGGTCATATTCAGGCGATTGAAGGATTAGGGCTAAAAATTCTAGAATTATCTTCTTCTTCTCAAACAGGATTAGATCTTGAGGACTTTGAAGATAAATTAAAAAAATTTCAGATCAAAGCATTGCTTATTACTCCTTCGTTCTCTAATCCTCTGGGAAGTTTAATGAGCAATGACAATAAACAAAAGCTCGTCCAATTAAGTTATAAATATAATTTTCATGTCATCGAAGATGATATTTATGCTGAACTTCAATTTGAGGGAAAACGTCCACGCTCTTTAAAATCTTTTGATAAGAGAGATTCGATTCTTTATTGTTCATCATTCTCTAAAGCACTTGCTCCTGGATTTCGCATCGGTTGGATTATTCCGCCTCAAAAACTTTTTGATAAAATTGAAATGATGAAATTTTCGAATACAGTTTCAGCAAACTCGGCAGCTCAAATGGCCATTGCAGATCATTTAAAAAATAATAATTATGAAAGACATCTGAGAAAACTCAGACAGAACCTTGCTCGTAATATGCACTTCTATTCTCAAAAAATATTAGAGACATTTCCCGAAGGAACGAGGATTACAACTCCTAATGGTGGATGTCTTTTATGGGTGGAGTTTCCCAAAGGTGTAAACACTCTCGATCTTCATCAACGTGCTTTAAAACATAAAATAAGCATTATTCCTGGCCCGGTTTTTTCTGCCAGCGAAAAATACATCAACTGTATTCGAATCAATACTGGTGCTGAATGGAATGCAACGATTGAAAAGGCCCTGGAAAAAATCGGGAAACTTGCAAAACAAATGCTGTGACCTTTCACTAAGCTCGATATAAAATTCTGAATATGTACATAATTTTGGCAGCCATTTTTTTTACGACTCTCCTTGTGGGGTTGTATCTTATCATCGGTCTTTTTAGATCCAGACTGGCAAAGAACAGATGGCGAAAAATGGTGATGGGTTATGCTGTTTGGCTTGCCCTTTATTCTTTGTTCATCCTATTCGGAACCGGCCCCATTGGTGAGAGGATTTCATCGCCGGCATCTTCACCTTACAAATTGCCATGGAAAGCAGGTGTGACTAGATTTGTTTCTCAAGGAAATAGAAGCTTCACGAGTCATCGCGGTTCTCATCTTTATGCCTGGGATTTCTGGATGCCAATTGGAACAGAGGTGCTTGCTGCAAGAGAAGGAACAGTTATTAAAATTGAACAAAGTTTTAATGGTATTGGTTTACATTCAAATTTTATTATCATTGAACATGATGATAAAACTCGGGCCATGTATGCCCATATTAAAAAAAATGGGGCCGTCATTCGCATTGGAAAACGAGTTGTCCAAGGAGAACTTATCGCCTACAGCGGTATGGTTGGACAAACAATAAATCCACATCTTCATTTTGTAGTTCTCAATGCAGATGAAACCGCTTCACTGCCAATCACATTCTCTGATGTCAAAGCAGCAGGTGTTCCCTTGGCCGGTCATTTCTACACATCTGGAAATGTCAGCACAGAACACTGATTTTAACAGCAGTCTAAGTACCCGAGACAAACTATCGATCAATTCGGCTTAACGTTTGCTAATTAAAGTTATAGTCATAACAGGAGACAACTATGACCAGAACTTTTAAGCATACAATGGATTGCAATATTCTTATCAATGAAGAAAAGGTCGGAGAACTTGATGATATTTTATTCGATGATTCAAATTGGAAGATTCGTTATTTCGTCCTTAAAAACAAAAAAAACCTTTTAAAAATTAACCGTATCCTCGTTCATACAAATGCAATTGCCAATATTGAAGATGACAAAATCAATTTAAAAATCAGCAAGGAACAATTAATGAAAGAACCGGGAGTTGGCGCTGACATGCCAGTGTTCAGAGAAATGGAAAAAAAATATTTTGATTTTTATAATTGGCCCTATTATTGGGACGACATGGGAATTTTTGGTATAGACCCCAGAGCAAAACTTGATTCGAGTCTGCAAAAACAATCAAATTTAAGATCATGTCGTATTGTAGAAAAATATCATTTCAAAAAAAATGAAAAAATAATTGGTTCCATTCATGACATTGTCTTCAATGACCAGGATTGGAAAATTGAATCTTTTCTCCTAAAAAGTCATCTTTTCTCCGATCTAAAAGAGTTTAAAGTAAATACTATTGAACTTATTGACTGGTACGATCGATCTGTCCATTTGAAACAGACAGAATTTGCCTCAACGAGTGAAGTAAAATTGTAATCTACTCTATTGTCTAAAAATTGGTCAGTTGTTTCCTTTATCGAGAAACCTTTCTTTCAAGCTCTTGATTTCTCCGGCGAAGGTATTGGCATTCGACGTGCTATCTCTATATCTATTTAAACTAGATTTAGCTTTGAGGATAATCCTATGTCGAAGATCAAATTCAAATTTCTCCCAATCGTTTTTTTGGGACTAATGACCACTTCAATGCCTGCTCACGCTGAAGGATCACTTTTCGATTCATGGAACAAAAAGATCACAGATACTACTCATACGATTGGTGACAAGATCAAAAAATATTACGGTGATTATTTACCGACAACTCCCCCGAATACTATTCCTTCGACACCAACAACACCTACTGAACCAGTGCAACCGCGAATTCCTACTCCGGCCGAAAATATGAGAGCGTCACTCGCTCAATGTAATAAATTTTTGGGACTCATGTATAGTCCAACTTACGAAACTGATCCGAACAAAATTGCGGCGATTTACTTGAATGCTGCTCTCGATTTTACCGAAGCAGACTTCGATCACAAACCAAGTGCAGATGAATTAGCAGAAAGAAATAAATGCGTTGAGCTTGCTCTTCTCGCAGGTGCTGATCCCGACAGTAATGGAAGAATGAAAAGTGAAGATGATCAACTTTCATTTGATGTCCCTACTCCATTAGTTCGCGCTGTTCGTGATAACGATGAACCCGCTGTAAAAATATTGTTAGAGCACAAAGCAAATCCAAATGTTCAAGATTCATCATTGGGTAATCCTATTCCGTTATTGAACATAGCTCTTAATAACTCTCAAGAAATCGCAGTTGATTTAATCAATGCGGGAGCAGATTTAACAACTTCTCATTTACTGTGGATTGCCGCTGGGAATGCTGCTGATAAAGTCGTTGATCTTCTCATTCAAAGTAAAAAAATACCTGTAAATGAACTTAATAAATTTACGGATTACTCTGATGAAGAAGGTGAAACGGCACTCGACGCTTCTGAAAGTCGTTTGTTCGCTCTCGTCACTTATCAGAAGAAATTTGCTTCGGACTCGAAGATTTCTCCGGAAGATAAACTCTCTGAAGCGAATCGCATCCTCTATTACAACTATCCTTTGAAACCTCAATTAAAAATATCTGAGGTAGATCCTGATGCTTTCATGAATGATTTGCTGACTCATCAACAGAAAGTCAGTGATTCACTAAAAGCTGCGGGCTGGGCGTGTAAGCAAGAAAATTGCGGGATCGTTGACTATAGTAATTAGAAAATAAAAGTAAAAAAACAAAAGGTGCCACTAGACTTGTGGCACCTAACTTCACCTTCATAACTTTAAATCATCCATTTCCATAACATTTTCATATTTTTCGAGAGCTGATTATCTCAGTAAACTTCGTTGTTTTTTGGTGTAACTGAGGAAGGCGAAATGGGACAGATCTTCAGACAAAGCAGCAACAAGCTGAGTCGCTTCAGCATTCTGTCAGTCTGCCTGCTCATCTTCATGACCTGTCTATCTGCCTATGCTTTTTTTCAATCCTCATACTACAACGATGTCGGTGTCTTCAAAGAGCAGCCTATTCAGTTCAGTCATAAACATCATGTGCAAGGACTCGGGCTCGATTGCAGATTCTGTCATTCGGCCGTTGAAAAAAGTGCAAACGCAGGAATGCCCTCGACGGAAACATGTATGAACTGCCACAACCAGATTTTTTATGGCAGCAAAAAACTTTCTCTTATCACTGAAAGTTATTCGAAAAATATTCCGGTGCAATGGACGAAAGTGCACGATCTGGCCGACTTCGTGTACTTCAATCACAGCATGCATATAGAAAAAAATATTTCATGTCAGACTTGTCACGGAGATGTTGCTCAAATGGCCCTCATGTCTAAGGGCAAGACGATGACAATGCAATGGTGTCTGGAGTGTCATCAACATTCCGAAAAATTCAAAGTCGATCATACCCGCATGACTAATTGTTTTGAATGTCATAGATAGGAATAAAAGATGTTTCGAAAAGACCTTAACGTAAAACTCTGGCAGAACTTTGAACTCTGGAAGGAAACCCCGGACACAGAGGACTTTATCAGACAGGAATTTTCCATCGATACAGATGTTTTTTCTGATCAAATTTCCCGCAGACATTTTTTTAAAATCATGGGAGCTTCTCTTGCGCTGGCCGGTCTCACCAGCTGCAACTTAAGACCGGCGAAAAAAATCGTCACCTATGTCAAAGGTCCTGAAGGAATGATACCGGGTAAATCGATTTATTATGCCCGTACACTCAAGCGAGGGGCCTATGCCACTGGAGTTCTCGTCGAAAGTTTTATGGGCCGTCCTATCAAGATTGAAGGAAATCCCGATCATCCCATGAGTCTTGGAGGTTGCGATATATTCTCCCAATCAGAAATCCTCACTCTCTACGATCCGGATCGTTCTCTCCATCCGGAAACTGGCGGCTTGCCAGTGGACTTTAAGACATTCATTAAGGCCTGGAAAAAGAAATCTGAAGAGCATCTTCTCGATCAGGGAAATGGACTTCGATTTCTTTGTGCGTCTGAAACATCAGAAACTTTTCTTGAACTCAAAAAAAATATTCTTAAGAAATTTCCCAAGGCAAAGTTTTATAGTTATGAAGCTTTGAAACTGGAACAGACCTTCAATGATCACGAAGTCTTCTACGATTTTACCAAACCAAATGTCATCGTAACTTTTGATTGTGATTTTTTAAGCGATGAAAACGCAGGATTAAGATACGCCAATGATTTTTCCTTCAAACGCAAAAACTCTTCATCGACGCCGAGACTTTATGCCATTGAAGCAGATTACACTCTTTCGGGAAGCATGGCCGATCATCGTCTCGCCAAAAACTTTGTACAAATCGAAGAACTGATTTTTCATCTGGCAGTGAAATTAAATGTACTGGAAGATTCAACACTGACAGCACTATCTGCCAAAGAAGAAAATCAATTAAACCTGATCGCCAAAGAATTGCAGAACAACAAAGGAAAAAGTCTTATCCTCGCAGGAGTTCAACTATCAACTGAAGCCAAAATGTTAGTCCATCTGATGAATGAGTCCCTGGGAAATACGAATAAGACCGTGTTGTATTTTCCTTCAAAAAAAATCCCTTTCGACGAAAATATTTCTGATCTTGTAACTGATATGCAAAGAGGTGCAGTAAAATCTCTTTTTATTCTCTCAAAAAATCCTGTCTACGATCTTTCTCATTCGCTCTCTTTTGGAGAGGCCATAAAAAAAGTTCCCTTCAGTGTCTGTCTGGGGCTGATCAAAAATGAAACCAGTGAAATGTGCCGTTGGTTTTTGCCTGAAAGTCAAAATCTTGAATGCTGGTCTGATGCCCGCGCTCTTGATGGAACTCAATCCATTAATCAACCACTCATAGAGCCACTTTTTGATTCACTCTCTGTCATAGAACTTCTTGGTATTGTCGAAAGAAATGAATTTCGAATGGGACATGATCTTGTCAAAGAAACGTTCCGTAAAAAAATGACGAGTGGAAATTTCGAATCCTGGTGGAAAAAATCACTTGAGGAAGGAATGATTGAAGGAACTCAGGAAAAAAATTCACAACCTAAAGTGATGCTAACAAAAAATGAGCTTCGCGCTTATTTCAAAAATCTGAAGAAGCATGAATCGCTGGAGTTGCATTTAAAATATGACCCCACTATTTGGGACGGTCGTTATGCCAACAATGGATGGTTACAAGAACTTCCAAAACCAATTTCCAAAACATGCTGGAGCAATGCCCTCTTTCTCTCACCTGCTCTCGCGGAAAAAAAGAAATTGAAAAATGGAGACAACGTCCATCTGAAATCTGAAACAGCTGCACTGGAACTTCCCGTATGGGTCATTCCGGGTCTTGCTGAAGAAGTTCTCATTCTTCACTTAGGGTATGGAAGAAAAAAGGCCGGAAGAGTCGGCAGTGAAATCGGCCACGATGCTTTTCTATTTACGTCCGAACAATACGCCAATGGAATCATCAAAGGAATATCGATTTCTCCCAATGGAAAACAAACAGACATCGCCTGTACGCAATCTCACTTCCAACTACAATCAAGAGAACCTATCCGGATCAGAAATCAAAATGAACTCGATGTAATTCTCAAAGAAAAAATTAAACCAAGTCTCATCGATGAAAATCCTCTTCCTCAATCACCGGATTACGCCTGGGGCATGAGTATTGATCTCAATGTCTGCATCGGATGCAATGCCTGTGTGATTGGTTGTCAGTCTGAAAATAATATTCCCATCGTAGGAGCTGAAGAAGTCAAACGCGGAAGAGAAATGCACTGGCTTCGCATCGACCGCTATTTCGACGGTCCTCCGAATCTGGCGAAAGCCTACTTCCAACCTCTCGCCTGTGTTCACTGTGAAAAAGCTCCTTGTGAAATTGTCTGCCCGGTCGCGGCCACTTCCCACAGCTCAGAAGGCATCAATCAGATGATCTACAATCGCTGCGTGGGAACACGCTATTGTTCAAACAACTGTCCTTACAAAGTACGTCGCTTTAATTTCCTCGATCACAAATATAGAAAAAACGAAATCACCAAAATGCAGGCCAATCCCGAAGTATCGGTACGCTCAAGAGGCGTCATGGAAAAATGCACTTACTGCATTCAACGAATCAATGAAGCGCGTGCCAATGCAGAAGCAGAAAACAGAATCATCCGTGATGGTGATATCAAAACGGCCTGTCAACAAGTCTGTCCGACGAAGGCCATCGTTTTTGGCAATCTCAAAGATCCATCCTCTCTTGTCTCTCATCTTCATGAAAAAAATGAAAGCTATGAACTTCTTGGCGAACTGGGAACACTTCCACGCACACGTTATCTTGCACGATTGACGAATCCTCATCCGGAGTTTGTTGTATGAATGAAAAGATCCTCAGTTCCGGCAACACGTTCGCTTCCATTTCCGATAAAATTTCGAGCATCGTGCTCTCAAAGAAAGTCGGCAGTCTCTGGATTGCAGGTTTTATTTTATCGTTTCTTCTGACGGTAATGTTCGTTGTGAGTCTCGTGTGGCTTTTCATTTACAGTCTGCAGATCTGGGGAATCAACATACCAATCGCCTGGGGTTTTGCGATCACGAATTTCGTCTGGTGGATTGGTATCGGTCATGCTGGAACATTCATTTCAGCGATCCTTCTGCTTTTAAGACAACAGTGGCGTACATCTATTAACCGTTTTGCGGAAGCGATGACTTTAATTGCCGTCATGTGCGCAGGAATTTTTCCAATCATTCATTTGGGAAGACCGTGGTTTGCTTTCTGGCTCTTTCCCTATCCTAACAATCAAAACCTCTGGCCTCAGTTTAGAAGTCCGCTGATGTGGGATGTGTTCGCTATTTCTACTTATGTTCTGGTCTCATTTGTGTTCTGGTATCTCGGTCTCATTCCCGATCTCGCGGCCCTCAGAGATCGCGCAAAAAATAAAAAACAAAAAATAATCTATGGCATTCTCGCCATGGGATGGAGAGGTTCAGCAAGGCACTGGCAGCGCTACGAAAAAACATATTTTATTCTTGCCGCTTTGGCCGCACCTTTGGTTGTTTCCGTTCACACCATTGTGAGCCTCGACTTTTCCGTCTCACTCCTTCCTGGATGGCACTCAACCATCTTTCCTCCTTACTTTGTCGCTGGGGCCATCTTCTCTGGGTTTGCGATGGTTTTAAGTCTCGCGATTCCGTTGCGCTATTTTTACAAGCTGGAAGATTATATTACACTCGCGCACTTAAAAAATTCGGCCAAAGTGCTTTTGGCAATGGGAATGTTTGTCGGATACAGCTATTTGATGGAGATATTCACTTCATGGTGGAGCGGAGACAAATATGAACTCTACGTCACCTTGAACAGGCTTAAAGGTCCCTATGCTTTATTGTACTGGATCAGCTTGTTCTGCAATATTTTTTCGATTCAAATTCTCTGGTTTAAAAAGATGCGCGAAAATCCGGTTATTCTTTTTATTCTTTCAATCATTGTAAACATCGGTATGTGGCTTGAGCGTTTCATTATCGTTGTGACAAGTCTTCACCGGGATTTTCTGCCAAGTTCCTGGAACATGTTTTATCCAACGAAGTGGGACATCATGACCTTTCTCGGTAGCGTAGGTCTTTTCCTTTTTCTGTTTCTTCTTTTTATTCGACTCCTGCCGGTGATTTCTATTTCTGAAATGCAGAAACTTGTTGAAGAGAAAAAACATGAAGAATGATTTATACGGACTCATGGCCGAATTTAGAAAGCCGGAAAATCTTCTCGCGGCAGCGGAAATTGTCCATAAAGCAGGTCATCGAAAGACCGATGCCTTCTCTCCTTTTCCCATCGACGGATTAGCGTCCGTGCTGGGACAGAAGTCCAATCCCATCGGATGGATTTCTCTTTTTTCCGGATTGATTGGAACTATTGTTGCTTACCTTCTTCAACTCTACAGCGTTGCTATCGCTTATCCCGTAGACATCGGCGGACGACCATTGAACAGCTGGCCCGCGTTTCTCCCGATATGTTTTGAACTCACTGTTCTCTTTGCAGCAACAGGCGCAGTCCTATCCATGTTCATTTTGAATAAACTTCCAGAGCCCTACCATCCTGTCTTCAACTCGGAAGAATTCACACTCATGACAAAGGACCGATTTTTTCTACTCGTTGAAAAAAAAGATCCTCTGTTTGATCTGGAAAAAACTCATGAACTCCTTCTTTCACTAAATCCTGAACAAGTCATCGAGGTGATGGAATGAAAGAGCTCTGTTTTGTGATCACATGTTTTTTATGTCTAAGCTCCTGTCAGCGCGCACTCGAACAACAACCAAAGTTTACGACTTATGACCATGTCAGAACTCCTGTCAGCGATACATTTCCTTTTGTTGATAAAAAAAATAAACGAACTGTTGTGATAAAAAAGGACCTCGCCTTTTATAAACACGGTCAAAAAAATTATGAAATTTTCTGTTCCGTTTGCCATGGTGTTTTAGGTGACGGAGAAGGCATCGTAACGAAACGGGGACTTGAGGGGCCAGCAAGTTTTCAGACACCCATCATGCGCTCATCCAGCGATGAACACTTTTACGAAGTCATAACAAACGGGAAAGGACGAATGCTCAGAATGAGTGATCGTATTTCTGAATATGACAGACACGCGATCATCGCCTACATACGGGCCCTGCAGTTGTCTCAAAACGCAACCGTCGATCAGCTGAACTCGGAAGAGAAAGAATTATTGGAGAAAAAGCGATGAAACTATTATTCAGCTTAAGTCTTCTCCTCACTCTTTCTGCCGTACTTGCCATGGTCTTACACTTTGAGAGCGCGGCCCTTTCCTATTTCGATGCCTGGGTTTATTTTCTGGAATTTCCATTGGGAGCTTTAGGGATTTTATTTCTCGCAGAACTCACTGGTGGTGAATGGGCAAAACAATCTCGGCGCTATCTGCGTTCCTTAAAGAAAGCATTTCCGGTATTAATACTCACATTTATTCCGTTGCTTTTTTTTGTAAAAGATCTCTATCCCTGGTCAGTCAATCCGGATACTGAAGAAAAAATTCTCTTCTTTAAGGCAGGCTTTTACCGGCCTCTTTCTTTTACACTAAGATCTGTCATTTATTTTTCACTTTTGTTTTTTCTTTCACTCAAGGAAGAGAAATCAAAAAACAAAATACTGAATGCAGCGTGGGGACTTTTCTTTTATCTTGTCATTGTGAGCTTTGCTTCAATCGATTGGATGCAAGGTCTTGAACCGAAATGGCACAGTAGCATCTATCCGCTCACCTGGATCATGGCCCAGACATCTGCCGCGCTTACTGCTGTCTTGTTTTTAATGTCGCCCTTTTTAAAGGCCGTACCATTTATAAAAAAAGAAAAAAATATTTATCAGGACCTCTCGACGATTCTTTTTGTTTTACTTTTAAGCTGGGCCTACGTGTGCTTCATGCAATATCTCATCATCTGGTCCGGGAATCTTCCGGAGGAAGTGCGCTGGTATGTTCCGCGCACGCAGCAAGGTTGGGGAGTGCTTGTTCTCATCATCGTCGCGGGCCTTATCTTTGTTCCATTCTTTTTTTTCCTCAACAAAAATTTTAAGGGAAACATTCGCATGCTCGGAATTTTTTCTTTGATCGTTCTTTATTTCCTTCACTTGAATACGGCCTGGACTCTCCTGCCATCGATGCGGAAGCAGTTTTCTGTGAACTTGTGGGATGCCGTAGGCCTTTTGGGAATCGGTGGATTATATCTGCATCAGACTATCCTCAATTTAAGAAAAGAATTACAGGGAGAATTGAAATGAAAGATAAGTCGAGTTTCTTTCTTTTTCTTCTTGGAGCATTCCTCTTTGTGCTGATCGGACTCTCTCTCATCGCTGCATGGGAATATCAAAAATCACATCCTCTCTTTCACGAAGTCCGAAGCTCCGGCAACTCAATGAGTTCCAATGATGCTCATTCCTTCACTACGTTTGAAACGGGTGATGATGTTCGAACACTCGATAGAAAAAAAAGGGCCATTTTAACAAGCACTGGCTGGATTGATAAAAAGTCCGGTCTTATTCACATTTCTATTGAGAAGGCCATGCAGTTCAAGGCGGAGAAAAAATGAAAATCGCAACTCTTCTTTTTTTTCTTATCAGCTTAACGACAGTCGTTTTTGCCGATAACAGCGAAATGCTGAAAAACGTTTCCTTCGAGCAAAAAATCGGCAACTCATTTCCGGATGATCTGATTTTCTTGAATGAATCTAATCAAGAAGTGTATTTCAAAGATCTGGAAAACGGCAAACCTTCTCTTTTTGTTTTTTACTATTCATCCTGTAAAAATCTCTGCTCGACGGTGCTCACCAATCTTGTCTCCGAGCTTCGACATGTTCAATTAAATTCAGAGAGAGATTATAACTTTATCTCTTTGAGCATTGATCCCGGTGAATCACAAACAGCACTTTATGAAAAAAAAGAAAAACTCGTAAGACAATTTAATGGAAACGATAAAATAAATTCCTGGTTTTTTCTTCGAGGAAATCAAAAAAACATTTTAAAGACCGCGAGCGCACTGGGACTTCATTATCAATATGATCCTCGTTCAAAAGAGTATGCTCATCCCGCAGGTCTTATCTTTCTCACTCCGAAAGGAAAAGTTTCAAGTTATCTCCTCGGTGTAAACTTCAGGCCGGAACTTATTAAAAAAAATCTGCTTATTGCAAAAGCTGAGAGAAGCGGAAGTTTGGTGGAAAACATTTTGCTCTACTGTTTCCACTATGATCCAAACAGCAGCAAGTATGGTCCCCTCATCATGAACTCTCTGCGCATGGGCGCCTTACTCACCATGATGTCTGTTTTCGGAGGCGTTTTCTACTTGAGTAGAACGAAAAAAGTATGAAACAAGCATCAACTATCGCTTCACAAGTTGATCATCTTTTTTTGGGAATATCAATCGTCCTGCTCCTTGTGTTTTTTGGAATCTTAGCGACCATGATTTATTTGGGAATCAAATACCGCGCGGGAAATGAGATTGATCGTTCTCGTCCTCCGCGAATGAATCTCAAACTTGAATTGAGCTGGACGCTTCCGACATTGATCATCTTTGGTGTGTTTTTTATTTTAGGACTTAATCTCTATACAAAATCGCGTGAAGAAAAAAATTTTGACGAAGAAATTTTCGTTATGGCCAAACAATGGATGTGGAAGTTTCAGTATGCCAATGGAAGACGGGATGTTGATGAACTCCACATTCCCATCGGAAAAAAAATTAAACTGACTATGATTTCGGAAGATGTCATTCACAGTTTTTTTATTCCTGATTTTCGGATCAAGCAGGATCTACTCCCGGGGAAGTATACATCAGTCATCATCGAAGCAAAAAATCCCGGAGTTTATCCTCTCCTGTGCGCTCAATACTGTGGAGTCAAACACGCAGGTATGCTCGCGCAGGTTTACGTAGACGATAAAGATTCATATGAGCATTGGAAAAATGCACGCGGAACATTTGTTTCCGTTGATGTTCATACAAAAAATAAAGTCCAGGAGGGCAAATCGCTCTTCAATCAGAAGGGCTGTTCATCTTGTCACGCAACAGAAGAAACCCGAGAAGAAAACAGAGAAGAAATGTTGGGGCCGCCTCTTTACAACCTCTACGGCTCGACTGTCACTTTAGAAGACGGGCGAAAAATTACAGCAGATGAAAACTATATTCACGATGCTGTCTATTTACCAAATAAAGAAATAGTCAAAGGATACAAACCGCTGATGTCCACGTTTAAAAATATTCTCACGGAAGATGAATTCCGGAAGATCCTTTCATACATACAGAGTTTAAGAACAGGAAAAACTCTATGAAAAAAAATTATCTCAATGATGATTTATCACTTCGCTCATGGTTTTTGACAAAAGATCACAAACGTATTGCGCTTTTATATCTCGTCAGCATCACAATTGCCTTCGTCATTGGCGCAACCGCGGCCGGACTTATTCGTATTCATTTGCTTTCTTCCAATGGACTGCTCGTGAGTGCAGAAACCTACAATCGTCTCTTCACTCTTCATGGTATTATCATGGTTTGGTTTTTTCTCATTCCTTCCATTCCTAATGTGCTTGGCAATTTTCTTGTGCCACTCATGATAGGTGCAAAAGATCTCGCCTTTCCGAAGCTAAATCTTCTGAGCTGGTATCTTTTTATCGGCGGAGGATTTTTTACTCTCACGATGTTGATTTTGGGAGGAGTCGACACCGGCTGGACCTTCTACACTCCTTACAGCACAAACTACTCCAACTCTTACGTCGTTCTGGCCGCAACAGGAATTTTCATCTCTGGCCTTTCTTCTATTCTCACAGGACTTAATTTTATCGTTACCATTCATCGTTTGCGGGCCCCTGATATGGGATGGTTTCAGCTCCCGTTGTTTGTCTGGAGTATTTACGCCACAAGTATCATTCTCATTCTCGCTACACCCGTTTTAGGAATGACTCTCTTACTCGTGGCGATTGAAAGACTGACTGGTGTCGGAATTTTTAATCCTGCCTATGGTGGAGATCCGCTTTTGTTTCAACACTTCTTCTGGTTTTATTCTCATCCGGCCGTTTACATCATGATTCTTCCTGGAATGGGAGTCGTGAGTGAAATTCTTCCGTGTTTCACGAGACGACCGATCTTTGGTTATAAGTTCATTGCTTTTTCCAGCGTCGCCATCGCGATGTTCGGCTTTCTCGTCTGGGGACACCACATGTTTGTCAGTGGCCAGTCGGCGAAAGCAGATTTTCTTTTTTCTCTTTTAAGTTTTCTTGTCGCAGTTCCTTCGGCCATCAAAGTTTTTAACTGGACTGCAACTATGTATAAAGGTCGCATCACTTTTTCCACACCGATGCTCTATGCACTCGCTTTCGTTCTTCTGTTTACGTTTGGGGGATTGACCGGACTCATTCTGGCGACTCTCGCACTCGATGTTCACGTCCACGACACATTCTTTGTCATCGCTCATTTTCATTTCATCATGGTAGGTGCGATGGTCATGGCCTATCTTGGTGGCATGCATTTCTGGTGGCCAAAAATGACAGGCCGGAGTTATCCGGAAAAGTGGGGAAAAATTTCAGTCGTTCTTTTATTCTCCGGCTTCATCATCACATTTCTTCCGCAATTTATTTTGGGTTATCTGGGCATGCCTCGTCGCTATCACGACTATCTTCCCCAATTTCATCTCTTGAATGTCATCTCTACAAGCGGAATTTTTCTTTTAGGTCTGGGTTATTTTATACCGCTCATCTATCTCCTCTGGTCGTTTCGTTACGGCCCGGGTGCTAATGATAATCCGTTCGATGCCTTGGGACTTGAGTGGCAATCCCCCACGCCACCACCGGTGGAAAACTTTCTCCACACTCCACAGGTTGCAGAAGTTCCCTATAACTACTCACCAGAAGGTCACCAATGAAAGATAAAAATGCTCTCACAAATAAGATCGGAATGTGGGTTTTTCTCAGCACAGAAATCTTTTTTTTGGCGGCTCTTTTCATGGCATTTTTTGTCTACCGCTACGATGCTCGCCAGGCCTTTCATGTGGCCACAACGAAGATGAAACTTTTAGCTGGAACGGTTAATACTGCAATCCTCTTAACAAGCAGCTTGTGTGTCGTTCTGGTCGAATGGGCCTACAAAAAACAAAAATTAAAAACGGCCCTCACCTTTCATTTATCTGCCATTTTTTTAGGAATACTTTTTCTTTTCATCAAGGGCCTTGAGTACAAAGATCATATCGAGCATCATCTCCTTCCTGGATACAATTTTTCTGTTTCTCCCACTCATGTAAAGGGAGAAGAAATGTTTTTTATTATTTATTTTATTTTGACGGGATTCCATGCACTCCACTTAATTGCAGGGCTTGTTGTTTTAAGTTTTGTTGGTCTTAATATTTACAGGAAACGCTATGATTTAAGTGAACCAACTGGAATAGAACTCAGTGCTCTTTACTGGCACTTTGTGGATGTTGTGTGGATTTTTATTTTTCCACTCCTCTATTTAACGGACAGACAATGATCAAAGAATTGACTCTTAAACATTATCTTTTAAGCTTCGTTGTTTTAATGATTCTTCTGGCAATCACTGTGTTTTTATCTGGTGTTCATTTAGGGAGATGGAATATAGCCGTCTCTCTTGCGATTGCTTCTTTAAAAGCAACAATCGTTATTACCTTCTTCATGCATGCGGGAAAAAGCAAGGCCTACTATTTTGTGATGGGAGGACTATTGTTTTTTCTACTGACGACTTTTCTTTTAGCTGGGGCCGATTTCTTCACTCGAATTCCTTCGTAAAGGTCCTGTCGTCGCACCGTTTCTAAACCTAGAGAAGTCTTGAAATGTTAGGGTTTTGTTAATCATAAAAATGTGATAAATAGGCTTCTTTAAACAGAGGAAAATATGAGTAACAGAGACATTTATAAAGATGAATTTGGCAATTATCACGAAGTCGATGAAGAGCTAGAAGATCCTACAGATGGTTTTGAAGATGATGAACAAGACCATTACGAAGACGAAGATTCAGATGATTCATTTGATTCTGCTGACGACGAAGACAGCGATTACTACGATGAAGACGAAGCCTACGCTAATGAGCGCGGTGGTAGTGAATACGACATTGATGAAGATTAGATTACATGAGTAATTTATGTATCAATATATGTTTTGAGGCTTGTGCTGAATTTCAGACACAGGGATTTAAAAAAGATGTTGATCCCCGCTCTCTCAAAGAAAGCTACAACATCGAAAAGCGGCCTGATGGGCAATGGTTTAAAAGCACGAAACCAAGTTTGCATGAGGCCGCTGTTCTGACGTTACTCGATTTGAGTCTCATGCCTGCTCTCAAACAACTTACAAATGAAATTGATTCTCTCGATGACGAAATCAAAAAAGACGGCGGTCGGATTTTTATCAGCGAGTATCTCGTTTATAAAATAAAAAAAGGAACTCAAACTCCTCTTCTTGTTTATGAGAATACAGAAAAAGTCGATGGAAGGTTTAGGAAACTTTGCGATGAAATGATTGAGCACGGTCTGGAAAGAGATCGTTACAGAACTGAAGAAACTTATATGCTCACAAAAACTGCAGGCAGTGAATGGTCAATGACTACCAGTCATGAAAATCATAGTGGGACAAAAATCGTTTTAGATCTAAAGAAAATGCCTCAGCTAAAACTTGTGGCCTCAAAACTTAGTAAAGCTGATCTCAAGTTTCAAGCGAACGGTGGCCGGGTCTTTATCACTCCGAAGCGCATTTATCGTTTGAATAATAAAATAGAAGTTGTTCTAAAGATCTAGGCTTCGCCCACTTTAAATTTGCGGCCTTTTATTTTTCCAATATTCAATTTAGCAATTGTCTGTTCAGTGGCACCTGCTTCAATCGCCACGTAAGTTTGTTTATCTAAAATCGTAATATTTCCGACTTGAGTGGCAAGCAGTCCCGCTTCGTTAACGAGTGCACCTAAAATATCTCCGGGACGAATTTTATCTTTCTTCCCTCCATTGATATATATTGTTTTCATGGGAGCAGAGAGATTAAAACGAGAAGCCGATGAAAATTCATCGATTTTTTTATATTCGTTTTTTATTTCGAGATAATTTTCAATTTCATCCAATTTTTCTTTTTCAGAAGGAACGAAAAAAGAAAAAGCTAATCCTTCTTTCCCAGCTCTCGCCGTTCTTCCAATTCGATGAGTATAAACTTCCGGGTCTGTTGGTAAATCAAGATTAATCACGGCCTCTAAATCTTTTATATCAAGGCCTCTGGCCGCAACATCTGTGGCAACTAAAACAAGACAACTGTGATTGGAAAATTTTGTGAGCACAACAGTACGTTCATTTTGTTCAAGGTCACCGTGCATTGGAAGCGCTGAAATTCCCTGCTTCATCAAAGATTTTGCGACATCGGCACAGATTTGTTTTGTTTTACAAAAGACAACTGTTGATGTCGGTCTATGTTCTCCCAAAACTTTTCCAAGAGCTTCGATCTTTTGTCGATGATCAACGACTTCAACAAAAATCTGGCGGATAATATTTTTTTCGTGTTTTGAATCGACGGATAATCTTTTTGGACTCACTTGAAAAGAAGAACTGAGCTCTTCAATCTCAGGTGGAAAAGTCGCTGAAAAAAGCAATGTCTGCTTTTTCTTCGGAGTAAAAGAAATCACGGCTTCCATTTCTTCCTGAAAGCCCATATCAAGCATGCGATCAGCTTCATCTAAAACTAAAAAAGAAATTGTCTTTAAATCGATGGCGCCTTTTTTTAGAAACTTTAAAAGTCTTCCCGGTGTTCCTACGATAATATGCCCACCGTGCTCCAATGAATTTAATTGTTGGTACTCAGAGGCACCTCCGGTGATCACTAAAATTTTACAGTTAGGAATTGTTCGAGCAAGCCTTCTCAGCTCCTCTGCCACTTGAACTGCAAGCTCGCGAGTCGGACAAATCACCAAAGATTGTAATTTTTTATTTTCTGGTTGAAGCTTATTAAGCATTCCCAAACCGAAAGCAGCGGTCTTTCCGCTTCCTGTTTTCGCCTGAGCGATAAGATCGTATCCTTCCAGAATGAGCGGCAAGGCCTGCTCCTGAATGGGAGTCATTGAAGCAAATCCCAATGAATCAAGGTTCTCCAGGATTTTAGGATTTAACGGAAGAGTTTTAAACGAATTTTTACTATTATCCATTAGGCACTTCTATCATGAATAATCTATATTAATAAGTTAAATATGAAAAAGCAGACTCTGCCCGATATTATAGCTCCAAATCTCAAGGTCCTTTTTTGCGGCCTCAATCCGGGCCTAGGATCGGCCATTAATGGTCATCACTTTATGAATAAGAGCAATCGCTTTTGGAAAGTGCTTCATTTGTCAGGCTTCACAGAAGAAATGATAGAGGCAAAAAATGATCGTCATCTTTTAAATTATGGCTGCGGGATCACCACTGCTGTCGCGCGCGCGACGACTAAAGCAAGTGATCTTTCAAAAGGTGAATTTAGAAAAGAAGCAAAAGTCCTTGAAAAAAAGATTTTAGAAAATCGACCGGCCGTCATCGCTTTTTTAGGAAAAGCTGCCTATAGCGAAATTTCCAGCAGTAAAGAAATCAATTGGGGTCTTCAAGATGAAAAATTTGGAGGAGCAAAAGTTTGGGTGCTCCCTAATCCAAGTGGGCTTAATAGAAATTTTTCTCTGGAAGCATTAGTTGAAAATTATTCTCAACTTCAAAGGATTTTTAAATGAAGTCTAATCCGATGCTCGGAAAACACACTCACAATAATCGCGAAAGCAAAGAAGGACAGATCCTGCGTTTTATTCGTGAAGTTCGAAAACTTTCTCTGAAAGAGGTGGCCGAAAAAACTCAGTTAAAGGCCATGGACATTGATCACTTTGAAAATGGAAGACGTTTTTATACTTCTGAAGAGATCGATCAATTTTTAAACTTGTATCAAATTAAGAAAGAAGATTTTAGTGCTCTTTTAAATTTGAAAGTCATCAATAAACAAATTGTTAATCATTATTTTATTAACCACAAATTGTGAGTATAAACTTACCTCTCTTTCCAGGTATAAATAGGCTCCACGCTTTATTATCAGAATTAATTATTTTCTCAAAACTATTCATAATTAGTTTATAATGATCTTTATGAAGATTAAAAAATTTATAAAATATTTCTTATGTCTCATCTCTGCCTTAATTATCTTAGGAATCGGCTATACCATATACAGAGCTATTCCGAAAAAAGATAATTACTTCATCTCAAATGCTGACTTTAAAGATTACGATTTTCTTAAGAACTTATCTGAAACTAACGAAGATTTATTTCAAAACAGTGAGAAATATCCGGCAAAAGCTCATGAGTTAACTCAAGGTCACTCTATTGTGCTTATACTTCGAACATATGAAGACCCACATCTTCTTATAATAGATGATGAAAGATATGAAAAAGTCACCATTGCTATTGATAAATCAATTTTCAAAGAAGGGATAATTAAACTGCCGAATAAAAATGTAAAAGCGATTTATTCTGATGGTGCATCAGCTTGGACTTCAAGTGGATGCCATGGTTACATAAAAGACGGAATAATTGAAATTCAAAAGATAGATCACAATGTTACTGTTCAACTAAATCTGCGTTTTACATATAAAAACTTCAGTGGTGATAATGTTGGAGAATTATGTAGAAAAGAATTTGTAGCAAATGAAACTTTTAAAGAGATTGCATTCTCTGATCTAAATCCATATTTTGGATTAACTGCTAAATATCCATACGAAACGACTTATAGAAAACCCATAACTCCTAATCATAAACTATGAACCAAGTAAACGAGCTCATCAAATTACACAATCTTCTCCCTCACCCGGAAGGTGGATTCTTCAAAGAAACCTACCGCTCGGAATTTTCGACTGGAATATTTTATCTTTTGACGAAAGGACAAAAATCCAGTTTCCATCGAATTAAATCGGATGAAATGTGGCACTTCTATGGTGGTGATTCAATTTCCATCGTTGAGATAACGGATTCGGGCACGATTAAAGAAACACGTTTAGATAAAACAAATGTTCAATATGTAGTTCCGGCCAATGTATGGTTTGGGGCCTATCTTCCGGATGATTCTGAGTTTGCTTTCACTGGTTGTACAGTTGCTCCCGCTTTTCATTTCAAAGATTTTGAAATGGCCAACAAAGAGCAACTGTTAAAGCAATTTCCGAGAGCAAAAGAAATGATTGAAAAGTTGCTCGCAAAAGTTATTATCTAACATTAAAGAGAGTACAAAATATGAAAAATCCAAATTTTAGAAAAATTTTCTTTGTATTTTTTCTTTACATTTTTCTCGTAAACATTTTTTTTACTTCTTTGTTACCAAATTGGAAACAAAGTATGACCTTATTTACATATCTGCAAACAGGTGCCGTACTTATTCCGCTTACTATTATTGTTTTTTTATTTCTCAAAAGTAAAAAACGTTAAATTTAGCTGCCACAAGCATCTGTTCCATCAAATTGTCCTTTTGATAAAACCCAGCCTGTTCTTCCATCAGACAAGCGAAGCTTCGCCCACCATTCATCAGCAAATTTTTTTTCAGGATAAACTTTTCTAAGCCAACGCTTCTCAGTGGAGTTAGCCTGATCATTTTCATAGAAATTATTTGTATCGAAACCTGTTTGCAAATCAGGACTTCGTTTTCCCTTATACCAATAAGCAATACTCCCTTCGCCTTGATAATCAAGCATGAAAATAACGTCTCCTTGTTTTACAATTCCCCGCGACTCAAGGGCGATATAAGGCTCTGGGTCTTTAATCACTTTGCTCTCTATTGCAACAACCTCGGTTTTTGAAGGAACTTCACTTACTATTTTTGTCGATCGGATTTCCTGCAAAAGTTGAGTAGTCTCTCTTGTTTTCCACTTTCCTAACTGACAACATTCAAATGGACAAGCGCCTTCCGCTTCATAAGGTGTTGGAGGTTTTTCTTTTTCTGACATTGAAGCTATTTTTAATTTTGCTTCATTAATCAGCGCAGTGGTCAGAGCTTGAGCTTGCTGAAATCTTTTTCCAAAATCACTATTCGTAAATTCTGTCGATTGTAGAAAAGCAGTGCTCGATTTTTCTAAAACAATTCCTGGAATAGTCATTTCACGGTTTTTCATTTCATTTAGAATATCGACGGCTTCTTTATATTTATTAGCATTTACAAAGACGTCAAATAGCTCTTTCCAGCGATGAGGGACTTTGCAATCTTCTTGAACACTCGCCTTTCTTTTTTCAATGATTGCGTCCCATCGCTGAGTTTTTTGTGCAAGTTCTATTTCCTTCTTGCCAACGAAAGTAGGCTTTGTTGAAATGGCACCTTCTGCGAGGCATGGTTCTCCTAAAACAGAAGGGAGTGTTTCTGAACCAACTTGAGAGTTAAAAATAAAAGATACGAAGAAAAAAACACTAATTAATTTTTTCATCCGTCTATTATGAAGGATGAAAATATCATCACCAAGTTATTTTGGCATAAGACAATATCAATTTTCTACTCACCTCTTCCCGGTTTATACCAGCAAAGAGGGCGAGTTGCTTTTTTATCGTAGCCTTCACTTTTTACACAAGAACCAACCCGAGGATCTTTCTTTCCATTTTCTTCTGTAAAATCTTTTGGACAAAGATCTCCTGCAAGATAGGTATCAAGACGACATTGAGCTTTTGGATGATCCTTATTCGTTTTTTTAACAATAGAAGTATCTGGTGTTTTAAAATCAACAGCTGAATTATCAACGAGACTCGATAACAACATCGCTAAACTTTTTCCCGCCATGCCGATTCGCTTACAAAGAGCGATTTCATTTTCGTTGTGATAAACATTGTTACATTGAATGTTCAATTCCGGATCAATCGTCATATTGGCAACAATCGTAGCATTGTCATCATTGCTTAAAACTCTCTTCATACATTTGAGGGTCCCAAAATAATCGGCCTGTCCTTCAGTCGCTGCCCAATAACCAGTGATCCCTCCTTTTACAGGAGCTCCGCCGAGATGGTGACCAAGTTCATGACAAACAACAAGCATGAATCCGTCATCAGTGACTAACGGATGGCGAGCAAGGCCTCCGTACATATTAACAAACCAAGCAGTGCCTCCAAATCTATTAGCAGAAGCATTGACCGTTTCATCGCTCCAATTGTTATTGAAAACCAACACTGCTTTTTTCGCTTTAACAATTGGAGTGTAAATTGCGCTTACTCTATTAATAATTTCATTGAAGCGTTCTTCAGTCATGTCGTTACGAAGAAATGCGTTTACAGGAATTCTTAAATTATTTTTTGGGAAATCAGCAAAAGTATTTAATGAAAAGAAGAGTGATGCGAGCAATACGATTGACTTCATAAATTCTCCGGAAGTTTAATTTACAACATAAATTAAAACACCGTTTCTATCTGATATCAAGCCAAGAGAAAGAATGGATGAAAACAATTCATCCATTCTTTATATGAATTTTAGAACTCAATTGAATCGGATTCTTTTACGACAACGCCATGATCCGGAACTGCAACGATTGCAGATTTTTTTATTTGCTCAATTTCTTCTGGAGAAAATTTTCTTTCAGCAGTTTTTAATTCTAAATTCTTTCCATGGTTTATTTCTGAATATTGAAACGAATTCCCTGACAAATCATCATTGGTTACAGTCGCTGTTCCAACAAATTCTTTTTCGTATTGAGCAGGATGCAATTTTTTATCGGAGTATAGATATTTTATCCTGTAAACTTTCAATTTATCGCCAATTTTTGGAAGATTGTGTTCACCTGTCTGCACTTCATCCATATGTGTTTTTCTTATCTGTCGATCATAAGCAACCGCCTTATCACCTGCAGTTTTTTCATTCGAATCTTTTAAGATAATTAAACGGCTATCATTCGTCACAATATCAACTTTGTGGTGAGCGAATGCATTTTGAAAAAATAAAACGGTAGTTAGCAAAATAAAAAATTTCATAGCACTCCCTTTAAAAAAAGAAGAAGACATTTCTTCAATCAAAAAAGAATACGACGCGGGAAGAGCTTTATGTGACATTGTCACAAAAAAAAGGTCAACAACGTATACACGAAAATAACTTCTATTAAAGTGTTAAAGGAAAAGAAAGAATGTTGGATCGTATTATTAAACTGGCCCTTACACAACGATTAATAGTCGTCGCTCTCGCAGCTATGCTCGTCACTTACGGAGGTTATGTTCTTACTCATTTACCAATCGACGTTTTTCCAGATCTCAATAGACCGACAGTTAATATAATGGTTGAAGCTTCCGGCCTCGCTCCAGAAGAAGTTGAAACGCTGGTCACTTATCCAATTGAGACTGCGCTTAATGGACTTCCTGGAGTAGAAAGAGTGCGCTCTAGTTCCGGAGTTGGTTTAAGTGTGATTTATGTAGAGTTCGCCTGGGGAACTGATATCTATAGAAACCGACAAACGGTTCAGGAAAAATTAGAACAGGCCAAAGAAAAATTACCAAAAGGAATTACTCCGGTCATGGGTCCCATTTCTTCCATCATGGGTGAAATACAATTGATAGGATTGAGCTCAACAGATGGATCACTTTCTCCTATGCAACTTCGCACTCTCGCTGACTGGACAATTCGTCCTCGTCTTTTAAGTATTCCTGGTGTGGCCCAAGTCATTTCCATTGGCGGCGGAGTGAGACAATATCAAATCTTATTATCGGCAGAAAAAATTCAAAAATACCAACTCTCGATTGAAGATGTTGAACATTATCTTTCAGACATCAGTAAAAATACCACTGGTGGATTTATCGATATCGATCGCAAAGAATATTTGATACGCAATATCGGGATCACAAAAAATAAAGATGATATTCTAAAATCGGTCGTCGGTTTACACTTGGGAAAACCTATTCTCGTCAGCGATATTGCCGAAGTAAAAGAATTGCCTCAAGCTAAGCGAGGAGATGCCAGCGTCAATACTAAAGAAGCTGTGATCATGAGCATTCAAAAACAACCTGGCGCGAGCACGATAGATCTCACAAAAGAAGTCATGAAAGCCGTTCTTGAAATTAAATCTACATTACCTGCAGGGGCCATACTCAATCCCAATCTTTTTAAACAAGCTGACTTCATTGAAACGTCAATCAAAAATGTCGAAGAAGCATTACGTGATGGTGTCGTTCTTGTACTCATCGTTCTCTTTTTATTCTTGTTAAATTTTAGAACAACATTGATCACAATGACTGCTATTCCTCTCTCCTTCATGTTGACTGCCATTGTGTTTAAAATTTTTGGTCTTTCAGTGAACACGATGACGTTGGGAGGACTTGCAATTGCCATTGGAGAACTTGTCGATGATGCCATCGTCGATGTGGAAAACGTTTTTAGACGATTAAAAGAAAATAAAACGCTTCCTCAACCAAAAAATACTTTTTACGTCATTTATCATGCTTCAAGCGAAGTCAGAAATTCCATTATCATTGCAACTATCATTGTCTGTTTGGTTTTCATTCCTCTCTTTGCAATGGGAGGTATCGAAGGCAAACTCTTTGCTCCGCTCGGAATTTCTTATGTCATTTCTCTCCTTGCTTCCATGGTTATTTCTCTTACCGTTACACCAGCTCTCTGTTCTTATCTTTTGACGAAAGGAAAATTTCTCGAGCACAAAGAAGGTCCTATCGTTCGTTTCCTTAAAAATATTGATAAAAAGATTTTGAATTTTTCATTGAACAATCATTTCATAGTCATCAGTTTTACTTTTCTTCTTTTTGCCCTCTCTGCTTTTACAGCGACTAAAATGGGAAGAGATTTTCTTCCTAAGTTCAACGAAGGAACGGCTACAATCAGTGTCCTTGCTCAGCCAGGAACATCATTGACAGAATCCAACCGCATTGGCACTGAAGCTGAAAAACTAATTATGAAATCTCCCGAGGTAAGTTCCGTTTCACGAAGAACAGGACGGGCTGAACAAGATGAACATGCAGAAGGTGTGCACTCTTCTGAAATAGATGTCGATTTTAAAATGGGCGGAAGACCAAGACCTGTCGTTCTTCAGGAAATCAGAGAGAATTTAGGAAAACTCGAAGGAGTCTTTGTCAATTTGGGTCAGCCTATTTCTCATCGACTCGATCACCTTCTCTCCGGAGTCAGAGCGCAAATTGCCATCAAAGTTTTTGGCCCGGATTTAAATATTTTGAGACAAAAGGCCAGTGAGATCAACCGAACACTCGAAGGGACAAAAGGTCTTGTTGATTTGCAGGTCGAACAACAAGTTTTGGTTCCTCAAGTTAAAATTCAACTTCTTCGCGATGAGGCCATCAAGTACGGAATCGTCGTTGGAGATCTTGCAGGACTTTTAGAAAAGGCTCTTCAAGGTGAAGTTATCGGGCAAGTTTTAGAAAACCAAAAAACCATCGACGTTCTCATGAGATTCGATGAAAAATCCAGATCGGATTTAGAGCTCATCAAAAAAACTCCTGTCAAAGTTTTACCGGACGGAACAAAAGTACGTGTTGAACAAGTTGCTGACGTTTATGAATCAACAGGACCCAATATCATCAACAGAGAAAATTCGCAGAGAAGAATTGTTGTTCAGGCAAACTCGCAGGGAAGAGATATCGAAGGTCTCATCAATGAAATCAAATCTAAAATTGAAAAGAATGTACAGATGCCTCAAGGGTATTACATTTCTTTCGGTGGGCAGTTTGAAAGCCAGCAACAAGCTGGAAAACTAATGATACTTCTCGGCCTTATGTCGATTATCGGAATCTATCTAGTCCTTTATATGCACTTTAAATCAACCTTTATTGCGATTCAAATCATGCTCAATATTCCCATGGCCTTTATTGGAGGAATCATTGGAATTTATTTTACAGGAAAAATTATTTCCGTAGCAAGTTTAGTGGCCTTTGTTACCTTGTGTGGGATCGCTTCCCGAAATGGCATCATGATGCTTTCTCATTATCTTCACCTCATGGAACACGAAGGAGAAAACTTTACACGTGAGATGGTTATTCGCGGATCACTCGAACGCCTTGTACCGGTTTTGATGACTGCCCTAACGGCCATTCTCGGATTAGTTCCTCTGGTATTAGCTGGTGGAGAGGCCGGAAAAGAAATTCTTTACCCTGTAGCCGTTGTTATCGTTGGTGGATTGATCAGTTCAACTCTTCTGGATATTTTCGTTACACCGGCAGTCTTCTTTCATTTCGGTAAATCATCCGCTTTAAAATCTATTGCTCAAACAAAACATCAAAATATTTTTGAAGGAGAAGAAAAATGAAAAAATTATTTGTAGCACTTTCACTAATTGCGCTCTCATCTTTTACTTTTGCTCATGAAGGCCATGACCATGCTCCTGGCTCTTATAAATCACTTCATGGCGGGACTGTTCAAGCGGGGAAACAACTTAATCTCGAAGTCATTGTGAATGGAAAAGAAATTACTCTTTATCCTACAAGTCACGAAGGAAAAGATGTTGCTGCCAAAGACGTAAAACTGGAAGCGATTGCAAAACCTAAAAAAGGAAAACCTTATCCTGTGGCCTTGACTGCCGCAAAAGGTGGCTATACTGCGACTGTGGACTTACAAGGAGCAAACAGACTTCCGTTTACTATCAACGTAATAAATCAGGGAAAAACTGATCATTTTACAGTTCAGGTAGAAGAATAAGGAACATTCAATGATTAAGAAAAATAGTTTTTCTTTTGGCAAAGCACCTCTCCTTGCGGGGGTGCTGTTCTCTACTCTTTCTTATGGGCAAGAGCTGCAAAACAATATCGAGCTCAGTTCATCTAAAACAAAAATTGAATCGCTAAACGAAGAAAAGAAAATTATAAACAGTTTATTTTTGCCTCAACTTTCTCTGGAAACCGGGATTGGCTCTGAGAAATTGAAAGATAATGATTTTGAAACGGACAAAGGTTCGTACGGTTTTCTTTTGGGGAAATTGAATCTTTACCGAGGGGGAAAAGACTCTATTCAGCTTCAAAAAATTGAAGTGAAAATTGACATCTCTAAACTTGAAAAAGAAATTAAAACGAGAAATCTTAATATCGAAGTTGTAAAAAAACTTTCTTTAATTGAACTTATTAATAAAAAAAATCAATTAATTGAAAACGAACTAAGAGACAGTAAAACACAACAAGGTATGGCCAAGAAAAAAGTTGATGCTGGACTTACCACATCCGTCGATTTATTGGACTTTGAGCTTAAAAAAAATATGCTCACAAATGAAACGGATAAAAACAATCTTGAAAAAGAAGAACTTCAAAGAGAGCTGGTCAATTTAAATGGTGGCACGGAAATTCAAAGAATGCTTGAAGAAATTTCTTTATCGACTGAATTAAATTATGAAAAGTCTCCCTCATTAATTCTTGCAAAAAAACAAATTGAGTTATCTTCATTTGATAAAAACGAAGTGAAAGCGGAATATCTTCCAAGTGTTGATCTTGAAGCAAAATGGGGGCAGTTGACTCCTCAAAGTAAATTTTTTAGTGCTGACAAAGAACATCAGGTTGCGCTCAATATTTCAATCCCTCTTTTCTCTGGATTGAGTACAGAGAAGAAAATGCAACAAGCAGTGCTCGAATCAACTCAAAGAACAAGAGAAGCAAGACAAGAAGAATTAGAGGCAAATTCAAAGTATGCCATTGCTCAGAAAAAAATTGAACTTATAAAAAAGACCATTACTATTCTTGAAAGATCTCTCTCTCAGGCACAAAAATATAAAGATCTGACCATCGGTGAATATAAAAGAGGAGTAAAAAACTCTCCTGATGTCATCTCCGCTTCTGATAAAAAATTTGAATTGGAGCAAAAATTATTAGAAGCAAAAAATGAATTATATAATGTCACTTTTGCTTTTAATGAAACTTTTAAAAAATATAATTCTTATTAAAAAGGGTTTCCTTAACTCGTCCCTGTTCTTCCTTCAGTTACACAATAAAAGCAAATCTTGCGGGAATGTGATTTTCACCTTCCCGCAATTAACGACTTACAATAGGAAAAGCTCAAATTATAGGCAAAATTATAAATTTTCTCAAAAAAGTGATTAGCTACCCAATTCAGTTTAACAAAATAAGTTACCTTAATTTAAAGAATTAAAAAACTAATCTTATGTAATACATATTTTTTTCTTTAAATCCTTTAAGCTTTTCTTATGAAAACAAAAAATTTAATTCTCGCAAGTTTAGTTATTACTTCTTTAATCGGCGTCGGATGTAAAAAGAAAGATGCGGCCGCCGCAGATGCATCATCTGATGGTGGATCGAGTAAGCCAACGCTCACTCATTACATTACTTCTTGTGTGACCGCAGCTGGATCGGCCAACTCGGCTTCTCACAAACAATGGCTGACGTTTAGTGGTAGTGCTTATTCATACTCAGAACTTCATTTTTCTGATGGAGCTTGTTCAACCCCATTATATACAATTTCAACTGCGGGTGTTTATTCCATTGGATCAGCATCAGCTGCTCCGTCTGGTGGATACTATATTGTCTTCACTCCAACGTCTTCAAACGTGACAGCTTATGGAACTGAAGGTGCAACTCTTAACACTTTATGTGGGGCTCACTGGAATGCAACTGCAACGTCGACTTATACTTCAACAACACCAGGACTTAGCTGCGGTGGTGGTGGAATCGGAGTCGTTGCGGCCAATACAACGATTTACAACGCATTTGTTGTAAACGGAAGCGTTCTTTCATTGGGTGCATTTACTGAGACGAATCCGGGTACAACTGTATCTTCTGCAATCCCGACTTCAACATCAGTTGATCTGCCGGTTTACTAATTTTTCTACAAAGTATCCAATTCCTAAAATAAAAGGAACTGTAATTACAGATCGCAACAGGGCGAACCTCATTCCTAAAAATCCGCTCTCCATAATGAGCATTGGAATTTTGATGGTCGCCCATGAGCCGAGAAAGATCACAACATTTGCTGTTCGAACTCCTTTCTTCGCCAGCGACGAAGCGATTGGAAAAGCAGAAAAAAGCGGACCGGCAGAAGCAGATCCCATCAGCAATGAGAGAAATATCCCCTTCGCTCCCGACTTACTTCCCAGGTGTGTTTCGATTTGTTCTCGCGATGTCCATACATCCAGCAGACTAATTAAAATTAAAATCGGTGGTAGCATCTTCACCACTTCAATAGAAAATTGAAAGGAATTGATAAGAGACGTTCTCGCCATCTCAGGATGTATAAAAAAAAGAATGATATTTGCGATGAGAGCAAAAAATACAAATTTAAATTTCATAGAAAAACTCCCATAATGAGTCCGATAAAAATAGCTGCGACAAAACTGAATAATTGTCTCAACAAAGTAAATCGTTTTCCGAGATAAGAGATTTCCAAAGGAGCGCTCACAATTCCGACCATCGTCAGCGTTGTGATAAATGAAGCAAGTATTGCTTTACTCGCTCCCATTTTTAATAGTGCTCCGGCGAGCGGAAAAGCAATCGGCCCGGGGATGGTCACGATTGCTCCCAAAAGAGAAACAACGACAAAACCAATAAATCCCTTATGAGTGAAAAGATCCACAATCGTTTCTTTAGGAAAGAGAGCGAGAACGAGTCCAACGAACAGAACCATTCCTAAAATCCCAGAAAACATATTGCTCAGGGAAGAAAAAGAATTCTTCAATGCTTTCATTGTTCGATCTTTATCTTTACGATAAGAAAAAACCCAGATAAAAAATGATAATAACCAAATAAGAGCAACCATTGTTCCTCCTCTACTGTTTAAAACGTTTCATTCTTCCAAGGCGATCTTCTTCTTTCAAATCACAACTTGTTAAACGCAAAATAATGACGGTCTCAGAAAGGCAGCGCGTTTCGTGAATGTCGCCGGGAAAATAAAGTCGACACTCACCGGCCTTCAAAATTTCGTCATCTTTTATAATTAATCTCGAATTGATGTTAATGAAATTTCCCATCTCAATTTCACCTTCAATAACAGCGTAAACGACCCAGCCATTTCCGTGATTGTGAGGATCACGATAAGTCCCTTTCTTTTCCGCATAAGCGAGCAGGATAAATCCTTCCTTTTCATCTCTATAGAGTTCAATTCCACTAAAGAGAGAATTACTATTTCCCTTGAGTGAATTCCTGATTGTTTCATTTAAGGCCATTTCTTTTACGAGCGACTGAATTTTATAAAAAGCTTCAATGTTTTTAAATTTCCAGCCATTTTGAAGTTCATGAATAAAATGTTTTAGTTCTTTTTGCATAAATGCCTCCTGTCTCCAGTATGCAACTTCAAGTTGACTTGAAGTCAAGAGAGATTGTGCTATTCTAAGGATCTGAAAAGGAGAATAAAATGGATATTGGAGAAGTCTCAAAAAATTCAGGAGTACCAACTTCTACTCTTAGATATTATGAGGAGATTGGCCTCATTTCCCCTAATGGAAGAAAAGGACTTCGCCGCCAATACCCTGCAGATATTTTGGAGAAACTTGCACTCATAACTCTCGCCAAACAAGCAGGGTTCGAACTTGATCAACTTCCCAAATTACTCGGCAAACAAAAAAAGATCATGCTCGATAAAGAACAAATCAAAAAGAAAGCGATTGAAATCGAGATGCAGATAAAAAGATTAGAAGCAGTTAAAGAAGGTTTGATTCATGCCTGTCATTGCAAGGCCCCCAGTCATTTGGAGTGCCCGACATTTCAGCGACTCCTTACAATCGCCACAAAGAAGCAGGTAAAGAAATCAGTGAAAAAGCGAAAAGCTTAAAATCACATTCATCCCGAAGGTATTTCAAATTTTATCATTGCTAATTCATTACCAGATTCGTATAAGGGCCCATCACAAAATGAGGGTCTGTATGCGCCAAACACTAGTCGTTCTTAGTTTAATGTCACTTGCTTCTTGTTCGCCAAAATCGTTCAATCAAAATCGTCTTGTCGATTCATCGATTATCAACGGTTCAGCAGTTAAAGAAACAGATACGATCGCAAAAAACATCGTTGGTGTTTACGATACAAAAGATCAGTACCTTTGCACGGGAACACTCATCGGCGCAAATATTGTTTTAACAGCAGCTCACTGTGTTCCTTCTCGCCTTTCACAAGTTAAAATTATTTTCTCTACAAATGTCGACGAAATCATGAATGCTCGCGAACTCGATGTTCAACAAGAATATGCTCTTCAGGTGACAGACGCTAAGGTCAGCACGACTTGGAATCCAAAAAGTGAATCAGAACATGATACTGGCGATATCGCTCTCATGAAATTCAAGGGAACAATTCCTGCCGGATTTAAAACAGCGGCATTTCTCCCAGCGAATACAGAATTCAAGCGTGGAGATATAATTACTGTTGCCGGTTACGGTGTTGATGATGTCGATACATCAAAACAAATCGATCCTAAAAAATATAAAGGTGATCTGGAAGAAGCAATCGCTGCCGGCGAAGTCATTTGCGACGGCAATAACGGCAAATACACAAACTGCTTTGAAGTGGAAATGAACGGTGACGGAATTCTAAGAGTCACTGAAGCTCCAATCTCATTCGTCCTTGAAACAGAAATTCGTCTTGATGAAAGAAAGGCCGGAACATGCAGTGGCGATTCTGGTGGTCCTGCTTTCGTAAAGAAAAACAATGAATACTTCCTTATGGGGGTAACTAGTAGAGGAAGTGCACTTTGTAATGAAGTTGGTGTTTACACGAATGCTCTTTATTATAAAACATGGATTGACCAAACGATTCCAACTCTTAAATAATATGTCATGAACGAGACAACAGAGTTTAGTAAAAAAGTCATCAAACTCATCAAAGCGATTCCAGAAGGAAAAGTGGCAACGTATGGCATGATTGCTAAACTCGCAGGAAAGACTCAAGGCTCTCGCGGCGTCGGTTGGCTCTTGCATTCAAGCAGTCAGGCCCATGAACTTCCCTGGCAACGTGTAATCAAATCAGACGGTAAACTTTCTTTTCCTGAAATGAGCGAACCTTATATTCGTCAAAAACGCTTACTTGAACTTGAAGGAGTTCTCGTTGAGCGCGGAAAAGTCGATCTCAAGAAATATCTCTGGAATAAAAAACCTTCCAAATAATTTTATCGGCTCACATCCGTATTAAAAAAGTGCTTACACTCAGAAGCATCTTTGTGTTCATCACACCACTTCTGGGCCCGCAAATCACAAATGCGTTCGCGCGTTTTATTAACGACGATACAGCTTTTCTTTAAAGCACTCGCCTGATTTGTACGAACGACATCCGAATGATAAACGGGTTCTCTTCTTTTAAATTCTGGTGGCGGATAATCGTCGTACTGAGCACGCGCCGACAGATTGTGAGTGAACAAAATAAATGTGCATAAAAGTAACTGTTTCATAAACAACTCCTTTTTCGCTTAATCAAATCATATCAAAAGCGCTCTCAATCGAGTTATTCATAATTCCTAGCTCAAAGATAATTTACAACCTCATAATTTTTGTTAAACTTTATTAAAATGATTGCAAATAAAATGAAATGGTTTTCTCTTTGTTGTTTAGTCGGATTTATGGCCGGGCTTACGTCGACCATCTTTCTCTATTTTTTAAAATGGGCAACTGATTACCGAATGAACCACATGACAATCATCTGGTTTCTTCCTCTCACTGGTCTCGCGATCGGAGTTCTCTATCACTTGTATGGTTCTGAAGCGGTCAGAGGAAACAATCTCATTCTCGAAGAAATTCACGATCCGAAGAAAACCATCTCCTTACGAATGGCACCAATGGTTCTTTTTGGAACAATTTTTACTCATCTTTTCGGTGGATCAGCGGGACGTGAAGGAACTGCAGTCCAAATGTCTGCTTCGATCGCGGACAATTTTGGACGTCTCTTCAAAGTCGACCAAAAGCAAAGAATTCTTCTTCTGATGGCCGGAGCTGGTGCTGGTTTTGGTACTGCGATTGGAACACCTCTTGCCGGAATGATTTTTGGAATGGAAGTGATTTCGATTGGAAAATTTCACTGGGATTCATGGTGGGAATGTTTACTTGCTTCGCTTGTTGGTTACTACACAACTTATCTCTTGAAAGCGCCTCACTCGCATTATCCTGCGATTGTAATTCCCGCTTTTGATTTCAAAATCGTTTTTACTTTAATTATCGCCGGAATTCTCTTTGGAGTAGCGGCCCTTCTTTTTAGCAAGCTCACTCACTTTATCGAGAGAACATCTAGCCGTTTTATCAAAACGCCTTATTTGATTCCTTTTATTTTTGGTTTCATCATTGTCGGATTGTATTTTTTAGAAGGAAGTTACCTCTACGCAGGACTCGGGATTGAGACGATTCAAAAAGCTCTGGAAGAAATTGTTCCTTTTAAACTTTCGGTTCTCAAAACTTTTTTTACGGCACTCACTGTGGGAAGCGGATTTAAAGGAGGAGAATTTATTCCTCTCGTTTTTATCGGGACAACCTTAGGAAGCGCGCTCGCCTTTCTTTTTCCTGCAGCTCTTTCACTTCTGGCAGCAACAGGCTTTGCCGCTGTTTTCGCTGGGGCCGCAAATACTCCACTCGCTTGTGCTGTCATGGCCGCAGAAATTTTCGGTTGGAAGATTTTCCCGTATGCACTTTTGACTTGTTATTTGAGTTATTATTTTTCAGGTTATCACGGTATCTATCATGCGCAGAAAGTACATCGACCAAAACATCATTTCTTAAAAAGAACTTTTAAATAAAAAAGGCCGCTACTGCGGCCTTCTTTTATTCTGCCTTTTTATCCATCTTATCTTTCATTTCGTCTTTCATCTCTTTATGTTTTTTCATCATTTCTTTCATACAATCTTTTAAACCTGTTTTATCTGTCGCTGCTGTTACACAGGCCTTTTCTTTTTCAACCATGCTCGCTTTTTCATCCAACATTTCTAATTTCATTTTTTTAGCATCTTCAAATGACATCTTATCCATCTTCTTTTCCATTTTTTTGTGATCTTTTTCATCATTTGCGAACGATGGTGCTGTTGAAAGGATACATAAACTTGCGAGTAGTAGAAATTTCATAAGAACTCCTTGTTTTAAAGTTATTCACTTAATGCGAGTTTTCTAAAAAGCAATGAAGATGTAAAGTTGCAATGAGAACGCTTCGAGTGTCATTCAGAAAATAAAAAACTCTCATAACTTTTCTGCATTAATCACAGCTAAAAGTTTGGACCCAGTCTCCCCAGCCACTGCTGTCAATTTTTCTTTCGCTTACGTAAAGGTCATATCCTTTAAAGACGATGGGAATGTCTCCCCATACTAACTCTCCATCGAGAGAATAAGCTCCAGGGTAATAATAAGCGTTTCGGGTCTCGCCGACATATGTTTCTTTTGTCACCGCTAGAGTCCAGAAACCAGCATCTATCCATTTGTCATCCAGGTTTAAATAGCGAACATAAGCCACGATATCTCTCGCACAGGCATTAGAAAGATATAAACTATAGGATGATGTTCCTTTGACTGTTTTTTGAAATTCTTTGAAGGCAGGAATCACTCTATCAACAGAGTCATTTAATGTTCTAATTTCTTCTTTCGACATAAGACTAAAATCGGCAAACGCATTCAATGAAAACAAAAATGCGAGTGAAGTTAGAATTTTCATTTTGTCCTCCATGAAGTAATAAAGAGTTCTGATCACATATTGCGAACTCTACTCGACCTCATTGTAGGAATGAAAAAAATCTTTTGTTAGTTAAGAGTACTACAAGATAAAAAAGAAAAATTTTTCAGTCTTTTATTTGTAGCCCTTAATCTCAAAGAGATATCCCCTGGGACATTTTACATACATTTTTCTTCTTTCCATTGCTGTTCCCGCATCCACTGTTTTAGGGGCCATAACAATATTTTTATAACCAGAAGAAAGAATATGATTTGCCAATTGATCAAATTCAGAAAGTGAAAGGTTCACTCCAAAATGTAATTCCTGCATTTCTACTTTGATGTTCGGAATATTTTTTAGTGTGATTTGGCTGCCATAAAAATCGATATTGATGTATCCGCTTGGATCGCGATGAACGACTTTAGAGCATAAAACGTTTTCAAAAAAAGACACTGATTCTTCTAAAGATTGAACGCCGATAGAAAGATGAAAAGGTGCTTGCATAAAAACCTCTGGGTTAATTATGAGACACTTTTTTTCCAAGATCAAGATTTCCGCTATTTATCATACTGTGAAAAAGTTATAATCTATAACTTTTGCCTAGTCATCGCGTTTCCGGCAAGGTAAATCTCCTCTCACTAATTTTTTGTAAAGGAGTTCACAATGAAAGCTTTTTTAACAGCAACTATGATCACACTTTTGAGTTTTAATCTTCATGCGACCACAAATTCGACAATCACAGCTGGAAAATACGGCAGATCTCTTCCACCTGAAATCATGGCCCTTATCAATAAAGTTTTTCAAGAACACTGCCCGGGAGCTCTGGCCCGCGTAAAACAAAGTCCTGAACAACCTTACGTTTCTTTTGTTGATAGCTATAAAAGTTACGACGTAGAAGTTGTCTATGATTCTCGTTACCCACAAGATATGGTCGCTCAATTTCTTTTTGAATATCAAAGAGGCGAAAAGCTTCCGACAAAAATTTTAATCAATGATGCTTACGATACAAGCCATTGCGATATCGGGTGGCATGACGTTCAATAACCCTAAGTTTTCGGCCCGAGAAATCGGGCCTTTCGCTTTTAGATATCCAAAGTTTTAACTGTTTTTCCTTCGGCATTCTTAAATTCCATCGTCCAATGTTTATCTTTTTTTGTCATCATCATGTAGCCAAAACCATCTTGAACAATTTCAGCGGACTTGTATTTAAAAATTTTTAACATCATTTCACTGATAGGCGCAGTCATCTCTGTCAGCTTCGTTCCTCCATCGCCGAGTACGATTTGCGTTGGGAAATTGTCTCCCTTCACAATCATGGAAGTGTGAACGTGTCCGCTGAAAATGTATTGAACTTTTTTAATAAGTTCACTCTTCTCCAGATATTTTCTTAAATTGAGATTGAGTGGAAGATACGTTTTTGTGAACGGGGCCATTCCATAAAATGGTTTATGAGAAATAATCCAGACATTTTTTCTCTTTTGCTCTTCGAGTTTTTTACTTACTTTATTTAGGGCCTCAACCCATTCCTTTTCCTGAGACGCAGAAGGATCAGGTGTATCGTTCACACTGGAAGAATCGAGATTCACAAGAGTAATATCTCCTAACTCGATAATTTGTGGAGCTTCCATTTTTTTACAATCTTTGCCCCACTCTTCATTATTCAGCATCAGTCGATAACCTTCATGCGCACGCTCGCAGTCTTCATGATTTCCTCGCACGATAATAATCGGCGTATGCTTTAAGGTCTCTTCAGTTGGTTTGAAAAAATCCAATTCCCACGGCATCCATCCATAACCAGTGTCACCAACTTTTTCACAAAGCGCTCCGCGTGTGCATTTTTCTCTATAGTGATAATCCCCGAGATGAATAATAAGATCACTTTTTTCTGCATCGATTTTTTTCATGATCGCTTCGAAAGGCCAGGCCTTTTTATCATCGCAATCTTGATACTCTCCGGAAAATCCAACTTTGTTTTCTTTTAAACGGCATCCCGTATCCCCGATCAAAATAATTTTTTGAGGATTGTCGAGATGAGGAAACTGTTTTGCATAATCAATTTCATTTCTTTGAACAATGTTCAGGTCTTCGAAATTGATTTTTGATTTCTTCTTCGATTCGGTCTTTATTGTTACACTACGATGTGACAATCCATGATCCGTCATTTGAAACCATTCATACGAAAAACAATTCGTAGACATTAACAAAAATAAAAAATATTTTTTCATCGTTCTCTCTTTATAATTTTTTATAAAGCATAGGCCCTTTTTTGCAAAAAGACTAAGTGAGACAAAAAAATAATTTTTTTGTAATCCCCTGGAGAAAGAGGTATGCTTTCCCTATGAATTTAGCCAAGTATTTTGAACGCATTAACTTGTCGACTCCCGTTAAGCACAACGAAGAGGGCTTACGTCTTCTGCAAAATACTCAAATCACCCAAATCCCTTTTGAAAATATCGATTGCTTTCACCATCGGACAATTCATCTCGACTTGGAAAATCTCGAGAAAAAAATCATCACTCATCAGCGTGGCGGCTATTGTTTTGAACTCAACAGTCTGCTGTTAAACGCTCTCACTGAATTAAAATTTGAAGTTCGTCCGCTTCTCGGGCGTGTCATGTATCGCAATAACGGTATCAACGCTCGTACGCATGTCGTTCTCCTGATTACAATAAACGGAAAAGAATTTCTTGCCGACGTAGGATTTGGTGGTCCAGGTTACTACTCACCTCTTCCCTTTGAAATCGGCCGCGAAGATGTTCAACCACACGGAACTTTCAGGGTCATACGTGATGAAATTCACGGTTATCTCGCTCAGAAAAAAATCGAAGACGGATGGCTCACTCTCTATTGCTTTAACAGAGACTTTGTTTTCCCAGCAGATTTCACTCTTTCGAATTTTTATACTTCTCAATATCCGGAATCGCATTTCAGACATTCGTTGATTATGGCCTTACATTTACCAAATGGACGCTACACACTTTTAAATAAAACATTCACAAGTGTTATTGACCGCCAGACCACAACTCAGGAAATTGCTTCTCAAGAAGAATTGCTTAAAACTTTAAGAGAAAAATTTAAAATAAAAACCGAACCGGAATTTCATTTTGAAAGACTCTTCTCATAACCCAAGTAACCCAAAAACTTTGGAAATGAACGATGTTGCCGACACCGCGATGTGGGTGGCGACTTATCGTGCAGAAGAAACAGAAAGAAAAGATGCTCTCTTTCGCGATCCGCTTGCGACACTTCTCACGGAAGATCTCGGTCAATCAATTGCGACTTATACTCAAGGCTCACGTTACACGGCCTGGTCTGTTGTCATTCGCACTTATATCATTGATCGTTTTATCACAAATCTTTTGTCAGAAGGAGTCGATACTGTTCTCAATCTCGGTGCTGGATTGGACACACGTCCTTATAGGTTGCCCGTCTCGCCTGATCTGAGATGGATCGAAGTCGATTTTCCTAAAATCATCGACTATAAAAATGAGAAACTCAAAACAGCGAAGCCGCTTTGCCGATTAGAAAGACTTGCAATGGATCTTTCTCTTGAAGAAGAACGCAATCGTTTTTTTGAAACGATTTCCAACGAATCAAAAAGAGTTCTCATCCTTACTGAAGGAGTTGTTCCCTATCTTTCAAATGAGGATGCACGTTCTCTTGCTGATGCTCTCTTTGCCCAAAAGAATTTCGCTTATTGGATTACTGAATATTACTCTCCTGAAATTTTAGAATTTCTTCGTACACCAAAACGCTTAATGCAAATGAAAAATGCTCCTTTTCTTTTTTATCCCAAAGATTGGTTTCTCTTTTTTAAAGAATCGGGATGGAATGAGTTTAAGACTGAATACTTTGGTATCGAATCGGAAAAAGTGGGACGAACTCCGCCGACACCAGGCTGGTTGAAAAACGAAACAGACCAGAAGAAAATCGACTCGGTCAAAAAATATTTAGGCTACAGTATCTACAAAAAATAAAAAGTGTGGAACAATTGTCTCAAACAAGGGACACATTTTGATTTCAACGAAAAATAAAAAAATTTACAGCGCATGGGCGATCGTTTTTCTTTTAGCGTGCGTTCTCCTCTCTCTGGTTCCTTTCCGCTCATCAAGTAACGATTCAAATTACTACAGCGATCTCGTCGTTCGTTATCACGATCAAAACTGGCAAACCGTACTCACGCCAAAGTGGGGAGAAAATTATTGGGGTTTTGATCCCAACACCTATATGCGCGATCAACTTCCCGGGCAAACGATCGCGGGAATTGCTTTTACAAAAATAGGAATTCCTGCCAAATGCGCCCTCTATGTTGCTGAACTCCTTTTTCAAATTCTCTCTCTTATTTTATTCGTGAAAATCGCAGGCACTTTTATCGGTGATGAAGACTCTTCCGCCCTTTATTATCTTCTCCTTCTGACTCCACTTGCTTTCTCTTATAACTTGCGCGCCAATCACGAAGTCGGCATTATGTTTTTCTCGTTGCTCGCTCTCTATGCGGGATTAAAACTCGGGGAAGGAATAAAATATTTATTCTTCATTGTTCTTTCTTGTTTCGGCCTCCTGTGGATTAAAGGACCTTTCTGTCTGTTTGCCTTTGTAATGACTGTTATAGGATTCACGTTTTCCAGAAAAAAGAATTTTGTCCTTCTTGTTGTCAGTTTGATTGCAGCGGCCCTCTTCTCGGCTTTCTCTGCTTATCTTTACGAAAAAACATTTCAACAAATTACGCATGAAAGTTTTTTTGAAGTCTTTTGGAAAATTCAGATTCAGGGAAGAAATGCGATGGATAATAGCGTTCAAAAAGGATTCATCATCCAGAAGCTTTCCAATTTTTGGTATTACTTCTCTCACTATCTTGGATATTCGGTGCCATGGTGTCTGTTGTTTATCATTCTCTTAATCAAGAATTTCAAAAACAAAGTGGCAATTGAATTTTTAAAAAGTCCGTTGTCTCTTTGTTTACTTTCAGCGGCCATGAGTTATTGTGTGATTTTTTCAATGAGCAATAGAATCGCAGGAAGATATGTTTTTCCTGGTTACTATATGATGTGTGCCTGGTTCATTCTTTTTGCCTACAACTCTTCACCACTCCTGCAAAAAGTGAATCAAAAAATTTCTACTGTAGGAACTCATTTGATAGCACCAGGACTTTGGTTCCTGGCGCTCGCGCTGCATTTTATTTCGCCTTAGTTGATGTCGGATCGATTTTTTGGATAAAGTCTCCCAAATCATCGCTTTTTTGTTTTGGAGCGCGCTGGGAATCGTTTTCTTTAACGTTTAAACCTTTTGCTGGGGCAGCTCCAAGAGATGAGGTCTTAGTCAATTCTCTAATGGCCTCAGTTTGAGGAGCAATGAGATCGGAAAGATCAAGACCCGGACATTTTTTCGAAAGGAACTTATAAAGATCAGCGTTTGTTTTATAGATGAATTCATAATCATCTTTATTGATCTTGTTGATGTCACTATTCACCATTGAGCATTTTTTCTGATTTTTATCTGTAATCGTTACCGGTGCATTTTTATTGAGCACTGGAGTATTTCCCATTCGGTAACCGAGATCAATCACAATTCCCTTTGAATAACTTTGAATTTCAACTCCACTTTTATTTTGAGAATTGATATCTTTTGAAACTGTCATTTTTAAATCAGGAGAACTCACTCTTCCCGATTTATCGAAATTTAATTCAGCACCGCTTGGATGAGTAAAACTTAAGTGCGAAGTATCGTACGAACTAACGCTTTTCTCTACACGTTTAGGAAAAAGATAATAAACACGGGCACCAGTTGAATTAGAATTTGTTGTTCCGGGAAAGTTACTGAAGACCTGAATCATGCCTTCGTCTGTAAATGTGAAATTGCGATTGGAAATATCGTTCGTATGATCTGCATTGATCATCACACGACAAAACATATTCTGAAATTTATTATTGTCTCCGTATCGATCAACTTGTGTAGGACAATCTTTTGCATGAGCAAAAGCAAAAGTAAGGAGAGATGAAAGCAATGGCAACATCATGACAAACCTCTTAGTCTTGCAGACGTGAACAATTGCTTTCTATTATAACCTACACCTCATTTTTGTCTATAAGGCCTTTCCTTCAAACGATGCCTATTTAGAAAAAACTTTACACTCATGCCCTAAAACTTCACCTAAGCTGTTGCTGTATTCAGCACATACCTCATCTTCACGACATTCAGTACATGTTCCAACTGCACGTTTATTAAGTTCAAAACTGGCCGGAATAGTGCTGAGAGGTCTTCCACCTGGGCAATGAGGAATGGGGGCCGGTGTTGGAACTGGGGTTTCACTACAAGGATGGCCATTACAACAATCACCGGGAAGACAACCAATCGCCGCATAAGAAGAAAGACTCATCATTAAAGTAGAAAGAAGAAACAACATTTTCATAAAGCCTCCAATTCAGGTTATGGGATGTAATCTGCCCTAATCCACGCCATTAAGATGTTGACAAAAATCCACAAACAGAAGGATATTTATCAACATGGAAAAATACCTTATCCCGCCGGAAGATTGCCTCATTCTTAAAGCTTTTAAAGAAACTCAAAGTTTGCGTGAAGCTGCTCTTCTGCTTCAATGTGATCCCGCAGGACTCACTCGTCGCGTTCAGCATATCTCGAGCGAATACGGGCTCATTCAAAAAGTAAACAATCGCTGGCAATTGACTTCGCTTGGAATTGATCTCGTGGCCTGGACCGAAGCGAGCATTCAGGGCCAGAAGAAAATGCTTCAAGGGAAAAGTAGTTTGCGAATTGCTTCTACGATGTGGATGTCGGAAACGGTTCTAGTTCCTCATTTTTCTACTCTAAAAAATTATTTTGAGAAAAATACAAATTTTTCTTTTTCTGTTCCTTATAAAAGTTTTGAGACTTCACTCATTGAAGGAAGCTGCGATTTTGTCATCGCTTGTCACCCTCCTGAAAATCCCGAAATCGAACACAAAAAAATCTTTGATGAAGAATGGGTCATCATCGCTCCCCGCTCGTGGAAAATAAAAACATTCCAGGAACTAAAAAAACGTCCTTTTATTCGTCACAGTGATATGAATATGGATCTTTTTATTCCTGAATTAGCAGAAGAAAAGATCGATGCCGGCCTCGCTCTCGATAACCTCATCGGTATTCGCTCAGCAGTGAAAGCTGGTCACGGCTGGAGTATTGTTCCCAAACTTCTCGTGCAAGAATCACTCGGTGAAGATTTAACAAAAATTTCTTATGAGTTTACAATGAGTGACCGCAAAGTCTGCCTGTGGTGGCTCCGCAATCGCTACGATTCGAGAAAGAATTCTTCCAAGATCGCTCAATGGTTAAAGGAAACGCTTATAAAAATGTGAGAGCATGAATTGATCGAGATCCTGATCAAGAAGACCCTGCATTTTTTTGCTCATTTGTTTGTAGGCCATTTTTTTAACTCGAATAAAAGCGCGAGGAAGTTTGTCGCGTGGATCAATTTCAGGGCTGTAATACTCTAGACGTTTTTTTCCATCGTCTCCCACTTCTGTAAAATGTCCGCCAGTATCCATATCGGAATAGAGAAATCCTCCGTCCTCTAACAGTTGAACACTTCCAAATTTGTTTGAACCAAAAATTTTTCCTTCAGGATTGCGGTCGTAGAGCCAGATTCTTTTTTTAGTAGTGAGATCATACATCTCAAGTGAGGCCCCTTTTTCAGAGTGGTCCCAGTTTTTGTAGAGAAGTAAATTTCCTTCAGGGGTGATCTGGGCATCATGAGAATTCACACTCCAAAGAGGGTCCACCCAATAATAAGCGACTAACTTTAATTCTTTCGTAAAAAAAAGTTCCACTCCACGTCCTGTATTGACAATAATATCGGCCTGCAAATAACTTTTCACTTCATCAGGGATGAGATTGATTGAATTAAAATGGGTGAATTCATCTTCATAAATTCCCAATGGAACATATTGATGTTCCGGTGGAATATTTGTTCGACGAGGAGGAGGATCTCCATGTTGTTTTTCAAGTTCCTCTTTGACATCGTATGCGCTCCAATGAGCGATTTCTTTACCTGTTTCAATATCGAGGGCAATCACTGTATCAAATTTCGTTTGTTTTCCTCGCCAGACTTTGCGATCGACAGACAACAGATAAAGCAACTTCTGGTCTTTACTCGCTGTAATCATATGATGAGCGATATAAGGTTTAACCCAAAGGACGACATCATTGGCACTCACACGAGAGATTGTGTAATCCGTTTCAGAAGTTTTTAAAAAACGAATAAAGGACCCATCTTTTAAAAACTCACACATTCCTCCCCCACCTTCAAAGATGATCGTCTTATCGGTGTTAAGGACCCGGCAATCGAGTGTATAAACGTAGGCCTTCTTTTTGAAACTCTCAAAATTCTTTCTTAACAAAAATCCTGCGAGTAACAATAGAAAAAAAACGACGAAAGAAATTTTCTTTTTCATTTCACCCTCGCTGCAATCATGCTCGAGTAATACTCAAGTCCCTTGGGTGTAAAATGCAGGTCTCGGGGATAAATTTCTATCGTATGTCCTTCTCTTCCATTAAAAATAATAGTCTCGATTCCTAATTTATGAAATTCTGCAATTTGTCTTTCTGTACGTTCGCGATTTCCTTCATTCATAAAAAATGGATTGATGAGAATGGCAAAACGATTATGAGTGTTGGTCTGTGCGAGATATTGATTTTTAATTTCTAAAAAGATGCGCGCGACAAGTTTAAAATGATCTTCTCCAATGCGCGGAAGATTCGGAAAGAAAAAATTCTTCGGATCAATAAGTCCTACGAGCTTATAAAATTTTGTGATCCAAAGATTATTAAAAGGCCCGGCGTAATAGAGTTCGTTTTTATCGTTTATCAGGTAAGCGGGCTGCATCCATCCCCAGCGAATAAAATTCTTCCCACCGATCATGCGCTCGACGAGATAGTCACTGAAGTCATAGAACATCATTCCTTCATCTTTCCCCGTAGGAATCATTTCTTTTAATTGGTAGTGATTGAGAAAATAAAGCAAAGAATTTCCCGCGGATCCGGCAATTCCCATATTGATAATTTGATAATCAGGAAGAGCAGTACGCAATCGCGCGCTCATTGTCTCATCGTCATTGCTTCCCAATCCAAACACGTTTGAATCGCCGGCAATGATTAAATGCTTTTTTGCCTTCGGGTTTAAAAATGTTTTTCTAAAACCAAAAGCATCGGTGGAATAAACTTTTAAAAATTCTTTTTTTCCGTCGTCACCGACTGCGGAATGAATAATCGAAGCTTCAGGGTAATCAACCTGAAGATTAATGACTTTTTGAATGTCTCGATATTTTTTAAAGGCCGCAGTATTTTCATTAATGTTTGCAGTGATGTACTGGCGATAAACGATGCCGTTTCGATGGTCCTGTTTGCTGAGAAAAACTTCTTTGGCGTTCACTCTGAGAATAAGGAACAGGCAGAAAAAAAAAGCGGACCTCATAACGAGATCCGCTTTAAAAGAAATTATTCTTTTCCGTGGCATTTTTTGTATTTTAATCCGCTTCCACAAGGGCATGGTTCATTGCGACCAACCTTTGGAGTTTCTCTTGTAATCGGAGTAAGAGGTTCATGCTCTACTTCCGGTTCTTGACCTTCATCGTGGTTATGATCACGTGGATTTTCGTGCATGCTCTTAGCAATTTTCAAGTTAAGAAAATCATTTTCATTGATTGACTTTACTGTTTTCTCAGCTGAGTTAGGTTCAACTGGTTTTGCTTCTGTTTTTTTAGCAACAGGTGCTTTTTTCGCAGGCACGGCCTTTGGTGCTTCAGCTTTTACTGGTGCAACAACTTTTGGTTCAACTTTTTTTGCGACCTTTGCTGGAGCTTTTTTCGCTACAACTTTCTTCGCTGCTGCTTTTTTAGCTGGAGCTTTCTTTGCTACAACTTTCTTCGCTGCCTTTTTAGCTGGAGCTTTCTTCGCTACAACTTTCTTCGCCGCTTTTTTTGCAGGGGCTTTCTTCACTGCTTTTTTCGCAGGAGCCTTCTTTGCAACTTTTTTTGCAACTTTTTTTGCTGGTGCTTTCTTCGCTACTTTCTTAGCTGCTTTCTTCTTTGCAGCTGGCTTTTTCTTGGCCATTAAAAAATCCTCCGTTAATCAACCTTCTTCATTCTTTATCTATATAAGAAAATCTCAATTTAGATTACATTTCTATACAAGCACAAAGTCCCTCTATAGTATGTAACATGACTGAATCAAGGTCAAAAAATAATATTGGTAGGAACGCACTATGAAAGCTTTTTCCCTCTTTTTTCTCGTTATGGCCCAGACATACTCTGGAATTTCCACGTCTCTTGCGGCCCCATTGTCTGAAGGAAAGGTCCATTTTTCTCTTACAAGCGACACTCAGCTTGCTGTAACGATCGATCAAGGATTTCATATTAATCAGGAAGCTCCTGCCAAGATTTTGGGTCAAAAAGGCCTGATCTTAAAACCAGAGACCCTGAGCGCAAAGGCAATGTCATTTGATCTCACTTCCCTAAAAGGCGATAAATTTAAAGTTAACTTCTACGTGTGCGACGACCAAAATACGAGCTGTGAACAACAAAAAGCCGTCTATACAGTGAAAGAGCACGCTCTTGTAGCGAGTTCATTTGAAGAAGAGACTTCAAAACCAACTGAACAAAAAACTGTGAGCTATAATCATCATCATTTCATTACAGATAATTTAAATGGAGCCTTGGCCCTGGCCCAAAAAGAAAAGAAACTCCTGTTTGTCGATTTTGGGGCCCCTTGGTGCCCGGCCTGCGTGCGTCTGGAAACGGAAGTTTTCGGCGAAAAAAGTTTTAAAGATCTCACTAAGAATCTTATCAAGGTCACTCTCAACTCGGATTTAATGGACAACAGCGAATATTACAAAAAGTATAATGTTCATTTGCTCCCTACATTGATCGTGATGAATGAGGAAGGCGAAGAACTCTATCGCATGATCGACTACAGGCCACTTCCCGATTTTAATAAAACATTGGCCGCCGGTTTAAAAAACAGTACGATTCCCTTAAGAGAATTGACAGCACTTGCTGAAAAGAAAGATCCAAAAGCGATGGAAATTCTCGCGGAACGTGCACTTATGATGAATGATTATCCAGAGGCCTTGAAGTGGCTTAAGGAGGATACATTTCAGTATGCCGTTGCAAAAAGCTCTGTTCTCGGCAATGAATATGAAAAAGATAAAAAGAACGAAACAGAATATAGAGCGTTCTTAAAAAAAATTATTGCCCTTTATCCAAAAACATATGAATCACTTGATTGGAGACTCGCTCTCAGCGATCTTGATAAAACAAATGCCCAAACGTGTTTGAAAGACAATCTTATCATCCTTAACGAAGTTCTACACGATAAAAAAGAACGTCAGACAATGTTCAGCAATACATCGGTCGGAACAATTTGTTTCCCTGTTTTAGAAATTCATTCTTATCTCGTAAAAACGTATGAAAAACTGGACGACAAAAAGCTTTTGGAAGAAGCACAAAATGCGTTTAAATCTGAAATAAAAAAAGTCAAAACGAGCGTGAAAAAACCTGGCGAATATTTGATGATCGTTCAATACCAAAGAGAAATCAAAATGCCGGAAGAAGAACAATCGCTAAAAGCATTGGCGAAAGCTTATTCAAAGTCTCACGTTTATCATATGAAATTGGGTGGCTATTATGTTCGTCAAAAAGATTTCAAGAAGGCTTTGCCGGAATTGAAACTTTCAACATCATTGGAAAAACCAGTGAGTCTTTTCAATCTTTCTCTACTTGCAAAAGCTCAGAAAGGTTTAGGGCTCAAAGAAGACATGAAAACAACGATTGAACTTGCTGACAATTCTCCGGAAGCAAGCTTAGAAAGATCGCGCGATTTACTAAAATCCATGCACGATTTAATGCTACAGTGATTTAATTTTATTCTGGGAATCGCATGCTCTCGGACGATTCCCAGAATAAAATGTATTCAGAATCTCAATAAGTCCTATCCAATATCTTTATTTTTTTTCTTTCATCATTGCCTGTATCTTCGCTCTCCATGAAAACAACAACCATACTTTGTTCTCTCCTCTTTTCCTTAAACGTTCTCGCTGATGATCCTCACGATTTGAAGTTCTCCACGTCGTGCAGTTCTTCGAACCAGCAAATCACTTTGTCATTCACCGGCGATATTCTCATTCATAAGCCGATGTATGTTTCGGTGATCAACAATACAAAACATTTCACGCAAATCTGGAAAGACACACTTCCTCTTTTTGCGAAGGCCGACTTTTCCGTCGCCAATCTTGAAGGTCCCGCAGCGATGGGAATCGATCGTCAAGGACATGATCATGGCGACGTCGGTTTTATTTATGACGACAATATTTATTCCGGTACGAACCTCGTTTTCAATTATCATCCTCGCGTGCTTTCTGATCTCAAAGATTCCGGTCTCGATCTGCTTACGATCGCCAATAATCATGCAATGGATAGACTTTCTATCGGAATCGATAAAACGATCAATGCTGCTCGCGCGATCAATCTTCCGACTGTCGGTTCACATTTAAGTACGGAACCAAACGGTGATTTTTACAAAATTGCGACGATTAAAAATATGAATGTTGCTTTTGTCGGTTGTACGGAAGTGATCAACGATCCCGATGTCAATCATCAGGTGCTCTTCTGTGAGGACAAACAGATCTTTCCTTTGATCAGAACACTCGCTTCCCGACCAGATGTCGATGCCGTCGTCGTTCTTCCGCATTGGGGAGTTGAGTACACGAATGCGCCAAAAGATTATCAACGTGAATACGCTCATCGCTATCTCGAAGCTGGCGCGAGTATTGTGGCCGGTTCTCACCCACACGTCCTGCAGCCGTGGGAAAAATATGTGACATCCGGAGGGCGCGAAACAATCATCGCTTATTCACTTGGGAACTTCGTCGCTGAACAAGTCGGTCTCGATCGTCAGACAGGTTCTGTGGTCTATGTGGGGCTTTCAAAAAAAGGAAATGAAAAAGCAAAAGTATTCGGCGCTGGTTATACGCCTACTTATCGAGTCGATCACACGATTGTTCCCGTAAACTCCAACGGTAACACCGATGTTCTCAATTTAACGGCTGCTCTCTTTGGAAAAAATGCTCGCCTAAATTACGACGACTCGCTTACAAAAGTCATGTGCAAATAGATTCGTTCATTCTATAATTTTCACCATGAGAATTATAGATATTGTTCGTTTGCTTACACTCGCTGCGATCTGGGGCGGTTCCTTTATTTTTATGCGGGTGATTGCACCTGTCATGGGGGCGATTCCTACGGCAAATGCACGCGTGCTCATTGCAGGAATTGTTTTGTGCACTTATTTTCTCATCGCGGGCATTGATCTCGGTTGGAAAAAAAATTGGAAACAATATTTCATCATCGGGATGGTTGCTTCCGGAATTCCGTTCAGTCTTTTTGCTTATGGGGCGATTCATATCCCCGCTTCTTATGAAGTTATTTTAAATTCGACAGCTCCACTTTTCGGCGCGGTCTTTTCGTGGTTGTGGTTGGGCGATCAGATGAATTTACAAAAAGTCATCGGGCTCATCATTGCGGCCGTCGGAGTTGCGATCGTTGTTAATTTAGGGCAAACAGATTTCACGACGACTTTTATTTTATCGGTGCTCGCGTGTTTACTTGCTTCGATTTGTTATGGTCTCGCTGCTATTTATATTAAAAAATTCACGCGCGATTTAAAACCGATCGGTATCGCAGGTGGAAGTCAGTTGATGGTCGGTCTTGCGATGCTGCCTTTGTCCCTTTCTCATCATGTGGATATTCACGCTGTGATGAATATGAAAATTATTTTATGCATTTTAGGTCTTGCTCTCATTTGTAGTATGACTGCTTATCTTCTCTACTATCGTCTGCTCGCTGATATCGGTGCGACTCGCGCTTTATCTGTGACGTTTTTAATGCCGGTGTTTGGGATGATTTGGGGAGCGATCTTTCTTGGTGAAACGATCACTCCCCAAATGATTTTTGGAACCATTACGATTGTGCTGGGGACGTGGTTGACTGTAAAGAGTACTGGGATGAATTCTGGGAAGAAGAAGTCATCATAGAAAGTGTGTGTTTTAAATCTTGGACAAATTCATTTTTTAGTCGCGAAAATATTTGCTCATCTTTTGTACGCAAAAATGTCTTTGGGTTTGAAAGCACAATCGTCTGTTCACAAAAACTGGTTTTAAAAATTTTTCTTTGAGTTTCTCTAAGCTTCATCAATTTTCCAAAAACCGCTTGGGCGGCACTTCCTCCTAAACAGACGAGGAACTTGGGTTTGATGGAATCAATTTCTTGTTTTAAGAACGGTCTGTAAGCTGAGATGTCCTGAAAGCTCGGCGCTTTTTCATTATCGCTCTTCACGGCCGCAGTGAGATAAATCTTTTCTTCAATTCCTGCCATCGTAAGAAGTTCATCCCATAATTTTTTTGTTTCATTTCCTTCAATCATTGGAGTTTCGGAAATAAAAACAATATCGGCGTTTATTTTCTCTGCCTTCACTTCCGGCATCTTTACTGAGGCCAGAGTTCGTTGTGATTCATAGAAAGCTTCGAGCCTCTCCGGTGCTTCATCGACGATTTGATCAATGAGTGCAGCTTCAGGAAGTGTTTTCCAATAACGAACGGGCATCGATCTTTTCATTGTATTGATTTTGATTCGTGCCGGATTAAAGATGGAAGCAAAATACGTTGTCCACAATTCTTCCATATCGTCTTCGACATCGGCCTCTTCTTGTGAGATGCCGGGACCAAAACGCAATTCTCTATTCACCCAGCTCATCGATTCATCTTCGGTAAAGATGATCCAGTTCATGCCCTGAAAACGATCTGTAAAAAATGGAGCAGCAAATTTGAGAACACGATGATCAGAACGGTGCCAGGCCATGTAAATTGATTCTTCATTCTCTTTAATCTCCCTGAATCGAACGAATGCTTTCATTTTATGTAAGTCGCGCGTGACTAATCTTTTTCTACGCGTGAATTCGAGTACATCATCATCGAGAGCAATTTGCATTAAATCTTTTTCTTCAAAGACAATGCGGTAAGCGAGTTTGTAGAGCAAGGCCCACGTTGTATCGTCTCTGAAAGCAGCGACGATTTCTGCGTCTTGAATAAACTCACGAGGTACATTGATAACAGCTTTAATCACTTTTGGAGGAGATTTTAAACTATCAAAAAGCGACCCCGTGAATCCTTCCGTCCCGGCCAGGGATGTTTGCCAGAGGACATTATTAAAATGAATTTTTTCAGAGAGAAGATCGCGTGCTTCTTTTCTCCAATTTTCAAAAGTTCCGTCAAAACTAATCACTCTCATTTAAATTTCTCCCGTCACACTCGTAAATTGAGGTGAGAAAAAATTTAACTGTTGAGCGAGATCACTCTTGAAAGATTCTCCAAGGCGGAGTCCGTCCAGTTGATTAAGGGGAGGAATATAATCAGCTGTCTCGATAAAAGCGCGCACTTTATCTAAATGCACACGCATTTTACTTAAATCCGCCAGGCGAATTTTGTGAAACTTTCTACTCTCTAAAATTTTTTCTACGTTTCTCATTCCGAGACCTGGAATGCGCAAAAGAATTTCTTTCGTCGCTGTATTCAAGTTCACTGGAAAAAGATTTCTATTTCTAATGGCCCATGAAAGCTTTGGGTCTTTTTCTAAATCGAGTTCAGGAATTTCTTTCGGCAAAATTTCTTCGACATTGAATCCGTAAAAACGGAGAAGCCAATCCGTTTGATACAAACGATGTTCGCGAATCAGAGGCGGACGAACGAGCGGTAGATTCGGATCGCTATCAGGGATTGGACTAAAAGCGCTGTAGTAAACACGTTTTAGATCAAAGCTGTGATAAAGATCTGAAGCTTTCGTCATGATATCGCGATCAGTGCTCGGAGTGGCACCGACGATCATTTGCGTACTCTGTCCTCCGGGAGAAAACACCGGTGCTTTCTTAAAAAGTTTTCGTTCTTCTTTGTTTTCCATCAAGCGCACAGAAATTTGATTCATTGATGTTTCAATTTCCGTATGCGTTTTCGCTGGGGCGAGTTCGTCGAGTTCTGTTTGTTTTGGAAGTTCGATGTTCGCACTTAAACGATCGGCATAGAGTCCCGCTTTTTTAATGAGAAGATCAGAACAACCGGCAACGGCCTTTAAATGAATATAGCCACCGAATTTTTCTTCTTCACGCAAACGTCTTGCGACTTCGATCATCTCTTCCATTGTTTCGTCAGAAGATTTTGCGACTCCTGAACTTAAAAAAAGTCCTTCTATATAATTTCGTTTGTAAAAACTCATTGTGAGATTCACGATCTCTTGAATGCTGAACTTAGCTCGTCTCACCTGACTAGAAACGCGGTTCACGCAATAACTGCAATCGTAGATACAAAAATTTGTGAGAAGAATTTTTAGAAGAGAAACGCAACGGCCGTCCGGAGTGAAGCTGTGACAGATTCCGCTTTCAGCAAGACTTCCGATTCCGCCGGGAATTTTTTGTCTTTTGCTTCCGCTGCTTGCACATGAAGCATCGTACTTTGCAGCGTCTGCGAGAATAGAAATTTTTTCTTTGAGTTCCATGCTTCAAGCATAGAAGGACTTTCTAAAAAAATAAAGCGTACATTTTGCGTAAGTTTATTTTTCTTTTTAATTATCTGAAAAATTAATGACTTACATTTGAATTTCGGGCCATGAAACGAATTTGTCGGCCAATAACCTCTGAATCATTTCATCATTCCATTTTAACCGAAGGACCATCAATAACCAAATTGTATTTTTAAAAAAGAACAAACGAGATCATCGTAAAGGGCCGGGAGAAAATTTTATGTTGGAAAATAAATTTATCGCCACCAGAAAGAACACACTTTTTCTCTGTCAAACTCTTGAGACAGAAGATTATGTCGTGCAACCGATGCCTGAGGTGAGTCCACCAAAATGGCATCTAGCCCACACGACGTGGTTTCTCGAAGAACTTCTCTTAAACAAATATGTAAAGCACTACGAATTTTATAACGATCAATTCAGACTCTTTTTCAATTCCTATTACAAATCTCTCGGTGAACATTGGATTCAGGGTGAACGCGGAAGACTTTCCCGGCCCTCCGTCAATGAAATTACTGACTATAGAAAAACAATTGAAGAAAAAATCCTCGCTCTTTGCCATCATCATCGGGACAATCACGAGTTTATAAAAATTTTAGAACTCGCTATCAATCACGAAGAACAACATCAAGAACTTCTTCTGATGGATATAAAAAATATTTTTGGAACAAATCCGCTTGGACATTCTTATCAAAAAAATCATCACGATGTTGTCAGCAAACAAAATGAACGATGGATTTCGTTTCCTGAGGGACTTTATGAAATCGGAGCTCCCACTAACGACTATTTTCATTTCGACAACGAAGCTCCAAGACACAAAGTTTATCTCAATGCTTTTTCTGTTTCTGATCATCTCGTGACGAACGGAGAATATTTAAATTTCATCAACGACAAAGGTTATTTGCAACCTAGACTTTGGCTCAGCAAAGGATGGGATTGGATTAAACAAAACGATATTCACGCTCCTCTCTATTGGAGCAAACCAAACCAGGAGTGGCATGAATACACACTGTATGGAATGAACAAAATAAATCTCGATGCGCCCGTCTCGCACATTAGCTATTTCGAAGCGGATGCTTTTGCCAAATGGATGGAGATGCGTCTTCCGACTGAGGAAGAATTTGAACTCTGTGAAACAAAACTATTCGGTGAAAAGAAATGGGACAATTCTTTGCATCCTAAAAATGCGAAGACATTTGATTCACAACTCTGGTGCTGGACCAAGAGCCATTACTCCCCTTATCCAGGCTATCGCCCCTTCAAAGGAGAAGCAGAGGAATACAATGGAAAATTTATGTGCAACCAATTTGTTATGCGCGGGGGATGTATTGCGACTCCGAGACATCATTATCGAAGTACTTACCGCAATTTTTATGAACCGGAACAGCGCTGGATGTTTTCTGGAATAGCACTCGCCAAGGATGAAAAATGATCATAACGAATTTAAGTATCGATGCTGCTTCTAAAAAAAACAAAGAACACATTCAATTTGCCCGTGATATAGAAATGGGCCTTAGTGTTTCTCCTAAAAAACTTCCTTCAAAATATTTTTACGACGATAACGGCAGCCAAATTTTTCAGCTGATTACTAAACTGGATGAGTATTACCCAACTCGTACCGAGATTGAAATTTTGAATACTCTCAAGAATCAGCTTCCCGATTTAATCAATGAAAATGAAATCGATATTGTTGAACTCGGAGTTGGCGACGGACACAAGACAAAAATTTTGATTGAAAGCTTTTTGAACAAAAATGTAAAAGTTAATTTTTATCCGATCGATATTTCTCATGAAGCGATGATTTTACTGGAACAGAATATTGCTTATCCCAACATGAACACTCATGGAATCGTGGCTGAATATCTCGAAGGCTTAAAATTCGCCCGTTCTCATTCTCTCAATCGTCAGATCGTTCTTTTTCTCGGCTCCAATCTCGGAAATTTCTCTCGAGAAGAAAGCGAAGATATGCTGAAAAGCATTCATCACATCATGTACGAAAAAGATTTTTTACTTATCGGATTCGATCTAAAAAAAGATATTAATCTCATGAATCGTGCCTATAGCGATTCAGAAGGTGTCACAGCAAAATTCAATCTCAATCTTCTTGCGAGAATCAACTCTGAACTCGGCGGAAATTTTAATCTCGAACAATTCAGTCATGAGGCCCATTACAATCCTGCGATTGGAGCAATGGAAAGTTATCTCATTTCTCTTTGTGAACAAGACGTGTACATTGCCGCTCTCAATAAAACATTTCACTTCGATGAGTTTGAAGGAATGCATTTGGAGTATTCATTTAAATACTCAGAAAAAGAGATTGAGCATCTGAGCGAGCTAAGTGGTTTCCATCAACTGAAAAATTTCAGCGATCCCAATCATTATTTTGTCGATAGTCTTTGGCAGGTTTAAATGAAAGCGGCCTTCTTTTGTCTTCTTCTCCCTGCACTCGCCTTTGGTAAAAGCGATCTCGATCTTTCCTACTCCGCAACTTGTGAGGCAAATAATCTTGCGACGATTTCTTTTGTCGGCGATGTTTTAATTCACGAAGCCCTTTACGAAGTCGTCGTAAATGAAACGAAACATTTTTCGCAACTCTGGCAGAAGACCCAAGGTCTGATGACCAAGGCCGATTTTTCATTGGGAAATCTTGAAGGGCCAGCAGCGATGGGGATTGATGGCAGTGGCAAAGATCATGGCGACATCGGTTTTGTTTACGATGACAATGTTTATTCCGGTACACATTTTTTATTCAATTATCATCCCCGCATTCTGAGTGATTTGAAAAATACAGGATTTGATATGATGACGAGTGCAAACAATCACGCCCTCGATCGATTAAGTATCGGTGTGGATAAAACGATTCTGGCTGCTAATGCCGCTGGCATTCCGACGATTGGGACTCGGTTGAGTACTGATTCGAATGGTGTGTTTTATAAAATTGCTACGATCAATAATATTCGCGTGGCCTTTCTCGGGTGCACTGAAATGTTGAACGGAGGGAGTGATCCAAAAAATCAAGTGTTAAAATGTTATTCGGATAAAACAATTTCAATCATCAAAGAACTCAATGCTCGCTCTGATATCGATGCTGTCGTCGTCTTCACTCATTGGGGAACGGAGTATTCGCACACGCCGGACCAATCTCAAAAAGATTACGCGAAAAAATATGTTGAAGCCGGTGCTGTTGCAGTGATCGGTTCGCATCCGCATGTGCTGCAGCCGTGGGAGAAATATGTGGCGAGCGATGGGCATGAAGCGCTTATCCTTTACTCGCTTGGAAATTTTGTTGCTGGACAGGCTGGGCTTGATCGTAAAGTGGGGCCTGTTGCTTATCTTGGGCTTGCTAAGAATGGGAATGCGAAGGCGCGGATTTTTGGGGTTGGGTACACTCCGACTTATCGGACTGGTGCTGTGATTAATCCGATTGGTAGTGGTGATTCGAAAGATGTTTTGAATCACATTGCGGGGATGTATGGGACTAAAGCGCGTATTGAACCAACAGAAGCATTACTTCCAAATTTGTGTACAAAAATTTATTGAGCAATAGCGATTAAATCATCGCCATTTTCATCTGTCGGAGGAGTCGGCTTTGTCGATGGAGGTGGCGGCGCCTTCTTGCAATCAACGGCTTCAGGTGCAAGTCCGTTATTCCAGTCGTGATCAAAAGTCGCACTGATCTTTTGTCCTTTCGTTTCATCCGTTGTGATGATCCCCACTTCGCGCGCCTTTAGAAGCGAGTTATAAGAGAAATTTTCTGAACCGAGATAAAAAGTTTTCCCATCAATAAGAATCATCTTTGCGTGAATGTATGGATGTTCGCTATCTGCTTTCTGGGCAGAAACTTTATTTTGAATATTATTGTCGGCAAATAATTTTAAGAAAGGACGATTGCGAAGAGCATCTCCCATAATACAACCAGGAGTGAGCGTTTGAATCGCAATTCCCTCTTTTGCTTTTGCCAGAAGAGCATCGCGGATTTCATTGCTTCCTAAATTTTCCACCATCAATTTAACATCGTGTTTTGCTGACATGATCAGATCAACGAGTTTGCTTGAAGAATTGATCGGACTCCAAAGAAGACGTGCGCTCGACAATGCCGGAGTCACTCCTTTATTTGTATCAGCGTTTTCCCAATCAGCTTCAAAGACTGCAAGCATTTCATTTACAACATCTTTGTCTTCAGTAAAAAGGCCAAAGTCTCTTGTCGTCGCAGCTGTCGTTACAAGATTGATCGATGAAACAAGTGCAAGATGATTATCGATCACAAAACTTTTTTCATGCGTGATCGAGAAAAATTTTGAACTCGGCTTTATTTCGATATTATTCGCCTTTAATTCAGCTACAATTTTTTGAGCAGGAGCAGATTTTGAAAGAGTTCCGTTATCTAAAATCACACGAATCTTTACTTCGCGTTTTGAAGCGGCAATCAGTGCGTTTACAACTGCATAATTAGATAAGTGAAAGTTTGAAAGATCGATTTTTTCTTTTGCTTTTGAGATAGCATCAATGATCGGTGTTTGAAGATCATCAGGAGTGATAATCAAAGTTTCAGGGGCCGTCGTCTGAGTTTCAATTCCTGTTTTAGGAGGAGTTGGAGTCGAACTATCATCGCTGTGTTTGCCACAACTCACTAGAACCAACAACATTAAGAGAGCACTTAGTTTGAACTTAAACGACATTGCCTTTCCCTCATAAAATAGATGCAGGCAATGTATCGAACTTCGCTATTTCCGTCTATGAGATGTATGAATTTTTAAGCTTAATATTTTGGTGCCATAAGCGCACCACTTTCATTGAATCTTCATTACATCTTCAAGGATTTTATTGTGATCGAAAGCGAGTTTCATAGACTTAACGTCGCTCACCTTTATCCAGCGGGCCTCTTCTGCGTCATCTAGTCCGCGAATGTGACTTTGTTGCTCGCTAAAAGTTTTTTCATCAATTCGATAAAAGAACGCGTGAGTTTTCGACCATGCAATGTTCGTGTCACGTGGATCGCGTCCGTTGCCGACATACTCTCCTACAAATTTTAAATCAACATCAGCTGGTAATTTTAAATTTGTTTCTTCATGAAGCTCTCGAAGAGCAGCTGTCTTCGGCGTTTCTAATCCACTTTGAAAAAATTCTCCTGCTGATGCATTCGAATCAATGAAGCCCCCGGGAAAAGCATACATTGAAGGACAGGCTTCAGCCGTACTTTTTCTTTTGATGAGAAGAATTTCTTCTTTCGGATTCATCACAATCAAATCGACTGTCGGATTTTCTCCTTCATAAAAATACGGATTCACTATGTGATATAGATCGCTCGCCATTTTTGTGATCGGATCTTTGTCCCACAATCCGCTTAAATAATCCGCACGAATTTCGTTCACTCCGTAATAAGCTCCAGCGAGTTGTCCGTAAACAGCTCCTGTCGTATCAGAGTCCTCACCTAAATTCACAGCGAGTAAAACTCCCTCATTAAAATTTTTAGAATGATAAAAAGACCAGAGTGCGGCTTCAAGACATGTCGATGCTAAACCTTTTGCAGAAATTTCTGCACGCGATTTTGTTTTGTAACTTCCCTTCATCACTTCTTCGATCGCAGGAGTTAATTTCAATTCGCCATTATAATTTAAGATCTCTTCCTTAGAGTTTCCATGAAGCGCTTTGTGAATGAGATAAGCGAGTGCCTTACAAGCATCAATACATTCAATCGGTGCATGAGTTGTTCGTGAACTCTCGCCGGCAAAAAATAGAGTTTTTTCCAGATCGTGAAAGAAAAAAAGTGGAACTGGTGCAAGTCGCATGATCGATCCGTTCGTCGCAGGATCAGTCGGTGCTCCGGAAAAAATTTCACCTTTCTCTTCGAAGCGAACGAGCGCCGCTTTCGTCGTGTTGCCGATATCAAAACAATGACCAGTGCAACTCATATAACCTTCGCGCCACCATTTGTGAAAACGCGCGATGATGTCTGCCCCATCAAATGATTTTTTGTCGAGAAGGCTTGCACCGATACAAAGTGCGAGGCTCGTATCGTCTGTCCATTGTCCTGCTTGTAAATTGAACGGACCGCCTGAACGATAATCAACGATCTCCTCATATTGATCGCGTTCTAAAAATTCAATGGGGGCGCCGAGAGCGTCTCCCACTGCTAATCCTATAAATGATCCAAGAAATCTTTCACGTAATGTTTTTTGCATGCATGGAGTGTAATCCAATTTTGCTTAAAAACCAAACGCGGCCGGAGGGATGATTGGGATTTATTTTCTTAATAGTGCGAAGCTAAACTTCAGACTTGCACCATGATTATGATTTTCACGAGTCGCAATATTCGAAATTTTCATTTGGGCCGAATGAATATCACAAATCTTTTGCATGATCACCGCCCCCAGCCCCACTGAGATTTTATTATTCACCTGCTCTTCATGAATTTTTCTTGTCGCTCTTTTTTGACCAAAAGATTCAATGTCTTCTTTTGAAAGTCCCGGCCCATCGTCATCGATGTATAGAGAGAGCTTGTTGTCGTTTTCTTCCAATGAAATCGTCACCTGATTTCTTGCATTCGCAACGGCATTGGAAATCGCATTTTTAATTAAACGCTGGATAAGAAAATTATTTCCTTCGATTTCATAGAACTCATCGCTCGCAAATTTAATTTTTATTGCATTCGTTTCATTCGCGACCTGCACTTCGTGCTGAATAATATCGACGAGATTCACGTGAGAAAATTTGGCGCGGAATTTTAGATCATGTACTCCTGACAAGAACAACAAATCTTCAACGAGATGATGAAAATAATCGACCTCTGTGAGTGCCAATTTTAAATTTTCCTGCGTTTGAGCTTTACTCATTTTTTCGCCCTGGAACTGCAAACTCTCCAACAAACTTTTCATTGAAGCAATCGGAGTTCGCAAATCGTGAGCGAGTTCCTGCAATAAATTTCTGCGCATGCTGTCCGTGTCTTTCAAATCGCCGACGAGCTTTTCAATTTCTTCGGCCATGAGATTAAACTCGTACATAAGCTCTGAAGCTTCATCCACGCGATCAATTGGAAAACGCGCCTTCAAATCGCCGAGTTTTAAAGCACGCAAAACATCTGAAGCTTTTTTTGCCTGCGAACGCAAATAATACAGAACAAAGATTACAGAAATAGAAAGTGATAAAAGAATAATAACGAACGTGAGTGAAAGCGGTATCGCCACCATTCCCAACGTCGGTTCGTGATGAGGTCCACCGTGAGAACCGCGCATTCCCTGAGGCGGGGGCGGACCTCCTCCTTCACGCATTCCTGGAGGCGGTCCCTCTGGCATAAAATTATCGTTAAATTTAAAAAGAAGAGCATTGTTTTCATCCAGATCGTAAATCAGATCTGAAGAAGTACTCTTTATTTTTGTTTCTTTTGGATTGATGAGACTCAAATGAATCGGTGAATGCTCATCTTCGTTTTCATTAAATATTTTTACGAGATCCGTATACGGTAAATCTGTTTTTTCGTGAATGCGTTTGATGGTCGTCGCAAATTTAGGAGTAAAACGATGTTCGGCCTGTTTATGATTGCGAGTATCCAATACACGAAGAAGTATACGCGTTCCAAAAAATCCCAAGAGAACGGCGACGGCACTAATAAGCAGTACCCCACTCAAAAGTTTAAACATCATTTTATTTTTTTTCATGATTGTTCTTCTACTTCGAGTTTATAACCAACTCCGTAAACGGATTTGATCTGAATATCGAGAACTTTTTCCTGCTTTAAAATTTTACGGATGTGACTGATGTGCGAATCGATCGTGCGGTCAAAAATCTCATTTTCTTTTCCTAGAAATTCAATGAGGCGATCACGCGTAATAACGTTTTCTGCATTCTGAGCGAGAAAGTAAAGAATCTGAATTTGGGTCAAGTTGAGATCGATTTTTTGAGTTCCGTAAGTCACAGAACGAGTTTCGATATCGACCTTCAATTCCTTGTAAACTGAACGACTTTTTGTTCCTTTCAAATTTCTCGTGAGTGCTTTAATTCGAACGAGCAATTCTTTTTGGCTGAATGGTTTTCTTAAAAAATCATTACCGCCGGCCTCGAAAGCTTTTACCAACGTTTCTTCATCCGTTTGCGCAGTTAAAAACAAAATCGGCAGCGTTTGAAATTGATTTCTCATGTAAGAACAAAGAGAAATTCCATCTCCGTCCGGCAAACCGATATCGAAAATAAAACATTGAAAATCATCTTCACTAGCAGCTTCTTTTGCGCTCTTGATGTTCTGGGCCCAAGCGACGACAAAACCTTCGAGTTCGAGAGTATTCTTTAAACTTTTCCCTAGAATCGGGTCATCTTCTACTAATAATAATTTCATCATAGTCCTAAATTATAACTTAAAAATCTAAGCTATTAATAAGGCAATTTTAGGAAGAGATTATGGAAATATTATGGAGAGAAAAACCAAATAAGATCTGTATTAATTGGGTCAACAATGATAACAATTTACGATGCTTAAAAGTTTGTCTTCATTCCAGTTCAATCCAAAGTATTTAGCCAAGCTAATCGCTTTCGCAGTCCTCTATATTTTTGCGGCCCATACAGGGTTGCTCCTGGCGACTATTCATCAAAAAGTTTCTCCCGTATGGCCTGCTACTGGAATCTCTTTCGCTATTCTTTTTCTTGCAGGCATAGAATACTGGCCGGCAATTGTGCTTGGTGCTTTCACTGCAAACCATTTTAATGCTCCCGGAATACTTCCCGTTCTTCCAGCTCTCTTCATTACTGGCGGAAATACTCTGCAAGCAGTAGTGGGAACAAAACTTCTGCAATACTTCAGCAAGAATCCAAACATTGCCGGCTCGCATACGCGAACGATAGGCATTGTGCTCGCTTCTTTGATCGGAGCTTGTATTGCTTCAATCATTGGAACAAGCACTCTCAGCTTCTTTCACCAAATTTCTTGGGCCCAGTTTACCGGAGTCTGGTTTACCTGGTTCACAGGTGATTGTTTGGGAGGAGTAACCGTTCTTCCTCTTCTTCTCGCTTTCTCAAAAAAATATTCAACAGATTACCAAAGAAAAAATCCACATTGGTATTCTATTCTTTTTCTTCTCGCCGTCGGAATTTTTCTTTCGTGGTTACTTTTTATCAGACCGGAAGGTTCTCCTTTTCTCTTTTTTATTTTTCCTTATCTTTTTTGGTGTGCCTCTGTCGGTGGAGAACGAGGTGCTTCGATTGCAACAGTCCTCATTTCCATTTTTGGAGTCTGTTCTGTTCAATTTGGTTTTGGCGTTTTCAATCATGGATCGCTCAATAACAATTTAATTAATCTGCAACTTTTTTTGGCCAGCGTAGGTGTCAGTTCACTCATGATGACTGATTTAAAACGCAATACGACTCTTCGTCATCCTGCAGTCGTTTTACTTTTCAGTTGGCTTTTCGCCGGTCTTTTCTTTTTTGGTTTTTATATTCGCTCACTCAATGAATCCGATAAACATTTCAGCGAAGTCGTCGATGCGGTTGAACCACTTCTTCAGGCAAGAATTAGTCTTTACTACTCAGCTCTGCAAAGTGGAACAGGGTTGTTTGCGGCCAGCGATAACGTCAAACGCAGTGAATGGAAAGAATTTTTAGACCACAGTAAATTTGAAGAAAATCTTCCGGGAAATATCGGACTCGGAGTCATCTTCCGTGTGAAAAAATCAGATCTTTCAACCTTTGTAAAACGTGTCCAAAAAGATGATGCTTCAGACTTCACTTATCATCTTCTCGACAATCTCACTTCCGCAGAGATCATGAAAGCTCAAGCGAGAAAAGAAGCTTTCCTCGTCACTTTCATTGAACCAATGATAAAAAATAAACGCAAAATTGGTCTTGATCTCGCTTCTGAGGATAAACGCCGAATGGCCGCAGAACTTGCGCGTGATACGGGTGAACCAACGATCACCCCTACTCTTAACTTGATTGATGATCTCTCTCCCAATCCTGCTTTTCTTATTTATTATCCATTCTACACAAAAGGGTCTATTCCTCGAACAGTTCAGGAAAGACGTAAACGTCTCATTGGATGGACGTACGCACCTCTTTACGCCAAACCATTTCTTGATTCTATTTTCTCACTTCAAACGTTTAAAGGCGTCAGTTACTCTGTATCTGAGAATGATGAGCAGCGAAGTCTCATCAGCTCCTCTGATGATTTTTTGCAACTGCCGGACACACATTCACAAAAAAAATATTTAAAGCTGGGCAATCGTTCTTTTCAATTTTATTTCAAACGTTCAAAAGATTTTTATTCAAACCAGGATACATTCTCTTCATGGGCCGGAGCTGCCGCTTCGATTATCAGTCTTCTCATTGGAACATTTATCGTTTCTCTACAAACGGTAAAACGAAATGCCCAAGAACTTGCTGAAAAAAGAACAGAAGCTCTAAGAGCGAGTGAGGAACTTTGGAAATTTGCTCTTGAAGGAGCTGGTGACAGTGTTTGGGACTGGAATATTCCCAACAACGATGTAAAGTTTACCAAAAAGTTTGAGGCCATGTTGGGTTATGATGAACACGAACTCAAAAACGATTTTCATGTCTGGAAAGCTCATATTCATCCCGATGATTATCAGCGTGTTTTCAACGATCTCAATTATTATCTCAAAACAAAAAATAATTTTGTAAGCGAACATCGCCTTCTCTGTAAAAACGGCCATTACAAATGGGTTCTCTCACGCGGAATGGTCGTCAAATACGACGAACAGGATCGGCCCGTTCGTATGGTGGGAACGATCTCTGATATTACATCATGGAAAGAAGCTGAATTTGAAATCGATCGTCAGCGTGCGAAGTTTCATGCGATCTTTGAAACATCTAACGATGCTATTATGTTGTTCTCGCCAGAAAATGGTTTCTCTGATTGCAACTCACAAGCTGTCAAACTTTTTGGTTTAAAAAATAAAGAAGAATTTATTTCCATGCAACCTGATCAAATCTCACCTTCCTTTCAACCTGATGGAATGTCTTCATTGGAAAAATCCAAAATGCAGATTGAAAAGGCCCTCAAGTTTGGAGTGAACCAATTTGAATGGGTTCACCGTAGAGCAAACGGTGAAGATTTTCCTGCCGATGTTACGCTTTCCGCTTTTACTCTCAATAACGAACGAGTCATACAGGCCTGCATTCGCGACCTCACAGAAAAAAAATTAGTGGAGAGCGCGCTCAATTCGCAACGTGAAAAACTTATGGCCGCGGCTAAAATGTCTTCACTCGGTGAAATGGCCGGAGGAATTGCTCACGAAATTAATAACCCACTTGCCATTATCATTGGAAAAACCGCCCAGTTAAAAAGAAAGATGCGCGATGAAGGCGATAATTTAAAAAATTACGATGCCGAAATTGGTGTTATTGAGGCCACATCAAAACGTATTAGTGCCATCATCAAAGGTCTTAGTGCTTTTTCCCGCAACGCTGAGAACGATCAAATGCAAAAGATACTCGTTCCACAGCTTATTCAAGATACACTGGAACTTTCAAAAGAAAGATTTCGTTTCCATTCCATCGATCTCAAATTTAATTTAGAATCGAGTGATCAAACTTATGTCAACGGCCGTGCTTCACAACTTTTACAAGTTCTTATCAATCTTCTAAACAACGCATACGATGCTGTTGAACATCTTCCTGAAAAATGGGTTCGAATTGTCGTCTCAACTGATAATGAAAAATGTATTATCAGTGTAACTGACAGCGGACCGGGAATTTCTCCAAACATTTTAGAAAAAATTATGACTCCCTTCTTTACAACAAAAGACGTTGGCAAAGGAACGGGACTCGGTCTAAGCATCTCAAAGGGAATTATCGAAGAGCATCACGGTAAACTTTACTATGACACAACTTCGACACACACGAGATTTATCATAGAATTGCCGATTGCCTAGGTTGCGCCTTTAAAGTTTTTTGGTAAAATTCATGTGAGTCTAAACAGGAGTACAAAATCATGACTAAAATTACATTGAAAGGAAACAGCGTAAACACTCACGGAACTCTTCCGGATGTGGATTCAATCGCTCACGATTTCACTTTTACATTAACTGATTTAACAGAAAAAAATCTTTATTCATTTAAAGGACACAAACTCCTGAATATTTTTCCAAGTGTTGACACTGGAACATGCGCAATGAGTGTTAGAAAATTTAATAAAGAAGCTTCTGACTTAGGTAACGTTGCAGTTATCAATTTATCAATGGATCTTCCCTTTGCTCAAAAACGCTTTTGTGGAGCTGAAGGAATTGAAAACGTTGTCATGGGATCTGTATTCCGTTCTGATTTTTTCAAAGCATTCCCTGTTGATATGGTCGATGGGCCACTCAAAGGACTTTGCTCACGTGTAATCGTTGTTATCAACGAAAAAAATGAAATCACATACACAGAACAAGTAAACGAACTTACTCACGAACCAAACTACGAAGGCGCACTAAGCGCACTTCAACTCTAATTTAAACTGCAAACAGTTAACGGCCAACTGCCAACAGCTGACCGTTAACTGTCCTATTCGCCTTTTTCATAAAGATCAATAATTTTCTTCGCATCAAAAAAATACAGTCGATCATTAATAAACCCACTCGAGATTAAAAGATTTCCATTGCGACTTGTTTCAAGTGCAGTTGGTTGTGCTCCACCGACGAGCGTGAAAACGACTTTATCTTTTTGTGTATCGACGATATCGATTTTTCCCATGAGTTTAGGATCGACCTTGCTGTCATCAGCAGAGGTACTCGTTCTGCTTGAAACATACAGATAACGGTTGCGAAGTGGATCGAGCACGATTGTATTTGGGTGGGCCATCCCCCATTTCTTTCCAGGAAGATTTGGGTGATCGAGAGGATAATCTTCAAGCACTAAAATTTTTTGCGGACCTTTGCTTGTTTGAAATGGAATGAGCAGATCATCCCAGGCAGAAGCAGAGAATGTCACACGAGGACCGACTTTTTTTAAATCCTGAATCATCGCTTCGAGTTTTCGCATATTGATTCTGGAGATTGCATTTCCGCGCATGTGACTGATGTAGGCCACATCACCATTGTTGCTCACGACAATGTGGCGAAGATTTAATTCTCTTCCGACACTCTTTGGATCAATAGGAGCGATCTCTGCTATCTGTTGATGTTTAACGGCATCAACGATAATTAAGCTTCCCGTTTCAGTTGAAAGAATCAAAGCAAGTTTTCCGTCGGGAGTAAAAGCAATTCCTCGAGGAGCAATCGTATACGCCGACGGAGAATCAGGATTCGGATAATTTGTATGCAGTGGAATTTTTCCAACAAAGTATGAACTGCCGTCCATATTTCCATCTTCTTTTAAATGAGTGATATCGACGATACTGATGTCATCAGAAAAATAATTGGCGACATAAAGTAATTGCTCTCGAGTATTATCCCCTTGAACAAATGGTCTTGTGGCAATGATTTTAGAACCATTGCCGTGTAAAGGAATGTATTTTGCAATCTTTTGTGTTTCGGAATTAACAACAGTGAGAAGTCCCATATTTTTGTAGACTTCAGAATTGTCATCGCCTTCTGCACGAGTGATGAAGGCCCACTGTTCATCGAGAGAAAACTCCACTTCTGTGTTGGCAAGGATTCCGTCTTTTGCACCGACTGGAGTGACAAGCGTTTTACTAAGCGTCCTCTTCTCTAAATCGAAGATTGAAACGCTGGGCACGCGTTTTTTTGAAGTGGGATCTATCTTTCCGCACATCTCTGCGACATACAAAGAGCTCCCAACCGGGTCCGTTTTCATTCCCTTGGGCATGCAACCAGTGGCCGCTGTCGATAGGAGAAAGTTCTTGGTAGAGAAGCTTTTCAAATCCTGTAAGGCGGCATGTGTGCTGATAGTGATTGCGTTTGCGAGCAAAAAAAAACCTATCTTCACCACCTTCTGTGCTTTCATTCATACCTCATCATAAAATGTTTTTGACGTAAAAGGAGTTTGGCAGATTTTTGTAAAAACTAATAATACATATTACAAAAAATTTTCAGAGCTTTTATCTATGAATAAAACTATTTCATACTGATCTGTTTTCACACTATAAAGAAGCGAGAGATTACTCAAGGAGATTTTATGAAATCACTCATGGCCCTTCTTATTTTATTTTCTTCTCCTGCCTTTGCAGCAGGAAGGGAATTCCGTATTAATCCGGAAACAGTCACGCGACATGGTTTTGCTACGGCATGGGGAGTGAGAGATACAACGATTGATTTCGAAGCAGTTGAACAGAGTGATGAGACCATTCAAAACTTTCTGACAAAATACGACGGACAAATCGTCAATTATATTGTCGATGTTGAACGCAATCTCATTCTTGCAGAAATTCCTTCTGATGCTTATTACGGCCATCTCGGTGACCTCACTCTTGGAAATTTTTATTCACTGACTCTCAATGAAATTGAAACGGCGTCAGGTTTACAAAGCGGCCAGTACATTCTTTATCTCACAGAGAATTGGAAGTGGGACAACTCTTTCAGTGATGCTTATTTGATTGGAAAGAATGGACAACAAACAACGATGATTAAGCATTACGATTTAAAAGATGATGTTCACGAAGCACTTAATACTCAGCTTTCTGAATATCAGAAAAAAATTTTGGAAAACAAAGCACTCAATTATGAATTAGTCACTGATCCAGTGAAAGCAACATATACATTAAAAATTAACGGCTACATTCCCAAGTGTTCTGAGAATTGCGAGATTGTCGACATCACAGCTGATGCTGATTTCAACGTGATTAATACAGGTGTCCCAATGGAATTAAAAAATGTGCAGTTTTCTACTCATCAAGAATAATTAAATTTCTTGTCCTAGAGATTTCTTCACATAACGATAGAGACGCTTGAAATCGACAGGCTTATCCATAAAGTAAGTACTTTCTGTCGACTTGATTGTTTCAGAAAGATCCGGCAAGTGCGCCGATATCATGATGACAGTTGTTTTTTGATTCAGGCCTGGTTTACTTCTAAGGCCTGCAAGAAAATCGGCCCCACGCAACTGAGGCATCATATGATCAAGAGTGATAATATCAAATTTTTGGAGAGCGCATTCTCTGAGCGCCTCAAGACCATCGCGTGCAAATGTCACACTTTCAAACTCAAGCTCGTGGCGAAAAACTTCTTCAAAAATATTTCTAATTTCAATTTCATCGTCGACGATTAAAACTTTTTTCATACATTCTCTCAAAAGGACCAATACTTTATTTGGCCCAAACAAAGTTTTTTGTCGTCAAAAAGACTCGGGAACTTTACTCATAGGTTAACAATTGCTTACGCTTAGAATTCCAATGTTTTTAGCAATTTAGAATCATTTTGTTAAGTGGATGAATCCGAAATTGAGATTAAATTAATATTCAAAAAATATTATTTATTTACGGAAAAAGTGATCACAAGCGCCTAAATAACAGGAACTAAACTAAAGATTATCAGTTCTTGAGCGATAAGATAGCGAAGATACATAAATCGACCATTATCCAGGGAAGAGATCAAATGGTGTTTCGTCATTTTTTATTAAGCGGTCTTCTATTATCCATTTTCAGCGCTCATGCATTCGCTGACGATGTTTGTATTCACTGCACGGATAAAAAAATGCAGGGCCTGCCAGACATCAACAATAAACTTTTGAATGTTATGTCGAAGGTTGCGCAGCCTGCGCCTCCGCCTGAGGATGCTGGAAAGAAATATCCGTTTGCCACTTATCAAGATACGTACTGTATGAAGTTCACCTATCTGGTGAGAAATCAGGTTGCAGGCTTCACCAAAGAAATGGAAGAGTCTCCCTATTCTATCGATGATTATTTTCAAAAATCCGGATGTCGACAAAAAAATTGGGGAGGAGATGTTCTCTCGCCTATGCTTCATTTAGTTGCTGATGATCCTGCTGGGCGAGTGGAATTCGCCGACGTTATCTACAAGTATTACACGATCAAAAGAAAAGATACCGCAGCCTGGCTTAAGGCCGTGAATGCAAAAAATACAGAAGGTGAAACAGTTCTCGATTATCTCGATCATTGTGTAAACCTCGGAATTTTTCATGTTGAAGAATCTAAGATCGCTGTCACGCAAATCATTAACTCTCTCTGTGCAAAAGGTGCCGTCTACTCGAAGTACGACAGAAAATGTCCTGGAAAATAAGTGAAATGAAATTTAATTGTTGTTTGCTTTTAATCAGTCTATTTTTTTCTTCAGCGCATGCTGGAGATGAAGTTCATTGTCAGGCATTACACCAATTAATGGAATTCAAAAGTCTTCCTTTACAAGATTGCAAAATGGCCGAAGCTTTAGTCAGCAATGAAGAAGTTAAAGCCTATCAAAAAGAAAAAATCTATAACAAACTCGCTAAAAAACTTTCTACACAAATTGAACAAAACTTAGAAGAGATGGCCATTCTCGATCAGTTCTATACTGCAAACGAACACGATTTGATGATGGATAGTGAAGCAATCAAAAACAATTGCAGATTAGGACATGCAAAAACTTTGGAGACGAGTTGTCCTGGTCAAAAACTAAATATTCTCAAATCAAAATTTTCTACTCAAGGTGACAGTCTCTCTTCTAAACTGGCCGCAAAATTTACGGCTTCAAGAAATATCGGGAAAGATAAAAAACAATGTCCCATTCAAGGTGACTTCGGAGCATTTACTCTCTCTGCTCAGCTCGATAATAAATCGATGATAAATTTTATCAATGTTGCTAAAAATAATGAAGCAAGTGCAGATCAGTTTGATGCATGGTTAGATCAAAATCCCCAATTTAAACTGATTGTAAAAACCGGTAATAAAGACTTAAAAATGAAATTCAAGAGCTATTTGACTTCTTTCTCCGGCGATCCGGAAAAAGCAAGGGAATATGTTTCGCAATTCTTTTTTCAGCCGGACAATCAAAAAATTCTTTCTCAAGGTTTAGCAGATCAATGCGGAAAAATTAATCGCAATCTTGAAACTTTTCTTTGTAAAGACCTCGATCAATTAGGAAGTTTAGAAGAAGTTGCTTCTCAGGAATTATTTGGTCTCGATCCCAAAATCGATTTAAAGGATATGTTCGACATTCCAAATGATGATTCTATTTATGCCGCTTACGGCTTTCAATGTCTCGCTCGTGAAGAATCAAAGAAAGCAAACTATGAAAAAAAGAATTCCACAGACCAATGGTTTAATAAATTTAACGAAAATACTCGCCCGACACTGAGTGAATCCCAGACAAAGAACGTTTCAATTAGTTTTTGTTCTGTTTATCAATGTAAAGCTCCCGAACTTTCTGATGCCGTTTCTTGTAAAGCTGGCGGACCAATCTCCAGCAAAGATTTAAAAACAACTTACGGTTGTCCTGGTGGAAAGGAATGTTCTGATGCAATTTTAAAATACATCAACTTTTTAGAGACATTAGAAAAAGACAAAACACCTCAAAGCTCAGCGCTTGCAAGCTCAGGAAGTTCATCATCAGACAATGGCCAATCAAACTCATCGAGCAAACCTGCGCGCTACTCTGCTTTCACTGAAAATCTACTGGGTGTCGAAGGAACTCTTGTTGCTGAAGGAAAAACAATCACACCAATTGCGATCGCAGAAAAACAAAAAGATTTTCTTGAGCGCAAACTGGATCCGACTCCATCGAGTCGCGATGTAAAAATGGATAAGACGGTAGCACAAGCTCCGATCACTCAGCCAACGATGAATCAAACAGTCGCTGAGACTTCTGCACAAACTCTCACGACTTCCTCTTCGCCTCGTTTTGATGCCAACGATACTATTTCAACAAACAATGCCATTAAAGGTGTAAGAACAACAAAAACGACGACAAGCTCGAAAGATTATTCTTCATCAACAAGTATATCCGATCGCGATGCTGAAATTAAAAAACTTCGCGATGAACTCAATTCGATCGTAACGAACATGAAAGGCACTGAGAACGATAAATTGAATACGGCCATCGATCATAATTCGAAATACAGTCCTCCTAGCTATGGTGGCAGCAGCAAAAGTAGTCCTTATCAAGGTCTCAACAATTCCGAAAAAGATCGCCTTGATCAATATCAAAAAAATTTAAACGCCTGGGAAAATCGTTTACAGAACTGGCAGAACAATCTCGCAATGGGAGACACTGCTCGCTCTCCGGCCGCTGCAACTTCTGATGCCATCGCGAAGAGAAATGACAGTAGTGAGGCCGCTATGAAAAGCGCCCGCGGAGAATCTGCTATTCAGCTGACAAGCGGTGATAAAGGCGAGAAAGGAAAAAGTGGAAAAGCTTCAGGCACAAATCCAAATGGAACAAGTGCAGATGCTCCTGAAGCTGTTTTAAGCAGTGATGAGCTCGCTAATTTAAAACCTGAAGCACTCAAAAAACTGGGAATCAATTTTAAGAGTTCATTCCTGATGAAGATTCGTTACAAAGAAAAATTTTATGAAATTCCGGTGAAATCTTTCAGCTATAGAGGGAAAGATATTCTCGTTCCCCTCTTAAGCGATAAGAATAGCTCGCTTGCAAAAATCGTTTTGGATAGTCCGCTCTTTAGTGACTACAAACAATTGCAGATTGATCGTCAAAAAGAGCGAAGCGCGTATGCGGAAGCTTTAAATTAAAAATATCTTATTTTAATTTCCCCACAAATGTATCGATATCAACTCTGTAAATAGCAGAAGCTGACTTCACTTCTTTATCCCCTTCTTTACATTCAGACTTCGCTACGAAGTAAAGATAGTGATCGTGAAATCCTGCGGCCGCATGTTTTGTCGACTTGATCGAACAGTCGTCGTTTAACTTCATCGAAAGTTCTTTTACTTTTGAATCAGCTTTCAATTCTCTGATATAAAGTTTTTTCGAACCATCTACTTTTTCTTGTCCGTGATAAACGATATAATTCGTTCCAGGAATCATTGTCGGGTGTTTTTGATACGTATACGCTGTAACCAATTTTGGATTGTCGATCAGGTGACGTTCAGCACTCACGATTTCATCACCATTGAATTTTAAATTATACCAACCAATGAATGCTTCTTCTGTATCCGCTTCCGTTTTTACGTTTCCACCTCTCTGGAAGTGAAACATAATTCGTGTTCCATCCGGAGTCCATGTCGGGTGTTTATCATCGAACTCTCCAAGGAGTGATGTCTTCCCTGTGTTCATATTGTGCAAATAAATTCCCGCAGGATTGCTCGCCCCTTTTAAATAAAACGTCAGCCAGTTTTTATCCGGTGAAAGACGTGCGTGATCGAGCATCTCTTCTTTAATTCCCAATTCTTTTGCGCAAAGAAGTTTTGTACTTTTATTCGTCATCGTGTTTCTGAAATCGATACATGATTTGTATCCTTGCGGAGTATCGTCTTTATGAATAAGTTGGTGAATGATTGTTCTAATCACTGCACCGAAACCGTGAATCTCGTGGTTCGTTACGATCTCATCGTCCGTGCCAACAACTGGTGAGACGGCAGAATAAATATCGCCTCCTCTTCTTGTAATACGAACTGGGTTTGCTTCGTTAGTAGAACTATGCCAGACATCGATTGGCTGTAAAAGTGAATGCTTGCTCTTTTTAGCGATCCAATAGATGCGGCTTCCGTCTTCGCTTACAGCGAGGGCACTGGGTTCGGTCGTCTTATCAGTAAAGAGTTCTACGCCTGTATCTATTTTGATTTTACCAGGACCATTGCCAGCGACAGCGCTAAATGAAAGTCCTAGGGCCAATATCGCCAAATAAGTACGCATAGATAGTTCCTTGAAGGTTGTGTTTCTAGTTGTGTGCTTACAAAGCCTAGCACGCTGTAAAATTCCACTACAGGGGGGGCCGTAATCTTTTCATGCCCTCCAGTCCTCTCCCCACTAAATTTTTGACAGTGCTAAAATTTTTGAAAATTCCCACACACAACGAGACTATTTATGAAGCTTCTTCATGCCCCTCTTTTCTGGACAGTGAGACTCTTTTTAATGAGACAACGTTCTCTCGAGTTTATTGGACCGGAACATTTTGATAACGAAAAGACTCAGGAACTTCTCGCGTTTAGAGATGGAATTCTTTCACAATCTGCCCCATATCTTTACGATGAAAAAGCAAAACAAAATGAGAAGACTGGAAACTTTGATAAACGATCATTTCACTTCGGAGTAAAATTCAAAGGAAAAATTGCGGCCTATGTTCGTCTCACTCCTTCGCGTTTTGAACTTTCAACTCTTTCTCACTCGTGGGGAATCATTTCAAAACGTCACGATGATTATATCGAGTTTAATCGCTTAGTCGCTGATCCTACATTAGCTAAGCGCGGTTTCTTTGGAAGACTGTTGCTTCTTTATGTCGGCCTTTGGTTGTTCGAACAATCAGACTATAAAGGAATCGTTGCCGTATGCCGACCTGAAAGAATGAACTTCTTGAGCAGTTTCGGTCTTGCTCCGATTACTGGTCTAAGTGCTTATTTGCCAGAGAGAAAAGAAACATACCAACTTCTCATGGGATCAAAGCAAGAAATTCTAGGAACAATTTTTAAAAAATATTTAACAGACAACCGCATGTTCAATTCAGCTTATCGTGTTGGTTCAGCAACTAAAAATTAGGGAAACGTTTATGGCATCAAAAACAATCGCAGAATTAAAACTAGTGTTAGACGATGAGATGGGAAATCTTGCGAATGGAGACAACCTCGAAAAAGTTTTGACTCCTGGTTTTGTCGATAAAAGACTTTACGCGATTTATTTGATTGAGACTTATCACTATACATTTCACAATGCGAGAAACCAGGCGCTCGTAGCAACTCGTCAGGATAAACTCGATGTTCGTTATATGAAATATTGTTTGAAACATGCTTTAGAAGAAACAGGACATGAACTCATGACTGTTCATGATTTAAAGAAGGCCGGATACTACCAAAAAGAATTAAGAGAATTTCAGCCGAGCGATTTACCTCAACCGTTAATGGCGACAGAAATTTTGATCGCCTATCTCTACCGCGTTTCAACGACAGGCAATCCTCTCGCTCGTTTGGGTTACAGTTTCTGGGCAGAACGTGTGTACGAATATCTTGCTCCCCTTATGCAAATGTTCGGAGCACTTGGTGTAGAAAAATCGGCAATGACATTTTTAACGGACCACTCTGATATCGATGCTGATCACGCTGAAGAAGTTGATAAGGCCATTAATATGTTTGCTAAAACAGAACAAGACTGGGCCGACATCGAAGAATGTATGAAAGCTTCACTCCGTTTAAAAGCACGCGTGATGGATGCTGTCTTCGAAGAATTCGTGAAATTGAAAGAAGGAACTTCTGATCGTTATAAATTTTTAAATAAGTAAAAACAAAAATGAGCAATAGCAACAAATCACTTATTTTCTTTGTCGGACTCATCCCAACGATGATGGTTATGCTTTTAACTGGCGTACTCATCAAGGCCTTTGTTGAGCACAGCTTAGTCATGGGGATTTTGTTCGTTGTGATTCTCTATCTTCTTCCGCCTCTTATGTGGAGAATGCTCTCACCTTTTATTCCAACAAAAATGGGTGCGAGTTATTTAGGTGTTCACACAGAAAATGTAAACGGATGGTTTGTGAGTTATCAGATTCAACAAATCTATAATGCCGTTCCAGTTCTTGAAGCTGTATTAAAACTTATTCCAGGCGTGTATTCGGCATGGTTAAGACTTTGGGGTGCAAAAATCGGTTCAAAGATCAACTGGACAGCACAAAGTAAAATCGTAGATCGCCCGTTCGTTCATATTGGCGATCGTTGTTTGATCGGGAATGAAGCTTATCTTTCCGCTCACGCCATCAAGAAAAAAGACAATCGTTACCTGCTCTATTTAAAAGAAGTCACAATCGGATCGGATGTTGTTCTATCGTTTCGTTCTGTTGTCGCTCCCGGAGCTGTTATCGGAAACCGCGCCTTCATTGAAGCAGGCGCAGCTGTTCACACTAATGTGAAAGTTGGCGAAGGACAAATTCATGAAAGAGAATGATGCTCTTAAAATCTTTTTTTCGGAAGAAGAAGTTTTTCACTTTCCTACAGATTCAAAAAATAAATCTCTTCAGCAAATGCTCGAAGTTGCTTTTGGTAAACTGACTGTTGAACAAAAGAAAACTGAGTTTCCCAATCATTTCTGGTCAGAACAACGTTATAGTTTTGATCGCGCGAAATGCTTTCAGTCATTGAACCAGGAACAAAAATTACGTACCCTTCGTTACATGACAGAGCTCAATCTTTCTCTTTCTTATTTTATTGAAAAGTCCGGTCACAATTACGGCGCAAAAATGATCCTGCTTGCAAAAAACCAAGATGAAAAATCACTCTACAGTTTATTTGCAGCGGAAGAAGCCATTCACCAGAAAGAATTCATCAACCACATGTGGTTTACTCCGAATAAAAACGATCACTGGCATCCGATGCTTGATGTACTCGGTGAAGTGATGCGCGAAGGTGAACGCAATACTCTCGTTTATGTCATCCAAGTTCTTCTCGAAGGATTTGGAATGTCTTTTTACTCGGGACTTGCGGAGTCTTGCGACTTTGCTCCGATGAAAAATGTCTATGGAAGAATTTTGCAGGATGAAGCTCGCCACCACGGTTCGGGAGTTATTCTCGCAAACTTTTACGATGTCACTCAAAATGAAAAAGAACAAATTTTCGAATATACAAGACGATTCATTCACGCTCTTCAAAATGCGAGCTGGTTCATTAAGGCAATCGAACGTGAAGCAGGGCCTATGAGCGAAGCTGAAAAGAAATCATTCCTCACTGAAGTTGGTTATGAAGAAACGCTTGCGAACAGAAGAAAACGTTTGAGAGATATGCTGACGAAGGTAGATTCATGGGGACTTGTTTCGATGCTTGAGAAAGATAAAGTGGTTTAATGAGGAGCTGGCTGTCCGGCCTTGCGTAAACACTGAGCGAGTTTATCGTTGAGCTGTTTGAGAGAAAAAGGTTTAACGAGAATATCTTTTAGTCCACCATCAATTGCTTTAAGAACATCTTCCTGAGAAAGAGCACCCGACATAATAATGATCGGCGTGCGTGAGTACTTAATCGATTTACGAAGAGTCACGGCAAAATCAATCCCCGCTTTTCCAGGCATAACGTTATCAACGAGAATGGCATCAAATGTTTGATTCGATAATTTGAGCATTGCTTGCTGAGCATCTGAGGCCATCACGCACGTAAGTTCCTCTGCCTTCATCAAGAAATAGGCTTGAATCAATTCCCTTACTTTGGGATCATCATCTACGACGAGAATGACCAGTTTAACTTTACTCATTTACTGCTGCACCTATGGCCCCAACTAATTCTTCTTTAGTAAATGGTTTTATGATAATGCCTTTTAATCCCAACTCATCTTTAACCATTTTATACTTATCTACAAAATCTTTTGAGGTCATGAATAAAACCGGTACCATAATATTTTTCGAGCGCAATTCTCTGATGAAAGTTTCGCCATCCATATTGGGCATTTTTAAGTCGGTAATGATCATATCCACACTTGCGCGCTCAAGCTCTATATAGGCCTCTGCTGCACTTGTGGCCCCAAGAAAATGGTATTGTGTATCCGAGAGAAAATTCATGCACAAATTGAGAATGTTAATTTCGTTGTCGACAACGAGAACGCGAGTGAGTTTATCGCCTTCCGAAATCATTTTTTCCCAATTTCCATTCATGTGTCCGGCGATACCGATCGCTGGAAGAGTTATTCTAAAATGAGCTCCTTTTTTCGAATCCATGAGTTCCAATTTTCCCTGATGAGATTCGATAATTCTGTTTGAGATCGAAAGTCCAAGTCCTGTTCCCTTTCCGATTTCTTTTGTCGTAAAGAATGTATTAAAAATTTTCGTGCGGTTTTCTTCTGAAATTCCCGTACCATTATCGCGTACGCTCATATTCACAAAGTTCCCGCCTTGATCGAGCTTGCAATCCACAGTGATCGTTGGATTTTCAACTTTTGTTTCTTTAAGCGCATCGATAGCATTTTGAATCAGGTTAACAAAGACCTGCTCAATCTTGATTTGATTCACGAGAAGAATCGGAGCTTGCCCTTCAATATCAACTTTGATTTCAATTGGCGTTCCTTTGATTGAAGGAGAAGTAAAAGCAATCGCTTTTTCGATGATCTGTCTGGCATCACAATATTCCTTTTTATCCTCACTTTTATGAAGATATTCTTTCATATTCGTGATGATCTTGCTGATGCGATCTAATGAGTGATTGATATTTTCATGAAATTTTCTGATCTGCTCTCTTTCTTTATTCAGATCAGGATTTTCCAGCGCAAACTCAATCAACTCAGCATTCCCCACTGCTACAGTAAGAGGATTGTTGATTTCGTGAGAAATATTCGCCGTCATTTCTCCAATAACTTTTAATTTATCAGATTGAATAATTTGTGCGTGTGTATTCTTTAATTCTTCCAGCTGCAGACGATATTTATCGTTCAATTGTTTTTCAACCGTTACATCTTTAAAAAGAAGGATCGTATGTCCGGATTCTTTTCTCATCCCTTTGATGATGACTGTGCAAATTTGTCCTTCGATATAAAAAGTGAGTTCAGGACTTACCGCTTGAGCAGAATGAGCAAGTGAATCAAAAAATTCTAAAAAGTCAGGAATCATTCCTGCGAGGTACTCTCTTACGTCCGTCTGTTTTTTCATTGATCTCGGAGTTGTTTTAAAGAGCGTAAGAAAGCTGGCGTTGTAATAAACGATAGTTTCCATATTATCTGCGATAATCGCCGGCTCAAAAAGATCGTCTAAAAAATCGAAAGAATCCATCTTATTTTCCTTGCGCTAAAAAACTGAAATATTGTTTTTCAATAGCATCAAACTCGAGATCGCTTTTGCATGTATTACATTGTTTCATTGGCGCTTTGAAATTGACGACTTCACTGCTCTTTAAAAGAATTTTCTTTTCAGTATCACAATTAGGACAGAAGTAAGGCGCATAGAATGTATCTACGACAATTCCTTTCTTGATGAACCCGTGAACCATATTGACTTGTTCGATGATGATTTGCGGACAGTTTTGATATGTGATCTGTGCCCCTTCAATTTCCGGAAGGTATTTAATCCACTCTCTGATTCCGCATGAATTGATCATCGTCACTTTGTTAAAGTCAAAAACGAATTTATTCATCTGGAGATTTTTGATTTTATCAAAAGTTGAATCCTCATCGATAGTCCCCACTAGTTCGACATAGGCCACATCGTCTGTAATGCGGGTGCTGATGGATAATTTACTCATACCTTGATCTCCTTAACTAAGAAATGAAACGAAGTAATTCTTTCTTTCGCTTGCTTATAACGATTAAATTTTTCAAATACACAAATAATTTGTCCGCAGTCTTTTGTTCCATTAATGACCCAGAATTGGCTGCAATTCTCGTAGATCATATAAAGTCCTAACCCTGCTCCGTTTTCTCCAGCAACTGGAGTTTTTTCTAAATAACCTCTTCCGATGCTGTTGATGATTTTTTCTCTCGAAGAAAATCCTGATGGACCTTTCACTGAAATCACAACGTATTCATCACTCACGGCCAGCATGTACTCTACTTCTTTATCCGGAGTCAGAATAATTTCCTGACCGCGAACAAACTGATGTCCCTCACCACCTGAGTGATAAAAGGCATTTGAAAGAAGTTCTTCGCTTACTAAACGAAGAGCGTCTTTATTAATTCCCGCAGTAAAATCTTCTTCAAATTTCTTACTCATCTCATCGACAATTAATGGAATTTTTTTATTGCTGATTAAGTTCCACGACTGTTTTTTATAATTATCATTAATGTAGTCATTTAAATGAAAATCATTTTTGCTTTCGATGATTTCAACTAATTTAGATTCTCTTCCTAAATCAATCGTGTTGAAACCGATAAGATGATTGATCTTACTCTTTTCTAAAACCTGAGTAACATTCTCTTCATTGTTCAATTTCGTAATGATAACTGAACTCGCTATCAGATTGTCTTTGATCGCCTGAAAATCTTCAATTTGATCGATAACGATTTTAGGTTTATCGAAAGAAACGCAAACAAGAGTGATATCGTCCTGAAGAGCATTCCCTTTAATATGCTCGCTGAAATCTTCCATAACCGAATGAAGAACTCCACTCGCATCTCTTCCGGCCCCTTTGAACAAGCTCTTTAAAAAATTTCTTTGTCCCCAGGCCTTTCCATCAACAGTCATCTCAGTCAGACCATCGGAGAATAAAATGACCCGATCTGTAGGAACAACTTCAATTGTATTTTCGGAATAAACAGAATTGAAATTCTCTCCCATTCTCTTTCCGTTATTTTCCTGAAGAGGATTGACTCCTTCTTTGTTGTAACCCTCTTCTCCTTTTCGAAGAAGATAGGGAGTCATATGAGAAGCGTTTGAATAAGTGATTGTCTTTTTCTCATCATTAATTTCGAGAACAAAGGCCGTCATAAGAATTTCAGAATTCATCGAACAAACAACTTTATTGAGGCGTTCGAGAACAGCTTTCGGAGAAACATATGTTTTTTCCGATTCGATTTTAAGAGTTGAAATACAACTGTGAGCTGCCGCTGTAATCAAGGCCGCAGGCACTCCGTGTCCGGTAGCATCGCATACGATGATCGTCGTGCAATTTTTTTGTTCAAAAAATCCCCACCAGTCCCCGCTACATTCTGAGGCCGGACGATAGTATCCATCAAAGCTGTAATTTTGTTTGATGATCGCGTGTTTTGGAAAAAAAGAGTGCTGAACGAGATGAGCGACTTTAAGTTCGCCTTCAATGCGCGCTTTCTCTTTCATTTCTTCCATGAACTTTACGATTTTATCTTTCATGTCGACGAATGAATCCGTCAGTGCACCGATCTCATCGCTTCCGCTCGCGACTGGATTCACATCAAAATTTCCCGCTGCAACTTCTGCTGTGGCAAGGAAAAGAGTCTGTACATTTTTTGTCATTCTCTTTGTAAAAAGAATTCCGGCAATCACCGCAACAGAGAGAATGAGAATTCCAAAATAAAGTGATTTATGGATAAGTTCAGTCGAAGCAAGAAAGGCCTTATCTTCTTCGATCTCAGTAATCGCAATCAGTCCGAGCCCTGGGACTTTAGAGAAAGCGCGAATGATAGCTATTCCTTTATTGTTAAAACGTTTTACTCCCTGCTCGACATCTTGAATCGTCTGATCCTTTACAATACTCATCAGATCAGAACTTTGATTTATGTTGTTCAATTTGAAGAAGAGTTTTCCGCTGTCAGTGAGAAGGTATGTTCCATAGTTCAGCGTTTCGTTCATTAATGGCATCAGCTTTTCATAAGAAACGTGGATTGCGCATTTGAGATTTTTATCAATAGATCTCATCACGGAAAAATGCGCAGGAAAATTTTTTACGAGAGACATTTCCAGTCGCGTTTCACCGAATGGAATTTGTTTTAGAATTTTAAGGGCTCCATTTCCTTCATTGAGTTCCGCAGGTTGAGCGTCGGCATTCGTATTATACTGTTCAATCTTTTTCGTATTTTTTTCTGCGAGATAATCCTGGTTGTTTGCAAGACACTCGATTCCTAAAATTTCGTCATGGTTGCTTATTATCGCTCCCATCTTCTTGGCGAGCGTTTCTTTATCAAGACTGTCCTTCAGCGCTTCTAATTGTTGAATGTCTTCATTCATTAAAAGCTTCGCTCTCTCTGCGACTGAAACAGAATTTGTCAGCGTAATCGAATAAACATCGGCCGCTTTGTCCTCTTTAAAAATATTGAGGGCGTATGAGAGATAAAATCCCATCGTCAACAGTAGCAACGTCGTAATGACTACAACGAATTTGTACTTCAATGGAAATTTGACTTTTCTAATCAAGATTAATCTTCCTATCTATAATATTTTTATCTAATGTTACAATAATATCTAGAAATTACCCAATAGTGGAAGAAATGAGACTTCGATCTTTTGACGATTATTTAATGAGCTTGATGGGCCTGGTGGCGCTCGTCTGCATTTACATGCTCTATGGAGCACGATACTTCACGTCTTCTTCTGCTCCCGAAATCAAAGTTGCCCGAATAGTTGAACAAATAAAAACGGTAAAAAGAAAAAGAGATTTCTATCAAAGCTGGGTTGATGTTTCTCCCGGAGATGACCTTTCCCCCAATGACGAAATCTATACTCATGGGCAAAGTTCTGCCAAAATCACATTCACAAACGGTCCCGAGATCAATCTTTTTGAGAACTCTCTTCTTCGTATTAAAAGTTTGAGCAAAAAAAATACGCTCTCACTCGATCGCGGAAATCTCACGGCTAAACTTTCAGAAAACTCTCCCAAGTTGGACGTTATGGTGAACGGGAAAAACTATACGTTTGAATCAAAGAACGCCAATATTCAAATCGAACAGGGAAAAACGGAAAATAAATTTGTTCTTCTCGATGGAAAGGCAAAGTTACAAATTGATCAAGGCACTCAGGAACTTGGGGCCAATCAGGTTCTGATTCAAAATAAAAAAACAGGCGCCGTTAAAATTAAAGAACTCCCTTTCATTCTTAAATCACCTGAACAAAACTTCCTCCGTTATTTCGTTAAAAACTACGACGTACAGTTTGATTGGGGTTACACCAAGGGAGCGGCCCCGGTTAAGTGGACACTCGCCCGCGATTCTCAGTTTAATGATATCGTTCGCGAAGAAAATATAGACTCGAATAATTTCCAGATGACGTTTGATAAAGCGGGAACTTATTATTGGAAACTTACTTCAATGGACAATCTTGAAGGTCCGATCAGAAGTTTCACATTGAAAGAAGAACATCCTCTTCTCGTCAGTGCGGATAAGACAATTCTTTATAAAGGCCCGAAGAAAAATGAATCCGTTTATCTCAACTGGTCTCGCGACAATGTTAAAAATTTCGAAATAAAATTAAAACAGCCTAATGGCGAAACGACGACTGCAGATCTCACTAAAAATAATTTCGAACTAGTGGCGAGCGACTTAGGAAATTATGAAGTCTCGGTGCGAGTAAAAGCAGAGAATCGTCCGGATGCTCTCTGGAGTTCTCCGGTTACTGTCGAAGTCGTTGCTGCCAAAGAAATTCCTATCACGAGTACAACGCCGGACTCTATTGAAAAAGTAAACTATCATGAAGGCGCACTCACTCACCTTCTCACATGGAACGGTCCGACTTCAGGAGTGAACTACACGGTAAAATTAACAAAAGATGGTTCAACAAAAGCGATGGAAACAGATAATACTTCTCTTCCATTAAAATTAGAAACTGTCGGCGAATACACATGGGAAGTTCAGGGAGAAACACCTTCCGGAATTCTCACAAATAAAATCAACGGAAAAATCTCTCTCAAAGCTCCTTTGAAATTAGCACAAATGCCTTCTGAAGGAGCAGTCATCGAACTTGAAAAACCGGATCAGACTGTTTCTTTTAAATGGGACCAGGTTGAAAACTCTGATTACCAATTTGAGATTTCAAACGATCCAAACTTTCAAAAAATCCTTTTTGATAAAGAAGTGAAGACAAACAATGTTGCGACGACATTGAATCAGACCGGCCGCTACTTCTGGCGCGTGAAAATCAAAAAAGGAAATCAGACAGAATATTCAAGTCCAGTGAGTGTTGAGATCAGACCGACTCCTCCACTCGCTCGCCCTGAAATTTCCCCTAACATAAAAATTAAAGTGAAATACCTGGAAGATAAAACGTCAGAGTTTCATTTGATCGATCTCTTTATTGCTAAGGCCTATGCCGCTGATCCAATAGCTGTTGCTGAATGGGATTTGCCGGCGAACTCTCGAGCAAAAAATTATATTGTAGAAATTTACGAAGACCAGAACTTAAAGAAGCTCATCACCCGCATTGAAACTTCTACTCCACACGTAGTCTGGAAAAATGCGACGGCCGGAACTTTTTACTGGCGCGTTTCTTATGAAGATTTCTGGGGAAGAAAAACCGAATTCTCAAAAGTCGCAGTTCTCGAATCGAGTATCGATCCTGCTTATATAAAACCGGAGCCGGAAAAAGTTGTTGAAAAACTTCCTCCTCCACCAATAGAACTTTCATCGCCAAAACATCGTGAAAATATTCTGGCAGATATCGATGACAGTGAAGATTTCTCATGGGAAAAAATTCCGGAAACAAAAGTCTATCAATTCATGATGGCCAGCGATCTGGAGTTTGAAAAACCATTGTTAAAAACAAAGGTTTCAGCGACAGAAATTAAAATTCACTGCAAAGATGTAGGAAATGCTGAAGGCGATTATTATTGGAAGGTCACGACTGAAGCAGGAAGTACATCAAAGCGCCGCATGTTCCACGCAACTTGTACTCCGAAAAAAGTTCCTGAACCTGTCATTGAAATAAAACCAGAACCAATCCTCGCTAAAGAAGAAAAAAGAGTCGATCACTATTTCCGTGTCGGTCTCACTCCTCACCAGCTTACTTACGACAACAAAGCTTCTCAATACACGTCGAAAGTCAGCGGAACCGTCTTAGATAGTTTCTTTGTGAGCTATCGCACTCCGATCGATCTCAAGTATTTTACGAAATTCGATTCCACCCTTGGCATTTCTCGCGGAAAAGTTTTTCAATCGTTCACTTTCACGGATATTGATGGAAAAATCAGATTTCATCGCGAGCAATCCTCATTTACGTGGGGACCGGTCATCGCTTTCATGAAACAAACTTTATATGTGGAAGAAAATCTTGCGATCACAACGGCGGGTCAGACAACTCCACTCGCAGGACTCTTTATCGAAAAACCATTTGAGCGTGCAGTTGTTTCAGCAGAAGTAAAAGCAGGAAGTGCACTCAATCTTCACGCTGAAGTTCTTTTTGATGTAAGAAAAAATATTACAGCAGGACCTTATTACGATTCAACATCGTTTACGAAAGAAGGTAATAAACATTCTTTCAGCGCCATTGGATTAAATGTGAATTATACGTTTCCTCTTCTAGAAACGATAAAGTGAAAAGCTCCCACGAGAGAAATTCCCACGAGAAGATTAATGACATTGATAAGACTTGATTGATTCATATCTTCGCTTACGCGCGCACATGAAACTGAACTTGAATATTGTCTTGAAGCAATCGCACTTGTTCCACCATTATTGATCGGAGTTGGAGTAAAGCTTGTTGTGTAAGGAGCAGGAGTTACAGATCCATTATTAGTAATGGAGCCATTTCCAGCATCAAGACGAATTCGCCCATCTCCGCCACTTCCACCATCTCCTAAAAATCCTGCATCAACATTTGTCCCTTTTAATCCACCTGTTGCATTGATTGACCCAGTCAGTGAAACAGTTAGAGTCCCTGCTGCCTGCAACCAGATTGCTCCACCTGAAGCACCACCACCTCCACCACTGCTGGTTTCAGTTCCTGCTCCACCGCCATTTCCACCATTACTAATAATTGTTCCATCAATTAAAATATTTCCACCAGCGACAATATGAAGAGCACCTCCTCCTCCGCCACCAGCACTACCAAACCAGGTATTGGTACCATCGTTACCGTTACCGCCAGCTCCGCCTCCTGATCCACCAACAAAAGTTGTTTCAAATGCGGCCTCGTTTCCATAAAGAGAACCATTGGCACCAGGAGCTCTGGCCGTTCCATTACTATCGCCAAGAAGAGCGGCTGTTCCAGCTGTTTTATAGCTTCCACCACCTCCACCAGCGCCAACAGAAACTGCTCCGGCATTTAAGCCTGCATCTTGTCCACCAACTCCTGCACCTGCCCCTGCACCATTTCCTCCAGTAACTGAAGAAGGAGGATTTGCGGGAGGATCTGCAGTCGATGAATTTCCGCCAGAGAATCCACCTGCTCCACCAGTACCACCAAAGGCAACAGAAACTATATTTCCATCTTGTCCATTATTACCACTCAGATCAATCGATCCTGCGCCTGTAATGTCGACATCGTTTTGAACTTTAATAACAAGAGCGGCTCCACCAACACCTTTATAAAGCGTCAGAGGCGCATTGATTGTTAAACTTGTACATTGATAACTTCTTTTACCCAGAACGAATGTAGCGTTCGTACAAACACCATCAGAACCATCTCCGACATCAATTGCTGAAGCGGAAAAACTGGTGAATAAAAAAAGGGCCAACATAGATTTCATATCTCCATGTTAACCCAATTTTTATAAAACAAAAGTGTTGTATTCTAGTCTTATTTTATTTTTGTGATTTTTACTTGAGTATAAATTTCATCTACTCCAAAACTAACCGCTGTACCAAAACCAGTTGATGTTAATGTACTTGCACAACGGTGTTTAATCACAAAACTTGTTGCAGTTGTCAGAGTAATTTGCCCCATGATTACTGATGGCTCCATTCCCCCGGCAACGTTGTGGCTTCTTGCATTTGATCCAAGAATCACAAAGTCCCCTGTCGTTGCATTCACAAAAACAGCTCTATGAAACCCATCAAGGTAAGCAGGTGCGTTCGCTTCGACAATATATGTTCCGGCAGCAAGAGTTATTGTATTATTCGATAATCCAACATTAGTTGTATCACCACTGATTGAATTTAAATCGCGAATCTGTTCCCAATTTTTTGTTGAATCACATGTTCCACCATTTGTTCCACTAGGCTTCACATCTTTAATGAAAGTAATTTTTTGTCCGTTTGTATCCGGGATAATCGCAGCTGGTAATTTTCCAGTTGAATCAATCACTGGAATTTGTCCTGCAGCTGTACCTGTGTTCACTGCAATCGTTCCACCGTTACCAGAAATTGTTGTTCCAACAATTCCACTTCCTGCTGTTAAACTCACAAGACCTGGGTCACCTTGATCACCCTTGTCTCCTTTATCACCTTTTGCTCCAGCAGCTCCTGTTGCCCCTGTTAATCCTACTGGCCCTTGCGGACCTTGAGGTCCAACTGCACCTGTCGCTCCTGTTAAACCGATTGGTCCTTGTGGACCTTGAGGTCCAACAGCACCGGTTGCTCCTGTATCACCTTTCAATCCCTGTGGACCCTGAGCACCTGTTGCACCAACTGCTCCTGTTGCTCCAGCAGGACCTGCTGGACCTTGAGGACCAACGGCTCCCGTTGCACCAGTCGATCCATTAGCACCTGACGGACCTGTTAAACCAACTGGCCCTTGTGGTCCTTGCGGACCCGCTGGACCTTGAGGTCCCACTGCACCTTGCGGACCTGCTGGCCCTTGAGGACCTGTTGCTCCACCAGTAGCTGATGGTTTTGTCGCCATCCAAGTACTACCATCCCACATCAATACATCACCTGATGTTTGACCATCTGGAATATAATTTGAGGGAACCCAAAGATCTCCATCGAAACGAAGAATTTGGCCTTTCGTCACATCGAGATTTGGAATTTGAATTCCTTTTACAGATCTTTCAGCGATTTTAATTGAAGCGTATAAAGTAGCAGGAATACCTTTTGTCTCTTTATAAGAAATTTCTACTTTTGAATCAACGCGAACTTCTTCATTCACTCTAGTTCCGTCCGAACAATTAACGAATCCGTAATTAGAGTTAAAGAAAAGTAACGACATCTTTGCTTGATAGTGACATTGAGTTCTTCCATCAATAATCAAATACGCATGTGAACTTCCTTGACGAAGAAGACCTGTGTTCGCACGCATTTGATCTGGAATTTTAATCACACCTTTAAAGCTCACACCCTTTGTTTCACCGGCCTTAGCATTTAAGCGCAACCAATTGTCATCATCGTTGCTGCCGTTTATAAATTTTTGAGTCGTAAGAAAGTAAGCGTAGTCCTTACTCTCTTCATCATCATTTCCATTTCCGTTATTTTTCGCAAAAACAGAAAAAGAAGATGCAAGGGTTAATGTTAGCAATAAGGTGTTGAATAATTTTGTTTTCATACTTTTATTATAAAGTTCAATCAAATCACTCCCTAACCTTAAAAAAGAATAAGATGAAAGACATGCTAATTTAAGTAGTTGATCCCTCTAAATAAAATTTTAAATTGAAAAATGACTGCCAAGAAAATCACAAAAATTCAGCACAAAAAATTGGCAATTTTTTCTATCTAAAGGGAATGAAAAGAAAAAGTGAGAATCTCGTGATCTTAAAAGTTTAGTCGCAAAAAGCTGAAATCTGTTTATACAAAAAAAGCAATAGTAAGATGAATTAGGAGATTGGGGTTATAATAGAGGTACGAGGACGCTAACTACTATGAACGACGAAAAAGCAAAATTACTCTACGAAGTCATCAACAAGTTCTTAAAGAAAAAGTCCGTGCTTCTTATTGATGATGAACAAGAAATCAAATCACTCATGGCCAACTACTTAGTTCGATCACAGGTTGAAGAAAATAGAATTGTCTTCGCTTCAGATGGTAAAGAGGCCTTAGCTAAAATTCAAAACCAGGAATTTGGTTTAATTATAGTCGATATATTAATGCCAAGGATGAACGGGCTTCAGTTGATTAAGGAAATAAAACTGAGGGCAAAGTACAAAGATATTCCTGTGCTGATTATCTCAGGAACTTTAGAAGCAGAGAACGTCAAAACCGCCATCTCTCTAGGAATCACAAACATAATCGTAAAACCTTTCACCTACAATATTTTTATCGAGAAGATTGGTCGCGCGCTTGGAGTTTAGGATTCTATTTTAATCGTAAAAGTCTGTAAGAACTTTTTAATATCATCTTTTAAGTGCTCTGGTATTTCTTGCGTTTCTTCGTCGTGAAGCTTCTTTCCAGCATTAACCGCCTTCACTTCTTCTTCGAGAACGTCATCGCGCAGTGAACCCAATTTTTCGTTCATCTCTTCCAGGAATTTAAAACTCGCTTCGAGATCTTTTCCGTCTTCCTGGGCCTTCCCCAATTGAGCGACAGCGAGGAAATGTTTCAAGAGTTTTCTCGTCTCGTGAAATTCATCCACTGAAAGTTCTTTCTTGTTTGTTAAATCTAAAATGTGTTCTTTAATTTCTTCCAGATGTTTTTTCGTTGCTTTTGGAGTAGAGGCCTTAAAAGCAGCGAGCTCACTTTCAATCTCATCGATATCGAGAGCTTTATAAGTTTTCTTCGCTCCATCCGGTATGGCCTTCCAAGCATCGAAATCCAGATAGTCGTTGAGCTTTCCCAATTTCTTGGTGAAGAGTTCAAATTGTTCAGGCACGACGTGTTCATTAGAATAGACTTCAAAAACACTACGTAAAATAATTGCTTGCTTTCTGATGGCCTTGAGATTTTCAAGAAGAGCATCTTTATCATCAGACTTTTTTAAATCTTTTACAGTCTCTTTCTTTTTGAGATCGCGAAGAATATCTTCAAGACTGTCTCCATTTTCATCTTTCTTTTTAATAGCAGCTAAAAAATTATTGCGGGATTTTTCAAAGATTGTTTGAGCAGTATCATCATGAAGATGAAAAACAGCGTCTTCGTCCGGAGCATTTTCCATACGAAGTTTTTTAGGAATAACATTCATTGCTTTTTTGTCAACGGCCTTATTCCCTTTCATAATGTTGTTGGCAAGTTCCATACAGTCTTGTGCACGAACGTTTAGTTCGAGTGAACAAACCATCACTACCAAAATCAAATGTGTCTTCATCATAGAGAAAAGCATAGCAATTCTTTCGCCATAACTAACTCAAGGAGATCACATTTTAAATGTGTCTAAACTTTTGACAGACCTCTTAATCCTTTACAAAAAGATTACTGATCTTTGATCTTGAGATGCTTTCGCAAATTGGCCGCAACCTCTTCCAGATGGCGGTAATTGTCTCCCTCGCGCAGTTTGAGTTCTCGCTTCTCTTCTCCCGACAATAACCCTTCTACATACTTCTCAAAAGCGTAGAGAGGTCCTGCTGTTCTTTTTGAAAGCATGATTCCAGCAAGGAAAGAAAGGATATTAAAAAAGATTGTGATCGCTAAAAAGCTCACGCCAAAACCGATGAGACTCGATTGTCCGTAAGCGTGATTCTCTTTTAAAGTTAAACTCAAATACGAAAGAGAAAAAATCCCGAGAACCAAACATGTGCTCAAAGAGATCGCTGAAAACTTCAATGCAAATTTGATTTGTTCTTTGGGATTCACCAATCCAAATCCGCGCTGATTTTCCGGATACCATATAATCTTTTCTTTTCTAAAGATGATGAGAACGATGAGTGCAGCTCCGATCCATTGAAAGACGTCGGCAGGGTTAAAAACCAATAGAACTTTTCCACCGGATGAAATGGGAATGAAGTCGAGCGTTCCGCCATGTAAAGCGCGATCGATGACATTTCCTAAAATCCCGCCAGTGAAAAATCCAAGTCCCACCTTCATTACAAAAAGTTCTGTCGACAAAAGTGTAATGAGAAGAAGATAAATAAAAAAGAGCACTCCCCCAAAACTCGTCAACGTCACCAACGTCAAACTTTGAGGAAGGTCCTGAAGAGACCCAAAAATAAAACCGCGATTAATATGCGAGTCCGCACTTTGTAAAAAATGATATTTCAAATAAATATCAAGCAACAAACAAATGAGAAAAACACTGAGAGAAACGAATATATCTTTTTTCATTTACTAGCAGCTTCAATGACATCAAAACTAAATGAAAGTTTATCGTATTCACTGCCTTTGTCTTTTAAAAGAATCATCGAATAAGGAGAGACAGAAGGATCAGCTTTTGTCACCGTTTTATCCACAACTAAATAAGTTGCATGCTGAGGATTAAAACTTCCGTTGACTAAAATTTTTAATTTTTTAATTTTCAAATCTTTATTCGTGCGAATTCTAGGGTTGGTTACTTTATAACTATAGAGATCGTACTCTTCGATGTCGATATCAAAATATGTATCTGCGACTCCACTGATATCGGCCAATGAAACGCTCAATGTCGCTTTCTGATTGACTTGGGCCATAGCTGTCGGATCGTACATGAGATCATTCGTCACTACGACTTTTGAAACTTTTACTCCCGCCTCTTTTTGACGAAGTTCAATTTGATAAGACTTTCCACCTGTGAGATAAAATTCCGTTTCAAGTTTTTGAGGAGTGTTCGTCATCTCTTTCCACTCAAAACCTTTTGTCGTACCAATCGTCCATTCTTTATAATCGCTGCCGGATATTTTTGTATACAATGTATCTGAAGTATCTGCGGCCGCATTCACATACATAAAAACTTTGTAGAAATCTGAAGAACTCACCATAAAATTAAGAGTTCCCGTTCCTGCATCTGTGCTATTTAAATCTTTTGTTCCTGCAGTTGTCGGCGTCCAGATGTAACTGGTCGCTCCCTCTGTCGCTGTCGCCATCGGCGTTTTGAGTGAAGCACTCTCCGCCATCAATGTCACAGTACCGCTCTCTGATCCGTTCTCCGGATCGAGGGCCTCTTTTACAGTCGATGTTTCCTTTGTCGTTTTTCCGGTAACACTCGATGAACTCACATCAGCAGATGTTCCCGCTAAAAGATTTTTCCAGTTTGTAACTTGAGTCTGCATTTCATCAGCATTGGCGCTGCAATCTCCCCAACAATTGTGTTTTTCATTTCTAAGTTTTAAAACCAGTCGGGAATTGGCAGGAGTCGTGAAATCGACTTTTGAGTTGTTGATGATAGCATCGTAAGCAGTGTTGATATCACTTGAAGCGTGCAGCGGAGTCTGCACTGTTCCGTGGCAGCTCGCACAGTGTGCTCTCGTCACCGTATACACCGTCTGATTAAAAGCATCGAGTGAAACTGCTCTACTTGCCCCTGTGCTTACGCTCGTACTTGTCGTACTCGTCGAAGCATTCGTCGAAAATTTCAAATTATTTTTCTGGGCCGATCCCATCGGAGTAATACACTGATTGTAACCAAACAGTATTGCCGTAAGTGAAGCAAGCGAGGCCATTTTATATTTTGTTGAACGCTTCAAACTATTTTCCTTTAAACAGATTTATTAAAAATTAAATAATTTTCCAAACTACTTCCAAAAGGATTATCACCAACAACGGTTTCCAGATTTCCTTCTTTCCCAGAGAGCGCCATATAATTCGCAACTACTGCTTTCGCGAGATTCGTCACACTATTACTGATTAAGCTCGCAGAGAGATCGACGTTCTCATTTGTTTTGAAGGCACCGATTTGTCTTCTATTGGCCACACGAAGTGTCGCTCTTCCTTTCTGACGATAATAAAGGAAGAAAGTCGAAGCACGTTGAGAACTATCTCCTCCCCATCCATACTTTCCTCTTCCGTCCGCCGAACTATCAATTTTTCCATTGGCAGAAATCCCGCCGTCAGTAACAACGTAAATAAAAATATCCTTTTGTTTTTTAGCAGCAAGTTCTAAAACTCTTCCGATCAAATCGCCGAGTTTAAAATCCATGATCTCGCCAGTAGAACGATTGTCTGTGTGATAGTCATATCCGCCGAGAGTAATAGTTCCTACTCCAACATGTCCGTCGAGAATAAGTTTTGTAATCGTCGCTGTTTTTTTCTGATCGCCATCGTTTAAATTATTAAACGTACTCGTCACTTGAGCATCGAGAGTTGGATCGATACTTTGAGGTAAAAATTTATTAAGTGCATCCTGACTTTGAATGTATCCGCAATTCACTAAATCTTTTAATTGATCTGGGAGACTTCTGCGACTGAATTGGTTCACTCTATTCGCACTCATGTTCTCAATGGCCTTCAAAACTTTTGTCGATTTATCAGCGCCGAAAAGAGTTCCAAGTTTTCCGATGTTCACTAAATTAAGTGCATCTTTTGGCGTGTTGATTGTCACTGGCTTCATCGTTGGAATAAGTGAAGCTTGAGGAACAACCGAATTTCCTCCCGACTCTGAGCCTTGTGTTCCGGCCATGGCAGTTAAATCGCCAACGGCACCTGCTTTTGTCAGCCAGTAAATCGGATTGTGGGGATTGTTTTGTGTATCATCGTTTGATGAAGCACAAAAAATCGCGCCGTCTGTTTTATCTCTTGTCGTTTGGCTTGAAGTCGATTTAATTCCTCTTAAAATTCCCGAATCCGAATGGAACATCAAACCAACTTCATTCGATGTTTGTCCTGAATTCTGTGGATACATCGAAGGAGGTAATCCGAGAGTGTCATATGTCGGAAGAAAGTCTTGTTGTCCTCCCGCTTTTCCTACTATAACGTTTGATCCTGCGATATTTGAACCGCCGGCAAGATCAAAAATAAGAATCGGTATACCATTTGTGATCGCACTTGCATTCGATCCGCAATCAAGCGCCATCGCTGCATTAATCTTTAATGATGAAAGCAATGTAGGAACCATAACGGTTCCGAAACCGGCCATAAATCCGTGAGATAAAAAATCTCTACGGCTGACGAGTTTATGTCCTTCCAGTTCTTTTTGTTTTGCTTTTAGTTCTGCTTGAATCTTTTTTTCGTTATCTCTTTCGTTGCTCATAGCTGATCCTCATTCATTTAAAGAAGTGTTACGTAAGCACTACCCAGTGTGGCCACACATAATCCTTTCACAACTTTTTTCGTGGTCGCACTCGATGTCATACTCTCTCCTGCAATGAGAGTATCGTATAACGAGAGAAGTTCTGTTTTCGATTGGTCGATTGAAGCCTGATCAATCGGTCCTAAAAAGTGGTCTACTGTCTGATTGATCAGAGATGTCTTATTCGTCGCTGTAAGAGTTTGAGTCGGTCCTTGTCCAAAATTAATTGTCGTCCAGATCTTTGAACGATAAGCGTCTGTCTCAACTGTCTTGTCACAGTATTCAGTGGCAAGTTTTGTAATCGCTACTTGCATAGAAGGAAGAAAGTTTTTTACGTTGTTGTCGCTTGGAAGTTGAACGGCAATATCATTGTAGACTGATGAAATGGTCGTGTCTGTTGTCGGCACTCCTGTCAGTGCTGACATTGTATTATTGATTTGCTCGAAGTTTTTGACTCCGACGTCAACGCTCGCCAGCTCACTGTCTGTCGGTGTATTCATCGGTGGCATATCCATTCCATCCGGAAGATTTTTTGTTGTATCAGTGTCGCTCGCATCTTTTGTCGATGGACTTGGAACACTCGTCGATCCGTAAGTTGCATTACTCACTTTCGTTGAACTTGCATTTGGCTTAAGCACGCACTGATTAAAACCAAACAGCAACAGGAACAAAGTTCCGACCGACATGGAGATTTTAAATTTCCTTGAAAGAGAATTTGGAGTTTCCATCTCTATTCCTCCACGCAAGCAGCAGCTGTTTCTGCCATTAAATTTTTCATATTAAAGTTTTCATCCTGTTGGAAAATATCCGCTAGTTTTCTCATCGTTTGTTTATCAGCATCGGTCGAAGGAGTTCTCAAACAAATGAGTTCATAAACTTTGCTCGACATACATTCAGCAAAAGCTCTTGAACGTGAAAGCATTACACCTAGTTCTCTGACTCCATTTCCAGATGTCACTGAAGGCCATCCGAGATTTGCGTTTTGTCCTTCGGCCCACGTGTTGACCCAACTATTATCCTTCGTAACCCAGCCTTCCTGATAGTTAACGTTCTTATTAATTTTTGGAACAACCACACCATCTGTATAGGTCACTTGAGTTCCGTCATAATCAAAGTAAGCAAAAGCTCCACCGAGTGCATCCTGGCCGGCATGACATCCAACACATTTGTTGCGATAAGTTCGACTGTCGCCTCCCGGATTTCTTTCTACGTCACGACGGACGTGATAATCAGGAACGTTGATGTCGTGAAGTGCTTCGAAGTCGCGACAAAGAAAGTTCATAAAAGTAAAACGAGTCGCGCGACGATTTGTTCCCGCAGAAAAGAAAGCGGCCCCGGCAGCTCTCGTTGTGAGAACTCCTGCTGTATCACTGATTCCTGTTGTCTTTGATTGACTTGTGCGAACGAGATAATCTTTGAGATTAACTTTTCCGTCTTCTAATTTTTGATATTGAGTATTGCTCTTCTTATCATACGCAGGAATATTTCCCGGCGTTCCTGTTCCTGCAATATAAAGATGATCCCCGTAAAGAATCTGATCAAATGGAATATTATCGCGGATCATTCCGATCGCTGTCGCCACATAATCATTGAGAGGAACGCGATTCGTGCGATCCACATTCGTCCACGGCTTAATCCAGTTTTTCAAAGTGATGTTGTAGAAATTTGCATCGTCCATCGCTCGCAAGGCCGCGTCTTTTACTTTCCCACTTTTAACAAGTGTATCGAGTTCTCCGAGAACTGAGGGAACGGGTGGAACTCCCGCGAGGCGATTATAAATTTTATAAGCACGTGCTTTTGTCGACGACGATCCACTTACTGTCGTTGATCCGGTATTTGTAGGATTGCTCGCTGGCGTATCAGTCATGAGAGATTTCCAACTCATCACTTGTGAAGAAATTTCAGTGGCATCATTAGTACAACTAGCACTCCAACAATGATGTCCCCCTTTCACTTTGATATACATTTTAGAGTTCGTTGGCGTTGTAAAATCCACCAGTGAATTATTAACAACAGCATCGTGTGCTGTCTGAACTGTGCTTGAAGCATGATACGGCGACTGAGCTCCATCAACATGACAACTGATACAACGATTGCGTGTCAACGTGTACAACGACTGTGAAAAGGCCTGCACTGATGTTTGTGCTGCATGCGTTTCAAGGGTGAATAAAAGAGAAACCAAAAAGATCAAATGTAATTCTTTTTTCATTAAGAAATGATACCGTAATGTACCATTTTTTTGTTGAGTGAATTTTTTACCTTTCCTATTAATAAATGTTAATTGAGCAATTTACTCCAGTGAATAATTAATGAACTAATTTAATTTCTTGTTTATGATTAAAATTACAAATTAATTGAAATTATGATGAAACAACCAATACTTTTTTTGGCCTCTCTTTTATTAGTCGCTTTTTACTCGAGTAAAGCGCAGGCCTATCCTCATTTTATTTCCCATGGGTATAACTCATGTATTACGTGTCACTATAATCCTTTTGGAAACGGTCCCATTAATGACTATGGGAGGGCCGTTTCAGGAACTGCTATTGCCGGTCGCGATTTTTACGATGAACACAAACCAGAAGATTTGATTGCGCAGGAAACAGGGTTCTTTTTTAAAGAACCAACAAGCAAGCACCTTCGTCCTTTTGTGGGTTACAGAGGAATGCTCTACAAAGCAAACCTCGGACAAGAAGGAAGCAAAACAGAACTCATTCACATGCAATTGGATGCCAATCTCGTAGCGAAGTTCGGTGCTAAAGACGAATGGATCGCGAGCGGAACATTTGGATACGCCCCTATTCCGCGCGCTCTTCAAAACACTCCAGCTGGAGATGCGATGAAAGAGTATCGTTCACGCGAACATTATATCGGCTACCGTCCAAAACCAAACTTCGGCGTGTATTTTGGTTTAATGGATAAACCTTATGGAATCAGAGTTGCTGAACACAATTCTTTTTCCCGAGTTGCTCCTCAAGTGACAATGGATGACCAAGCTCACGGAATGATTCTTCATTATGCCGGTACGAGTTTCGAAGGTGGCCTCGATGCTTTCGTCGGAAACCTCACGAACAAGGCCGATATTCGCATGAAAGGTTTTTCAGGGACGTTTGAACAAACCGTCTTTGAAAAAAATCGTTTAGGGGCCAGCGTCCTTTCTCAGAAAAACGACTATCTTAAAATGTTGGCGATGGCGGTTCATTCACGCTCACAAATCACTCACGGAACAAGCGTTCTTTTTGAATTGGGGAAAGTTGATAAAACTCCAACGAATGGAACAGATAAAAGAACTGAGTACTATTCTCTTCTTCAAAACCATATCAGAACGACTCGCGGATTTTATCTTCTAAACTCTGTCGAATATTTTAAAAGTAGTCTTGATCGCAGCTATCGCGTGCGTTTTGGACCAGGACTTCAATACTATCCTTTTTCTAAATTAGAATTGAGGGCCGATCTCTACAATACTCGTAACTTTAACCAGGAAGCAACTTCAAAAGATCGTTGGGATCTTCTGTTCCAGTTGCATGCGTGGTTTTAAGCATGAAGAACTTAATTTGTTTTTTCTCACTTCTCACTTCCATGCAGACATTTGCATCGAGCGATGCCGTTACTGACATCAAAAAAATGCAGTTGGCACTCGATAAAAATAATCCTGAAGCTGTCGAAGAAATCTACGACAACAACGATTCTGTTCTCGGAAAAAACTGGATGGCACTCGAACGTCTCGCTCTAAGTTTTGAACGCAGAAATAAATATAAAGAAGCTATCGACGTTTATAGAAAACTCATTATCGAGTTTAATCAGGACGCTCATAAAGCGATCGTTCACGATCCAAACCCTGTTGCTCCCGAAAAACTCTATACTACAAATAAACTTCCTTACTACTATTACAAGCTCGCTTTTTTAAACGCTCAACTTTTTGTTTCCTACAACAATTACATGCCGGCCAACGACCGCATGAGATACAAAAAAAATGCTGAAGGATACATCGGTCTCTTGAAAAAAGTGAAAGCTGATGAAGGTGAATTAAAACTCATCCAGGACCAGATCGAAGAAAAAATAAAAGTAGAAGATCAACGTGCTTACAAAGGTAATTGGTATGCTTTTGTCGATGTGATCAGCTGGCAGGATAGAGTTTATTTAAAAAATACAGCAACAGGAGTTAAGACACCTCTGCTCAGCACGGCGATTGGTTCCAGTCTCGGCTTCGGAAGAAAGTGGAGCAATGTAAAATACGAATTCAACATCGAAGGAATGTATTCGTTCGCCACATCGACAATTAATTCGGAAGACACTTCCGTCAATTATATTCAATCTTCTGTTCCGGTGAATTCAATCATCGTTGGACCGGGAATGTATTACAAAGCTTTCTCAGAAAAAGTTTTTGTGGGACTTCAAATTCCTGTTTCTTATCGAAAAGGAAACTGGACGCTTCCTGAAGGTACTTATCAATTTGAAAATGATCGCCAGATCGGTGCCGGATATTTTATTCAAGTGAAATTTTTTATTGGAACCATCGCCATACAAACCCGCTTAGGAAAAATTTTTCCTGATCCGGGAAGTCACTGGTCTATAGGAGGAATCTATGATTTCTAAAACTTTACTACTCGCTCTTTCGCTTTCTTCTCTTCAATCATTTGCCGGTGATCTCACTGTAAAAATGACTCTCTCTCCAGCAGGTGGATTTGAAGCAAAAACAGTAAAACTGCATGGCGATGTCACAAAAGCAGGTGAAAAATATTCTTCTGATTCTTTGTGGGTTAAAACTGAAGATTTAAAAACAGGAATCGATTTAAGAGATGAACACTTTCATAAGCATTTGAACTCTGAAAAAAGTCCAAAAATCACAATGAATAATATTACTGCCGAAAATGGAAAAGGTTCAGGAACTCTTACAGTGAACGGTGTTTCAAATAAAGTCGACTTTACTTATAGGCCAGCTGGCGATAAAAAACTTCAGGCGAACTTCAAGGTAAAACCGAGCGCTTTTAAATTAAAAGAAGCAAAATATCTTGAAATCGGTGTTGAAGATGAAGTTGAAGTAGTTGCCAATGTCGACGTAAAATAAATTAATGAAAAAGATTTTTTTCTTACTCACAATTTTTATCCTGTTTATACTAAGTTCCTGCGGTCAGGACTATAATTCAAATTATAACGACCGCGGAACTTATGCTGATATCGGAATTCCTTCCGGAACTCCCCTCTATAACTCATACGTGATTATGCAAAACAAATGTTTCAGTTGTCACGGAAGTCAATGGCAGGAATATAAAACATCGGATGACTGGGTAAATGCCGGCCTTATCGTCAAAGGAAATTTTAATAACTCGCAAATCAAATTGAGTTTAAAAAATTTCGGCGGTAGCATGCCTAAAGATCCTGTTTCACCTTTAACAAACGATGAAGTCGATACACTTCGTACCTGGGTCAACTCTCTTCAATAATTTCAGGATAAAAATATGAGCGTAAAAGTCGTTACAGAACAAAATATCGAAGAAATTCTCGGAAAAAATCAGATTATCTTTCTCGATTTCTGGGCGAGCTGGTGTGAGCCTTGTAAAGTTTTTGCTCCTATTTATGAACGAGTCGCTGAAGCTCACCCCGATATCTTTTTTGGAAAGGTAAACACGGAAGTCGAACAACTTTTAAGTGGCGATTTCAATATTCGCTCAATTCCAACTCTCGTGATCTTAAAAGAAGGCACTATAATTTTTTCAGAGTCAGGCGTGATTCCTGAGTACGTAATGAATAATATCGTCGAGCAGACCCGCAAAATTGATTTATCTACCTTAGCAAAAGACGAAGAGTAATCACAATCTTCGTCACTTACCATTCTTCTCTTTTTTAGATAGCAATCATTCTCGAGAATGTTTTTACACACTCATTGCTGATTCATTACATCTCATGTTACTTCCGCTTTACTTTATTACTTAACAAGGAATAACAAAATGAAGATGACTATGATCGCTCTTTCATGCGCTCTATTTTCGGTAACTGCTTTTGCAGATAACGATGGTGCTTTTCTTGACTCTAAATACCCCAACATGGTTCACCCGAAAAAAAGTGTGAACAGCATGAACAAAGGAATGCCTGCGAGTGACACTAAAGAAGTCATCGGTTACCAGAGTCCGGTTCGTTCACAAGCTGCTCGTGGAACTTGTTCAATCTTTTCTTCGACTGCCTACCTTGAAGGTCTTCTTATTAAGAAAGGTCTTTATAACAACACAATCGATCTTTCTGAAGAATGGCTTCAATATACGGCCGTAAGAAACAAAACTTCTGACGGATCTTCTGGATGGACAAACTTCGGTGCCATCAGAGACTACGGAATGCCAATAGAACAAACTCTTCCTTATATCGGTGAAGATTGGACTGAAGCATTCAATCCATTAAAAGACGTTCGTTGTGGAAAATTAAAAGGGACAACTCAAAAATCATGTTTAATCGTTCACCGCGATCCAAACATGCTGACGATGACAGACGCTCAAGTAATGAGCACATACTCTGATAAAGAATTCGTGAACGCGAGAAAAGAAGCGACAGAATTTAAAACTAAAAATATTAAATTCGCAAACAGCAGCTTCATGGTTTCAAGTGTTAACGATGTTAAAGCTCTTCTGCAAAAAGGAACTCCAGTTGTTCTGGAAGTAGATTTCTTCTACGGTGCCTGGAACCACAGAGAAGCTGATGAATTCGGAATCGACAGAAACATGGATCACTGGAATAAAGGTATCGTAACTTATCCTGAGGCCGGAAGTTTAGATGCTGACATTTCTCCACAGCACCCTGCTGGACACTCAGTACTTGTTGTTGGATACGACGATAACAGAATCGTAGAAAAAACAATTAAGATGAAAGACGGAACAACAAAGAAATTTACATACAAAGGTGTGTACTATTTCAAAAACAGCTGGGGAACAAGCAGCTTCGGTCGCGACTTCACTATCGATGGAGAGAAATTTCCTGGATACGGAATGATGGTTGCAAAATATGCTGAAGAGCAAGGCCAGTTTTTCCAAATGCCGCTTCTTTAATTTTCTATAAAAAAGGCCCTCACAACGAGGGCCTTTCATTTTAATTAATCTTTTTTAGGTTCTTGAACTACTTCTTTTTCTTTATCTTCATGTTTTTTCTTTTTGTCAGCGTGAAGACGTTTTTTATCTTCTTTTCTTTCTTTGCGATCTTTTTTCAAAGTATTTTTATCTTCTTTAATTTTCTCTGTGCTCGCTCCAGATTTTTTATCTTCTTCTAAACGTGCCTTATCTTCTTTTACTGCTTTGTTATCAGCTTGAAGTTTTTCTTTGTCAGTGTGAACGATTTTGTTGTCTTCTTTCACTTGAGAAGTTTGGGCATATACTGAAGTAAGCGATAAGCTGGCAAGTAATACAGTTAAAAACATTGTTGATTTCATAAATCCTCCTTTGGATTTTTGGAATGTTTAATTCCTCTGAAATCAGTATCGTCCTCGCGGATTAAAAAAAGGTTCAAACAGAATTAAGAATTTTTAATGAGGGAAAAAGGCCAGGAGAATCACAATCTTACCAATGAAAAAGGCCATCAATGAGTTACCTCACTGATGGCCTTTCGATACTTTAGAAACCCGACTTATTTAGATAACTCAGCTAAAAACAATTTCATTCCTTCCCAAGAACGCTTATCTGCAAGGGCATTATAAGCTGCACCTTTAGTGACATCATCTCCAGCTCCTTTTTCAGTGAAGCTATGAACAGCTCCAGAGTAAGCTGTGAATTGATAAGTCGCTTTCGCTTCATCCATTTCTTTCTTGAACGCTGCTACTTCATCAGCATTTACGAATGGATCAATTTCTCCGTGATAAACGGCCACTTGTCCTTTGATATTTTTTGCATCAGCAGGAGTTGGGTTAGAAAGTCCACCATGGAAAGTTACTGTTCCGAGAAGAGGTGCACCTGAACGAGCGAGTTCAAGAGCAGCTGTTCCACCGAAGCAGTATCCTGTTGCAAATAATTTTGCTGAATCGACGTGAGAATTTTTCTTCAACTCATCAAGAGCAAGATTCACTCTTTCGCGAAGAAGTTTTCTGTCGCTTTTATATTTCGTCGCAAGTTCGTTTGCAGCTTTTGTATCTGCAGGTCTCACACCTTTACCGTAAATATCTCCGGCCATTGCCACGTAACCAAGTTTTGCGAGTTCAGTGATTTTTGATTCAGTTTCTTTTGTGATTCCCATCCAGTTGTGGAAAACAACGACACCTGGCTTTTTCCCTTTAAGAGCAGAGTCCATAGCAACAACACCTTCAAAAGTTTGATCGCCAGATTTGTACTCTACTTTTTTTAGTTCAACTTTTGCGTGAGCAGAAGTCATCAAACCAGCAAGAGCTAACGTAGATAAAATTTTCTTCATCATATATGGCCTCCTTTAATTAAATATTAAGCGCACGATTTTCTGTCGCTGCCAACGCCGCTTCTTTTAGCGACTCCGAGTATGTCGGGTGAGCATGTGATGTACGTCCGATGTCTTCCGCTGAAGCTCTATACTCCATTGCAAGAACAGCTTCACCGATCATATCAGCTGTTCGTGGACCAATCATGTGAACACCGAGAACTTCATCTGTCTTTTTATCAGCAAGAACTTTTACAAATCCATCTGATTCATTTGAAGCGCGTGCACGTCCAGAAGCTTTAAATGGAAACGATCCCACTTTGTATTCGCGACCGGCAGCTTTTAATTGTTCTTCTGTTTGCCCTACAGCTGCAACCTCCGGCCATGTATAAACAACACCAGGAATAAGGTTGTAATCGATATGTGGTTTTTGTCCCATCATATATTCAGCAACGAGAACTCCTTCTTCTTCCGCTTTGTGAGCAAGCATGGCCCCTTTAATAACGTCTCCGATAGCGTAGATGTGAGGAACATTTGTTTGCAGGTGAGCGTTCGTATCAACACGTCCGCGATCATCCATTTTTACACCAGCAGCTTCAAGATTTAATCCTTCAGTGTATGGACGACGTCCGACTGCCACTAAACAGTAGTCGCCTTCAAGTGTAATGACGTTATCTGATTTTTTATCTTTTGCTTTTACGGTAACTTTTTTACCGTCTGATTTAACTTCCGTTACACCGTGACCGAGGAAGAATTCCACTCCGTCTTTCTTTAAAATACGGTGAAGAGTTTTTCCAAGTTCTGCATCCATTGTTGCGATGATTGAATCAGAAAATTCAACAACAGAAACTTCTGTCCCTAATCTTCTGAAGACTGAAGTTAACTCGAGCCCGATAACTCCCCCACCAATCACGATAAGTTTTTTTGGTTGTTCTTTAAGAACGAGTGCCTCAGTTGAAGAAATAATTCTCTCTTTATCAATTGTCACACCTGGAAGTGTTGAAGGCTTTGATCCAGTAGCAATAACAATTTTCGCTCCTTTGATCTCTGTTGTTTCCTTCTCCCCTTTAATCGAAATGACGTGAGCATCTTTGAAAGATCCATGACCAATATAAACATCGATTTTGTTTTTCTTCATTAAGAAAGAAACACCACCGCATACATCACTAACAACTTTTTTTACTCTATCTCTCATTTTCCCGAAATCGAGAGCTACTTTATCAGCAGTGATCCCGTGATCTTTGAATGTATGAGTAAGTTCGTGGTATTTTTCACTTGAATCTAACCATGCTTTTGAAGGAATACATCCTACGTTCAAACATGTTCCTCCAAGCGTTTTGTATTTTTCAATAATCGCTACTTTCATTCCTAACTGTGCACATCTTACAGCGCAAATATATCCACCTGGACCAGAACCAATAACAATAACGTCGTACTCTTTCACAAAATCTCCTTAATCTTAGTAACAAATTATCTAATAACCATTTCTAGCTTTTGCTTGAATAAATGAAAAATAAAACACAGCATTTGGATCGTTCGCGACAACTTTCATCTCCGCTTTCATTCCATTCACTGTTTCTTGATCAACATAACCTGCGGCCAGTAACTGATCGCTTGCCGATAACAACAACTCACTCCAAAACTCGATGATCTCTTTTCTTTTTTGCGGATGACGATTGTCGAGAAACCAGGTTTTTACTTCGGTCTCGATATTACGGTAACCATTTTGCATTAGCAGGTTTCCGAGCTTCGCACCCATGAACGGATCGCCTTTTTGATCGTATTGATAATCATTGAAGGCCATCCAGTATTTCCATACATTGGGAGAATACGGATCGAGAAAGAATGATGAGTTTAAAACTTCCGTAATATAAATCACACCGCCTGGACTAAGCACACGTCTGACTTCCGAAAGGACGCGTCTTGGATCAGGCACGTGTTCTAAAACAAAACATAAAAAAGCACCGTCGTAACTTTCAGATTCAAGCTTTAAATCTTCAGCACTCATCTGATGAAGTTCAAAGCGGCCTTTTGCAAATTCTAATTTAGACAAACTTTCACGTGCGGCCGCGAGTTGTTTATCAGAAAGATCAATCCCTGTTAAATGAATATCAGGAAAGCGTCTCAAAAGAATTTCTGATTGAGCGCCAACACCACATCCCACTTCTAAAACTTTTTTAGTAGAAGAGAAATTTACGTTTTGATAAATCGTGTGTTCAGCAAAGCGCGCTTGCCTGCGCAAGCGATCCTGCTCAACTGGAGAAAAACCATGTAGGTAAGGAAAGTCCGTTTTTTCTTTCACAATAACCTCCAGACAGCAATAAGGCCGGTAGACCGGCCTTATGTATGTTTATTAAACGTCTAGTAATAATCTCGAAGGATCTTCAAGAAGCTCCTTCACTTGTTTTAAGAAGCTCACTGATTCACGACCATCGATAATTCTGTGATCGTAAGAAAGTGCCAGGTACATCATTGGACGAATCACAACTTGTCCGTTCACTGCGACTGGACGCTCGATAATATTATGCATACCCAGAATTGCTGATTGCGGGATGTTTAGAATCGGAGTTGAAAGCATTGATCCGAACACTCCACCGTTAGTGATAGAGAATGTTCCTCCTTGCATTTCTTCGATTGTAATTTTTCCATCGCGCGCTTTCGCTGCAAGAGCTGCAATTTCTTTTTCAATTTCAGCGAGAGACAAACTCTCAGCGTTTCTCACAACTGGAACAACAAGTCCTTTCGGAGTTGATACTGCAATCCCCACGTCTGCATAGTCGTGATAAATAATTTCGTCCCCATTGATTTGCGCGTTTACTGCCGGCCAGTCTTTAAGAGCTACAGTTACTGCTTTCGTAAACAGTGACATAAACCCAATACCTACTCCGTGCTTTTTCGTAAAAGCTTCTTTGTATTTTTTTCTCAGGTCCATTAGCGCTGACATATCTACTTCGTTAAAAGTTGTCAGCATTGCTGTCGTATTTTTTGCTTCAACAAGTTTTGTCGCGATTGTTTTACGAAGGCGAGTCATCTTTTCTGGTCTTACGTTTCTAGAACCGTAAACAGTTGACGGTCTATTGTTGGCCGTTGACTGTTTACTGTTTGCAGTTGGTACTGCTTGATTTGAGGTTGCTTTCGCATTCATCGCGTCTTCTTTAGTGATACGACCATCTTTTCCAGATCCGCTTACTGAAGAAGTCTCTATACCTTTCTCATCAAGAATTTTTCTTGCTGCTGGAGAAGGAACATTCACTTCTTTCGACGAAGTTGTCGCTTGCGCAGCTGGAGCTGGCTTAGCTTCTTCTTTTTTAGGCGCAGGCGCTTCAGCTTTTGGAGCTGCACCAGCTGCAGGCTTAGCCGCCGATGTATCAAGCTCACCGATCTTCGCGCCGATTTTTAATTCTGCACCGGCCTCTGCCATAATTTTTAAAACGCCGGCACTTGGTGCTGGAAGTTCCATTGAAGCTTTATCAGATTCAATTTCACAAACCGCTTCACCTTCAGCAACATAGTCACCGTCTTTTTTTAACCACGATGAAAGTGTTACTTCTGTTACCGACTCTCCGATTACTGGAATTTTTAATTCAACACTCATGATTTTTATCCTTATTTTGAAAATGCTTTCGTTACGATTTCAGCTTGCTCTTTTTTATGAACGTTTGAGAATCCTGTCGCTGGAGATGGCGAAGCCTTTCTCGCAACAAGTTTGAACGTTCCAAAAATATCCATCCAGCGAAGAAGGTATGTCCAGCATCCCATGTTCGATGGTTCTTCTTGTACCCATACGCACTCAGCGCCTTTGTATTTCGCCATAATTTTTTTGATTTGTGCTTCCGGCATTGGGTGAAGTTGTTCTAATCTTACGATCGCAACATCATCGCGTTTATCAGCAATCTTTTTCTCGTAGAGATCGTAATAAACTTTTCCAGTACAGAAGATCACGCGCTCAACTTTCTTTCCAGTATTTGGATCATCGATCAACTCCTGGAATTTTCCGTTGATAAATTCATCTTTCGTCGATGTACAACGTGGATCGCGAAGGAGTGACTTAGGAGTCATAACCACTGCTGGTTTTCTGAAATCCCACACAAGTTGACGACGAAGAAGGTGGAACATATTCGCTGGAGTTGTACAGTTTGCGACAACAATATTGTTTCCAGCTGCTAATTGAAGATAACGTTCTGGACGAGCTGACGAGTGTTCCGGCCCCGCCCCTTCACTTCCGTGAGGAAGTAACATCACAAGACCACTCATTCTCTGCCATTTTGCTTCAGCAGTTGTGATGTATTGGTCGATCATGATTTGAGCGCCGTTCGAGAAGTCACCAAATTGCGCTTCCCAAATTGTTAGTGCACTTGGTGTTGCCCATGAATAACCAAATTCAAATCCGAGAACTGCATACTCTGAAAGAAGTGAGTTATAGATGCTTACCTTTCCCTGGTTTGGAGAAATAAATTCCAGACCACAGTATGATTCGTTTGTTCTTTCATCAAATACTTTAGCGTGACGGTGAGAGAATGTTCCGCGGATTACATCTTGTCCTGTGAAACGCAGGTGTTTTCCTTCTGCAAGTAAACTTCCGTAAGCGAGAAGCTCAGCACTCGCCCAATCAAGCTTATCTGTTTTGTAAGCTTGTTCTCTATCGTCTAAAACTTTTTGTGATTTCTTGATTGTCTGGAATCCAGAAGGCGTGCTGTTAACAGCTTTCACAACTTTATCCAGAATTTCTTTCTTCACTCCTGTAGGTGGCGATTCATTGAAAGAATTTTCATTCGCAAAATTAATTCCTTCCCAATCCTTGTGCGGACCTTTTTTCTTTGAAGGAATATCTTTCTGACGAACGTTATTGAAACGATCTGAAAGAAGTTGCTTGTATGATTCGATCATTTCGTTAGCGAGTGCCGCTTCGATTTTTCCTGAAGCGAGCAATTGATCGAGATAAAGCTCTCTCGGGTTTTTATGTTTTGTGATCAGGTCGTAAAGGTTCGGTTGAGTGTAACGAGGTTCATCCCCTTCGTTGTGTCCGTACTTTCTGTAACAAACCATATCGATGAAAATATCTTCTTTAAATTTTTGTCTGAACTCAACAGCAAGTTCTACGGCGTACACTACTGCTTCCGGATCATCTCCATTAACCTGAATGATTGGCGATTCAGTTGTCTTTGCTACTGAATCACAATAGTGACTTGATCTTCCATCTTCAAAGTCAGTTGTGAATCCGATCTGGTTGTTGATGACAAAATGAATTGATCCACCAACAGCGTAACCGCGAAGTTTACTCATCTGAAGTGTTTCGTACACGACACCTTGGCCGGCAACAGAAGCATCACCGTGAATGATAATCGGAATAACTTTCGTCATATCGTTTTCGTAATGAAGATCTAAAAGTGCGCGGCTGTATCCGATCGCCACAGGTGCAACAGTTTCCAGGTGTGATGGGTTTGGAAGAAGTTTTACCATGACTTCCTGATCGTCCATTGTCTTTTGAACAGTCGTAAATCCCATATGGTATTTTACGTCACCGCTGTGCCCTTGTTGTTCTTCAAGTGATCCACCTTCAAATTCACTGAAGATGTATTCGTAACTTTTTCCAACAGTGTTTGCGAGAACGTTCAGACGACCTCTGTGGGCCATACCGATAATGAATTCTTTTGCTCCGAGGTCAGCTCCCTTGTTGATGATGGCATCAAGAGCAGGAATTGTTGTTTCCCCACCTTCAAGTGAAAATCTTTTTTGACCTACGTATTTTGTTTGAAGAAAGTTTTCAAAAACGTTTGCTTCGTTAAGTTTTTGCAGAATTCTTTTTTTCTTTTCGATCGCGATTTCAATGTTCTTTGCACCTGACTCGATCTTCTCTCTCATGAAGCGACGAACGTCAGTGTTGTTTGAGTGCATGTATTGAAAACCGATTTTTCCGCAGTAGATTTTTTTCATGTGATCGATGATCACAGCAAGAGTGGCAGGACCAATCCCTAAAAACTCTCCACACTGAAATGTCGTTTGAAGATCGGCGTCTGAAAGACCGTACTCTTCTAAACTCAAACGTGCTTTTCTATCTTTTCTCGGACGAATTGGATTTGTATCTGCAAGTAAGTGTCCGCGTGTTCTGAATGATTGAATCAAACGGAAGACACTAAATTCTTTTCTAAGTTTTTCATCAGTAACACCAGCACCTGTTCCAGTCGATGTTCCAAAGCTTGTTGTTGAGAATTCGAAACCCTGAAAAAATCTTTGCCAAGACTCATCGACAGAACTTGGATCTGTTCTGTACGTTTCATAAAGTGAATCAATGAATGTGATGTCTGAACTTGAGAGATGAGAAAAATCGATGTTGTTCGCCATAAGCTTCCTTGAGAAAAAAAACGGTTTGCTGAGTATTTGACTCGGCTAAAAAAAAGATACCCCTAATATAAATCTAAGATATCAAAATTTTAAGTTTTTTTTCTCGTTAGGAAGAAAAGTCTCAACTAATAAATTGTCGCGTTACTGTGATGTTTTTGATTAAGCGTGGCAACACTTCTTGGCCTTTTTTCCAGAGCCGCATGGACAAGGATCATTACGTCCAACCTTAGGTTCGTTTCTTCTTACAGTGTTGTTTCTAAGCACACCATCAACGAAGAGCCACTGCCCTTTTTCTTTCACGAAAGTACTGAGTTCGTGGTGTGTTTGTTCATTGCCGTTGAAGATAAACTTACATTTGAACTCAACTTTTCCCTCTGTGTCTTTCTCAGTTCCTTTCTCTGTCTCGCGAATCTCTAAACCAAGCCATTCAGAATTGAGGGCCCAAGACTTCACACCGTCCATGTCGAGATCTTTGCGAGTTGATTCGTGGTGAGTGTTATAAATATAATCCATTTCCCCATTGGCAAACGCACTGTAGCGTGAACGCATTAAAGCTTCTGCCGTCGGCGCCGCTTTTTTTCCTTTGATATAAGGCTCACAACAGTCGTTATAAGATTTTTCATTTCCACAAGCACAAGAACTCATATTTTCTCCTTAGGGGTTTAAAAACGAAATAATAAATCGGTGAAGTTCGTCGAGTCTTCATCAAAATGAATTTTACTTTCTAAGAGTCTACTCGAAATAATAGTAAAATGGGGATGAATAAATTTGAGATATTTTTCCTTACTTCTATGAATTGCATACTTATCGTGAAACTCGACATCTTCAATCTGTCTTTTTAATTCCAGATCAGTCGGCACAGATAAATAAAGATAGCGGATTCGTTTTGCTAAAACTGGCATGACAATTTTTATTTCTTCGTCACTCAGGTATTGAAGAACTGAAGTGCAAATTCCCAAGTCAAAAACGCGTTCGCGTTTCATTTCTTTTTGGGCCCAACCCACAAGATCAATATTTTCCAGAATAATTTTTGTACTTTCTGCCGGTTTCAAATCTTTTTTAGCTGCGACTAAATCGTAAGCGTGTTTTGAAGGTTCAATTCCGTGAGCGCGATAAGGAACAAACGCTTTCATCACTTCCTGAAAAAGAATTCCAAGGCCAAAACCTAAATCGATGACACTGCTGATATCGACGTTTTCCAGGGAGAAAATCGCCTGCATGTACGCTGCATGTTCGCGGGCATTGACGATATTGTCCATCTCTTCCGGTTCGGCGTAATTGACTTCCCAGTATTCTTTGGAAAATCCTGAATGCCCTTCTGTCGTTTTAATTTTTTTCATACAGGTTTATTAATCGCAAGCCAGATTCCACACCATCCACAGATGAGAAGAAGAGTTGTAAAAATGGCCTTTTGTTCTCTCGGCTTAATTTTGAAAGCTAAAACTAAAAAGATGTTCGCAAAAACCCAGTTCACCATTTTTAATTTAATCCACAGAGGAAATGGTTCGCCGTGTTTATAGCCGAGTCTTGCAATCAATCCCATACCTGCAACGAGAATGAGAAAACTCGCAATTCCCACCATTACCTTTCCAATCTTCTTTTTCACAAGATCGGAATCGTAAGAAATAAAGCCGATGCTCGAGAAAAAACAAAGAATAAAAAAGAGATGGAATGCCTTATAAGTCTCGTAGGAAATCATGTCTCACCTTCTGGTTAAAAACAGTGTATTAGGCGACCATTATAATCCAATATCTTAGGCTTTCAAGTTTTCCCAAACGCCATTAGAATAAAATCTATGCAAACATGGACGAGCAAGACATATCGTAGAGAAGATAAAATTTATCGTGGCGCTTTTAATTATTACCGCAACGAAAACTCGTATGCCGAGGAAGTTTTTGAGGTCTATCGCGATAAAAAAGAGCAAAGTTACCACTATGTTTCAGAAGCGGTCGTCAAAGTCACAACCGGTGAAATTCTCAATTTACACGTCGAGTACATCGTCAACAAAGATTACATTCCGACCTTTGTGGCCATTGAAAAAATTATGGGAAAGGAAACGACTCGCGAAATTTACGAATACAATTCAAAACGCAATCACCTGCTCTACAAATTCATCAACTCAAAAGGTGAAGAACATGTAGACGAAATCGCGACAGCTCCGAAGTATCACATAACGACTCCGACAGCGGCGAGTTCGATGCTTTTTCTTCGTTCAAAAAAATTCGATGCCAGTGGAAAAAACGCTTTCAACATTCTGGTTGGTTACAATCAATGGGAATACAAAGAAGTTCCAAAATTTAAAAATATCATTTTGGAGCGCGCGAGTTTAACAGCGGAAAAAATGAATATCGACGGCCAGAACGTTCAGGCCACTCAATATAAAATGTTCGATGAAGCGACAGATTTCAAGGCCGCGAAAGATCCGCAACACATCAAGATTTTTCTCTCTCAGCACGGAGCGATTCCTTATATGATCCGCACTGATGATGGGACAAAAATCCAGATTAAATATCTCAATGACCTTACTGAGAAAGAGTAGATGCGTCTTTTGCACCCGAAAGAATAAACTCTTCAATCTCGTGACAAGCTTCTTCAATCGGCGCACGCAAGAGCGAATACGGCTCCATCAACTTCACCATCTTCTCCATCGTCTTTCCTTTCCAGCTCTTCACGCGATTATCGACGATAATGACTCCGCCATAATCCTGTTCAGTTCTTAAAAGGCGCCCGAGCTTTTGATGAAGTGAACGCGTTCTGTGCGCGAGATAATAATCCGTGAATTCATTTCCAAGTTCCGCTTCATAAAAATCGCGGCGCTCGTTAATCACGAGATCCATTCTCAAATCAGGAATCTTATCGATAAAAATAAATTGCAAAGCATCTCCCGGAATATCAATCCCCTCTCCGAATGATTCCATTCCGAGTAAGATTCCCGATGAAGAGCGCTTGTAATCTTCGACGACATTCGTTCCCATTCCCTGAATGAAAAGTGGAATCTGTCCTTCGAATTCTTTGAGTAAAATTTCGCGGGCAATTTCAAAACGAGTCTTCGCTGAAAACAGCAATAACGTTTTCCCATTGAGTTTGCGAATGAGCGGTTTAATCTTCGCAAGATTGTGTTCAACAAAGTTCGCTTGATAAAGCGAAGGCCCATCGTCGCACAAAAAGATCTTCGTCATCTTTTTATAATCATACGTGAACGGCAAATAGGTTCCGCTCTTAAAACGTTTTTCCGGCTCGAGATAAGTATAACCCGTCGCCCATTCAATTCCACGCGCTCCCGTATCACCTGTACCATTTGCAAGCGTCGCTGAAGTAAAAATGACCGAAGCAGAAGTTTGCAACAATTGCTCTTTTACAATTCTTCCGACATCAATCGGCGAAGAAGAAAATAGATAACCAGCGCTCTCTAAAAATTTCATCGACCGGCAATAGTTTTCCGCAGGAACGATAAGCTTATCAAAACAAGTCACATAGTCTGTGAGTTGCGAGAAGAACGATTCAAAACGCGTGAACGCAATCACTTCATTTTCCGATTTCAAATTCTTAACGTCGAAACGTCCCGTGTACGGAATGAAATGATTGATATAAGTCTGAAGAATAAAATGCACGCTCTCGAGATGATTTAAAATCGCCTGAGCATTCGCTTCAGTGTGAGTCGTACGATTCAACATCGGAAGTTCATTCCAGAAACTCTCCGTATATTTCGGCATGCGCTTAAAATACATTTCAATCAACTCGCGCATCGGCGCTAAATGATCCGTGAGCATCTGATGAGTTTTAAGTGTCTCTTCACGCAGAAGTCGAATCACTTCACTCGATTCACCTTCTTCTGTTTCATTTTGAGCAAGCAAATAAAAGAGCGATCCCACCCCTTGCAAATGTTGCAAGCTTGTCACAAAAGCTTCAAATCCCACTTGCTCAATTTCCAGCGAGAATGCTTTCGTCGCTTCATCTTCAATTTTATGGGCCTCATCTACCACGATATTTAGTGGACGTGGCATCCCTTTCGGCCAGCTGAACATGAGCGAATGGTTTCCAATAATGACATTGGCCTCCTTCGCTTCGCGAAGTCCTGAGATGTAACTGCAATTATTTTTGAACGGACAACTAGGCCCAGAACACGATCTAAAATCAACGGCGATTTCTTTTTCTCGGCGCCCGATAGGCTCAACTTTCTTTTTCAGAACGTAAGGCAAATCGTCGCGCAAAATTTTATCGTTGCTCTTTAAGCGGGCATTGAAAAAGAAAATGCACTCGAGATACATCGATGTGAAGAGCTCAGAAAAATCCTGAGAGAATCCCATCAACGTATTCTCACCTTCTTCCTGTCTGAAGAGGGCCTCACACAAGTGGTTGTTCGATCCCACTAATAATTTAATTTTGATTTCGTCTTCATTTAAACCTAAAAACTCACGCACCTGAGGGACGTCTTTGTTGAAGGCCTGGTGTTGCAGCGTTTTCGTTCCCGTTGCCACGAGAACCTGCTTCTTTTCTTCCAGTGAAAAAAGCACTGAAGGAATCAGATAACCAAACGTCTTTCCGGTTCCGGTAGGCGCTTGAATCAAACTATGAATATTATTTTTAAAAGATTGACCGGCCTTAACAGCGAGATCAATTTGTGCCTGACGTTTTCTATAACCAGGAAACATTGTGCGGATTTTTTCTTCATCACCAAAAATATTTTTAATATTTTGTCCGGAAAATTCCAGCGAAAAATTCTTCACATTTTTTTTCGGTGGCTGAATTTCCGGAAAACGAGTCGGCCAGATTTTCGCTTTCGCCGTCGCTACACAAGTGTCGAGATCGAAATCAATACTTGCTGCAAGCGTTTTTAATTCTTCATCAGAAAGATGCAGAAAATTCGCAAGCCAAAAATCTTCTGAGATTGATTTCTTTTCCAGCAACTGCAATTTGATAAATTGATAATACCCTTTATCCAGGCGAGTAAGCGCACTCGCGACAAGAACAACTTTTAAAAGATCGCGCGCGTCTTCAAACCCGCGGTGAATTTCCGTTTCGGCAATTCCCCAGTCCTGAATAAAATGTTCGAGCTTGAGAGAGGAATATTCCGGAAACAACAATCCCAAAAACAAAAGTGTATCGTGATAGGATTCGCGCTCAGTCCCATCGTCAATTTTATCGAATGAACGTTTTAAAAATCCTTCTTCAAAGTCGGCGTTGTGAGCAATAAGCTTCACACCGTAAAGCAACTCTTGAAACTGTCCTTCAACTTCTCTCCATGTCGGGGCCTTCGAGAGCATTTTATCTGTTATTCCCGTGAGCTTTTGAATGAAGTTTGAAAGCTCGCCAGGGTATTGAACAAGTGATGTGTATTTTTGAACAAGAGTTGTTCCTTCATACAAAAGAAAACCGACGTCGATGACTTGATCGAAGCTTGGATCTGCTCCCGATGTTTCAACATCAATAACGGCCCACTTCCCCAAACGGTTTGGGAGATTTTGACTCATGATTCTTCCTTTTTCACTTTTTAGAGACTTAATTGATTTTCCCTAGGTTTTATCACAAACGATTAGCATTAGAATATTGATGAAATTAGTTTTTTCCTTTATTGTGGATTTTATTTTTCAGGATTAAATCATGACCAGTGCTGCTCTTTTCCAAATTCAATCATTTTGTATTTACGCCTTGATGGTTTTTGGAATTGCTAAACGAAAAAAGAGAAAGATACATGTTCCGACAATGATTACTGTACTCACGTGGGACATTATTCTCATTCTGCAAATTGAACTTAATCGCAAAGCGGTAGAAAAAGCAGTGAAAGCTGCTGTAAATCCGATGTTACTCAACATTCACGTTTCATTCGCAGTAACTACTGTGATTTTCTATTTCCTTCTCATCTTCTCTGGAAGAAAATTATTAGCAGGACAAAATCAATATCGTTTGCGCCACAGAATTTTCGGCTGGAGCGCTTTTGTTCTTAGAACACTTACTTTGATCACCAGCTTTTTTGCTGTTGCCCCTAAACTATAAACAGGATCCTTTATGGAATTTGAAAACGTAAAAAATATTATTAAAAATGGATTGAGCGATGCTTATGTTGAAGTTCAGGACATGACAGGAACGCGTGATCACCTGGATCTTTTGATTGTGAGCGATCACTTCAAAGGGAAAATGTTGATTCAGCAGCACCAACTGGTGATGAATCTTTTAAAAGAAAGTTTAAAAACAGATATCCACGCTGTTCAGCTAAAAACGATGAGTTTTGAAGATGCTGAAAAACGTGGAATAAAAATTAATCGTTAATAGGAGAAAATATGAGCAACCCATTTCAAGTTGTCGGCGGACACGCTATTGAAGAAACAAATAAAAACCTGGATCTAAAAGCACGCCTTGAGGCGCTTGTGAACTCTGGCCCAATCATGCTTTTCATGAAAGGAACACCAGATATGCCTCAGTGTGGATTCTCAGCAAACGTTGTGAGAATTCTTAACCACTTCTCTGTAAGCTACAACACTTTCAATATCCTTTCAGATATGGACATCAGAGAAGGCCTAAAACAATACTCTAACTGGCCGACATACCCTCAGCTTTACGTAAAAGGACAATTGGTTGGTGGAAACGACATCATCACAGAAATGATGAACAACGGTGAATTAGAACAAGTTTTAAAATTATAAGCAGAAACCAAAAAAATAAAAAGAAAGGCCCTCAAAAGAGGGCCTTGTTATTAAACAGCGATATCGCTTTCAATGTCTTTGATGAGTTCATCGAGATCAAATGGCTTCGAGAAGAACTTCTTTGCTCCTGCTCTTAACGCATCTTCCACACTCACATCAGCTTGCCCTGAAACGAAAAAGAAAATCGGACGCTCTTTCATTTTATTGACGTGTGAAAGCACGGCCATACCGTTTCCATTTGGCATTTTATAGTCAGATACTACGATGTCTATTTTTTGTGAGTCGAGAATTTTGATCGCATCGTTTCCGCAGATAGCAGTAATCGTATTATATCCACAATACTTAAATTCCTCTTCCATCAATTCTAAAATATCTGGCTCGTCGTCCACGATGAGTACGGTTAAATTCTTCTTATCGAGCATTGTCATTCCTAATTATTAACGACCTAAGAGGTCTCATTCACTAGAATTATAAACGATTATTCTGTAATAAAATTTTATTTTTCCTTAAAAAGTTAAGAAAAAAACAAGAACCAAAGAATATGAGCACTACCCATCCGTAATTAAAGATAAAATAGAGACCATAAGCGAACATTCTTACCATAAAACGGAGTTTTTCGCTCTTATAAATAATAAGGGCATAGTGAGGAGCCGTTCCATAGTAAAGATGAATGAATTTGCGTCCTAGCCACGAATGGGCCAAAACATGATCGCGATAACTTCTAAAATAGTTTGTAATATAATGCTCTTCTCCAAATCCGGCCGTCAAAATATAACAGGCCTGCTTCTTTAAAAGCTCTTCGATTTGAATCGGAGTGACAGAGATATCTGCAGATAGCGTTGTAGCAAATCCAAACTTATCTTGGAAGGCCACTGAAAAAATATATGGCGTTTGGTTTTGCAATCCGCTGACAGTGATGTCGCTAGACTGAACCGCAGGGAAATCAGTATTCACAATTGATCCCGTATAATCACCAATAGGTAAATTATCCGTTGCCGGTGCTGATGTATGTTTGAAAACGATGACTTTTTTAAAGTCGAGAATAGAAGCATCGCCCGTATAAGTAAGAACCGCTCTGCCATCCCCTTTTTTCGTCGCCGTAATATAAGTTTTCAGTTCAGTCGCTTGATAAACGCGATTGCTCATCGGCATTTCTACGAAAATCCCTCCCGTTGTCGCTGTTGGATCAACTGTATCTCCCAAAGGAAGCCCGCTCGTCGGCGAGAGAAAATAATAAAGCATAAAAGTAACTTTCGACGATGCTGTAGCTGCAGGAAGGACAGAAGCGCAATCCGAAGCATATTGATCACAGATTTTTTTTGGCAGAAGACCAAAATCCGAAATATCGATATTTCCGGTGACAGAATTCGTAGAATACTGCTGAATAATTTTATAGCCCGTTCCCGTCGAAAGTTTCGCGGCAACGTAAAGGTACATTGTATTTGGCGTAGAAATCGTCAGTGGAACATAAACGAGGTCGCCGGATGTATTGCTTACATCAAAAAGGCGAAGCGTTCCTGCCCCTAGTGCAAAGTACTTATCGTGATCTGCAATGGCCATTCCTGTATTGGTAAGCGGTAAATAAACTCTCGCCGGCGCAGTATCGGCCGTCGCGTCTCCGCTTGGACTATCTGTGTAGAGAGAAAATGACGTACTCGTCACCCCTGTCGCCACAAAATCTGTCGCATCTTGAAGGCGAACAGTATCTGCCGCAAAGGCCTGACCAATGAGCAAACTGATAAATAAAACCAAGTATTTCATGCAAAAATTATCTCTTTAAGTGAAAGGCCTCGTCAAACAATTAAGTCATTGATTTTGACGACCAGATTCACTATTTTACCTACATGAACAAATTCTTGATTAACATTAACGGTGAACTATTTGATGAAGAAACAGCGAAGATCTCCGTTTTTGATCGCGGATTTCTCTATGGCGATTCCGTTTACGAAGCGACAAGAACTTTTCATCGCCATCCTTTCCGAATTGGATTGCACCTCGATCGCCTTTTTAGTTCGGCCCAAAAAATCGAACTCATTCCCACTCTTACTCGCGCGGAAATTTTAGCGGCCATTGAAAAAACCATTCACGCTTCTCCTCACGAAAATATTTCTCTGCGAATCGTTCTCACTCGCGGAACAAACAGCGATCTGGGACTTAATCCGGAATTGGCGGGCCCGAATAATTTAATCATTATAACAAAAGCAATCTTGCCGAACCCCGATTGGTGGTACGAAAAAGGTCTCTCGATGATCTTCTATCAAAAAAAGGGACTCGACCGCGGATCGCTGGCGAAGTCCGGCAACTATCAGGAAAATATTCTGGCCAATAAGACAGCGCTGGAGCGCGGAGTTTTCGACGCCATTATGGTCAACACCGACGGACACGTCACCGAAGGAAGTACGAGCAATATCTGGTTGGTGAAAAACGGAACTATCTATACTCCAAGTTTAAAAGACGGCGTGCTCGAAGGTCTCACTCGCAAAACTTTATTTGAAATGGCGGCAACGCATAAAAACATTGTTATCAAGGAAGCGACACTCATCCCTGATAACTTCCTCGCGGCCGACGAATGTTTCATTACGAGCACGACGAGAAATATTGTTCCCGTGACCCAAATCGAAAATCAGGTAATCGGAAACGGACACCCAGGGAAAGTCACGATGGAGCTGCTGGGAAGCTATCTTCAGTATGTCAGCGGGCATCCTAAAGAAATTTAAGGTGCTTTTTTAAAATGAAATTGACATCAGCTCAGGCACCAAGTATTACTAACGGACGTATTTTTTTATATTACAGCTCCAAAAAGCTAAAAGTTGTTAATTGTTAAATAATTAGGGGAATGTTCGCATGGCAAGAAGTACTACAGGTAGAAGCCGTTTTAAAATCCAAAGATCACTAGGAATTGAAATTCCAGGTCTTGGAAAAGCTGGAGCTCTAGAAAGAAGACCATACGGTCCAGGTCAACACGGTAACAAAAGAAAGAAAATTTCTGACTTTGCTGTTCGTATGAAAGAAAAGCAAAAACTAAGATATCACTACGGTCTTCGCGAAGGACAACTTGTTAACTACGTAAAGAAAGCTAAAAAAGATAAGTCTCGCGCGTGGATGGAAACTCTTCTTATCACTCTTGAAAGAAGATTAGCGAACGTAGTTTTCCGTCTTAACTGGGCACCATCTATGCCAGCTGCAAACCAAATGGTTTCTCACGGTCTAGTTCTAGTTAACGGGAAAAAAGTAAACGTTGCTGGATACACAATCCAAAAAGGTGACGTGATCACTCTATCTGATAGAGGATACGGTTCACTTAACTATACACAAGCTCAGGCAACTCCAAGACTTCCGTCTGTTCCAGCTTGTTACTCTCTAGAAGGTAAAGCAGCTAAGGTTGTTGACCTTCCACTTCCGTCTGACATCCCATTCGAATACGAAGGACAGTTGGTAACGGAATACTACTGGAAAGTTAAGTAGTTTCTACTTCTCTTCCACGAAACGCATTTCAAACAAAGGCCGGATTATTTCCGGCCTTTTTTTTTGTCTATTTTTCCGGCAACAGTTTGTCACCCAATTGTTCCAGTCGGTTTTTTTTTAATTAAAATGAACGAAGTTTCGTTGAAGACAACGTTTTGTGAGGATGATCCGGTAAAATAATAATCTGCAATTTTGGATTGAGCGCTTTTAGTTTTTCACTTTGATCGGCGTAAAGACTGCGATCATGATCGCGAGGAACAATATAAAGTTTTGTGAGAGCACGAAGTAATGTGGCCGGTTCATTCCATAACAAAAGATTCATGAAAGAATCATCACCCATCAGAAAATTTTTTTCAGCAATTTTCACTCTTGGAAGCCAGTGCGCTGTTGGATTTCCTTCTTTCTTCGCCAGGAATCCAGGATAGATGGAATATGGAGTTTTCTCTAAAATTTTAGCGAGCGCGAGAGCTTCATCATAAGCTCCTTCTTGTATCGGTGTTTTTTTATAAGGATTGCGATCGGGAATGATCAGAATATTTTTTTCCGGACAAAGATCAAGACATGCACGATGCCCTTCGTGAAAAGGATTAAAAGTTCCTCCGAAAAAAGTCACACTGTCTTTTATTTCGTGTTTTAAAAAAAGTTTTGGAAGTTCACTTTGAAAATGTTTGCCATCGCTGTCGGGCATGAATTCAAAACAGTTTCCGAGCTCACGGCATTTTTCAAATTGATCACTCATAGTCCCTGTCCATTACCGTTTTTCTTCCCTCTGCTCTCGCCTTTTCCACTGCGCGATCAGTGAGTCTTCTCACTTGATGAGAGAGAATTTCCATGACGTTGGCAGAAGTGTTCATATCATGTTTGTCTTTAATATACGCTTTGAGCTTTGAAGCGACGATAAGAATATCCTCGTTCACTTCATCGCTGACCGCTCCCATTGCTGGCTTGTGAGCAACGATGATTCGTCTTGGGGCAGCTTCTTGATCTGCGATGAAATTTTCTTTTTTAGGAGAGCGCATTTCTTCGGCCCACGCACTTTTGTGACCCATGATTTCGTTGTGGAGGTTCCAGCAATTCACTGAACAAAAGACTGACTTCTTGCACGTACTCACGTTGCAAACTTGATAAATGGTATTGAAACCAATTTCTTTTTTACAGCTTCCGCATTTGCGCCAGTAGTTTTGAGTTTCTTCCACAATCCCCCCTTTTTCTGATAGAATGATTTTATCATGAAATTCGAAACCGAATACAGAAACCTCCATTTTCAAATTGCTCTCGAAAAAATCGAGATGACTGATCCCGCATTGCTTCTCGGTGATAAATTTAATCGTCTTGGAAATCAGACGATGATTGAAATCAAAAAAGGAAATCTCGTTCCTTACAATCTTGTGATTGAGTCTACGAAGGATGAGGAAACACGCACGCATTATTGGAGCAATGTTCTGTTAACGAGCAACGCTGACGAAGTATTGGAAGATTTAGGTGATTACTTAACGAGTGAAGAAATTCTGGATCAAATTGTCGAAAACTGGGAACTCGGTGGCACAGAAAAAGGGCCAGCGTGGTCACTGGCCCCCAAATAAATTCTTAAAATTATCTACAAGGCATTTGGCTTACAATAATGTTTTGTACCCAAGTTGCATCGCCTTGGAACCAAGCTGATTCATCAGTTGAACCTGCAGCTGCAATCGACATGTGAATGTCTTGGTGAGTTGTTCTATCAAATGATCTTGTCCATTGAGTTCCGTAAACTGTTCTTTGGTAAGTCGAACAGATTGGTCCTCTTGGTCCAGCTTGGCATACAGTGTACGGTTCAGTGTATGTACATTGTTGAACTGAATCTCTCGTTGGAGAATCTGTTGATGTTGTCGCAACAGTTCCAGAAAGATCTACTTTTTGTCCAATTTGAGCAGCAGAAAATTTGAATGTCCCGTTGCTTGGAATATTGTCTTTTGGAATTGAGAAATTAAATTTTTCGTCGTTGTCATTGTTAAGACGAAGAATGATTTTCTTTCCGAAAGTTGATTGGCTCAAATCAGCAGTGTACGTTCCCACTCTTAGAACGTGAGTGTCCCCTTTTGAGTTTTCCAATTTAAGATCTTTAGTAATGTTCAATTGTCCATCAAGACGATTACATCCTACGATGAGAAAAATTGCCGCTAGCGTTACGGGCATTAAAAATTTCATGTGTCCCCCTCATTAAATGAAAATCTAGTGAATTTTAGGTTATGCCCCTCCGTAAACTTTCGCAAACGAAAGTATTCACTTGTAAGTTTTTCGTTTTCCTTACCAGGCCCAAGGGACAAAATGGCCCCGATTCATAGAAATTAGCTCTTAGACGAATCCCTTTTCAAAGTTGTACATCTCAGTGTTCGAATTCAAATCAAAAGTAAGAGGTGAATTTATGAAAGGGATGTTTGGTTTGCTGGTTTGTTTATCGCTCATTTCAGGAGCGGTCTTTTCTTCAGAAAAAACGGATGCCGATTGGAATGCGCTCATCGCCGCTAAAAAATTGCCGGCCCAGGATCAGGCCTACTGTTATACAGATGAACTTGGAAGGATCAATGGAATGAACATCGATATCAAAGTTCGTCTCGCTTCTGTTTCAAAACTTGTGACGAGTTTGTGGGCGCTCGAAACTTTAGGAATCAATTTTCAATACAAAACAAAACTCACAATCAAAGACAACAATCTTCACATCTCCGGAAGCTATGATCCGTTTATGGGAAATGAAAAAATCTTTTTTCTTCTCTCGCAATTAAACGATCTCGGTTACACAAAATTTCAGACAATCACTTTCGATAAAAATTTTATTGTATTCCCTGGTGCCGAAGGACACGTTGAAGATTATCCGACAATCACAACGGCGACGATCACAAAAAATCTTCAGAGCTATTTCAATACGCAATCGTGGAGTGCCGGACAAAAAGCGGAATACACTCGTATCGCAAACATCAACAAACCTTCGCGCATGAGAAGCTCAGTCACTTTCGAAATTAAAGATGTAAAGTATGTTGAAAAAAATCCTTACGAAAATGATCCCACTGCTCGCACACTCACTCTCTCTTCTCCACCGCTCTCAAAATACTTAAAAGAAATGAATGTCGAATCCAACAACTATGTTGCTCACACGATCTTTCTTCAATTAGGTGGAGAAAAAGAATTTACGGATTATATGCTCGATCGTTTCAGTCTCACGACAGATACAATTCACTTCTGGACGGGAAGTGGACTTCCGACAATGAACAACCAGGTTCGCTATGATAATTTTGCGACTTGTTCTTCTATGCTAAGTCTTATTCAATCGCTCAAAGAGACGAGTGAGAATAAGGGAAAAACTATTGAAGACATCATGGCCGTTCCAGGAAGTGATGCGGGAACATTCAGCAACCGCATCTTCCCGGCAGATTATAAAAATGCCTTCGTCGCAAAAACAGGAACACTCGTTCACACTTCTGCACTCGCAGGAGCAATGAGTACAAAAACTGGATTTAATTTCTACGGCGTCTTCAATCAAAGTACCGACATCGAAGGATCAAAGGCCGTGCAAAATGAAATGGTGAGATCGATTATGACTGCGATGGGCGGCCCACTCGCTTTCAACTATGTTGTCACTCCGTTTGATACTTACGGACAGGATAACGTAAAACAATTCATGCACGATCTTTTTAATCGTTCTGAATTTATGCCGATTGAAGAAGGATTGTACTAAGCTTTTTTGTGCTCGCGATAAAATTCGATTACTCCAGGTAAAACTGAAATGACGATAATCGCGAGCATCACTAATTTGAAATTGCTTTGAACCGATTGAAGATTTCCAAAGAAATACCCCAATGGAATAAAAGCAAAAACCCAAAGAGCACCACCGAGAACATTGTATGACATAAATTTCTTGTACGTCATATGTCCGATACCGGCGACAAAAGGAGCGAATGTGCGGACGATTGGAATAAAGCGCGCGAGAATAATTGTTTTTGCTCCGTGCTTTTCATAAAAAGCCTGGGCCTTATCCAAATGTTTTTTATCAAAGAGTTTGCTTCCCTCGCTCGCAAAAACGCGAGGGCCGATATATTTTCCGGCCGAGTAATTAACTGAATCGCCGAGAACGGCAGCTGCAAATAAAGTAAAACTGATCGACCAGAAATCAAATGAACCGCGGGCAGCGAATGCACCAATCGCAAACAACAGCGAATCTCCCGGAAGAAATGGCAACACAACCAACCCCGTCTCTGCGAAGATAATGATGAAAAGAATTAAGTAGGTCCATGAATGATAGTGAGTGATCACAAAATCTAAATGAACTTCAAAATGGAGAATGTAATCAATCAGCGTGTGTAAAATATCCATTCATTTATTTTCTGGTATAATCATAGGTATTACAATAAAAAATTTTTGGAGATCTTTTATGTTCAAAAAAATGCTTGGTCTTTCTCTTCTTATTTCCAGCGCTATGGCAGGCGCACATTGCCCGACTCATTTTAAACCGGAAAAAGTTTGTTTGATGCTCGATCAGAACGTGCTCTACATCTACGGTGAAAAATCAGAACACAGCGGCCCTTATCAGGATTTTAAAAACACAACAATTGAAAGCATCAAAGCTGACGGTGCTGTTTTGAATTTTACGAAGGCCGCTCGTGGTGTTTATAAGATTGAAGAGAAAAAAAGATTTACGAAGATTGATTTGGATTTGTTGAATGATAAAAAGAAAGCTTCGGTGACTGTTGCGGTAGAAAAGTAAAAACGGTTAGCGGTTAACGGTTCACTGTTATCGGTGAACTGTTAACGGCCAACCGTTAAACAGTTTTGAAATATTAGTTAATAGGTGTTTCTTTATCGCCGTAAAGTTTTCCACCAAGGATTGTGAATCCATCTGGGTGTCCACCGTGTGGATCAAAGTGTGTCCAGTGAATCATCCCTTGACCAACTTTTTTGTATTCTCCACAAACCGTTTGTGTCTGTCCTACTTGAAGAGGAACGCGACCGAAGTCCAGGTTGCTTACGATAAGAAGTTTAATTTGTCCGCCAACAGTTAGCGTGTATTTTTGGTGTGGTAGTCCGTCGTGATCTTCTGGAAGGATTTGTGAAACAACTCCTGTTACCATTACTTGAGGACGATTAGCGTTTGATTTCATCACAACTCTAAGTTGATCAACAGTTCCTGAAAGAACGTTTCCTCTTAGATCTTTACAGTCTGGAAGAGAGGCTGGGTTAAGAGTGTCTGCGAGAACGCCAAAAGATAAAAGAGCAAAAAGTGCAGTTACGATCATTGATTTCATAAAGCCTCACTAATGGTTGGTATTAGGAAAAATAATGATTCGGGTAAGGTCTGTCTACTTTTTTTTGCTTCCTTACAAGATCTTAATGAAGTTTCTTGGTCCCTGTAAGATTCTGATCCATCTGTCCTTCTAAGTAGGCATTATACCTAACTACTACAGGGCGATTGGGCCCTAAACTTTCTTGATCGATGATCTTTTTGTAAGCGTCTTTCTTAATGGGAAAGGCCGTAATTAAAACTTCTTTATGAGCTTTTGGAGTGTAGATTGTATAAATCAACCAGTAATCGTTCTCTTCTTCTTCGCGTTTAAAAGGAAATTTTACGAGCGTAGTTCTAAGCACGTCTCCCGATGAATTGCTGGTGATTTCTTCTTCAACAGTCTCTGTGTTCAATTTGTTGTAATCGAAGTTCAGCACTTCATTAGAGACATTTGTGAGTGTTTTAAGAGCTTCGCGCGCGCCTTCTTCTTTAAAGGCGATCGTTCCTGCAAAGTACGTTACGTTTGAGAGCAGTCCTCCCTCCATCGTTTCCGGCGATAGGCTATTTCCAGAAAGTGCGAAAGCGTAATTCAAAGTCGGATCTACCCATCTTCTGCGTTTGTATCCATAAGGCGTGTTGAGCACACTGAAAAGATATCCATATGTGTGAGTGATTCCCGCGTGGACAATTTTATTGTCTGTGTCTGTTTTAAATTTGTGATGAAGATCGCTGATAATTGAATCGGCAACGATTTGCTTTTTTGCTCCCGAATCAAAGTTCAGACTTTTCCCCCAAAAACCTAAAAGATGAGAGTCTTTTGAATCTTTTTCAATTTGCAGATAGAGATGAGGATTTTCTTTTTTTAAGATCGAAAGCAGCGGGGTTTTAGTTGCAAGCGAATCATTCACCATTTCACTCCAATACAAATCATTTGTCTCAGCGTATTTCGGTTTCGTAGTCGAACAAGAAGCTAAAAAAAGAACAAGAGATAACGTTAGAGTATATTTTCCCAATCCAGAATTCATAGAGATCCTAAAAAACAAAAATTAGTTTTTATATAATTGAAATAAACTTCTCATGTGATGCACGTAAAGGCGACGAAAAAAAGCATCATCAATACTCTCGAAGTTGTGAATTTTCATTAGACAGATAGTCGAAATGCAAGAGTTAATCACCGGGCTACTTAGTGACATTCCTGTAACCTGGATGTCGAGGTCTGCTGGAAGTTTTTTCTTTTCTACAAAGTAGCGAAGTCTTTTTTGAATGAGCGGAACAACTCCGTTTTCATTTTTTGCGAGAGCATTGATTAACAAATTACCACCAGACATAGCATCGCGAATAATGATCTGGTGAATTTTACGATGGGAAAAAGCATAGCGCCCATACTCAATGAGCGCTTTGCAAAATTGTCTGATTTCGGGATCACTGAACTCCGGAAACTCTCCAGATAAATCTTCTGATGAAGGCTCATTGAAGTTCGAATAGAGTTTAGTCATTTCTTTAAAATATGTGTCTACGATGTGGTTCAAAAGTCCTTCTTTGTTTCCAAAGTAGTAACCAATCATGGCCACGTTACATCCTGCTTGTTGAGCAATCATGCGGGTACTGGCGGCCTCATAACCATGTTCAGCAAAAAGTGTTCTTGCTACTTCGATAATTTTTTCTTTATCTACTTCTGTTGGTCTTCCTAATTTCTTCGCTAATTTTTCCGCCGCCATATAATCCCTATTCCTTTAGTCTTAGTGTGAATCCATAACTGGTGCCATTGCTCCTTCTTTTTTCTTTAAAAGAAGAAGTGGTAAAAGCGAAAGCAGATATCCGTAAGCAATAACACGAACGATTTTCTGGTATCCGATAACGAAGGCTTCACGTTTCGCCATTCCCGTCATCATTTTTACTGAATCGAGAATACTTGTTCCCATTCCCACGACATCGGCCATTTTCGCGTGCATTGCTCCCTGGATTTGATGAGCCACTTGCCACGCTTGATGATCAAGCAAAGTCACGTGAGAAGAAAGCGCGTGGTATGAGTAAACCTGGTAACGCTGGAAGAAAGTTGAAATGAGAGCGATCCCCACACTTCCTCCGAGCTGACGACACAAATTGAGTAATCCCGCCGCTTGTCCGATTTCATTTCCGTTGAACTGCGAAAGAACGATTGTGTTGATCGGTACGAATAAGAATGCGAGCGCAGCTCCTCTAAAAAGCAGCGGCCAGAACATTCCTGCAACCGATGTCTGAGCATCGAAGTGAGAAATAAAAACAGCAGCGGCACTTAAAAGAGTTACACCTATTCCGATCAGGAGACGTGGATCAGTTTTTTTCATACTTGCCCCAATCCCCGGCATCAATGCGGCCGCGCAGAGAGCTCCTGGAATAAAGAGCGCTCCTGTCTGGGTCGCTGTTAAACCTTGAATGCTTGAAACAAAAACCGGAATGATAAAAATTAGACCGTAGAGAACAACACCTACTCCGCTCATCAAAAGAACTCCACCAGTAAAGGTTGCATTCTTAAAGTGACGAAGAACAAGAATCGGGTGATCTGTACGAAGTTCCCACCAGATTAATCCGATGATTGAAGTGATGGCGATAACCGTACAAGCTAAAATGAGTTGTGAATCAAACCAGTCATCAGCTTGTCCGCGTTCCAAGACAAATTGCAGACATCCGATTCCGGCCACAAGAAACACAAGTCCCCATACATCGATTGGCGTACGCTGACTTTGTCTTTTTGCTTTCAACTCTTCTTTCGTTTGTTTTGCCTCCGGATCAAATCCTACGTCTTCAACGAGTAAGAATGAAAGGATGGCAACGATGATACCAATGGGAAGGTTGATGTTGAAAATCATTCTCCAACCGAAGTGGTCTGTCAGATATCCACCGAGAACCGGACCAACTGTTGGCCCAACCATTACGCTCATCCCGTAGATAGCGCTGGCGATTCCCGCTTTTTCTTTCGGGAACGATTCAAAGATAAGAGCTTGCGATGTCGGAAGAAGTGCTCCTCCTGCAAGACCCTGGATAATTCTGAAGAAGACCAACATTCCCAAACTAGTTGAGAGACCACACGCTACAGAAGCGGCGGTGAAGAGAATAATACATGTTGTGTAATAAAGTTTTCGTCCGAACTGCGCCGATAGCCAGCTGGAAATCGGAAGGACAATTGCGTTGGCAATAATGTATCCCGTAACAACCCAGCTGATCTCGTCGATCGTCGCACCGAGGTTTCCCATCATTGATGGGATCGCCACGTTTACGATCGACGTATCGATAATCTCTAAAAGAGATGCGAGTACGGCAGTAAGGACAATTAATTTTGAGCGCATAAATTCGCCTTTTTTTATTAATTAATTAGTGCACTTGAATTGAAACGATTGCAGACAATCCCAGTTGAAGTAGATCAACGTCTTTATCTGTTAAATTTTCTAATTCAATTTTCACCGGAATACGTTGAACAACTTTAGTAAAGTTCCCTGTTGCATTGTCTGGTGGAAGAAGCGAGAAAACTGCACCAGTACTTGGTGAAATACTCACTACTTTTCCTTCGTAATCTTTTCCAGAAACTGCATCAACTTCAATTTTTACTTTTTGTCCAAGACGCACATCTTTAAGTTCTGTTTCTTTTAAGTTTGCAAGAACCCATCTTTTGTTTTCAGCAACGAAACCAAAAAGAGGTTGTCCTACCGGAACGAATTGTCCTGGCTCAACTGCCTTCTTCGCAATAATCCCGTCTGTTGGTGCCACAATTCTCGTATAAGATTCGTTAAGACCTGCTTGTTCTGCCTGAGACTTCGCTGCTTTTAATTTCGCTTCAAGATCTTTTAAATCAGCGCTTGCTTTGTCGTATCTTTCTTTTGAGATCGCTTGTGTCTTATAAAGTTGGTCTGCACGAGAGTAATTTGTTTTTGCTTCGTTCACGCGCGCTTCAAGTGAAGACACTTGGGCCACTGCTGCTGTTTTTGCGTTTGAGTAATCGCTTGTGTCGATTTGAGCAAGGATGTCTCCTGCTTTTACTTTTTGGTGGTCTTCAACAAACACTTGAGTGATCGTTCCGTTTACACGAGATGATAACATCAAAAAGTGTGCTGCGACCTGAGCGTTGTCTGTGCTTACGTGTTTATAACTGTCGTAAGCAACGAATGCTCCAAGGGCCACAAGTACGATGATTATTGGTGCTGCAAATTTTTTTATTTTAGTTGGCATATTAAATTCTCCTTCCCATTGCTAATTCTAAATTGAGTAGTGCTTCGACTGCATCGACTTGTGCTTTAACCACTCCCGCTTCTGAACGATCTAAATCCAATTCAGCATCGAGAAGGTCTGAGTTTGTACGCGTTCCCGCTCTTAAACCTGTTTGATAAATACGAACACTTTCTTTTGAGGCTTCAACAGAGCGAAGTTTTGCCGAGTAAAGAACAGAGCTGTTTGTGTAACGTCTCTTCCAGAACTCCACTTCGTTTTCCGAAGACAATGTGGCTTTTCTTGCTTTCTCTTCTTGTTGAAGTTTTTGGTAGTAACTTCCCTCTTGGCGAGCGTAGCTTGAACCACCATCAAAAATATTCCAGACGAAGTTAATACCAACACCGTAAGCGTTTCTGAAACTGTCTGAGTTCGTCAGAGAGTTGTCGCGATTGTTGTAGTATTCATAGTTGGCGAAAAGATTTACTTTCGGCATCCAGATTGATTTGCTTGCTTTGTAAGCGTCGTCACTCGCTTCAACTCTTTTTTCGAGAGCTTTTAAATCGAGACGGCCTTGAGCTAATTTCTCATTGTTAGTGTCGAGCCCCTTCAGAACCTCTTCCTTAGGAACAGGAAGTGTATCTGTTAATGGTCTTGTATCACCGTCAACACCCATTGCTTCTGCAAGAGATTTGCGAGCGAGATAGGCTGTATCTGCGGCCGCATATTTTTCAGGAATCGCTGATTCAAGTTGCACTTGAACTTTAAGGACGTCTACTTTTGTAAACTCACCTTGCTTTAATAAATCCTGTGCGCGTTTTAAGTGATCAGTTAACGTCTTCACGTTGTTCTCTGCTACTGTCGCAAGAACTTGAGCGCCCAATGCCTGGTAGTACTTCAAACGAATCGCATTTTCTGTTGCCATCAGCGTGTGAGACAATTCATAGTCTGCAGCCTCTGCATTCGCTTTACTTGCAGAGTAGTTGTGACTTGTTCTCAAACCATCAAAGATATTTAAAGTCGCTTGAGCACCGTACGATGTTTTTGGATAAGTACTTTCAAACACCGATGTCGGAGAAATTTGAATCTCTTCATACTTTAAATCGAATGAGTGATTGGCAACGATATCTACTTTTGGAAGATATCCACCAAAGCTCTCGCGTTTTTTTGCACGTGCTTCTTCAAGTGCCGCCTTACTTGATTTGAGTTGTGGGTTATTGTTCACTCCCTCGCTCAATGCCTGGCCCAGAGTGAGTCCTTCAGCGTGGACACTCGTGACTTTTGCGAGGAGGAGTAGAACTAATGCGTTCTTCATTGTTTTATCCTTGGTTGTCTAGTGGGATTCTTTTTCAAACGTTTGTTTAATATAGCCCCATAATAATCCTCTGATCGATACAGTCAATGGGTTTTTTAATCAAACGTTTGATAAAGATATACACGAGCATTAGACAAGCCTTAAGAAAGCAAGTTATGCTTTTTAAAATGAAGAACTTAATCACTCTCCAAATGCTTTTTATTGGACTGAATTTTTTTTCGGGAGTAGCACTCGGATCAAATATCGGTGAACGAACTAAAGACTACTTAGAAGCGGAGCTAAAGTCCGACTATTTAGGAAAGTTGGAAAAAAGATTTGGCGATTGTGGTTCAACGCCTGAATCGTGTTTATCAAAACGTGATGACTTCATGGTGGTTTCACTTCCTAAATATTCAAGAGGCGAAATGTGTTTTCCTTATACGATGTGCGGGTTTTATCACTGCATGGAAAACACTTATCACTGCTCTGATGTAGGAGTGAATTATTTTACACAGCTCGCTTTTCCTACGTGCTCAACATACGAAGCGAACATCAAAAAAAATCTTTTTACGGATCTTGGTGTGCAGTGGATTTATTCTGTGATGGTTTGTCTGCAGAAAGGTCTGGTCGATGAATGTCTCTACAATGGAAATTGCAAAATCACTGATGACAAAGCTGAAGCAAAAAAAGTTTGTGATCACATCACTGACTTCACTCTCGCCTATCATCCCGGATGTTACATCAACAGCGGAGTCGGTGTCTGTCATCTTCCTCTACAAGACAAAATGAATATCTGGAAAACGGTCAATCCATTCATGACCCAAAGAGAGAGACAGGAAGCCTACAAAGTGATCTTCGAATGCTTCCGTCCTGGAACTCATTAATTAAAATGTGTAACGGAAATTTCCGTAAACTGTGTTTTCTTTTAAATGAGATTCAGTGGGTGCTCCGATATATCCTTTCGTGTAGTCGTGATCTTGTTTCATAAATCCAACGCGAAAGTTTGTTCCTGTCGTGAGCGGTTGAGACCAGAAAATATGATAAGCATTTCCTCTCGTCGCATAGAAGTTTGTGAGACTGTCTGTCGCAAAACCAAAATACTGAGCGCCTCGAGAGCCGTGAAGATATTCAACTCCGACTAAAGGAGTTTTAATCGAAGTAAACGGAGTCACGTAAACCAGTGTCGCAAGTAAAATACTTCCCTCAACGCCGTCTTCATTACTATCAGTCATGATTCCTTTACCGATACCAAGTTTTTTAGCGAGTGCTCCTGCCGCCGCGGCCCCAGCTGTGTTTGTGACTCCTGTATTGATAGCAGTTGCATTTGATTCAATAAAACCTTTCGATTCGATTGATGTATGAAGGAAAGTAAATCCGAATGATACATTTGATTCTGCAATATTTCTCAAAGTTGTATTCGCTATCAACAAATCAAAGTTCCATCTATTCGTACTTCCTAAAAATTTCACTCCACTTGCTGTCGGAATTCCTGTTCCTCCGAACGCCGGATTGGCGAGTACTGCTCCGAGATCTGTCCCTCTCGCAATAGTGTCAGCTGTATGAATATCTTTTGAGAAAACACCTTGAGCGATAAAAGAAAAATCAGAGAAGACTGGAATTGCTTTCGTCGAAAAATCCAACATCACAGAATAGAGAGTCGCTTTCTCCTGGAGATTTGGTCCCTGACCTCCATCGTATGTCGGCTTGGCAATATTTCCGAATACAGAACCATCTTCAGAAGTATTGTACAGTGGCGTGTAGATAAAACGAGTCGCCAATTTATATTGTTCAGGAAGAGCACCCCAGTTATAACTTAAGGCCACACCATCGAGAATGGCCCCGTAAGAAAGAAGCGGATACGTTCCCTGGCGAGAAGTATTGTCCCACATATCTGTCGGTGTTCCATCAATCGTCGGCAAACGTCCGGCAGTCAACGCGAGATCGTTAAAAATGTTGTAGTTTATGTAGGCCCTTTCCAATGTCATCGCGACACCTTTCTCTTCGCGAGTCGCACTGAAAGAATCCGGATTAGAAGGAGATTGGTTTACAACATCATTTGTAAATTTTGTCAGACCAAAGCGAGTGTAAAATTGAATTTTTGGATCAGCGTGAGTGCTCGCATCAAGTAAAACTTTTAATCTCATTGGCGAATAAGAATTTCCGCTTGAGTCGTCTTTGTCATGAATCGAATCATAACGATATTCGAATTGCCCGTTCCATTCCAGTGAATGGAAATAAGAAGCTGTTTCAAGTTGATCTACTCTTTCTTCTAATGTTGGGGTGGCTTCTGCTGCAATCAGAATGGATGATGATAAGGATAAAACTGAAAAGAGAATTTTTTTCTTCATAGTATTCACTGGACAAAAATATTTGCGTTTAGATTTTATTCTAAATTAGATAGTAAAATTGTAAATTTTTTTATGAAAAAGATATGTTAACCAAAAAAACATTTTTATCGAGTATTTTTTATTTTGGTTTATTCTGACTAATTCGCTTTATCGCCTATTTTCCCTGCGGTATACTTTCTAGTATGCACAATCATACTCACAATCACTCTTCTCAATGCAATCATGATCATGGACAACATCACCACGGCCATCATCATCACGCTCCTAAAAATTACAATAAAGCTTTCACCATTGGTGTCGGACTCAATTTTATTTTTGTTTGTGTGGAAGCCTTCTATGGATATTGGTCGCACTCTCTTGCCTTGATGGCCGATGCTGGACATAACCTAAGTGACGTGGCCGGACTCTTGGTTGCGTGGATTGCTTTTTGGCTGGCCGGAAAAAAGCCGACAGAGAAGTATACTTTTGGTCTTAAAAAATCTTCTATTCTTTCCGCTCTCTTCAATGCTGTTTTTTTATTGATTGCGGTGGGAATTATTACTTGGGAAGCTGTTCACAGAATTTTCCGCCCTGACGTCATCGAATCAAAAACAGTCATGATTGTTGCGGCGATTGGAATTGTGATCAATGGTCTTACCGCTCTTCTCTTTTTTAGAGATAAAGACGACGATCTCAATATTCGCGGAGCTTATTTGCACATGGCCGCTGATGCCCTCATCTCACTTGGAGTTGTCATTTCCGCCGTGATTATTTCTTATACATCGTGGTTCTGGCTCGATCCGGTTGTGAGTTTAATCATTTCGTTGGTGATTATTTATGGGACATGGGACCTTCTTCGTCATTCAGTGAATCTGTCGATGGATGCCGTTCCTGAAGAGATCGATCTTCCTGAAGTAAAAAAATATTTAAGTTCGCTCGAAGATGTCTGCGATGTGCACGATCTGCATATCTGGGCCATGAGTACGACGGAAAATGCACTTAGTGCTCATTTGACTGTGAAAAAAAATACTCTCGACAATAAAAAGCTTGCGATGATCTCAAGTCATCTGAAAAAGAATTTCAAAATTCATCATCCTACAATTCAAATTGAACTTTATGATGAACATTTTGAATGTCACTTAAAACCTGAGGACGTCATTTGAAAACAAATTTTTCTGATCTTCAAACGACGATTGAAGATCTTTATCAAAAATATCTTCCTCTCACCGAAGGACATATGGCTGATTATATTCCCGAACTCGCTAAAGCAGATCCTCGCGATTTTGCCATTGCGATCGTCACTAATAATGGCGAAGTTTTTAAAGTGGGAAATATTGAACACAAATTTACATTGCAATCAACTTCTAAACCTTTCGTTTACGGGTTAGCACTGGAAAGTCTGGGACGCCAATTCATGTTGAGCAAAGTGGGAGTTGAACCGACAGGTGATGCGTTTAATTCTATCATCGAACTGGAAGAACAATCGCATCGTCCTTACAATCCTATGATTAATTCCGGCGCTATCGCCGTCAGTAGCTTTATCAACGGAAAAACTTTTGATGAACGTTTAAAAAAGATTCTCACTCTTTTTGAAAATTATGTCGGTCACCCTGTGACTGTTGATGAAAATGTTTTTCAATCAGAGAAAAAGACCGCTCATCGCAATCGCGCGATTGCTCATCTCTTGAAACATTTTGGCATCATCGAAGGAGACAATATTGAAGAATCACTCGATCTCTACTTCAAACAATGTTCAATTCTGATCAACACTGTTGATCTGGCAAACATCGCGGCCACTCTGGCCAACGGAGGAATACAACCTCTGACAAAAAAATCAATTCTCAGTGCAGACACTTCCCGCGATATTTTAAGTCTGATGTTTACCTGCGGAATGTATGACACTGCTGGAAAATGGGCCTACACAGTCGGACTTCCGGCAAAGAGTGGCGTGAGCGGGGGAATTCTCGCAGCAATTCCCGGAAAAATGGGAATTGCGGTCTACTCTCCTTTAATAGATGAACACGGACATTCAGTTCGAGCTGTAAAAGTTTTTGAAGACCTTGCAAAAAAATATTCTCTCAGCGTTTTTTCTAGTGGAGCAAACTAATGCACGCACAATGGATACCTGTTGAAAAAATTCAAATACTCATTCAATTTGAAGCCTTTGCCGTCTTATGGATTCTACTTCCACTCTCTTTTCTTTTTTATAAACTCTTTTTAAAAAAGATTACGGAAAAAAGACATGCAAATTTGCGCGGGCGTTTTACCCGGACGATGACCTATCTCATTATCACAACGGCACTCGCTCTTTTTTATTGGTTTGTCGCAAAGAAGTTTTATCCTATCGGTGCAAGTTATTTAAGTTTAGTGGCACTTGGTTTTGGTGTGATCTCGCTTGTGAAAATTGCTCAAATCATCGTCTACATGTATCTCTTTCTGATGAACATGAGTGTGGGAGTTCCTCGCTTGATCGCGAACATGTTTACTCTCGCTTTTACATTGGTGATCGTGAGTTGGCTTGCTGCTGACGTTTTTGGATTTCAATTGGCGGCGGTTCTTGCGACATCTGCTGTTTTCTCTTTGGTACTCGGTCTCGCTTTACAAGATACTCTTGGAAATCTTTTTTCGGGAGTGGCCCTCCAAATTGATCGTCCTTTTCAAATCGGTGATTGGGTGGAAATTCACACGAACTCGGAAAAATGGAATGGACAGGTTCAAGAAATCAGCTGGCGAGCAACAACGCTTATGGGATTTGCGGACGAACTTATTCTCATCCCTAATCGTTTAATTGCTCAAAGTCAGTTGTTGAATTTTTCTCACCTGCAGAGGCCTGCACGATTAAATCAAATGTTTCGGTTTCGTTTTGATGTTCCAATTGCGCTCGCACGCCAATCGCTGCTTGATGGATTGAAAAATGTTCCGGAAATTTTAAATGATCCTCCTCCACGCACACTTATTACTGAAGTGAGTGAATCATGGGTGACGATCAAAGTTTTTTATTCACTGAAAGATTACGGAACTCGTTATCGTACTGGTGACGTCGTGATTACACAGATCATGGAGCAGATTAGAAAAAATAAATTGAGTCTCGCGACTCCAGTTATGAATATCATCAGAAGCGATTCTGAAGATGCACACGATAATTAGAAAACTAATATTTTTTTAATCCACCGAGAGTCACTCCTACATCTTTGGCGAGTTTAAGTGACTCAAGCACCTGAGGCTTGTTCAATCTTCCCAATGAATAAGGTGTTTTCTTTCCTATTAATCCCATGACAATCGTTTCTGCCATACAAGCAAAACAATCTCCGGTTTTAAGGGGAACCCAGGCATGATCAACGATTTGATCAAACGGTAATTTAGCAAGGCCTGCCTGGAAATAAGAGACGTCTGCGCGTTTTTTAACAGCACTTTGAACGTTGCTTGGAATAGAGATATCCAAAACAATCGCGCCTTCTTTGATGTGATCATTCTGAATAATTTCTGTTGCTGAGTTTGTTCCGACGATGACGATTTCACAATCCTTAAGATCTGTGAGTTCATGACCGAATTTTAAATTTTCTCTTTTAAGATTTGTTTGTGATAGAAGCGCATCGACGGCGTCTTGATACTTTTGATTATTGTTTAAAGCTTCGCGATGGATAAGAACGAGATTTATGACATCGTCAGCAATGATTTGCGTGAGTACATTACAAATATTTCCCGTAAATCCGACGACGCCAATTTTCGCTTTTTTCAAATCGATTTTTTTATCTGTGGCCGTTTTTTTAATTCCTTCGATTCCCATTGCGGCCGTTAAACTGTTTCCAGTCGTCAAGGGCATTTCTGGTGATTCAAGTAACATTCCATTCTCGCTGACAATACTGGTGAATTGTCCGAGACCAAAATATTTCATTTCATGTGAGTGAGCGAGGTTCACTGCTTCTTGCACAAGTTTAGCAGCACGCATGTCTTGAGCTCGTAAGCTCTCTTCAAAAAATGAAGACGGTTGCATGATTCCATAAAGATTGAGAACAACTTCTTCGTTGTTTGCTCCTTTAATCACTTTTTGAAAATAACGAAACGGTGCTGTTTGATTGGCATAATTTTTTAAAAATTTTTCCAGCTCTTTTGGGTCGACGTGAACAAAAGCGCGATCCAGTGATTGTGCCTGAATTGGATTTACAATGTGAGTAAGAAATCCGATATGCGTCGTCTTCGCACCATTGCTTGAAACAAGAGACGACTTTTTATCTGAAACTGTTTCCAGTTGTTCCTGAGTAAATGTTTGATTCCATAAATGTGATGTCAGTGCAAGATTTTTTCTTTTTGTCAGCAACTCACAAAGATTATCCAAACCAAAAAGAAGTTTATCGATACTTGGTGTAGTAACAAAAGCGCTCGGCTCCAGACGGATAATTTCAGGAGCACTTAGAGTCACTCCTACTCTCACCTGATGATGATGAAGCAAATAGCTTGTATAAATATAAGTTGCGTGCCCTTGCTCGTAAATTCCCTGCAAGAGATCCGTCAGTGGAGCTGACTCATCAAAATTAAATTCTACACCGAGAAAAAAACCACGGCCTTTGACGAGCTTGATGACGTTTGGATATTTTTTTTGAAGCAGTGAAATTTCCTGGCGAATTCTTTTTTCGAAATTTGCCGCTTTCGTTGAAATCTCATTTTCATTTTGTAAGAGGAAATCGACAGTTGCAGCAGCAATGATCGATGACCAGTCATCTTCTGAAAACGTTGATGTATGAATCCAGCCGAATTCATCCACATAATGATCGCGGGCAATCATCGTCGCAGAAATTTTGGCGATTCCTCCTCCCAGACTTTTTCCGAGAAGAATATAATCCGGTTTTATTCCAAACCATTCTGAACACAAAAATTTTCCTGTGCGAAAGAGCCCTGATTGGATTTCGTCACAAATGAGAGGAATTCCTCTCGGTTTTAAACTTTCGGAAATGTTCGTTATAAATTCCCGGGGAATTTCCTCAATTCCCCCTTCCCCTTGAATTGGCTCGTAAATAAAACCAACAATCGGACTGAATGAAACTTTCATTTCCTGTGAAATTTCCAATGCGATATCAGACATCTCAATGAAAGCAAGCATTGAAGCCAGTTCATCCATCGAAAAGAATTTAACTGCAACAGGGGCGGCCTGAAACATTTTTTTATAAGCAGTGTTTGCCGTAAGAGCAATGGCCCCTGATGTTTTTCCATGGAATGATTTTTCCAAAGAAATCATAACAGGACTGAGATTTTCTAATTTCTCACAATAGACCTGAATCATCTTCGCCACTTTTTCCGGAACATTTTTCGAGCGAAGAAATTGCGTGCGAATTCTAAAAATTGTGCGTTCGCGTTTTTCGTTCCACTCAAGGAGAGCGTGTTTTAAAGCAACTTCGACAGCTTCCGTTCCCGAGTTGGCAAATGTCACAACGTAATCGCGCGACTCATTCAATTTTAATTTTGTGATGTGATTAAGTTTTTCTGCAAGAAGAGCTGTTTCTTTTTTCAGAGAGCCCTGTGCATGTTGGGGCTTTTTCCCTTCCTGACATTGTTTGAGAGCTTCAATCACCACGGGATGATTGTGACCAAGGATCGTACTTCCAAATCCTCCCAAAAAATCACTGACTGAAGCATGCTGGCCGTTGAGAGTCGTCATCATCTGATCGCCTGCGGCCTGTTCATACACATTATCAAGTTTAAGAGCGCTCAGAACTTTTCCCAATTCAGGACGAACATATTTTTGATATTTGGTCAGAGCATTTTCATTCATCCCAAGATGATCTCTCTTTGGAAATTAGTTGGCAAGCAATGCACTTCTTGACTACCATTGAAATGATGAAAAATACGAAAACTCTTTTAATCGACTTAGATGGAACACTATTAGGTGCCCACTATACGAGATTGCAACTTTCTTTCATCAGAAGTTTTGTTTCCTCGCTTGGAAAAGCGGGATTCGGCCCATTAAAATCGCTTAAACTTCTTCATCAATTGAAGCTCGCCATACGCAATGTTGATCATCAAAATAATGGCGTTGTTAATTGGGATAAGTCAGTCAACTTTTTTAGTCAACTAAGCGGGCTTTCTCCTGAAGATTCACGACGGATTTTGACTCCGGCAAGTATGAAATGTTTTCAAGATTCAAAGACAACTTTATACGCTGTTCCTGAAGCACAGGATTTTATTAATTGGGCAAAAAATCATTACACTCTTATCCTGGCGACAAACCCTCTCTGGCCTCTCGATGTTGTGCTTTATCGATTAAGCATTGCCGGCATTTCTCCTGAACATTTTCAAATGATCACTCATGCTGAAAATATGAGTGCCTGCAAACCACATGTTGAATATTACCATGAGCTCAGCGAAAAATTAAAACTCGATCCCACGACAACACTCATGATAGGAAATGATCATAAAAAAGATGGTCCTGCTAAACAGTTGGGAATTGATGTTGTGATCTTAGAAAATTTTTCGGACTATAAAAAATTGCGAGCGAGATTACAAAAAGAGTTAGAAGATGAAAAATAGAGAGTATCAGGAATTAAAAAAAACACTCGGTACGAAAGTAAAAAGCAAACAACAAATTAATCGTTTGTTTGAAGCTGATTGCGAAATTTTAAAACTCTCAGCAAAAAACTATCTCAGTACTTCGATCGACTCGATTAGTGATGAAATCGATGTTGGGCTTTATAAAGAAATTGAAACATGGGCATGGATGACAGTTATGGCCTCCGTTTCTGATCTTTCTGCGAGTGGCTCAACGCCTTTAGGGCTCACCCTTTCTACACAATGGAAAAATGGAAGTGATTTGGAATTGCATGCTTACTATTTTAAAGCGATCAATGCCGCTTGCAAAAAGGCGCGTGTTCCTTTTTTAGGAGGGGATTCTGGTTCAGCAATGTCTCACGTTTTCACTTCAAGTATCATTGGGCAATCCTCAACTCGACCTTTAATGAGGATTGGTGCAAAAGCGGGAGATCTTCTCGTCCTTCATCATCAAAAAAACGTAGGAGCAGGGCCTGCTCTCGCCTATCGTTTTTTAATGAATGCAGAGAATGAACTTTTTCCGGAAAAACTTTTTCGGCCGACGCCTTCATGGGAAATGGGTGTAAAACTTAAACCTTACGTTCATGCTTCCATTGATACGAGTGATGGGATTGCGAGTTGTGTCTCTACTCTTTGCCAATTAAATAATCTTGGGGCCGAACTCATCTGGGACGAAAGTATCAATCATCCTCAAGCAATGAAAACAATGAAAGAACTCAATCTCTCACCGCTCTTTTTATGGTTGGGAGATCATGGCGATTATCAAACACTATTTTGTATGTCAGAAAAAAATTACGCGCGTTTCGCTAAAAATAAAAATCTGAGTGTCATTGGAAAATTGACCAAGAAAAAAGAGACTGTCATTCATTATCGCGATCAAAAAATCTTTTTTCCTTTCGAAAAAATTACAACAGTGGAACGCGATTTAAAGTCTTACGTTTCTCTCGTGAAAGAAATGAAAGAATTTCTCGCGCCCTATAATTAACGAGGAAGATATTTTTCGTACATGCTCTTACTCTGTTTAATCATAAATGATGACGGAAGAAAACGGGCCAAAACTCCTACAAGTTTGTTGTAGTAACGAGGAGTGTATTTATCACACTCACTGTCGATGAGTTTCATAATATCTTGTGCTGTTCTTTCCGGAGTCTCCATGAAATGGCGATTGTCTTCAGCAATCTTCTCTCCCATTCCTGCCGTAATGTGAAATTGAGTTTTGATTCCCCCGGGACAGAATGTTTTCACGCGGACACCGTTTTTCTTAGATTCAGCATCAAGCGCTCTCGAGAAGGAAATAACGTAAGATTTTGTTGCTCCATAAACGCTAAAAAGAGGAATCGGACCAAATCCAGCAACTGAGGCAACATTGATAATTTGTCCTTTCTTATTATTTACCATTTGATTGTAAAAATGATGCGTAAGCATTGTGAGCGCATAGTTATTTACCATGATCATTTGATCAATTTCTTTCGCAGACATTTTTTCAAATCGATTAACGAAACCTAATCCAGCATTGTTGATAAGAAGATCAATCGGCTTTTGATAGGCAGAAACTTTTTCTAAAACACTTTTTTCTGTGAAGTCTGCAAGAACGATATCTATTTCGCCTTTGTATTTGTATTCGTTTTGTAGTTTCTCTTTGAAGGCAAGCAACGCTTTTTCATCTCTCGCCACTAAAACTAAATTTTCAGTTCTGTTCACCAGGGCCTTGACAATTTCTTGTCCCAATCCTCTCGATGCTCCGGTAATCATTGCACGGTTAAATGTTTTCATTAATTCTCCAGGTAATGATTCTTTTTCATCCATTCCACTGACTCCGTAACGGCTTCTCGATAAGAACGGGGGTGAAAATTTAATTCTTTTTTTGCTTTTCTATGATCATACCAGTGATAGGCCGTCACTGAAAAATAATTTTCGTAAGAAAGAAGACGGAAAAAAACCAGAACTCTTAAAAGTTTTTTAGGCAACGGAATCCATGGTTTTTTTGCATCGGCCAGCTCTGAAATCGTTGATAGCAAATCGCGAATGCTGATATTATCTCCGGTCAAAAGATAGCGTTCTCCGCTTTTCCCTTCCGTGATCGCTGTAATCATTGCATCGACGACATCGTGAATGGAAACGATACTTACGCCGCCTATTGTGTAAAAAGGCATCTTCCCTTTGGCCGCCAGGATATTGCCCTTGCGAATCTTCTTTCTTGCATCCCCCGCTCCATAAATTAAAGCGGGATTGACCACGACGGCCTGAATTCTATTTTCTTTAGCAGCAGTGACGACCAACTCTTCACCTATTCTTTTTGAATCGTAATTATCCAAATGGCAATTGCAAACGATATTGACAGAATCCTCGTGTAATAGAGGATCTGTACTTTTTTCATTGGCCCCAATAGCTACGCTTGAAGAAACATGGATGAGTTTTTTTATTTTTAATTCTTCACAAGCTCTAATGACATTTTTTACACCTTCAACGTTTGTTGCAAAAAGTTTATTTGATTCGCTTTTCTTTGTTGTCATGAAGCCGGCAACATTGAATATGACATCACAACCTTCTGCACATTTTTTCAGGCTTTCATAATTAGTAATATCACCAAAAGATCTTGAACAGGTGAGTTCTCCCTTCTCTTCTTGATCGGCCCTCACCATGGCCACAACCTCATAGTTTAAACTTATAAGTTTTTTTATAAGATGACTTCCGACAAATCCATTAGCTCCAGTGACTAAAACTTTCATTCTAATTCTCTAAAGTATAGTGGCGTTTATATTCAGTCCCTTTTTTCAACTTTTGAGTTGCCGTTGATTCAAACTCTTCAATCTCTGTTTTGACTTTTGATTGATCAAATTGCGCAAGGGCAATCTTTGCGGTCAGATTATGATTTTTGATGAAATAGTATTGCTTAAAAAAATTATTGAGGGCCTGAGATTTTGCTTTTGCACTGAAGACGCGGGCATTGACGATTTGAACTCCAAAAATTTTAAGGGGACGTGCTAATCCTTTAATCAAAAAATCGCAATGAACTCCATTGAGAATTTTTGTACATTCAACATCGTCTGCTTTCCACTCCATGTACTTGCCGCCGTCCATCTGATGTGTTTGTAGTGAGCAAGAGCGTTTCCATGTATTTTCTTTTTCACTATCTTCGCACATTGAAAGAAGATTCGATTTGATAAAAAAAGATTTTACGACCATTAAAGATTTATATTTATTGTCTTCAACCGGTGTGTTCGTTACAGAAACGACATTGGGACTTAGTTGGGAAAGGATCACTCCATTTTTCAAGGCAGACCGGACATCTTGTAATGTTTGTCCTTCTTTAAAATCCATAGTGATTTTTAAATTGTAACCCGAATCGTTAATGACAATGTCATATCCTGTTTGTGCAAAGGACATCAAAGGAAATAAAGAGATGAGGAAAAGAATTTTTTTCATTATTTAACCTCTTCGCTTTTAAAAAGTACGGAATTTCTCCGATCACGCAACAATTGTTTTTTTAATTCATCATGAATTGTTTCGTCCTGACAGTAGATACCAGTATCAGCAACCTTATCGAATTTACTTACATCAAAATTGGCACTTCCAATAAAAAAGGCCGGACGATCAAAAAGCCAAACTTTGTGATGAATAAAATTAAAATAAGTCCAAACAGAAATTTTTGATTGAGCAGTCAAATCTTCATAAAACTTTTTATTTTCTCTTGCGACTCTTCTTTTATCCCAGTTGTTGACTCCTTCAAGAACTGGCGCGAGAAAAGAAAAATGTCCTTTTTTCATTTGAGCGATCCATTCATCAAATACTATTGTGAGTTCGCCATCTCCGCCCAGATATCCGTTGCCAAGGTAATGAATACTCATTCCTCGATTCGATTTTTCTTTAAGGAGTTTTCCGAGAGTTCCCTCTCCAATTTCCACTTTGACTCCGCTAAAAAAAAGTTCGTGACGGTTGGCCTTTGTCAAAATCTCCCAAAGTTTTTCAATATCTCTCACTCCTTGCGCTGGTCTTTGAGCAACAAAACGACAGAGAGTTGTTGAATGGCTTTCTTCATGCTCTTTAAACGATTCATTAACACGAGAAAGCACCACTTGATCTGTTGGATTTTCTTCAAGCCATAGACTTGCAAAATCTTTCAATGCTCCTTTTGTGATATCCCCTTTCCCATAAATCATCATATCGCGGTCAAGAGAGTTAAAACCATCAGCAAGAAAAAACATTTTTGCAATACTTTGACTTCCAATCATGAGCTCTTTTTGTTCATTGAGCATATAAGATGAATGCGTTTTGGACTTGGCAATCTTAACTCCTGCTTCCTCCAATCTTCTCAGGCATCCACCGCTTAAATAACTGAAGCCTTTATTCATGATCAGGCGAACATCAACATTTTCTTTCGCCTTTGCCTCAAGGGCCTTGATAAAATTTTCTGTCGCTTCATCGCAAGAGAAAGCGAGAAAGTTCATATAAAAAAACTTCTTTGAATGAGTAAGCATTTCCATCATTGCTGGATAAGAATCTTTATTCTGATAAAGTTTGAGAACATCTGTCTTCATTAAGGGATTTTCAAGATGCGTATCAAGCTCTTTTTCAACAGCAGGAGTCCACTCACTTTTTGCTTTCGAAGAAAGAGACGGAAGATCTTTTGAAATACCATTTGTCGGCACAGTGACTCCCGGAAGTCCTTCGAGGGAATTCGAGCAGCTCACAAGCAATAATAAAAAAAGGAAACATAATCTCATTTAAAAAACTATTGTTGAAATAAAAATGCTCAGTTCATTTCCCGAAGAAGTATCTCCGCCTAAAACAAAAAATCCCTGGTCTTTATAGGCCTTGCTCAATCCTGTATTCAATGAATACACTTCGCTTTCACTCATTGATTTAGAGAATACCAGAGCATGGACAAGATGAAATTTCGATTTGCTCGCATTTTTCTTTTTGATTTCTGCTAAAAAATCATTGATCTGACTTAAAATCGCTGCAGGTGATCCGGTAAAATTGTGTGATTCAGTTTTTATATCGTTCATTTGCATAATCTGATTCCACCTTTTAAAACTTTTAAACGAAATTCATTCCCATAATAGATTTCCCCGTCGATTTCAAAAGGAATCTCTCTTGGACTTTGAATAATAAGTTCATTAATTGTCGTTGTTAAATCTCTTCCTTCTTCTTGCTTTTTTAAAAGCATCATAGAAAGAAACTTCGTGAACACTTTCCACTTAGGTTTTGCATACAAAATATTCAATTGAAAAAAACCGTCATCTGAAGGAATCATTTCCGGAAATCCCAAATCGGTTGCATAAAAGGGTTTTTTCATAAAGTGCATATTCGTTATAGAACGACTGATTGTTTTGTCCTGGTAAGTGTACTGCACTTCAATCGGAGACCATCTGAAAAGCGCCTTAAAAAATGTGTAAACATCAGCGAGATCGGAATTCCATTTTTTAAGAACAGCAATATCTCTTGCCTGATTAAAAAGAAGATTGGCCGAGGCTAAAAATCCCAATGAAGAATTGGCGGCACAAAATACTTTTTTGCTTTCGTAATTTTTAATGACTTCCACTTCGATGAGATCTTGTTTATAAGAATCATCGGAAACGGCCATGGGAATTCCGTGAACGATCGTGCAATTGCTATACGGTCTTAAAAAACTATTATTACTCCCTAAACCGATATGACCGACTTGCAATGTTTTTACAAATTCCAGACCTTTGTAAGTAATGAGTGCATTGACCATTGAATGAAGTGTTCCATCTCCTCCGGCCGAAAGCAAAACATCACCAGAGTTCAAATGAAATTCATCCCAGTTGAGCGAATAGAAATTATCAACGACTTTGTATTCTGAAACTCCAGGCAATTCATTTTTGACTTTGCCCCATTTTTTTAAAGCAAGCCCACTACATGAAGCTGGATTTAAAAAAACGTACTTCATAGATATCCCAGGATCTCATTCATCACAATTTGTTCATCTTTAGAACCGTCAATTGTTATCAGGCCTCTGATTGTTTCTGCGATTCGATCCAAATTTTGGTGAAGGGATTCTTGAAAACTTTCTTTCGTAAAAGTTTTTCCAGCAAGGGCCATCCCTGCTCCTTGTTCATATTTCGACCAATGGTTTTTTCTCAGCAGGCAGGTCTGTGTCGGAGTTTTTAAATAAAAAATTTGATGAGAGTCTCCAAAAACATTCGCATTTTTTTGCCAGAGTTCGCTTTCAACACCGTAAGTAAGTTCAGAAGCCCAGTATTTATGATAAAAACCATTAAGAAGGACAATGTCTTTATTGCGATCCATTTTTTCCAAAGAATTTTTGAGACATGACATCAGAAAAAAACTTCTCGCGTGTGGTTCGAATTTCAAGAGAAATGTTTCTATAGTTTCTTGAAGAATTCTTTTATCTTTAATTTCTGCGAAATCAATCAAGGAATCCCAAATAGTAATGACCTGAACATTTTTTTGATTTGATTCAAAATAATTTTTGAGGTGAGCAATCTGAGTATCTTTCCCTGAAGCATCTGCACCAATCAAAGTAATAATCTTCATGATTGGGCCTTGTATTTATCAAAAACTTTTTTAAGAATAGCGACGGCCTTCAAAATATCTTCTTTTGAATGTGTGGCCATAACTGACATTCTAAAGCGTTCAGTTCCCAATGCTACTGCTGGCGGTTCAATAGGATTGATGAAAAGCCCTTCGTGATGAAGTTCGAGAGCAATTTTTCTAAACACGGTCCCTTCTGGTGGAAAGACCGGAACGACAGCAGAGCCTGTACGAATATATTTAATACCGACTTTATCCAATTCATTACGCAAGAATTCGGCGTTATCCAAAACTTTTTGAACACGCTCCGGATGATTTTCGATTTCTTCAATTCCCGCGAGAACGGCCGTTGCAATCATTGGAGGAATGGCCGCTGTAAAAAAGTATGGACGGGCAAAGAAGCGGATGAAGTTAATGGTCTTTTTATCGCCGGCCAAAAAACCACCTGTCACCGCAAATGATTTTGAAAATGTTCCCATGGAAAGAAAAACTTTTGAACTCACATTAAAATGTTCAGCTGTTCCTCTTCCTTTTCCGAGTACACCTGTTCCGTGAGCATCGTCGACAACCAGGTTGGCACCATATTTTTCACAGAGGGCGGCAGCCGTTTTCAGATCGGCCACTTCTCCGCTCATTGAATACACGCCTTGTAAGCAAACAAAAATATCTCTTTGAGGATCGTCTCCGCGATACTTTGCCAACATCTCTTCGAGACTTTGCATATTTTGAGCGAGAAAACGAAAAGCTCTTTTCTTTCCTAAACGAATCGCATCGATGAGTGAAGCATGTGAAGCTTCATCGTATAAAAGAATAGCGTTGTCTGTAATGAGCGATGTGACCCAAGCAAGATTCGCTTGATATCCGCTTGGAAGAACGATCGCATCTTCTTTTCCTTTGAAGGCCGCTAATTTTTTTTCTAATTCTTTTTGAATTGAACCTGAACCGTTAAGAATCATCGGGCCGGCCATCCCAATTCCATATTCTTCAACTGTCTTTAAAACTTTCTTCTTAATTTTTTCATCGTTTGCAAATCCCAAATAATTATTGGAACCGAACATCAGCATCTTTTTCTTTTGTCCTGTCGTATGGTCCATCACTTCTACTTCTGGTGCCATTGGAGAACAGATCTCGCGATGATAAAGAAGATAACCATTTTGATAAAGTGGTCTGAAAATCGATTCAAAGGTCTCGATATTTTCTTTTATATTTTTTCCAAAAACATCTTTGAGGTTAAGAAGATGAAAGCGAGAAGGATCTTCAATCGGTAAATCTTCAAGATTAAAATTTTCGCCGATAAACCCTGCATCTTTGTTTTTTTTATCGTTTTCGTTACTCATTAGATTCCTTCTAAAGTAATGCCGTTGACGTGTGCAAATTGCAACATCGTCATAATATATTTTTCCGGTTCAACTCCATCGTGGAGCATATCTAAAAGAGCATCGACTTCCAGATGTTTTTCAATTGTTTTTTCTTTCGCGTGAACTTCGAGAGAAATTCCCTCTCCTTCTTCAACTCTTCCGATCTCCAGAAAAGACATTCCTGCTTTTTTGCTTGCTTCTATAAAAGCATCGCGCTTGTCAGGAGAAACAGAGAACAACAATTCGAACTCTCCATTTTGAGAGGCCATGAAAAGCCATGGATCAACTTTTACTTTCGAGGCCACATCAAGGGCGATATTGTGAAAAATTTCTTTAGTATAATTCACGACAAGTTTTCTATTATTAAAAATTTCGAGCCATTTTAAAGTTGAAAGCAGCCCATCGCTCGTATCAATACAAACGCGGGAGAATTGAGAAATAAGTTGAGCTTCTTCTACACGCGCTTTAGGGCGATATGTTTTATCGATAAGATCGGCCAGGTCAGGAACATTTTTTCTGATCGCAATGTTTGCAAGGGCCACTGCATTTCCCCAACCGATCGGTCCGGAAAGAAAGAGAGAGTCTCCGACTTCCAGGCCAACACGAGATAAACGAGGTGCAGTCTTTGAAAGACCGTAAGCTGTACACGCTGTCAGAGTTTGTTCACCTGCATTTGTCACTTCTTCAGTTGAAGAAATTTTGTAAGCGGCACTCGCTTCTCTCACACCTTCAAAGAAACTTTTCTTAAATGAGTCATCTTGTTTAGTTGTTTTTAAAAGAACGCTGATGCGATCTGTTCTGAATCCGATAGCTGACAAATCAGAAACGCTCGCAGTGACTGTCAACCAACCCAATGTCACTGGATTGAGAATAAGTCCCATATCAATTTCTTCAGAAACAGCATCCACGCTGACTCCTAAAAATCCATCTTCCATTTTCAGAACTTCTGCATCTGAATGAAACGGATAATTCATTTGTCCTGTTGAACGCGGATAATCTTTAATGAGTGAATTGATGTAATCAATTTCTTTTTTCATAGTTCTGTCACTCTTCCTTCGTTTCCATCGATTTCGATCATACGCTGGTCTCGAATCTGATCAGTCGCTCCATTCACATTGAGTACACAAGGAATCCCGTATTCTCTCGAGATCAAAGCGGCGTGAGAAAGGAGTCCTCCCGTTTCAGTCACAACTCCGGCCGCTAAACTAAACAGTGGTGTCCATCCCGGATCAGTGAAGGGCACAACCATAATTTCGCCAGCTTTGAGTTTCCCCGCTTCCGAAATATCTTTAATCACACAGGACTTTGCTTGAAGAACACCAGCGCTGCAGCCAATTCCGAAATAGCTTGTTTTTCCATCAACTGTTTTTGATTTTGCTTTCCAGGAAGAATTATTAAAACGGAAACCGATCTCGTTTGAATTCTTAAAATCTTTAAAGCCATGAGCATAAAGTTTTGTCATGTTCGCTCTTGTCTTCAAATCCTCAAGAGAGATTTTGCGATCAATATAAGAAATGATTTCCTGATAACTCAAATAAAAAATCAACTCGTTCAAGTTTGTTCTCTCACCTAATTCTAAAAGATGAAGGCGAATAAAATAATACATGCGAGTTGATCGATCGCGCACTTCTTCACGAAGCCATAAATAGTAACGAATTCGTTCGAGCTTTTTAATCACCGGTGCCCATTGCCCCGGGACAAAACGACGCCAAGATTTTTGGTGGGCCGCTTTTAATTTTTTCATTTCTTGCTCATAAACTTTGTGACTTGGTGAGTTTTTCACAGGAGCACGAAGAAGAGTGTGCAAAGTCTCCAGCGAAAATCTTAAATCTTCTCCCCAACGAGGAACGAGAAGATCAAGTTCGCGTTCACTATGAAAATAATAATCTTTTAAGAATTTACTGAATTCCCCATGAAGAAATGATTCATGTTCCAAATCCTTCAGTGAAATATAGTGAGCATGCTTTTTTAAAATAGATTCAACAATAGAAATGGCATCAGGATTTTTTTCCTGCCAGCTCTTCGCCAGATTTGTTAAAAAATAAGCAGGACCTGTGACTTTAAGCTCTCCCAATTCTGCAATGAGGTTGACGAATTCCAAATTCGGGTCAATTTTTTTATACGATTTTAATTCATCCGAAAATTCCAGTTTCGCATTAGAAGCGTTGTAGATCGTCTGAAAATATTCCGACTCAACATAAGTAAAATCTTTCATCACCAAAACTTTGAATGAATCAAAAAGTTTTTCATCTGAAAGAGTTTTTAGGTTGAGACCTTGATAATGGTTTTCAAGTTCAGGAAAATTTTTAATCAGTTCTTCACTACGTGTCTTTTGAATATCGTATTCTTTGTGAAGGGCCCCCAAAACCGGAAGGGCCTTTATAATTCCTTTTAAAGTAAATCCTGTCGTCACTCCGTCGCCTTCATAATTAATCGGCAACGCCATATCCTGATCAAAATTTCTTTCATTGTATCCGGGAAGTGTTTCCTGAATGTCTTTAACCGCTCTCAAATTCCAGTACGGTCTTCCGTAAAAAACTTTATACCAGGTAATTTTTTTAGCGGCTTCGCTATCGATCAATTTCAATTTAACAAAATAATCCGGAAGAGTTGTTGAAAAAATCTTTTCATACAAACTCCACATTATCGGAGAAACAACCGCAGAAGAAACTCCTCCATCGCGGAAATCTGACGTCGTCCACTCTCCCATTTCTTTTCCGAATTGGATTTTAGTGATCGGACGACTTTGCAAAATATAAATTTTTTTATTTTTTACGGCGAACTCGATATCCTGCGGACAACCATAGTGCGCCTGGATTTTCATCGCTGTTAATTGTAGATCTTTAAGAATGCTTTCTTCAGGATTGATACTGAGAAGATCATTTCTTTCCGAAACAAAATTCTTTTCTGTTTTTGTGAGAGTGAAACGGCTTGGAGTAATGAGACCTGAAACTAATTTTTCCCCCGATCCCTGACAAGCTTCGATGATCATCTCCTGATCATTTCCTGAAATCGGATTCACTGTAAAAAGAACTCCGGCAAAATCAGGATCGATATATTCCTGAACGACGACGGCCATTTCAAGCTCGTTCACATCCAGATTATTTCTCTCACAATATTTTTGCGTGCGCTCTGTTTTCGTTGAACGCCAGCATTTGAGAACAGCTTCTTCGATCGCTGCTTTTCCTTTAACATCGAGATAAGTTTCAAACAGCCCGGCAAAAGAATTTGTGCTTCCATCTTCTTTACTTGCTGAGGAACGAACAGCGACAGGAATATCGCCAAAGCGATCAGCTAGTTTTGAAAACTCTGATTGATACGCTTCAGGCATTTCTTTAAAACTTGAACTTTCTGCCGCTTTAAAAATTTCAATGGGAATAATTTCAAATTGAGGAACAGGAAAACCAAACTCTTTCAGCTTGATTAACGAATTCGCCTTTCCTCCGAGCGTCCCAGAGGTATTTGAAGAAGAAATTGAATGACTCATGATTAATCTACCTTAACAATTCCTTGATCTGCATCGAGAGTAATACTCTGACCTTCCTTTAAAATTACACATGCGTTTTCTACTCCCGTCAACATTGGAATGCCATATTCGCGAGCGACAATGGCCCCGTGACTGAGACGTCCTCCCATTTCAGAAATAATACCTCCGCTCAGAGTATAAAAAGGCGCATACACAGGCGTGGCGCTTTCAAGCACAAGGATTGTTTCCTTCGTGACTTTTGAAAGATCTGAGGAATCGTTGATGAAAACAACTTTTCCTGTGACAGTTCCATGTGAAACAGCAACTCCTTTCATTGTCCGAGTCTTTTGCTCTCCTACTTTCTTTGGAACAGGTGTTGTAAACGTTCCCGTTTCACTCTGAAGCAGTTCAAATGGTGGATGAATTTTTTGGGCCGCTAAAAAAGCTTCGCGACGAGGATTAATGAAATCAAAAAAGGCGTGAAAATCTTGTTTTTTTAGGCCGTGTTCAATTTCGAGCAAACTTAAAAAATAAATGGAATCATCGCGAACGATGAGTTCTTTCCATGCAGGTGTTTGCTCTACAAGTTCCATCAATTTTCTTGCTTGGGGATATTGAAGTGAGCTATAAGCGCGAAGATCTTCATCCATTAAAACGAGTTGTTCAAACCAATGAATTAATTCATCACATTTTTTATTCCACGAAAGTCTTCTTTTTATTTCTTCTTTCTGATTGAGAGATTCTTTTTTGCTTCCAGAATGAACGATTTCTCGTTTTGTCCAAATGGCCTCTTGCTCTCCAAAAGTTGGAGCATAAAGGTCCCAGTTATCTGTGAGATGTCCATAACGTCTTTTTAATTCGCTTGTCGATAAAGATGAATTGTTGAAATCTTCAATCATGCGAATAGAAAAATTTCCTTCGAGATCATTCGAAAGAGTCGAAATCATCTCTTCTGCTTCAAGGGATTTAGTCCCAGCTGAAATGAGTTCTGATTTTAAAAGTTCAAATACAAGTTTTTTCATGAAGTAAACGTTGAAGTCTTCGGCAAAAAACTTTCGGCTGTCTTCCTGCATTTGAATGCGAATGCTGGAGAAGCGTTCAAAATCAATTGTTGTTACATTCTCAAGATGAAAATCCCGCCCCATGATTTTTTTCAAATGAGCGATTTCTTCCGGCCAGTTTTGAATCATTTTTGTCGTTTGATCAGAGAAAATGCGGTAAAAAGCGCGCAGGAAAAAGCGGTCTTTGAAATTTCCTTCTTCACTAAAATAGCCAAAGACAGCTCCAAAAAAAGAAGCTGCGAGAGCAAAAAGAATTTTTATAAGATGTCCGTATTGAAATTTTAAATTAGTAAGCTTAGTGAAAAAATCTTTTCTTGAATAAATATAATTATCTTTCCACAAGAGCATTTCGCTCGAATGATAAGTCTTCACTCCGAGCGTTTTTGACATTTGAGTGAGAGTTGCTTCCAGTGGAACTTGCAATAAAGACCAGCCCAATGGTGTTATTGGTCTCGGAAAACGTTCTTTACTTTCTTCTCTTGTCCAGTGCTTACTCATTTTTAATCCAGTGCCTGAATATCTTTTATTTCTTTAAAGCTCAGTCCGAGTTTTTGCGCAAAACTTTCGAGGTTGGCAACCGGTTTTCCTCTTAGTTTATTGATCGTGAAATGTACGTATGATTTGAGCAGTACCCACTGATGCCTTGCTGTCACAATAAGAAAAATCATCAATCCTAAATCTTTGATAAACACTTCACTCACTTTTAAAGGAGCGATCAGTGTCACCCAACCTTTCTTTAAAAATGAGACGTCTTGAAAATCATAATTTAATCTCAATGCTTCACTAGGGGGAACAAACAAATAAAGTCTCCACATTTTCGCCAGCAAAAATGTTTTTTCAACAGGCGATTCTGTCAGCGAAAAAAGAGCAAACGTCTTTTCTATCTTCGAGACGTAGTTTGTTCTGATATGAAGAATTTTATTTCTCGGAGTCGCGCGTTTTTTTGCCAGTTCTTTGACGGATTCAGAAACTTCCTTGTCCAATTCTTTGAGGACTCCTCTAACAAAAGAAAATTCAGAAAGTGCATTGACTATAGTCAATGCCTCGTAAACTTCTTCAGATGATTTTGATTCGCGTACCATTTGAACAAAAGTTTTTGCATCAAGATCTTTTTGTCTGTGCTCGATTATTTTCACAATGTCAGCAACTTCACGCAATCCCGTTTTAGCTGGACTTAAATGAACGCAAAGATGAAAAATAAAGTGCATTGGAGAGAGACGATAAAATGTTTCCCCCATCAACGAAAACTCTTCTTTGTTTTTCCAAAAATCAGCAACTGGCGTTGAAAGACCTCTCGTTGGGGCAGCAATGTCCCAATGAGTTCCAAAAAAGACCTCGAGCGAGCGATTAAAAAAAGGAGGTGCATGATGACTGAATTTCTCCTGCTTTTTTATATCTGTATCGAGAGGAGCTGCCGTCAACAAGTAGAATGAAGCAAATACTTCATACACGATAGGCATATCCTTTTTCTTTACGAGAATATCAATATCGTTCATTGGTTTGTATCCGATATCGCCATAAATTTCTTCAGCGATCGCATTACCTTTGAGAATGATAACCTCTACTCCGCGCTTTTTAAGTTCGATTAAAACGGGAAGACCGGTTTCAAGCCGACGAATATTTTTTGTTTTGACTTTCCCGTATGTTTCTTCAAGTCTGTTGAGCAAATTTTCAGGAAGTTTCATCACTTCTTTTGCCATTAATCGTTTTAACTGAAGATAGAGATTAGCGCCGACTTTGTTTTGTTCTGCAAGCGCCAGGAAATCATTCACTTCGATCAGATCTTCCGGCAATTGAACCGATTCCACTTCGGAAACTTTTTTCAAATAAAGATCTATAAGAAAATTTTGTTTTTCAGCATTCAATTTCATGGTGAAACCATCACCTTTTGATAGTGCTCCATTGCACTTTCAAGATACGGCCTTGGCCAGTTTTTTAAGAAATGGCACTCGCGGAAAAGGCGTTCGATCTGATAATCTTCCGTGTATCCCGCTCCACCTAAAACTTGCATGGCAAGACTAATAAATTGATCACAGTTTTTAAAAATAAAAAAAGCACGCTCTTCATCCATATGAGAAACAATTGCTTCGTCTGCTTTTACCACAAAATAAAGTTCGCTTAACAGTTTTTGGATGAGAGACCAGTCCTTAATCAACCTTCCGCCTTGCTGGCGTTCATGAGCATATTTGAAAGCTAACTCATAAGCTTTTTTCTTAATTCCACAAACAATCAAAGCACGAGTCACTCTTTCTTCTGATGTTTCATTTGTTTTCGTTTCAACATTAAAAAGTCTGAAAGCGAGAGTTTTATTTTCACGATTCGATTCATTTAAAATCTGTGGCGAAACTTTTGACTGGCCGAAGAGAAAAGCAAGTTCAGAGTTTTGGTAAGCGAGTTCGTAGAGAAAATCGTGTGAACTTGTCAGTTCATGAGCTTCATTTAGTTCAAGCACAATTGCTTTCATTTCAGCAAATGCTAACTCTCTTCCGTTTAGTTTCCCGTTTAACCAATTTTTAATTTCTTGTTTATTCATGGCCCTACTCCAAAAATGCCAAAAGTGATTTATCTTTTGGGCCGATAAAATTTTTAAAACACATCAATGCATTGAGTTCGTTTGTACCTTCATAAATCTGCAATAGTTTTACGTCGCGAAGAATTTTTTCCAATTGCCAGTATTCTTTTGTGTCATAGCTGACAACTTCCAATGCGAGTTGAGCACTTTCCATTGCTTTATCTGTACATATTCCTTTTACCAATGCCCCCCATCCGAAAATAAGTTTTTCATCGGACAGCGGTATTTTATTTCGACGATCTTTTCTCAAATTGTCACGTATCTTTGGATGAACGAGCATAGTTCCGATGAGATTTTCTAAAACAAATTGAGGTGTATATTTGAAGAAGTGATAAATTCCGTTTTTCTGCAAATCTTTATAAGGTCCGCGAGAATAACATTCGACATGCCCTTCCCAGGAAAGTGTCTTTGATAAAATAAAATTTTGCGCGAGACAAGCAATCTGATTTTGCATCCATTCTTTCGTTTGATGATTCTTTGTCGCAGCCAAAGTCAATTCCAAAATTTTCTTTTGTGCTCCGGCCGCAAGACACCCGACTCCAACGCGAGAAAGCGAAAGAAGATCATTTAATAAAAATTCCGCATTCTTTTTAAAGTCTTCACTATTTTGAAATTGTTCGCGTGAAAAGCAGATATCTTCATCGGGAACAAAAACATTATCAAAGAAAAGGACATTCGCAGGACTTGCATTTTGTCCAAGCTTGGCCTCGACTCTTCCCAGATTGATTCCCGTTGTTTCTCTTTTTACGGCAAAAATGAGAAGCGATCCCATTGGATCTTTTAAATCAGTAAAAGCAGAACCTACATACCACTTAGCAAAGAGCGAATTGGAAATGAAAATCTTCTGTCCGGAAATTTTATAACCTCCGTTTACTTTTTCTGCTTTTGTTCCGACTCGTGCACGCTCAAGCAGCTCTCCATCTTCCATATCACTTCCCGCACCTGGTTCAGTAATCGCCAGGGCCACAGTGCAATGATCAGAATTTTTTTCTGCGAGTTTAATGTCTTTTGTTATTTTTTTTAAAACACCAAAAGAGTTTGTAGCACTCACTAATCCCATCGCAACGTAATGAGCTCCGATGAGATTCGAGATTCCCAAACAAGAGGCGCCCATTTCAAGATTAAATCCATAGAAGGCCAGCGGATGTCCTCCACCACCTCCCACCATTTTAGGAAGCCATTTGGAATATAGTTTTTTCTGCGTGAACTCGAGTACGAGATCTTTCGCCCAATAATTTTGATCGCGGGAAACTTTTACGTCAATTTCACGAATACGCTCAGGAGTCAGATCGTTTGAGAGATGACGTGCCAAAGCTTGTGCTTCTGAAATTTCATTCAGCAAATCTTTCGGTAATCTTCCAATCGGAGATTGTTGAATCGAATTGGCCAATAAATCAGAATGAAACATTTCCATTAAGCGATCTCTGTTTGGTTGAGTTCCATCTCTAATTCTGCAATGGCCTTATCAGCATAAAGTTTTGAGCGCTCATAAATTCGTTTCGTATCCATTCCCAGTGCTGACAGATTTGTTCTGAGGCGTTTATTATAAAAGGCCCAATCTGCAGTGTTCACATCCATGCGAGTGATACCGAGGAGGAATTTTGTATAGAGCACATCGAGTTTATCGATTTTCTTCCCTTCACTTTTCCAAATAGCAAGCAATGCTTTAATCCCCGCGCGATGACGGAGTTCATCTTTTTCAATACGAATAAAAAGATTTTTTAAATTATGAAGTCCGTCTTCTTCCGCACGCTTTAAAAGATCAGAGTAAAATTCTTCAGCAAACCATTCATAAAAAAGAATGGCCGTGATGATCGGCAAAGGACGTTTTTCAGAAATTTCGCTCACACCTCTGAAAATCCCTTTATAGACAATAACGTCAGTAAAAGTTTTTTTCCTTTTCACGTATTGAAAATTATTTTTTACATATTCTTTTAATAATTCCTGATGGCGACTTTCATCACCCATGTGAGTTTTTAAATAACGTTGAAGAAGAGGTGAATCAGCAAAGGCCTTTAAGACAGGATCAATAACCATCTCTTCCGATTCTTCCGCTGAAGCAGCTGAACTTAAAAGGCCTGCCCAGGCCGTTTTTCTTTCAGGTGATAAATGTTCAGTTGAATCAATGAGAGGAAAGGCCAGAGGACCAGCGGCCTTCTCGCCTTCTTCCGTAAGTTTTGTGATAATTTCCTGCAGTCGCTTTAATTCCACAATATCTCCGCGGAAAAAACAATGGCCGACAAAAACACTCGGCAACTTGTATTTGATTTTTTGTTTGTTACAATTAAATCCCAGATGGAACAAAAAAATCAATACGCGAACTGGTGGTCTAAACTACTTTTCAAGAAAAAGTTTGAAAATCAATTTTTCATTCCGATTCCTTCATCATTTCTTGAGGATTTCGTCCTGAAGACAATCGAGAAATACAAATTCGACCAGGACCTTTCAGGTATCAAAATTGATCGTCCTGTTTTCATCGTTGGACTTCCCCGTTCCGGCACCTCAATGCTCTATAATCTACTTTGTGCTCATGAAAACGCTGCTTATATTACAAACTCTATCAATGCATGTCCTGAATCTATATGCACGATTGAATGGTTGAGAAAAAAATATAATTTAAATGCCAGTGGGGAACGCTTTCTGGCCGATTCAATTAGCACTGATTTCGGAAGTCCTTCCGAACCCGCTCTTCTCTGGGGAAAATGGATTGGCCGCGATGTCGATTCACTTTATTGGGAAGAAAAAAGACTTAAAGATTTTACGAAGGAAAAAATCCAGGAAATTTACAGAGACATTAGAAAAATTCTTTTTACGTTTGGAGCGACAAAAGAAAATTCGAAACGTTTTATCTGCAAATATCCCGTTATGCAGACTGAGCTTCGCATGGTTCAGGATCTTTTTCCGGACGCACACTTCATCCATATTGTTCGCGATTCAAGACCTGCGGCCAATTCGCTTAAAAAGCTTTATCACCTCACAAATAATCAGATTAAAAAAATTAAACACCCATGGGTGACATATATCGTCCCTTATCCCCGGGTGAAAACGCTCAAAGGGTTGATCGAAAAATACGGCGACGAAGATATCAGAACGACAGCACATATATGGCAGGATTCTATTGAACTCGTTCATCAAACAGCACCGGATTTAAAATATTATATGGAAGTTCGTTACGAAGATATTTTGAAAAATCCCAAGACTGAACTTGAACGTCTCTTCTCATTTTGCGAAATGAATTACCCTGTCATCAGCAATGAAAAATATAAACACGAATTTGACATTGTCGGTGTCACTCATCATAAAAATGATTATAAAGATTACGATGTCATCGAAGAAATCACTCGTCCCACATTAAAAAAATTGGGATATCTCTAATTAAAGATTAAAATTTTTTGCCATCACTTTATCTAGTGTTTTATCTGATAAAAATGACGGTAAAAACCAATGTAGCAAATAATTAGGTACCATCACATACTGGTTTTTTAATTTTTTAGAATTCACAATCGTGAGAATTTTTCTGGCAACGATGGAAGGGCACAGTCCCTTTTCTCCTTCTTTCACAACTTTTTCCCTGAACAGTTGAACACTCTCCTGATAATAGTCTCCCGAGTATTCGCTATTCAATTTCGTCCAGATCGGAGTTTTGACATAACCAGGGATGATGAGGGCGACTTGAATACCAAATGGACGCAATTCTCTCCGTAATGTTTCAGTCATCCCATGAAGAGCATGTTTACTTCCCCCATATCCTCCCAGAAACGGCCATCCAAATTGTCCACTGACTGAGCCGATATTGAGTATTTTGGTATTCGGGCCTTTTTCAAGACTAGGAAACAAATTTTTAACCATGAGAAAAGGCGCAATGGAATTAATTTTAAAAAAATTAATATAGTTTTCTTCAGTCTCATGAAGAATGGGATTGATGCTTGCCACTCCTGCATTATTGATAAGAAGAGAGATTTTTTCATCAGAATTTAAATGTTCTTTTACCAAATTACAGAAATGGGAAATTTGATTTTCACTTCTTAAATCCAGCACAGAAAAATGAACATTTCCAGGAAAGTCTTTTTTTAAAGACAGAGCTTCCTCTTCAGTTAAGCAAGAGGCAAAAACTTTAAAGCGGTTTTCTACAAGCAATTTTAAAATCTCATTGCCGATTCCTGATGAAACTCCTGTAATCACTGCAACTTTTATCTTCATATTTTGTTCCATAACAAACTAATCCGGCATTTTCCACAAAAGCAAATTGACATAAATTCTTATGAGACTCTATGATTTAAACATGGATTTATTAAATAATAAAATGGGCTTCATCTTCGTCCTTATTGTCGTGACGTTTGAGTATTTTTATTCGAGATACAAAAAACTAGATAACTTCAGCCATTACGAATTGTTCTCCAGTTTTTTTTTTATTTCTCTAGATAAAATTATCGTCTATCTCACAAATCCAACTGATAAAGTTCCAGGCTTTCTTTTCAAAATACAACTCCATCATATTGATTGGGCACCCTCATTAAAATGGCCGGTTCTCCTTCTCCTTTGTGATTTCTGTTATTACTGGAGCCATCGTTATAATCACGTTACTTCTCTGGGATGGGCCTCACATATCATGCACCACTCGCCGACAAAATTTAATTGTAGTGTGTCTTACAGAGTTGGATTAACCCGCTTTTTTTCTCTAAGCTGGATTTGTTTCGTTCCTCTTATCGTCATGGGTTTCAATCCTATCGATGTTTACTTCAGCATGGGCCTTATTTTAGTTTTCCAATTTTTTAACCACTCAGAACTCATTCCTCAATTGGGCTTTCTTGATTACATCATTAATACTCCCTCAGCTCATCGAGTTCATCATGGAACGGAAGAACGTCTTTATAATTCCAATTACGGTGGAGTCACTTTGATTTTCGATCATCTCTTTGGAACATTTGCAAAAGAACCGAAAGAAGGAATGAAAAAATTTGGAATTAATCCTCTGATGAAAAAGCATAGCCTTTGGAGTGAAACAGTCTGCTATTGGAAAACTATTTTTTCTGATCTCACTAAGGCGAGAACGCCAAAACAGGCCTTTCTTTCTTTCTTTGGTAAACCAAGAAAAATTAGCTTCTAGTAACTTAGAAATCTCTTGAGACTAAATTACCCTGATTTACATTTTTTGGGGGGACGTTTATTCTATTATGGGAGAAAATTATTTCTTATCATTTATTAATTTTCGAAGGAGTAACAAATGTCTAAAAGTCTTCTTTTGGCGAGCTTAGTGGTACTTAGTGCGACTAATGTAGAGGCCGGAATGCCAAAGCTTTCTTATGATCATAGCAAAGTGAAACCAACAGAAGTCGCTGTGCCTGAAAGTGAATCTGGTTTGTTACTTGATGCTGATATCGAAAAACTTTCTGAAAATTTTAAAGCAGAAATGAAGAGAAGACCTTCTTCTTCGAAGTCTGTTGCTTCTGCTGATTTAATGTCAGACAAATATAAAGTTTTTGTTAAAGAATTAACTGAAGTTAAAAACGGTGAAGAGTTTTATGCTCTTATCAAAAGATATGACGATAATTACAACTCAATTCCAGACAATACCAGTGATCTAAAGTTTACAATTGCAAAACTTTCAACTTGGTTGCCAATGAGAGGAATTATCTGGAGAATGGCCCCACTTGTTCACCAGGTTCTGCCAACTCAACAAATGCTTCTTTTGAATTTATCCAACTATGCTGAGCAAGTTAAAATCAACTTCGATGAAACTCACGCTGAAGCTCAATTCCAGTTTTTAACAATTCCAGCAAAAGACATTCTTGGAACACAATTTAAAACGGAATCAGAATACGTTGCTTATCTGGGAACAACAATTCACCAGTCGCTCATGAAGGCCATTACAAGATTAGAAAAAATCAAAATGTACAACAAATCTGGTTCAAGTGAATCACCGATTGTTTTTGATGCAAAAATCCGTTTTGGTGAAAACGCATTTGGGGATGAAGCAGAAGATTACAATAACTACGACCGTTATAAAATCGTTGGTGAAGCTGAAAGATTTTCAACAATCGCAAGATACTACAGAAGAGCTTATAACATTGCTTTCATGAATGCTTATAACTGGAATGGTCACCTTGCCCTTCGTTCTGAAATTGCGAGACAATATGGTTTAGGTGTTGTTGAATCACAAGTGTTTTCTTCGTTTAACAATACTCCATACATCAAAGGTGTAACGAGAGAACAAAGAAAAAATATTATCAAGAAGTATACAAATCTCTGGAAGCTACAGACAAACGGAAAGCTTTGGATGAGACTTGCCTACACTCACCTTCACAGATCAACTCTTTATTTATCTAAGACATGGGACGCGATCAAAAATTCAGACAACCAATACTTAGCTCAACTTGATCCGGAAGTTTTCACAGCGAGAAAAGAACAAATTGAAAGTGGTCTATTAAACATTAAAAAATTAACTGGTCCATGCAATGAAGACAGCAAAACCGGATTGTGTGATCTCACAACAAGCGGAGCTGCTACAATCTACGGAAACGTTGAGAAAAAAGAAGGTGTCACGGTTAACTTAAAAGGATTTTTTAATAATCCTCCTTCTGATTTAAAAAATCTTCTCCCTGTTACATTTGCTAAAAATGAAGACATCATGGCGCTTAAAAAATTCCCTACATATGCTGGATTAAAAGAAATCAATCCAGGAAAGAGCGACTTGATTGAAATTAATTTCAACAACCAAAAGACAGTTTTCAGAAATTACTTCTTTGGCAGAAGTATCGGTTGGGATGTTTCAAAAAATGCTTACGGCGTTTTATTCCCGGAAGCTAAGAAGCCTGAAGATGTTGCTCACGCAGTTAACATCTTGAACTTCACAAGAGGAACAAGAGTTGTTGCTAACGGTATTATGATGTTCTTACGTTAATGATCAAAAAAGTTTGTACTGCGATCTACAACCTCACCAACAAAATGTTGGTGAGGTTTTCAGAAACCTGCTTTAAATATTCTAAAATCACCCTCACTCTCTCCGTGATATTTACTCTCGTCTGTGCTGTTAATTTAAAAAAATTAAAAATGGTTTTTTCGGTAGATGATCTCGCCGGAGAAGGTCTCGTTGTCGCTGACGAATTAGGAGACATTAGAAGCAATTTTGAAGACGGAGAAACTTCCCTACTCATATTAAGACCGGAAATTGGTTCTGAATTTTCAAGCAAAGAATTGTGTTCAATTAGAAAGTGGTATTCACGCACAAGAGTTCAGCTGCCGGAGTTAAATACCTCATTCTCCAGTTTTGACTACAAACAAGTTTCTAAAGACGAAGTAAAAAAAGTTATTCATATAAAAAATATTCTCCCTTTAGATTGCGACAAGAATATTGCTTTATCCTCTTACTCCGATGCTCAAAAAAAATTAAATGAGACGCCCTTTGCGATTGTGACAAATCATTCGAATAAACAGAATCTCATTTTTAGTTTTACCTTTGCTCCCTCTACAACATCCAAGTTCGGTGCCTTCGATCCGGATCTCATCCATCAATTGCGCAAATCCGTTGATAATGATTTGAAAAAAAATACAGAACATATCCAGAGTTTTTGGGTCGGTCCCGCCGACTATCAATGGTATGTTCTGGAAGGAATTAAATTTTCAAAATATGTAAATCTAGGAATGCTTTTATTCTTATTTATTGGATTAAAAATATTTTTTGGGTCGTTTAAAGCTTCTTTTCTCTATGTCCTCAGTCTCGTCATTGCGGCCATATGGTTATTTGGAACCAAAGGAATGTTTCATTCCAACTTTGATATCTTATGCACCAGCATTGTTTTAATTCTCGGTATCAGCTCTCTCGAAGATTTTGTTTTCGTTTGTTATGATCAGTTATCTGGAAGCCATTATCTTGATTCCGTAAGAAAATTAATCATTCCTAGTTTTTATACTTCGATCACAACAATTCTGGGATTTCTCTCTTTATTGACTGCTGATGTTGAGGCCGTAAGAAGAATGGGAGTCTGGTCTGCTTATGGAGCTTTAATCGAATGGTACATCGTTTTTATTTTTTTCCCGTGTTTATTATTGCAATTTAAATCAGTCACTAGTTGGGTTGATGCTACAAAATCTAAAATCCCAAAAATTTTCTATTTTTCAACTCATAAAACTCTAAGCAAGAAAACAGTTTTAATCCTCCTTCTCGCTATTCCTTTTTCTTTTATCTTTTTCAATAAAATGAACTTCAATGTTTCACCAATTGATATTTTTCCTGACAAACAGGAATACTCGCAAGGAATTAAAAATTTACGTAACAGTAAAAAATGGATTGGAAACGTCTATTTGATTTATGATTCGCACGTTGGTGAAGAAGATAAAAAAGTTCTTAATAAAAAATTTGAGAATGTTTCCATCTATCAAAAACTGGTTGTTAAAAATGAATCAAAGGCCAATGTCATGAGTTGGTTAAAAGATAAAAATGACCTGGATCAGATTGAAAGCGAAGCCTTTTACAATTCATCAAACATTAATCTTTATTCATCTAATGTTAACGGTCAGGAGAGACAAATTTTTTATGTGAATGATACCTCTTCAGAAAGAATTGATGAATTAAAGAAGACCATTGATAAAATTTGCGAAGGAAAATGTCACTTAGGTGGTGAGATCGTCGCTTATTCTGAATTTGCCAAACTCGTTCCTCAAACTCTAATGAAAGGATTAATGACAAGTTTATTGTTGGTGGGTTTGGTTCTTTCTGTCATTGCCGTCGCTCAAAATAAAGGAAAATATCTTTTCACTTGTTTAATTTCTTCTTATTGGGGAGCCTTCTTTACCATATTTATTTTAGAGGTTTTTAATTCTCAAGTTGATTTCTGGAAAGCTATTTTTGCAAGTATTCTTGTTGGACTCGCTGGTGACAATACTATTCAATTTCTTTTTGCTTCGGAAAATAAAACGATTGATGATGGTATTTCAGAACGTGGTGTTCCTTCTATTATCACTTCAGTCTTTATGGCCTTAACGTCTTTAATCTATCTTTTCTCTTATTATAGCTCACCCAGAACATTCGGAGTTATTCTCTCTTTAGGTATTTTATCTATTCTTTTCGGAGATCTTTGGTTATTTAAAAGCTTTAATCGTTTTTTGAAAAAATAATATTCTTAGTATAAGCTTTTTGTATCATTCCCTGCATTGGACCTCTCGCTTCTTTCCCAATGAAAATTTCGGATCGACAATAAGACATGATCTTTTTTGGAGGTTCATATGAAAAACATCGTCGTATGTGCTGATTTAAGTCAGAACAGTCTGGATACATTAAAAACACTTCACCACAATATAGTTTTGGAAAATGCCAATTTGCACTTCCTGCATGTTTTTGAAATTCACATGTACAATGCTGACATAGTTCCAGTCGTTTTTCCTACAGAAGTTCAGTATCCGGATATTGAAATGAGTACTCTCAACATTCTCGATAAACTCGCGAAAGATATCGGCGCTCGCAGCGAACAAACTCATTTAAAATGTTTTTTCTCGCATTCACGTGAAGAAAAAATTATCACTTACTTAAATGAAGTTCATGCTGATTTAGTTATTGTAGCGACAAGAGGAAAACACGGAATTGAAGGATTCTTTTCAAACTCTCTTTCAGACTTTTTATGCAAATACTCCCCTTGTGATGTCTTAGTCGTAAGACCAAAAACTCAAGGCTAATTGGGAGAAAGAGGCAGAATAAAGCTCCTCTAAGTCTGAGATACTTCAGGCAGAAAGGCGTTGATTTGACCCTACTCTGGAATGGGTTTACCATTAAACTATGAGTATCACCGTCATTGATCAAGGTCCGGAACTCTTTTGGTTCGTCAGCAATGCTCTCATTCAGGAAGAGATATCCCTCAAACATATTCAAAGTGTCCCTGTTGGTGAAACTACAATTCTTCATGAACTGCCAAAAATCGTTATTATCAATGGCGATGATAAGACATTGCATCCAGTGGATTTTATCAATCGTATGCGCAACCACGTTTTTGCCCGCAACACGCTTTTCATCGTTGTGACCTCAGATATTTCCATCGAATTTAAAAAGGCCCTTCTCGTTGCCGGTGCAGGACAAATTCTTTATCGCGGAAAAGGTTTTAGTCCTTCTCCTAAATTTTTTGTGGCACTCATAAAATGGTTCTTGAACAACAAAGAACCAGATCCACAAACTTTCGATTACAAGCCGGTTTCTTTTCCAGCAGAAGCTGAATTTACGGCCTATGGAAGAATTGGTTGGATCAACTCAACTCATTGTATGATCGAATGTAATATCAATCTCAATCCTGGTCAGATGATCGAAATCAAAAATTCGCTCTTTGACGAATTGGCGATGAAAGATGTAAAGCTCGAGTGTATTGAAAAAAATAAAGTGGGCCGTTACTACCAATACGCCAATAGTATTCTTTGCAAAATTCATTCGAAAAATATCCCAAAAGATTCCAGAAAATTGGCCAATTGGATAATAAACAATCACGAAATCTCAAAACACAAACCGATTAAAGTCGTCTATTTTGAGTCCGATGCAACCTATCGCGACGAAATCAAACGCATGATCAAATCTGATCGTCGCTACTGTGCTCGCGGGTATGGAACAATGGAAGATTTTGAAGAAATTCTCAATTATCAATTGCCGCATTTAATTCTCATCAATCGCGAAATGATTCAAAAAGAAAAAGCGAAATTTGAATTGTTGAGAAATTTTATTAAGACCCATTTTTGTTATTGTGTGACTTATTCTGAGAGCGAAGTCTTTAGCGTGGAAGAATTTAGAAAGAACTATGAGTTTGCGATGCACGCTCCTACTCACATTAATCTTCCTCTTCTCGAATCGATGATCGCCAAACTCGAAGAAAAACTTCCTGAAGCAGACAAAACAGACGATAAAAAAATTTATTTCAATAAACATTCGAACTATAGTCGCATGAGTTTACATTCTCACGCCAAACTCACAGAACTGGCCCTCAATGGAGCTGGAATTATCCTTCCTTTTACGATCAGTAATTTTTGCGCTTGTGAAGTGACATCAAATGCTTTCGCCGCAGGCGAAATGAATCGCGGACAATTTTTTAGATCGTTTAATAATAAACAAGCGGCTAATGGATTTTATCATCGCTTAGTCTTTATGGGACAAAACGTGAAAGACAATGAGCAAGTCCGAGCCGCCATCACAACGATTGAACAGCTCGGATTTGAAAACTGGTTTAAAGGCGAAACTGAAGCAGAAGTAAAAAAATAATTTACTCTGTAATTTTTTGGAATCGCTCTTCCACTTTTTTCCAATTTACAACATCCCACCAATGATCAATGAAACCTTTTCTCTCGTTTTTATAACGAAGATAATAAGCGTGTTCCCACACATCGAGAGTTAGGAGAGGTTGTCCCTTTGTTTCACAAATATCCATTAATGGATTGTCCTGATTAGGCGTTTTTATAATTTGCAATTCATGCTTGTCATCGAGAATCAACCAGGCCCATCCCGATCCAAAAACCCCCATGGCCATCTCAGAAAATTTTTTCTTGAATTCGTCCATGTTTTTAAATTTTTTTTCAATCGCACTTTTTAGAGGTCCACTGCATTCTTTAAAAGTAGGTGTCATCGAATCCCAAAAAAAAGTGTGATTATACAATCCCCCACCGTTGTTTCTGATCGCCGGATCATACATTGAAACGTTGGCAAAAATTTGTTCCAATGTATCCGGCCCTTCTACACCGGCCATCGCATCTTGAAATTTTTCAAAATATTTGCGGTGGTGTTTATTGTAGTGAATATCTAAAGTCTGGGCGTCGATACATTTTTCAAGAGCGTTGTAGGAATAAGGAAGTTCTGGAAATCTAATATTCATTTGTCTCTCTCCTTGTTTGAATTGAGTAGAAAGTGTTTTCATAATTTAATTCTTTTTCTCCTATACGAATTATATATTTTTCTTATTTATGCCATCCATGCAGGTTATTACTTGGCGATTTGTTTTTAATAACAAGGAGGAATCATGGCCGAGCAAAAGCAAGACAAAAAAGAAGAACAAAGAATTAAAAAATTGCGTGATGAAGAATTCAAAAAGAGGCAATCGAGAGAAAAAGATATTGAGAGAGAGCGCTCTGATGGATTTGAAAAAAAGGTTGGTGGAGAATAAGTATAATAGAAAATAAAAATACGTTTTAATGAATATGCAATGATCCTAAGAAAACTTCTTTTTTTAGGATCATTCATTTCCCATTGGGAAATGGCCTTACATTTCCTTACATCGATTACCAACATTACACCTCATACAGATTTAATGAAATCCTAACTTAAGCTAGCTATTCATCCCGAATCTGTTAGTCTAGATTTATAAGCAATTAACTTCCATGAAGGGATGATTGAAATGAAAAAATTACAGAAAAAATTATTTCTAACGGGTCTTTTTCTCCTCTCTTTTTCTTTTCAAAATTTAGCTCAAGCAAAAGTAGAAACAGTGTTGGGTCTACCAGTCGAGCAAAACGACAATCTTGCCATGAAGGCACCAGAGAGTTCGTTGCCAGAAATTATTCTTTCGAGAGATCAATACATTCTCTCTTACAACAAAGAACGCCGCTCACCGAACTGGGTTGCCTGGAAACTTGAATCAGAGCAAATCGGATCATCGGGCCGTTCAAACAATTTTACAATGGATATGGAGCTAGAAAACTATTTGGAGCAATCTTCAGCTGCAAAACATGCTGTCGATGCTACAGACTACAAAGGAAGCTGTTACGACCGCGGACACCAGATCCCTTCTGCTGATCGCACAGACACTCAAACAAACAATGAACCTACATTCTTAATGAGTAATATGATTCCACAGACTGCTTATCTCAATCGCGTAATCTGGGAACACCTTGAACAATACTCACGTGATTTGGTCCAGAAGCAAGGCAAAAAACTTTATATCATTGCCGGTCCTATCTATGATCAAGACTTCGGAAAAATCGGTCCACAAAAAGATATCCCTGTCCCATCAAAAGACTTTAAAGTGATTTTCATTTTAGAGGCAAATCAAACCGCGAAGGATATCACTGCTACAACACCTACAATCGCTGTTATCATGCCTAATATTCTTCAAGATGGAAGTACACCTGTTTCAAATGCTCAAGGTCTTTGCAAACCGCTTTCAGTGAAAACAACAGATAGAACTGACTGGCAAAAATATAAAACAACAGTCACAGAAATTGAGAACGTTTCAGGCCTTCATTTCTTTTCACCTGTACAATAATACTTAAGCAAATTTCTTTCGGGCAGGATTGTGTAAAAATAATCCTGCCTTTTTTTATTTTCGAGATTCTATAGCACTTTCCATCAATCGCTCATAAATTAATTGTTTAACAAATGCGTCTTCATCCACCAATGTCCGGCATTCGAATTATATATTTTTAATCCTCCCAGACCTCCGCCATCATTTACACAACCAAGGAAAACTACATCAGTTTTCATTTACAAGGAGTAAAATATGGCAAACTACAATACAGGAAATCAATCAAGCAATGACCAATCAAAACAAGGACAGGGACAAGGACAACAACAGCAACAACAAAAAACTGGTGTTGGACAAGGACAAAACGCGAATATCAATCAACCAAATAAAACTCAAAACATGGGAGCTTCATCAACATCTAGCTCTGGCTCTCAAGGTATGGGACAAGGAAATAAACCTTCACAACAACAAAATCAATCTTCTGGATCTGGATTAGGAAATAAATCTGGAACTGGTTCAACTCAAAAAAGTGACAACCTAAACCAATCACAACAACGTTGGTCTCCAGAACAACCAATGAATGAAAACAAAACTAACAAAGTTTAATGTTTAAAAAGTTAGGGTCTTCCATGAGGCCCTAACTTTCTTTTATCAAATCAATTATCTTCCCCAAAAACCAATTCACTTATTTATTTTCTTCTCAATTCAAAGGTTAAATTGAGATGACACTTATTTTTCATCAATCATAAAATTTAAATAACAAACGATAATTGGTAGAATAATTTTTTTCTCACCTTTCTCATTCATTCAACTTCTACCAAGCAGGGTGGGGTTGTAATGAGCATTTTCAATCTCTTCAAGATGGACGATCAATCAAAAATCTCTGAGTTCTTCAAAGCAGGTGAATATTTGTTCAAAAACGGAACGCCATCCTACGGTGCTTTTTTTGTATGCTCAGGAAAAATTGAACTTATCTATCAAAGCGATGATGGATTTTTTATAAAAGAGATTAAAAATGCCGGAGATATTATCGGCGAAGATAATTTAGATATTCATTACTATGTCTTCGACGCCGTAGCGTTGGAAGATTGCGAAGTTTACTTCTACGATAAAAACTTCTTCCTGGAAGAACTCAAAGAAGAAGAAGGTGGTGCCTTATGAGCTTAATTGTCGATAAATTTTTAACATACATCTATACTCGAAACACGAAATGCCATCATATTTATGAGTACACTCAAGATGCTGTTCTCATCGAGGCCGGGCATATCCCCTACATGGCCTTTCGGTTGCTTTCCGGCAAAGTCATCGTCTTTAACAAAGAAGAGAAGATCGCTGAATACGGACCTCACACGTGTTGGGGACCAAGTGAAATTATGAATGGAGAAACATCCCTTTTCACTGTCTGTATCATTAAAGGATCTACTGTTTGTGCGATTGGAAAATCAGAATTGCAGAAAACGTGGATGAAATTTTTAAATTTGTTTGATCGAGATATGTTAGAGGCCATTGAAGAAGAAATTCATCTCAAAAAAATACCGGATTCCCTTTAAAGAAATCCGGTACCCTCTTCATCATGCTTTAAATCCTGATTCTTCGTTATTATATGAATGATGAAATCGTCTTCTCAAAGAATTTTTTGATTTATTAAATTCCTTTCTTGAACGATCTTTGGCGTGTTGATAGACCTTTCCTAAATTATAAGAAATGAAATCGATGTGCTCTCGAAGATCTTCCAATTCGTTATAGTCTTGAATATGTTTTTTCTTTTTTTCAACCTTGCCATCTGTTTTTCCGGAAAAGTCCTCATTCCACCATTTATCTATTTTCGCTTTCACAAAGTCCCCCATTTCATTGTTATTGATTAAGCATTGATCTGCACAGTCTCCATGACCGGGATCGAATGTTTTACCGGTGTCTTCACTTCTTCACAAAGTTGCTTGAAAACTTTTGAAAATGATTTGATGACAGCATCTTCTTTATTATGAAGATGACAACCGAGCGTCATGTTGTAATCCCAAAAGCCGTCGCTGTTTCCAAGGCGCTTGAGATATTTCCCTTTAATCTCGCTTGCTACGTGAAGAAGTGGAAGAAATGAAAAACCTAATTCATTATGAACGGATCTCACAAGCGCTGAAATACTATCGCTTTCAAAAACAACTCGTTTATCGATATGCTGATTATCGAAGAAACGATCAATTTGTGAACGCAATTCAAATTGATTTGAAGGAAGAATCCATTGAACATCAGCGCATTTAGAAAGTTCTTTCATCAATTCTTCATTTCCCATTCCTTCGAAAGAAGAAAAGCCGGCTTCTCTCCATTTACTAGAACAGCAAAGAACAACAGGAACTTTTACTTGTTCCAGATTGATAAATTCATTATCTGTAATATTTTGGCTCGTGATGATTGTGTCAATTTCTTTGAAGTGAAGATGATCAATTAATTGATTCAAGTGACCTGAAGAAAGATTCACTTGCGGTCTTTCGTTGATCGGGAATTGATTTAAAAAATGTCCGATCACTTCGGTAACAAATTCTTTTTCAATTTCATCTGTCACTCCAATTTGAATTTTTCGTTTTGCTGTCGGAGTACTCTTCGTTACCACTTCAGTCATCTTTTCTGCTAATTCAAACATCTGTTTGCAATAGCTATAAAGAACTGTTCCTGTCGGCGTCAGTTGATTTCGTCTTCCCACCTTCTCAAAAAGCTTCACGTCTAAAGACTCCTCGAGCACTTTAAGCTGGCTTGAAAGACTTGGCTGACTGATGTGTAGATGTTCCGCTGCCGTTGTGATTCCGCCCGATTTAGCGGCGATGTAGAAGTAATAGAGATGATTGTAATTGTAGTTCATAGCACCCTCTTTTTTTAATGACGATGAATAAGACCGAGCGAGACGATTACACTACAAAAACATTTTATCAAGTCGAATAAAGCTAAATTTTATTTCGCAATTCTTATTCACAATTCATTCGGGGAGAAAATTCACATCGACGGGGCAAAAAACATTAGATGCATTTTGTAATTCCATAATTAATGCAGACTCAAATTATACAACTCATAAAGAAAAGGTCTTATTCATTATTTCTATAGTCATCTAATTCAATGGCAATTCGATTGCAATGACAGAAAGTAACTCATGCTTAATGGATTAAGGAGAAAGTAGAATGAAAAAGTGGACTATGTTATTTCTTTTTTGCCTGGAACTCTTGTCAAATGCTGCAAGAGCTACAGATCCAAGAGAAGAAAAAACTTTAAGAAACAAAATTGCTGCTCTTGAATCTCCTGATACACAAGCACAACAAGTGGAATTGAAAACAAGCTCACGTAGCGTAACAAGACCACTTTCTGAACAAATCGAATTTGATAAAGCTGCAAACAAAGCAAATGATCAGGTTTTAGTTCAAACGATTCGTCATCAATTGTTGACTGATGAAACGTTGTCGAGAAACGGTAAAAATATCCAGATCATTGTTGTTGGAAAAGAAATAACTCTCAAAGGTCCGGTCAATTCTGACCGCGAAGAAAATCATATACTCGATCTTGCAAGTAAAATTTCAGACAAACACAAAATTAGAAATCAACTTGAAGTAATTAGAGAATAGGAAGAAGGAGAATTTTTTATGACAGACAGAACAGTAAGACCACCTGACTGGCAACATCTCAATCTCAATGCTCAATCATCTGTTGTTGGCATTTTTGATGATAAAGATTCAAGTGAACTTGCAGTGGATAAACTAAAAGAACAAGGATTTAAGGGATCTGATATTTCCGTAAAAGTTCCGGAGAAAGCTTATATTGAAATGCCTGAGTTCGAACGTGCAAATAAAGCAACTGAAGGTGCAGCAACTGGAGCAACTACCGGAGCTGTTATTGGCGGTGCATTTGGTTGGCTCGTTGGCATAGGTGCTTTTTCTCTCACAAGCGCAGCTCCTTTTCTCGCTGCTGGTCCTCTTATGTCGGCCATAGCAGGAATTGGAATCGGCGGAACGATCGGAGGATTATGCGGGGCCCTTCTCGGTTTTTTTATTCCGGAATTTGCGACTAAAAAAGATAAACCAGCTTTCACTGGTAAAGGAATTCTTCTCTCTATTCATTGTAACGATTCTGATTGGATCAATCGCGCGAAAAAATTATTAGAAGTCAGTGGCGCACATGATATCGCTTCAATGTATGAAGCCTAGTCAACGGAGAACTTTAATGAAGAAAAATAAAATGAAAAGATTGTTAATTAAGGCAAATATTCTCAAGAAAAATTTTCAAGATGAATTTACAGATATAAGCGGAAAAGTTGGCGTGCCTATACTGATGTACATCCTCGGTGTGCCGGGAATTGCTTGCATTTTTATCTGGCTCTTTTTCTTTAAAGGAAAATAGTCTGTAAGCATTTTTTCTTTTACACATGAACAAAAATGTTTATCATGGACTTTAAATGATTCATCTTCCTAATTTGATCCAGGATCTCGCCCTCATTCTCATCGCCGCAGGATTTGTCACAGTACTTTTTCGCAAAATCGGTCAACCGGTCGTACTGGGTTATATCATTGCAGGTTTTCTTGTGAGCTCACATGTTTGGTTTATTCCAAACGTCAGTGACCTTCCCAATATTCAGGTGTGGGCAGAAATCGGAGTTATCTTTTTACTCTTTGCTTTAGGTCTCGAGTTTAGTTTTAAAAAACTTCTCAAGGTTGGTGGAGCTGCAACAATAACCGCGATTGTTGAAGTTGTTGGTATGGTTGCACTGGGAATGCTCTCCGGAAATTTTTTCGGATGGAACTTAGTCAACAGTCTTTTTCTCGGCGGAATTCTCGCTATTTCTTCGACAACGATTATCATTCGCACACTCAATGAAACAGGAATGAAAAACCGCGGCTTCGTCGATTTTGTTTTCGGCATTTTAATTGTTGAAGATCTCGTTGCTGTTTTACTGCTTGTTCTACTATCAACTGTCGCAGTAACCAGTCAGGTGAATGGCGAAGAAATATTTCTCTCGACTTTAAAACTTGTCTTCTTTGTTCTTTTCTGTTTTCTTTCCGGCATTTTTATTTTGCCCACGTTACTCAAACTCATTCGCAAAATTTTAAATGATGAAATGCTCCTCGTTGTTGCGCTTGCCCTCTGTTTTTTGATGGTCAAGCTTTCAACAATGGCCGGTTTTTCTCCCGCTCTCGGTGCATTTATGATGGGTTCGATTTTAGCGGAGACAGCCGAAGTAAAAAAAATTGAACATCTGATCAAGCCTGTTCGCGATCTTTTCGGCGCTATCTTTTTTGTCTCAGTGGGAATGTTGATTGATCCAACTGTTCTCATCGAATATAGCGGCCCCATCGCCATTCTGACTTTAGTTACGATTTTCGGAAAGTTTTTTACAATCCTGATCGGAGCACTCATTTCAAAAAGAAGTTTACGTCACTCTGTTCAGGCCGGACTCTCGCTTGCACAGATCGGAGAATTTTCTTTCATCATCGCAGCTCTTGGTCTCAATCTAAAAGTGACAGATTCATTTCTTTATCCGATTGCAGTAGGTGTTTCCGTCATCACGACGTTCATTACACCTTATTTAATTACCAACATCGATCCTATTTATATCTGGATTGAAAAATTTCTTCCTGTTTCCGTTCGCAATGGAAAACATGAACACACACATCAACCGCACCCTCGTCTGACAAAAGAAAAAAAATGGCGCAAGAACTTTTCTTCTTCGCTTATTTTGATTGTCCTTAACTCTGTCATCATCTATGCGATCTTTTATTTCTTTTCTTGGTGTTTTCCGGAAAAAGGAAACATGCTTTGTTTCTGGCTGACTCTTCTTTTCTCCGCTCCTTTCTTCTGGGCCATTCTAATGAAAAAAAGAGAAGGACATCCTTACAATCGCAAAGAGCGATTCTCATTTATCCTCTTGGAAATCATTAGAATCGTGATTGTCTGGGCGCTTTTCAGATATCTCGCCTATCAATACATTCCGCCGAAATTTGCCACTTCAATTGCTCTCTTTTTAACTTTGGGACTGCTCTTCCTTTTCTCAAACCATCTGAAAAAGATCTATTATTTTTTTGAAAAACATTTTATGAAAAATTTTACTGAATCAGAAATGATTGAACGAGAAATAACTCATTCAAATCTCGCTCCGTGGGATGCTCATATTTCCAATATCGTTGTCCCCGCCGAATCTGAGGTCGCTGGAAAAACTTTGCACGAATTGAGAATCAGGGAAAATTTTGGAATTTCTATCGCCCTCATTGAGCGCGGAGAACTTTTGATTACGGCCCCGGGACGCGATGAAAAATTATTCCCCAACGATCGCATTGCGATGATTGGAACAAATGAGCAGATCGAGTTTTTTGCCGATTTCGTGAATAAGAAAAAATCCCTTCGCCACCATTCAGCTCCTCATAACTACGCCCTTCACCAGGTACATGTGACCGAAAAACTTTCTTTCGCTTATAAAACCATTCGCAAATCAGGTCTTCGCGAAAAGACGGATGGAATGGTTGCCGGAATTGAACGCCATGGAGAAAAAATTCTCAATCCCGATTCTAATTTAGAAATTCTTCCGGGCGATATTCTTTGGATCGTCGGCGATTCTCGCAAAATCGAAGGACTTAAATAATTAGACAAATGCACTCATTCCCGTAATTGCACGACCCAATACCAAACTGTTGATCTGTTTTGTTCCTTCATAAGAATAAAGCGCTTCTGCATCCCCTAAAAAACGTGCGACCTTATTTGAAATGAGAATTCCATTTGCTCCCATCAGCTCTCTCGACATACTCGTGATCGTTCGACAACCAACGGTACAGAAAACTTTTGCAAGCGAAGCTTGTTCATCGCTCATCGAGTTTTGATCCTGTAATTGACTTAAGCGCGACACCAAACATTGCATAGCTGTTAATTGCGACAACATTTGTGAAAGAAGATCCTGAGTCATTTGAAAGCCTGCAATCGGTCTGTCGAATTGTTTTCTATTCATTGTATAGGCAAGCGTGTGTTCATAAGCACCTCGAGCACAGCCAACGGCCTGCCACGCGACTCCCGCTCTCGTCATTCGCAAAACTTTCGATGTATCTTTAAACGTATTCGCTTTTTGCAAACGTCGCTCTTCTTTCACCTTAACATTTTTTAATGTGATCTCGGCGTTCTGAACAATTCGCAGAGACATTTTATCTTCGATTTTTTTCGTTGAAACTCCGCCTGCTGTTCGTTCAACAATGAATCCTTTGACCTGATGATCGTCAACATCTTTGGCCCACACGATGATGTAATCACAAAAGGTCGCGTTTCCGATCCATTTTTTTTCACCGTTAATAATCCAATTATCCCCTTCCCGCTTGCAAGTTGTTTTCAAACTGAAAGAGGCTGCCGAACCAACATCAGGTTCAGTCAAAGCAAAGGCCCCGAGTTTTTCCATCTTAATCATCGGTGGAATAAATTCTTTTTTCTGTTCTTCTGAACCACAATAATAAATGGAATTGAGAGCAAGTCCTGCATGGACACCGAAAAATGTACAAGTCGAAACATCAACTCTCGCCATTTCTTCTCCGATCATTCCCTCAAGCAGATTGGATTCTTCCTGCCCGCCCAATGATTTATCATAGGTAAGTCCGACGACATTCAGTTTCTTCATCGAGTCCACTATTTGAAAAGGAAACTCTCCTTTCAGCCAGTATTCCGTCGCGATTGGCTCAATTTCTTCGAGCATAAATTTTCTTACGCGCTCGAGTGTTTGTTTTTGAGCTTCATTTAAAAAACTTCTCGTATCGTAGAAGTCGCCATTGATTTTTGGAAAGACGGGAGCTCTTCTCTTTTTTATTCTGCGGGCCTGATCGAGCCACAACATGAGTTCTTCAGCATTCAAATCGTTCACGTAAGAAAGAAACGCCGGTATTCCCTTCAGCATTTCCAGATCGCGTTTCCCACCCGATTCAATTTCTTCAAATGCATGTCTAATTTTATTAATAAGACCGTGTCCTGATTCTTCTGAAAATGTTTCCATTTGTTGCTCCTGTTAAAACGCAAACATTTCTCAGTGATGCAACTTAGAATCCATAGAAGAAAAAAATGATGAAGATAATTAATTAGAAAGAATTTTACTTTCTTGTTCGCTCTTACCTGAAAATGTAGCCCCGGTAGAAGCGATCACAATGCAAACAATAGAAAAAATCTGAAGCGTTGATAATTTTTCTTTGAGAAAAAGATACCCCATCAACGTAGCAAACGCAGGCTCCAGACTCAGGAGAATCCCAAATGTTTTTGTGGGAATATTTTTAAGCGCCATCATCTCCAATGAATAAGGGAGAGCGCTGGACAAAATGGCAATGAGAACTCCGAGTGGAAGTAATGTCATCATTAAATGAAAATCAAAAATCTGTGCTCCATTCATCACAATGCCAAATGGCAAAGTCAGAAGGGCCGCGAAAGTCATTCCCAAAGCAGTTGCATGTCCGCTGTGAACATTTGCCGTTGAAGCTTTTCCAAAAATAATATAGAGGGCCCAACAAACTCCGGCGAGAAAGGCGAATGCAATCCCTGTCAGATCCAGAGCGTGTGCCGTATCACTGATTGGGAGAATAAAATAAATTCCGACCGCTGCTAAGAGTGCCCAGACAATATCTGAAATTTTTTTAGAAGAAATCAGTGCGAGAGTAAGTGGTCCGGTGAATTCGAGCGCAACTGCAATTCCAAGAGGAATGCGTGCAAGCGACAGATAAAAAAATAAATTCATTGCTCCTAATGAGAGACCGTAGTAACAAAAATTAAGTAAACGTTTTTTCTCCCACTTCACTCTCCACGGTTTCCACATAAGAAGGAGAATGATCGCAGCTAAACTCACACGCAACATCGTCGTGCCTGCAGGACCAGCAATCGGAAAAACTCTTTTTGCAATCGATGCTCCGAACTGAATCGAAAGCATAGAAATGAGAACATAAATAAGTGCGAGGATGTTTTGTGGCATAGAAGCATATTAACAAATGTAGATAACTAGGGCCAAAGTGATATCGTTTTAATCCTCATTTAATCAAAAAAAGGTCCAAGCTTGGTAAGAAAATAAAGAAGTCTCACACTTAAATCAGTTTTCTTGACCCTTTTTGTCGTTCTCACTATTTTGAAAAAGTTAGTTTTAATATCCACCAGAATCAGGAGCAGTTATGAAAAAACTATTGGCCTCAGTGCTAATGACAAGTCTGGCGACGTCCGCGTTTGCCTCGACCAGCGATTTTCGTTCACTGATCGTTCAAAATAACGAGCAGAATGAATCTTTCTCTCTTAACACAGAAACAACTCGCACAGTGTACAGAACAGAGACTGTTCCCGGCACATGTTACCGTCAGGAAATTACTGGCTACCGCAGAGTGTGTGATGGTTATTACGGAAGTATCGTTCAAAATGTAAATCAAATCATCGGAACAGTTGCAGTGAACGATGTTGGGCCACACCCAGCACCAGGTCCACATCCAAACGATCCGGGAAGAGAACCTAAGCCAAGACCAAATCCAACACCTGCACCTCGTCCGGAACCGAGACCGCAACCTCGTCCTGAGCCACGTCCAGAGCCGAGACCAATTCCTCGTCCTGAACCACGTCCAGAGCCGAGACCAATTCCTCGCCCTGAACCACGTCCAGAGCCGAGACCAATTCCACGTCCAATTCCAAGACCACCAATCTGTCACGATGAACCTATCTACACGACAGTTGCTTACTCTTGTATGCAGACAATTTCTGTTCCATACGAAGTTGTTGACCACACAAGCACAGCAAACGTTAACGTAAAACTTTCAGCGGCTCCAACGAGCTTGCCACAAAGTTCAAACTGCGCGATCACGTTCAGACTTGATGGGGATAATTTCCAGTCGATCAACTCTTGTTCACAATACCTGGCCGTTGCTCAAATCCAAGGCCAAAACGGTGGGACAACTCAAAACTACAATTACCAAATCAACTTATTTGATTCGGCAGCTGTGTTTGCTCCACTTGCTGGTGGCATGAGTGACATCCATTTAGATGGTGATACATTGCTTGTGAAAACTGGTAACTTAGCTTCGATTCAAAACTTCACTCTTAAAATTTATGTTGAGAGAAAAAGATTTTTGAAGAGCGATGAAGTTCTTATCAACCGCGCTCTAAAAGCTTCTGAGTTTACTTACCAGGCAATCGATTCACGTACAGGTTACGCTCGTATTGATCTGAGCAAGTTAATCGACTTCGAAAGCGATAAGAAAAATGAAATCAAAGTTAGTCTTGATGTAGCTCTTCCTTCTGGTTCAATCATCAGTGGAAGCATCGTCCCTGCGCTTCACCAAGAAGCGTCCATGACTACTCACTAGATCTGTTTAGACACGTCAATAAAAGGCCCTCGTATGAGGGCCTTCCTCATTTCACCAACTAATTCTTCTTTACTTTTTATTGATAAAAGTTTTTTTTCAAATAGACCGATAACCGTGTGAAGGAGTCTTTACTAATGACCTCTCCCGCACCGAAATTACTTTCTTTTACAAACTCTATTATTCTTAGAGAAGTCATGCTTTTGACTTTCGTCACAAGCTTTCTTATTACTTCTGCCTTCTCGTTTTATAATGCCTACAACACCTATATCGAGGGAGAAAAAGAAATTCTCGTGCAGGTCAATGCGATCGAACACGCCCTTGAACCTCAACTCATCAATGCTCTTTGGGACTTTAATAAAGAATCAGTGAAAAGAATGCTTCAGGCCTTTATTGAAAATTCGAATATCGCTCGAGCTGAAGTCGTCGAATCAGATCTCAATGCCAGTGAAAATTCCGGCCTGAAAGCTGACGGTGCGACTCTTGCTTATCCATTGGTGATTAACAATAAAGAAGGCCGAAAACATTTAGGAATTCTTCGAATTTTTATTTCGCGCGAACATTTTGTCGCCTCTATCAAAGACAATATCATTTTGATGTTTTTCCAGAATTTTATTCGCTTCTTTATTACTGCCGCTTGTTTGATCTATATGTTTAATCGCATGATCGTTTCTCCCGTAAGAAAAATTCAAACATCAACAAAAGAATTTAATGATAAACATCTCAGCGAAATTCTCGGTAATAAGATGATCAATCAAAGCGAGTCTAAAAAGAACGAACTCGAACATCTCCACTCTGAAATTCATTTATTGCAGGAAAATTTTAAAATAGCTTTCGCTACTCAAAAACAATCTGAAGACATGCGTATCAAGATCGAAATTGAACTCGAAAAAGAGCAGCAGAAAAAGTATATCAATCAGCGCCTGGAAGTAATCGGCCAGATCACGTCTCAAGTGGCCCACGATTTTGCCAACCTGATTTTAATTATCAACGGTAAAGCAAAGATACTCGAAAGCCACTTGAGCGATGCCGACGATTTAAAACAGGTCAATGATATTAAAACTGCCACAGGAAAATCGCACGCACTTGTGAAAAAACTTTTGTCGATGACAAGAATGCAGAAATCTTCACTCGCCTATTTCAATCCCAATCAAGCTCTTTATGATATTCATGAACTTTTAAAAACGTCTGTCGGTGGCTCAATTCATTTTTCCATTATTGCAGATGAAAACGATTCGCTTATTCACGCTGAACCTTCTAATTTTGAAAACGTCGTTATGAATTTGTGTATCAACGCCCGCGATGCCATGCCAGAAGGCGGGAATATTGAGATACTCGTTGAGTCTTTCACTAAAGAAGAAAAAGAATTAACTGTTGTTTCTGTTCGTGATACCGGTCATGGAATTCCGGAAGAAATTCAGGAAAAGATCTTTGAACCGTTCTTCACAACAAAAAGTTTAGAGAGAGGAAGTGGATTAGGTCTGTCGCAGGTAATGGATTTTGTCAAAGAATCGAAAGGAACTTTGGAATTAGAGTCATCGAGTGGGGGCACTACCTTTAAACTTATCTTCCCTAACCTTGCCAAAGAAAATAAGTTTAAATTAGGTGCCTGAGAATTAAGTTGTTTCGTGAAGAGTTTTTATCAAGTGCGAATGAATCAAATTTTTAATTTCTGTCAGGTCCATAAGATTTTCGAAGTATCTTAGAACTCCCAGCTTCTGAACCTCTTCTTCTGTAAGAACTGTCATCCCACTCATCAAAACTACCGGAGGAGGCGGATTCCCCAGCTGATTAATCTTTCTAATGAGATTTACACCGTTACCATTAGGCATGTTGATATCAGAAACAATGAAATCAATTTTATTAGCAGTATAGATTTGAAAAGCTTCATCTCCTGAGCCCGCATAAAAGATCTGAACTTTTAAATCAGAAATTTCACTGGCGATCAAATCGCGAAGTTCAGGAACGTCATCGGCAATTAATACTGAAAAATTGTGTACCACCATAAGTCACCTCTCCGTTTCACTTATCGGAAACTTTTCTAGAAGGTGAAGTCTGCAATAATAAATTAAAGAATAATTGGGCCCATTAAAATTTTTTCCCCACATCGTAGGCACGAACAACGGCCGGACGATTCTGCATTCTCTCAAACCATTTTTTAATATGAGGGAAATTCTCTAAATTTTGTTTTTGCATTTCGTGCGGGACGATCCAGGGATAAATCGCCATATCAGCAATGGAATAATTTCCGGCGACATATTCATTTTTTTCCAATTGTTTATCCAATACGCCGTAGAGTCTCGCCGTTTCTTTTTCATAGCGGTCAATTGCGTACGGAACTTTCTCCGGAGCATAAACATTAAAATGATGATTCTGTCCTGCCATCGGTCCCAGTCCTCCGACTTGCCAGAAAAGCCATTTCATCACTTCTGCTTTTTCCCGCGGAGTAGTCGGAAGAAATTGTTTATACTTTTCTGCGAGATAAAGCAGGATCGCTCCCGACTCAAATAAATTAAGAGGTCCTTGTTTATCTATCGTTTCGTTATCAACGATCGCTGGAATTTTATTGTTGGGAGAAATTGTGAGGAAATCACTTTTAAACTGATCTCCTTTACCAATATTGATCGGGAGTATTCGATAAGGAATATTTGCTTCCTCTAAAAAAATTCCAATTTTGTGTCCATTTGGTGTCGGCCAATAATATAAATCAATCATCGCTTTATCCTCACTTATCTTTTTAGAAAATTATATGATCAGGCGGTTCAATCTGTTGGTCAGAACATTTCTGTGTTCTCCCATTATAATTGAGGGCAACTCCAAGACCTACAACAATAATCATCACTCCCGCGGCCAGCATTGAAACGAGTCCACTAATTTTTTCAAACATCTTGTTTTCCTTTTTTTAAATTTTGTTCTGTTACTTGATTATCAGAAGCAAAAGAAGACTCATCACTTCCGATGTAGGCAATCAAACTTTCTACTTCCGGTTTCTTTGCAAAGAATTTCGCAAGGGCCATTCCCACTCCGCGTGATTTTGCCGTCACAAATGTAATCTTCTTCGATAATATTTTTACTGCTTTCATTTTTTTTGAACTCCACTTGTTTTATTTGTTACTTTAGAGTAACTGCAACTTTAATAGTAACAGTTTAACTCAAAAAAAAGGCCGTCGCGTTTAGCCCTTTTTTAAATCCATGATCACGTCTTTGAGGCTCATTTTTTCCAGAGTTTTTTCCACTGAATTTTGAGTCTCATCTAAAATACATTCCATAACATTTTTAATTCGACAGCTGACATTGCAAAATTTCTGCGCAGGATAATCATGAATCGCAAAAACTTTCGGGGCTTCAACAGCTTCATAAATTTCACGCAAACTTATATCTTTAGGATTGCGTGCCAATGAACATGCACCCGTTTTCCCCATCGTCGTTTCTACCAGTCCAGCTTTAGATAATTTTGCTAAAATACGTCGAACAAAGCTTGGACTCGCGTTGATGCTCTCTGCGAGGTGCGCAGACGTCACTTCTTCTTTGCCGCAACCAAGGCTGGCCATAAGATGAATTGCAATAGAAAACTGGGTATTAACTGCTGCCATACTGATACTTTAATCGTAACAGTTAAAAAAATCAAGCTCCATTTTTTTAGGGCCAAAACTTTCCATTCATGGCAGACTTTAAAGGTCTAATATAACAAGGAATGGATGTATGAAAAAAGTTTGTGTAGTTGTTGCGAGTATTGGAAAAAATCTAAGTCTTGCTCATGAAATTGTCGACGTTTTAAAAGCACGTAACGTAGAAGTTCATTTACTCAACATCGTGGAAATGAATCTTCCTCTCTATACAAGTAAAGCTGAGAGCGAACATTCTGCTGAAAACCTTATCGCTCACTATAAACATCATTTAAGTTCTGACGGTCTTATCTTTGTAGCACCCGAGTATAACGGTGGTCTTCCCCCTACCCTGAATAATTTTATTGCATGGGTAAGTCGTTCAACAAAAAATTGGCGCGAAATCTTTAATGCAAAACCTGCGATGATTGCAACTGCAAGCGGTGGTGGCGGAGTTCAGGCATTGGCCATTATGCGTTTACAACTTTCGTTCATTGGAATGAATGTTCTTGGAAGACAAATTGTTTCGACAATGGGGAAACCTCATCAGGCCCAAGAAGTCATCGACACATGTGAATCGTTTTTAAAAACAATTTAATTAAGCAGTAGCACAATATCGTCCGACTGAGGCGTAAAGGGATTCCAGATCAACTGGTTTTTTCACGAATCCTTCTGCGCCATTTTCATAAGCTAATTTTTCCGCATCCCTCGCTGCAGAAACAATCACAATTGGAATCGTTGCTACAGCATTGAACTCATGATCTTGTTTCACTGTCTTTAAAAATTCCCAGCCATTCATTACCGGCATCATAACATCTAAAAGAATTGCACAAGGCTTTTCAATTTTTTTTAATAACTCCAACCCCTCAAGCCCGTTGTCTGCGGTATAAATTTGAGGATAGCCATTAATCTCTAAAGCTTCTTTGATCGCTTCTTGAATGTTGACATCGTCTTCAATGATGAGAATGCTCTTGCACTTCATTTCGGTCTCCTTTGTTGTCTTGGTTGACTTGAGGATATATTTGAGGATGAGCAGGTAAAAAGATTTTAAACTCAGACCCATTGCCTTCTGAACTTTCCAATTCCACTCGACCATGATGAGCTTCAATAATTTGTCTGGTGATATAAAGTCCTAAACCCAACCCTGAAATTTTATTGTCGTAAGATCCTCGGGCAAAACGTTCGAAAATCTTTTTTTGTAAGTCTTTGTTCATTCCAATTCCTTCGTCTTTGACGATCAACTTGATTTCACTATTTTCATCTACACTCTCAAGTGTAATCGTAATAGGTTTTCCGTCGCCGTATTTAAGTGCATTGGAAATGAGATTGGTAATGATTTGCTCCAATCGCATGCGATCCCATTCTCCAACTAGCCCTTCCATTGGAGCATGAATTTTAATTCGACTCTTTCCGTCTTTTAAAAGAGGTTCATTCAATCGCTCAATAACTTCTTCTACCAATTTCCCGAGATCAATTTCTTCCAATGAAAGATTTAAACGTCCGGCGCGAATGCGAGTGAGGTCCAACAGCTCTTCTATCAAAGTAGAAAGTTTTAGGCTTTGATCCAGGCAGACATCCAATTTTTGTAAATCGATAGGGGCCAAAGGTTTGTTCTCTTTAAAAGCTCTTTGAAGTCGTCGTTGTAAAAGTTGAAGCTGCATGAAGATCGCAGTCAAAGGAGTTTTCAATTCATGGGAAGCAACAGAAAGAAAATCATCACGACTTTGTAATGTCTTTTCTAATTCCGATGTTCTCTCCTTCACACGCTCTTCCATTTCATCATAGGCGTGCTTTAATTTTTCTTGTGCCAACCTTTTTTCCGTCATATCGCGAGTGACAACTGTGTATCCGGTTAAATCTCCTTTTTCGTCTCTAATCGCCGAGATGACATCGGAAACATAAAATTTTGTTTCATCTTTTCTTACACGCCATGATTCTTCTTCCGTTTTGCCATTCACTTCTGCTTCTTTTAATTCTTTCTCTGGTTTTTTGTCGGCAATATCTTTATCTAAAAAGAGCATACGAAAATGTTTATTAATCACATCGTGTGCTTGATATTGATGAATGCGTTTTGCACCTTCATTCCAACTGATAATGTTTCCTTCAGTATTCAAACTAAAAATAGCGTAATCTTTTACTCCCTCAATCATTTGACGAAAACGTGTCTGGGTTGCTTCCAATTCTTTTGTTTGGTTTTGTAATTGAATTCTTCGCTCTTCTGAATCTCTTGCTTGAGTCGCAAAAGCATAAATGTGAGGTGAGATATGGATAAGAAAAGCAGCAGTGAGAACTGAGGCCATCGCAGTCACTATTTTCACAAAGGCCGCCAACCAATATTCCGGCACCCAAAGCGTGTAGACTTCCATAAAATGAGTGAGACCACAGGCAAAGATAAAAAGACCGAAGGCCAGAAACATCGGACTAAAAGGCAATTGAATACGTCTTACAAGGCGATAGAGAGAAAATGAAATGATGACATAAGAAATCCCAATAGATAAATCTGTTGTAAACATTGTCCAGACCAGACTGGGCTTCGCCAGATAGCAATGAATGTGTGGCATGAAATCGCTGGAAGAAAAAAAACGTTCGAGTGAATTGGTGCTCATGATTGGACCTCCACCATGTCATCCTTAATTTCACTTTAAGAGCACTGATAAAAAAAATATATAAATTGGATAAAGCGAATAATGAAAAACTAAAGAATAAAAAAAATTGACTTTAAATTAACAGATCTTTCTTACTTTCTCTCTAAATTTACCTGGGCTTGATTTTGTTTTCAATTTGAAAAATCTGGTAAAGTAATTCGGGTCGATAAATCCAAGTTCATTAGAAATTTCACTGATCGAAAGATCGGAGTAAGCAAGCAATCTTTGTGCCTCTAATACACATCTCTCCTGAATGAGAGTGCGGACATTTTTACCCATGATACGATTCACTTTTGCCGTCAGTGATTTTGGCGTGAGTTTCATCGCCTCTGCATAAAAAGGAATTTCGTGATGGTGTTTGTAATTTTTTTCCACGACCGCCGTAAACTTTTCTCTGAACTCTGATGTACTCGTGATTTTTTTCACTTCATTTTTTTCGTAACGAGAAAACAGCAGAAGAAGTTTTGCAAGTTCAAGCTTTAAAAAGAGTTCGAAATCACCGACGGCCTCTTCATATTCTTTCAACATATTTTTTGCAAGCAACTCTACACTCTCCCGCTCTTTTCCTTTGAGTGGAAAATAATCTTTGTTCGGATTGAGCGCGCCGGAAAGAATACGATAGGCTTCATCGTCACCGGAAAAGATAGAAAGTCCTTCAAACTCAATAACAATTCCGTGAGTGTTTTTATTCATCGACCACGAATGAACTTGTGCCGGCCTCATAAAAAACACCGCTCCCGGTTTTACAGTATGGCGTTTAAAATCAATTTCGTGCCACCCCGATCCTTTAGTGATGATCACGAGATGATAAAAACTGTGTTTGTGAGGAAAAGGAACAGCTGGATTCAATCGCGTTTCAAGTTTCGTCACGCGCACCTGTTTCGTTACACCGGTAACAACGCCGAAAGAGGCCATGGGATGCAATGTTTTGAGATGATGGTGATGTTTTTTCATATGCCCTTTTATCCAGAATAATACCCTACTCTGTTCCTAAGAAAAAGTGAGAATAGCGTGTTTTGTGCTATTTTTTGAGCCATCAGTCCATAGGTTCGTCAGCGCTTGAATGTTATAATGAATCAAGACCTCAACAAGGATATTCCAATGAAAAATATCATGACATTTTTACTTCTTACTTACTCAGTAGCAACACTTGCTAAACCATTTGAAGTGATTAAAGAACACTCTAAAATCGCTTTTGATGTGGACTATATGCTGATGACTAAAGTTGAAGGGCAGTTTAAAGACTACTCTGGAACTTTTGCCTTGAACGCTGATGAAAGCGATATCTCTGATATCAAGATTATTCTCGATCCTGCGACTGTCGATACGAACGATGGCAAACGCGACTTCCATTTAAAAGGACATGAATTTTTCTTCGTGGCCAATTATCCTGAAATCACATTCGAGGCCCCTGGTCCGATTAAGCTAATTCCAGGAAAAAAATTAGTGATCCCCGGTACACTCGTCATCAGAGGTATCAGACGTCCTCTCGTCCTCGAAGGTGTTTATAAGGGAAAGATCAAAGACCCGTGGGATAAATATAATTACTTTTTTAATTTCACTGGTGAGATCGATCGAAAAAATTACGGGATCACATGGAATAAAACAATGGATAACGGCGGAGTCTTAATCGGAGACAACGTAAGACTCGCCATCAGTGTCCAGGCCCAGGCCCAAGGCGATAAGACGGCTTTCTCTACTCACATGATCCCTACAACTAAAGGAATTGTTGAACGCGATCTTTTGAAGAAAGGAAAAATTAAAAAGCTTACGACTTCGACTGATCCACTTGACCATAAATAGTTCATCAATAAAATTTCCTTTTCCATAGCTTTTATCTCGAGGTTGTAATTCTTTCACCTCTAAGAAAACTAAGAGATAAAAGCATTGCCAATTTCTTTCATCGAGATTACAAAATAATTCTATTACTAAACTTACCTCGAGGATCAAATGGACGAGCACCCCACGACATTTTTTATAAATGCTTAACGGGAAAGCTCTCATCAGTCTTTCCTGAATAATCACCCATCATACGGGGATAAAAAATGGAAACGACACTTTTAAACGACGATCTCTCATTAGAAAACCTGCTCGCACACTGGCAGACACTCACACACGAAGAACGGGAAAAAATTTTCTCGATGTTGGGCCGTCTCGATCAGGAAGAACTCTTCATCAATTTATCCAGCGACTATCAGGTTGAAATCTTCAGCGATATTTCTTCCGCAGAAAAAAAGTCATGGATAAGACTTCTCGCTCCCGATGATATCGCCGATCTTCTCCAGAACCTGGATGAAGAAGCTCAAAAGGAAAATATGCGCCACCTCGATTATCCAACAATGATCGAGGTGAAGGCACTCATGGCCTATGCTGAAGATGAGGCCGGCGGTCTCATGAATTCACGCTTCGCTCGCCTGCGTCCGGAAATGACAGTTGAAGAAGCGATTCGCTACCTTCGCGTGCAATCGAAATCGCAAATTGAAACGATCTACTATGCTTACGTTCTCGATCGTTCACAAATGTTATTGGGTGTTGTTTCTCTCCGTGAACTTTTCCTCGCTGATGCCAACAAAACAGTCGCTGAAATTATGAATACGGATCTCGTCACTGTTTTGCAGGATGAAGATCAGGAAAATCTTTCAAAAACTTTTTCGAATCACAACTTCCTCGCCATTCCCGTTGTCGATGAAAACAACCTGATGAAAGGGATCATTACTGTTGATGACGTCGTTGAAGTTATCGAGGAAGAAGCAACAGAAGATATTCAAAAACTCGGAGGTATGGAAGCTCTTGGAGAGCCTTATCTCGAAATCAGTTTACCTTCGATGATTAAAAAGCGCGCCGGATGGTTGATGGCACTTTTCATTGGAGAAATGTTTACTGCAACGGCCATGAGTCATTATGAAAACGAAATTGCAAAGGCCGTTGTGCTCGCTCTTTTCATTCCTCTCGTCATCAGTTCGGGAGGAAACTCGGGATCGCAAGCGACGACACTCATTATTCGTGCGATGGCCCTCGGAGAGGTGCGCTTAAAAGACTGGTGGCGCGTTTTTTCACGCGAACTTATTTCCGGTTTAAGTTTAGGTGTCATCCTGGGTCTCATCGGACTTTGTCGCATTCTTTTATGGCCACACAAAGAAGTTCTCTATGGCGAACATTACTTTTTAGTAGCTGTTACTGTCGCATGCAGCTTAATCGGAATTGTTATGTGGGGAACACTCGCCGGTTCAATGCTTCCCTTTCTCTTGCGCCGATTAGGACTCGATCCTGCCACTTCATCTGCGCCATTCGTTGCGACACTTGTTGATGTTACTGGTCTGATTATTTATTTCACTGTCGCGAGCTTCATCTTGAAAGGCATTCTGCTATAATGTCCCAGATTGCCCCAGATTTTTAGGCCCTCACTTTGCAAAATGCACTCTTGATTATTTTATCAGGAGTGCTGCTATGTCAGAAAAGTCTTCACTCAGAAAAGCTCATCGTTACGAACCAGCAACACAAGATGAATTCATTGCCCACTACAAAGAAGCTTTTTACGATCCTACATTTCGAGTGATGGATAAAGAAATTCATGAACTCGCATTGATTGCTTACAAAAACTATATCGAATATCACAAATCACCAATCACAACAAAAGCGGGATATGAATTTCAAGATCCCGATTACGATCTTTCCGTTCAATGGTTGGAAACAAGAAATCGTTTGCTGCTTGCCGATCTCGAACACCAATCAAATCCTTCGCGCATTTTGCTCATCAATGGTTCTCCCCGCAGTGAACACTCATGTCCGGGCGAAATTTCTAAAACTTCCCGCCTTGTTGGGCGTGCAGAAAACCTTATTCGCGCTTACGGATTTGAAACAGAAATTCTCGATCTGAGTTTACTCACTTCTGACTTCAAAAAAATTATTCATCCATGTAAAGGTTGCGTTTCAACGGCAATGCCTCTTTGTCACTGGCCGTGTTCGTGTTATCCCAACCATGCCATGGGACAAGTGCAAGACTGGATGGCCGATATTTATGAAATGTGGGTGCGCGCTCACGGTGTGATGATCATTACTCCAGTGCATTGGTATCAAGTAACGAGTCCATTAAAAATGATGATGGATCGAATGGTTTGTGCTGATGGAGGAAATCCTGATCCGACAACCACTCACGGCAAAGATGGTGAAGCAGCAAAAAAATTAGAACTTAAAGGTTGGGATTATCCAAAGCACCTCGCAGGTCGTGCTTTTTCTGTCGTCGTTCACGGTGATGCCGCCGGCCTCGATGGAGTTCGTCGCAATCTCTGTGACTGGCTCTCTGATTTAAAACTCATTCAAGCAGGAACAGGTGCAGTGACATCAAGTTATATCGGCTATTACGAGCCGTACGCGACTTCTCATTATGCTCTCGATGTCGATCACGATTTTATAACTGAAGTTGAAACCGCAGCTCTTAGTCTTGTTAAAGAGATTGAAGTGATTCGCACTGGAAATTTTGTGAAAACCGATCAGGGACTTCCTCATCCAATGCAAAAATAAACGAGTGCCCCGCAAAGAATTCCAATGACGATTCCTCCGATCAAATCACTGAGATAATGAACACCGAGATATAAGCGTGAGAAAGCGACGAGAGGCGCCCAGACGAGAGCATACGGTGCATACGGATGATGAAGAAAGAACAGTGCACTCGCAAATGAAAAACTCGAAGCTGCATGCAACGATGGGAAAGAATCATCAAGTGGTGAATGCGTGAGAGCTAGAAAATTTTCCATCGCCTGGTAAGGTCGTTTTCTTTTGAAATAAATTTTTATAAGTTTCCCCAGTCCCCACGCGAGAAGTGGTGCAAACATCGCTTCTAAAAATAAGACCTGCTCTTTTAAAACATTCGTGTTCGTCCGAATAAAAAGATTGAGAAGAACGGCATACACGATCCATAAATAACCGCGCGCCGATTCCGTAAAAATTTTTAAAACAAAAGTAGCAAAAGAATTTCGCCATAACAAAATGGACATGCTTACTTTCTGATCATAAATGGCAACCGATTTAAAAAAATCTTTCATAAGATAAAAGTGCCATTCTCATTAAGAGTTGTATAATAAAAAATTATCTTTTGATTAATTCCAGTGCTCTTCTTTTTATTTTTGCGTTCATAGCTGAAGCCCAATGCCAGATAGTACTTGAACGAATTTCATCCAATAATTTGTCTTTCCATTCTTTCCAGCGTGGATACCATTTTGCAAACCAGTTCATTTTCATCAAGGCCGGCAACGTAAGATGAAATAAACGTGAAACGAACGCCGTTCCAAATAATTTGGCCACGATAACAATTGTGACTCCTGAAATAAAATGGCCATTATCAAAAAGAAAAACACCAAAGAGTTTTATGGGTATAAGGGCCAGCATAGGAAAAAGCAGAATAATAAAAGCAATGATGGGAGAAAGGTGAGCAACCCTATCTTCTATATGTTTCCATGAGTTTAAATTAGTAAGGCGGTCAAACAGATGAGACAACGGCTCCCATCCCCATTCTTCAAAAATGAGTAAAAGAGCTACCGGATACAATAAGAAATAGCTCCAAAAATTATGTTTCTTCTTAAGGTTTTCCATTCTCACCTCAAGTTAACTTTAACTTTTATTATAACTGCAAAACAAAGACCATTTCCTCTTCTCACTTATAAAAAGATTCATTAAGATTTTTTTATCAACCGAATAGGAAAGCATGAAATTTGTTTTTTTAATTTTTTTACTCTGTTCTTTTTTCTCTCAATCGTTTGCGGCGGAAGTTCGCATGGCCTTTGGAGAAAGACTTCCTCCATTCATTATTCCTGAAACAAATTCTGGAATTGAAATTGAACTCGTACGCGAAGCACTCGCCTTTCGTGGACACACACTAAAACCCGAATACTATCCGATGGCCCGCATTCCCGTTCTTTTTAAAAATAATCAAATCGATTCCATCATGATGGACGTTGGTGAAGATATGCAGAAATATCACGGCTACTATGCCGATCCTCCAGTCATCTATAAAAATGTTTTTGTCACACTCAAAAAAAATAAAATTTCGATCAAAAAACCAGAAGACTTAAAAAAATTAGTCGTCGCTGGTTTTATTGGTGCTGAAAAAAGATATCCTGAGTGGCTAAGTAAACCGAGTCAGGAAGGAACTTACTCTGAAAAGAATGATCAATCAGTGCAAGTTGAACTCTTGCTCATTAATCGTGCTGATGCTGTTTTATGTGATAAAGATATTTTTCGATACTATGCGAATCAGTTTCAAAAAAGATCAGGTTATAAAGGGCCGATCGAAATAGATGAGTTTTATTTCACAAAAGAAGATCCAAAAAATTACCGTCCGGTTTTCCGCGATCAAAAAATTCGTGATGATTTCAATTTAAGGTTGGCCAATTTGATGAAGAAAAAATTTGATAAAGCAATCTACGATAAATATCTCAAGAACTAAAAAAGGGACCCGAGGGTCCCTTCTTTATATGAAACAATTTTAAAAAAATTATTTTTTAGCTGTTTCAGTAGCTGTAGCAGCAGCTGGAGCTGTAGCGTCAGCAGCTTTTACTTCTTTTTCATCTTTCTTAGCTTTTTTAGCAGCTTTAGCGTGTTTTTTAGCTTTTTTAGCGTCTTTAGCTGGAACAACAGCAGCGTCTGTAGCAGCTGTTTCAGTTGTAGCAGCAGCAGCTGGAGCTTTTGCGTCAGCTTTTACTTCAGTTTTTGTTTCAGCTTTTGCAGCAGCTTTTACTTCTTTTTTGTCAGCAGCGAAAGCAACTGAAGAAAGAACTAGAGCAAGAACGATAAGTGATTTCATGAGAAACTCCTTTAGTGATAAATAAAGCAAGACATTTTGCTTTTTTCAAATGTAAAATTTTGTAAGGAATTTACCCTTTTTTTTCATTTCGACAATTTAAAAAATGCACATTTTATAAATTTTTTATGGTACGGGACGCATTGTAATGTTTCTGTAATTGAATAATCCTCTGATTTAAATGAGTTTAATTGGATCAGAGGGGAAAACGGCTAAGATTACTCATTGCTTCCTGGCATGGCGACCGTCTCATGCCTTTCATCTGCATCCGATTTCTCACCCCTAATAGGGCCTTTAAATTTCCCTTGAACTCCTCTATACTCGTCAGAATGTTCACACTACAAAAGACTCTATTCTTGTTTTTCATTCTTTGCTCTCATTCATTGTTCGCGCAGGAAATTTCTCTGCAAGAAGGAGATATCATCGGCGAATCGGAAATCATCGAGGACTCGAGCACTGCTTATATTGAAGCGGCAACAAAAAGTCGTTTTGGTCACGTGGGAGTTGTTCTCGCTGTTGGCGATGAATTAAAAATTTATGAAGAGTATCCGCCTGAAGCGCAAGTTGTTTCGCTCAAAGAATTTTTAGGCAGAGCTCCTGGACTTTTTTCCGTGATCAGAAGAAACTCTCCGCTCTCTCCTGCTGAACTGCAAATGATTCAAGCGGCCGGTGATGATCTCATTGCTAAAAAATATCCCTACAATTATACGCAGACGAGAAATGATTCGAGCATGAACTGTTCTGAATTTTTAAATTTTATTTTTGGCAAAGCACACATCAACGTTGGAAAAATTCAAACGATTGGTGAAATGAATTTAAAAACGTTTGGTGGAATTCCCTGGAGACTCTGGAAATTATCAGCACCAAAACTCTCGAAGTCGGATGAAGTCATCACTCCTAAATCCGTTATGCAAACGCCTAACTGGGCACCTGTAGCCGGAACACTTAATCCTCGAGATGATTTAAGCGATCGCGATCTTTATTTACAATGGAAAAATGATAAAGCGCTCGATGGTGTTGCTCATGAATGGTTCATGTTTCAGTGGGAATTAAAAATGTTTTCTTATCCTTTCCACTTATTTGGAAGAACGAAGAACCTCTAATAATCCTGGAAATCTTTTTTTCATTTCATCAGAACGAAGAGAAGAAATTCTTTTTGTTCCTTCTTGTCTGGTGCGAATCACTCCTGCGTCTCGCAAAAGCTGCATATGATGAGAGAACGTTGCCTTCGTTACTTCATAATCAAAATCACCGCACGCAATCTCTCCGCCTTTCGATTCCAATAATTGTTGGACAATCGATAAACGAACAGGATCGCCGAGTGCTTTCAGCACTTGTTCGAGGGTAACTTCTTTTAATTTAGGATGTGTAATCGTTTCCATAGTTCGATATTCATCTAACAATAAATCTTGCACATTTGCAAGACCGCTATTATCTTAACTCTTAGTTAGATACTTATCGAACTATTCAAGGATCAAATATGTCAAACAATACGATATCAAAAGGACTTATACCGCTGCTCGCTCTTTCGGTTGGAGTGATTGCGGCCAATCTTTATTATGCTCAACCGCTTGTCTCTCTCATCGCTAGATCGCTGCATCTCGACCCGGGAGTTGCCGGACTTGTCACGACACTCACTCAAATTGGTTACGGACTCGGAGTTCTTCTCATCGTTCCGCTTGCAGACTTACTGGAAAATCGCAGACTCATTCTTACAATGTTAAGCCTTGCTGTCCTTGCTCTCTTAGGTCTCGCGTTCGCGACAGAACTCGCTCCTTATTTCATTGCTGCTTTTTTACTCGGGCTTGGTGCCTCGGCCGTGCAAATTATTGTTCCGTATGCAGCTCACCTCACTCCTGAAACGATTCGCGGACAAGTCGTGGGAAGCCTCATGAGCGGACTTATGATTGGAATTATGTTTTCTCGTCCAATCGCAAGTTTTCTTACAGATCTTTTTTCATGGCATGCTGTTTTTATTTTATCAGCGACGATTATGATTCTTCTTGGGATTACACTCGCGCGTTTTTTACCGGAAAGAAAACCTGAACCGACAACAATTAAATATCCTGCTCTCATTATGTCGATGTTGCATTTATTTTTGAATACTCCGATTTTGAGAAGACGCTCAATCTATCAAGCGTTTCTTTTTGGAGCCTTCTGTCTTTTCTGGACTTCAACTCCACTACTTCTTGCCGGGCCGGAATTTCATCTTTCACAAACAGGAATTGCTCTCTTTGCTCTCGCTGGAATTGCCGGAGCTGTTTCAGCTCCACTCGCAGGAAAATATGCTGATAAAGGAATGATTCGTCAGGCGACAACTGTTGCGATGGTAAGTGCTTCGCTTTCATTTTTGCTCACTCGTATCTTTCTTCCTGGATCAGTGATCTCACTCGCCTTTCTTGTTATCGCGGCCATTTGTTTGGATGCAGGAGTTACAGCGAATCTCGTTTTAGGACAGCGTTCAATCTTCTCACTAAAGGCCGAGGAACGTGCTCGTCTTAATGGACTTTACGTCGCCACCATTTTTGTGGGTGGGGCAGTTGGTTCAATGAGCGGAGCCTGGGCCTACTCGCGAGGTGGATGGCCAATGGCCTCACTCGTTGGGTTCTCGATGCCTCTTTGTGCCCTTCTGTATTTCGGAACAGAATGGTTGGTTAATAAACCTCAGGCAAAATAGTTCACCACTCCTCTCAACAAGAGAGCGCTGATTAAGGATTACATCGTCATTACGATAAGATCCTTATGAAAAAGAATAAATTTATTATTTTCGGCGCTCTTTTATTCACTCTAACTCTAGTTGTAACTTTCAACATTGGAACGAACTACAGACCAAGTCGTTCGATTGCAAGTGCAACCGATATTGAAGGCCTGTATGAAATCAGCGGAAGAAGTACTGATAAAGGAGATTTTTCAGGAACAGCATGGGTAAAGAACGGAGTTGTTCAACGTCTTATCACGTGGAGTGATTATCGTTTTAACGGAGACAAAGTTCAGTCGATCTGGTCGGGAAAAGTCAGTGAAAAAAGTTTTGATTTCACACTTACTCTTTCCAACGTTCTCACTCGTTATGAGTTTTATTCTGTGACAAACGAAGAGTTGAAACCACAATCACTTTCTCTTCCTCTTATTCAACTCAGCTATCAGTTCTCTTATCATCTCAATGGTGATGGAGATGTAAAAGAAACATGGACGAAAAAAGGACCGGCCACTGATGAACCTCTTTGGACTGACCTTCGCAAAAATGTTTTAGGTGTTGGTGATAAACATCCTGTGGTCACTGCTGTTGCCAAACTGGCCGGCCTCTACAAAGTTATTCAAATGTATCGCGAACTTCCTCAAATGGCGCCTTATCAAAACAAACCAGAATTTCAAAATGGCGAACAATTTTTTGTCGACGATAAAACTGATGCCGATTTCTATTTGAAGAATCCAGGGATTTTAAGAATCACTAACAAAACACTCAATCCTCTCGCTCTCGCTGAAGCGACGATGAGAAGAAATGCTTACGGACATACACTCGCCTACAAAGCAAATTTTTTAGGCAATGAAACAATCACAAACAACCTCAATGCAGCTGGACTGCTCGAGTTGGCAACAGTAGATGACAACGGAAACAAAACGGGAAGAACGACTGAATACGATTCTGCTCTCTGGACTTCAATGTTTGGATGGGCGGAACTTATGCGTTATCAAAATACAAAAGACCCGGCAGCTCTTGCGAACTTCAAAAAAGTTCTCGACGGTATTTTAACTCTCGTTGAAATTACCGGAGACCCGACACAATTTGCAAGAGGACTTGCGATCTCACCTCCTGAAGAAAGTTTAGGTGAAGGATGGATTCAAGGAACGGGAAAATATTCTCAGCTTAAATGGCGCCAGGGTGGAAACAACGACATGTCAAAAGGTCTCTTTATGACTTTTGCTCTCGCACACCAGGTTCTCACTCGCGACGATGCTGCACTTATTGAACGCTTGAAAAAAGTTTCCAAAGTTTTAGTTAAACAAAAACCCATTGCAGAACGTGGTTTCAACTCTGCTCTAGCAAAAGGACTCGATGCTCTTTGGAATGAAGATGAAGACAGCTTAGATTTTTTCTACATTAATACTATCAGTCCGATTAACTTCCTGGCCGACGTTACAAAAATTGAAGCTGGACTTTATTACGGTGCGATCGCTGACTTCTCAGGAATTCATCTTTCGATGATTTCAAATATGTCTCAACTTTTAATCGCTCAGGAATTGCGAAAAGTTTTTCCATACAATCCTCTTGGTTGGAAAGCAAAACAAGTTGAAAAAAATGCTCAGAAAAGATTGTATGATATGCACGTTGCCTACAAGAATGCTCATCGCGACTTCTTAACTTTGATCACATACACTTATTCACCTGTTGCTCGTGAACACAAAGAATTTGTCGAAGAAGCAAAACAAGCTGTCTGGAGTTTAAAAGAAGTTCCAGCACCACGTTTTATTGGAAGTGGAACGGTTGAGCTTCCTCGCCTTTCGCATTGGTCGATGTCATCATGGCCACGTCAACCTTGGAAAGCCTTAAGCGGCTTTCGCAAATTAAAGGACAATCCAAACGTTGCTGATCTCGTCGAGGGAGCTTACGCTTACCCACTTTTTGAAACTCAAGCCTGGTCGACGACTTATTTTTGGAAAGATCTTCCTTTCTCAATGTACTACGGTTCAAATAAATACATCAAACCTTTCTCGTCTGATTATTTAATGCTTTATTGGGCGAGCAGAAGTTCCGGAATCATTTCGGCACAAGATTAATCTGCATTCGTGAAAGCGCGGATACGTTTGGGAAAGCATCCATACCTCTGGATAGTTTCCTTGTGCTCTTTTGCTTTATGAAGAGCGAGCTCTGTCCATTTTTGAATTTCGATCGGAGCCTTTGCATGAAGCTCGGCGAATTTTTCTACACTCAATTCCTGTAAAGATACGTTTTCTGCATGTTCAAGCGGCATATAAAGAAACATTTTTTCTGGAAGACTCAACTTCTTTTCACGAGCAGTACCGAGAGCACGCAATGTTAATTCTTGTGCGAGAAAATCAAAATGAAAGGCCTTATGACTTCCCCTGAAAGAATTGCGTGGAATTTGATCTAAAAGCAGAATGAGACCAAGATACTCTTTTGGCGACAATATCTCTAAAGGCATTTTCTCCAACGACAAAGAAAATATCCACGGAGAAAAACGTTCTTTGCAAAGCTCATCAAATTGTTGGTCACCTGAAAAAAACCACTGATGAACTTTGCGGGAGTAATACGCCTCTGACAGGGCAATGTCTTCAAACCAAAAAGTATGAAGCTCAAGCAGATTCACAATGCAATCCTCTCGCTGATGTATTCCATGATTCCAGAAAGACCGCGATGATTTTGGAAATGTTCCGCCATCTTTTTTGAATTATTCTGAATGAAATGACTTTTTTTCACGATCTCGACTGCCTGTTTTATTTTTTCTGCAGTCACTTCGTTCTTATCAACAACAATTCCCAGGTTCATCTCTTCTACTCTCTTCGCGTTCACAAATTGATCTTTCGAATGAGGAATGAGAATCATCGGCACGCCGAAATGCAAAGCTTCGTTTACGCTGTTCATTCCTGCGTGAGTGATAAAAAGATCGGAGTATTTTAAAATATCCGTCTGAGGAATGTACGAAAACAAATGAACATTATCTGGGATCGCCCCCAATATTTTTTTATTTTCTTCATTACCTACAGCGAGAATAAGAATCGTCTCGATCGAATCTTTCAGTGCTTCAATAACGGCCTTATACCAATTGAGTACAGAAGGATCTTCATTAAGAAGAATTGTTCCCAGAGTCATCGTCACAATTTTTTTCCCGGAGTTTTTTATTTCTTCCAAGTTTAAAGTAAACGCTGAAGAAGCCGCTCTAATCATCGCTCCCGAATAAAAAAATTGTTCAGGATAAGTTTCCCTCATTTCCGGGTTTAGTTCTTTCGCCGTGAAGACGATATTATTTTTTCCGTAAGCGCCGAGCGTTTGATGAAGAGAAAGATCAATATCGTAATTGCGTTTCAAAAACTCCATCGCTTTTAAAGTGACATCATCGATCACGACATCGTGTTGCTGAAATGTCTCTCTCTTTGCGGAAAGGGGTAAAGCAAACGTTGCGACCGTACAAAAACTTGGAATTTTATAGATCTCAGCAATCACATGTCCCCAAATCGCCATTGAATCATAGAGAATAAAATCCGGCTGAATGCGCTCAAATTCGGCCCTTAAAAAAGGAAGAAGTCCCACTGCCGCCGGAATTGTTTGCAGGACAAAATTTTTATTGGGATTAAAATCAGAGGCCTGATAATCATCACGGCCGTAATTGATAAACTTTGCACCACTCGCTTCGATAATCTCTTTGCGTGCAGGTGAACTGTGATAGAAAATCTTCACTCCCTTCTTGCGAAGTTCTTCGACAATCGGAAGAGTGGGATTAATATGACCAAGACCGAAAATATTGTAATAGATTGCTTTCATGACAATTGAATACGCCATGAGGCGGCCATTAAACAATTAAAAACATTTAATGTTTTCTATAGGTATTAACCTATACTCTATTAATGGGAAGCTGGAATAAAAGATTTTTTGAGTTCTTCAAAGATGATCTTCCCTTCTTTCGACTTGATAATTTCCGGATAACAAACGAGCGCCAGTCGATCTTTATAGGTCGGAGTATTTTCTACTTTCTGCAGACCCAGTCTTTGGGCCTTTACGACTTGAGAAGGAATGATTCCATAACCTGCTCCCGACTCGACGAGATTGGCGATCAATTCGAGATTGGAAACTTCGATGCGTTCACTCGGAGCATTCTTCCAGCGGGATAAAATCGCCGCCGATTGAATCATGTCGGGATTATAAATGAGACGTTTTCCGTAGCGTTTATGCGATTCCCACACGGCCACATCATCTTCACCGATCAGTTTTGTAATGAGACCTGGAATGGGAAGCGGGTTCATGACAAGACCAAAGTCCACCTCACCCTGCGCGACCTTTTTATTGATCTCACTTGAGGAACCGTTGACGATCGTAAGATCCAGCTTGGAAGCAAATTGATTCATCGATTTGAGAAAGCGTCCTAAAAGGAACATCCCCACAGAAGGATGACAACCAATTTTAAAAGAAAGATTGGTAGGCGCCCCTTTAATTTTAAAAAGAAGTTTCAAAGCATTCTGAGCTTCTGGAAGAATCATGCGCCCCTGTGGGGTCAGCTTAATTCCGCTCCTTCCTCTGATGAATAACGGAAGATTGAGTTCCGTTTCCAGCTTCTTTATCGCTAATGAAAGCGAAGGTTGAGTCATCTCTAATTTCTCAGAGGCTTCAGATAATGTTCTGGAATGAGCAACGGCGATGAAGTTTTCTAAATCTTTGAACGTGACTGACATATTGGCTTTTACCTATATTGAAGATTGATTCCATCTAATTTTTAAATGAAACATTCTCCTTTATCAATAGATAAATTTTAATTTTCAAAAAATTAAGGGAGATCAATATGTACGCGCAACAAATGACAGAAAACTTAAATCAAGCGATTGCTGTTGCTTTTAAAGAACTGGCGAAACTTTCCAATCACGATAACAGCATTCAAGATTTCAGAGAAATCCCTATCATGAAAAAAATAGCCGCCCATATGAATGAGAAAAAAACATTACAATTTCTTCTTCCTGCTTTTCCGGCCAAAAGTCCTAGTCTTGAAAAAACGGCAGGCGTTCATCCCGATTTAGGTGAAGTCCTTGCACTCAGTGCTCTCAACGAACTTTGCAAAAAGATCACAGAAGTTTACGAACCGGGCGCCGAGGTTATCATTTGTTCAGATGGAAGAGTTTTTAGTGATGTCGTTATGGTCGACGATGAGACGATCGATCAATACTCTGAATGGATCTCAAATATTATTCGTGAATTTAAATTTACTCATCTTTCGACTTTTGCAATGGATGATGTTCATCGCGATTTAAAAGGTCCGGAGTTGCGTGAAAGATTGCTTTGGCAATACGCTAAATCAGTCGAAGAAGTTCGTTACCTTGTTGTGAACGACGCCGACTTCAAAGGACTCTTTAACGGTGTTCACAAATTTATGGTCGAAGATCAAAACGGATTAGCAGAAAATAAAGTTCTCAGCAAAAACCAACTTTCAAAAAAAGCAAAGAATTTAACTTATGAACTAATTAGAAGATCGGATGCTTGGTCAAATCTATTAACAGATCAATTTGACGATGCTCTTCGCTTATCTATTCATGCTTACCCCCTTCATCACGAAAAGTTTGGAGTGAAACTCGTTTCTTCCTCTGAAAAATGGGCCACTCCCTGGCACAATGTGACTGTGAAAAAAGGCGATCACTTCGAGCTTATGCACCACTCGAAAGCTCTAAAGCTAGGTGCGAAGAAAAATCATTTTGGAGGAAAGTATGTCTACTTTGAACTTTAATGGTCTTTCTCTTTCTCGTGGACACGAACTTTCCGACAGTGGACTTCTCGCTTACGCAAAAGACCTGAGTACGAAAAGAGACTCTGTCGTTGTGGAAGAAAAAATTCTTCACTGGGACTTCGGACCGATTATGAACATGCGTTTTGATCCTGAAGCGCCCAATTATCTTTTTTCTGCGGAAGAAGTTCCTCTCCATTGGGATGGCGCTTTCTATCGTGAGCCGGCGAAGCTCCTCTTCTATTGTACTGAGACGGCAGGAACTGGAGGAGAAACTCTTTTCTTGAATACCGAACTTCTCTGGGACTCTTTCACAGATGAAGAAAAGGCACGTTGTGAAAGAATCACAATGAAATATAAAACGGAAAAAAAAGCGCATTACGGTGGTGAAATACTCGTTCCTCTTGTGCAAAAGCATCCAATGACGGGAAAGACAATTTTAAGGATGGCGGAAAAAGTTGAGACTCAACTCAATCCGGTGGAGCTGGAAATTTTTGGGGCTGATAATCCAGATGAATTTTATCAATGGATGAAAGAAAAAATTTCTAATCCAGATTTCCTTTATGCTCATCGCTGGGAAAAAGGAGATCTCGTCGTCTGCGATAACTTTACTTATCTGCACGGCAGACGCGCTCTCAAAAATAATTTAGTTCGCTCATTTAAACGCATTCAGATTTTGTAGGAGATATTATGAAAACAGCAACTGGACTTTCGTTTCTCGATTTTAAAAAGCAAAGTAGCATATCAGAATTTCCTGATGCTTTTTCAAAGTATATTAAATCTTTCGGTGAAACATACTATTGGGAGAAAGGACATTTTCATGTCATTACACGTGCAGAAGATGCAAGGTTTGTTTTAACGAGTCCGCTGTTCAGCGCCGATCGTGGGGCTTTCTTCATTTCCCGTATGCCCGACATGGATCTCTCCCTCATTCAGGATTTTTTTGGGATCGTCAGAAAAATGATGGTTATGAGTGATGATGAAGACCACAACAAACGCAGAAAAATTGCAGCTAATGGTTTTGAAGATCATATTCTCGATCGTTTTACAAAAACAGTTGCCCAGACTGTAAAACGTATCGTCGCTGAAGCAAAAGAAAAAAACCATTTTGAATTTGTTGAATTGATCAGCAAGAAACTTCCCTCTACAGTTCTTGCTGATCTCTTCAGCATTCCCGAAACTGATCGCGAAACTTTTTTTAAATCGGCAAACATCATGACTGGTTTTTTCGGAGGAGCTTCGAGCTACCAAAACAAAGATGGAATCGAAGTGAACAGCGCTGCAAAGTCACTTAAAATTTATTTTGAAAAACTTATCAGCGAACGTCGCGGAGGCCATGGAGAAGATTACGTTTCAATTCTTCTTCGCGCTCAACCACTCTCGGGTCTTTCTGATGAAGAACTGATTTCTCAATTGATCATGATGCTCGTTGCGGGTCAAGTAACAACGACAGATCAGATCAACAACATCATGTTTCTTTTCGCCAAGAACCACGATATTCAAAAAGAAGTAAAATCTCATCCTGAACTTATTCCCAATGCTCTCGAAGAATTAAAGCGCATCGATCCAGCAGTGACATTTATTTTCCGCGTGGCCCGCGCTGATACGACAATCAATGGTCAACCTGTAAAAAACGGTGATGTTATTTTTATCGCTAATCATGCAGTCAATCGCGATCTTCCAGTTGAAGAAAATCCGGACGAAATTCAAATTAAAAGAAAGGCCGCACATTTTGCTTACGGACATGGATCACATTATTGTTTAGGAGCAAAGCTCGGACGTCTTGAAATTCGTTTACTCTTTGAAGAAATTTTTAGAGAACTTCCCCTTCTTTCACTTAACACGGACTTAGAATCGAAGAGAGACCATTACTCTCTTTCTTTTTCAGGATTTGAAACACTTCATTTGCAGGCAAACTTATAGAAAATAATAGAGAAGAGATTTGTTTTCTTCTCCCTTATAGAAGAGGCTTTTGCTTTTTATCAGGGAAAACGATAATAAATCTCTCTTTCTCTTTAAATGAAGCTATCATCGGGGATGACAAAAATAATTTCTCTCCTGATTTACGCTTGTATCAAATTTCTCAATCTCACTTACCGTTATCGATACGCTGGAAATGAAAATCTAAAAAAACTCGATGATAAGAAACAAAATTTTATCTTCGCGATCTGGCATCAGAATTTATTTTCAGGCATTCTCGCTCAAAACGGACTTCCTCATATCGTCATCGTTTCTCAATCCAAAGATGCTGATCCTGTCGCCTTTGCCTGCAAACATCTTGGACATTTTGTTGTTCGTGGCAGTTCGAAGAAAAATGGTGTTGATAAAGGCGGAGCACTTGCAAAAGAAGAAATGATCGAATATTTAAATTTGGGCCATCCAGGGGCCATTACTGTCGACGGTCCCAAAGGTCCGGCCTTAAAAGTCAAACCAGGCATCATCGATATGGCGAAAAAATCGAATGCTCAGCTCATTCCGTACACGGTTTGTTCAAATTCTTTCTGGCAATTTAAAAGCTGGGATAAATTTCGTCTTCCGAAACCTTTTGCGAAATTACTCATTGTTTACGGAGAACCTATAACAATTCCCGATTCGTGCATTGAATTTGCTTGTCATCAGGAAGCATTAGAAAAATCATTGAATGAATTAACTCTTTATTCTGAAAAATGTCTTTTAAAATGGAATCAGTTTTCAAAGAAAAATTGGTTTGAATAAGATTTATTTTTCCTATGCTACTCATTGGTAGCTTCTCATTATTTCTTTCTTTGTCTAATTCCTTCTGGAAAAAAATCTTAATCTGCCGTACAAATTAAGGAGTATTTTTTCATTTTAAGAAGGAAATGGATTATGGAAAATAGCTCTTATCTCTTAGCAGGCAACTTAAAACTCAACCGTATGGGTTACGGTGGAATGCGATTGACCGGCCCTGGAGTTTTTGGCGATATTTCAGATCGCAATGATGCTCTCAAACTTTTACAGACAGCTGTTGAAATGGGAGTGAACTTTATTGATACGGCCGATTCTTATGGGCCGAATACAAACGAAGTACTCATCGCCGATGCACTCGCTCCTTATGGAAAAAATCTTTTTATTGCCACGAAAGGCGGACTTGAACGTCCCGGCCCGAATATCTGGGTTCCCAATGGAAAACCGGATTATATCAGAAAGGCAATCGATGGCAGTTTGAAACGTTTAAAGCTCGATAAAATTGATCTCTGGCAACTTCATCGTGTCGATCCAGAGGTGCCGATTGAAGAAACACTAGGTCCTGTTGCCGAGGCGGTAAAGGCCGGAAAAATTCGTTACGTTGGGCTTTCTGAAGTCGATATTGATCAAATCGAACGCGCCAAAAAAATTCTTCCAATTGCGTCCATACAAAATCTCTTCAATATGAGCGACAGAAAATGGGAACCTGTTTTGGAGTACACACGACAAAATAATATGGCCTTCATTCCCTGGTATCCCCTCGCGGCCGGCCCAAACAAGATGACCGGAACTCTTGAGACAATTGCCAGCAGACACGAAGCCACTAAAGCACAGATTGCCCTTGCGTGGCTTTTAAAACGCGCTGAAAATATTTTACTTATTCCTGGAACGAGTTCCATTAAACACTTAAAAGAAAATCTCGACTCTACAAGAATTCGTTTGAGCGACAGTGAATTTCAAGAGCTGTCAGATACAATAAAACTAGATTAATATGATCTTTGCGTTCATAATGAACGTATGACATCGCAATTTAAAAAATATTCAGCAATCTTCTTTGCTATTCTTGGTATTGGCTTTTTTTTCATCAAAGTTTTTAACAAGCGTTTAGACTTTCCTTGTTTTTATCTCGCAGGAAAACGTTTTGTCGCCGGCGAAAACCTCTACATCATCAATGATCCATGGCCTTATAAGTACCTCCCTTCTGCCGCAGTTTTCTTTAGTCCACTCAGTCTTTTTTCTGAAAATGTGGCACTGGTTGTTTTTTATATTTTCTCTTTCCTTTCCTTAGTTCTTATCTATCTATTACTTACTAAAATAATCGAGAAACAAAAATTCGTTCCTCATTTCTTCAGCATGGTGCTCATCTTTTTAATAAGCTTTAAAATTCATGCTTACGATTTTGCCAATCTTCAAGTGAATCACTTCTTAGTTTTCTTTTTGGTTCTCTCATTCGCTCTTCTTGAAGAAAAAAAATCCACAAAAGCTTTATGGGGATCGGCCTTTCTTTTTGCCCTTGCCGGAATTTTCAAAATTATTCCTCTTTTCATCGCTCTCTATTTTGTTTTAAAAAAAGAATTTCGTTATTTCTTCATGACGATGATCATGAGCGCTTTCCTGCTTATCTTGCCGGCCGCTCGCTATGGCATAACTGGATTTCTGGAACTTTTTCACAACTATTCCGCTTTGATGAAAAACTATCATCAGCTTTTCTCAAACGATCGCCTCTATCAATCTCTTCCCGCGCTCATTGCTCGCTTAGATGACGTTGTTCACTTCAACAGTGAATCGATTATGAAACTCATTCTTATTATTGTTCTTATCCCGCTCGGCTCTCTTGTTCTCAAAATGGTTTGGGATCAATCAAAAAATAAAACAAACGATTCGCGCCTGAATTGGCTTGAATTTAGTTCCTGTCTTATTTTTTATCCGTTGGTGAATCCTGTAGGATGGAAACATGGATATGTGTTTTTAGTTCCGATGATTTTTTTACTTTTCACCTATATTAAAGAAATGAAAATGTATAAATTATGGAGCATGAGACTTGGTATCGCACTCTTTCTTCTCTTCTATGTTTTCAGCTCGCAAATGTTCATTGGAAAAAAATTGAGTGACAACAAAGACTTGCTTTCATTTAATGTTTTTGCGGCAATCATCTTGCTTATTCTCGCAAGTATCTGCCACAAAAACATTTTAAAATCGATTACTCAAAAAGTTTAAACATCCGGCACTAATCTGCCCTTAGGATTTCCCGCGAGCACGTGACCATTATTCTGCATTTCTTTACTTCCACGAATCGTTTCAACCAAAACATTAATCACAGTAGAAAGTGACTCTGCCTGAGCAGAAAGTTCTTGGGCCGCACTCGCTGTTTGCTCCGATGTCGCAGAATTGGTTTGAGTGACTTGATCCAATTGCCCCATGGCCTTATTGATCTCCTGAACACCCGCCGCTTGTTCTTGACAGGCACTCGAGATTTCTGAGGCCATCGTCGTTACACTTCCAATATTCACAACGATTTCATCTAAAACAACTCCACATTCTTTGGCAATACGTGTTCCGACTGCAACTTTATTTTTCCCTTCAACGATCAGCCCTTCTACTTTTTTCTTTGTCTCTTCAACAATCCCCTCAACTTTCTTGATACTTTCATCGAGCATTGCCGCAATTTCCTGAGCAGCATTTCCGCTCATCGAAGCAAGATTTCCGACTTCTTCGGCAACGACCGCAAAACCTTTTCCGTTTTCACCAGCGCGGGCAGCTTCTACAGAAGCATTGAAAGAGAGGAGTTTTGTCTGAAAAACAATATCGTTAATGACCTTCGTTTTGTTTCCGATTTCAGAAATCACATTTACTATTTCTGAAATCTTGCGATTACTTTCATTGATTGATTCCATAATCGAGTCATTGCTGACATTGATATCACCAATTGCATTCATCATGTTTTGCACGACTTCTTTTCCTCGCGTCGCACTTTCTCTGCTGTGATCTGCAAGTTCAAAAGTTTTCGTCGCATTCTCTGCATTTTTTTGAACCATTGAATTGAGTTCTTCAATCGAAGAAGCTGTTTCTTCTAATGAGGAAGCCTGCTCTGTTGAAGCTCCGGAAAGTTCGTGTGAAGAAGCAGCGATTTCTTGAGCTGCGCTTGTCACTTGTTCTGAACTGTCTTTGAGGTTGTCGATAACTCTATTAATAGCTCTGCTGATAGCTTTCATCATAAAGAAGGCAAAAAGAATTCCGGCCACAACTGAAAGAACACTAACGATCATCATAGCTGTGCGGGATTTGTCATAAAGATTATCTGCACGATCATCTTCTTCTTTCATCGAAGTTTGATTGCGTTTAATAATATGATCCATGATACTTTCACCTTTTAATCTCAGCTCTCTTCCTTTTGTCGTGCTGAGATGAAAAGCATTTTTATTATCTCCAGCTGCTGATAATTTTATTTCTTCAGTCGTAGTTTGCCACCATTCATTATAGACGGCCTTAAATTGATCGAGATCGTTTTTTCCCAAGTTACTTGAGATCTTATACGCTTCTTCAATTTGCTTTTTCATTTCTTCATTTCGATCGTTCAATCTCTTTTGATAAACGTCCATGTTTTCTTTCGTGTCAGCGATGATGAAATTTTTTTCATTGATCAATTGTATAAAGAACAGACTTTTTATCTCGTGAGCATCGTCCACTCTGGCAGCATTAACTGCTACGATATTTCCGAGTGCTTCTTTCAGGTTTGCCATACTACTAATTCCGACTAATGAAATCACAGCGCTTGCTACGATAAAAATGCTCAGGATTAGGACAAGTTTGGCGTTCATGCTCCACTTTTTCATTTTTTCTCTCTTTTTAATGAATTTGTAACTCAAGTTTTTGACTACTCGGTTGTTGCTTAAATAATTTGAGAGTGTGAAAAAAATAAAACTATCAATTCAAAATCAACATCAAAAATTTCAATAAAAATTAAGAAGATGTAGTACAAACACACTAATCCTGTAAAAAATTCAGTATAAATAAGATTTTTTCCAACAATTTTTTGTCTAGGTTATGATCTCCGCCACATAATTCACTAAACGACGGGAGTCTTTATGAAACTATTTTCTGTAGCTATTATCGCTGCTGCTTTCTCTACTGGAGTAATGGCAAAATCTGTTGATGGATCTCAGGCAACAAGTTTAAGAGCTGCTCTTATTAAGTCTGGTGCTGAAACTAAAATCTTTACTGAAGGTTCATTAGTTTCTGTTACAAACGTAAAATGTGCTCAGGAAGGTGGAATCGTTCTTCTTCCCTTAAAGTGTTCATTCATTGATAAATTATCAGGACGTCTTGAAGAATCAGAAGGAAAAAGTGCTCAGGCGCTGGTCTCTGCAATGACATCTGCAGGAATCAAATCAGCTTCGATCAGAGAAGGCGAACACACGAGTTTTCGTGTTGCTGCTAAATCAATTGAGTGTTCAACGATGGCCATGCACCACGTGAACTCTTGCGAAATTAAATAATTAAAAAACATCCTTGCCTCATCTTATGAGGCAAGGACATTAAAGCTTCGTCATATAATTTTTGATAATTTCATTAACATTGATCTTCTTAAGACCGCGATTGAAAATTTGTACAAGACGTTTTCCTTCATCATCCTTTCTAAAAATAATGTAGATCTTTTTTAATTCGAGAATTTTCGGATTGAGTTCCAAATTTTCACTATGACCCCTGATTTTTGGATTTCTCTTGATGAGATAGTTGAAAACATACTTATCGACCACTGCAACGTCGGTTCTTTTCATTGCTAATTTTTCGATATTATTTTCATCGTCGACGGCGAGATCAGCAAGAATGACTCTTTCCGCGATGAGCTTATCAATCTCCGGCGGATTTACATAATCCTGAACGACACCGACAGTCTTCCCTTGTAAATCAGATAATTTTTGCCAAGGAATGGGATGATCTTTTCTTTGAACAAGCACAATGGGATTAACAGTAATCGGATCAGAGAAATAAAATTTTTTTCCACGTTCGTCCGAATAGTAAGCGAAAAAACCACCGACGAATTGCTTGTCAACTTCGGCCGTCAACAAGGCTCTCGACCACGGAAAAAATTCAAAGCCAATTTTATAATTGCCTTCTGCTTGAAAGGCCTTTCTGACAATTTCGATACCAAAACCATTATCCGGAAGTTTTGCACTTTCATAAGGAGGCCATTCCGTCGCTGCAAACATCAGCGGATCTCTCGCCATAAGAGGAAAAGAAATTAGAAAAAAGCCTAGAAGTATTAATAGTGATTTCACTCTATAATGATCATTTATAAAGACTCGTCTGCCAAGTCTTTTGGGCGAATCCCAAAAAGAAGAAAAAAATAATTACGTTACCAATTAACTATCTCTTGAGATTCGTCATCTCCCATTAACCCATTATTAATCTAATCTTAGGAATGGCCATATCAAGAAAAGTTAACACCCACCGTAAAGTAGAATAAGACAATCAACCTCTCTGATTAAGGAGTTTCTATGTTTGCTAAGAAAAGTTTAAACTTTAAATTGAGAGCCTCATTCGCAGTGATGATTGTTTTTTTAGTCGCAGTCGGGGTTATTGGTATCTACTCCTTAAAACAAGTTTCAAAGAGCTATCAACACGTTGCCGAGATCAACTTACAAAATGCTATCGAACTCGGGGAAATGAATTCCAGTTCTCGTGAGATCTTAAGACGTATGCTGCAATTTCAATTAACCGGCAATACTGAAGAAGATAAAAAGCGACTCGAAGATGGTATTATAAAGAATAGAGAGATCTATAAAAGGGCCAGTAAGAAATATGAAGACGTGCCTTTCGTTCAGGGAGAGGCGGAACTTTATGCCAAGGTAGAAAGTAACTGGAAAGAAATCGATGCACTCATTGATAAAGGCGTGGTTCTCGCTAAATCAAATGTCGAAGGCGATCGAATTAAATTTTCCGATCTCTATAGAGGTGAACTAAAAAAATCCCGCGATGCTTTTTTTGAAGCCATTACAACGCTCATTGAATTTCAAACGAAGCAATCAGAGTTATGGACAAAACAAGCACAAGCAGAAGCTGAAAAAGCTGACATGTTAACCACCATTGCTCTTATTGTAGGAAGCATCTTTGCAATCATTATTGCTTATACTATTTCTCACAGCCTCACGAGTAAACTGAGAAATCTTTCAAACAATTTATCTGCCGGATCAAATGAAGTTGAAAAATCATCGGGGCAGATTGCTCAGGCGTCAGAAGAACTTTCACAAGCAACGACAGAACAGTCTGCTTCTCTTGAAGAAACATCTGCTTCAATTGAAGAAATCAGTTCAATGATTAATCAAAATACAGAGAGTGCGAAAGCGTCGGCACAAACGTCAGAAAGCAGTCTTGCCAATGCTGAAAAAGGAAAAGCAGTTGTCGAACAAATGATTCATGCTATCGGCGATATCAATACAAGCAACAACAGCATCATGGAGCAAATCAATACAAGCAATAAAGAAATTCAGGAAATCGTAAAGGTCATTGCTGAAATCGGAAACAAAACAAAAGTCATTAACGATATTGTTTTCCAAACAAAACTTCTCTCTTTCAATGCTTCTGTAGAAGCTGCCCGCGCAGGTGAAAACGGAAAAGGTTTTGCGGTCGTTGCCGAAGAAGTCGGAAATCTTGCTTCGATGAGTGGGAATGCTGCTCAGGAAATTACAGCAATGCTCGACAATAGTATCAAACGCGTTGAAGGCATTGTTAAAAACAGTCAGGAAAGAATTGAAAAGTTGGTTGTCGAAGGAAAAGTGAAAGTTGATACAGGAACTCGCATTGCTAATGAATGCGGAAATGTTCTCAATGAAATCGTTGTCTCTGTGGCCAGCGTTTCCAAAATGGCCATGGAAATTGCCAATGCCAGCCAGGAGCAAGCTTCAGGTGTACATGAAATTACAAAAGCAATGGCGCAATTGGATCAAGTCACTCAACAGAATTCTGCAACGACTGCCCAAACGGCAAGCGCAGCTGAATCGCTTTCAACACAGGCTGAAAATTTAAATATGCTTGTTCAGGATCTTGTCATTACGGTTGAAGGGGCCAATCAAAATTTGCGATCAATTGACACTCCTAAAACGGCTTCGACTTCAGAAGTAACGAAGGTCATTAAGGAAAAACCGACAAAAGACAAAGTTGTTCCTATAAGAAAAAGTGAGAAAAAAATTGTGGCCTCTTCTCAACCTGAAGCGGCAACACCTCTCCACAATGACGATCGTTTTGCCGATGTTTAGTTGAGGAGAGATATTACATCTTCTCAATGCGGTCGCGAACGAATTGAATATGTCCCTTTAGTGAATAAACATATTCACTAAAATTCTTTGGCATTTTCATTTTTTCTACGCGATCTTCAATCTGCTGAATCTGTTTTAAATATCCAGCTCGTTCCTCTGGAGTGGCATCGGGCCTTACCTGCGTTTCAATAAACTTCAGTTCACCGTAGCGCTGATAAATTTTCAAACGCAAACGCCAGTGATAGAGTTTCGGAATCGTCCTTACAAGCGGAAGAACAAAAGCGACAATCGGAATAACAAGAAGAATGAAACGATCAAACCATGCTGCCAGCCAATACGGTAAATAGCGCTGCCAAAATGGTCCACCTGTTTTATAAAATTGAATCGCATCTTTACTTAGAGAAAATGAATCGTCTTTATTATTTGGAAACTCCCCTTTCTTTTCAAAAATGCCGGCAGGGTTGTGAACCTCTGTTGCCGCTTTCAAAAGTAAATACGACAGCGCAGGATGAAGTTTATCGCGCACGAGAAGTGTCGTTGTCGAAGAAACAAGATTGATATCTTTATGAGGCGAATCCGAATCCAGATCCAGCGAGCCTCGAGGAAGAACGAGATGATGGAAGGCCGGATCTTTTCTCGAGATCGCTTCAGCTTGCGCAATATCCATAAGCTTTATATCTTTTTGTACAGCGAGATCATGAACGACCGGACTGTCTGCCGGCAACATCAAGATCGCGACGTCAATCTTTCCCTTCTTCAAGGCTTCCGCTGCATCAGCAGAGGCTAAATTGACCATCTCTGCTTCTGAAGGATCTAGTCCTGTTAACTTGAGTAAACGTTCTGCAAGAACTTGTGTTCCATAACCCACTCGCCCGACAGAAATTTTTTCTCCCATCAATTGTGAGAGATACGTGTAGTCGTTTTTTGAACGATAAAAAACCCAGATCGGTTCGTAGTAAAGACTCCCCAATGATTCAACGTCTGGTTGTTGATCGTATGACCCCAATCCATCTTGAACAAAGGCCGCTGAAACTTTCGAGTCTTCGTCTTCTAACAATTTTAAATTTTCGAATGGCCCTGATGAATGACGAACTTCAAGAGTCACTCCATCAGCTTTTAAAATATCCTGGTAATGCTTGAGTGCAGAGCTAATTCCTGTTTGCTCATCCCCAACTGCAATCGTTAAATGATTTGGTGGAGCAGGATTAAAATGGCGAACAATTAAAAAGAGTACTATGACTAAAAAAGCGCCAACTAAAAATGAAAAACCAAATTTTTTATCCATCTCTATCCTTTAACGTTTAATGAGCTTCTGCCCTTCTTCGCTGGCAATAAAACTTTTTAAATCAATAATGTCTGCACGGGGATTAAGAAATGCAAAAACAATTGGTCTTGCAATTTCTTCAGGAGTTTTAACGACAGTGATGTTCTTTTTCATTTCAATATTGTCTAAACTATGTGGTCCGAAAACAATTCCGTTTTTATCGTTTTCTACTTTTATCGCTGCTTCTGTCATTCCCTTAACCTTAATCACTCTTGGCGAATAGTTCTTGGAATGCATGGCCACTTTGGAAAACATCATCTTCGTTCCGGTTAGATCGAAAGCAATGTAAACTTTTATTGCCTCTCCCTGCGCTCCAACTTCTTTCCAGTTTTTTATTTTGCCGGTAAAAATATTTTCTATTTGCTCTTTTGATAACCTTTCAAGCTTGGTCGCTCGATTGACATAAATATTGATGACATCTTTTCCAATAGAGCTATAACGGAAAGGCTGATTCGTATCAATATGGACTCCCTCCCTCTCACAGAGTTGAATCCAATCTTTCCAACTCACTCCCGCGACAGCGACATCAACCTGTCCTTTTTGCAGACTGGGCAAAGAGGATTCCGGCTTCTGATGAAACAAGATAAGTTTGTTACCACTCTTTTTTTCATAGGCTTCTTTAATAGGAAAAAAAATATTGTTCAATGGGGCCTGTCCACTCGCAATTCTTATTTCAGAAGAGTGTGCCTCAAAACATAGAAAAAAAAGTAGGAAACAAAGATTTTTCATTTTCATCTAAAAAAAGTATGGCCAATTTTTGTGAACTTGTTAACTCAAATACTGTTAATAGAGAGAAATTTCCATTGAAGCGCATCTTGCGAAGTGATATCGTTTTGCTATGAATCCTCATTCTTTTACAAATTATTGGAAAGTCCTCGCGATTTATCTCATCCCTTTTGGAGGAGGTATTCCTTCCGGTGTTCTCCTTGCCAAAGAAAAAAATATTGGCTGGCCAATAATGATGATGCTCTATTTTATTTCCGATCTTATTCTCGCTGTTATTTTTGAGCCCCTTCTCCGTCTTTTTATTAAATACGCAAAACGTTCACCTAAATATGATCAAATAAGAATGGTCGTACAAATGACAATTCAGCGAACGATAGATTTTTATGGCAGTGACAATGGAGTTTTCGCTCTTATCATGATCGCCTTTGGTGCTGATCCAATGAGCGGAAGGGCCATTGCGATGGCCGCGGGTCACGGAGTGCTTGCCGGATGGGCCATTGCGATTGCCGGCGATATGCTTTATTTTCTTTTGCTCATGGTTTCTACACTATGGCTCAATAGTATTCTTGGCGATGGAAAAACAACTGTTATAGTTATACTCGTCTTAATGGTTATCATTCCGCACTTCATGCGCCAAATTCGTAAAAAAGATTCACCAAAATAATCTATTGTTGATTGTTCGTCCTATTGGATATTGATTTCAATTATTCTATCTTATTGAGAGACTCTCTTTCGACTATAATCATAGCTGGAGGAACTCCTATGAAAAAAGTATTACACATTCAAAGAAACGAAACACCTCATTGGGTTGGCGACGGTTTTCCAGTGCGCTCAATGTTCTCTTATAACGAGCTTGGAAATGCCATTTCGCCATTTTTATTAATGGACTATGCTGGACCGACGGTTTTTCCACCGACTGATAAAAAGAAAGGTGTCGGAGAACATCCTCACCGCGGATTTGAAACAGTCACAATCGTTTACTCAGGTGAAGTTGAACACAGAGATTCATCTGGTGGCGGTGGGATTATTCGTGAAGGAGATGTTCAGTGGATGACTGCTGCTTCGGGATTAGTGCATGAAGAATTTCACGGGGCAGACTTTGCTAAAAAAGGTGGGGCCTTTGAAATGGTCCAACTTTGGGTCAATCTTCCGAAGAAAGATAAAATGTCTAAACCTCGCTATCAAGGAATAAAGAATTCTGACATACCGACGGTTGAACTTCCTGAACGTGCGGGAACGTTGCGAGTAATTGCTGGTGAATTTGCGGGACAAAGAGGACCTGCTTCAACATTCACTGCAGTGAACTTATGGGACATTCGAATGAATGCAAAAACTCAAAACACGTTCACTGTTCCTGAAGGACAGACGACAATGATTTTTGTCCTGAGCGGAAAAGTGACACTGGAAGATGGAACGAAATTAGGCGAAGCGGAAATTGCGATTCTTCAAAGACAAGGAAACCAGTTTACTTTGTCAGCAGAAGAAGACAGCAAAATTCTTTTCCTTGGTGGTGAACCTATCGATGAACCGATTTTTGGTTACGGTCCATTCGTGATGAATACTCAAGCTGAAATTCATCAGGCCTTTATGGATTATCAGAATGAAAAGATGGGAGCACTTAATCGTATTGAAGGCGCTGAATAATAATTTCTTTTTATCTCTCTTATTTATGCTCACTATTATCTTCGCGAACAAACTTATTTACGATACAATTTGTATCGTAAATAAGTTTTCGCTCTACCAAGGAAGGATTTAATGAAAGCAAGCTTGAAAACACTTACTGCCGTACTCGGCGCTACAACTCTTCTTCAAGTCGCTCTCATTGAAACATCACTTGCGGCCACGCCGATCACAACAACAACTCCGACACCTGCACCAGTAAAAGAAGCACACAAGGGAGTGGCTTCACTTTTAGAAAATGCTCAGCGCCTTTTCTATAAAAACGACAACGACGGTGCTCTTTCTTATTTACAAAAATACTTTTCAAAACTTCTCACGCTTCCAAAGGCCCAAGCGAGATCCGCTCTGCGCTTTTATGCAATCGCAGCGATGGGAAGAATTTATCTTCAATACAAACAAGATCCCGCTGCGGCCATCGCGTGGTTTGAAAAACAAAAAAAGACAGCAACACTTTCTGAAGCTGAACAGGATATTTTAAGTGGATGGATTGCGGCCGCAAAAGATTGGCAAACACTTGGGAAATTCCCTAAATCAATCACATCAGAAGATGAGCTTTTCTCTCTCGGACAAAAATATTACGAAGCTGGTTTAAAAAAACAAGCTTATCCAATGGATCAAAAAGGAACAGCGGACTTCAGTATTGCTTCAAGTTTCCTTGTCCCCTTTCTCGTTCATCACGATAAAAGTCCACGCATTGGAGAAGCCCTTTATATGATGGGAGACATGAGACGAAGACTTTGGACGTCGAATGAATATTGGAGCGAAAATTATTATTTAAGCGAAACGATTAGAAGATTTCCAGGCACTCCGCTCGCGCAGAAAGCTTACGGCGCTTTAGAAGAAGATGTGCATTTTGGTTATTCAGGATCAGGTGGAGACAATACTCCTGCTTCATGGGTTGAGATGCTTGGCATTTTAAAAAAGATGGCAGAAGGAGCTCCTACCAACAAACCAGATCTCGAAAATAAGCCAGTTCAATTACAATAAAAAATTTTATCCGCGCTTGATGGCCATACCAACAAGCGCTCTATTTTCATAAATCTCACAGTCCCTGATGGCCTGCAGATTAAGCAATTGATCACGCATCTTTTTATCCGGCGGAAGAACAAATACTCTTCCTCTTCTACGGGCCTCTGCTTGGATCATTGCGAGTAAACTACAAGCTCTACTTGATGCATTTTGCAGTGATGAGAAGTCGAACACGAAATTTTCATCGCCACTGTTTTGAAAAGAAACTTTTACTGCTTCCAATTCGTCCATCTCATCTCTTTCGAGTGAGCCGCCGATTTTGAAGTACAACACGTTTCCTACTTTCACTATAGATGACATTTGATTATCTCCTTAGAGATATTATCGGCAGGATACCTACCACATCATAGCTTAATTAATTCATAAATTATTAACCCTTCAAAATATAAGGGTCCCTAAGATCAAGCGTAGAACAATCAATATTTATTTATGACAATAAAATAAGGCTACAAATGGTGAACTTATTCTTTTATGACAGTGAGTTTTCCCTTCATTCCAGGGTGAAAGACACAAAAATAAGGGTGCTCACCTTCTTTGTCGGCCACATACGTCCATTTCTTTTTCTTGCGGATACTTCCTGAACTAAAAGCTGCATCTCTTGCTGTTGCTGAATGAACATTGATGTCAGTGTTGATCCAGATAATTTTATCACCGATCTTTACTGTTAATTCTTCCGGCCGATATGTCATCGCATCAATGTAGATTTTGTGTGTGGCCGCACTGACCTCTTGAAGAGAGAGAAATATAAAACTTATCAATAACAAAATTCTTTTATTCATACATAAAGTGATAAAGGCAAACTAAAAATAAATCAATGATTGAAATCATCTTTCTTATGAATTTCCTTTTTCAGCTTTGGCCCACGGCCATTTTCCTTCAAGCTCGAGCTGAATGGCCGTACTCAAAAATGTTCTGATGAGAACGATGGCTCCGAGAATAATGACGTTATCCAATGTCGGAGCGACGACAACTGTGCGAATGATATCTCCGGCGACAAGAAATTCTAGGCCTAGAAGAATTGAACGTCCTATATTTTGACGGAAGTGATTGTAATTTTCATTTGCAGGACATTCTCTTTTCAAAAAAGATTTTATCGAAATAAGAATTCCCAGGATGATGATAAAAACACCAAATCCATCAATGAGTGTGCCTGTGATTTGCATGATTTGTTGAAAATGATTCATATTATCTCCTCATTTAAGGAAAAAATTTCGCAATCGCTCCAGTTTTTGAATCAACAGTAACAACTTCGTGATTGCCAGTGTTCACAACGAGAATTTTTCCATCAACAACTAAAACATCGTTCGGCTCGTTGAGTTTTTTTGTAATCGTTTTAAGCTGACCGGACTTCACATCGTATTCACGAAGAGCATTGTTATACGTATCCGCCAGATAGATTTTTTCTTTTGTCGCAAAAACACCGAGGGCATGTTGCATGCGTGCTTTTGTTTTATCCCCATCAATTAAACCAAAATCAAAAAGACCTTTTCCAATGAGTGTTGTGACAATTCCTTTTTCTAAAACGCGAAGTGAACTCGTTTCACTATCCACGAAATAAATTTTATCATCGAGTTTTGAAAGTCCTGACGGTTGTGAAAGAGAATTGAGTCCCAAGGCCCCATCGTCTATTGACTCAGCTCCTGTTCCAGCGACAACTGAAATCTTTTTTGTTCCAAGATCAAAACTCATCAACTGATGTGTTCCGGCCATCGCAATTAAAAGTTCATGATTGTTGAGAACTGCAAGTGCCCAAGGTGAAGCCCATGTGCTTCCTCGTGTTCCATCACCACCTAGAGTTGAAAGTTTTTTTGTCTTAAAATCATAGGCACGAAGAGCATGGTTTCCTGTATCAGCAATATAAAGCCTATTTTCGATGGCAGCTAATCCCTGCGGACGTCTAAGCATGGCGGACTTCTCATCGCCGTCAACAAAACCTTCGTTGCCATTTCCAATTTTTGAAATCACTTTTTTATTTTTATCAAAGAGAACAATCTGATGATGACTTGAATCAGACAAAATAAAAACATCGCGCGCTTTTTCGCCATCAGCATTGAATGCTGGAACGTAAATCATCTTTGAAGGAAACTTCAAAAGATTTTTTTCATCCGCTTTCTTCATCGCAATTTTTGTCGTGTTCATTTTTCCAGATGTCTTTAAGACTTCTGCAATTTTCTGATCGAGGTCAGCTCTGTGTCCTTCTCCCGAAACCTTAGCGACAACCTCTCCTTTGGTATCGAGAAGAATCTGAGTAGGCCATGCATCTACATTAAAATAATTCCAGATGAGAAAATCAGAATCGTTCGCAACCGGGTGAGTAATCCCGTAACGGGCAATCGCCTTTCTGATTTCCGCACTTCCCTTTTCATTGGCAAACTTCGCTGAATGGACCCCGATCACGACCAATTGCTCCGGGTATTTTTCTTCTAGAAATTTAAGATCAGGAATGATTTGGATGCAGTTAATACAACCGTAGGTCCAAAAGTCGATCAAAACGATTTTCCCTCGCAAATCACTGACTTGAAGCTTCTTTTCCGTATTCAATATTGGAGCAGTCTTGATCAACATTTGCAGATTTTTATCATTGGCAAACAACGTCGTTGCTCCCAATGAAGCGATCATTAAAAAAAGACTGAAAACTAATTTACGCATAACATGTCCTTCTGATACGATATAATGCTCACTAAAAAAAATTACGCCCGCTCTAAACGAGTAAGAGGAGTTTATGGGAATCTTTATTAATAGAACACTTAATATGAAAAAAATCAAGGCCATTGGCTTTGATATGGATTATACGATCGTCCGTTATAACACTGAAGCGTTCGAGCGTTTCACGCATCAGGAAACTTTAAAAAAATTAGTTTCGGAGAAAAAATATCCGGAAGAAATTCTAAAACTTGAATTTGATTTCAATCGAGTGATTCAAGGATTAGTCATCGACAAAAAAAGAGGAAACCTTTTAAAAGTTTCGCGTTTTGGAAAAGTTAAATCTTCGTATCACGGTCTCGCTCCTATTGATTTTAAAGAGCAGCAAAAAATGTACGGCAACGGAGTCATTGATTTATCCGATGCTCACATTCAAAGTTTGGATACAAACTTCTCTGTTTCAAACGGTGTTCTTTATTCACAGTTAGTTGAACTCAAAAAGAAAGGACTTCCCTTTCCTGATTTCGAAACACTTGCCGATGAAATCAAAGAAGCACTAGATATGTGTCACTCGGATGGGACGTTAAAAAATCACGTAAGAAAGAACATTTCTCAATACATTATTCAGGACCCGGAAGTCGTTGAGCTTTTTGAACGTTATAAACGTTATGGAAAAAAACTATTGGTTATTACCAATTCTGATTTCAGTTACACAAAACTTCTTCTCGACTACACTATCAATCCGTTTTTAAAAGAACACAAAGACTGGTCTGAACTTTTTGAAGTTACTGTGACTCTTGCGAGCAAGCCTCGTTTCTTCACAATCAAAACTCCTTTCCTTGCGATTGATCCGACAACCGGCCACATGAAAAATGCCGAAGGAAAAATTACGAAAGGAATTTACCAGGGTGGATTCGCGGGACAACTGCAAAAAGATCTGGGGCTCGATGGTGATGAAATTCTTTATCTCGGAGACCATATCTACGGTGACGTTGTGAGTATCAAAAAAACTTTCAACTGGAGAACTGCACTTGTTCTCGATCCGTTAAAAGAAGAAATCGATGCGATTCGCAAGAGTGCTCCGATTCAAATTGAGATTGACAAACAAATGGCGATCAAAGAATCGCTTGAACACAAACTAAACGATATCGACATTCGCAAAAATGAATTGCATGAAGACGTTTCAAAAGAAGAGTTGAATTCTCTCTTTGCTGAAATCGATAAAGTGAACGCTGCTATTTCAGAGCTGCTTGAACAACACAAAAAATTCTTCAATCCCTATTGGGGAGAAATGATGAGAGCGGGACTCGAAGAATCTCGTTTTGCTGATCAGGTGGAAAAATACGCTTGTATTTATATGACGAAGGTTGCGGATCTTATCTCGTATTCACCGAGAACTTACTTCAGACCTTTTAGAAGAACTCTGCCACACGAACTTTAAAAATTGAGTATAGATCTCCCACGATCTTTTGCCGTAGCCACCGGCCATGACATAAGACTGGGGGATTTTTCTTTGATCGAAAAATTCAAACAACATTTTATCGCGCGCGAGTAACTGCTCTTTTGTAAGTTTTAATTTTTCCGTGCTTGCAAGTTCATCATGCTCATACGGATCTGCTCCATTCACAACGATGACAACATCTGGTCGCGGATAATTTTTTTCCAGTTCATCGAGAGCTGCACGCAATTTATTTAAATACTCGCCTTCTTCACCGACATCAATTCCGACATCGACGTTACAAGGAATGAACCACGGATCGCGAACAGATCCTGAATCGAGCGGCCATCCTTCTTTCATGTGCAGACTCATACTCACGATACTTGGATCGTGTTTTGTAATTTCCGCTGTCCCATCGCCTTTGTGAGCATCGACATCGACAACCCAAGCGGTTTTAATGAGACCTTCATTTTGAAGTTTTCTAAGAGCGATGACGATATCGTTGATTAAACAAAATCCTCGCCCGCCAAAACTCATCGAGTGGTGCATTCCTCCGCCGAGAAAATAACTAAAACCGCTCGTGAGTGCGTCCTTCGTTGCAAGATAAGTAAGCCCTGCTTGTTTCAACACAATATCGAGAGCACGAGAAAAATCTTTTTTTGCATTCTTCGGATTGTAGCGATGATAATTCCCTTCGCTATCGACGAGTTCATAACAAGTCAGCATTTCGCGTTCGAGATCTGCATAATTTCCAAAGAGGCGTGAAACAAAATCCGAATTGTGTGCGAGAAGAAGATCTGCTTTTGTAATTGCAGGAATGAGATCGGGATTAAAATATTTTAGTGTTGGATCGAGAGACTTTAATTCAGAAAAAACCTTAAACGCTCTATCATCCACGATTGGAATCTCAACTCCATATTCTGAAAACTTGAGATCACAATCGGGATTATAGAAAATCATTTTTTAATTACCAGGCAAATCCGCAGTCAACTTGTGCCCAAGCGTTTACGAATGGATCGAAACCGTTTGAGTAAACATAAGCATCAACGAAAGCTCCTGGAGCAACGTAAACCTGGTTAAACCATGAGTTTAAAACAACTCCATTATACGTTTGTCCGAAAGCGTATCCAGAACAAACCATCGGAGCTCCCGCAGTGTTGAACACGCGAGTTGTTGCGATTTGTCCGTTAACGAAAAATCCCATTTGCGGAATAAAAGCAAAAGCTGAAAAAGAAAATGTCGAAAGCGCGATTAAAAGTGCTGTACCTAGTACTAATTTTTTCATTGGCGTCCCCCTAAAATCTAGAATGACTCTTTCAATCATTTTTGATTGGGTTTTGCAAGATTCGTGAGCTCTTCCATTAAATCTTTCGACGGCAAATTCTCTAAGGCCTTAAAAATCGATAGCAACTGTTGTTCATTTTTGGCCCCACAAAGGGCCACACTAAGCTCCGGATGCTTCAGGTTGTAACCCAAGGCCATTTCTAACCCTGTGTGATTTTGTTTATCTAATAAAGGCCAGATCTTCTGCATGGCCTCGAACTTCGATTTGTTGTCGGCATTTTTCCACCACGGGGCCCACGAGCGACAATCACTTTCATCGAATTTTCTTTTTTCATCCACGCGACCTGTGAGAATTCCCTTATCGAGAGTTCCCCAACTCATGAAGCTGATGTTGTTTGCTTTAAGATACGGAAAAAGAGTTTCTGAAATTTGATTTTGAAAGAAATTAAATTCCGATTGAACAACTTCAATGCGATCGATCTCTTTTGCTTTTTCTAAATCTTCCACGTTCGTATTGCAGAGACCGATATGCTTAATTTTCCCCTGAAGTTTTGCCTTCGCAAGCACTTCCAGTGGACGGCGAATATCAACGTTTGCATCCGGCCAGTGAATCATATAAAGATCGACGTAATCCGATTGAAGATCGCGAAGACTTTGCTCCAACATGCGAGTCGCGACTTCCGGTTTATTCGTCATATCGACTCTTTTATTTTCATGCCAGGTAACACCCGATTTTGAAACGAGAAAAACTTTTTCGCGATAATTTTTAAAGGCCTTTCCCATTCTTTGCTCAGATAAACCGAAACCGTAAATCGGGGCCGTATCAAAAATGCGCAGACCTTTTTCAAAGGCTAAATGAAGTAAGTCAATAGCAGCGCCTTCAGAAATCTCTCCGAATCCGTAACCACCTCCTTCTCCGCTGATCGCAGCTCCGCCAAAGGCAACTGGAATAGGTGAAATCGTCTTAAGTAATTGCGTCATATGATCCCCTTTAAGGTCCTTTTCCTTGTGAAGTTTTCCCGTTCGGTGTATTAATAAACACTTTCGATAATCGTCTTCTTTTTTGAAACTGTATAGCTGGAAAAAACATGTTTAGGTTCTCTTTTTTGACAACACTCACTGTCGCTGGTTTGTTCCTTTTATTTTCACTAAACGTTTCAGCTGATGAAACAAATCCCCTCGTCACACAGATCAATGCTCTTCAGATAAAATCGCAGGACATTTCTCCCGACTTAAAAATTGTTCGCAATTATCGTTCACAAAAAAATGCAGAATCATACACGCGCTTTAGCGACTATCTTCCACAAGCTTATTTAAATCTCAAACACACAAAAGATTATTACGACGAAAGAAATGCTCCTCTTCGCGCACTTGGAATTCAGACCTACGATTCATCGTGGGGAATCGATTATACGTGGAGTTTGTTCAACTACGGTATCATTCAAGCGACGAGAAAAACTTTTACGGAAAAAGATAAGGCCGCACTTGAAGTGCAAAATCGTGAACGCGCTTATCCGATCACGTTCAACACAAACCTTCTCAACTATCTTCTTTCAAAATATAAAAAAGCCGCTGTTGAAAACTCACTCAAGCGCGCTGATGCCGGAAAGAGAGAAGCTAAGCTCGGTTTTGAGTTAGGACAAAAAACAAAACTCGATGTTCTTCGTTCTGAAGCAAACATGGTTTCACTCGATTCTAAAAAAACGACTTACTCGGATGAAGAACAAAATACTCGTTCACGCTTTTTGGAATTCTCCGGCCTCGATATCGGCGATCTTAAATTTCTGGACAATCTCGATGAAGGACAAATTTTGAATCTCATTAATTCGCTCAGCCAGTCTGCGATTATGAAAGACAGTCCGAATTTTATGAGAAGCCCATTGCTTGAAAGTTTAAATTACGACGAACAGATCAACCGTATCGACCTCAACTCGCTTACACAAAAACAATGGCCGGAATTAAAAATTGAAGGATCATACAATAACTCGGCCACTTCATTTGGCGATTCTCTTCACAAGCCGTATCGCACCCACACAGTGGCACTCGTTCTTACGATTCCGCTTTTCAACGGTGGAAGTTTAATCTCTTCGAACTTTGAAGAATACTTCGCGAAGAAACAAAACGAATACACGATGGCGCAGAAAAAATTGGAAACGCAAAACAACTTGAACAACACTCTCATTAAAATTCAGGCGCTCGAAACATTAGTGAACTCTCTCTCGATCAACGTTTCACAATTTGAAGAGCTTTATCGACTCACTCAAAAATCTTATCAATTGGGTAAGAGTACTCTGCTTGAGCTTCTCGAAGTTCAGGACAACCTGCTCGACTCAAAAATTTCTCTCGCACAAAATAAAATACAATACTACACACTTTCACAGAACTATCTGTGGCAGGCAGGGCTTTAATTATGTCTAAGAATCTTTTTTTTCTTTCTCTCTTCAGCATTCTGCTTTTAAGTTCGTGTGGAGATAAACCAAAAGTTGAAGCGATTAAACTCGCAACAGGTACAGTTGAAAGTACTGTGACAACAATCAACTCGGGAACTGTTGAAGCCCAATCACAAGCGGAACTCGCTTTCGGAACAGTCGGGCGAATCGCAAAGATCTACGTAACACTAGGATCGAAAGTAAAAAATGGCGCCATCATCGCTGAACTTGAAAATGCTGACTTGAAAGCTGTTTACGATGAATCTCAAAAAGAACTTGCTCGCACAGAAGAGCTTTATAAAAACGGACTCGTTTCTATCGCGAACCTGGACGCTGCTAAACGCGCTCGCGAAGTGGGACGTTTGAATTACGAGAAGACAGTTATGCGCGCTCCTTTCGACGGAATGATTACGGCGATGGATTTAAAAATCGGCGAATACTATCAAAGCGCAACTTCTATAGACAAAAAACCAGCTGTGCAAATCATCGATCTCAAAAAACGTCTGATCAAAGGTGAAATCGATGAAATCGATTTACAAAGAGTTGCTGCCGGTTATCCCGCGCGAATTAAAATTCCCGCTCTAAGAAACCAGATCTTCAATGCCCGCGTGACAAAAGTTGTTCCTTTTGTTTCGACGGCGAAAGATCAGGATCGCACGAGCCAGATTGAACTAGAAATTGTGGAAGCACCCAAGGGAGTTAATACCGAAAAAGAAAATAACGTTCTCATTCCTGTTGGCGCTTCAGCTGATGTTGAAATCATCAGCGAAACAAAAAGCAACGTAAAAATTCTTCCAACGAGTGTTCTCTTTGGTACAGGAAAGACGAGATCGTTATATAAAATCATCAAAGGAAAACTTGAGAAGGCTGAAGTAAAACTCGGTGTAGGAAATTATGAACGCGCAGAAATCTTAAGCGGTATTTCTACTACTGATCTCATCGCCCGCCCGCTAAACGGCCTTGAGCTCACTGAAGGAATGAAAGTTGAGGCCACAGAGAAAACATGGCCTTAATTGAATTAAAAAATATTCACAAAAATTTCGTCATGGGTGAAGAAAACATTCACGCCTTGAACGATGTTAATCTTACGATTAAAGAAGGTGAATTCACATCGATTGTCGGAACATCCGGTTCCGGAAAATCGACTCTCATGAATATTATCGGTCTGCTCGATTTGCCGAGCGATGGAAGTTATACGCTCGATGGTATCAACACCACAAAGATGACTGATGATGAACTTTCAAAATACAGAAATCAGAAAATCGGTTTTGTGTTTCAAAGCTTTAATCTACTTCCAAAAGCGACAGCTCTCAAGAATGTTGAGATGCCGCTGCACTACGCTTCTGCATATAAAAACCTAAGCGATGCTACCATTCGCCAGATGGCGCTTGAGACGCTGGACAAAGTGGGACTCAGCAGTCGCGTTCATCACCTCCCGAACGAACTCTCAGGAGGGCAACGCCAACGCGTGGCCATCGCCCGCGCGCTCGTTAATAACCCAAAAATTCTTTTAGCAGACGAACCGACAGGCGCACTCGATTCAAAAACGAGTGAAGAAATTCTCACACTCTTTAAAGAACTCAACGACCAGGGTGTAACTGTTGTCATCGTCACTCACGACAACAACATCGCTCATCGCTGCAAGCGCATTCTTCGCATGAGTGACGGTGTGATCAAGGAAGAGGTCCACGTATGATTTTTAGAAAAATCTTAGTGAACTCTGCTGAAGCACTCGTTGAAAATAAATTGCGTTCAACACTCACGATGCTCGGAATGATCATCGGAGTTATGGCCGTCATTCTTCTCGTCTCCGTTGGAACAGGAGCAAAACGCTACATCACTTCTGAGTTTGAAAGTATGGGAACAAACGTGATTCTCATTCAACCCGGAAAAACAGATAAAAAAAATTCGATGGGTCCACCGGTCGCTTCCAGTAAAGGAAAGCTTACGATGACCGACGTCGATGCTTTAATTAAAAATGCACAAAGTCTGGGTGCAGTTTCCGGAGTTATGTTCGGTGCCGGCGTTGTAAAAAACGAAACCGCGACAAACAACATCAACATTCTCGGCTGTAACGATCAATTCAACCGCATCTTCAACATGACAATCATCGAAGGAAGTTTCTTCAGCAAAGAAGATGAAGATGCCGGCAGACGTGTGGTGATTCTAGGTCACACCGTTAAAGAAAATCTTTTTGGATCAACAACAGCATTAGGAAAACTCGTCAAGGTTAACGAAAGTGAACACAGAGTTATCGGGATTATCAAACCGACGGGAGATAAATTAGGTTTTAACGTCGACGATATGGTTTTCGTTCCCACAAAATCCGCTCTTCGTTTATTCAATACTGATCGTCTCTTCGGAATCAGAGCTTCGGCAAAGTCCCGCAACGGACTCGACGATGCTGTTCGAGAACTCACAGAAGTTTTAAAAGAACGTCACAACAATGAAGAGGATTTCACCGTCGTCACTCAAGTGACGATGATGGAAAGTATGAACACGATTCTCAACATGCTCACTTATGCTCTTGCGGCCATTGCCCTTATCTCAATGCTCGTTGGGGGAATTGGAATCATGAACATCATGCTCGTCTCTGTAACTGAGAGAACACGCGAGATCGGTATTCGTCGCGCAGTTGGAGCAAGACGCAGCGATATCCTCAAACAATTTGTGATTGAAGCAGTCGTGATTTCTGTTTCTGGTGGTCTCATCGGCATTTTCTTTTCGATAGCGATCACTCACACACTTTATTTTTTTCTTCCTGGTTTTGATATGCGCCCTCCGTTCTGGATTCTTCCTCCTGCTTTCTTCCTCTCTTTTTTTACGGGATTGATCTTCGGAGTGTGGCCGGCGAGAAAGGCCGCTTATATTCAAACGATAGATGCTTTAAGGTACGAATAATGAAACTACTTACATTTGCTCATCGAGGAGAAGCACAAGCTTTTTTATCCGCCTATAGTTTTAGGCCGTGCGAATTTGTCTTTGATGGACTTCTCAAAAGCGATGATTACTATTTGCTCATCACAGGTGAGGGGCCGCAACCGACGAGTGAGAAAACGATTACTGTTCTTGCGAAACTCAGTGATGAAATCACTCACGTTATCAATCTCGGAGTGGCAGGAAGTTTAAATCCCAAACACAAATTGCATGATCTCGTCTGGGTGAGAACTGCTTACGCTCATCACGCAGAAAAATTAGAATTCAAGTCTTTTACGAGTACAAGTGCTGGTGCGACGAATGATTGTATGACGGCCTACACTCGCGTTTTAGATGAAAACGAAAAAAAGAAACTGTCTCAATTCGCAAGTCTCGTTGATCGCGAACTCTGGGCCGTGGCCTCAGCTGCAACCCTTTTCAAAAAACCTTATACCTCTCTCAAAATTATTTCAGATGAAATGAAAGCTCCCGAGGGAGACATCTGCAAATTCATAAAGACAGAAGCACCTCTCTTCTCAGAAAAACTTCTCGAAGAATTTCAAAGGAGCGAAGGACGTCCGGCAATAACAAAAGAAAAAACTCGTCCGCAAGGATTCCTGCACGATCCGCTTTTTTATTTTACGACATCGCAAGAAAGAAAACTGGATTCAACGCTTGAAGGATTAAAGCTTAAAGGTGTGAGTCTCGATTCTCTCCTGAATGATCCTGAAGTCATCGCCATCAAAGAACAGGATAAACTTCCCAAAGAGCGCACTCGCCTTTTATTGCTTTTCCTGGGTGCTAAACTCAACCCTATTTCACTTAAAATACTCGCGGCCATCGAAGACTCTATCGAACCACTCACTGATGCCAAAATCAGCGTCAACTTCGACAATGAATTCGAAGAAGACTGGCTCAACCTCTCGATAAAAATTCAATCGACGCGTGATCTGGAAAGAGTCAAAAACGCACTGAAAATATTCTCTTATGAAGATTACAAAAAAATCTTCGAGGGACATTTCGATGTTTGAAGTGATTTACGTTGAAAATCATCTGCAAGCACATCCTCGCGTTCTGGAAATCTTAAAACGTTTTCCTCGCTCCGAAGTGAAAGTCATCGACAAAGTCGAAGACGTTTTTGGACGCGTGAAAAAGCCATACTTACAAAAACGTACTAACCTCAATCTCTTCCTCGGAGAAAAAAGAGGACAACTCGTGAAACTCGCACCTCCTGCTTATGGACTTTCGGGCGAACCACACTATTATTTTGTTCACGCGTACAACTGTATTTATGAATGCAATTATTGTTATCTCCAGGGTTATTTTCATTCTCCGGACATTGTTCTCTATCTCAATCACGAAGAGATCGGCGAAGAAATCAAACGCGTGGCCCGTGAATATCATGAACAACATCCTGGTGTGAAAGTCTGGTTTCACGCCGGAGAATACAGCGACTCTCTCGCACTCACGCATTTGAGCGGCGAACTCGATCACTACTTCAAACTTTTTAAAGATCTGCCTGATTGCGAACTGGAACTCAGAACAAAATCAGTGAACATCAAAGAACTCGTCAAACTTTCACCACTCGACAATGTGGTGATAAGCTTCTCCCTTTCTCCAGCTCACAGAGTGAAAGAAAACGATTTAAAAACGCCTTCGCTCAAACACAGACTCGAGGCCATCAGAGAACTGACGGAAAAAGGATTTCCTGTCGGTATTCATTTCGATCCGATTATCTATGACGATCAATTTATCGAATCATACGATGAACTCGCTGATCAATTAGTCGAAGTCATCGCTCCTGAGAAAATTCGCTACATCTCTCTCGGAGTTGTTCGTTTTACGAAAGAAGTTTATCAGAAAGTACAAAAAAATTATCCCGACTCCGATTTGCTCGCTCAAGAGTTCGTCAGAAGTTTCGACAATAAGATTCGCTACAATCGTCCGATGCGTTTGTGGATGATGAACAAGATCCGCGATCAGCTCGTCACGAGAGGAGTCCCTATCGAGCGCATTTATCTTTGCATGGAAGACAACGAAAATGATCCTATGGTACCGACACAACAATGATAACGACGATCAAAAATCCTTTATTAGAAAAACAGGGCTATATCGCTGTTGATTTTCCTCTTGAAGCAAAAGTGCTCGAACTCTTAAACAAAGAAGCATGGAAAGAACTCGATCAATATTTCATCGAAATTTCCAAGCCGGGCGGAAGTCTTCGTACTTTCTTAGACGATTATCTCGAATACAATACGCTCGAGCATATCATTGCCATCAGAAGGCCCCCTGACGATGAAGATGGAATCTGGCACGACGACGGCTCGCGCTTTTTAGGCTTCTCACTCTCCCTCAATCGCGATCATGAAAATATTGTCGGTGGAGAACTTCGTTTCAGGGAAAAACAAAAACGGGAAACAAAAGTGTTTCCCGCTCAGGTTTATGGAAGAATCATTTTATTTCTTTCTGGTCTCTACGGCTACGAACACATGGTCAGCGCAGTCACACAAGGAGAGCGCATTGTGATTGCAGGCTGGTGTAGCTAAAAACTAGTAGTAGCTAATGCAAGAACCACTGTGCAGACATAACTTAAGAACAGTTCCATCATTTGAATATGACCCCACTCCAACAGTCTCAAAATTTGTTGGACCTGAATCGGCCATACTTCCTGTTCCCGGACCAGTACAAGATCCAGTGATATTAAAAGTTCCAGTATCTGATTGTCCTGTCATTTGTGTGTTTGAACAATGAACTTCAGAGTTATCAGAATACTTATAAACTAGAGTAAAATTAGTTCCATTTAAATTGGCACTATTCAAATCCAGTCTAACACTCCAAGCACTATTGGCAACATGCCATGACGAAAGTGTCGCTTTAGAAGTAGTGTCACTACCAGAGCTCACAGCTGCTGCTGCATCTTTCTTCTTACAAGCAAAATTAAGGGTTAATATTAATGAGAGAACTACAAGTGTTATTGTTTTTTTCATATTAACAATCGTAAATTAAAACTAATTTTTATCAACAAATAATTGTTTAAACATTATGTAAGAAATTTTTTCAATAAAAAGCGCCTACTTTTAATATACGACTAAAACGATATGACTTGATCGACGTAAGATTTGATATCGTTTAGATGATGAGTGATGAATAGTATCGTAAGTCCCTGCTCTCGCCAGCGAGGTATCATCTCTGAGAGAATTTTATCCAGCATCGTTTTATTAAGCGAACTCAATGTCTCATCAAGAATAAGAACTTTCGCACCAACAAGTTCTGCGCGAATGAGAGCAAGGCGTTTTTTCATCCCACCGGATAGCTCGTGCGGATAAAGATTTTTCGAATCGTCGAGTTTAAAGATTTTAAGAAGTGAATTAATCACTTCTTCCGTTGCTCCGACAAATTTCAATTGGTCCATAACTGTGAGCCATGGAAAAAGATCATCTTCTTGATGAACAATAAAAATATCACGCAAAGGTTTTGTGATTGCTTTCGTTCCAAGTGTAATCGTTCCTGAATCCGGTTCAAGATGCCCGCTGAGTAAATGAGCAAACGTCGATTTCCCTACACCAGAAGGGCCGACGAGCGCATACATTTTACCAAGAGGAAGTTCGAGCGAAAAATCATTAAAGATAATTTTCTGTTCGAAATGGAATGTGAGATTTTCAACTTTTAAGCTCTCCATTTCACCACACTCTTTTCCAATTTAAGCATCGACCAGTTAATTAAAAATCCGATTAACGAAATGCAAACCATATCAATGACCATTTTATTGAATTCGAGATTCAAACGATTGAGTTGAATCGAATAACCGAGACCGGAATTTCCGCTGATCATTTCAGCTGCGATGATCGACATCCATCCCATCGTAAGACCTACACGCATTCCAGTAAAAACTTGCGGAAGAATCGCCGGAAAATAAACGCGGAAAAGCATTTGCCAGAAATTGAGCTGAAGCGAACGTGCTACTCGCAGAATTTCAACTTTGATTCCAGAAAGAGCTTCATAAGTATTCGTGGCAACGGAAGGAAAAACACCGATGAACACAATCGCCCACGCAGACTTCTCCCCAATCCCCATCGCAAGAATCACAAAAGGAATCCATGCAATCGGCGGAGGAAATTTCGGCGCATCTAAAATCAGATTGAATAAAAAATTATTTTTTAGAAATTTGGGAAAACTAAAACGAATGAGACCAAAAAGAATTCCAAAGAAAAAGGCCAGACTTCCTCCGCATAAAACGCGGAAAAAACTGGCCCAACAATTAAGTAGTATTTCTTTTATTAACACGAAAAAGATTATTTCACGTAATCGTTAGAAACGAAATCCTTCATATTAACTTTCTTTCCAGTCGCCTGACCTACGAAGTCCGCTCCTTTTTGCATAAGAGCGAAATCTTCTTCCGAAAAATTCACTTTAATATCTTTTTCTTTTTTCGCTTTTAAGTTCGGCTCAAACGATCCTGCAATCTGAAGTGCCTTTGCATCTGCATCGGCAAGCTTTGATTCTTCTACGAACCATTTGTCAGCTTCAGCTGTATGTTTGTTGTAATACGCGTACGCATCTTTAAGAGCGAGGCTGATGTTTTTCGCGACACCTTTATTTGCACCTAAAAATTCTTTGTTCATAAGAACAAGCGCACAGACTTTTCCAGAATCAATCACGTGAACAAGTCCGTGTGATTCAAAAATCGCCGGAGCTGGATCAAATCCGGAAAGCGCATCGAATTGATCCCAAGCTGTCACTTCTGGACCAGCTTTTTTGATAAGGGGAGCGTGCTCTGGCATTGCCAGGTTCACCATTTTTACATCAACTTTTGGGTTCATTCCCTTCGCCACCAGATTGTCAGCGAGAACTCTCTGAGCTGCGGCCCCAAAAGGAACTCCGACTGTTTTTCCTTTAAGTCCTGCGAGATCTTTGATTGGCGATTTAAGGGGAACATACGTCGCTGTACGATTGTACATAAGGCGCGAAATCCCCACCCATCCTTTATCTTTTGAAAAAAGTGCTGCAGCAGGTTGATCAGCTGTCAAAACCACATCAAGCCCACCCGCAAGAGCGACTTCATTGAGCTCCGGACCGTAAGTTTTCCCTATGAACTCGGCTTCGATATTGTGTTTCTTCAAAATGTCAGTGTGTTTCCAGATCTGGACAATTTGCCCTTGAAGCGCCCATGGAACCTGCCAACCGATACGGACTTTGGTTGGTGCAGCAAAGCTCTCTAAACTTAATCCAAGCAGGATTAAAGCGATTAAAACTTTCATTTTCTCTCCCTATTGTGTGAATATTTACCTATAAAATGATCGTTAATTTAGAAAGGCCTCGCAACTCTTTTTTGGGCGATAATCTCTTATCTTATCTACTTGTCTTATTACGGAAGCTCTGTTACATTAGCCTCTCTTTTATATTTAATTTTGGATAATAAGGATTTTTTATGGCACGCACATGTGATTTAACAGGCAAAAGAAGATTAGCGGCCCACAAAGTTTCTCACGCTAACAATAAAACAAAAACTAAGAAACAAGTTAACCTACATACTAAAAAAGTGTTCGATCCAGAAACAAACACTGTGATCAAGCTAAAGCTTTCAGCTGCAGCTATCAGAACTCTAGATAAAGTTGGTTCGATCTCTAAATACGTGAGAAAAAACGCTCACCTATTCCAATAAGTTTTTAAGAACATTGTTCATAAAATAGAAAAGGCTCCCATTGGGAGCCTTTTTTTTTATCCTGATTTTCGAGAGAGAAATTATTGCACTTCAACTGCGAGAATCTGATATCCCCACTTATTGATTGAACGGTCAGAGATAAAGTTCAATTGAACAGTATCACCAGTTACGTAATCAGTTGTGTAGTTTTCCCCAGTACCAGTCACTTTTTCAACCGTTGCTCCAGCAGCGTCTGCTACCTGAACATAGTCGTATCCTTTTTCAAGATCAAACTTCGCTACTTTCACGCGAACATATTTTGCTCCAGGGAATTTAAAAGACTTCGCTACGTTTGAGTTCTCAAGGTATGGGTGAGCTGATTCGAAAACTTGATCAAGTTTTACTTCTCTCCAAGCATCGTTTTTTGGGCCACTTCTTTCCGGACGTGTATCAGTTAAAAGATTGTAAGCATCGATACGTCCTGCTGTTTGTGTTTTTCCACGAAGAGCTGCTACTGGAACAGATGTCATAGTAAGACGTTCTTTCATTACGTCGAATGGCATTCTTCCTTCTTTAGCAAGGAGAAGACCTAGAACTCCAGATACGTGTGGAGTCGCCATTGATGTTCCTGACATAACTTCATATCCACCACCTTTTAGTGTTGAAAGAATATTGTGTCCTGGAGCTGCGATATGAACTGAGTTTCTTCCGTATGATGAGAAGTAAGCAAGATCGTTTTGAGCTGTTAAAGCTGCAACAGACACGATGTTTGGAATTGCGTAGCTTGCTGGGTACGAAGGAGTTGTATCGTTGTTAGAAGTGCTGTTACCAGCTGCTGCTGTGAAGATAATTCCTTTGTTAGCTGCTGCTTGAATTGAATCAAAAAGCGCTTGAGAGTATCCACCGCCTCCCCAAGAGTTACTCATGAGGTCTACGTTTTGTGAAGTTGCATAGTCGATCGCTTGAACGGCAGCTTCAAGTGTTCCCGATCCTTCTGCATCCAAAAATTTTACCGGAATGATTGTTACGTCGGCCATGACACCGGCAACACCTACTTTGTTATCATGAAGAGCACCGATTGTTCCCGCACAGTGTGTTCCATGTCCGTTATCATCCATTGCATCTTTTGTATTGTTAACGAAGTTGTATCCGTGTTCTGAATCAACATTTCCTTTCAAGTCCGGGTGAGTGTAATCAACACCTGTATCGATGATTGCGATACGAACGTTGTGCGATCCTTTAGTGATGTCCCAAGCTTTAAGAGCATTAACGTCTGCTCCTTCTACTCCCGCTTTTCCGTTTGGCTCATTTGATCCTGTGTTTTTTAATCCCCATAGTTGACCAAATGATGGATCGTCCGGAGTTGCAGCTGAGAAATCGTTGAATGGAGATTTTTCAAGTCTCTTATGGGCCACATTTTTTTCTTTTGGCATTACTGCTGCTGTATAGATGAAGTTAGGTTCAGCATAAACAACATCTGGATTATTTTTTAGAGCTTCAATTGTATTAGTCAGAGATTTTTCGTTTGCTACTTTTAAAACACTCAACTTTCCATATGAAAGTTTAATTTCTCTTTTTGAAGAAAGACCTAGGGCCGAAATTCCTTTGTTGCTTAAAAAACTTTGAGCGGATACACCTGGTTTAAACTTAACGATGATTTCACCCGGTACTGAACGAGCAGTCTCACCTGCAAGTACACCTGTGGCCATTCCCACTGTCGCTAGCCCTAATAGCATTTTCTTCATTTCTCCCTCCTGGAGTCGATGTTGTACGATTCTGTATTGATTGCCCAAATCATATAGGAAAGTCAGAGCAAAAAATTCAGTTATTCTTAATCGGTTATTGTTTAAGCTTAAACGAGGGAAGAATTTTGCCCAGCTTTTTAGTGGTTGGGTATTTTTTTCCGAAAAGAATGGTGGGGTTTATTTTTTCGCTGAAATTGAGACAATACCTCTTATGATACACAACAGCTCATCAGATCCTGTTTTAATTAAAAAAATCTCTCTCAAAATCTGGTCTCTTCGAGACGAGATTGAAGCACGTATTCAAGAGAAGATTGAAGGTGGAGCTGAACTCGACGAACAAGCCATCATGAACATTCGCGAACAATACACGAACAAAGCAAATGCTGGTGGAAACGTTCTTGAATTAAAACCTCTCGGCGATTTGAATACTGGTGAAGATGAAATGGCCGCTGCAATGGCCGCTATTGAAGCTGAAGAAAAAGGTGAAGCTGAGGCTGCTTCTGAAGCAGAAGGCGAAGTTCCCCTACCAAGCGAAGCCGACAATAATGTCGTCTCTCTTTCAGCTGCTACACCAATAGACCAAAACATTATCACGATCAGTTTAGAAGCTCCAAATATTCCGGAAGACAAAGTTTCAAAAGGTAAAACAGTGCTGTCTGAAATCAGTATGGAAAAAATGTTTTTCTTCTGCAACAAACCTTTCACTGAAGGACAGTCGATCGTTATTCAATTTTGTATTCCAAAATCGTTTATCGTTAATGCCGACATCCTCTACTGTCGTCCATTCAATTTAAAAAGCAGAATCATCTCGCAAAATAACTACACTCACCGCGCCCTCATTCGTTTTAAATTTTTAAAAGAAGGTGAACGCGCACTTCTTAGACAATTCTTACAATCAATCGAACCAGACGTTACTAAAGTTGAGAAAAAAGCCGCTGCAAAAGATGATGAGGAAGGCGGATCAGACTTTGGCGAATTGGATGATTTAGGTTTATAATTAGATCACAATGAATCTTTCATGGGGATCTAATGTCAAAGCGAAAACTCGCCTCTAATCTAGTACTCTTTCTTTTTTTCCTTTTAGTAGGGGCCGCAGCTCTTCTCTCTGATATTTTTCAAAATCCTATTAAGACTGGAAGCCAGGTCATCGAACAGACAAAACTTTTCAGCTCTCAGGATCTAGGTCTTGTCACTCGCATTTCTCTTAAAAACAAATCGGGCGAATACGTTTTCGAACGCACGAAAAATAACCAGATCACTCCCTGGCACATGGTCGCTCCCCGCGATATCTCTGCCAACTCGCTTTTCATTGAAAAACTTTTCAGCTCTCTCGCAAACATGAAAGTAAAAAAGATTTTTCCTGATGAAAAAATTAACTACTCTAATTTCTCACTGGATAAACCAACGTCAACTCTTTCTCTTATCGATGCGGCCGGAAAATCGCTCACTGTTTCAGTGGGACTCATGAACACAATCGATAACTCGACTTATTTAAAAATTGCAGGTCGCCAAGGTATTTATCACGTTGAAGCTCCGGGCGTGTCTCTCGAAAACGCGACTCTCCTCGACCTCATCGAATCACAAATTATTTCCATCGATCTCGAAGCGATGTCCGCTTTTAAAATTTATCGTGGAAGAAAAGGTGGAACACTCCAATTTGAAATAAAAAAGAAAAACGGATTGTGGTACGACGTCGAAGGAAACTCTCTTTCTGTTGAAAAGATCGACGACTATCTTCAGGATCTCTCACTTCTGAAAAGCAGTTTTATCATCGACAAACAAACAGACTCGCAAAAGAGACAGATCAGCAATCTCTCTCGCAATCCTTCTTATGTTGTTTCAGTTGAAGACATGAAAGGAAACACGATCGATTACAATATTAGCGGACTCATTCGCGAATTGAGCGATATCGATCTCAAGAACGACGAATACTTTGTTGTGACGATTTCAAACAACAACACTTCTTACGTCGTGAAAAAAGAATTTTACGAATTGTTTAACAAGAAGACTGAGAGTTTGAAAGCGACCCCGGCTTCACCTACACCTGCTCCGGCCAAAAAGATCTAAGAGGCTTTTTTACCGTTCACAACACGTGAATTAGAAGGAAGAGCAGCTTCTTTATGAAGCTTATCAGGATCAACGAATACGTTGATGAATTTTTCAATGAGAATTGAGTTGTAACGTTTGACTCCCGTCTTATCCATCAGGATTTTGCGAAGAGCTTCTGTCGGCTGTAATTTGTGATCAATCATGATGTGAACAAAATCATCTGCAAGACAAAGAATATTTGCGAGCGTAAGGATCTTATTCCCCTTTTTCCCATGAGGAAATCCGGTTCCATCAAACGCTTCATGGTGCTGAAGAATAATCTGCTTAATCGAATTATTGATCATACGATTTGATTCGATAATCTGTAATCCAAGCTCCGGGTGTTTCTGGTATTGTTCCAACTGCTCCGGAGTCATCTGTGATGGCCTGAGCTCTAACAATTCTCTTGGAAGAAGAGTCTTTCCGATATCGTGAAACATACATGCCATTGCTGTTGTTTCAATCGTTGTTTTAGATTGCCACTCAAATTGTTTAATGATCGCTGTCGAATACAACGTCACAAGAAACGCATGCGCATACGCCGTCGGATCGAAATTTTGAAATGAACGAAGAACCTGGAATAAGTCATCTTGCTTTTCAATCAGGTTATAAACAGTTTCACAAACTTCTTTCCCTTGCTCGATAATTTGCGGTTTCATCCCCTGAGTAAACGCTTCTTCAATAAATTTTTCTGAAACGTTCTTCAGTTGATTAACTTTGTTATAAACAGGAACAGCTTCGTTATCGATTAGTTTTTTTGCAAGAAAGTTATTGTATTGAACGAACTTGCGGCGATCGTTGTTGTGGAAATAAAGATTTTCAATTTTCTTTTCGTTTTTATATTTATCGATACGCTCTTTAGTGAACGTGTCACCTGCATGCAGAATCTTTAAATATTTATTCGTACCGAGTTTAATATAAATGTCGAAGAGAACAGCCTGCGAAGAATAAAATTCATCGATTTTAATTTTCGAAAAACTATCATCAGTTAAAGCAACTTCTTGCTCTTCACTCACCCCTTCTTTCCTCGGAACACCTGCGAGTAAATCGCCGAGCGATTGATGTCCTTCCAGAAGCTCTTTGAGATAAGGAATTTCAAACGGACGTTCAGCGAGTTCGGCCACCCCCAGCTTCTGCAATTTTTCTTCTGTCACAATTCCGTTGTCTACCAGCTCTTTTCTGGCAGTCACGATCACGCGTTGATTGGTGTAATTGGTTTTGATGAATTTTAAAACTTGCAGACATGAATGGTTTTGGATTTCGTAATCCATGATGACGGCAAAATACTTGTCGTTATAGAGCGCAAGCTGAGCATCGCGACCGTTGCTCACAGCATTTACTTCATACATTTGCGCGACCAAAAACTTCTTGGCATTAACTAACCAAGTTTCATCAGGATCGACTAAGAGTATTTTTAAGGTCAAACGCGTTTCCCCAATGGCCTTTTTTAAATAAGCCTTAGGAATTTATCGGAAAAAGAAGTGAAAAGCTGAAATAAAAAAGTGGTTGAAACCTAGAAAGATTTCAACCACTTAATTATGTAATTCGAATTAAAAAACTACTTAATTTCTTTATGAACAGTATGACGCTTTAAAAACGGATTATACTTCTTAAGTTCAAGACGATCAGGTGTCGTTTTCTTGTTCTTAGTAGTCGTATATCTAGAAGGAGATTTTCCTTCTTTTCTTGCTTCTGTACATTCTAGGGTTACAATAACTCTAGCACCTTTTTTTGCCACAACATGCCTCCACGTCGAAAATTTAACAAAGGTGAAAATACACTTTTGTCATTGGCATGACAACCAAAAATTGTTAAACCACTTAAAAAAGCTTGGATTATATGAAAATTAATATAGAAAACTGGACTCATTCGCATTTTTACTCGAATCCCCTTCGTGCATTCGTCTCTTTAGGAGCGGCCCCAAAAGAGGATTCTGATGAAGTGATTATGCAATATCTCGTCACTTTAACCGATAAAGACTATCAAGAGCTTTATCAAAGTACCCATGAAGACCTAGAATCGGCCCTCGGTGCTCTAAATGAAAAATATGGACACTGGGAATTGCAGGATGCCCTTAAACCGACTTCCGGTGATGGGTGTTCGAGCTGTGCTGCTCATTAGTTGGCCGTTGACGGTTAACTGCTTAATTGTTATAAAAACGACTCACAAATTAAACCTGATTCTGTATACAAAGCAGAGATCACTATAAAAGAGGTCCATATGAAAGAAGGAATTCACCCTAAGTACGAAGCTGTAAACGTAGAATGTGTTTGTGGAGCAAAATACCCAACTCGTTCAACAATCTCTCTAGAAAAAATCGACATCTGTGCTAACTGTCACCCGTTCTATACTGGGAAGACAAAAGTTCTAGATACTGAAGGAAGAATTGAAAAATTCAAGAAAAAATTCGGTACAGATTACGCTTCTAAAGCAACTAAGAAATAGTTTTAATAAAAGGCCCTCGAAAGAGGGCCTTCTTGTTTCTGGCCGTCTGAAATTTAGTCAATTCTTATTCCCCCTCTGAATTTTTTACTCTTCTCACTCTCCCATTCTCCATCTCTGCCACAATAGTCTCATGAAAAATTTAATCTTCGTTCTCTCACTTAGTTTAAGCTTCAAGACTTTTGCGTTCGACTACAACGAGCAGGCAAAAAATATTTTTGATAAGGCGAAAGGGACTATTGGCAAAGCAATTGATACTGCCAATAAACTTCCGCGCCCAAGTCTTCCTGCTTCTGAAGTTGCAAAAACTCCTTCAACAAACAACAGCCGCTACATCGTGAGCGATACAGTTTCCAATAATGCTCAATGGGTAATGATTCGAATTACAAAATCAGGTCAGACAAATACAGAAGTTGTTTTGACTGCTGCAAAGAATGGACGTTTTTCTGAAACTGTTTCTCTGCGTTCTGGCCCTGGAACTTACAACATTGCTATTTTCGAAAATGCGACTGCGGAAAAATACACGAGTTATTCTTCAGTAAAATCTTCGAGCGTAGAAAATCTTGATCAAAGAGATACGACTGATTTACTTCCTTCACAATATGTTCAATCTGATGATTCATCGATTGTTTCAATGGCACAAATGATCACTGAAGGCTCAGCGGATGAAACAGAGGCGATCAAACGCATTCACGATTTCGTCACTGAAAATATTAAATACGATTACGATTCATTCACTGACGGAAGTTATGTGAATAAACCATTCGATGCCCTCACTGTTTTCACAGCGAAGAAAACAGTTTGCGCTGGATATTCAAATCTTCTAGCGGCCCTTGCACGCGCTGTAGGAATTAGAGCGAAAGTTATTTATGGTAAGGCCACATTCAATGGTGGGTGGGCAGATCACGCCTGGAATGAAGTGATGATTGATAATGAATGGAAAGTGATCGATTCCACTTGGGATGCTGCCGGTTCAAAAACATCTTATAGATACTTCTTCCCTACTGCCGAGGGCTTTGCGCGCGATCATCAAGGAGGAACAGAACAGACCATGATGTAAAAAGTTCTGTGTGTACACACGCCGGGTACGCTATCGCCTCCCCTCTGTTCACTCTCATTTAAAAGAGCAGTAAAAAATTCTCATGAACGTTTTCTCTCAGGAGACATTTATGAGAATCGCAAGTTTATTCTTTTTTCTTTTCTTTGCTCAAACACTTTATGCCAATGATCGCGATGTTGTTTACGATCAAGTTTGTCGTTCACTCAATTTTGAATCTTCAAAAAAAGACTGCGTGAATCGAATTGAGCGCTACGAATATTTCGATTTAAGTGCGGCCACATTGTGTGGAAAACTTTCTTTTGATAACGACAAACTTGCCTGCATCGATGCTATTGGAAATCGTGAATATGCACGTTATGAAATTGATGAATGTTCGCGCACAGAAATTTTTAATTCAGGTGTTGTTTCTTGTTTGAGGATTCGCGGACAGGAGGCTTATCGTCCGGCACCAGTTCCTGTACTTACCGCACCGGTCTCTATTCCTGTCGTTGTTCCTGTTTATTATCCTCGCTATTACTATCCACACTACTGGCCTCACCGCCCGTTTTATTATCCAGGATTAAATATTCATATTAAATTGTAACAGATTTAAAGAAGACGAACGCGGAATTTTGAACCGACTTGTTTTTCGATTTCAAACTTGATTTTGTCGCCGACGTTGGCATTTTTAAAATGTTTCTCTTGTTCTTTTGAAAGATGTTTTTTTTGAATTTCAACGATCGCGTTTTTGTTTTCGCCTTCGTGGAAAAAACAAACTTCGTATTCGAAGCTGAATTTGGTTTCGTTGATATAGCGGATGACGGTTGGATCTTGAACGGCGAGGTTTTGTTTTCTACGATACACGTGCGCTGTCATTGGAAGAATTTTTCGGTCGAGACTCACGAGTTGTGAGAGACGTTCGATTTCCGGAGAGTGACTTGTACGCAAGACCTGATGACACCAATCACTCGGACAAGCGGCACTGCTTGGACAGGGGTAAAGCACATCGTAATGCTCTAAAAGGTTCGCTCGCAGTTTTTTAAGTTCAGTGAAAAGCTCGCTTGTTCCCGGCTCGATGAAAACAACGTATTCGGGATCGACAGTAGCAACCAAATCTTCTGCGCGATTGGTTCCCATTTCATTGATCGAATGGCCGAAAAATAAAACCGAGTCTGATTTTTTTCCGTTAAATTTTTTTTCTGTTTTTAAATTGATGTCCGGAAAAAATCCGCGCAGAATTTTTTCTGCCTGTTTGAGCATCAATAAAGAAGAATCGATTGCGATGACTTCTTTTGGTGGAGAGTTGAAAAGCAAACTCCAACCCAATGAAAAGGTTCCTGGGCCGCAACCTACGTCTATAAAGGGCCTGGCACTAAGGTCGGCCAATACACTCTCATCTAATTTCTCGAGGAGAAAATGCAATTTAGGAATGTTGGTTGGGAGATAAAAGCTGGCGTATGCGGAAACATGTTTTTCGTCGAGAACGTAATCAGTGATCTGATCACGACGACTCGTAAACTTTGTCGACATTTCTTTGATCGATTTTACGATTTCATTTTCAGTGAGTGTAGGGACAAGAAGAAGGGGCCCTAAAGCCCCTAACTTTTTTAAACTATCTTTTTGCAACGTCTGTGTACTCGCGAACTGTAGCTCCAATGTACATTTGACGTGGACGAGCGATCTTCGTTTCTTTTGTTTCACGAAGCTCTTTCCACTGAGCTAACCATCCTGGCATTCTTCCAAGAGCAAACATGACTGTGAACATGTTTGTTGGAATACCAAGAGCGCGGTAGATGATTCCAGAGTAGAAATCTACGTTTGGATAAAGTTTTCTTGAAACGAAATAATCGTCAGCAAGTGCTTCTTGCTCAAGTCCTTTAGCGATATCAAGAAGAGGATCTTTGATTCCAAGTTGAGTAAGAACTGTATCACATGCTTTCTTGATGATCTTAGCGCGTGGATCGAAGTTTTTATAAACGCGGTGACCGAATCCCATAAGTTTGAAATTATCATTCTTATCTTTTGCTCTCTCAAGAGCTTTCTTATGATCTCCACCAGCTTTTTGAATTTCTTCGAGCATCTCAAGAACTTCCTGGTTTGCTCCACCGTGTAGTGGTCCCCAAAGAGCGTCGATCCCAGCTGAAATTGAAGCGAAGATTGAAGCATTAGATGAACCAACAACTCTTACTGTTGATGTCGAACAGTTTTGTTCGTGATCAGCGTGAAGGATGAGAAGAACGTCTAGAGCTTTTGCTACGTCTTTATTTCCTTTCATTCCCATCATGCTGATAAAGTCTTCAGTGTATGAAAGAGAAGGATTAGAAGCTACTAGCGCCTGCCCAGCAGTTGTTCTGTGGATTGCAGCTGTGATGATCTTGAATTGACCAAGCATAAGAGCAAAAATTTCATCTTTTTGTTCTGTTGTTGGATTTGGGTTGTTGAGTTCTGGGTATTGTCCAGAAAGAGCAACAGTAACAGCAGAAGCAATCGCCATCGGGTGAGTTGTCTTCGGCATAATCTCGATCATTTTTGTGATGTACTCTGGAAGCTTAGAGTACGAAGCAACTTTTTTCTCGAATGCTGAAAGTTCAGCAGCAGTTGGAAGTTTTCCCCAGTTTAGTAAGTAAGCAACTTCGATGAAAGAAGATTTCTCAGCAAGTTGTTCAATTGGGTATCCACGGTAACGTAGAATTCCTAACTCACCATCAAGAAATGTAACAGCTGATGCACATGAACCAGTGTTAAGAAATCCATGGTCGATTGTAATGCAGCCTGTGTCTGCACGTAGTTTTGAAATATCGATCGCTTTTTCGTTCTCAGTCCCAACGTATACAGGGTACTCAAACGTTTTACCATCGACTTCGATTTTAGCTTTAAGAGACATATATTCCTCCAATGAATTGGGCGTAAAAAACTTAGATAATTTTACCTAAAATTACAGGGCATGAAAAACCCTGTCACGTGAATATTAGGAAAAAAGATTCGACCACTCTTTCGGATCAGCGTGCCAATCCATTAAGAGTTTTCTGCCTTCTGAATTAATTAATTTTGATTCGAAAGCGGCCTTCACCAAATGTTCGAAGTCTGTTAACGAATAAAGATTTAGTGATAACTCTTTAAGTCGTTTTTGCGCTTCGGCCATTTGGTAATCTACAATACATAAACACTGTGAAGTCACGAGTCCCGCATCGTTTATTCCCTTTACGGCGTCTGCTAAACTCGCTCCTTGATTCACCAAATCTTCAACTAAAATAACAGACTGATTTGGTTTGTAATCTCCTTCCACCTGACTTTTCTTTCCGTGATCTTTTGGTTTTGGACGGACGTAAACCATCGGTGCTTCTATGCGATCAGCAATCATGGCCGCGTGAGGAATCCCTGCAGTAGCAATTCCCCCAATGAGATCAAATTGTAATGAATGCGTTTTAATCGTTTCGATAAAACCCTTGATCACCTGGTTTCTAAATTCCACATGAGTGAGAACGAGCCGGTTATCACAATAAATGGGTCCCTTGAGCCCTGAAGCGTAAGTGAAAGGTGCTTCCGGCGAGAGCTTTACACAGCCCTTGTTTACCAGGGCGAGAGCGATGTCCAGTTTCATTGGTAATTTCCTTGATAAATCTCCTCCTCTATTGAACAGGACAAGGTCTGATTTTTCTAGCAAAATCACCAAATTTATTCCTAAAAACGGAATTTAGTATAGACTTTAGGATGGGAGAAACCATTGAAAGTTTTGTTTATAGGCCATACTCCGGAAACTAATGAGCCCATCAAAAAGCTCATGAACGCCAATTTTCCGAAAGTAAAAATGATTGAAGTGAAAGAACTCGATAAGCTCATGGACCTCATGACAAACGATGGCCCTTTCTCTTTTGTTGTAATGGCAATCGATAACAAAAATATCAGCGTGACAGAACTCTACGATACAATCAGCGATACGCTTGGGCAGCGTCCATTCGTTTTCATTGGAACCCCCGCTTCAGTAAAAGCGCAAATCACCAATCAGATTTTACAAAACTCTCAAACGAATTTTTTAGTTGAGACTCCGCTTGTTCCCGACGAATTAAAAAAAGCTGTGAACAGTTCTATCGATTGGGTAAAAAAAGAAGAATTCGAAGAATCGATTTCTGAATTCACAAAAGATGACCTTCACAAAATGCGTCTGAGAAATTTTTATCTCTTCGAACAACTTCCTTACGATGTTTACCTGGAACTTACTCCGACAAAATTCGGAAAAGTTATTTCAAAGAATAAAGTTTATTCTCATCAGATTATTCAAAATTATTCGCGCAAAAATATTAAATACCTCTATTTGAGAAAAGATGAGCATTTAAAATTTTTGGATGCCTCGATTAAAAATCTTTTGAAAATTTACGATGCCAAATTAAACGATCGCAAAAAACTTATTACCCTTCACTTGAAAACGATTTTCTTCATTCACCAATTTATCAAAACGCTTTCTGTTTCTGATGAAGTTGTGAAGCTCACGAATCTTTTCATCGACAGCGCAAGAGATGCCGTAAAGTCTCACGAAAATATGTCAGATCTTCTTTCTGCTATCAGCGAAAGTAATAACATGACATTTGCAGAACACAGTCTCGCGACTGCTTATATATGTGAAAGCATTCTCTACAACATGGGATGGAACGCGGACATGTCCCGCGATAAACTTCTTCTCGCCTCTATTCTTCAAGATATCAGTCTTACAAATGATGAGATGCTAAAAATCAGATCGCTCAACGATCCTAACTTTAAAATGCTACCGGAAGAAGATCAGTTAGAATTTAAAAATCACCCGATGAAAGCAGCTCAGCTTTCAACTTTCTTCAGTGGTTTTTCCGACGTTGATTTTATTTTAAGTGAACAGCACGAACATCCGACAGGAGATGGTTTTCCGAAAGGACTCAACTCTTCAGGCCTCACAACAATTTCCTGTATTTTTATTCTCGCGAGCAATTTTTCTTCGAGATTGGCACAGACAAATAACTCTGCAGCTGCTCACAAAGAGATCATCACCGGAATGAAACGTATCTACAACACAGGAAACTTCAAAGATCCTCTCAAAGCTTTAGAGAAAACTTTCCGCAAAGGAAATTAATTAAAGCGGCAGAGTTTCAAGCGTCTCAATGATTTTTTTGTAAGTGCTCTTTTTGAATTTCTCAATGAGTAAGGGAAGAATTTTTTTCAAATCTATCTGATAGCTGGCTTCGCTGTCTTTGCCCTTCATGTATTCTTCAACAAAGGCTTCTGCAATCAGAACAATTTTTGAAAGAGGAGAAATATCGTCTTTAAAATCGAGAGCGAACCCAATCCCGTTTGTCATCCCGTGATGTTGCTTAATAAGAAGATCAGCGCCGAGAGGAGCGCGTTTGTATGTGATTACCACTTCCGCTGCAAGACGAGCATGATTTAAGACAACTTCTTTTTCTTTATCACTCAATTCTTCGCTGAAGAGTAAATCTTCTTCGTATTTAAGCGTCGGGTGTTTTAAATAAATCGGAGCAAGCATGATGTCGTGGAAGAAAAGCACGAAGTTGATTTTCTCGATGTGTCCTTCTCCACCCCACGAAACTTTTTTTACAATGTGGCTTGCGATGTAAGATGCGAGAATAGAATGCGTGTAAACGTATCCTTCCTTATTGCTGTTTAAAATTTGCAGAAGCGATTTTAATCCTGGAGTATCCTTCGCAATCTCTTCCATAACTTTCGTACAAGCGTTCGCGATTCCCACAATATCTTGTGCCACTTCCGGAGTTAAACAAAACTCAGAAGCCGCAAATTCAAATCCAGCTTGCAAGGCCTGTGAACGTTCGACCATTCCAAGATGTTCAGTACTTTTAATAAAATCGCAAAGCACTTTAGAAATTTGGTTAATAACGAGAAGACGGTCTAACTTGTTGACGTAAAATGTTTCGATTCCTTCGTCTGCAAATTTGCGAAGGATTTCGATGAGCGTGCTGCCTTTTTTTGCAATCATGGTGAAATTATTTTCTTCTCCACTCTTTTTCATTTGCAGATAAATAGGACAGGGAGCTTCTCTCAAACGCATGAGAAATTCGCCGGTCACAGCGTAGAATTCTGGAACTTCAAGCAGGGCCATCGACTTTGCAGTGACTCCAACAATCTGTGCACATGAGCGAAGAAGATTTTGTAAGTTAAACGATGTCGGCACAATCACAACATTGGCCATTTCTTTTGACGGACTTCCCACGATCACGAGAGGTGAAGGAAATTTCTTTTTCTGTAAAAATTCACTGAGGGTCATTGCAGAGTCATGACCATTAATCATATTCATCGTGATGATTAAATCGAAATTTTCTCCGCCTTCAATAAGCTCCATCGCTTTTTGAGTTGATTGCACGAGAGTTACGGTCGTCCCCAAATAAACTTCCAGATTAATCATATAAAGTTGATTTAAAATTTCATTATCTGAAACGACGAGAGTTTTACTCATTTTTTTCCTCAATACAGCAATAATAAAAATGGTAACACTCTTTTAAAAAATTTCTTCTTATTTTATCATCAAGCAACTCTTGCAATAACGCTCATATCTCTACTAAAATGCTCCAATATGAAATTTAAAAATCCATTGGTCTCCGGGACATTTGTTAAACGTTACAAACGCTTTTTCGCCGATGTTGTTGTCGACGGAAATATTGTTGTCGCTCACACTGCGAACACGGGAACAATGAAAACGTGCCTGGGTGAAAATTGGCCGACTCTTTTAAGCTTTCACGATTCTCCTACTCGCAAACTAAAATACAGTTTCGAGATGATCTCTAATGGAAAAACGTGGATTGGAATTAATACCTCGTTAACAAACGGTCTTGCGATCGAGGCCATTCAAAATGGTGTGATACCTGAACTCAAAGGTTATCGCGATTTGAAGCCGGAAGCGAAAATCGGCCAGAGCCGCATCGATATTTTGCTTTCTAATGGTGAAAATGAGCAATGTTATGTTGAGGTCAAAAACGTTACTTTAAGTGATGAAAAGGGCCATTGTTTGTTTCCTGATGCCGTAACAGAACGCGGGCAAAAACACCTGCGTGAACTGCAGGAATTGAAGAGTAAAGGAATTCGCACAGTCATGCTCTTCATCGTTCAACGTGAAGACTGCCATACGTTTAAAATGGAAAATGAAATTGACCCTGTTTATTGCAAACTTTTAAAAGAGGTGATGAACGACGGAGTTGAAGTACTCGTTTACCAATGTAAACTTTCGCCGGAAGAAATTGTTGTTCACAAGAAATTACCGATGATCTAATAGAAAAGGCCGATTCCACATCGGCCTTTTACTATAAATGTTTCAATAAAAATTAAGCGGCTTTTTTGTCTTTCTGCCCATTGAAAGCAACAACGTTAGTGTTTGATGTTGTTGTCGCATTACGATCTTTAGATCCTTCCATCAGCTTTAAATGGTTCTGATGTTTCTGCTCTTTTTTCGTAAGCTTGGTTTTGTTGTGCTTATTCTTATTACTGAACTTATCTCCCATGAGACTACCTCCCTCTAGTAACCAGTGAACTATCTTGTTGTGATTAATGTATCGGCTCTTTTATGATAATACTTTAGTCTTTTTATCGGGTAACTCTTCATTGCCGGATCCCTAAACCTCTGAAAAAATGAGATCTATGAATTTTCCTCAATCAGAAAAATTGACCAATATTTTTGGCTTGGGCCTAAGGAATACGCACTACGGGTACTTAGAGACTCGTCCGCAAATTTTCGCCGGTTGGTTTGAAGTGATCAGTGAAAATTACTTTCGCACGCGCGGACGCCCTCGTCAGACCCTTGAGATGTTAAGAGCGGACTATCCTATTTCCTGTCATGGAGTTTCTCTCTCCATTGCTTCATATGAAGATTTTGATTGGAAGTATCTGCACGATTTAAAAAATTTTTATCACGAGATTGAACCCGTTCTCATTTCTGATCATCTTTGTTTTACAGGAATGAAAGAAAATAATTTACACAATCTTCTTCCCTTCGCTTACAACCAGGAAAATTTAAAACATCTCAGTAATCGCATTGATCAAGTTCAGAATTTTTTTGGAAGAAAAATGGGATTTGAAAATCTCTCTGCCTATTTTGATTATAAAAATTCAACGATGAGTGAATGGGATTTTATCAATGAACTTTTAAAGATCACCGATTGCAATCTCCTTCTCGACCTCAATAATATTTTTGTGAATTCTTATAATCATCAATTTAATGTCGATGATTATTTAAAAACGATTCCCTTAAATCGCGTGCAGGAGATTCATCTCGCTGGTTTTAGTGAGCGCGAAGGATTTTATTTCGACACTCACTCCAATCCACTTTATCCGGAACTCATTGAGATCTACAAAAAAGTTATCGAAACAAGAAAAAATATTCCTACACTTTTTGAATGGGATGAAGATATTCCGGATTTCCAGACGCTCGAAAATCAAATTCGTCTCGTGGCCGAGGTGAGTACCAAATGAATCAAAAAGATTTTAATCAAAAATTCGTTGATCACATCCGTTCCGGAGAAAAAAATCCTGAACTCGCTTCGCTCATCAAAGACTCTCCCCGCCTTTCTGCCTTGAGAGCGCTGGAAGTTTATCAGGAAGATTACGAAGCACGATTAAGTGAAGCGCTTGCGAATTCTTATCGCGCGGTTCATTCTATTGTTGGCGATGATGATTTCTACCAGCTCGCCCGCAATTATTTAAAAATATATCCTTCATCTTCATCTGACCTCGACGATTACGGCGATCAAATGAGTGTTTTTCTTTCTACTCATTCCTTGAATGAGGATTACGGATTTCTTTCCGAGCTCGCCCATTTTGAATGGAGCTTTAGAAACGTTTTTCACAAGCAGGAAGAATGGGGATTAAATGCCAATGAACTTCAGGAATATTTAACAGCAGAGGCAACTCCAGTTCGTCTCATTCAATCAGCACAACTTCTTCATTATCATTATCTCATTGATAAAATTTATTCTCTGAGCGAGAGCGATGAAGAAAGTGAGATCGATATCGAACATGAACAATATCTCGTTATGTTTAAGAGAGGCGTGATGGTGAAGACACATTCTTTGTCAAAAAACCAAAGCGAGATAATGAAAAAATTTCAAACTCCTATCACTCTCTTATCCGCTCTCCAAAGTGCACCGGCCACAGTGACCCCAGAGGAAATCCAGGAGCTCTTTCTCATTCTAGGAAAAGAGCGAATGCTTTTGAAATCTGAATAAGTCTTCTTCTCTTGCCAAAATCTCCTGGGCGCAATCTGACCCCAAAAATTAGGCATTGAACCTGCAACGTCCCGGACAAAAATTAAAACATTTTCCGGGGGGAACATGAAAAAACTAATCCAACTTATGATGTGCGCGACTTTTCTGATGGCCGGAGCTGTTCATGCTCGCGAACAAGTCTTAGCGACAATCAGCAGTGACGATAACAAAGGTGTTTTTAATTTTGTCGCTAATATCGATGATAAAAATCAAAACATTAAAGGATTTTTTAAAGACAATTATAACGGCGGAAATAAGACCGCTCGCGAAGCTTTGGACGTACGTGGAATCAACAGAGAAGGTGTCGTTCTCGACAAACGTGGGGACCATACAGTCATCAATTTAAGAAGCAACAACTTTGATCTTGAACGTGGTGGTGCTGTTGTTATCGATACGCTTTTTAACGGTGTAACAGGTGAACGCAAAGGATACGAAGTCGAACTGTCACGCAGTGGTGATACGTGGAAGCTCTTTAACCGCAATACACCGGTTTCTAAATTGTTTATTGAAGTAAATAAGAAGCCCATTGTTGGGACTGTTGGAATTAAAAATATCAGAATGCAATAAATAGAACTTGATGATGAAATGCACTCACATCTGGCTCCCGCCTTCACGAGTGCATGGATTCATCAGGGAACAGAGCGCCTATCTCTCTCTAGGCGCTCTTTTTCCATGCTTTATTATTTTCAAATTCCTCTAAACTTTTCGCAAAATGGTTTTTCGTTTTTTCAACAAGCGGAGCAAAGATTTCTTTTAATTGAGTTTCGTGTCCATGAGGTACGAGGTCCTCATAACGAGCGAAGATACAGAATTCTTCATCAGAGCTTCTTTTTGCATTATTCATATTTCCATAGAAGTTCAGAATGCGCGATTCAAGTTTGAAGAGCATGTAATCGCTCGAAAGCAACGCCGTCTCTTGATCGAGGCGTTTGAAGGCTTCCTCAACTTGCAGATTGGAAATTTTTGTATAATGTTTTACAGGAATTTTCAGCTCCAGCATGCTGGAGTTTTTTATCTTATTTAAAAAGTTTTTATCTTTGATTTTGAAAATAAATCCGACTTCAGACAATTGGTGAATTTGCACCTTATCACCATACTCATTCACATCATTGTCTAATTTGAACACGATTGGAATATCAGCATTCAATCTGAACGATCGGAGTGTATAATGTTCAAGAAGAATTTTTCTCATAACAAATTTTGAATATACATCATTATCGAGCCACTTCATTGATGTCAGCGTATAATACGGTCCCTGTTCACTATCAAATGAAAAAAGAATTTCATCTTTTCTTTCAAACCATGTTAAACGCAAACGACTGTCGAGATATGATTCATACAATGAATACAAATCGCTCTTCATTACTTTTATTTTGTTACACAACCACACAGGCTTCGACTTCAACTCTTGCAGCGATTGATTCAATCTCATTAAGTGAAAATTATTATTAAAGTTCTTATAGTGTTTTCTTTGAGCGAGGCATGTTTGGTCCCAATTGGCCCAGTGAAAAGTTAGTTCTTTAGTCAGTTTTAAATGTTCTGTCAGATCGCGTGCTCCCAGGTAATCTTGAAGAGCTAATGTTTTAATTGGTGTTGTCATATAAGTATCCCCCGAAAACACGAAAACTAATTTGTTCAAACGTACTAATTAACTTCATTTTAGCGAGCGGCCTTTTCGATTTGGCAAATATTTTGAATTTTTTAGAGATGGTTGAAATCATTATTTTTTGCGGTCAAGTTTTCTTAAAGGCGTTTTTAAAAAATTGTGTCCTTTTTTTGGCAGTCCCCCATCGCAAAAACCTAAACTCTGATATACTCATGATATGAAGAATCCTTTCGATGTCCTTGAACAAAATTCGTTGAACTTTAAGCTCACGCCTATTTCTTTCCGTGAAATTTTCTTCATCGCCGAATCGCCTTGCGATATTTATGCCCAGGTCGATGGCCTCTTCAAAGTTGTTCTTTATAAAAAAGCAGAAATTACGAATACTCTTTTAAAAGAGTTGCTTCATAAAAAACTCGCGAATCTTTTTGTTATGGAAGAAGATCGCGTGAGTCTGCGTTTTGCTCAACAGGAAAATTTACGTAACGTCACTCGCTCACTTTCCATTGGGGATCCACTGGAGAAAGCGCGTTTGCAGACAAACTTACTTACACTCAATCTCGGTTATCTTTACGAAGATCCGACTGATGATAATCTTCTCAATCTTCAAGTACAGAGTGCGAAGAACTTAGCGACGTTTCTTTTTAATAAACCGCAAATTCACGAGCAACTCTACAAAGAATTTATTAAACAAGGTCACCACTATATTTTTGCGCAACCATTTCTCTCAACTTTATTTTTATTGGGAGTCATGAAAAACTCGCGCATGTACATCGATAAAGACATCGAACTCTTTTTCTTAACGAGTTACTTCAAAGACATTGGTATGTCGGCCATTCCGGTTGAAAAATATAATCAGGAAAATCTCGACGACGAAGATAAAAAACTTTTGGCAAGTCACCCGCAGTTGTCGGTGAATATTTTAAGAGGCCGCGTGCCCCTACCACCAAACCACTTAAAGATTATCGAGAACCATCACATCTACAGTACGCTGACAAATCAACTCAATCTCGCAGACAAAGATGATCCTAATACGGTTTTTGGCTTTGAAACAATGATGATTTCCGTAATGGATACCGTGGCGGCAATGATCACTGATCGCCCTTTCAGAAAATCAGAATCACTTTATAAAAGTCTCGATCTCATTCGCCTTCTCATTGGTGAACAATACCCACAAGAATTTAAATTGATCGTGTTTTATTTCAAAAATTTTTTCAAAGGTATGTAAGTGGAACCTGCCTGCCTGAACTCTAATGAGACGATTATCTTTTTTCATTTTCATAAAAAGTAGCAATAGTCCTTTGGGACTATTGCTTCAGTCAGGTCAAAAATTTCTTCAAAGGTATGTAGAGTTGTCCGACTATTTTCCTCCTGCATAAATTTCTTTTCAAACTGTTTCAGAACATGAAACACTCTGTAATGAATCAATTGCCAATTAATTCTAGGGAGGGAAATAATGGCTTCACCAGATGTAAGTCCGTTGACAGGTATCATTGCCGAAGATCTAGTCTATGTTGATTTCGGAGAGCACGAAGGAAAATCGGTTCTCGAAGTTGCAGACACACTACCAGAGTATTATGAATTTTTACTTGAAAGCAAAGAAGGCGGAAGATGTACTATTCGCCGTTCAAAAGATAAAAGCTTTCGTCTGTATGTAAGCCAGACTGCCCATTAATTCTGCCTAAAAAAAGTATTTCTCTTGGGGGAAAGGAAACTTTCCCCTTTTTTTCGCCTTTTTTCCTTTAGAAAGTGCCATTTCTTAACCAAATCCTAACAAAGCACCCTTTAATTTTTGATCATTTTTGTCGATTATAAGGCATGTTCAAATTGAAATCTAAAACTCAAGACGCCGTCTTGTTTTATGTCCTAAGATTTATTTCCTTATTGGTAATAGGTCTTCTTCTTTTTATCATTTTTATTCTTTTTAAAGCAGCATGGCCTGCGATTAAAAATAGCGGTGTTGCCTTTCTTTTTGGAACAGAGTGGAATCCCGTTGAAGATAAATATGGGGCCCTTCCGTTTATTTTCGGAACACTTATCACATCACTCATCGCTCTTGTTATTGCAACACCGGTAAGTATTCTCGTCGCTCTTTTTATTTCTGAATATCTTCCAAAACATGTCTCGCGAATCGTTTCGTTGTTAGTTGAAATGGTTGCGGCCATTCCAAGTATCGTTTTTGGTCTTTGGGGTATTTTCTTTCTATCGCCACTCATGAAAGAATCGATCGTTCCTTTTCTCAAAACCTATTTTGGATTTCTTCCATTCTTTCAAGGCCCGAGTTTCGGGATTGGTATCCTCACAGCTTCTCTCGTTTTATCCGTTATGATTGTTCCGACCATTTCTTCTATCTGTCGTTCAATCTTTGAACTTATTCCACAACACCAAAAAGAAGCTTCATATGCACTTGGTTCGACAAAATATGAAATGATAAAGATGGCAGTCATCACTCCTTCTCTTTCAGGGATCAGCAGTGCTGTTGTTTTAGGATTGGGACGCGCACTCGGAGAAACGATGGCCGTGACAATGCTCATTGGTAACTCGCCGATCATTTCGAAATCTTTTTTCGCTCCGGCCGCAACAATGGCCTCGGTTATGGCCAATGAATACACAGATGCAAACACGCCACTGCATGTAGCATCGCTTTGTTACTTGGCCCTTTTATTATTTTTAATTACGTTTCTATCCAATGTATTTGCAAAAAGCATTGTGAAGAATTTTTCTAAGATAGGTTAAACTTGAACTACAGATTATTTAGAAAATTAAAAAACTATCTCTTCTGTCTGGTCATTCTTGCGAGTGCGGCGCTCGTACTTATTCCGCTTTTCCTCGTTTTAAAATTTGTTTTCATGCAAGGTTGGAGCGCTCTCAATTTAAGTTTTTTCACTGAACTTCCAAAACCAGTTGGAGAAATCGGTGGAGGGATGAAACACGCCATTCTCGGAACAATTTATATCGTTCTCTTAGGTGCACTGATCGCAGTTCCCATTGGAGTGACTTGCGGTGTTTACCTTTGTGAATTTAGTAAAAGTAAACTTGCGAAGACTCTCAAAATAACTATCGACCTCATGAGCGGTATTCCTTCGATCGTTATCGGTATCTTTGCTTATTTGATGGTTGTTGTTCCTTTTAAAAGTTTTTCTGCGCTTGCCGGTGGTGTTGCTCTAAGTATCATCATGCTTCCGATCATCATCAAAACATCGGAAGAGATTTTAAAACTTGTTCCCAACCATATTCGCGAAGCGGGGCTTGCTCTCGGTCTTCCCCGTTGGAAAGTTATTCTTTTTATTATTTTAAAAGGAAGTATTTCTAATCTCCTCACAGGGATTATTCTTGCAATTTCCAGAGCGGCCGGAGAAACAGCTCCGTTACTCTTCACAGCTTTCGGAAATATGTATTTGAGTTATGACCTCGGTAAACCAATGGCGACGTTGCCAGTGCAAATTTATACCTACGCCATCTCACCATTCAAAGACTGGCAAAGACAAGCGTGGGCCGGAGCATTCGTTCTCGTGGTGCTTATTCTCACGATGAACCTCTTTGCTCGATATGTTCTTTCTAAAATTAAGGATAAAAAAGGATTCTAAATATGAATGAAAAAATTATTTTAGAAGCAAAAAATGTTGAAGCCTGGTTTGGCGATTTCCAAGCCGTCAAAGGAATCAACGTTGTCTACGGCGAGAAAACGATCAATGCCATCATCGGTCCATCTGGATGTGGTAAATCAACTTACCTTCGTTGTTTAAATCGCATTCACGAAGAAATTGAAGGTGCGAAAGTTCACGGAGAAGTTCTGCTTGAAGGACAAAATATTTACGATAAAAGAATCGACGTCGTCGACGTTAGAAAAAGAATCGGAATGGTTTTCCAAAAACCGAACCCGTTCCCTTCAATGTCTATTTTAGATAACGTTGTTATCGGACTTCGTCTGCAAGGAATTACAAAGCGTTCAACTCTCATGGAAGTGGCGGAGTCATGTCTACGCAAAGCCGCTCTTTGGGACGAGGTGAAAGATAAACTTCACTCTCTCGGTACATCGCTTTCAGGGGGACAACAGCAGCGTCTTTGTATTGCACGCGCTTTGGCCATTAACCCGCCAGTTCTTCTCATGGATGAACCTACATCGGCCCTCGATCCAATCGCGACAGCGAAAATCGAAGAGTTGATGAATGAAATTAAACGCGATTACACTGTCATTATCGTTACTCACAACATGCAACAGGCCGCGAGAATTTCAGATTATACTTCGTTTTTCGTTTACGGTAAGATGATTGAGCACGGGCTTTCGTCAGATATATTTACGAATCCTAAAGAAAAACAAACAGAAGATTATATTTCAGGCCGTTTCGGATAAGAACGGAATAAGGTAAAAGAGGTTCATTATGGATATTTCAACAAAAGATTTGCGCGATCATATTTTAAAGATGGCGAGTCTCGTAGAAGCTTCGCTTTCCAGTTGTTTGAATCTCGATAAAAGTATGGCCGACATTTTGGAACTTGAAAGAAAGATTAACGAGTTTCACATGATGATCGACGATGCTTGTTTTAAATACATCGCTCTTAAATCGCCAGCAGCTAAAGATTTGAGAACTGCAATCGCAATCATGAAAATCAATGCTGAACTTGAACGCATTGGTGATCAGTCTCTGAAAATTAAACGTCAACACTCTTCTATCGGTCGTGAAATTCTTCAATTAAAAAACATGGCCCTTGAAGTAAATATTATGGTGAAGAACTCTCTCGATTCTTTTGTTCGCAGTAATATCAAACTTTCGACTGATGTTATCGAATACGATCAAGAGATCAATGCTCTCAACCGCGACATCGTAAAAAATCACGTAAACCAGATCAAGAACAATGAAATTAATTTTGATGAAGGATATACAATCATCAAAATTTCAAAAAACCTTGAGCGCATTGGTGACCACGCAAAAAACATCGCAGAAGACGTAATCTTTTTAGAATCGGGTTCTGACATTCGTCACAATCCTGAATACAAGACGGGGAAAAAGGAATAGCTATGGAAAACGGCTCTATTGTCATCATTGAAGATGAACAAGAAATCAGTGAACTCATTCAATCGCAAGTCGCAAACTTTGGCTTCACGACTATTCCGTTTTTTGATGGAAAAAAAGCTTTGGATTTTATCCAGGGCAATGATGCAAAAAATATTCAGCTCTTCATTCTCGATCGTATGTTACCTTCGGTGAATGGTCTCGAAATCTGTAAATTTATCCGTCTCTACAATAGTACAAAGACAACGCCGATTCTCATGCTGACAGCACTCAGTACTCCTGAACAAATCGTTGAAGGACTCGACGCTGGTGCTGACGATTACATGACGAAACCGTTTGATCACGCTATTCTTCTTGCTCGCGTGAGATCACTTCTAAGAAGAAGACAGCTAAGTAATCAAGTTCCAGAAAACAAAAATATTCTTCGCCACAAGGATCTCGTTGTCGATACAGACCAATGTAAGGTCTTCATTGATAACCAGGCCCTTGATCTCACACTCTCTGAATACAAAATTCTTTGCTGCTTCCTTCTTTCTCCAGGAAAAGTTCTCACGAGAAACCAACTCGTAGAATACATACAGGACGGGCCGGTACACGTTACAGATAGAACAATCGACACACATATTTTCGGTCTAAGAAAAAAACTGGGCGACTATTCTTCTATCATCGAAACAATCAGAGGAATTGGGTACAGAGTAATCGGGCATGATTGAGATTCGCTACAAAAGAGTTCTCTTTTTTCAAGCGATCTTTTTAGTAGCGATTGCAACGATCTCTTATAGTCAATTTTTGAAAGATCCGGATCCCGTTAAACTCGCTATTATTTGGGTAACGGGAATCGTCCTCAATTTATTTTTCCTCAAGAAATACGCTCTTCCGACAAATAGTTTATTAAAACGTATCGGTGCAACTTCCATCGGTGAAGATCTTTCCTGGGCGGAAATTGAAGAAAACATCACAAAAAAAGATGTGGCCTTCGACAAACAAAAAGAAGAATTTGAGATGGAAAATCTCAAATACAAACTTCTTCTCGATTCTCTTGAAGATCCGGTTTGTATTTTAAATAAAGAATTGATTATTATTTACGCCAATCAATCCTTTGTGAATCATTTCAATTTCCCTGAAAAAGAACTTCCTGTCCCTCTAATTGAAGTCTCTCGCAATTTAGACTTCCAGGAATTTTTAGAAAATGCAGTTGAAGTTGAAACGACAACGAGAAGAAGTTATTTTTCATTTAATTCGCAAGACGCACACAAAAGTTTTTTCGATTTAAAAGTTTTTCCTGTCGATAATATCAATAACTATCTTTGTCTTCTTCATAACGTGACTGAAAGGAAGATGGCCGATCAGATGCGCGAAGATTTCGTTGCGAACTTTTCTCATGAAGTGCGCACTCCGCTTACAATTTTAAACGGGCAAATGCAGAACCTTAAGATGTCTCTCCAAAATGATCCGGCCTTTGATCAAAAGTTTGCTCCCTGCTTTCAAAAAATCGACAACAATTCTCGCAGACTCATAAACCTCTTTAACGATCTTCTTCGATTGACAGCAGTCGAGACGAAAAGAGAAATCATGAAAGAAGAAATCGACATCGAAGAGATGCTTAATTTTCTTTCGCAAGATTTAACAATCAATTATCCGGAGAAAAAAATTCAATTTGATATCGAGTTGGAACAAAAGATTTTTTGGGTCGACTATAATCTTTTTGAACAGGCCCTCATTAATCTCATCGACAATGCCCTTAAATATGGTGAACCGACAGGCACAATCACGATTAGAAGCTATCATGAAGAAGGTTGGGATCATCTTATTATTTCCGATAACGGGGTCGGTATTCCCGAAGATCAGCTGCACCGAATTTTTGAGCGCTTTTTCAGAGTAGACTCTTCACGCTCTTCAGAAATCCAGGGAACAGGTCTCGGGCTTTCGATCGTAAAACACATCGTCCAGAAGCATGAGGGACGTATTAAGGCCCAAAGCCGCGAAGGAAACGGGACAAGTTTCACACTTTCCTTCCCTAGTGCTTGAATTTTTTACACGCTTCCACAAATAAAATCCCCCAATCCTTTTACATCCATTAATATCCGGCCATCCATTTTTGTTTAAAAATAAGGCCGCGATTTATGAAGAAGACACTCCTATCAATTGTTCTGGGAACAACGCTCGTGTTTCAAGCGCTGGCCGATGATTCATCTTCTATTCGTCCTTCAAAATTAATCCTTTCTACTTTTGCCTCTCAGTGCTCGCAAGTTGTAACGAATGATGTAAGCGTGAGTTTAAGCACTCTCGATTCTCTTTATGGAATCGTTGAAGAACTAAAAAATGATAAAGATTGTGCTGGCGCGACTCAATTAGCGAGTGCGCTCACTCGTTATGGAAGTCTCTATGACGATTTCCAGACAAAAAACTCTGATGCTCAAAATGAATTGGTGTTGGAAAAGAAAATTGCTCTTTATTCAACGCTTGTTTCGAACAACTCAAGTCTGACTTCATCGCAACTGGATTTTTTAAATAATGAGATCGTTCAATCGCAATCTGATCTCGTAAATATCAAAGCCGGCCTTTCTCGCTTCCAGTCTTTTTCCGGAAGAGAAGCTAGAGGCGCAAACCAGGTTGTTCTTGCCCTCGATAATTTTCTCTCGACTCTTTCACAAGATCAAAACAATGCTTGTTATAAAAAACACGGGCCGCAGATCAGTGCTCTTATCAGCAATGCTCTTCTCGTGACTGCTGCTTTCGCTGCACCCGGAGCTTCAATCGCTCTTGCAGCTGGTGGAGTAATCGTAAGTTCAGTTGGATCGTACGTAGAAAATTTCAAATACAATAAAACGCTTAATCAGGCCGCAGATATCGAAATGCCGATTGCTCTTCGTTGTGTTTCGCAAGTTTTGACTAATCAATATTGTTCGGCCGATGCAACAAAAGCTCTTATTGAAGATCGCTTGAATAGCGATAGTAAACCACAGTCCCGCTATGAGGGGATTGTACTTTTAAGTTATCAATTGAATTCTCTTTCAACATGGCTTGAAGAAGTTTACGCCGGAAGTGAAATTACTTCTCAAGGGGATTTGATCAACCGTGAAAAGCCTATTCTTCAAGCGGAGTTTTTGAAAAAAGTTAAACGTTATGTGGAAACATACGGGACTATCAAACGCAAAGCTTTTGAAAATATCGATAACAAGAGTGACCGTGGAACAGCAATCGCGAAGGCCATTCAAGGTCTCGCTTTTATCATGGCCAATCCTACTCTCAACCCACAAGGATGGGGAGGAAACAATGATTTTGAAAACCCGATTTTCGTTGCGAATTCACAATCGCTCATGCCGTATACGCTTTGGAGTCCTGGAACATTAAATGTTCCACCGGTTTGTGATAGTATGACTTGTCCGCTCGACATTTATCTAGCGAGTAAGGGGATCGTCCTCGATCTCGACAACTGGACTCAGTCGCTGGCAAATGCCAACAAAATTATTCAAGAGACTCTCGATCGTGTAAACATCGATCGTGCAAAAAGTGTTTCTGTAGATGCCTACTCTATTATGGTCAATGCAAAACGCGAACTCAAAGGCCAAGTGAATCCTTATCTTGCTCTTCAAAAGATTATGGGGAACTCAGATCGCATTATGAATTACCTGACAACGCTCGGGTGTAAATCGAATCCAACAAATTGTGATGGGACAAACAATAAGTATTATCCTCAAATCAGCAATATTCAATTAACAAGAAATCTTACCGAAAATGTTTTGAAACTCGTTGAAGAAGCAACAATTCCTCGCTCAATTCCTGAAGAAGTTCTCCCTCTTGAATGTAGAAATGATAAAAACTTTTTTACTGATGTCGATACCGACAATGCGTCTATTTTTGAAAAGAAGAGTTTTCAAATCACGTCATGTGTTTCAAAAATCTTGAAACTTGAAGAGCGTGGAACTGATGTCTATTTTTCAAAAATCAGAAATATGGTTTCTTATGAAATGGAAGCACGTCTTTCCAACAATGATTTAGGAAGTGGATTATCAGATGTAGTCGATGCGACTAAAAATGATCTTCTCCAGTCAATTTTAAATTCATATTCTTCAAATGATTCATCGATTTCGATTGATGATTTAAAAACCGGATTGGAAACAGCTCAAAGCAATTCAAAAGAAACACTTACTGTGTTCTTTGATTTTTTCAAGAAAGATGTTTCTGATGCTTTAAAGAATGATAAAATGCCGGAAGGGCCGAAGGCCGATTTATGCTTTAGAATTCTTCCTTACCTCGATGAAAACAACCAATCGATGATGAAAGATGCTTATGAGTCTTGCTTAAATGCAAAGAAAAGCTCTTATAAAGATGGCCCTAAAATTTCTTTTAGCGACTTCGTTCAAAAAGTTGATGGTAAAGGCCCGTTCAAAAAAGCGAAATACACTTTCAAAAATAAAGTTAATGAGAGAACTCGTTTCTGCGCTTATGCCGACTATCACGATGCGAGTTTGTTGTTTGATGAGCAAATTAAAAGAAAACAGCGCGAAGATGCTGTTAAATTATTCAATAAGAAGTTTCTTAACCAACAAGCTTTAAAATTACACCAGGCGCGTCGTTAGACATCTTTAACATTGCCAAGCTGGCCGATTGTGCGATTTGAATTTTGGCACGGTTTGCAGTTTCAGCAGCGACATCAGTATCGCGGATTTTCGAATTACTTGCTGATAAATTCTCGCGTCCAATTTGCAGGTTTTGCATCGATGATGTCATTCTCGTCCCCATCGCGCCTAATTGAGCGCGGCTGGCACTGATTTGTGACATCATATTGTCGACTACACCGAGAGAGTGTTGAGCTGATTCTTTTGAACGCAGGTTAACAGCACTGATTCCAAAATTGTTTCTCGAATCCATGACCTTGCCCATATCGTAACGGATACGATCTAAACTATCGTTCCCTGTTCCGATTTGAAGATCATAAACACTGCTTTTATCTTTAATGATATTGTTTCCATTAAAGCTTGTTGAAGCAGTTAAGCGCTCTACTTCTTTTGAGAGTTGTTGGAATTCTTTATCGATAACTGCTCTGTCCATATCAGACACAGTATCACTCGACGCCTGCACTCCTAATTCGCGTAAACGAATGCCCATCTCTTGCATAGTTCCGAGAGATCCTTCTGCGACTTGAAGAAGTGACACCGCATCGTTTGTATTTCTTTCTGCTTGTGAGTTTGATCTGATCATCGATTTCATTTTTTCTGAAATCGCGAGTCCTGCAGGATCATCTGCCGAGCGGACAATTCTCTCCCCTGAAGATAGCTGACTATCTTTTTGGGCCTGCTCTTCAGTATGTTGTTGAACATACCGTTGTGCGACCATCGACTGAATGTTAGTCGAAACGCGCATTACTCTTCCTTGAACTTACTAAAACTTCTACCGTGAAGTTTTGTAACTTATCGGAAAACTTTTCCTCAGGATTAATTTGCCTTTAACTGAGTGTAGAGTTCAACTAAATGAGAAGTAGAATTTTTGCGATGAAACTTCTGAACAAACTCTAACCCTTTAGTAATCATTTGTTCCTGAAGATTTTGGTTGGATAAGACGTGTGCAAGTCCGTCTGCAATACTTGAGTTTGAAAGTGGGTCAACATAATACGAATCCGGGCCTGCACTCTCCGGAAAACAAGAACCAAAAGAAGTGATCACAGGCGTTTTTGAAAAAAGCGATTCGACAATAGGAATACCAAATCCTTCGAAGAGAGAGGGAAAACAAAAAACTTTCGCTGCCTGATAAATGAGTGGTAATTCCGCAAAAGGAATTCCTTCTAATACATGAATGCGTTTTTCTAATTTTAGTGCATTGATTTTTTCAATCACCTGCTCTTTATATTTTTTTCCCTGGCCGATGAGAACTAAATCTTCTTCAATTTTGTGAGCGATACTCGCGTAGGCTTCAACCAGACGAAGTTGATTTTTTCTTTCTTCGAATGCACCGACGTTCAAAATAAAAGGTTTTTGCAAATTGTACTTTGTTTTTACTTCATCCTGTTTTTGAGCAGTAGTAATATCGTAAAAAATCGGATCGCAACTTTGATAATGAACGACGATCTTTTTTTCATCGACACCTAAAAAACGAATGAGATCTTCTTTCGTCTGTTCGCAAATTGCGATGACCATATCCGAATGTCTGCAGGCATAATTAAATTTTTGTGAGTACACGACTCTATCAATGAACGGAAAAAATTCCGGATAACGAAGAAAGATCAGATCGTGCATCGTCACCGCTTTTTTGAAAGGCAGCTTACCCAGACGATAAGGAATTTCGTGTGAAAGTCCGTGAAAAAGATCTAGTCTCTCTTTTTTCAAATCATCGGCCATTAAAAAACTGCGCCATAAACTAGAGAGTTTTTTTTCAAGAGCTGATTCTGGAAATTTAAAATGTGCTTTTGAAGAAAGACTATCGGCCCATTTCTGCGCGCGTTCATCTTTGATTGGAGGAGCATAAAGGAAAAGCTCGTCTTCCGGATAATACTCAAGCAGACCTTCAATAAGTCCGCGTGAATAATTCCCCAAACCCCTAAAGTTATGGGTCGCTCTTTTTGCTTCAAAACCAATGCGCATGAAAGTCTCACCAGAAATCAGTAATTAAATCTCAAATTAGAATCCTAAGTTGAATTTTACACTGAAATCAATCGAACCCGCTAGCTTCATTGTGCTAAGAGGAACTGAACTGATGATGAGTTTAGGTTGAAGGTGAACAAGTTTATTTGTTTTTAAAATTTCTTTCCAGTTAATTGGGGTGATATTGAATTTCAAACAGCGCCCATCGCACCCTAATTTGTCTGTAGAGCGGTTAAAATATACCAGACGTGAATATCCATTAGAATCCACCGGAAGACCGGCCACAGGGCTGTCCAGCTTTCCATAGATTTCAATTTTCTCGATAAAGTTGAGAGAGTCCTTGCTTTTAGCGTTTCTCACCTGAACAACAACGTTATCCAGACTCACCCATTGAATAAGGTCAAAATCGATATCTGAAATACCACTTAAATCGACGTCTACTGAAGGGAGCTCAAGTTCGTGTCCCCCCTGGTTCGCAATAGTAGTATTCGCAAGAACAATCGCAATCCCCTGAAAAAGTTTCCCGAAAAGAGGAAATTTCCCGGCATTTTTGGCGTATTCATCAATAGGTGTATCGTCGATAGAATAAGAGAAATTCACCGGTTTATCGCTTCTTAGCTCATTAACCGTCATAGGCTTATAAATAGGTGTTAGCTTCTCCTTTCCACAAGAGGAAAGGGCCATCACTACCAATGCCAAAATTGCGAGCCTTCTGAAATTTTGCATGGACAGGTTATAACATAAAAAAGTGGTGTCATTTCGGGGACTGTAGAATTTTCATTAAAATAAGTTTATTCCCCTAAAAATTTCATTCACATTTATTATCTCCTACATGAAAAAGAATTCTCTCTTCATATTTGGTTTCGGCCTTAGTTTGACTGCGACTTCGTCGTTCGGTGCAAGCTACGACACTCTTCCAAAAGGTGTAGACATGTTTGTCTTCAAACAAGTCATGACTTCGAAGATTGAATCTAAATACGATGCCAATCATCAGGACAACTCTCTCTCGTTAAGAGAGAATTTTACTTCTTCAAAATTAGAAAACGTGGCCACTGCTCTTAAAACATATTTCGATGAATTGAAGGCCATTTCTCCGGATGCTTACAACCAGTTTTCTCTTGGTGAATTTAAAGCAGATGCCTATGCCCAAGTTCACGCTCAAGGGCTGGCGCTTGCACACGGAATTACAGATCGTCTCACTGTTTACGGATCTCTTCCGATTTATCATATCAAGACAAATGTTTCTTTCAGTCAAAGTAAAAAGAGTAATCTCGCAGCGATTCAGGCGGCCGTACAAAACGTTCCGACGAATACAGCTGTTTCAACATTCGTTCGTCAATTAACTTTGCAATTGCCGGAAACAAACGAACAACTTCTTCAATCACTCATTGTTAATTACTACGGTTACAAACCACTTGGTGCCTGGGAAAAAGATGCACTCGGTGATGCTGAAGTCGGAGCGATTTATCGTCTCACTGATTTTTCTGATAAAGGTATGTCTCTCACATTGGGAGCCGTTCTTCCGACTGGAGATTCTGACGATCCTGATTCTCTTCAAGATGTTTCGACAGGTGACGGACAATACGATGCCTTCGTTGAATCGGCGATGGGAATTTCATTTTTCGACGGCGTTTTACAGTTAGATTTAAAAAATCGTTTCACTTATCAATTTGCTTCTAAGAAAACGATGAGAACTTTGGACGACATCGATGTTCCTTTAAGTAAAAATAAAGAAACGATGACTGAAAAGTTGGGAAACAAAATTGATTCAACTTTTACTGTGACCCTCAATCCGTTGTCATGGTTCAATATCAATTCTTCTTTTATGTACAGTGAGACTGGTGCGAGTAAATACGGCGCCAGCGATCCTACTGTAAAAGCTATTCTTGAACAAAATACGATTACAAATAACTACTGGGGAAGAGTGGGAATCGGATTTTCTTCAGTAGAACTCTACAAAGCAAAGAAATGGGATGTTCCTTGCGAAATTAATTTATCCGCTCAAAAATTATTGAACGCTAAAAACACAGCGGACTATCAACGTTATGATTTAGATTTTAGACTGTACTTCTGATCACTGAATGTAAGAATAAAAAATCTTTCCGTTCTCTTCGCTTACCAATTTGTACGGATCATTTTTTATCAACAGACATCCATCGAGATCGAAGAAATCAACTCCACCGGAAATATTGAGTGCGCTGGAAATTCCTAAACTCGTCTCAACCATACAACCGAGCATTGTTTTAAGTCCCAGCAGTTTTGCTTGCCGCAATTGTTTTACCGCTCTCATATATCCACCGGCCTTCATCATTTTCACATTGATGCCGTGAAATCTTTCCGGATAATAACTTGTGATGTCTTCTTTCGTCACAGACTCATCGGCCATTAAAAAAACAGGACTGTGTTTTTTTAATTCCAGTGCTTCTTCATGTTGAGTACTGTGAAGAGGCTGTTCTAAAAATTCCAGGCGTTTTATATTGGAAAATGTTTCTAAAAATTTCATCGTCTCTGCAGCAGATGTAAACGATTCATTGGCATCGACTCTGAGAGGAACATCAGTAAGACGCAAAATTTCCTGGCAAAAATCGTGAGCGTTGTCACGATTCACTTTTACTTTTAAAACAGAGAAACGACTTAAATTATTTTCTTTGATAAAAGCTTCCACCTTTCCTACTTCCATAATAGGAATAGAAAATGAAGTTTTCACACTGCTTACTACGTTTGTTCCCATTAATTGTGCAACAGTTTTACCTGACAAAATTGCTACATAATGAACGAAACTCGATTCAATTCCAAACTTTAAAGACTGAGGGAGATCCATCGTTTCTAAAAAAGCGACGAGATTTTCAATGCCATTAAAATCTTGTGGTGCCTGATTTTTGAATTCTTCAAACTTTTCTAGAATAAGTTCGCGAGATTCTCCATAACGAACATTGAAGGCAACTTCTCCCAATGCAGAGATTGATCCGTTCTTCACTTCAATAATAAAATTGCGTTTAATATCTGAGCTATTTCGTGAAATATTCCAGGTAAATTTGAGAGGAAGTTCTATTTCTTTAATCGACCAGGTAAACATGTAAGGTCCTGTTAAAATTTTTTATTTTTCTTAGCTTAATGATACTATATTTTATGCACTTTAATAAAGATATTATCACTCGACTGATTTTTAGTTTTATTTTTTTCGCAGTCACATTACGCGTTCTCGGTCCGCTATTTTTTAGTTTCTTCAAAAAGAAAATGCCTGGTTCGTATCAACACGATAATGATATAGATTCAATGATCAGAAGACAAAAAGAACGGTTGCGCTCTCAATATGGGTTGAGCGGCGATGTAAGTGCAATGAGTAGACAAAATCGTAGCGAAGATGAAGAAGATGTTTCCACTCCTCCCACCAAAGAAGTTCAAAAAATTTATCAGGAAACCCAGTGGGGCGGCGGTTCTTTTGTAAAAGATATTCAACAGCAAATTACGAAAACGTATTCGTATACAATGGCAGACAGCAAGGTCAATGCCTTCATTCTTCTTTGTGAAAAAAGAAATTATCTGCGTTTTTTAAGTGCTGATCATAAAGCTTCCGATGTTGCACTAAAAAATTACATGGTCACTCTCATGCTTCTCTTTCTTACGGTTGAAGAATTAAGAGAGAAAAAACTTTTTATCATAGAAAAAATGGCGCGCAAGTTGAGTATTCCCCCCGACGAACTTTCACTCGCTTTTCAAATTAAATTACTCATGACTGTTTCGAGTAAAAAAGAACTCAAAGATGAGCGAATCTATGCTGAAAATTTAGTTATCAGTCAATACTCTGAAGAAACAATCAAAGAGGCCGTTGAAACCATTGCCAAACGAGAAGCAAATCTTTGGGCAAAAAGTCCGTCACAACTTTTTGAAGAACTTACTCTTGCCCTCAATTACGCCGGAATGCTGGCCCCAATGCCTAAATTAAAAAATAAAAAAGATATCGAAACGGCTTATGAAATTCTCGGCGCAAACCCAGATCTGTCTTTGGAAGAAGTAAAAAAACTTTATAAAAAACTCGCTCTTCAAAAACATCCGGACAAAATTGTTTCTCAAAAACTTCCTAAAGTCTTAGAGCGCAGGGCCTTTGAGAGATTCAATAAAATTCAAGAAGCTTATGAAGTCATAACGAGCGCAAAAAAATAAAAAAGGACAAAATATGTTTGCTAAGAAAGAAAAAGATATTAAAGAAATTAAGCATGCTTTAATTGATATCATTAGCGAAACAAATGGTGTCACGATTAACGACACTCTTGAACTCTTGAGCTTTTATCCTTCGTTCAAAAAGAACCCGACTGTCGATAAATCTCTTACCGAATTCAGAAAACTTCTCAATGGATTTCAAAGCAACGAAGTTGATATCTCAACTCTCCTCGGGCACCCATTTTCAGAAGCGTTTTTTGAATTTTTTAAAGAATTTCCTCTTTCTTATCATGAAGAGCATATTCACCTCACAGGGTCTCTTTCTGCGGAATTCATTTATCCTCGTTTAAAAAAATTATTGGATGGCCCTGACAAAAAAATTTACGAAGAAAAGATTTCTCAGGTCTATGGAGCTGACGCTCTTCCAATCAAAGCAGTGGAAGACGTCGATCGCCTTATTCGTTTAAAAGAAGGCGAACTTTTTAAAACGTATTTAAAAATTCTTTATCTTCCAAAGCTCATTCTTACTGACAAACAAACTCACGTAGACGCCGCTTATCACATGGCCCACGATCTTTACGAAAAATATAACGTTGGAAAAATCAGGTTGAAATTCACTCTTTCCCGCTCGACAGGGCTTAGTGATGAGCAGATACCGGGACTCGAAAATCTCACCGAAGACGATGTCGTTTTAGGCCTCTATGAAGGCTTTATGAAATTTAAAGCAGAGAAGCCATTTTTTAATTTCGTGCTCTCTCCTTCTTTTAGAAAAGAACCAAATTTTTACGATCAAAATGAATACGAATCAAAACAAGAACACTTTGAAGATCAGGTCATATCCATTCTCGATCTTTTAAAAAGACATCCGTTCTTGAGAGATGTTCTTTGTGAAGTCGATACTGTCGGAGATGAACGCGAACTTTATCGAAAAAAACATTTTCTGGAAATGAAGTCTGGTCTTCGTCGTTTGCAATATCAGGGCTTCCGCATTCGTTCTCACCACGGCGAAACGTGGAAAATTTTAAGACTTGGAGTTCAGGCGGTCGACAACGCTCTCAATATCTGGCACATCGATACACTCGAGCACGGACTTTCATTGGGAATTAACCCGAACTATTACTTCCATCGCCTTTATCAGCGTTTAATGGAAATGAATCAGGCGGGAACAGCTCTCAATCCAAATAGTTTTGAATACGCCGAAATTATGGATATGGAATGGAGAGAAGAAGACGTTCGCGATAAAATCGTGAAAGGAATTCCTCTCGATGAAAAAGAAAAAATAAAATTTTTGAAAACCAAATTTCACACAGCTCGTGAAATTGAACATTATCAGCACGATGTTCTCAATCGTATGATTAATAAAAAAGTTTCGCTTGTGGCCCTTCCTTCTTCTAATTTAAAACTCACTGGAGCTTTCCCTGATTATAAAGATCATCCGTTTTCATGGTGGGAAAAAAAAGGTGTACAACTGGGAATCGGAACAGATAACTACATTACGCTTTCGACGAATTACATTCAGGAACTTCTCATTCTTCTCTACTCAAATCCGACAACGTTAAAAATCATGAAACTACTCATGGTAGCGACGAAAGAAACGAGAAGACCGTACATGAGTCACTTATTGTGGGAAATGAGAAAGACTATTCACGAACCAAATTCTGGGCTTCACTCGCAACCGTAGCTGGAGTGATGTCTACCATACAAAGTTGATAAATATTTTGAGAACATTTTCCGCTGCCGTCTTTAGTACAAGGACGGCACGGTAAATCGACTTCTAATGTTTTGATTAAAGAGCTGATTGTGAAACCAAAAGCCGTTGGCCCCATTAACGAAAGGCCTTTTACTCCTAAAACGTCCGCGACGTGAAGAAGCCCTGAATCGGCTGAAATCACCAATGCCGATAAACTTAAAAGTTTAGAACTTTCGATCAACGAAAGTTTTCCGGCCATATTAAAAACTCTCTCCGGTGCCATCGCTACAAGTTCTTCGCAGAAAGTATCTTCTTTTCCACCGAGCACAACAAAGCGGGCTTCTGGCATAATTGTAATCAGTTTTTTCCAATGATCGAGTGGCCAGCGTTTCATTTCCCAGGCAGCGGAAGGCACGAGAATGATAAATCTTTTATCGCCTATTAAATCTGTTTTTAACTTTTCAATTTTCTCCGTCGTCTCTTTTGGAAAATTCCAATCAACCAAGCGAGGGCTGGAACTTTGACGAACGCCCCACTCTTCCAGCGGGGCCAGATAAGACTTAATTCCAATAAATGGTTTGGGAAATTTATTGATTCTGAATTTGAAAAGCAAAATGCGTTTCCAGCGATCTTTAGAACGGACGACAAGATTCGGTCTATTCAATCTCATCATCAGGAAACATTTTAAAACTCTCGAACGCAAGTTATTGTGAGCATCATACACATGTGTGAAATTTTCTCTTCTCAACATTCTGGCAAAAGTAATAAGTCCTTTAAAACCTGCTTTTTTATCAAAAGCATGGACTGTCTTGACTCCGGCATTGAGTTTAACGAGATTTCCAAAATCGGCCCTCGTCGCCCAATGAATTTCGCTCGACGGGAATTTCTGACGAATTGATTCAACAACTGATGAGCATTGAACAATGTCCCCGAAACTAGAGAAGCGAATAATTAGAACTTTATTTTTTTCCATTATCATTTAATAATAAACTAGGTAACAGCACATTGGGAACTACGGATTTAGGACTATGCCTTTTAGCTTAAAAAATTTATCATCTCTCCTCAATGTGGCCATCCAACATAAGGCCAGCGATATTCATATCCGTACAGATGAAGTTCCTTGTTTGCGTATTCGCGGCGATCTCGTTCCTATTCAAACAAAAACATTTAGTGCCGGTGATATCAGCGACATCATTAAAATTTTGCTTTCAGATGAAAAGCAATATGAACAACTCAACAATAAAACGGAAATTGATGGAGCTTTTGGAATAGAAGATCTTTGTCGCGTTCGTTTTAATATCTTCCGCTATTTCGGCCATTACGGAATTGTTCTTCGTGTAATCAACACTCAAGTCCCAAGTCTCGCTTCTCTCGATATGTCTAAAACGATTTCGCGAATTGCTCTTCAAAGTCGCGGACTCATATTGGTGACAGGGGCAACAGGTTCAGGAAAAAGTACGACACTTGCAGCGATGATTGATCATATCAACGAAAATCGCAGCTCTCATATTATTACGATTGAAGATCCTATCGAATATCTTCATACTCAAAAAAAATCCCGTATCTCTCAACGTGAAGTCGGAAAAGATACAGAAGATTTCACGAGCGGACTTCGCTCTGCCTTAAGACAAGATCCTGATGTTATTTCTATTGGAGAAATGCGCGATCCAATTACTGCGAATATTGCCCTAAAAGCAGCTGAGACTGGCCACGTTGTTTTCTCAACTCTCCATACGACAAATACAGTAACAACAATCGGTAGAATTATTTCCATGTTCCCTGCTCACGAACAACCGGAAGTGAGAAAGAGACTTGCTGAAAATCTTTATGCGATTATCGGACAACGTATGCTTCCGGGAAAAAATGGAAGAACAGTTATCGCCCAGGAAATCATGGTAACTTCGGCCGGAATTCGCGATTGTATCGCGGGCAAAGATGATTTAAATCGTATCCCTCAGATCATTTCTCAAGGACAGGGAAAGTCGACAAATGGCGGTCAAACTTTTGATCAACATATTATGTTCCTTTATCAAAAAGGATTCATCGAAAAAGAAGTGGCCCTCGATGCCGTTTCTTCTCAATCAGATTTTATTCAAAAACTTATTGTTGAGTAACTCGGCAAAAGTTTAACTTTCAACAACAACAGTTTTCGCAAGCATATCATGAATTGAAAGGCGATTTTTATTGAAAAATGGTGTCACAAAACCAGCGACGATAAGAATGCTGATCGGTTTGAAAATAAGTTCACGCTTAATCGTCTGTTCAAAAGAAAGACTATACTGCCCCTCTCCTCTCACTCGAATTCCGAGAATTTTTTTTCCAAAGCTCGCATTGAAAAAAACAACAGGTATGACGACGAAAAAGAAAGCCGCTAGAAGTGCATTGAGAACAATGAGTCCTTTTATCGCAAATCCATCAGAGAACCAAAGCTGCAATTTATACTTATCCAGGAAAAAATGAATAATTTTTAAAACGAACGGTGAAAGAATTTTTACAAGAGCTGCTATAAAAGCAATGAAAGCAACATCGAGGGCCAATGCAAGTCCTCTCTTTGGATAGGCTGCGAGATCATAGGCGTCTCTTTCAACTTCATCTCCTGCTAATTCTTTTGCCATCTCTGAGCGCGTTTTACTGCGGGGAATGGCCTCCTCATTGAGTGCAAGTTTCGTTTTGCGGTGAAGTGCTCGCGTATCTTTCACTTGGGATTCCATCTTCGGTTCATCATCGTATTTAATTTGGATTGACGAAAATTCCCAATCGTCCTGGCCTTTAACAGAAGAAGTTTTTTCATCGTTCTTACGGTCAGTCATGCTTCATCCTTGAAGAAACTAATACTGATTGATTTTATTAATTACTGAATCAAGCTTTGCGCGGGTTTCATCGCAACGTTTTTTCCATTCGTCGTGAGAAAGTGTTTTGTCTAAATTTAAAAGAAGTTTACCCAGTTCCGAGGAATAGCGGTTGAACTCTCTTAAGAGTTCAACCGCTAATTGTTCGTCATCGATATTTTCTAGCTTTTCTAAAATCTTTTCGATTTCTGTATTGTCTAACATAAATTACTTTGTCGACGCTGTCTTCTTAGGTTTAATTGATTTAACAATGTCGTCGGCAACCATTACTGCTTCCTCTAGAACAACGTCTTGTCTTAGAGATTTTACCCATTCATCTTTTCTTTGTTCAAAATCTTTCGACCATTTTTTCATATCGCTTGCACGAATATTTTCATGCGCCTTTAATGAATCTTCAAAATTTGTTACGAGAAGGTTTTTATCTTCTTCATCCATTTTAAGTTCTTCGGCCATTTTTCTGTTTTGTATATCTTCGGCCTGAACTTGTTTTAGATTAAGTGAAACAAGCGTGTCTTTTTTCTTTTTGTTTAAGTAGTCTACGTTTTTCACGATTTTGTTGAAACGAGGATTTACTTTTACACGAGCAGCACTCTTCTCTTTTAACTGTGGAAGGTTGTATGAGAACTTGTTCCACTTGCTGAAAGGTTTTGCTTGAATCTGATCCCATGGAAGAGAGTACTCAAGATCTTTTTCACGGCTATCAACGTAGCTATAAAGATCCGGTAAAACGATATCCGATAGAACTCCTTTATACTGAGTTGAAGCACCTGTTACACGATAGAATTTTTGGATCGTAACTTTTAGAGCACCCATTGTTGGTCCAAACATAGAAAGAAGTGGACCTTGGTTTAAATTAAGAACAGCTTGAACCGTTCCTTTACCGTGTGAGAAATCTCCACCAATGATAACCGCTCTGCCATAGTCTTGCATTGCTCCTGCCAAAATCTCTGATGCTGAAGCCGAGAATCTGTTGATAAGAACAATCAATGGTCCATCGTAGAATACAGCTGGATCTTCATTTTCTAAAACTTCTATTTTTCCTTGGTGATCTTTAACTTGAACAACTGGTCCTTTTCCAATGAAAAGTCCTGACATAAGGCGAGCATCTTCCAGTGCTCCCCCGCCATTGTTTCTTAAATCCAGAACAACTGCATCTACGTTTGCTTTTTTAAGTCTTTCAAGTTCTTTTCTTACGTCGTCAGTGCAATTGATTTTTGAGTCTTCAAAATCGCGATAGAATTTAGGCAATTGAATATAACCGATTTTTGCATCGACATCTTTCATTTGAAGAACAGATGATTTAGCAAATGAAGCTGCTACTTCAATTTCATCTCTCATGATTGAAATAATTTTTCTTGTTCCATCAACTTTTTTAACAGTCAGGCGAACTTCTGTTCCTTTTTTCCCTCTGATATAGCGAACAGCATCGTCTACTTTCATATCTGTTAAATCAACTGATTCACCTGCACCTTGAGCAACAGCGAGAATAACGTCGTCTGTTTCAAGATCTTTTTGTCTCCAAGCTGGTCCACCTGGAACAATTTGAACGACTTTAATGTATGAACCGTCTTCTTGAAGAACAGCACCAATACCTTCTAACTTACCAGTGATATCGATATCAAAATCTTCTTTCTTTTTAGCTGGAAGATAAGTCGTGTGCGGATCGAATACTGCTGTCACTGAGTTATAGAAATTATCTAATTGATCATCTCTATCCTCTTTTGCGAGACGCTCGAAAATTTTCTGGAATCTTTTTGAAACTGAATCGTGAGCTTTCGCTCTCATTTCAGCATCTGTTAACTTCTTCATCGGAGGAAGCTTTTTAGAGTTTGAATTTTTTGTTTTCTTTGCTGCTTTAAGCGGCTTGTCTGATTGTTCATCAATCAAAGAAAGATATTTGTTAAGAGTCGCTTGTTTAAAAACGAGTTTCCAATTTTCTTTTAGAGAATTTTCATCTTTTGCCCAATCTCTTTTTTCCGGATCAACTTCTACTTGTTCATTTCCATTGAAATCAAATTGTTTTTTGAAAGCTTCTTTTCTCATGCTTTCAGCAAGAGCAGTTCTCTTCTTGAAGATCTCCAGAGATTTTTCAATAAGAGCATAATCTCCAGTGACCATTTCATCGTCCATCTGGAATTGATAAGCTTCAAGTTCTTTAATATCCCCTTTCGTAAGGAATTGTTTTGAACCATCGATTTTCTTTAAATATTGCGCGAAAGCTTTTTGTGAAACTTCGTCATTAATTTTTAGTGCGCGATAGTGATATGTTTCAAGCGCATTTTTTAGAATATTCCCAATAAGTTTTTCACGCCTCGGATCTTTAACCTCTTTTGCAGCTGCTGCTTCTTTCGCATACGATGTCGTCGAAAGCATAGGAAGAGATGATGTCGTTAAACCGAGAACTAAAGCGGACAAAAGAAGACGTTTCATTTTTTCTCCAAAAAAGAATGCACAAATGGCAATGCTCCTATGATACCTCAGGAATCAACTTAGGAGTCAAAAGAAAAAATTTCTTGTTTTGGAGTCTCTGAATTTAAACGAATGTTGATCTTTTTTGTTGGCCACTAAAATAAAAAGGCCGTCCGAATAAAACGGACGGCCATGTGAAACGAATTATTGTTGAGAATCAAGAACAGCGGCAGCCTTCAACAACCACCCTACATTGTTTTTAGCTACGTCTAAGATAGTTGTAGAGTATTGAACGTCTGCAACTGTTGGACGGTTTTCTGTACACAATCTCGAAGCACTGTTGTCCTCGAAAATGTATTGGTCAGGCGCCCCACCAGGTAGACCGAATAAGAAGTTCGGAAAGTGAGACTGTAGAACTCTCAATCTGTCTGACCATGTTGAATCAAGTTCAGAAGAAGATCTGTATCCTGCACCTGTTCCGTTAGTGTGTGTTCCGATGATCGTTGCACGCTTCGATGTTTTAAGCATGAAAGACATCATGTCACATGCACTGATACAGTCAGAAGTTACGAGTGTTACGATTTTATTGCTGAACCCTTTAACCTTTGCATCTGTCATTACCGGTCCATATGCGTACATTGGACTGTAGTCACGGCCAGCATCTAAAGTTTTTTGTACCATATTGTTGATGTCATCAATTGTGATACCGATTGATTGATCTTCTGCTGGTAGCAATTGAAAAAGGTCGCCTTCATTTAACTGTCTAGTATACTCAGTCATTCTCATACCAGAAGTGTTTCCAGCGTAGATTGTATTTTCACCAGCAAGAATTCCTAGAATTTGTCCTGGATAATTTCCATTACCACCACCGTTTACACGAAGATCGAGAATCATCGGCATTTGATTATCTTTTAGTTCAGCAACGAATCCTCTGATTGCATCTAAGAAAGGAACTTGAGCATCACCGATCTTTACTGTTTTTGCTGTAAAGTTCAGAAGCTGCATCACTCCGTATGTTTTTCCTTTGTTGATGAAGTAACCAGTTCTCAGAGCGATTCCCCCATCGTTATCTGTATATTCAGTCAATCCTTTAAGGTTCAGGTGCAATGTTCTTGTGTTGTAACCTGAGAATGAGAATGAACTGTCAGACCATGTCTTAGTTGCTTTATCAAAGTTAAGACCGATGTTTGTTGCATCTGAAGCAATTCCGATTCTGTTCATATAAGTCATTACGTCCGGACGATTTGTCGATCCTGGAGCATTGTTGATGAACAGTGGAAGCTTGATAAGTGATCCATCAGCAAATCCAACTTTAATATAATTCTTGTTATCGTATTTAAAATTTCTGATCGTAAGAGAACGAATCGCTTGATTGTCATTCCACTCATCAGAACTTCCCATTACGTATTTTTTAAGTTCATTGATTTTATCTTCAACAGGAACACCGTCGATGCTCACTACTTCTTGACCAATCTGAATTCCAGAAACATCATTTCCGTTAGAAAGTTTTGAAGCTAGACCCAAGAGTTTTTTCTCCAATGATCCAACAATAATTTTTCCTTGAACTCTGAAAAGTCTGATCCCTGTATATTGATAAGGACGACCGATTGTTTCTTGAATACTAAAGTGCGTATCTTGAAATGATGAAACCAACGCCTGCATACGATCTAAAAATTCCATATTGCTCTTTGCCTGTTGGAAAGCAATCTCATCACGCTGAACACTGTTCGTACGATCAGCAACAGAGAGAGAAAAATCCTGAGCATTATTTTCAGCAGCGATAGCATCTGCTTTTAGTTTTTCGAAATCGAGACCGATTCTTTCTTTTTTAAGTGGAAGAAGAACATAATCAAGTTCTACGCTTGAAAGAAAATCATTAACGATCATCAAACGATCTTTCTTATCCAGATAATTAAATTTAACACCAGAGTAAACATCCTTCGTAGCTGCACCGTTAAGTGATTTACCTACATTGAGAATGTCTTTTAAATCTTTCAATCCAGCATGAGCAACAGGCCCGATTAATGAGCTCGTTAAAGTCGCACCAATAGTTAAAGCAAGTAGCTTCTTCTTCATCATACAAATACTCCTGTGTCCTCGTGTGAATGGAGATATGTTAGATGAATTAGAAATAATGTGGGGGTTGTTGAAAAACTTACAGACTAAACAAGAAGGGCCCCAAAAGGGGCCCTAGAAATTACTTAAGGTTACGTAGAACGTATTGAAGAATCCCACCATTTTTCATGTAATGAAGTTCATCCAGAGTATCTACTCTTGAAGTCAGTACAGTCTTAGCAGTCTTCCCGTTAGCGTACTTGATAACCAGATCATATTTAAGGCCTGGTTTGAATTCTCCGTGTGGGATAAGATCAAGCGTTTCAGTTCCATCAAGAGCTAAAGTTTTTCTGTCTACACCTGGTTCGAAAACAAGAGGAAGAACACCCATACCAATGAGGTTCGATCTGTGAATACGTTCAAAAGATTCAGCGATAACTGCTTTTACACCTTGTAGGAATGTTCCTTTAGCTGCCCAGTCACGTGATGATCCTGTTCCGTATTCTTTTCCAGCAATAACAACAAGTGGAGTTTTGTCTGCGATGTACTTCATAGCTGCATCGTAGATTGGCATTACTTCACCTGATGGAATGTATTTTGTCACTCCACCTTCAGTTCCTGGCGCCACTTCGTTTTTAATACGAATGTTCGCGAATGTTCCTCTCATCATGACTTCGTGGTTACCACGACGTGATCCGTATGAGTTGAAGTCGGAAACTTGTACACCTTTTTCTGTTAAGTAAACACCTGCTGGAGATGTTTTCTTGATCGATCCTGCTGGAGAAATATGGTCAGTTGTAATTGAATCACCAAACAATGCTAAGATGCGAGCGTCTTTTAAACTGACTCCGTTCTCATATGATTTTTGATCGTTGATGTTTTCAAAGAAAGTTGGATTTCTGATGTAAGTAGAATCTGGTTCCCATGAGAAGAACTCACCTTCTTTTACATTAATTGCTTTCCAATGTTCATCTCCATCAAAAACATTTGAGTAACGGTTCTTGAACATTTGAGAAGTCAATTTGCTCATAAGAACTGAATTGATTTCTTCGTGTGTAGGCCAGATGTCTTTTAGAAAAACATCCTTACCGTCTTTTGATTTTCCAATCGGATCTTTTGTTAGATTAACATTGATGTTTCCAGCAATCGCATAAGCGATAACCAGCGGTGGTGAAGCAAGATAGTTTGCTTTAACGTCCGGATTGATACGACCTTCAAAGTTTCTGTTACCAGAAAGAACTGAAGTCACAACCAAGTTGTTTTCGTTTACTGATTTAGAAATGTTTTCTGGAAGCGGCCCTGAGTTTCCAATACAAGACATGCATCCGTATCCAGCAAGAGTAAATCCCAATTCATCGAGTGAGTGTTGAAGTCCAGACTCTACCAAGTAATCTGTAACAACTTTAGACCCAGGAGAAAGCGCTGTTTTTACCCATGGCTTCGATTGGAGTCCAAGCGCTCTTGCTTTCTTCGCGACTAAACCAGCGGCGATCATAACAGAAGGGTTAGATGTGTTTGTACATGAAGTGATTGTTGCAATCGCCACAGCACCGTTTTTCAATTTGAAGTCTGCACCTTCAACAGCGTATTCTGTGTTTGCTGTTTCTGGATTTACTTTAAATGTTGTTGCAAGTTCTTTTGCGAAAGCTTCAGCTGCATTTGTTAATTCAATTCTATCTTGTGGACGTTTTGGTCCTGATAAAGATGGAACAACTGTTGAAAGATCAAGTTCAAGTGTTGAAGTGAATACTGGATCAGCATCACCTGCATTCATCCATAAACCTTGCTCTTTTGCGTACGCTTCAACAAGCGCCACTTGTTCGTCAGAACGTCCTGAGAATTTTAAATAATCGATTGTCTTTTCATCGATTGGGAAAAATCCACATGTAGCTCCATATTCTGGCGCCATGTTTGCGATTGTTGCTCTGTCAGCAAGTGAAAGAGCTTTTAATCCCGGCCCGTAGAACTCAACGAACTTTTCAACTACACCGTGCTTACGTAGCATTTGAGTTACAGTAAGAACGATATCTGTTGCAGTAATTCCTTCGTTGATTTTTCCTGTTAGTTTGAAACCAACAACTTCAGGAACAGTCATCGTTACAGATTGTCCGAGCATCGCTGCTTCCGCTTCGATACCACCAACACCCCATCCAAGAACTGAAAGACCGTTGATCATAGTTGTGTGTGAGTCTGTCCCAACACATGTATCCGGGTACGCAACTGTTTCACCGTTTTCTTCTTTCGTCCAAACAGTTTTTGCCAAGTACTCAAGATTAACCTGGTGACAGATCCCTGTTCCCGGAGGAACTACGCGGAAATTTTTAAATGCTTTTTGTCCCCATTTTAGGAATGTGTAGCGTTCTTTGTTTCTTTGGTATTCAAGTTCAACGTTCTTTTCGAATGAATCAGCTTTACCGAAAAAATCTACTGCTACTGAGTGATCGATAACAAGATCAACTGGAATAAGCGGATTGATCTTTTTTGGATCTCCACCAATTTTTTTCATCGCTTCTCTCATCGCTGCTAAATCTACTACTGCTGGTACACCAGTAAAATCCTGCATAAGTACGCGCGCTGGATAGTATGCGATCTCGCGATCTGATTTTTGTGTTTTAGTCCACTCGTTGATTGCCTTAGCATCATCGAAAGTTACATCACGGCCGTTTTCATGGCGAAGTAAATTCTCCAATAAAACTTTAAGCGACTTAGGAAGTTTATCGATATCCGATAATCCTAAATTTTTTGCTTCTTTTAAGCTGTAATAAGTGTAATTCTTAGACCCGACTTTTAATGTTTTTTTTACCTTACTCACGAAAGACTCCTTTGCATCTTTTAGGTTATTTACTGACTCCATTATCGGCCCTTTTTATCTAAGAATTAATTGAATAAATTGAATAAAATATAGTAGTATTAGGAATATGTTAGACGGAATAGAAGCACTTATCGCATTAGAGAAATACGGCACTGTCAGTGAGGCTGCGATTCGCTTAAGGCTGACCCAATCGGCGGTAAGTAAACGGATTCAGGCCCTCCAGTCGGAACTCAAAGTAAAGTTAGTTGAACCAGACGGAAGACGTGTGCGTCTAACTCCGGAAGGATATGCGTTTTTGAACAAGGCCCGCCCGTTAATTATCGAGTTAAAAAATTTAACTCTCCCATCGGAAAAATCAAATTTATCGCATTTTGCTCTCGGATTATCCGATTCTATTGCCGGATCGTTTGGACCACAAGTAGTGAGCGATACACTTAAAACTTTTAAAAATCTGGAGCTCGATTTTCACGTTCACCGTTCACTCATGCTGCTTGAAAATATTTCACTTGGAAAGTATCAGCTCGGCATTTGTACGTTTGATGAAAACAGAAAAGATCTCTACTCTGCTCATCTTATCGACGAGCCGCTTGTTCTTTTGCATTCGGAATTAAAAAATAAACCGAATAAAAATCTTCCGCTCATCACGATTGAAGAAAACTCAGCGACATGGAAAAATGTTGGGAGTGTTTTGAAAAAAGATTATTCAACACTTTTTTCCAATAACGTCATTTACGTTGAGTCCTTCATGGCCGTTTATCAAATGACAAAAGTCGGACTAGGAAACGGACTTGTTCCTCAAGGAATGACTCACGAATTTAATTTGAAAAAAGATTCTTATCGCAAGTTAAAAGTGACGAGAACAATTTCTCTTGTCACAAGAAAGACTATTGCCCAAATGGATTTTTTCGAACCATTCTACGAAGAATTAAAAAAGAATATCAAAAAATATTTCGAATGAAAAAAACACTTCTGCTCATCACTGGACATTTATTTCTAATGCTGGGATTGATCGGCGCGGTTCTCCCTATTTTGCCAACAACGCCTTTTTTACTGCTCGCCGTTTTTTGTTACTCAAGATCCAATCACCGCCTCCATAACTGGCTTGTAAACCACAAATATCTTGGTCCTCCTCTTCGCGATTGGGAGAAAAGTGGGGCCATAAGTTTGAAAGCAAAAATCATTGCAACTGTGATGCTTTCTCTTCTCCTCGCTTTTCGATTACCGACTTTAAAAATAAAGCTGGCAATTAAAATCATTGCCAGCGCAATTGTAATAGGAGTATTGGTTTTTATCTGGACCAGACCAACTCCTCCAAAGGAATTGCAATGACATTTTTAGATAAAATATTTTTTGTACTTTTTGCTATTGGATTCATAGCCTTTTGTTTTATATGGCCAGTCCTTCGAGTATGGAGAGAACAAAAAATCAAAGCTGTCACTTTTAAAAATACAGACAGTGCTCACGATTACATCGGTAAAATTTTTAAATTTATTATTCTCTGCTCTTTTGTTCCAGTTATTCTTCTTTTTTTTAGTGAAAATGCTTATAGGTTTTGTTCTCCCTTTACAGCGCTTGAAAACCGAGATGGACTTTCTTTATTCGGGCGTTCACTCATGATTTTTTCTCTCGTTTGGGTCTTTATTTCTCAAACTCAGATGCAGAAATCATGGCGTATTGGAATTGACTACGAAAGAAAAACAACACTCATTCACGAAGGATTTTTTCGTTTCTCGCGCAATCCTATCTATCTTGGTATGCACTTTAGTTTAATTGGATTATTTCTTGCTCTTCCAAGTCTCTACTTGATTGGAGTTTTTATTCTCGGTCACATTTTAATGCAGATTCAAGTGCGTTTAGAAGAAGAATATTTGAGAAATATTCACGGTGAAGCTTTCAATGAGTATTGTAAATCCGTTCGTAGATGGTTTTAGATCTATCCAAGATAGTTAGAGACCGTTAATTTTTTTCCCTGATAGAACTGATGACTTTTTCCGTAGAATGAAATCTGATCACCTTCAATAATAATTCCACCTCCATCTGCGCAAGCATAAAGAGGAATTTGAGATTTTTTTGAATGATGAAGAAGTTCAGCATCGTAGCGTTTTGAATTTTTATAATGAGGAAAAAATTCAAAATTCACTAAGCGCATGGCCGAGAGATTTTTCATGTCCCACGGATTTTCATCACGGTCAAAGTGTGGAAAAGAAGCCGTGTGCACGTGAGGAGTGAGAACAATTCCTCCTGCTGATAAACCACAGAGGACGCCTCCTCTCTTTAAAAATTTTTTAAAATGAGCAAACATTCCGGCCTTTTTTAAATATTTCAAAAAATAAAAAGTATTACCGCCGCCTAAAAAAATGAGATCACTTTTTAAAACTTCTTTAAGCAATGTTTTTGTGTAAGGAGTATCGACACAAAAAAGCATGAAACGTTGGACACCCAGTTTTGAAAATTCCTGCACGAAAAAACGAAAATCATCTTCGGCATCGTAAGAGCTGGATGGAATGAGAGTCAATTTTGGAGTTTCTGTGTTAGTCAATGCCAACGCACGCTGATTGAGGAAACGATTTTCTTCTTCGCTTCCTCCCGAATAGAGAACTAGTTTCATATTCCGTCTCTAAACTCGCGTACGATCTGAAGCATCCCTTTAACTAAACGAGACTGTTCTTTTTCAGTCTCAAAGTTGGAAACTTTTCTTTCTTTATCCGGATTTAAATTTTGATAGTCAGTGAACTCTTTTAAGATTCCTGCAATCTCTTCCGGAGAAAGTTTTGGTTTTCTATGAAGAACTTTATCCACGATCGTTGTGATTGAATCTCCAGTCACGCGATCGTACTTATTGATGATTGATGAGCGCATTGAAACATCCAGAAGAACTTTTTCCGGTGCTTCTTTGAATTTCTTCGAAGAAAGATTGATAAGCTTCAAGTAATTTTTCTGGAAGCTTCTGATCTTTAAATCACGACGAAGAGAGCGTTTTAGATCTGCCTTAGTCGCATAACTTGATTTGATGATATCCAGGAACTCATTTTCTGAGATATGTCCGTTAATCCCTCTTCCAAGATAAAGCTGAGGAAGCTCACGAAGAATATCGCGCATACAGAAAATAGCGTTCCAGTTAATTCCATCCGGTACTTTTTGTGGACCTTTTACTGATTTCGCCATTTCGAAATAAGTAAAATCGTTTCTGAAGTCTTCAACTTCCTTACGACAGTTTTCCAGTAAGTAAGCAGCGAGCTTTGCATTGAACCCTACTTTCATAAGAATGTTGTGGTTCTTGTAATCGAAGAAACGTTTATCGAAGGTCTGAATCGAATGATGGTTTTTAAAATCTTCAATCGATCTTTTCTTTTCGTTTTTAATATAGTCTACGATTTGAGCAAATGTCTGAACGATATAGCGTGCTTTTTGTTTTTGTTCTTTAATGGACGTCGACCAACGTTGAACATCATCATAACGATATTCATGATGATAAAGTCCAAACTGTCTGACAGAACCATAATCGATGATTCCTCCATCCATCAGAATGTTGTCACCATCCCAGTCCAACCAACAGAAGATGTATTGATCTTCGAAGTCCGCTGACATTCTTGCGAATGTCTCAGTCACTTGCATCAGGAAATAATCGTAAAGTGACTTTGAATCACTTGGTGCATTTTTCCATTCTTTGTTCTTAATCTGACGATCAATATAGTAATCTACCATGCGTTTTAACGTCGGAAGATTGTTTTGTTTTAAGTGATTAAACATGTGCGAAGGACGAAGAAGATTGTCATGAACGCGAACGTTGATTGCCAATCCTTTTGCGAATTCAATAATCGCAAGAACTCTTTCTGTTTCCAATCCATTCTTTGCAAGAACTTCACTGAAGAACAAAGAACTGAAACCTTCATCTTTTTCTGAGTAACCGCAACCGTAAGAAACAGTCGGGTCCCCTGTTTGATAGAATTTTTTGTTGATGTTACAAGCAGGACTTAATTTCGTTGCTCCAGTTCCGCAACTTGAAATATCGTACGTTCTTCCTTTGCTTGAAAGTTGTCCGTTCCAGATACTTCTTCCGTCACCAGACGTCGTCCCCTTCTTGCACGGATGCTGAAGTTGAAGATAACGAGTGGCCATATATGTATTTGGACGAATTTCATCTTTTGGAAAATTGAAGTTGTTCATCATATCGTACTCATTGATGATAACAATCGAGAACGCGTGAAGAATTTCTTCTTTTAATTCTTTCGTCAATTCGTTGGGATGATTTTCCGGGATAAGACCGATTTCTTTTGCGAGTTCAAAGTTAAAAAATGCCACTTGTCCGCCATGTCTCGTTCGCACTTGATACTCGACAACGGCTTCTGGTACAGATTTTTTTAACGGGTGACTTCCATCGATTTCACGAAATTTCGGATAACCAAAATTCTCTTTGGAGTTTTCTTTTGACGGTCTTGACTCTTTTAATTTTGTATTTCCCATACTCTCATTTTCAAGCATTCAAACAAAAATTAAAGCGGGCAAATCTTTCATAGCACTTTTTGCCGATCCAATTATGGAGCTAAAATAGCTACACCTAAAGTTAATTATAAAGCAGGAATCTAAATGAAGGTCATTTCCTTTCTGACAATTACTATCACAGCACTCTCGCTCGTTTCATGTTCAAGCGTTTCGCGCGAGGATTGCAAGCGAGATATGAAATCTTTTGGGCTTAACCAAGGGAAAAAAGGCCTCTCAAGTCTTTCAGATGACATCAGAAAGACATGTATCTCAAGCGACAAAACAGTTGATCTTGAAGCTTATGAGAAAGGATTCAACATGGGTTGGAGCGAGTACTGTACTCCATTCAATGGTTTTCAGAATGGAAAGAAGGGTGATATTTATAAAAGCTATTGCCCAGCTGATAAAGAAGATCTCTATCGTGAAAAGTTTCTCATAGGAAAAAAAGTATATGAGAAAAATGATCAAGTTCATGATCTCGAAGATAAAATGAAAGATCTCACCCCTGAAGCTGATCGTGGCGATTTAGGGTCTCGCGAAGAATTAACAAAAATTCGCAACTACGTTTTAGAAATCAATCGCGATATTCAAGTGCTCGAACAAAAAGGCAGGAGCCCGGTTCACACTGACTACTAATCAAGTCTGAACAACGCAAATTTCAGGTAACGAAGCTCTTCCATCGCAATTGGATAAGGGTGATCAAAAGGTTGTCCGCCAAAATAAACGAGCGTTCCGCGCTTTCTCGTTTTAGAAAAAGCTTCACGACAAATATCGAAGAATTTATCTGTTCCGATGTGACTTGAACACGAACTTGCAGCAAAGAGTCCTTGATTGTTTACGAGCTTCAATGATTGAGAAAAAACTTTGATATAGGCTTCTGTTGCTATCTCCACCGCTTTTTGATTGGGAGCAAAGCTCGGCGGATCAGTGATAACAAGGTCCCATTTCTGTTTTTCTTTAATTCGTTCGTCTATAAACACAAATGCATCTTCAGCAATGGCTTCGTGTTTTGTTTTTAAACCGTTTACTTCAAAATTTCTGTTAGCAGCTAATGTTGCGGCCTTCGCAATATCAACACTCGTTACATTGCTCGCTCCTCCACGAGCGGCGAAGACAGAAAATCCTCCAGTGTAACTGAAGAGATTGAGCACACTTTTATTTTCAGAAAATTGCCCGATCAGTTTGCGATTGTCTCTTTGATCGAGGAAAAATCCCGTTTTGGCAGCGTCTCTGATATTGCTTGCGAAGGTACTTCCATTTTCCAGAAATATAACTTCTTCTTTGAGTGTTCCGAGAATTTCAATTCCCTTTACTTCTTCGTCGTTTCTTCTTTTGTGATAAACAGTTTTAATGAACGGGAAATCCTGGACCAGTTTTTGAGCAATACCTTGATGGTTCCAAAAACGTTCGACGACAGGATGATCGTGTTTTATGACGGCCGTATCATCGTAGATATCAATGATGAGTCCGGGCATTCCGTCTCCTTCACCGTTGATCAGACGAAAACTGTTTGTCAGTGAACTTCTAAAATTTTTTCTGAGTTCGATTGCTTTCTTCCACTGAATTTCACTCCACACCGTTAATGTGTGTTGAATATTATTGTTGCGAACAAAAGGTTCTTCTCCCAAACACAAAACTCTGAATCGCAATTGTGTATCAGATTGCACGAGACCAAATCCCAATATTTCATTTTTTGCTTTTAAGATAGCGACGCCATCTTTATGTCTGTCTTTTTGATCAAAACAATCTGCAAAGATCCAGCGATGTCCGCGTTTTAAATGTTTAGTTACATCACGGACAAGATGAATTTCAGAAATTTTTCCTTCAGGAAAACGAATAAGCGAATGTTCTACGTTCATAATTTTAAGCTGCTTGTTTTAAAGATGACACTTGCTCGACAGGCAATTCGATGACAAATCGAGTATGTTTACTCTCTCTATCATACCAGATTTTTCCTGAATGATCTCGAACAAAAGCGAGTGAAATTGAAAGTCCAAGCCCTGTAGCCAGTGACTCTTTTTTAGTCGTAAAGAGCGGGGTCATTAATTTTTCAACGATCTCTGTTGGAATACCGTATCCGCAGTCCTCTACTTCTATTCTCACGACATCGTGAGCACGAGACACGCGGATTTCAATCCAGGAATCTTCCTTTTTTTCTATGGCCTCAAACGAGTTGCGAACAAGATTGAGAATGACCTGTGAAATTTGAGTCGGCCGGCATTCAATCATCGCCTCTAAATCACCAGTCAGTCTTAAATCGACATTGTAATCTTTAAAACGTTCACTGCAAATTGCCGTTACATCCTCTACCACGGAACTGATACTTACTTTCGTGAATTGATCCTGACTTGAATCGCGGGTAATCGATCTCATTCCTTTGATGATTTTTTCAATTCGCCCTACTGATCGATTCAATCGATGCATATAAAGCATCATTTTATCTACACTCACTTCTTCTGTTTCAACAATGCGATTGAGTTGATGAATCGTTCCGGAAATAATCGCGAGTGGTGAATTGATTTCGTGAGCAATATTACCGGCCATTTCTCCCAATGAAGCGTATCGGAGAGAGTTCATAGCATGCACTCTTTGCTCTGCTAACTCTACTGCGTTTTGTTTTTTCAACAGACGTGAATGATCTCTTTCAATCGCCAAACAAACGATATCCACCAATTCGCGCATCAGAATCATTTCTTTCTGAATAGGTTTATGTTTTTTCTCATAATAAAGAGCAATTGTTCCCATCAACTCATTTTTCATATTGAAGACAGGGATTGACCAGCAAGCACGAATATTAAATTGTTTCGCGATCTCCACATAATCTTTCCAGAGTCGATCAGTATAGACATCGCGAACAACAACCATTGAACGGGTGTAAGCAGTCGTTCCACAAGTCGCAACATCTGGCCCAATTTTTAATCCTTTCATGAGAGCATTATACTCTTCCTGCATGCTCGGTGCCGCTCCCAAATTGAGACAAGACTGAATTGGATCAAAAAGTAGAATCGATGTGCGGGTGTTTGGAAGTTTATCTTCGATATGATGAGCGATTTTTTCTAAAACATCAGTAAGAGGTTCATCGTCGAGAATAGCACGCATAATCGCTTTGATTTCAGCGTAACTTGTCACTGATCTCTTTTGGCCTGCTTGTTTGCGTACCGACTTATTCATGCTGTCTATATCGGTTGGACTTTGTTTAATTTTATAATAAATTTTATTTTATCGCCGGAGTATTTTGCTCAAGATTATATGATTAGTTGAAACAGATTAAACCTATCTCCTAAAAAAATTGCGGAGAAAAATCTTTAAACTGAATTTTCTTTATGATGGCCAAGAATCCTTGAAGAAACATATCATTATTAAAAAATATATTTCATTGGAGAGCAGAAAATGGGAGAAAAGGTTCAGGAAAATAATCAATGTCAGTGTGAAGTTTGTAAAACAAAGTCCACTACAAACAAATTGATTCCTCTCTCTACTATTCGTGATTCACTTATTCAGGTCTTAAAAAAAGATCATCCGAATCTCGATTACGAAAATGGATATATCTGTCAGGGTGACTTGAATCGCGTTCGCAGAAAATATTTCCAACAACTCATCCGTGAAGAAAAGGGTGATCTCACTGAAGTTGAAAACGCCGTTGTCGATGCTCTTCAAGAGCACGAGGTTCTTTCAAGAATGCCTACGCCAAAAGCGGAACTCACTTTTGGTGAACGTCTTTCAGATAAAATTGCGGAGTTCGGTGGTTCGTGGTTCTTCATTATATTGTTTGGAACGGCCCTGGCGATTTGGATCGTGTGGAACGTGGCCTCAAATGTTCGTTTTGATCCCTACCCTTTTATCTTGCTCAATCTTTTCCTTTCATGTCTGGCCGCAGTTCAAGCGCCTATCATTATGATGAGCCAGAATCGTCAACAAGCTCGCGATCGCGAAAGCCAGGAACAGGATTATAAAGTGAATTTAAAATCTGAAGTTGAGATCCGCGTGTTGAACGAAAAAATCGACAAGCTCATCTCTCATCAATGGCAACGTCTTTTAGAGATCCAGGAAATGCAAATGGACTTTATGGAGCAGATGACTAATAAAAAAGGAAAGTAGACTCAAAAATCCCCTTTTCACTTCATTTCAAGCAGGCCTTAATTCACCTTAAGGCCTTAAAATTAAATCAAACTTCATCTCATCCTCTGCTGACAAGACAGCTGACTTCAGTAGGCCGTAAAAAATTCACGACCCATTGGGCCCCATCCAAAAAAAGTTTATAACTGTCTCATGGAAAAAATTGAGACTTCACACACAACAACCCCGGATTCTGAGTCACTCCCCCAAGTGGCGAAGACAATGAATGAAAGACCTGTGATCTATGATTTTGTGGATTACAGGACTTTTCTTCAAGCAGCACTGAATTTCATTCAGGCAAAGAATCCAAAATATTCTGCGACGGCCTTTGTTCGTCAGGCAGGATTTGGTGAAAACTCTCGAGGTTATTTCGCTCTTATTATGAGTGGAAAAAGAAATCTTTCTTCATCGACCATTCTAGGTTTCGCAAAAACAATAAAGCTCAATGAAAAAGAAACGTTTCATTTTGAAAATCTTGTTCACTACAATCAAGCGACAACGGAAAAAGAAAAAGCGCTTTATTTCGAACGCATTTCTAAAAATATGAGAGGACGTGAAAGCGCTGCTTTCGAACTTTTAAAATCGCAATACAACTATTTTTCTCATTGGTATTTAGTAGCGATCAGAGAACTCGTCGCTGTTAAAAATTTTCAGGAAGACTATGAATGGATCTCAAAAAAACTGAGAAACAAAATCACTAAAAAAGAAATGCAACAGGCGATCGCTGACCTTTTAAACCTTGGTCTTTTGAAGAGAGAGAATGGAAAATTAGTTCAATCGGAAGAGTTCGTTACGTTCACTGACAACTCGATGAACTACACTGTCGTCAATGCTCTTCACACTCAGTTCTTAGATCGCGCTAAAGAAAGCTTAAATGAAGATCCTTATAAAGACCGCTCTGCAAGCTGCATCGTGATCGCAACTGAAAAAGAAAACTTCGACAAAATCAGAGAAGAAGTAAGAGCGTTCAGAGAACACATTTTAAATAAATATGGAACGAACAACGGCAACCTCGACTGCGTATTAAATTTGGGAATACAACTAAACCACATAACAACTTTGGAATAACCACACACAATAACCTTTTGGAGAATTTTATGAAAACAGCAATTATCCTTCTCGCTCTCGCACTCACAGGAACTGTACAAGCAGCAGCTAAAGGCGGAACAAATGTCGGTGGCGGAAACAACGGTTCTGAATACCTGGCCACTTGGTGTAAAAACCAGACAAGTCTTTTGAGAAACTACCGCGATCGCGCTCAATTAAAAATCAACAATACAGGTGACTATAACCTCGCTAACAAAATTCTAAACGACGGTATGGTTCAAGCACTTAAAAACTTCAAAGGTGATCAGAATGCATTCCTTGCGAAGGGACTTGCTCGTGGATTGGAAATCGCAAGAAACCTTGAAGCGACTTCAGCTGCGAACAACGATAGAAAAGCAATGGTGACAAACAATATTCTTGCAAGCTACTACGATTTCCTTATCGAAACAGTAGCGAAGAATCTGGACCTTGGAGCTTACATTCCATACATGCAATCATCTGACGATCAAATGGATGAAAGGGCCGCTCACTTTGAAGAAAACTTTGTAGCTTATTCGACTACACAATTAGACTGGATTTTAACGAACCTGACTCGTCAATCGAGACTGGGTGATAAAATCATCACAGTACCTGTAGGAGACGCTAAATCGCTTATTAAAGTTTCTATGATCCTTATCAAAGGAACGGCCGACGATCTTGAAGATTCACTATGGAACTACCGTTTTAGCTGTGCAATCTCAGATCTTCAGATCCTAAACGATACAATCACTAGTTACGATCAAGGGAACAAAGAAATGTTTGACGACGAAAGAGTGGCCGTAGGTTACTTAGCGTCTGAGCTTACACGTATCTCTCGCACTTTACACTCAAGCAGCAGCTGTAACTAAGCTAAATATTAGGGTAGTGTCTAGCTCTTAGACACTACCTCTTTTCGCCCTACCCTTTTTACATCCTCTCCCTAATCTCCTCTGAAAAATCATAAAATCTCTTTATGAGAAAAATACTTCAAGCCATGCTTTTAGGGTTCGCCCTTCTTCCTGCACTGACATGGGCAGACCTGGTGAATTTTTCCATCGATAAGGCCATTTATCAAAACCTGGACAGCAATCAGCAACAGGCCATCGCCGTTCGCGTTGGCGAACTCAATAACTTTTTTAAGAACGATGTTTACCCTCGCATTCCTGCGCCGATTTTAGAAAAACTGAAAGACGTTCAAGTGACGATCAACTTCAGCGACAAGGGAAATCGCGACGGACTTTTCGTTCCGGGTTCAGAGGACCACAAACATAAAATTATCGTGCAGCTGATTCAAATTAATTCAAACGGAATCAAATCACTTCTCGCTCATGAATTCTTTCACGCTATTCATTTCGAAATTAATCCCGACGAAGCGACATGGGTTCGCGAAGGAATGGCACAAACGTTTGAGTACATCGTGACGAACGAACTGAACGGACTCAATCTGCAAGCAGCGATTGCTAATCCCTACACTCCCCTTATTGGAACGTATAACATCGATGATGTGAATGCCGCTCAATACGGTCACAACATGCTTTACTTTTATTATCTCTATCGTCACTGCGGAGGAGATAATTTCTTCTGGTCTCTCGCGAGCGGTGAAGATGATTTGAAGGGAGCTTATTTAATCGACGCTCTTCTTGTTAGTCAGGCTTCGAAGACGACAACTCACTCTGAATGCAAAAACTTTTTAAGTAGTGCGATCTCATTCGAAGTCGCCAAAATGCACAATCAAACTCAGTTCACAAAAGATATCGACGGCGACAAATATTTTCTTGCGCCAACAAACGTTTCTCCTCGAGGATTGACTTTCAATTCACCAGCAGAACTCCAAGACACAATAACAGAACTTCCTCTCTACAGCTCTCTTCGTTTGAGAGTTGAGACTTGGGATGATTTAAAAGGACAATGTCCAAATTGCATGATTGCTTTTGCGAAACGCTCTTTCCCTTACGATGTAAACGAGGAAAGACCAGTCAACAATCCCAAGAATTATGACGTTATCCTGGTGAAAATTAAAGAAAACCAGGTGCTGACTGAGGTCAGCTCAAAAAATACCAGAAAATAATATAGGAATTGTAAAAAAATCTAGATCGGATAAATTGAGCACAACAAAACGAGAACGGACTTTATAAAAATAACTTTTGGAGGAACACATGAAAACAACACTTACACTTCTTGCACTTTTCGGTCTTATGGCAACAACACCAACTCTTGTATCAACTGCGAAAGCACAAGATATGCAATCAGTAGATTCTGGAGTCTCAAGTTTTTGTCGCGATCGCCTTGCTGTTTTAAAAGCTGCTTACAGAAAAGCGGAACTAGAATCACAAATGGGAAATACACAAAACTCAGCAGCGATTCTTGAACAAGGTCTTTTAAGCGCAAGCTCACAAATCGCTCCACGTTTCAACAATGCTCTTACAACAAAAGCAATCAGACGCGGAATTGCTCTTCTTAACAACTTGAAGGCAACTGAAAACAACCGTCAAAAAGTAAGAGCGATCAACAACTTCTTGTTCAACTACTACGTGTTCATTGAAGATGTTTCTAATCGTCTAGACATTCCATATTTCTCAAGCAACACAGGATTCTCAAGAATCTCTAATACAAATATTCAATTCGAAAGATTGTTCATCAACTTCGCTCAAGAGCAAGTAAACATGGTTTTAAAAACAATGACGACTTCGACAAACGATGGTCGCTCTGAAGTCATCTATCCAATCGGATCACCGGATATGGTTTTAACTGCACTTAAAGTAACAACAAATGCAATGGCAAACGATCTTAGCGATTCAATCTTCGCTGCTCGTTACGCTTGTACAATCGAAGCTCTTGATCGCGTTTCAGGAGATATCGCTGACTATCTACAAACTCACGAAACATACAGTGACGACTTCGTAGCTGTTCAAGAACTTGTTGGAGCAACAAAAAGAGCAGTTTCAGGAATGAGAGAATGTAACGGTGGAGGTTTAGAGCAACAACAACAATCAAGAACATCAGATGCAATCAACTATCAAATCAGACTTGAGAGCGGAACAACTCAACAAGTTCGTTTAAACGGTGGCCAATACATCAAAAAACTTATCATCTCTGCTGAAGGTCTGCGAGCTGATGCTATGTTTGATGTAGTTGTAAACGGAGACGTAAAAGGAACTGTATACGTTCCAGGAAGAGATCCAAGCTACTTCGTAACAATCGAAGACTCTGCTGATTCAATCGAACTTGTTTCTCGCGGTGGAACAGCAATCATTTCAAGAATCCTGGTTGTTGCTGAATAATTTTTTATTCAATCATTAAAATAGTAAAAGGCCTGGTTAATACCGGGCCTTTTTTGTTTGTCATAGCGGTCTCAAATTTGCTCCTCACTAATGGTGTATTAACTCAGTTGAGGAGCAATTATATGAGCGAACAATATAGCATCAGATCCAGATCACTCTCTGCCCTGCTTTTTTTTGTTATTATATGTCTTGGTCTCGGATTAAGTTATGCCGTTAATAGAGAAGGCATTGGTGTCATTGGAACAGTAATGGTTATTTTCACTTTCCTGCTGGCCTATTTAATTTCAGATTCAATTAAAGTCGCCAATCAATGGGAAAAAGCTATTGTTCTTCGCCTGGGAAAATTTCAGGCGTTAAGAGGGCCGGGGCTTTTTTTTATCATTCCTGTCATCGACACTGTTCCCATCTGGATTGATACCAGAGTTATTACGACGACCTTCAATGCAGAAAGAACTTTAACAAAAGATACTGTACCAGTGAATGTCGACGCTGTTCTCTTCTGGAAAGTTGTGAACTCGGAGAATGCAGCCCTCAATGTAGCTGATTATCAAAGTGCCATCAGTTGGGCCTCTAAAACGGCACTGAGAGATGTCATCGGACGAACAATCTTGTCTGACATGCTCGAAGGCCGGGAAAAAATCGGCCAGGAATTACAAAAAACAATAGATGAAAGAGCAGAGCCTTGGGGAATCAATATTATTTCTGTCGAAATAAAAGACGTGCTCATCCCTACTGCTCTCGAAGATGCAATGTCGATGCAAGCTCAAGCTGAAAGAGAACGTCAGGCCAGAGTCATCCTAGGCGAATCGGAAAAACAAGTGGCCGCTAAGTTTGAAGAAGCTTCAAAAGTCTATGCTGAAAATCCTGTCGCTTTTCATTTGAGAGCAATGAACATGCTTTATGAAGGACTAAAACAAAATTCTACTATCGTCGTAGTCCCTAGTACTGCTCTTGAAAGTATGCAATTGGGAAGTGTCGCTGGACTAACTGCACTTGCGAAACAGGAGAAAATGGAAAAAGAAAAAGAAGTTCACTAGCTATTTTTCCATATAGCGCTCAGGTCTTTCTGTTAATCTGAAACCAAATTTCTCATAGAGCCAGTGAGCATCTTTTGTTCTGAGCAACCAACTCACTTCTTTTAATTTGGGATCACTAAAAACAACTTCTAAAAGCTTTTTAGAATAACCTTTTCCTCGATGATCACTCGTAACGACAACATCGCAGAGATAAGCAAACGTACTGTAGTCGCTCACGACTCGCGAGAAGGCCACTTGTTTTCCCGAAACAAAAAGTGAATAACAAAGAGAGTTTTTTAGCGAATCGAGAATCGCTTTTTCACTTCGCCTTCCGCCCCAATGAGAATTCTGTATTTCTTTAATTACAAAATATGAATCAACATCATTGGGATCAGCAGAGATTTTTATTGATGCATTTGAATCCATCTTTCCACCTCCATCGCTGCACGCAGATCATTTCCCTGATTTCGATTTTTTAATTTTTCAATAATCTCCAATCGCTTTTCCACTGGACGGTTCTGACCGACTTTCCACTTCGTCGTAATCTGAACTGGTTTCAATTCCACCATCCCCAACATTTTCAAAGCACTTTTATAAACCGGAGATGTTGCAGTGATCGGTGCGTACCCGCCTTCACTTTGATATTTTTCTAAAAAGCAGCCTACTTTTTCCGCCACTTCTTCTGGTTTTGAAAATGTTCTTACCTCGCATTTAAATTCAGCGTAACGATAATAAGAAGTGGCCACTCCACCATCTTGCTCATCCACCCAATACGAAGGGATATTACAAAGAAAATCAAAAAAAATGAGATCTGCACGATAAGAATTTTCAAGCATCTTGAATTGTTCATCGGTTTTATTGAGATGAAGAGAAAAAATTCCATCTTTATAGACGGGATTAAAAACTCCCATTTCTCGTTTTTCTACATTATAAGTTGAAACCAGACACATCGACATACTCTGAATAAGTCTATCAATTTCCGTTTCCTCTTTTTGTACATACATTGGGTAATGTTTCATCGAACCTCCAAAAACCTCTTTTCCTGGTCTAATCCTACCCTCTATCTGGTTGAACATTAACAACCAGTATGATAATTTTGACTACACCAGATGAAAAATTTAGTTTTAACCATAGAACCATCCGACCGCCCAAAGTATCAGCAACTCGCTGATGCCTATAGAATTGCCATTCGCTCCGGCAGATTAAAACCGGGAGAAGTTCTCCCTTCGACCAGAACAATGGCCGAAACTTATCAAATGAATCGCCATACTGTGATGAATGCTCTCAGCATGCTCGAATCGGAAGGATGGATTGAAGCGCACCAAAAAAAACATTATCTCGTTACGACAACTTTGCCGGATACTTTTTTGCGTCCGAAGAAAGTTCTCGCCGATAGATTTTTTGAGCAGGAAACCAACTATCGTTTCGCGAGAAAAATGGATATCGGCGATTATGTCAGCGACAGAAAGTTTAAACACTCCTTCCTGAGTGGCTTCCCTGAAATTCGTCTCTTTCCGAAAAAAGCATTCAAATCTGTCATGTACGATGCTCTCAACCACAACGACCTTCTGGATTACGGTGATCCCGTCGGGCTTCCCAAGCTAAGAGAGGAAGTTTCCAATTATCTCAGAAGAATTCGCAACGTCGATAAACGTTCTATCGTTATTACAAACGGCTCTCAAGAGGCCATCTTTCTTATTTCCCAGTTAATGATTAAACCCGGTGATGCCGTTGCCGTCGAGGCCTTGGGTTATCCTCCGGCGATTGAGGCCTTAAAATTTGCCGGCGCTAAAATTATCCCTATTAAAATTGATCATGAAGGAATGGATATCGATGATCTTGAATTAAAGATGCAAAAGCATCCGATCAAACTCATTTACACAACTCCCCTTCATCAATATCCGACAACGATTACACTCGGAGCTGAAAGAAGATTGAAGCTCTATGAAATCGCTCTTAAAAATAAATCTTTTATTTTAGAAGACGATTACGATCACGAGTTTCATTATGATGCTTCTCCTGTTGCGCCTCTGGCGAGTTTCGATCCAGCAGGAATTATTTTTTATATTTCAACCTTTTCAAAAATTCTTTTTCCTTCAGCACGTGTAGGATTCATGGCCTTGCCGGAAAAAGTGGCAAGGGAAATTGCCAAACTCAAACGCATCTCTTCCAGACAAAATGAACATATCATGCAAGCAAGTATCGCCAACTGGATGGAGTCCGGAGAATTTGAAAAACATCTTCGTCGCATGAGACGTCTCTATCACGAAAGACGAGATGCATTTATTCTCGATCTCGAACGTTTGCAAAAAAAGCATCCACAAGTCTCGTGGACCATTCCCGATGGAGGAATGGCCGTTTGGATAGACATCAAAACTCAATCGACAGAATTTGCAGCATTGGCCGCGTCTCACTCTATCTTCGTCAATCCTGAATCTAAATTCCGCCTCGATGGAAAACACGGAACAAAATTGCGTTTAGGTTTTACCGGACAGACACCGGAAGAAAACCGCATAGGACTTGAAAAACTCTTCTCTCTACTGGAGAACAAATGAAATTAAACCACACAACAAAAAGACTCCGCCTTCGTCCTCTGGAAGCAAAAGACTACGAAGCGTGGAAACTCGCTCATTCCACAATTCTTCCAGCGAAAAATATCTGGGATGGAAAGAATAAAGAAAAACATGAGCTCACCAAAAAACAATTCAACAGTATTCTGCGTGATCAAAAATCAAGAAGAGCGCGCGAAGAATTTTTTGATTTTGCGATCATAAGAAAAGACACAAAAGAAATTATCGGTTTCGTAGGAATCATGAATGTCGTTCGTTCTGTCACTCAAAGTGCGTTTCTAGGCTATCGCCTCTTCAATCCTCATTGGGTACAAGGTTTTGCCGAGGAAGCTGTTCGCGGTTCTTTTCATATCGCTTTTAAAGAACTCAAGCTTCATCGTCTCGTTGCAGGTATCGAAGCAAAAAATATTCGTTCACATAAACTGGCAAAGAAACTGGGAATGCGAAAAGAAGGATTATCAAAGCGTGTGGTTTATCTGAGAGAGGAGTGGCAGGATTTAGTTCAGTACGCGATCGATTGCGAAGAGCTGGGCATTCCCTGGAAAGGATCTACCCAGCCTCGTAAAAGTTAATTTTATCGACAGTAAGAATCACTCACCGGACTACTAAACATGATGTCTCCGTTCGCCGATCTCATATAACATTTATTATAGCTTGTACTATAATAATAAGCTCCAGAAACACAGTTAATATCGTCTACAGGACTACTGTACATAACATCTCCTGCTACAGATTTTTTATAACATTTATTATAACTTGTACTGTAGAAAAATTCTCCCTTAGAACAGTAATCATCATTAACCCGACTGCTATACATGACATCTCCGGTATTCGATGTTTTATAACACTTACTATAGCTCGTGCTGTAAAAATATTTTCCAGAAAAACAGTTGTTATCACTTACTGGATTTGAATACATCACATCGCCATTTGACGACAGAGCATAACACTTATTATAGCTTGTACTATAACGATAACGTCCTCTTGATACTTCAATTTGAGCATCGTCATTACTTTGAGAAACCTGCGACGAACTTGTGACTGCTGGTTCTTCCTTTTTTTCCAGAATGTTTAACTGCTCGCTTACTTTTTTCATCTGACGAATATAAGAAATCGACTGAGCATCCGTCAGTTTTCTTATCGGAAATGTTTTAAGTGCATTGTTAATCTTTAAAATCTGTGGCGCATATTGAGCATTATTGAGATCGCGGTACAAATCCCATTCCAGCCATTCAAGTGATGTTCTTTGGATCGCATATTGAGCAGAGGCATCAAAGATCGACTTATTTAATTCCGTTAAAAAATTAAAATATTCTTTTCCAAATGTCGCAAATGGAGAAGCAGTTTTTTGCGAAAGAGTCGCCAAATCTGCATCGTAATACTTCAAGGCCATTTTAATTGAAAGATTGAGAACTCTCGCCTTTGCATCGATAGTTCCAACAGCGTCTGCATCCATTTCTCTATCGAGAATTTCGTTGATAACAACCGCACGATTAAGTGCATATCTCATAAGAAGTTCCGAATTCTTTGGAGCGCTGTCGATAACCGAAGATTTAATTCCTTCAATCAAACGATCTACTTTGTCTGTCATCGTTAGAGCTTGGGTGTTATCAAGAAGGTCTAACAAAAAAGCTTTTGAATCTTTTGCCCAAGGAAGAAGTTCAGCGATTTGTGCCGCTGTTAATTCTCTTTGTGTTCCTTCTTCAAGTACTGCCGGTTTTTGAATCGGAATGATTGCCACATCGTCGGCCATTGCATTCGTCATTCCCGTGCTAAGAAGAAGTGAGCTCATTAAAATAATTGATTTTAAACTTTTCATAGTTAAATCCTTCACCTTTTAATTATTGTACCTTTGATACATTAGATGCTGTTGTGTAAGTTCTGCTGTAATCGTTGTCTTCAGCTAAAACAACTTTTCCGGTTTCATCCAAAAATTCTACAACTCTGATCGATGAACCAAAAAGAACTCTGTCGGTAATTTTTAGTTTCCCATAAGAGGCAACTGTTTTGTTCACATTATTTTTTGTCGTATATGTACGACTGTAATCGCGATCTTCTCTTAGAACGACTGCTCCATTTGAACCTAGATATTCGACGACGCGAATTGATGTTCCGAAGATAACTACATTATCCTTTGATAATCCGCTAGAATAAGAAAGTGCTTTTTGAACCGAACTGCGAGCTACCACTGTTCTACTGTAATCATTATCTTCTTTTAAAACAACTTGTCCGTTATCTGCAATGTATTCGACAACTCGAATTGAAGATCCAAAGATAACTGTATCACCTCTTCCAAGAGTTGATGATTCTACCGTTCTTCCAGCAGCTCTATCAGCAGCTTCTTGTCTTTGCTCTTCAAGACGATCAGCCTCTTCTTGCTGTCTTTTCAAAATTTCTGCGCGTTCAGCTGCAGATCTTGCCTCTGCAAGTTGTTTATCAAGAACGATTTTCTTTAATGTCTCTTCTACCTTTAATTGCTGAGCAACTGCTTTCATCTGACGAATTGAAGCGATTGACTGAGCATCCGTTAATTTTTTATTTGGAAAAATCTTTAAACTATTGTTGATTTTTACAATTTGTGGAGCATAAGCCGCGTTGTTAAGATCGCGGTAAAGATCCCATTGCAACCATTCAAGCGATGTTCTTTCTACAGCATATTGAGCGGAAGCATCGAAGATCGATTTATTAAGTTCCGTTAAGAAAGAAAAATAATCAAGCCCAAAGATAACAAATGGTGCTGTTGTCTTTTTCGCAAGGATGGCCATATCTGTATCGTAATATTTTAGGGCCATTTGGATTGAAGCGCGAAGAACGCGAAGTTTTGCATCGGCCGTTCCCACTACATCCTCAGTCATTTCTTTATCAAGAATTCCTTTGATAACAAGACCACGGTTAAGAGCATATCTCATAAGAAGTTCTGAATTTTTTGGAGCGCTATCGCCCACAACTTGCTCGATTCCCTCTTGAAGATGATCGATTTTATCTGCCGTTGATAGACCTTGAATATTGTCTAGTAGATCTGTTAAAAACAATTTTGAGTCTTTTGCCCATGGAAGCAATTCTGCAATTTGTGCTTGAGAAAGATCTCTTTGCGTTCCTTCTTCAAGGATTGCAGGCTTGTTGATTACAGGAAGAGCAATTGTATCGTCAGCTTTCAACATTTGTGACATGCTGATCGCCGCTGCGACCATGAGAATTGTAATTTTAGTTGTTGTTTTCATCTTTTTATTTCCGTCGTTAGTGTTTAATTATTTTCTTGAAAAAGTTTTAATGTCAGAGTCGTTCTTTGGATTAATGAGATCCATCTCTACTGACTTACTTCCAAACGTTCCTCTTTTTTCCAAGAAAATTCCAATCGCACTTGGGATTTGATTTTTCTTAGTTCCTGTTGCAAGAACCGAGTTTTGGTTAATTAAATACATCGCCGGAAATTTTTCTCTTAGAGTAAATGTTCCGTTAATTTCTTTTGTTAAGAAGACTGCTGTCGCTTCTCTTTCTTTTGGATCAACTTGTGAAATCTGAAGTGCGTTTCCTGCTTCATCCGTTTTGTATTCTCCATCTGGCATTGCAAGCCATGAAACTTTTGAAGCTTTTCCTTCGAACTCAAAGAACCCTGTGAAGCCAGCGTTGTTAGAAGAGTTTGCTGACATAATTTTAAATACGTCTTGTCCTTTATTATTTTTTGCTGAAGAGATAACAAGAGAGGGATCGTCGTTGACTACACCGATCTCACCATCTTTTGTAACTTCAAGCGGAGTCATTGAATATGAGTTAGAGTTGATTTCATCAACTAAGTAGAGAGAAATTTTCTTTGCATCTTTCATTAGAACTGCAAAGTATGAACCGTCACGTCCCGGAGCTGGTTTTAAAAGAAGATTTACTTTCTCTTCACCGTTTTGTGATCCAAGGTATCCGCCTTCTTTTAAGAATCCTGCGAATGCATTTGAACTAAGAAGTGAAAAAGCTAAAAGTGCAAAAGTTGTTTTCATAATAATCTCCAAAAAGTTATCTAAAAAAGTATCGTTGTTGTGTTCGTGTTCAAATTAGTTCAAAAGACCATTTCACTCAATCGAATCCGGGAAACGTGTATTAATTCCAGCCTACTGTAGTCAGCACCAGCTAAAACCTATCCTCTCTTAATTATTCAGATCAAACGTGTAAGACAGCCCTAAAATTCCCTTTTTAAAGCCCACATTCGCCTTTACTGGGGCATCACTGTCGATATCTACATTAAGTTCTTGTGGCTTCACTTGAATTTCACCAATCACTGGAAATTGTCCTGTTACTTTAATTCCCTGAACACTTACAGTTGTTGGTGTTGCAAAAGATTGAACTTCTAAATTATTCAATCCTACGTTGCGTGTTTGTTTTTCATTAGAAAGTTTTTTGTCAGCAAAAATCATTGAAGTATTATTTTCAATTTCTACCCTGTTAAAATATTTCTCAATCATTTGACGAGCGCTCGGATCAGCAACCGGAATATCTTTTCCTGTTAACGTAACTGTCTTTGCACCAGTAGTGCTCAAGTTCACGGCAACTGAACCATTGCTATTACGATTAAAACTAATCGCATCTACTTTTCCTAAAATCGTTTTTAATAATAAAAACTGATCGCGTGGAAGACTATCTTGAAATCTTGAAGCTAAGTATTGCAATTGATCTTTATTAATTGTTTTTACTTTTAAAGCTTCGAAGGCTCTGAAAAGTGAAACTGTAAAAATTAGAGAGTTTGCATTTGGTGTTTTGTTATTCATGCGTTCAAACAAGTGAACAAGCATGAGTGAAGTAAGATTGATATTCTCAGTAGTAAATCCAGCCGATTTATCGAGAATATTTCTCATATCTTTCATCGATGGAAGTTGAATATTGATTGGAGCATTTCTAAGGTTAGTACACTCTACGCAATCAACGGCCATTGAAAGAGAAGCTTTCGTCACTTTCACGTCTTTAGGAAAAACTAAAAATTCCTGATAATCTTCTCCCTTAATAATTTGATTACAAATACTAGGAGCAAGATTAAGGTTTAAATAAACATCTTTATTAGCATCTGAACTTTTTAATAATTTTCCCAAATCATTATTAAGTTCAGAATCCTTAACCGGGATTTGAATTCTTTTTGAAAGATTCCCTACTTCAAAGTAAGTCGTCTTCATTTCATCGAAACGATAGTTCGCCTTCACTCTTGCATTTTTAATATTACAATCAACAGCCGCAAACGCTTGTCCTGCGAAAGCAAATGCCATGATCGCCATTAGAACGAATGTGTACTTTGTATTTTTCATAATACGTAAGTAGCTGCTATCTTCGTGCCAATTTGGAGCTTTGAATTTAGAAGAGTTAAATCTGATTTAGTCTGTAAAAATTAGCCAGTGTTTAAACTTTAGACAGTATTGGTGATTGTTCTCTAGACAGTTGACGGTTCACTGTTGTCCGTTCGCGGTTTGCAGTTAACCGTCAACAGTAAACTGCCAACGGCTAACCGATAACGACCAACTACAAACTGATTAACAACCAGTAACTTTCTTGTGAATATTAGAAATATTAAACGCGCCCTTATGCCAATCCATATTGTACCACTTAAGCGACTTCTGAAGCTCAGTCATAAAAGGAATTTTCGCTTCGTTAAATTGCGTAGGATTTAATCCTTTTGAAGCGTAAGCAAACGTCCAGAAAACTCCTGGATAAATCAACATTGGGCCAGTGAAAGATTTTACGACTGGATAAACGTTTCTTAGATTGTCATAGAAAGATTTAATTCCGTATTCGTCGTAGAACGGGTTTTCCGTTTGGGCCATCATAATTCCGTTTTCTGTAAGTGCTTCGTACACGTGACCATAAAATTCCTGCGTGAACAATCCAGCAGCGAAATCTTCAGGATCAGTTGAATCGATGATGATAATATCGAAATAATTTTTGTGAGTCTTAATGTACTCAACTCCGTCTTGCGGAAGAACATTCACTCTTTTGTCTGACAATCCAGATGTGCAATCTGGAAAATATTTTTTAGAAACTTCGATTACGCGTTCGTCGATTTCAACGAGATCGATGCGCTCGATTTCCGGGTGTTTTACGTATTCGCGAACGATCCCGCCGTCACCACCACCGATGATTAAAACGTTTTTTACTTTAGGGTGAATCATTGCAGGAATATGACCCATAACTTCGTGGTAAACAAATTCGTCTCTGTCTGAAACCATAGTTTTTCCATCTAGGAGTAATAAACGGCCCACTCCGTGAGTCTCAAGCACGTCAATCTTTTGATATTTCGACTGCTCCGAGTGCAAAACTGATTTTATTTTAAAAGAAGTCGCTACGTTCTTATGGAAATAGCGCTCTGAATACCATTCATTTCCCAATACATTTTCGCTCATAAAACTCCACATTTTTACAGACTAACCAAGAAACAATTTGTCACATTATTTGTTTTGTGACACATAGATAGTTCGTGAAATCTAGTTATGCAACCACTTTGTTAAAAGGAAATAGGGTCGTATGTTTCAATCAAAAATCAAACCAGACGAGAGAATTAAAATTTCAGGATTTAACAATCTAACAAAGATCCTAAGTTTTAACCTGTACGATTTCTGCATTGCTCTAGATGACCAACAAAAGGCCCAATACGTAAATTACATTCACGACAAATACAACGCGAATAGAATCGCGGAAATCTCAAAGAAAATCGTTGAAATTATCGAAGCTAATATCCTCGCTGTTTCAGTTCAAGACTACGATCCAGTTGGAGCTTCAACAATGGTTCTTATGTCGGACATCAAGGGCGGTGGAGAACCGATTCCTTCTGTTCAAGTAAGCGCTCACTTGGATAAATCACACATTACAGCTCACACGTATCCGGACGCTGCTGATCCTCAAGGGATCTGTTCATTCCGCGTGGATATCGACGTGGCGACTTGTGGAGAGATCATTCCACTAAACGCAATCAACTACCTTTTCGAATCATTTGAATGCGATGTTGTTTACGTCGACTACGTTGTTCGCGGATACGCTCGTCTTGAAAACGGAAAGAAAATTTACAACGACCAAAGCTTCAACTCGATTCAGGATTTCATTAAACCTGAAATCAAAAATGACTTCACATATATCTCAGACATCAACATGCCTCAGAACAATATCTGGCAGTCAAAGTTCATGGTAAAAGAGAAAGGTGCTGAAAACTATCTGCTCAACCCAAAAGATGTAAACCACCCAGCTGTTCCAGAAAAAATGGAACTTCTTAAAAAAGAAATGCTGGAAGTTTACCACATGATCCACTAATGGCCGCAAGCCTTTGGGGTTCCAATAAAACACAATTTTTTTTCGAACTCAGTCCAGAGGTCGTACTCGATACGGTAGAAAGCCTGGGTTATAAAACAACTGGTCGAGTTCTCACAATGAACTCGATGGAAAACCGCGTGTATGAAGTCGAGATTGAATCCGATTCTGACAATCCAAGCGAGCATTTTAAAATTATCAAATTTTATCGTCCGGGACGCTGGAACAAACAGCAGATCCAGGAAGAACATGATTTCCTTCTCGATCTCGTTGAATACGAGGTTCCCGTTATTGCACCAATTGAATTTGATGGCGTTACACTTTTCACATTAAAAGATCTCGAACTCTACTACACTGTTTTCAACAAACAAGGTGGCCGCGCTCCTGATGAATTCACCAATGAAGAAATTGAACAAGTCGGGCGTTTGCTCGCTCGTCTTCACAATGTCGGCGATATGAAGACAGCACCACATCGTTTAAAACTTACTCCCGATGTATATTTAAAATCGAATCTGGATTTTTTAACCGATCAAAAAATTATTCCCAATCATCTTGAGAAAATTTACAAAAGCACTCTCGAAAATATTTATTCTCTCACAAAAAACAGTTTTAAAAATATTCACTTCCAACGCATTCACGGCGACTGCCATTTAGGAAACATCATCAAACGCGGAGACGTGTTTCATCTGATCGACTTCGACGATATGGTCATGGGTCCTTGTGTGCAGGATATGTGGCTTCTGCTTCCAGGCCGCGATGAGTACGCAGAGAATCTTCGCTCTCGCCTGCTTGAATCTTATATGACGATGAGAGATTTTAATTTTGAAGAACTGCGTTTGACGGAAGTTCTCAGAACGTTGCGCATGATTAACTACTCTGCGTGGATTGCAAAACGTTTCGACGATCCGGCCTTTAAAAATGCCCTCCCATTCTTTGAGCAACCTTCTTATTGGGAAGGACAGATCAATGATCTCAGAGAGCAAACGTATTATTTAGAACAGCTCACGCAATCTAACTATTAAAGTTATAACTCTCATAAAATTAATCTCATTATAAAATGTTTTCTCCCATGATAATTCTCCTTCAACTATTTAGGAGGACTTCATGAAATTTTTAATCTCACTTTTTCTTCTTTCTAATATCAGCTTGGCCGCTGATAAAATTATCAGTGTCAACGCCAACAACAACGACGACGACCTTCGCACCATTCCTCAACAACTCATGGCAACTTTCGTTGATCAAGGTTTCAAACAAAAAGAAATTTCGAAAGGCCTTTGGGAATTAAAAATTGAAAATTTAAGATGTGACAGTTTATCGAGAGATCCAGAATTTCCGGATTCACCAAAAGGTGGTCTTCCAAGCGTAAAATGTTTTGTGAATGCAGAAATAGAAATGGGTGGAAAAGGAACTCCAATTCAGGAAGGACGTTTTGTTGAACAACTTCTAAACACAGTCGAACACAAAATTCCAGACGCTCAATTCTCGGATTGTTCGATGGGAGGAAAATGTGTGACGTACGTGAAGAAAATTCGTTGCACAGTTGATCTTAATCAGGAAGAAATGCACAACGCTTATCTTTGCGAGTTCTCTGCTGAAAACTATCAGTAGTTTTACATTTCGAGAGGAAAGCTCACACCAATAACAAATTCATGATTGCTGATTGCGGGACTAAGTGTTTGCGAAGTCCCGCCGATGCTTGATTTGTTGAATGTAGGAAGACGATAATAAGCATTCAAACTTACTTTTGATGAAACAAGATATCCACCACCGAATTCAAATGTGTATCCGCTGTAATAATCATCACCACTCCCAAGAGATAATCTTGTGTAGTAACCGCCGGCCCAAATTCTATAGGGATTGGATGAGTTGTATCCTAGGAAAACGCCAAAATCATTTCTCTTCGAACTGGAAGAACTTCCGCCACCACCACTCGCGTACGTGTATGAGGAATGATTAAAATCAAAACCGTAGTTGAATCCAACTTCTTTTTCACGTCCACCAAGTTTAATTCCCAACGAAGGTCCAGAATAAGTTTCAGCACCAGTCTGATCACTCGATCCTGAAACGATATATCCCAAATGAGGTTCAATAAAATATTTTGCGTGAGAACTTAATGAGAAAGTTAAAAGTGAAAGACAGAGTAATTTTTTAAACATCGGCGCCCCCTCAGACCATTATAAAAGAGGACCGTGCTTGCGCAATGAAATGATTTCTTTGCCTAGTAAATGACTTCCTGAACGCGAGGAATAGCGCTCATAAACTCTACTCTGTGAGAGCTGTCCTGAAGGAAAACGCCAGAGAGCTTCGACGTTCTCGTCATCGATGTAACGTCTTTAATCCCTCTCGTCTTCACACACGCGTGCATGGCATCTGTAACGACCGCTACGTTTTGTGTTTCAAGAATCTCAACAAGTGCTTGGTGGATTTGAAGAGTCAAGCGTTCCTGAATCTGAGGACGTTTTGCAAAATAGTCTACAATTCGATTCAACTTAGAAAGACCTAAAACTTTTTTGTTCGGAATATAAGCAATGTGAGTTTTTCCAATGATCGGAACGAAGTGGTGTTCGCAGTGAGAGTTAGTCACGATGTTAATTTCCATTACTGGGTGATCGTAATCAAACTTATTATCAACAACAGTAATTTTAGGAAATGATGTCGTCTCAAGTCCGTAGAAAATTTCATCTACATACATCTTCGCTACACGATGTGGAGTTTCTTTAAGAGAATCATCAGTTAAATCCAATCCTAATGTCTCCATGATCTCAGTGAAAAGAGCAGTGATTTTTTCTTTTTTTTCAGCTGCAGATAAATCTGTCGCAATCATTGGAGTTGGAGTTACTTTCTTTAATATTTTTTTTGGGTCAATCATAGTTAGTCCTATACTGCGCTAAATCCGTTTTTCTCTTCTTCGTAAATCCCAGAGTTTTTTTCATTTTCTCTCGTCTCTACTCTAAAACAATAAACGCGCCCGCCAGTTTTCTTATTTAAATATTCATTCATTTTTTGGTGAAGAAATTTTGAAGTTCCTTCCATTCCCACGTTCTCGAGAACAACAAGCTTCACGATTCCTTTTTTATCCATCTCGCGAAAGAGTGGAAGTTCAGGATCATCTGCATTTGCGAGGAAGGTGTGATCGAAATGATCGTCGAGAAAAGTTTTGAATTCTTTGAATCCACCGAAGTCCATGACCCAGCCTTTTTCATCGAGAGTTTTTGCTTTAAACGAAAAGATAAACTCGCGTGAGTAACCGTGAACAAAACTACAATGTCCTTCATCTCGCCATTGGCGATGAGTACAGGGATAACCTGTAAATTTTTTCGTTGAGATGTACATGAAAAAACCTTTTAGCTAGCTTCTAAATTCAAGTGCTTGATATGTACCATCGAACTCAACGACATACAATAGACCGTGAATTTTCGACTCATTTTCATAGGACGCAGGAAGATTCAAGGCCGCCATGAGTGCATCCAATAAATGGCGTTGATCATGTGTCTCAAGCAGGCCTTGAAGGCCCATAAAACTAGATTCGTTTGTAGCGAGACACCCCGATGTGGGAACGAAAGGGTAATAGGGCGTGAGGATATTTGTGTTTTTTCTACCAGTTCCATGAATGCGCAGAAGACTTCTTCCCAGAATTCTTCCTATGAGCGAAGGCTTCCACCAGTCACTGCCCTGCTGATTACGAGGAATGAGCTTCAACAACTCTTCTTCATTCTCAGACTGTTTAATAAAGTTCACGATGAGTCTGCGATACCTTCCAAACTCATGTTGTTTATTCGCTTCAGGCATGACGGAATCAATGGTGAACACTCCCATCGGTGTACATCCATTAGAGTGATTAAACGGAAGTCCTCGCCCTGACAAACCGAGAATCGAAATAAACCACACGTCACCATTCTTCTTCGTGTGGAACCCACCATCCGGCCTTCTGATAACGAGTTTGCCCGGCTTCGTACGATCGTGATGAAGAATTGCAAACAACGTCAGTTTTCCAGTAGGAAAATCGATCAGCTCCTGAAATTCATTTTTCGTTAAAGGCTTCGCGTATTGAGCTGTTCGAAGCAAGGAAAGTTCATTGGGAAAAGTACTTTCAATTCTTCTTCTCTCTTCACCATTCATAAATTCGAGAAAATTCAGCAAATGAAAAACATCACTTGGTTTAAGTGAATTTAAATTAAGATCGTGAACATAAAAGTTGAGAGAGTGAGAAAGAGTTTTGAACATCAACACTTCTTCAAGAGAGAGAGTTGACCAGTCGAGAGGATTCGGAAGCGGAAGATCCAAAGACTTTCCTTTCTTATTTCCGAAGAGAAATGGAAGGAAAGTCTTTAGATAGTTCATGAATTTTTTCTTAGTGGTGGTGTCCGTGCTCGCCGTGAACATGGCCATGGGCCAATTCTTCAGCAGTAGCTTCGCGAACTTCTTTTACTGTTACGTCGAAGTTAAGATCCATTCCAGCAAGTGGGTGGTTCCCGTCTACAGTAACTGTTTCACCGTCGATTTTTGTAACCATAACAACAAGATCACCTTGTTCAGTTTCTACTTCGAATTGCATTCCTACTTCTAGGCCTTCAGCAGATTCGAATTGAGCGCGAGGAACTTGTTGGCAAAGAGAATCGTTTCTTTCACCGTATCCGTCTTTTGCAGCAATTTGAACTTTTAGGTTATCGCCAGCTTTTTTTCCTTCAAGCTGAGCTTCTAGAGTAGGAATTAAGCTTCCTGTTCCTTGGATATAATAAAGCGGTCCATGGTTGGCCGATGAATCGATCATTTTTCCAGAGTTGTCAGTTAGTTTATAGTCGATACCAACGACTTTGTTTTTAGCAACTTGCATGTGTTTTTCTCCGTCACAGTTTCGCTATAATTATCACTTCTTTTTTACGATGTCTAAAATAACTACTGGCTCCAGAGGAACGTCTTCAAGAGGTCCGCGAGTTCCTGTCTTAACCATCTTAATTTTGTTCACCACAGGCATTCCTGCTGTTACTTTTCCGAAAACGGCGTAACCAAATCCCGCTGGAGTTTCATCGCGGTGGTCAAGGAATCCGTTGTCGTTAACGTTGATGAAGAACTGAGCTGTTGCACTGTTCACTTCATTTGTTCTCGCCATGGCAAGCGTTCCCGTTTCATTTTTCAAGCCGTTTCCAGCTTCATTTTTGATTGGTGCGCCAGTGCTTTTTTCTTTAAGGTCTTTATCAAATCCCCCACCTTGAATCATAAAATTATTGATTACACGGTGAAAGATTGTTCCTTTGTATTGTCCTTTCTTCACGTATTCGAGAAAGTTTTTTACTGAGATTGGAGCTTTATCTTCGAAAAGTTCAGCTTCAATATCTCCAGCTGTTGTTTTGATTGTAATTTTTGGGTTGGCCGCAAAAACGTTCATAGAAACGAGTAGCGCGAATAGAAGCACTGACATTTTTTTCATTTGTATCCCCTCTGTCTATTATTAGAATTGGTGCTTGTTTAAAAATGTTTGGTATTTTTCGTGATCGAGAGGGTCCATGCCCGCCAGATACATTTCTAAATACTTTATAGAATCATTTCCCCAAAACATTTCTTCGTCTACAAAAAAGGTAGGGACACCGAAAAGATCTTTTTTAAGTCCTTCTTCGATATTGTTTTTGAGTTCCATGCGGGCCGATTTGTCTTCCATTTTTTGAAAGAGTTCATCTACAGGGAGGTTGTGTTTTTCCAAAACGAGTTTGAGAACATCGTCACTTCCGATATCCTGACCTTCTTCCCATCCTGCGCGAAAAATCGCATCGATTAAATCTTTTTGATGAGCACCTGAAACACTTTTTAGAGCGAGCCTCAAAGCATAAAGCGAATTGAACGGAAGATTTTTAGGTGTCGTAAAAGGAATATTATGCAGTTTCGTATAACGGAGAAGATCTCTAAAAAGATAATTTCTTTTTGGTTTGATTTGCGCCGGTCCCTTCGTATCGTAATGAGCGATAATGTTCGGAACGCTCACAGGATAAAGATTGAACTCGAACTCTCCCCAATTTTTTCTCACCCATGTCCATGCCACGTAAGAGTATGGTGAAAGAAAATCAAAATAAAAATTAATTTTCTTTTTCATTAAGCATTCTCTGATTTTTTCTTATCAAGATAGTATTGAAAGTTACTTTCGAAAACTCTGATTCCCCCTTTATCTACTTCAAATACGCGATTAGATAACCCGTGCAAAAAGTGTCTATCATGGGATACGTACATAACTGTTCCATCGAATTCTTTTAGTGCTTTCAAAAGAACGTCGCGCGATTTTAAGTCAAGGTGGTTGGTAGGCTCATCGAGAACCAGAAGGTTGTTGTTATTCGCCATAAGTGTGGCAAGAACAACACGAGACTTTTCTCCTCCCGAAAGGATTTTGATTTTCTTTTCAACATCGTCGCCGCGGAATAAAAACGCAGCAAGCAGGTTTCTAATGAAACCATTCGAAGCGTGCGGAAGACGAGAAGAAATTTCTTCAAGCACCGTGCTTTCCGGATCTAAAAGATCGAGAGAGAACTGTGAAAAGTATCCTGCTTTAATACTAGGTCCGATAGAAGATTCACCATCTGTTGCTTCAGTTAATCCGCAAAGAACTTTAAGAAGTGTCGACTTTCCTGCTCCGTTTACTCCGACTACTGCAATTTTATCCTGACGATTTACTGTTGCAGTTAATCCCGAGAAAATTTTATGAGGAGTTCCGTCATCGCGTTTCCACGTCTTCCCTAAGTTTTTCATTATTACAACATCGTTACTTCCACGCGGAGGAACCGGAAATGTGAAATCCATAACGACATCTTCAGGTGGAAGTTCTACGCGTTCAATCTTATCAATTTTTTTAACTCTCGATTGAACTTGAGCTGCGTGAGAAGCGCGAGCTGCAAACTTCGCAATGAATTCTTCTTCTTTTTGCAACATTGCCTGTTGAGATTCGTATTGAGCAATTTGTTGAACCTTTCTGATTTCTTTTTCTTTTTCGTAGTAGTCGTAATCGCCTGTATAAGTCGTAATCGTTTTGTTGGCGACTTCGATAATTCTGTTAACGATACCGTTCATGAAATCGCGATCGTGCGAAGTCATAAGAACAGCGCCTTTGTAATCTTTCAACCATTGTTCAAGCCAGATGATCGACTCGAGATCGAGATAGTTGGTAGGCTCGTCCATCAGCATAACATCAGGTTGTTGAATAAGAACTTTTGCAAGCGCAATTCTCATTCTCCATCCACCCGAGAAAAGTCCTACGTCGCGATCGTGATCGTAAGGCATAACTCCAAGACCAGTGATGATTTCTTTTGCACGAACATCGAGATCGTATCCGCCTAGCTTTTCAAATTCTGTCTGGTAATCACCCAATTGGATAAGAACTTTTTCCATTTCATCCGGATCGAGATCGCCTTCAAGTTGCTTTTCAATTTTTCTCATCTCGGAAGCAAGCTCAGAAGCTTTTGCACTTCCGCTCATAACTTCTTCGATAACCGTTCTTCCCTTCATCTCACCGATGTTCTGTGAAAAGTAAGCTACGCGTACTTTTTCCGGAACAGTGATTGTCCCACCATCAAAACCTTCTTCCTTCATGAGAATGCGGAATACAGTTGTCTTACCCGCACCGTTTGGACCAACGAGACCAACTTTGTCTCCCGGGCGCAAAATGAAAGAGGCGTTATCGTAAAGAATCTGTCCGCCGTAATGTTTTGAAACGCTATTGAAACTGATCATATTTCGTCCTATAGGAGTAAATAAAAAACTAACATTTCGCTCTGTTAATTTTAAAGTTCGTGGTTTTTTTAAGCCTTCACTCTACCGTAGAACGAAGGCCTTTGGCACTCTCTTTTCTCTGAAGAAAAGTCCGATTAATCTGCTTTGATCCGGTTTTTTCCAATGCCACTCCCCATAAAAGCTTTAGTAAATTTTTCCTCTTAAAACCAAATTGAATTTTTTTACAATTGTCATAAAATTAAGAAATTCTCAAACCGTTTTAGGATTTAAAATCATGGACTTCACTCCATTGCGTATTACGACAGTAAAACCTCTCAAGAGTTTAACTTTCGATTTGTATATTCATTTTAAAGAACAATATCTTTGTTACGTCAAAAGAGGCGAACAATTATCTGAAGAGAAATACACAAAACTCAAAGTCCAAAAAATCGCTAAATTTTATATTACCGAGTCTGATGAAACGAATTATCAAAAATTTCTCGATAATCTTCTCGCGGAAGTGCTCAGCGATCCGAATATAAACGTCGAAGAAAAAGTAAATATGGCCGAAGGTGCCGCGACAAGCGCTGTCGAAAGAATGCAAAAAAATCCTGGAAGTGAAAGTGCTTACCGTATGACGGAAAACGCAGCGAAGAGCTTGCGCGAAGTCATTACAAAAAATCCGGATACGCTGAAAAAGATCTTCGGAAAAAAAGTCGAAAAAAACGAAGACATCATTAAACACTCACTCAATGTTTGTGCTCTCGCTGTAAAAATCGCAGAACATTGCCGTTGTAGCGAACAAGAAATGGATGATCTGGGAACGGCCGCTCTCATTCACGATATCGGTATTCCGCAAATGAACAAAAACGATCTTCCCCTCTTCTACAAACCTAAAAAACTTCTGAGCAACGATGACAAACGCGTTTATTATCTTCACTGCAAAGATGCGATGTCGCTTCTACAGGACAAGCCTTACGTGAATAAAGTCATTCTTGATCTCGTTACGAATCACGAAGAAGTCTTGAGTGGTTTGGGACCTAATAAGAAGAAAAAACTGACGAAGCTTGAAGAAATTCTCTCAATGGTGAATAACTACGACAAACGTATGATTGCCAACAAAACAACTCCAATACAGACGTTAAAAGAGATGATGATCGACGAACTCGGAAATTACAGTCTGGATATGTTGAATGAGTTGAAAAAGGCCCTCCAGTCAGAAGGGCTCTTCAATAGTTAAAAAATCACTCTTACTGAATCGAGGATAACGTCAGCATTGGCGTAACTCTTTCCGAGCATCAACATCTGAATCGTCAGTGCATCGATCTCTTCCGTGCGAACAACAGGGTTTACTTCTTTGAGTCTTACGAGACGTTCTTTCTCAGCTGAAAGTCTTGCCATCATCTCGGCCTTGTAGTTTTCTTTGAGCACTTCTGCTTTTTTAAGTGCATGAGCATGAGCTTCTTTTAAAACTCTTTGCACGGCCGCTTTCGGAAGCGTTTTTGCTTTCTTTACTGTTTCTGGATCGGCCATTGCTGAACGTTCATCGATATCTTCCTTACTCCACTTCTCTGAAAAATCTTCGCCGGTACTGTCGACCAACACGCGAATCGGCGTCGGAGGAAAATAACGTTCAGGCGATAAATTTTTTGGGGCAACAGCATAGAGTTTGAAATACGCTTCGATAAATGTTTTTGCAGACCCCGCTTTTTTTCTCATCATCACTGTCGCATTTCCGAATGTATTTGAGAGAATGAGGTCCATCACTCCGACAACCATCGGATGATCCCATGTGAGAAATTCCACATCTTCTCTTCTGCGTGCCGTTTTGCGATCGTAGGTAATGCGAATTCCATCGCTCGGCAATCCTGGAAAATGCGGCACATACATATTATCGCTCGGTCTGATATAAAAAACATTGTCTTCAATATCTTCGATGTCGACACCGAGTTCCTGGAAGACTTCGCTCATATAATTGATAAGCGCTGTCTCTTCATCAAATTTTTTAATTTCATTAATGAGTTCATAAGCGCGCTCTTCATTAAAAGAGTTCAGCTCGACGAGAATATCTCTTCCCTCTTCCAGTTTCTTCACAACTTCTGCGTACTCTTTTTGAGTCGTCGAAATAAATTGGGCAAGAATATTATCTCCACTTAAACATTTCTCCGGAGCTCTTAAAAACTCTTCGAGCAATGTTTGCAGTTGTTGATGAACAAGACTTGCTCCCTTCGCCGATTGAGCAAAAGCATTGAGCCCTTGATCATACCAGCTGAAAAGAATTTCTTCGTATGAACTTAAAACGTAAGGAACGTGGATATTGATATCGCTCGTCTGACCGATGCGATCGAGACGCCCAATTCTTTGTTCCAATAAATCGGGATATAAAGGCAAATCAAAAAGCACCAGATGATGAGCGAATTCAAAGTTTCGCCCTTCACTTCCGATCTCCGTACACAAAAGAATTTGTGCTCCTTCCGGATCGGAGAAATAAGCGGCCTGGCGATCGCGGGCCACAAATGAAAGTCCCGAATGAAAAACGCCTGCATTCAGTCCTGCAATTCGTTCTTTTAAAACTTTCTCCAACTCTAAAACTTTTGTTTTGGATTTAGTGATCAAAAGAATTTTATCGGTTCTGTTTTTCGAAAGGAAATCCACAAGCCATTCAAGTTTTAAAGCAAAACTCGGCCCGATTGCCTCTTCATCTTCCAGACTTAAATTTTTTGTTTTTTTACTTTCGAGCGCATACGGATGCAGAACACGTTTTGGAAAAAACGAAAAATGTTCTCCCATGCGCGCACGAGTGTTTCTAAAAAAGATTCTTCCCGTTCCGTGCATGTCTTGCAGCTTCGCGATCTCTTTATCAGCTTCAGGAGTTTTTTTAGCGACTAATTCACGCGCTTGTCTTGCGATCGTATCGTAGTGAGCGGATTCTTCTAAAAATTTGTGATAATCATAAAAACGTGCCGGATCTAAAAGTTTCAAACGAGCGAAGTGTCCTTCAAGTCCTAACTGTTCCGGAGTCGCTGTTAAAAGCAAAAGTCCTTTACTCTTCTTCGCAATACGCTCGACGATTTTATATTCAATCGACGGTTGATCATTCGTCCATTTCAACTGGTGAGCTTCATCGACAATCATGATGTCCCAAGTGGCCTGGTCCATCATCGCACGCGCCATCTCAGCTCCTTTAAGAAGACCGATGTTCACGATGACAAAATCATTATCGACGAACGGATTAGTTTCCGGTTCTAAATGCGTTTCCTGATTAAGCGTTGTGAATGTGAGATTGAATTTTCTGATCATCTCTACGAACCACTGATACACAAGTGAATCTGGAACGACGATCAATGCGCGTTTCACTCGTTCACTTAAAATCAAATGGTGAAGAGCAAGGCCTGCTTCAATCGTTTTCCCAAGTCCTACTTCATCAGCAAGTAACACGCGTGGAATCGGTCGATCCGCAATCGACTTCGCCACATAAAACTGGTGAGGAAGAAGCGCCATTCTTCCACCGACAAATCCGCGCACTGAACTTTGCGTGATTCTGTTTTTATGAAAGTGCGTAATATTACGCAAATTAAAAAGCGTCTCGGTATCGATATTGCCATTGAAGATGCGCTCTTCCGGTTTATTGAAACTGATCGTATCGGAAAGATCGCGTTCGTCATATATAGTTTGATCGTTTACTTTGTAACCGATCAAACCATCTTGCTCCACAGTTTCTTCTATTGTGTGCTTCTCTCCCGAGCGCAGAGTGATTTCATCACCGACCGCAAAGATCACGCGTTTGATAGGCGCACCTTTTGATCCGTAAGTTCTCTCTGTTTTGCTTGCTGGGAAAGAAATTTTGATAATTTTATTCTCGACCATCGACAGAATGCCAAGGCCTAACTCAGGCTCAGTCTCGCTCATGAAGCGCTGGCCGATTTTTAGTTCACTCACTAAATGTCCTTTTGAAATGCTAAATCTTAGCTATTAATTACGTCCGTGAAGTAAAGGCCTAAGGCCCCACCAATCACAATGATAGCAACAAGAATATAAAGGGCCGTCTTGCCGCTCTTTTTTTCTTCTGCTGTTAAATGGCTTTTTGCTGGTTTCTTTTGTTTCTTAGACACGTCCTTGCTCCTAAATTTTCGGCGTTTAGAATCCGCCGAAGATATCTTTAAAAAAATCACTAATACCGTTACTAGATTTTATTTTATAAAGATCAAAAGCATAAGAGTCTTCGTAAGAAAAATTTTGGGCTTCGTGGAAAGTATCCAATTCATCCACTTGAATATTGGAATCTTCTTTTAGTTTAGCGATGACTTCATTATTTTCACGGACAATGCGACGGGCGCGCTCTACCGCCAGTCTTCCGCTTTCTTGTGTAGGAACAAAATCAATAGTCACTTTTTCTTCCACCTTTTCATTATCTCTCGTAGGCATAGGTCTAACCCCCTGAGTCTAATTGTTTTTAAGTGAGTCTAACGGGTTTATCTGAGTAGTTTACTTGGCGTCTACCCCTAAATTTTTTCTATTCGCACTAAGTTCCCAAAAATCCGCTAGAAAAAGCCCTGACATTTTCTCTCATTCGGTCTAAAAAGAGATATTCAAAATTGATAACTTCGTACTTTTAGAAAATAGAGGATTTTTATGATTATTTGCCAAAATGTTGGTCTTCGTTTCGGTGGCCGCAAACTTTTTGAAGAAGTGGATATTAAGTTCACTCCGGGGAATTGTTACGGACTGATCGGCGCTAACGGTGCTGGTAAATCGACGTTCCTTAAAATCCTTTCAGGCGAAGTGGCAACGACAACGGGAAGTGTGTTTATCACTCCAGGTCAACGCCTTTCAGTTTTAAAGCAGGACCACTTTCTTTACGAAGAAGTTGAAGTGTTAAAAGTTGTTATCATGGGTAATAAAAAACTCGTCGAAGTGATGGAAGAAAAAGACGCTCTTTACGCGAAAGAAAATTTCAGCGACGAAGACGGACTTCGCGCCGCTGAACTCGAAGGAGCTTTCGCTGAAATGAACGGATGGGAAGCGGAATCAGAAGCAGCGACGATGCTTTCTGGTCTGGGAATTAGTGCCGATCTTCTCTCGAAGAAAATGAAAGAGCTGAACGGTGGAGAAAAAGTTAAGGTTCTTCTTGCTCAAGCGCTATTTGGTAAACCAGACATTCTTCTTCTGGATGAGCCTACCAACCACTTGGACATGAAAGCGATTCACTGGTTAGAAAACTTCCTCGCTGATTTCCAAAACACAGTTATCGTTGTTTCCCACGACCGTCACTTCTTGAATAAAGTGTGTACTCACATGGCCGACATCGATTTCGGAAAAATCCAAATCTACACTGGGAACTACGACTTCTGGTACCAGTCTTCTCAACTTGCTCTGACACTAAAATCAAATCAGAACAAGAAAACAGAAGAAAAAATGAAAGAACTTAGAGACTTTATCGCGCGCTTTTCTGCGAACGCTTCAAAGTCAAAACAAGCAACTTCTCGTCAGAAGATGCTCGATAAAATCACGCTTGAAGATATTCAACCGTCGAACAGAAAATACCCATTCGTTTCATTTAAAGCGAAAAAAGAAATTGGAAAAGACGTTCTTAACGTTGAAAAGCTTTCCCTTACTGTCGATGGAAAAGTTCTCTTCAAAAACATTTCTTTCCAGGCGAGAAAATCAGACAAGATCGTTCTTCTGGGAAGCGATCAGGCCTGTTCTGCTTTGATGGATGTTCTTTCAGGCGTTAAAAAACCTGATGCAGGAGCAATCACTTGGGGCGTAACTGTCCAACGCTCTTATTTCCCTGCAGACAACTCGAGCTATTTCAACGATGGACGTTACAATTTAGTCGACTGGCTACGCGATTTTTCTGAAGACAAAGATGAGTCTTTTGTTAGAGGATTTTTAGGACGTATGCTTTTCTCCGGTGAAGAAGCGTTGAAAAAAACCAACGTTCTTTCAGGGGGAGAAAAAGTTCGTATGATGCTTTCAAAGATGATGCTTGAAGCACCAAACGTTCTCATTATGGACGGTCCAACAAGTCACTTGGATCTTGAAAGTATCACGTCAGTGAACGAAGGCTTAAAGAAGTGGGATTCAACTCTCCTCTTCTCTTGCCACGATCACGAATTCGTTCAGACAGTAGCAAACAGAATTATCGATATTCAACCTGATGGAAGTATCGTCGACGTTGAAAAAACATTCGATGAATATTTAGGAATACAGGACTAGAAAACTAATGGCGAAACCCTCTTTTAAGGTCGTTAAAAAAAATACCCCAGAGGGTCACTATAAAGACCTCTACCACAATCTGCTCAGGATCAGTTGGTTGAATCTTTTTTTCGTCTATGTTCTCTTTTTCATCACGATCAATTTTATCTTCGCTGCTTTTTACATAATGGTGCCGGGAAGTATCACTTCCACGGCCCACGATTTTAAAACAGCTTTTTTCTTCAGCGTTCAAACGTTTTCGACTGTCGGTTACGGAACAGTGGCGCCGGGAAATCTTTACGGAAATCTCATCGTCGTTTTCGAAATCATGACTGGTGTCGTATCGATGGCGGTGACAACAGGACTCGTGTTCGCAAAGTTTTCAAAACCATCGGCGAAAATCCTCTATTCAAAAAATTTATTGCTTACAAAATTTGACGGCGAAGATGTGCTCATGTTCCGCATGGCCAATGCCCGTTCAAATCAAATCATTTCTGCCAAAATAGAAATGCATTACATCTATCAGACAATGACGAAAGAAAATAAACCAATCGTGCGTTTTGCTCCTCTCAAATTGCAAAAAAGTTATTCGCCGGTTTTTGCTTTTAGCTGGAGTGTTTTTCATCCCATCGACAGTGAGAGTCCATTCTACGGAAAAACGTTGAAAGAAATTCAAGAAACGAATTATGAATTTTACACAATTGTCAGCGGTAACGACGGAACGTTTTCTCAAACGATTTTTGATACTCACTACTATCACGTACGCGATATTTTAGAGAACCACATATTCCTCGATATTCTCCATCGCAAAGAAGATGGAACGCGTGTCATCGATTACAAAAAATTTCATCAAACGGTTGCCCAAGATCAACTCTCATGAGTATGATTGCCTGATGATTACTGATGAATTTGAAATTCGTGCGATTCTTCCCGAAGACAAAGAAGGCCTGAAAGAGGGTCTCGCTCTTCTCTCGTCAGAATCTCGTCGTCAGCGTTTTTTTTCTTCCCGTAAAGATTTCACAGAAAATGAATTAAAGTTTTTTACTGAAGTCGATCAGATTGATCACCTCGCCTACGTTGCCATCAACAAAGGCAGCGGTCCCTCACCTGCCGGCTCTATTCGTTGCGTGCGCGATAAAAATCGCCCGGAATACGCTGAGCTCGCTATTACCATTATCGATCTTTTTCACGGCAGAGGACTCGGTTTTGAAATGCTGGAAGTACTTTCTCGCGCGGCCATCAAACAAAACATTCATTATTTTTACGGCGACTATCACACGAGTAACACCAAGATGCTTAAGCTCCTGGAGAAGTATCGTGTCAAATACCAAATCCCGGCCGAAAAATTCCATTTGACTCATAAAAGTGACGGCTTTCTGTACTTTGAAATGTCTCTCGCCTAGTCAAATTCCACCAAAAATGCTAAATTGATTCTCGCTAAAAACATTTTGGAAACGAAAGGAAATTACATGGGACGTAAGTGGAATAACATTAAAGAAAAAAAGGGTGATGCTGATAAACAAAGATCGCTCATGTACACAAAGTGTCTTCGCGAAGTCACGAAGGCCGTAAAGCAAGGCGGAGAAGAAATTGAAAGCAATTTCATGCTCAGAATTGCTCTTGAAAAATGCAGAAAATACAACGTTCCAAAAGACAATATTGATCGCGCGATCAAAAAAGGTCTTGGTAACGATGACGAAGGATATGAAGATATCGCTTACGAAGGATACGGACCAAATGGTGTGGCAATCTTCGTTGAAGCTTCAACAAACAATCCAACAAGAACAGTTGCGAACGTAAGAAACTTCTTCAACAAATGTGGTGGATCTCTGGGAACAACTGGATGTCTTCAGTTCGTGTTCGAGAGAAAAGCTGTATTCGAAATTCCAGAAGGAAAATTAGTTGAAGACGATTTCACAATGGATATGATCGATGCTGGTGCTGAAGATGTTGTTCTTGAAGACGGATTCTACACAGTGACAGGTCCTATGGAGTCTTTCGGACCAATTCAAATGAAACTCGATTCTCTTAAAGTAAAAGCTGAAGAAGCTGGTCTTGAACGCCTTCCTCTTACATTTAAAGAAATTGATGCTGAAACATTTAAGACAATCATGAAGCTGGTTGATCTACTTGAAGGTGACGATGACGTCACAAAAGTTTATCACAACGTAAAATACGACGATTCATTCGCTAATCTTTAATCACAATTTTTATGGGCACCTTTCTTCTTGATTTCCGCTTTATAGAAGTGGTCTTTTAAGGAGTTAGGGCCTTCTTTCTTCCCTTTTATTTAGCCGTGATATCCTAGCAAAGTTTAATCTTTGGAGGACGTAATGCTCATCAAGACACTCGCAGCTCTTGCCCTTTTCACACTCACTTTTTTTTCTCTTCCCACTCACGCTGACGAAGTAGAAGCTGATCCTCTCGCAGGAATTCAGATGTCTAAAAGCGATGTCATGCAGGGACTCGAGATGCTCAAGAAAGAGGGAAAAATTTCCAATGACGATTACGTTAAGGCCCAAAAGCAATTAGCAGGAATGAGCGATTCTGCCATCAACGGGATGAAAGACCAGGCGGTCGCTGTCATTCGCAAAGATCCAGATAAGGCCGTCGAACTTTACAAGGCTCCGAAGGTCGATCCGAACGAAGTTCAAAAGCAGCTGAATTCAGCTGGAGTGAAATAAGACCCTTCAACATTGCTTAACAAGGCGCCCCAAAGAGGGCGCTTTTTTTTTGCCTTTTATTAGTGAGACACACGTTAAACTCGATTGACGGAATGCTTAATTTTTGAGATTTCCCCTCTCGACTCATTTTTCAAAACCGACAGAGAGGTTTCTCAGTGAAAATCATTTTCTTATTCACGCTTTTTTTAACAACAATTACTAGCTCGTTCGCCGGTCTGTACAAAGGCGAATACCGCGTTGGTCTTTATGAAGATTCAACGTTTGACGGAGACAAAATCACTCACGTCATCATCGTCGGTTCAGCTGCAAAAGAAGATTCAAATCAATTTTTCCAATCAGGTGTTGCACGCGCTTACCGCATTAAGCAACTCTGGCCAAACCATCAAGTCGTTATCGTGAGCAGCCCGGAAGTAAGAGGTGCTGATGATGATCAAGTCTTCAGCGAATTTAACATCGCTGTTGTGAAGGCCGTAAAAGAAACATTCACAGCTGATAAATTGATGAAGGAATTAAACTCTCTTTCACAAATCGCGAGTATCGATTACTACGGTCACTCTTCTCCATGGGGATTAAAACTTGGAAAGACAGACGCTGCGTTTGATCCAACTGAGTTCACTCAATCACTCACAAAATTAAAAGCAAAACTTCTTCCAAACGCTTCAATGACAATTTCAAGCTGTAACAGCGGATTCAATGTTGCCCCTGAATTAAGTCGCGTTTTAGAAATACCGGTTGCGGGATCTCTGACAAGTTCAGTTTTCGAACGTATCGAGTCTGACGGACTTTGGTACAAAGAAGACGATTGGACGAAAGACAATTACGTTGAACAAAACACACAAAGCTACGGCGACAATCTCGCGTGTACACTTGGGCTTTGCTGGAGAATGAAGCCGACTCGTTACAACTACTCTTCTTATTGGGGAGTCTTTAATGAAGGCGGACTAAGCTTCTATAAATTTTTCTGTAACTTTGATAACAACAGCGACTCTCGTTGCGAAAAAGGAATGGCCACATCACTTATGAGTTTTCCATCTGTACGTCCACTTAACTCTCACTCGACAAAAGAAGATTTCAAAGCAGTTGCTTTTGACTGGTTATGTTCAACAGCAAAAGATAAAGCGTATTTCAAAAAATGTGTTGATGGAATTACAGCTGCAATCTCTCGCGGAGATTTAATCTATCAATCACATCCAGGAAATGAATTATTGTGTGACTTCAAATCATGTCACTCAACTGTTGTTTGCAAAGACAAAAAGATTTTTGGAAGCGGACCAAAAGCTGGGTCATGTAAATTGAATGCGACTGTTGCTGATAAACCAGTAACTGCTGCGACAGAGATGATTACGCTTTTAAAAGGTTTTGATCTCATCAAGAAATAAGCTTAGAATTAAGAAACTTTTTTAAGAGGGCCTCCTTTGAGGCCCTCTTTTATTCGAAGGAGTTTCTATGCTGATCACAACTCTACTTTTCTCCACAATCCTTTCTGCTCACTCTGCTGACACCATCAATAAAAAATTATCCGACAAAGATTTAACGATTCAAGGAATCACGATCGGAAAAACAACTCTCAATGAAGTTAAAGAAAAATTTAAAAGCAAAGAGATTTACCACCAAGGCGATGCTGGCGAAAGCCTCTACGTTCTTTGTTACAAAACATCGAATGGGACAATTGCATTTGAATCGGGGGAAATGGGTGGCGCTGAACATGTGATCGACGCTGTTTCAATTAATGGTTCAGGTGTGCCTTATCATTTGAACAATATTTGTGAGAAGTCTTCTGCCTTTAAAGGAAAGCTTGCGATTTATGGACTCAGTTTGGGAATGTCACCAGATTTAATTAAAACGTTAAAAGGCAAACCGACAAAAATGGAAAATGACTATCTCGAGTACAATTTTAGTTCGGGAGGAACAACATCTGAATTAAAAGTTGAATTTAAGAAAAGTTTTGCGAGTGAAATTAGAATCACAAAAATTGAAACACATTAAAAAAAGGGCCATCAACTGATGGCCCTTTTTTTATAATTTTTTTAAATCGACATTGTACATTTTAGCGTAATCGTTTGCTGTTTTTCCGCAAGCATCTTTTAAATCCAAGCTGGCACCTTCTCTTTTAAATAAAGAGGCGACTTTAAGATTTCTCATGACTATCGTCTTGCTCTTTGATTCGTCAGTGTAAAAATTAATGCCGATCAAAGAGCGCATAAACATCGTCTGACCTTTACAATAATTTTCCTGAGCGGGAAAATAATTAGAATTAAAAATAGCGCCTTTAACAATATCAGTGTCTAAGTTGTAACCAAAAAACGCTGAAAGGATATTCAAATATCTTTTCAGCTGTAAGGGAGTATTTTCTTTTTTAAGGCTTCCAACAAAAGTGGCGAACCAGGCACTCCAAGAATCTTTTGTCATTAAATCCGGTACATCTAAATCCAAAAATTTCCTGACAAGCTCTTCACATCCAGAGTATGCGGCCATAAAAAGAGCATTGCGATTATTTTCATCAACGTAATTTAAATTCACTCCTAAAGACATGAGAGAATTCGTTTTGACGAGATTACAGTTCTCGGCCCCTTTTAAAAGATAAGGTCCTAAGCGACTGTCATCACTTCTCGACATGCGAAAGCCGATGAGTGTTCTATATAAAGAGTTCGAAATAATATAATCGCTGTCATCAATATGCAGAGTAAAAAGATACTCGTGCAAAACCAATTTTTCCTGTGTTTCAATTGAGGATTCATATTGCAACCAACGATTGCGGCTGACTTCAATTTGAAAAGGTTTTTCCAGCGTATGATTAACAGCATCTTTTTCGATGCCATTGAGAATCAGTTTGTCTGCAGAGGAAACAATTGTTTCATTGATAGATTGTTTTAAATTTGCTGTGAACTCTTTATCAAAGGTGATGGGGTCTTGTTCCATCTCTGCAACCAACGAGCGAGCAATCATAATAAACTCAGAGACGATACCATCCCCTCCATGAGTTTCACTCCAGTCTCCAGAGCTGGCATAAGAAGAAAAAGAAATGATCGCAACAAGAACAAAAAATATTTTTTTCAATTTATTCGCTCCAAGGAAAAAAAGAGACAGACAATTCATAAACCTGATCTCTCTTTTTGCTGTTTTTAGTTATGTAATTGGCCAGAGATCTTCTCATCTTTTTTATTTTTAATTTTATCTCCGGCAGAAGAGATGAATCCAGGCTTAGCGTAATGGCACTCTGGTCGCGTTTTTCATAATCCACTAAATCCATTGCTGCCGATGCTCGTGCGAGAACTTGTTTCTGTCTATTTCTCATTGCAACGGTCGAATAATTCAGTTGCATCACACTGACATAATTAACGGATTTCTGAAAAGTACCATCATCATTTTGAACAAGTAATCCGAGACGAACCAATCTCTCCAGAGCTGCGAGCGCTTCATCTTCGGTAATAGATAATCTTTTAGAAATCCATTTTTCAGAGGGACTAAAATTATGCAATTTTGTCATTTCTAAAATCGCCAAATTATACCAGTCCTGAATAACTTTAAATTCTTCAAATTGCAGTTGGCGTTGACTGTTTTCCAAAACGCGCTCTGTACTTTGAGTATTTTTCCGTTGGGAAATTTCTTTTTCGTAGTGTTCGAAATCTTCCGGCGAAAGCGACAACGGAACAGACATGCGCTGAAGAAGTTTTAACGTCATGGGCATTTTTCCATTCATAATTCTGGATAAAATAGAGACGCTCACTCCCATATGTTTGGAGTATGCTCGAAGAGAATAACTGGCATTAATCGCCTGTCTTCGCTCGAATTCAGCATTAATTTTTTTCACAATATTTTGAGTCATGGGAAAAAAACTCTATATTTTTTTGTCATAGATTTAAAGTAAAAAAGTGTAATATGTTTCAAAAAAAATAAGGAAACAACGATTCTGTTTTCTAATAAAAAAGAAAATATTGCGGAGAATTTTATTGCTTCTACACTTTTTTAATGGGTGCAAAAAAAAGAGAAGCAGAAATAAAGTGGATGCGCGGATTTACAATGGTGGAATTACTGGTGGTCGTTTGTATTATCGGATTCCTTAGTGCAATTGCTCTTCCTAATTTTAGAAAATTTCAAAGTCAGACCAAGCAGACAGAAGCAAAATTACAACTCGTTGAAATGTACAAAGTTGAAGTTGAAGCTCATGCCAATTACGATACTTACGCCACTTGTATTGAAGATTTGGGTTATGAACAACCGGTGAGCGGTTATTACCTTGTCGGTTTCTCCGCTCACGAAGAAACGAGCGCAGAAGCGATACGGAGTCGAAATCTCAACTGCGCAAACGATAATTTCTCTATTGCTCCTACGAATCTTCTGAGGGCCACATCAAAGGAAGTTACGGCAAACGATCTTCTATCAACTCCGGCCACAAATAATATTTTTAAAGCTTCTGCCGCTGGTAATATTTCAGAACAATCTACTGTTGGACTTGATATCTGGACAATAGATGAAGGAAAAAATTTGATCAACACGCAGAGAGGTTATTAATCCTTTTATCAAGTGAGTTCTCTGACTTTATCGATGAGAACAGTCTTAAGTAGGCTTTTGCGTTCAGGTTCACCTTTTGCAAGCGATTCAGCAAAGTGCGCCGCTTGTTTCAATGTCACTTCCGCAGGCATCGGTGGTTCATAAGGATCCACGATCGCTTCAAAAACAATCGGATCTGGTGAATCTAAAAAAATATCCAGTTGTGAAGCACACTGTTCAGGTTCGTCGATTGTCACTCCAGTTACTTCAAAAGCTTCAGCAAGCTTTACAAAGTTAATTGGCTGTAGATCACAGACATATTCAGGATTTCCCAGAAAAACAATTTGTTCCCATTTAATTTGTCCAAGCGAATTGTTTTTTATGATCACGATTTTTATCGGCAATTTATATTTCACACAAGTTGCAAGTTCTGCCATTAACATTGAAAATCCTCCGTCTCCGACAAAGGCCACGACTTGTCTTTCAGGAAAAGCAATTTGGGCCGCAATCGCATAAGGAAATCCATTGGCCATTGATGCTAAATTCCCCGAGAGGCTATGCTTTTGTCCACGTTTGACAGGAATGTGTCGGGCCCACCATGTAGCAATTGTTCCTGAATCGCAAGTGACTATCGCATTTTCTTTTAAACGTTTTCCCAACTCGGCAGCAATAAATTGCGGCTTCATTGGTTTCGCCATCGTTGTTTCTCTCTCCTCCATGAGATCCCGCCAATCATCCATATTTTTTTGTGCTTTTTCTAAAAACGATTTATCCGTTCTCGGTTTAATGAATTTGATTAGTGCTTTTAAAGTGTCAGCACTTTCTCCGATTAGACCGATTTCGACAGGGTAACGAAGACCGATTCTAGTAGCATCAATATCAATTTGAACGGCCCTTGCTTGACCAGGTTTAGGCATGAATTCGATATAGGGAAAACTGCTGCCTACAATTAATAACGTATCACACTCTTTCATCGCTTCTGCCGAGGGTTTAGTTCCAAGCAATCCGATTCCTCCTGTTGTATAAGGAGAATCATCCGGTACTGCGGCCTTTCCAAGCAATGCTTTTATAATGGGAGCTCCAAGGAGATCTGCAATTTCTTCAAGTTCAGAAGTGGCCTCTATAGCTCCTCTCCCTGCGAGAATAGCTACTCTTTTTCCTTCATTTAAAATTTTTGCCGATTCAATAATACTGTTTTCGTTTGGAACTTTTCCACTGAAGGATGGTGAGAAGTGAGTGTGCTTGGGTATATTTCGATCACTGCGCTCCATGTGTTCTTGAACCTGGATATCTACTGGAAGAGTAATATGAGCGACACCTCTTCTTTCAAGAGCACATCTAATAGCGAGCTCCGTCGCATTTTTTACATGCGCCGGTCCCATTATTCTGCAATTATATTCTGAAACGTTTTCAAAAAGTTTATCGAGTTCAATGTCCTGCTGAGTTCGAGTGTTAATGAGATCGTGATATTGCAATCCAGTGATCGCTAGAACTGGCTGGCCGTCTAATTTTGCATCATAGAGTCCATTGAGCAGATGAATTCCGCCCGGGCCGGATGTGGCAATACAAACTCCCAATCGGCCGGTAAATTTTGCATAACCACAAGCTGCAAACGCTGCAGATTCTTCATGTCGTACCTGGATAAAACGTATTTTGTCCTGAGCTTTTCTTAAAGACTCAATAATTCCATTAATTCCGTCACCAGGGATTCCAAAAATAACTTCGACTCCCCATTCAATTAATGTATCAACCAATATATCCGATGTATTTTTTGCCATTATTTTCTCCTTAAAAAATTTCCAACTGTTCAACTAGCAAAGAGAAAGCCAGTTCACCCTATTGGATTCATAATATTTTTTAGTCTGGTGGATTTAAAAAAATTATCGGAACAAAATTGCATGAATGGACTTTTAAGGGCGAAGCAATCTTTAGAAAAAAGTGTATGTGACACCGGCACCAAATCGCTGGATAGACAAATCATTGTCTCCTGAAAAACTGTGACCTTTAAACATTGCTCCTGCCGACCATTTTTCATTGAACATATAATTGATAAACAGCATGTACTTAATGCCGGAAATATTCACCTTAGTCGTACTGCTGTTTGCACTGGAGTAATTTGAAAAAATACTTTTAGAAAGCGACATTCTCAAGCTCAATTTCTCCATAAAATTTGGATGAAGATCAAAGCCGAGAGTGAGATAGACAATATTATTTGTATCAACGACAACGACATCATTATTTAAAACATACTGCAGATTAAAACTGGAGAAACTCTCATAATCGATTCCTGAAAAAAGAGAGAACTGACTCACTTCAGGGCGATAAATTCCATACAAATTCCCTCCGTACTCTCCTGGAATATCAACGGAAGAATTTCCGGTTCTGCTGATTTGGTTTGAAGTCGACGAGATCGCGGAATAATAAAGACTCGCGCTCATCTCATAAGATTTTTTATAAGGAGTGTAGCGATAACCGATTCCCAGGGAAAGTAATGAGATCTGATTGTATTTGACGGAGTAACCGTTATTGTTTGATTGATTATAAAAACCAATTGAGGGCATGGTGAAAACGCTCAGGTGATGAACGTCTCTTTCTTTTGCTTCGATGTAATAGCCATTGTATTTTTTTAAATTAACGATCTCCGGAGAGAGATACAATTTAAATTTCACGTCTTCAACAAACGGATTCCAGGATTTAATCGATGGATTTTTTCTTATTGTGAGTTTTATAGAATCATTGGAATAATCTGGAGGAACACCATCTTTAATAAAATAAAGCATGATGCTTTTAAGCGAATCGCCTTTTTTTGCCGCATATTTTAAAGTAAGATAATTTCCAGCAAAGGCCGGATTGCAACTCAGAAAAAATAATAAAAGAAAATTTACAACAAAAAATTTCAAGGTTCCTCCATTGAACCAATCCGCGAATATCGTTTTCGCTTATTCTATCGAACGCATTTCTATTTGATAAACGAGAGTGGCATTGGATGGAATTAAACCCTCTCCTGCTCCCTTTTTTCCGTAGGCCATCGAGGGAGCGATGATGACATGCCTTTGGGCACCGACCTTCATTCCAAGCAAGGCTTTTTCCAGTCCGGGAATAATTTGATCGTTTCCAAGTTGAACTCGCATAGGTGTATGACGACGATAAGTTGAGTCGAATAATTTTCCGAAGCCTCGCTCTGCTTTTGAATCGTATAAAAATCCCTGATAATCAAAGACCACAATCTGACCACTCTTTGCACCTGATCCCATCCCGGACAATTCTTCAGTCACGCGCACGCGGGTTTGAAAATAAAAAATAATCATTCCCACACTCACGATAAAAAAAATAATTCCCTTTTTTTTCATTATTTCACCATCAAATAAGGTTGCGATGTCACTGTTACCGGTGTTGGCAACAACTGCGCAGCAGGAGTTGTACCGTTACCGATTTGTCCGCTGGAACCAAGACCCCAGCAATAAATATTCGCTTGATCCGTACTGATTGAGCACATGTGATTTCCCGACGAACCGTTGGCGATCACTCCACCTGTTAAATTTCCTACGCCACCAACGCCTACAACATTTGTTGCGACACTTTGATCAGCTGTCGTATTTTCTCCGAGCTGTCCGTAAGAGCCAGCTCCCCAACACAATACTTCATTGATACTTGAGGTCGCACACGAGTGACGATAACCTGCACTGATTGATGTCACACCTGTGAGAGTGACATAACCAGAATTCATAACTCCTACTGGATAACTTGAATCTTGAATAGAACCGTTTCCGAGTTGTCCGCCTGAGTTTGCTCCCCAACAATAAATGATTCCACCTGCAAGGGCACATGTATGATAAGCTCCGGCCGCGATGCTTGTGACATTGTTTAATGTACCAACACCGGAAACACTCACAACTTGTAACGGTGTATTTGATTGTGTAGCCGCGCTGTTTGCTCCCAGTTGTCCATTTAGATTACTTCCCCAGCAATAAACTGAACCTGAAACGAGTGCACATGTATGATAGCGGCCGGCAACGACTTGTGTAGCTCCGGTTAAATTTCCTGATCCTCCCACGCCGACAACTTGAATAGGTGCGGCCATCGACATCGTGGAGTTGATTCCGAGTTGTCCGTAAGTATTATTCCCCCAACAATTGATATAACCTCCAGAGAGCGCACAATTGTGGCGATAACCGACAGCGAGTCCACTGACGTTCGCGATCGTTCCTGTTCCGCCGACACCTACAACTTGAACTGCTTTGTTCGATGACGTCGTTGTATTATTTCCCAATTTTCCGTAAGTGTTGTCTCCCCAACAAAAAACTTCTCCGGCGTATGAAAGAGAACAGTTGTGTGATCCACCTGCTCCTAAAGTCATCTGTCCGGCAAGTGTTGAAGAGTTTGCATTCAACAAAACCGTGCTTGGAGTGAGTGCTGACGAAATGGCTGATCCAAGGGCACCGACGTTGCTTGTTCCCCAACATTGAGTGATACCGTTTAAAATACCGCATGAATGTGTTTCACCAGTGGAAACGATTGTGTGTTGATTTCCGGAAACAGAGGGAAGAGAAATGACAGTTGGATAAGTAGATGAACCAGCCGTTCCTCCATTAAACGGAGAAGTATTGTTATCGTATCCCCAACAATAAATGACTCCATTATTTCGAAGAGCACAGATCGTAGGATAACCATAATTTTTAGAAGTCGCCGTGACAAAGAGAACGTCTTTCAAAACGTTACTAGTTCCGGCCGAATGATAGGCATAACTACCGCTAGCATTGTAACAATTCACTTTCTGATTTACGACTGCGCAGAGAAGTTCTGATCCAGCAGCGATACTTGTAACTCCGGAGCTCCATAAGACTGCAGGTGTAGACGAATAGTTAACATTACTAGAACTATTACTTTGAGTTGTTCCTCCCCAACAGTATCCAGCTCCGCTTTTAATTGCACATGTTGAATAAAATCCTGTAGAAATAGCAGTGACTCCGCTTGTAAGACCTGACGGCACTAGAGGAACAGATGAATTCGTTGATGTTCCATCGCCTAATTGATAAGCGTTGTTGTATCCCCAACAATAAGCAACACCAGCACTACTCACGGCACATGTATGACGATAACCTGCGCTTATCGAAATTATATTTGTTAAATTCCCTGCATTTCCTACACCGTGAACTTGAACAGGAGTGGTGCGGCCAGTAACTGTATTATCTCCCAGACCTCCTTGACCATTGTATCCCCAACAATAAGCATTGCCGGAACTATCTACAGCGCAAGTATGAAGTTGACCTGCAGAGATCGAAACAATATTTGCAAGATAGCCAGTACCGGCCACTCCTTGCACCTGAATCGGAGTCGATGAATTTGTTGTTGTATTATTTCCCAACTGTCCGTTGCTATTGTAGCCCCAGCAATACATGCTTCCCGTCTTCAAGAGAGCACAAGTATGTTGATCTCCCACTGAGACGGCCTTAACTCCCGAAAGCGAAGAAACTAAAGTTGGTATATTTCGATTTGTTGTTGTTCCATCACCGATTTGACCGACATTATTATATCCCCAACAATAAACTTGTTCGCGCAAAATTCCACAGCTTGTATAAGTTCCAGTTGAGACAGAAGAGTACATTGAATAGATTGCATCTTTCACTTGTACAGGAGCAGATCGTTGAGTGAGTGTTTGATCACCGATTTGACCAGAACCATTGTATCCCCAACAATACATGGCCCCAGCATTAGTTAAAGAGCATGTCGTATTGATTCCTGCCGAAACAGCAATTTGATTCGCAAGAGTTCCTACACCACCAACGCCTTTTACTTGAACAGGAACGAATCGATTTGTTGCTGTGTTGTCACCGAGATTTCCGTTTCCGTTGTTTCCCCAACAATTACTTGTTCCATCACTAAGAAGGGCACAAGAAAAACCATTTCCTAGTGAAATAGCAACGACGTTGGATAAGGTTCCAACACCACCAATTCCTTTTACCTGTGTTGGATAAGTTTTACTGATGGCAGTATTATCTCCAATTTGCCCAGAACCATTGTAACCCCAACAATACATACTTCCCGTCGTTGTCATCGCACAAGTATGATCAGTACCTCCATTGGTAGAAGTAGCTACTGAACTTATCCCCGTTAAAAATCCTACTCCTCCCACACCTTTTACCTGCACAGGAGAAGTTTGTTGTGTTGTCGTTCCATCCCCTAGTTGGTTATAGCCGTTGTATCCCCAACAATACACACTCCCCGTGGTTGTCACTGCACACGTGTGTCCAACGCTACCAGAAGAACCTGTACTCACAGAGACTATACCTGTCGTTATATATGTTGGAAGATAACGAGTTGTCGTAGTTCCATCACCTAGTTGCCCATAACTGTTGAATCCCCAGCAATAAACTGTTCCACTGCTATTAAGAGCACAAGTTTGTGAAGAAGCTGCAGTGATGGCGACAATATTTGATAAATATCCAGCGCCGCCAGGACCTACAACTTGCACAGGCATCATTCGATCAGTATTTGTATTATCACCCAACTGTCCATAAGCATTGTATCCCCAACAATAAACGCTTCCCGAAGAAGAAAGCGCACAACCGTGATAATCCCCTAAAGCAACATCGGTAATATTTGTTAGATAACCAGTTCCTCCAACACCTACAACAGCTGAAGGAAAAGGTGTTTGTTTCACTTGAGCATTATCACCAAGAGTTCCGTTCCCGTTACCAAAATTATTAGTTCCCCAACACCATACACCTCCGTTGATCGTCGCGCATGTCGTATAATTTTTTGTCACAATCTTTGCAGGTAAACCGGCCAAAGCAATGGCACTTGAACAGACCGATGTGAGTCCCGATGAAGTGGCCTTGAGATAAATAGTTTGGACTTGTGTATACGAGACTGTCGAAAACGTCGCGAGCCCTTGTGAAGGAGCGAGTGTTAAATTTCCGGCCGACAATATTCCCGCTGCAGGAGTTGAACAAGTGTTGTCCGTATAAGCACTGATCGTCACTTGATTAGTCGCTGCTTTAACTAAATTTGAATAAGTGTCCTGTACCTGCACGACAGGAGAAGTAATTAGTGATGTATAAATTCTTCCGGTAGAAGAAGGCTGAGTTGAAAAACTTAATTTCGTCGGCGTTCCTCCGTCGACAGTCATCGCGTTTGAACAAATTGAGAGCACACTTGGATTCGTCGTATCGCTTACGAGGAAAGACATAGTACTTGCTTCTTGAAAAACGATCGAAGAAAAAACGGCCGTTCCTAAAGTCGATGTCACACTTCCACCAGTGATCGTACTAGTTGCTCCCGTACAGTTAGAAGATTTGTACGCTGTTAATGTGATAGTGTGAGCATCGAGTGCAAGGTTTCCATAAGTATCATACAGGCGAGCAATCATGCTGAAATTATCACCCACTCTTCCACTCGTCGCCGGTTGGTTTTGAATTCCGATTTGATAAGAAGGCGCTGAACTCACCGTGATTCCCGATGAACATGCCGGAGTTAATCCACTGGCCGCTGCTTTTAAATAAATCGTTTGCGTTTGCGTGTAATTCACTCCGCTGAAACTTGCGACACCGCTTGAAGGAATCACATTATTCGAAGAGAGATTAAACGTTCCCGTAGCTGGAGTCGTACACGTGCTGTCAGTGTACGCAGCGATAGAAACTAAGTTTGTCGCGTTTGTTACGACATTATTTGTGTAATTGAGAATTGAGACTTGTGGTTGAGTTGTAAAATTAGTTCCTGCAATTGCAGTCGTTGAGGGTTGTTGTGAGAAATTTAATTTTGAAGCAACTGCTGGATAAATTTGAATTGCTTGTGAACAAGCTGAAGCGAGTCCTGGTGAAGAAGCTTTCAAGTAGACAGTCATCGAACTCGTTATGTTTACGCCGGCAAAATTTGCGATCCCCCCATTTGCATTGAGAGGATTGGCCGTCGCTTGTAAGACTGCCCCTGCTGATAAAGTACAACTGCTATCAGTATAGGCGGCAAGAGTGATCGTGCTTCCCGCAGAGCTCGCCACATTATTATTTGTATCTTGAATGGCAACGATTGGTTGTGAACCAAAATTTTCATTAGTCGATGCGACTGCCGATGGCTGAGCGACGAAACTTAATTTTACCGGTGGACCAAAAGTGGCCCCATTAGATGTCGATGAAACTCCGATAGAAAGTGTGCCGTTAGAAAGTCCTGCTGATTGAGCAATAAAAATTAAATTTTGCACGCTCGCATTTTTATAAAAGACCGTCGTATAACTTGATCCGGAGTTAACGGAAGTACTTCCTGCGGCCGATGTTGTACATGTATTCTCTGTATAAAAATCACCGTTACCAGCACCTGAAAGTGTAATTGTTGTATTTGCTGTAGCATTTGTCGAGTTTCCGTTTGCATCGGCAACAGAGACGACATAAGGAATACAATTGTTCGTCAGGATAGAAGTACTTCCTGCGATCGTTAATCGGCTCGCTCCACTCGTCGATGTATTGCTTGCAACCGCAACAGGAAGTGTGTTTGCACTCGCACCGGTTGCGGTTGCAGAAAAAACTAAATTTTGTGCACTCGCCGCCTTATAATAAATATAAGACATGCTCGTTCCATTCGTCACAGTCACTGTTGGTTGAGCAGATGTACATCCACTGTCTGAATAGAACGTTCCTGTTCCCGCTCCGGCCATGGTCACAGTCATGTTACTCGTTACATTGTATGACATGCCGGAAACATCAGTGACCATAACAGCGTAAGGAACACATATATTTGTGTTGATGCTTGTTGCTCCACTTATCTTTAAAGCGAGCGATGTACTCGTTGCTGCCGCATTGACAGTGACTCCGACAGTAGAGGCCACTAGATCAGGAAGACCGCTGTCATCAGCAGTTAAATTGACGGAAGAGGCCGCACTCGCCTTGTAATAAATTTGCGCTTGAGTTTGAGTACTCGTCAGTGAAATGCTGGCCACAGGAAGCGAACAACTACTGTCCGAATAAAAAGCTCCTGACCCCGCTCCGGAAAAATTTAATGTTTTGCTGCTGCCAACAGAAGACAAATTGTTTAAAGTGTCTTGCAGTGTAATGGAGTAAGCCGTACACACTCCGACTGAAATTGTTGATGATCCCGTCATTACCAATTTAGAAGGAGCGAGCGGATTGATCGTTAGATTTTTTGAACCATCAAATAAACCAGAGGCCTGAGAAAGCAAATTTTGTGTCCCTGGGACATTTGATTTGAACCATACACTTGTTGAAGAAGCAGCGGCGTTGATAGTCGCTGTCGATGTCGCCGATGTACAACCGGAATCAGAATAAAAACTTCCAGACGTATTTCCAGAGACCGTCACACTGACTGGTGAGCCTTGAACAATCGGGTTTCCAAAACTGTCCTGCACTTCTATTGGGAAGGCACTGCAGTTTCCAGCGGAAGCAGTACTTATTCCATTCATAACCAATTTATTTGAACTACCGGCAATCAATGAAACACTTTTTGAAGCTGCGACCAGTGCACCGGAAGTCGCACTAATCGTAATATTTTCGGCCACACTACTTTTTAAATAAACCTGAGTTGAAGAAGCAGATTGTGCAAGAGTGATGCTGTTTATATTGTTCAAACAATTTACATCAGAATAAAGTTTGGCACTTGATAGCCCTGAAAAATTAATCGAGAATGAACTGCTTGCCGGAGACAAATTCCCTTGAGCGTCCTCTAGATTCAAATCATAGGCCGTACAACTTCCAACTGAAGTTGTCGCAAGCCCACTCATCATCAATATGCTGTTACTTCCCGATGCAACGGCTGTACTCCATGAATCGGACGTCAATCCTGTTGATGTCGCTCCTATCGTTAAATTTTCGGCAACATTATCTTTGAAATAAAAAGTTGAACTGGATTGTCCTGAAGCAACCGTTGTCGATGTGATCGTTCCGCCAAGGCAATTGCTTGCCGAATAAAATGCAGACGATCCCCCTGAAGACAAACTTACTCCCACTGCTGAAGTCGCAAGAGAAGTATTGTTCAAAGAATCTTTTAACGTCACGCTGATCGCTGTACAATTTCCCGCCGAGAGCGCTGGTCTTGTAAGAACAACTTTTGAGTAGGCCAGAGGATCGACAGTCAAACTTTTAGTCGCTGTAGTGAGTCCACCTGAATTGTCCGCACTCAAGGTTAAACTTCCACTTGTAGAAGTTTTAAAATAAAAAAGTCCAGCAGACTGCCCGGAATTAATCACCACACTACTCGTGCTGTTTACACACGAAGAATCTGAATAAAAGGCACCAGCTCCTGCTCCTGATAAATTTACAGATGTTGTAGCAGAAACAGATGAAACGAAATCATTTGCATCTTTCGTTGTTACTGTATACGCGCGACAGTCTCCAAGAGTAATGGGAGAAGGGCCACTCAAAATAAATTTAGAGGGAACATCAGGTGTGATCGAAACTCCAAAAGACGCCGGAGTCAAAGGACCGGGATCATCTACATTGAAAGTTAAATCCGCAACATTTGTTCCTTTATAATAGAAAGGTTTTGATGAATCACCTGAAGCAAATGTGAGTGAAGAAATCACAGAAGTACAAGCGGCATCTGCATAGAAATCTCCACTTCCTTTTCCTGTGATATTCACAGTTGTCGTCGCATTGACTGGAGATTCTATTCCCGAACCGTTTGCCGTTTTGATGACAAAAGCAGATGAACAATTCTGCACTTTAATTGATGAAGGTCCAGAGAGTGTGAACTTCACAGCAGAGGCCCCCGCGGCCGCAGCAGCTTGAACACTCAATGAACCATCAGTCAGCGGACCGCTATCATCGGCCGCAATCACAATATTTCCAGCACTAGCTGCAATAAAATAAAAACTTGTTGAGCTGCTGCTTGCGCTGATTTTCGGTGAGGCCAATGTTGTCGTACAACCGGCATCGGAAAAGAGACTGAATCCCGCTCCACCAGTGATACTAAAAGGAAGATCAGCACTCGTGGCAACAGAACTAAAAGAAGCATCTACTGTTCTCACGACAACTGGTCCAGAGCATGATCCCGCCGTTACTGAACTCGGGCCGCTTAAAACCAACTGAGTAGGATTAGTCGTTGCAAGGGCATTCACTTGAACAGCATAAAAACCGGATTGAATAGAACTTCCCGCCGGAGAATCTGCCAACAGAGTCACATTTTCAGCAGTAGAATTTTTATAAGAAAGAGAAACAAAACTGCTTCCTGAGTTGAGAGTGATTGAATGAATGGCACCGCCAGAACAATTTGAACCTGTATAAAATTGACCTCCAGTCCCTTCTCCACTCAAAGCAAGTGATAAATTACTACTGGCATTTTTATTCACTCCCGATGAATTCTGAAGGGTGATGGCATAAGAACGACATTCACCGGCGAGCATTGTCGTTGGTCCGGCGATAGTTAATTTCAACGTATCACTGCTTCCGACAGGATTAGTGACAGACAAAATAAAACTTTGTGGATTTGCTAATCCATTTAATTCCTGCATTCCAAAAACATAACTTTGATTAGTCGGTGCCTTTGCATAAATAATTTTCGATAAAGTATTTTTGGATAAGACGACAGTCGTTGACTGAGGTGTTGTACAAGTATTTTCTGAATAGATTGTAGTCAGATCACTCTGAAGAATAATACTTAAATTAGAAGAAGGCGCGACTTGCGTTCCTTGAGAATTGATCAATGAAATAATAAGAGGAACACACTGATTGACTTCGACAACTGAAGGTGACCTCATATTAAGAGTCAGTGAAGAATCATCTGTCGAACCTGTGGGCGAATTTGTCTGCGCAGACTTTAATCCACCTGAAGTAAGCGATGACATGTCCTTACAACTTTGTAACAGTCCTAAAAAACTTAACAAACAAACATGTAAGATTAAATACTTCATAAAAAACATCCTACTTCTTTTAAAGTTGAATTTATTGCTTGCTTATCGTTGCTCTCAATTAATTATATAGTGTTATCTCTTAATGATTCTTTGAGGTATGAATAAAGTGTTTCTTTATTTTTTATGAAACATTGTTTTTTGGTGAAAAAACAAAAATACAGAATGAAAATAATTTTTTTCTGTTTCGTTTTTTGAAAGAAAATTTTGAATTAAGATAATGAATGAGAAAAAAATTCCTCATATTATTGGCGGCACTTTTGATTCGTTAATTTTTGAATTGAACTCCGATCGCGTAAAGCTCATCTTGATTAAGACTTTTCTTTTTATACACTCTCGCATTTCGAATACATGAAATTCTGACTTCAGCTCCTTCGTGTATCATCACATCTCTCTTTAAATCAATTGTACTGAGGGTTTCTTTAGTGATGATCAAACACATACCGCCCGAAGAGATATTCAAAAGAGGACATTGGATACTATGCTGTTGATCTATTTCTTTTAAAAAGAAACTAACTTCGACAGTCTTCCTCTCATTCGGGCTAAAATAAACTCTTGGCTCTCCTCTATGTTCCTTTAATTGAATCTCTTTGGGGATCTGAAAAGTGAAAAATGATTTTTGCTCTAGGGCCACTTTAGTTTTAAAAACAAAATCATGGCCTTCCAAAATAAAATAAATGTCTCTTTCCCTATCAAAGACGGCCATTTCTTTTTGGTCAGCGAATACGGTAAAAACTCCATCTCCGGCAAACAAAGTATGAAAGCGTATTTTTTCAACAAATTTTCTCTTTCCAGTTTCATCTTTCTGCCAGAGAGAAAAACTGCATTCGGTAGAAAGTTTCTCTTGAAGTTTTTTGACAATTTCGTCACGAGATTTAGAATTGCGATAAGAAAATTTTCTTTCCAACATTATTTGATTCTATCATCTACTTAGTTCATTTTATGAAATGCTTTCAAAATAATGATTCGAGAAAAAAAATGAAACAACAAAACTAGCGATATCGATCATAGATCGCTTGAAGTTCATTATTCTTTTGAATTTTTTCAATAGCCGAATTGATGTCGGTTACTTTAACTTGTCCATGTCTAGAAACTGCACATTGAGCTATATAGTGCGTAACTACGACTGGTTTATGGATTGGAGTTTTAAACTGTCCTATTTTTTTTTGGTAGTAAAAAAAGAGTTCACCAACTAAAGCGTAATGCATTCTTCCTGCTTCAATTTTTTTTAAATTTAAACTCGCGCTGCGTGTTTCCTCTCGCAAAAACCTAGCTCCCAAGATCTGATCGACCTCAGGATAGGAAAAACCAAGAACTGTACCAATCGGAACATTCGCAAGTTTAGCGAGACTGTTTGGTTCAGAAACATGAAGATCACTGATTAATAGAACACCATTAGGCATAAAAGGAATTGTCCAGTCGAAACGTCCGGTTAACCATTCCGGTCTGAACTGACAGGCCAGATCGCCTTCACCACTTTCAAGCGCAAGTCCGATGCGATTGCGGGGTAATAATAAAAAAACTGGCTTGCGATTTAATTCTTTTCCAAGCGCAAAACCAAGCCATCGATGAATACCATCAACTAATTTATCGCCTCTGACATCGGCCAGAGGCATTTCTGTGCTCAGATCAACAATCATTTTGAAATCTGCAGAATAAGCAGAAAGACTAAAAATAAAAGCGATGACTGTAAGAGTAGTCCTCATCGAAACAAAAAACTATTTCGAGATTTTATTGATCAAGTTAACCATTTCAATCACAGCAACAGCTGATTCATAACCTTTGTTACCTGCTTTACTTCCAGCGCGCTCAAAAGCCTGCTCAAGATTTTCTGTTGTAATAACACCAAATGCACATGGCACACCAGTTGTTAGTGATACGTGAGAAATTCCTTTCGCTGTTTCATTGCAAACATAATCGTAGTGAGTCGTCGATCCTCTGATCACAGCTCCTACGCAAACAATTCCGTCGTATTTTCCCGTCTTCGCAAGTGTTAGTGCTGCAAGCGGAATTTCAAAAGCACCCGGCACGTAAACTGTGTCAACATCATTTTCGTTTGCTCCATGGCGAACAAGGGCATCGTGTGCTCCACCAGTAAGTTTTTCAACAATCAGATCGTTGAAACGACTTGCAACGATTGCAAACTTTTTCCCTTCAGCGTTCAAATTTCCTTCGATTTTCATATAATCCTCTTAGTTAAATAAGTGTCCCATTTTTTCGACTTTAGTTTTTTGATAAAAATGATTGAACTTGTTTGAGTCAATCACGATTGAACTTCTTGAAACGGCAAATCCCATTTCATCAAGAGCGTAAAGTTTATCCGGATTGTTTGTAAGAAGTTCAACTTCTGAAATATTAAAATAATTGAGAATGGCCCCGGCGAAATCGTATTTGCGGGCATCGGCCGGATGACCTAATTCAAGATTTGCTTCAACTGTATCAAGACCTTTTTCTTGAAGAGCATAAGCGCGCAGTTTTTCCGAGAGACCAATCCCTCTTCCCTCTTGTTTTAGGTACACGAGAATCCCGTGTCCGCGTTTTGCGATTTTTTTCATCGCCATATCCAGTTGTTCTCCGCAATCACAACGAAGAGAACCAAATGTATCGCCCGTAAAACATTCTGAGTGTAAACGAACAAGAGTCTTTTGAGACCTAGAAAAATCTCCCATGTGAATCGCAAGATGTTCTTCACCTGGAAATTCAGAAGATCTGAAAAGAGATAATTTAAAATCGCCGTACTTGTTTGGGAAATCAACACGCGAAACTTCTTCGAGAGTATGCGGCTTCTTCTCCACTTTTTTCTCAGTAAGAAATAGTGCGAGATCGTGAATCGTTCCGATTTTTAAATTGTGTTTGCGAGCGACTTCGAAAAGTTCAGGGCCGCGGGCCATTTCACCGTCCTCTTTTAAAATTTCGCAAATCACTCCTGCTGGTTTGAATCCGGCAAGCGTTGCTAAATCAACAGCAGCTTCAGTATGGCCTCTTCTCACTTTCACTCCGCCTGTTTTAGCAATCAAGGGAAAGATATGGCCAGGGCGGGAGAAATCACTGGCAACAGTTTTTTCATCGACCATGAGTTTTAATGTGTGAGCACGATCGCTTGCGGAAATGCCTGTTGTAATTCCGTCTTTAGCATCGATGGAAACAGTAAAAGCTGTTTCGTGTGTCGCCGTATTCATCGTTACCATTGGAGTCAGTTCAAATTTTTTCGCGAGCTCTTGCGTGATCGGAGCACAAATCAAACCACGGCCGTAGAGCGCCATGAAGTTGATCGCTTCAGGTGTAACCGCCTCTGCCGCCATCACAAAGTCACCTTCGTTTTCACGATTGTCATCGTCGAGGATGATAACCATTTTACCGAGACGAAGATCTTCCAGAATTTCCGGGATTGTATTAAATGTTTCGTTCATTGCGCTCATAAATTTTTCGCCTTCATATAATTCTCAAAAAGAACATCGAGATACTTGGCCATCGACACAGCATTGGAATCCACTTCAACATTCACAGCGGTTCCGATTTTCAGATTATGAATTTGCGTTTCATTCCATGTGTGAGGGATGATCGTCACCATGACGAGATTCTCTTTTACATCTGCAACCGTCAGACTGATTCCATCAAGTGCGATTGAACCTTCTTTCACGATATATTTCATTAAGTCTTGTGGGATTTCATACCAGATATTGTAGTTCTCACCAGTGTTGCTCATCTCTGCGACTTTCGCCGTTGCATTCACATGTCCAAGAACGAGATGGCCGCCGAGGCGATCAGAATATTTCAAAGCTAATTCAAGATTGACTACAGAATCATTCTGCAAATTTCCAAGATTGGTTTTTTCCAAAGTCACGTGCACAGCTTGCATCGTGAACGTCTTTTCACTCACAGCAGTCGCTGTTAAGCAAACGCCGTTAACTGCAACTGAATCATCAATTTTAATATCGTGAGTGAGTTTCGTTTCAATCTCAAAAGTTTTTCCTTCAAGATTATCTGTCACTCTGACAACTCGTCCCTGATCTTTAATTAAGCCTGTGAACATAAATATCCTTCCAGTAAAATATCTTGTCCGATAATTTCACTGCGTGAATTTTTTAAATTTATTTTTTCAGTAAGTGCTCTTACTCCTAAATCATTTATTGAATTCATCCCTTCTCCGATTAAAACCGGAGCAACGAAGAAACTCACTTTATCGACTAGTCCCGCTTTTAAAAACTCTGTTGCGAGTGTCGGTCCGCCTTCCACTAAGATGGAGGTTAATTTTAAACTCGCAAGGCTCTTCAACATAGATTTTAAATCGACTTTGCCTTCTTCATTTTTTTTCACAGCGAGAAGAGCTACGCCTTTAGTTTCTAAGAAACGTACAACCTCTGGATTATTTTTGACGTCTTCATCTGTCGCGATAATCATTGTATTACGTTTGAACTCGTCACTTAAAACTTTCCATTCGCGATTGAGACCAGTGAGTGTTCCCACGACAAGTCTGAGCGGATGAGAAATTTCTTCGAAGTCATCAGAACGAGTTGTGAGACTCGGATTATCAAGTTCAACTGTTTTTCTTCCTACCATAATACAGTCGTATTTCTGACGAAGAGAATGCACGCGCGAAAGCGCTTCTGGCCCTGTGATATATTTTGATTCACCTGATTTCGTCGCCACTCTTCCATCGAGAGATTGCGCCATCTTTAAATGAACGAACGGAAGATTTGTTTTAACGAATTTAAAAAAGATTTCGTTTAAGCGTGCGCCTTCTTCTTCAAGTACACCTGTGATCACCTCAATACCGTGATCGCGAAGATGTTGAACACCGTTCCCGCTCACATGCGGATTCGGATCAATATTCGAAATCACCACGCGAATAATTCCTTCATGCGCGACCATCGGTGCACATGGTGGAGTTTGTTTATTCGTGTGTGAACATGGTTCGAGATTACAGTAGAGAGTGGCACCCGCAATTTTTTCACCGCGAGCTTTGGCATCGAGAACTGCATTCACTTCAGCATGAGCACTTCCGTATTTTTGATGAAAGCCTGTTCCGATAACTTTGTCATCACGAACGAGAACAGCACCGACGAGAGGATTGGGGCTCGTATGCCCTAAACCTTTTAGTGCTAAATCGTGGGCCTTCTTCATATAAAGTTCGTGATTCATGGCCTTGAAATTTAGCACTAAAAAAATTGCTTTAAAACGTAATTTTGAGAGGTGAAATATTAGTTTAGATAGACATCCATTTCACTGAATAGCGATGGCTCCAAGTTACTTTTTTGGAACCCATCACTCGCGATTTCAATTAAACGTGACCCGAACATCTGATCAGTCGTCGTCTTTACAGTAAGCTGTGGAAGTCGTCCCACAATTTCACCTTTCTTCACGAGGTAAGAAAGCTGTAACGGTGTCGAAAAATCCCCTTTATCGGTGAAATCACCACCATGCCCCATAAAGACAATAACGCACGAGTCAAGAGAATTGAGAATTTCCTGAGTCGTTCTTTTTCCTTTTCCAATCACGAGACCATTAAACGAAGTTGCTACGGCCGTATCAAATGAACGCTGTCCATTTCCAGTCGCTTCTACTCCATATTTCTTCGCTGTTCTTAGATCTGCAATCACATTTTTCATCACACCATTTTCGATCAGTGGAAGATGAGAAAGCGCTCTCTTCGTTCCTTCACCGTCAAATGTTTTATAAATTCCGTGATCAGGAGAATAGTTCACATCGTATAAAGAAAAATCCTTCGAGAAAATCTGCTGATTCATTTTTCCACTGTAAAGAGCAGAACCCTGACAATATTTTTCAGCGATCAACGACTCAGAAAGTTTTCTTAAAAGCTCTCCTCCTTCCAGGAAAAGAACGGGATATTTTCCGCTTTCGAATTTGATTTCATTTTTATACGCGAGTAAATAAGGAAGATGTTTTTCAAGAACATCGTGCACGTCTAAATTTCTTGTCGAGTCTCCAAAATAACCATCCATTAAATTGGGAGAACCAACTCGTTTGAAAAGGTAATGCCATTCATTGTGGGCAAATTTGCGTTCAAGATTCATTCCTTCATCGTTTGTTATCGTCACGTTCAATAGAGAACGCTGAAATTTTCCGTTGAAGACAAAATCGTTCGAATACTTTGCCAGTTTCTCTTGCGTGATTTCGATCGCCTCGTGAATGCTCGAAAGAGGTTTCGCGAAACTTTCTTCATCGATAAGTTTCATCTGATAATTTTCCGGAAGTTTGAAATCGTAAGGAATCCCCACTCCGATTTTATCTTTTGCTTCTATTCCTTTTTTCAGAAGATCCTTATCTGAAATATCTCCCACGAAAGAATTTGAATAAATTTTTCCCTGATCAAAGATGCGCGCACCTTTTTTCGTAATGTTTTTAAAACGGCTTGAGTTTATCTTTCCACCGACAACTTCAATGGATAGTGACTCTTCATTAACTTTAAAAATATCGTGTTTCATCGTTTTCTCCATTAGCTGATTTGAAGTTCACTTACTAAAATAGAAGGTCCACCGTCCGCAACCGGAAGTGGCCACTGTTCCATTTTTCCACATCCACCGAAGGCCGAACTCTCCAGATGGAAATCGTCTCCGCACGCTTCGATTTTTTTCAGCGTTTCGAAAACTGATCCCGACATAACAGAGACGCGAACCGGCTCTGCCAGTTTTCCGTTTTTAATTCTGTAGGCACGAATCGGTGCAATCGTGAATGTACTTCCACCTGAACCGTGTTTGAAATTGTAGAAATACAATCCACCTTCTGCCATTTTCAACAATTCATTGAATGGAGTTTTTCCACCTTCGATATAAGTTGAAGTCATACGCACGATCGGTTCGTATTCAAAATTCATTGCACGTGCGTTTCCTGTCGCTGTTTCTTCCAATACGTTCGCAGTGTGAGTTGAGTGCAGACGTCCAGTGAGAACTCCGTCCTTGATCAGATAGTTTTTCTTGGCAGGTGTTCCTTCATCATCAATCGGACACCATCCTGAAGAGTTATCGTGATTTCCATAATCGACGATCGACAAACATTCTGCTCCGATCATACTTCCCAGCTTCCACTCTTTCGTCGCTTCAGGATCGCCCATCATGAAATCTGCTTCAGACTTGTGTCCGAACGATTCGTGAGTGAAGACTCCTGTGATTTCCGGAGAAAGAACTGATTTGTATTTTCCTGGAGTGATAGTTTCTGCATGCAAAAACTTTTGCGACTCTTCAAAATAATCCAATACTTCTTTTTCTAAATTTTGATATTCAGAAAATTTGTTGCCATATTTTGAATATCCATCAATAAAAAGTTCACTGCCGTCCTTCAACGTACATACAAAGCGAAGCCCCGCTTGGTTAAAATCATAAGAGAACTCTGTCCCCACTGACGATTTATAAAATTTTTCTTTGTAGACGTCAGTGTACGCTAGTCTTGATTCCTGCACGTTTCTGATTTTTGCAAAGACCGGCAGATATCCTTCTCCCATTTTTACTTTTTGATCTAATGAAATTTTTGAAAAAGCATCATTTGCTTTTGCAATCATATGGTGAAGACCATTATTCGCGGGAACAGTATATGTATTCGGCGCACTTTTCGAACGGTTCGCTTCATCGAGAAGTTTTTTAATTTCACTTTCTAAATTTGTTACAGCTGTCGTTGAAGAATAAAACCATAAACCATTTTGATATAAACGAATAAATGCTCCTAAAACCGGTCTCTCTCCTGTTCCAGTGAGTTCTCCGTTCTGAAACATAAAGTGACTCGATTGAGTTCTTTCAACACGCACGTCGAGAAAATGGCATGGAAACTTTTTTAGATCGAGTTGATCTAAGATTTCTCTGATATTCATCTAGGCCTCCTGGAAAATAAGTCTAGGACATTAAATTGAGTGAGAAGAGTTGGTCATTATCGTACCAAATTTCGGCGAAATTTTCGATAACAAGTGAGTGCTTCCCTGCTTTTAATGCCTGAAAAAAAGCATCGCTGTAAGTTTCTTTTGTTAATTCGCCGTTAAGAAAATTTTTAAATTCTTTAAAAACGATTTTTGCCTGCAGATCTGAGGGAGATTTAGAGATCTCATTCTGGACAAAAGGATTTCGCTCCGATGTTTTTTGAGCATGTAGATAAAAATCGATTTGCCCTTTGTAACGATAGTGGTTGTTCTTTTTTAATTCATGAATCACATCAGAAAAATCTGTTCCATTAAAATCGATGCGCGATTTTTCTTCGTAATGTCCTTTGAGCTTTTTAAAAAGAAAATCGTTATAGGCATCGGGATCGAGATGAAAAAGCAAAGCTTTGGTGACGTATTCAATCGTGTGAGAGAGTGCGGGATTATAAGCGCGAGGTTTAAGAGCGATTCCATAAAAATAAAATTCGCTGATACTTTGCAGCGAGAGTGAGTCCGCTGTTTTTTTGAGAGCACTCGACAGTTTTATATCGAGTGCCTCGTCGCCAGTTCCCCACTCTTCACTTTTTGGAAAGAGAGAGAGATTCATTATTTTTGAACTGAGTTCAATTCAATTTTCATGTTGTTGTTACCAAGCTCAGTCGAAGGAAATTTCGGATCGATACCTTCAATTGAACCAGCAGATCTCATCGCATCTCCATTCGGCGAATAACGAGCGATTACATGAACCGGACCAGTGAGTGGCGTTCCTGCAATCATTACGTTTTTTGGAGTAATAACGAAGGCCTGAGGAAATTTTGGGTGCTCAATTTTGATAACGGCAAGTGGTGGCGTGTGATCGTTCGGTCCTGAATCCGGTCCTGCTTTTTTCGCGAAAACGTAAAGCACTCCACTTGGTGTAAGATTTTTTTCCAATCCTTTTCCAAGAGTAATCACTCCCCCAACTTTGGGATCGCTAAAGGCGAAGACACTTAAAGAATGAAAGACAATGAACAAAGAAATTATTTTTTTCATAGGTTTATTTTCCTGTAGGTTTGAGATTGTTATAATATACTGAGTGAGATTTGTACAAAAGTCTAGTTGCGCCCTACAATTTGAAGCGAGGTTTTATCAATGAGCGGGAAAAAAATTGCAGTCATCGGCTGCGGCAAGCTCGGACTTCCTCTTTGCGAACTTCTCCAATCTCTTGGTCATCAAGTTGCTACAACATCAACGAATCCTGAAAAAGTAAAAACACTCAACGAAAAATTTAAAACGTTTTATTTTTCCTTGCTCGACAACCTTCCTGAGGAATTGTTAACGGCCGATATTGTCCTCTATACGATTCCCCCGATAAAATTTGATTATATCGAACATTTCTTTAATCAATATTCCTCTGATAAAAAAATTATTTTTATCAGCTCGATTTCCGTATACGGAAAAAATCAGGGTGACGTTACTGAAACTTCTCCTTTTCATCCCGCGACTCAGAATGCTTTAACGTTGAGGCAATCTGAGGAATATTTAAAAAAGAAATTTAAAAATGTTTCGATTGTTCGTCTAGGCGGACTGTTTGATGACCTAAGAAACCCGGTGCATGCTCTCGCTGGAAAAACAGGATTAAAATCAGGAAAAGAACTTCTGCACCTCGTTCATCGCGATGATTGCATTGATGTAATGGGAAAAATCGTTCAACTGGATTTAATCGGAGAAGATTTCAATCTGGTAAATGATTTACGAGTTGAAAAAAGAATTTACTATACGGAACTCGCCCAAAAACTTGGTCTGATCCCTCCTCAATTTGAGGCCGTTGAAATTTCTTCTCCCACTCGAATCAACAATGAAAAAGCAAAAAAAATGCTGGGACAAAAATTCAAAGATTGATTACAATATTCACATGAACAGGCGTCAACGATTCACTTCTTATATAATCACTGCATACGTTGTCGCGATTGTTCTCGTCGTCGTTTTTAAATTTGAACAATATCCTTTTACATGGGCCCATATGTTTTCAAGGATAGCGACGTCGCAAACTTCCTATACGATGGCCACTATCGATTCCAATCAATTACAGCAAGGAATAGAAGTTTTTTATAAAGACGGAACACAAGGAAGAGTCACTTACCGCGATCTCAATATTCCTTTAAAGCTTGATTTGCTGACGGATAGTTTTTCAGGCCTCTATCGATTGATTGTTAATCTTTGTGATGAACAATATGATGATGAGAGTGCATTTCCAACGGCCCATCAAATGAATCGCAAATCACGTCCTCGAATTATTTTAAAAAGAATTCTCTTCAATATGAACAAAACATTGGGTCACGAAGTAGATGATCCAAAATATATAGTAAGCTTTGCAGTTCGTAGAGGAATCGTTCGTTATTCTGAACTCGATACACATGTTAAATCAGAAATTCTGGAGCCGACTTCTCTCGTAAGTTGCAATCGTTTTCTCCTCAGGAGAAAAGTGGAATGAAATACATTAATGCACTCATCAATTGGTTTTGGTCTGATCCCTGGGAAACCGGACGAAATATTGATCAGGTCTCAGACCAGGCCCTGTTAGAGCGTTTAGGTCTCTATCGTTTTCTCGTTTGTATGATTGCTCTTTTTGTCGTGTATAATCAGGACAGTCATGTGCTCACCATTGATATTCATGGCCATCCTTTTTTCTTTTACGACAGACGCACATGGTACTTTGCTCTACTCGATATAAAACACACATACCCTCTCTTTGATTTTCTGAATTTCTACATTGCCATGATTGCTTTTTTTCTCGCGGCCATTGGGTACAGATTTCGTGTTTCAATGACTGTAGCGATACTTTCTCTTTTTTATATTCAGGCCTCAAGGTCTGCACTGATTGGAAATTATCACCATGTTCTTATTACATGGGGACACGTTCTTCCTATTCTCCTTTTTTCAAGAGCAGGAGAAGCTTTTTCTGTCGACGGCCCAGGGAAAAGACCACTGGAAAGATGGGAGGCCATCTGGCCGGTACGCCTTATTCAAATTGCAATCATGCTTTTTTATTTTTCTGCAGGATTGGCAAAATTTAGAGAAGCAGGACTTGGATGGGTCATTGATGGAAGCGGTATTCAACGAACACTTCTTTCCCGCTGGCAATCAAATGCACTTTTCTTTGAATACGGGATGACCTTAGCTGCCTATCCAAAAATTTGTTGGCTACTTTCTTTGGGACTTGTGATTCTTGAACTGATCTTTCCTCTGCTGCTACTGATGCGATGGAAAGTTTTTAATTGGTTTATGGTGGTGAGTTTTACTCTCTTCCACCTCATCACTCGATTCGTCATAGGATTACCTTTTCACTTTAACTCAATCCTACTTCTGATCTATGTAGATCATGCCCCATGGATCTTTTCATTTACTGATAAAATGAAAAACGCCATTGGGGCAAAAGAAAAGAATTAAGCAATTCCTAGAACAGTTCTTCCCGCAAGATATGGTTGAAGTTTCGCCGGCACTCTGATCGTTCCGTCTTTTTGTTGATGGTTCTCAAGAAATGGAACAAGGATTCTTGGAGTCGCGATCGCAGTGTTGTTCAGAGTGTGAACGAATTGCACTTTTCCTTCGGCGTCTCTGTAACGAGTTTGCGTTCTTCTCGCTTGCCAGTCATGAAGAGCTGAGCAAGAGTGAGTTTCACGATATTTTTGTTCTGATGGGACCCATGCTTCAACATCGTACATGCGCACTTTTCCAGTTCCCATATCTCCCGTACAACATTCAACGATTCTGTAAGGAAGTTCTAAGTCCTGAACGATTTCTTCTGATGTCTCGAGAAGAATCTGGTGCCATTTTTCTGATTCAGCTGGATCATTTTTACAAATGATAAATTGCTCTACCTTCATGAATTGATGAACGCGAATCAGACCGCGAACATCGCGTCCGTATGATCCTGCTTCTGAACGGAAACAAGGAGAGTATCCAGCGTACAACATTGGAAGCTCACTCTCTTTTAGAATTTCATTTGCGTGCAAAGAGTTGATTTGCACTTCAGCTGTTCCTGCTAAGTACATATTGTGTTCAGGAATAAAATAGGCCTGGTCGCGTCCTTGTGGGAAGTGACCTGTTCCGTAGAGTGCTTCTTCGCGAGCGAAGGCAGGAACAGAAACCAGGTTGAACCCTTTCGCCATCAGTTTATCCATGGCCATTCTGTGCATTGCCATTTCCACTAATACCATTTCGTTTCTTAGTGAGTATGAACGTGAACCCGAAACTTTTGCAATTCTTTCGAAGTCGGCCCAGTTGTGTTTTTCCAAAAGTTGCACGTGATCAAGCGGAGTGAAATCAAACTTAGGAAGTGTTCCCGCTTTTTTGATTTCTACGTTATCGCCGTCGTCTTTTCCAACCGGCGCTTTTGGAGAAGGAATTTGCGGAACGAGATACATCATATCTTTGAGCTTCGCTTCAACTTCTTCTACTTTTGGTTTTAGGTTTTTAGCTGATTCATCAAGGGCCTTTGACTCAGCGATAAGCTTTGGTCTTTCCTCAGCAGAAGACTTAGGAATCTTCGCACTGATCGCGTTTTTTTGAGTTAAAAGGTTCTGTTCTTCCGTTTTTAACGAAACGATTTCTTTATCGAGTGAAAGCAAAGCATCGATATCCAGCTTGATATTTTTAAGCTGGCAGGCTTTCTTTACAGTGTCAGAATTTTCTCGAATGAATTTGATATCTAGCATGCTCTTCCCTTGGTAGAATGTAGGCTTGTTCACACAATATTGTGCCTTAAAAAGCCATGATTGTGTATAGGAAAAAGGATCATTATGGCACGTTGTAAATTTTGTAACAGAGAAATTACCTGGGTAAAAGAAGGCGGACGCAATCGTCCAGTCGACGGCGATGGTGGTATTCACTCTTGTGACGAGATGAAAAACTCAATGAAATCTATCAAATCAATTCCAGCGACAGAAATCGATGCTGATATTTTAAAACAGTACGAAACTGCTATTAACAATAAAGTTCAAAAGAAATAATTCTAGTACGTATCCATCGGTGCGATAATTTCGTCGAAGCTTAAAACTTTTCGCTCGCGGAAAGGGTGTTGTCTTATTGGACAATCCGGAAGTTCGCAAGACTCACAAAAGGCCCTGCGACAAGGATCGTGATGAATATGCAATTCTCCTTCGACCGGATAATCGTCCATAATACTTCGTTCAAAATTTTCGCTGAAATCGTGGGCCTCTAATACACTCCAGAATTCCGGAACAACCATGTGGCAATCGATGTGGTGGTAACTTCCACTGCGAATAACTCTGGTAAAATGAATTTGAATGACACCTGGACGATAATGTTTTTGAAAAAGTTTTGCGATCAATTGCAATGTTTCCACATCGTAAGCATCGATGAGAATATTTCCGGAACTCACTAAAATTTTTCCGCCGGTGAAGACCAACATCGTTCCAAAAGCTCCGGCCACAACGGGGTCGATCCACTCTTTCCCCGTCAGTTTCACGAGCATAAGGCCGACAAAAACTCCCACACTCGTGAGCGTATCAGTCAAGAGATGCAGTCCACCTGACTTGAGGGCTTCCGAATGAAGATGTTTTCCGCGAGTGAGAAGGAATAATCCAAGCACTCCATTCACCACTCCCGCTCCAACGATGATCACAAGACCGGAATTAATTTGTTCAACATGGGCGCCATGAAAAAAAGTTTGCACGGATTGGATCACAATCAAAATGCCGGCGAGTAAAATAGCACCGCCTTCAAACGTCGCTGCAATACTTTCAATTTTTCCGTGACCGTAAGGATGATCTTCATCCGCAGGACGGGCCGAAACGATAATAACACCGACAGTAATCACTGCTGCGACGACGTTAACGATACTTTCGAGAGCATCGGAGAAAATCGCCTGTGATCCAGTGATGTGATAAGCATAAAACTTGAAACACAAAAGTATAAATCCAAATATCAGCGAGAGAATCGCTGCGAATGTTCTTTCTGTACCCGCTTTAGTGAATGTTTCGTGTGCTGAATGATCTTTCATTCTTTTATTATAACGATTTCTTGAGTCTAAGTGAACTCAAAACCACTGACACGCTTGAGAGTCCCATAGCAAGACTCGCCCACATCGGAGTTAAAGAAAGATTTAACCAGGGAGCGAAGGCCCCTGCCGCGAGAGGAATGCATAACAAATTGTAAAAAGAAGAAAGAAAAAGATTTTCTTTAATCACTCTCATCGTTTTGTTTGAGAGTTCAAAAAATGTGGCAACACACTCAATCTTTCCTTCGAGTATGCTAACTTCTGCTGCCTCAATCGCCACATCCGAACCACTCGCCATCGCCATTCCCAGATCTGCGCTTGAGAGTGCAGGCGCATCGTTGATACCGTCACCTATCATCGCTACTTTTTTTCCACTCTGCTTTAATTCCATGATGAAGTTTGCTTTGTCGACAGGAAGAACGTTGGCCTTGACGTTGGATATTCCGATTTCTGCAGCAATTTTTTTAGCAATGAGAATATTATCACCAGTGAGCATCCACACTTCGATTCCTTTTTTCATCAACGAACGAACCGTTTGCACAGCAGTTGCCTTAATCGGATCTTCAATGACAAAAACGCCGGCGAATATTTGATCGATACCGATATAAACGAGGCTTCCGACAATTTCAATATCATCAACTTTGATTCCCGCATTCTCCAATAATTCTTTTTTCCCGATGAGAATCTTTTTTCCGAAAAGCGTGCTCTCCATCCCCATGCCTGGAAGATTTTTAAATGCATCGGGATCAGCGAGTTTTATTTTTTTTGTTTCGATATATTTGGTGATCGCTGCTGACAACGGATGGTTCGAATATTGAACAACACTTCCTGCGATTTTTAAAAACTCATCTGAATTCAGGGAAGTCTTAAATTCGCTGACGATAGGACGCCCTTCCGTTAACGTTCCCGTTTTATCAAAGACCATCACATCAATCGAGCTCGCTTTTTCAATGACCTCTCCACCGCTGATCAACAGTCCTGCTTTTGAAGCTTCTGCTGTCGAAAGCATGACGGCCATGGGAACTGCGAGCCCAAGAGCACACGGGCAGGCAATCACAAGCACTGCGATCATATGAGACATCGCTATGGCACTGCGATTTTCATTTCCCAACAAGAACCATGCTATAAAAGTAATCAAGGAAATCGCGATGATCACAGGAACAAAAACGCGCACAATGCGATCGGCGTATTTTTGAATCGGTGCTTTTTTGAGTTGAGCTTTTTCAACGAAGCTTACGATGTTTGCAATATAAGTTTGATGAAGTTCTTCCTTGATTTGAACTTGGATACTTCCTTCTAAGTTGAGACTTCCGGCAAAGACGTTTTCTCCCTGGCGTTTCGCTACAGGAACAGACTCACCTGTAATCATCGATTCATCAGTGTGCGTTTCCCCTTGAATGACAACTCCATCGAGAGGAATTTTTTCTCCCGGTTTCAGACGAATAATGTCTCCGCTTTTTAATTCAATCACAGGAGTATTGATTTCTTTTCCATCGACAACTTTGATCGCAAACTTGATTTGCATTTTATAGAGAGAACTTAAACTTGCACGCGCTTTTGTTTTCGCTTTTTCATCGAGAAAATGACCAAACATTGTAAAACCGATGATAAAAGGAATCGTTTCAAAATACACATGAGCGTGAGCTGAATCAATCATCAGATAAATACTGTAGAGATAAGAAGCAAGAACGCCCAACCCAATCAGCGTATTCATATTCGAGTAACCGCTCGTTACAAACTTCACAACACTTTTTAAATAAGGAAGTCCCAATGAAAAGAGAACCACGCTCGCTAAAATCAATTGAATGATATTTGATGTTGAATGTTCAAAGAACGAACTGAGCGGCCCCATCGAAATTCCCATGAGGAAACTTCCGATGAGAACTGCTGCCAGTGATTGGTAAAAAATTTCATTGAAGAATTGATCGTCTTTCTTGTCCGCTTTTTCATCAGCTGCTCTATAACCTAATTTCTCCAGCAGACTTTTAAAAGAGTCTTCACTGAATTGATCATTGAATTTGATATCGGCCTTTTCAGTCGCAAAATTGACTTGCACACTCTCCACACCTGAAAGTGTTTTCGTATTGTCCTCGATAATTTGAGAACAACTCGCGCAGGTCATTCCTTCAATTTTATATATTTTATTCAAGCGACATGCTCTCTACTTGAAATCCAACTGCTGTTACTTTTGCTTTTAATTCAGAAGCGCTTGTTGCATTTCCATCAAATTGAACTTTGACAGTTCCTTCTCCAACATTGACGTCTGTATTTTGTTCAACGCCTAATTCTTCGATGCTTTTTTTAATTTTATTGGCACAACCACCACAGTGCATGCCGTTCACTTTGAAAGTGACTGCTTTATTCATTGTCATAAATTTCTCCTTAAATATGTCTTCCGATCATCTCTACCAGTTCATGAATTTTCGTATCGATGTCACGATTGTCTTTTGATTTGATAGCGTCGTGTACACAATGTTCCAGATGCGTTTTTAAAACTGAATGCTCTACCGATTGTAAAGCTGCTTTGGCCGCGCGAATCTGTATTAATATATCCGGACAGTAACGGTTTTCTTCTATCATTTTCATAATCCCATCCAATTGTCCTTTAGCACGCTTAAGTTTTATCAATTCTTTATTGTGATCAGGATGGATATGGTTATGAGTTTCATTTTTTTTAGCAGTCTTTGTTATTGGCTTAACTGTTTTACTCACGCTCTCTTCCTTGCTTCGATATACCTATATGGGGTATGATAAGACATACCCCCCATGGGTGTCAAGAACTTTTAACCAGGAGTGTAATTTATGAAGCATCAACTACTCTCGGCCACGTATATCCTCATCTCTTTTCTTTCTCTCACAAGCTCAAATGCCGCTCCCTTAAAAGCAACTGGAGATATCACCAACGGGCCGGATGCTCAGACTTTTTATAGCGAATACAAAGGAAAGCATGCGCTTAAAGTCGGAGATAAAGTTCGCATTAAAGAATATGAATTTAGTGATTTAAAACATCGTCAAAGCAGAACCATGCCTTTTAAGACGAATAGTAAGACTATAGGCGAAGGAACAGTTTCTTCAGTGATCAAAGATAATTATTACGAGATAAAAACAGCAGAGCCTCAACATATTTCCGGCGATGCCTTTATTGAAAAGTTTTAGAGTTCTATAGTAAAAATCGCTCGTCTCTCGTAAGAATCATGCAGGAAAAAGATTTTCTACGAGAGGCGATCTCATCATAAAGAAAATTGAGAATTTTTTTAGGAATTAATTTGAAAATTAAAAAGGCGCGATGAAATCCACCGAGCTCTCTACATAATTCAAAAACAGCTGCACTTTTTTCAAAAGTTCTTTCATGAGAAAACACTTTCACTGTCGTGAGTTCAACTAATTCTTCTCCATAAATCTTTTTATAGGTCACTCCATTTAGAGGAGCGAAACGAAGTTTTTTCTTCGCATCAGCGTTTGCCAGATAGTGAATGGAGCGCTGACAGAGACCGCAATCTCCGTCGTAAAAGACGATGGCCATGAAAAAATCTTGGCAGGGAAAGTGCATTATGACCAGTAAGAACATAGTAAAAAGAAGCTTTTTAACGACTTAAACTGCCCAAAGTTTGGGCACTTGTTTGGTCTCTAGACATTGAGGAGTCTCTAATGAAAATTTCACCTAAATCTCCCCTGTTCGTTCTCATGGCCTTAAGTTTAACGACTCATGCTTGGGCAAACACTCCAACAGCTAAGCCTGAAGAAGTGAACGTTCAAAAATCAAAAGAAACAACTTATATTTCTTTAAATAAAACGGTCGATGAAAAACAGGCCCGAGCGATTCAACTCATCAACGCAGTCGGTTCATATACTAACGATCGTTTTTCAAACGACAAAGATAAAGAAGACGCCGAATACGCTTACAATGGATTTATTGCTCGTTTCCAGGGCATTCGCGAAGATCGTGAAGCCCTAGAGCGCAAAGAAATCCTGGCCGACAATAACACTCTAGAAAATTACTCGAAGCGCCTAGACTCTCTTATTGGTGATCTTCAAAACTTTTTCAAGTCTTAATCAGTCATCTGTTGGCCGTTGGCAGTTAGCTGCCAACGGTTTAACTGTTCTGCCAACTGCAAACCGCCGACCGATATCTGTTCTCAGACTTAATCTTTTCTGTCATAATCTTTACAATCAAATAATTCCTAAATGACGAAGGATTTTTTAAATGAATTTCTATCAAGAACTCGTAGCACGCGGCCTTATCGAAGCAACATCTAACGAAGAAATTTCGGATCTCTTAAATAACAAAAAAATCTCTTTTTATATCGGTTACGATCCGACAGCTAAATCAATGCAGATTGGAAACTTGTTTTGCATTATTACGATGAAGCGTTTTCAAATGGCCGGCCACAAACCCTATGTTGTTCTCGGTGGAGCAACTGGAATGATTGGCGACCCCTCTGGAAAAAGTACTGAGCGCGTTCTTCTCACTGAAGATGTGATCCGTTCAAATATTGAATGTTTTAAAAAACAATTCCAACAAATTCTCGATTTCAACAGTGGCGAGTCCAGTGCTGTCATGGTGAACAACTATGACTGGATGGGAAAATTTTCGTTCATTGAATTCTTGAGAGATGTTGGAAAACGCTTTCGTGTAACTGAAATGCTCGCAAAAGAATCTGTAAAAAACAGAATTAACTCTGAAGTGGGAATTAGTTTTACTGAATTTACTTATCAAATGCTCCAGGCCTACGATTTCCGCTTTCTCGCCAAAGAACATAACGTGACTCTTCAACTCGGAGGCGGTGATCAATGGGGTAACATTACTGCGGGAATTGATCTCGCAAGAAAAATGGACGGGAACCAGGTTTACGGAATCGTTATTCCACTCGTAACAGATGCGAATGGAAATAAATTTGGTAAGTCTGAAGGGGGAACGGCGATTTATCTCGATCCAGAAATGACTTCGCCATACCAAATGTACCAATACCTGTTGAATTCAGAAGATGCTTCAGTCGTAAAATATCTGAAGTATTTTACTTTCCTATCTCTCGATGAAATTGCAAAACTTGAAGAACAAGTAAAAACAGAACCGCATCTAAGGGCCGCTCAAAAAGTTTTAGCAAGTGAAGTGGTAAAACTTGTCCACGGCGAAGCGGGTCTTGAATCTGCTATATACGCGACTAAAATTTTCTTTGGGGAAAAAATTGAAAACCTTAAAGACCGCGATTTAAATGCAATCTTCAGCGGAGTTCCCTCTGTTGAATTAAAACGCGAAACTTTAAAAGCAGGAATTCCTCTTCTCGATCTTCTTGCACAGACTCCGCTTTTCGCGAGTAAAGGTGAAGCAAAAAGATCTGTTGATCAAAAAGGTGTTTACCTGAATAATGATGGTATCGCCGATGCAACGATCACATTGAACGAAGCAAATCTCGCCAGTGAAACTTGTATGGTTATCAGAAAAGGAAAGAAAAACTACTGTGTAGTAAAATTCTCTTAGGATTGTTATGAAAAAACTTCTCTTCGTATCACTACTCTCTGTATTCGCAAGCAATGCAAACGCAAGTTTCATAATTGATACAATGACAGGATTTTTTACGACATCAGATTCAAAAACGAATGCCGATACCAGCGATCTTGCCAACCACACATTCATTGGTGCGAGCATCGATCACAGACAAAAATTTTATATTGGAAACAACTTCACTTTCTTTTCTCATCAGATAAAAGGTTCAACGACGAATAAAGTAAATACTTTTGAACTCGGACCCCGCGCGACTTATTTTTTCTCTGAAGAAAATACTTTTTATGTGACACTTGGATGGAATCCTTACGCTAAAGGATCGAGAACAGTGAGTGGAACGCAGGAAGATATTTCAGGTTATGCTTTCTTGGCAGGACTCGGAGTTGAGGTAAAAATCAATCGCAATTTTTATGTGGGTGGAAGTTTAAACTATCACACTCTCAATATCACAAAGGCCATCAGTTCATCGAACGTCGCTAGCACTGCTAGCGACAAGTATAACTCGATGATGCCAATGATTAATCTTTCTTTGCGTTTTCACTAGTTGAATTTTTTTCACGCTCGTTAGGGTCAGTCGAAGTAGAAAGCTTCTTGATCTTCCCGCGCTTCAATTGATCGCGCTCAATAATCCCTTTCGTACTTGGAATCATGTGAGTTGAAAAGGCCGTTTTATCGCCTGCTGGTTGCGCTTGAACAGAAACTTTGATTCGCACTTGATCGCCAACTAAATACCCACCATTGTCGAGTTCGCGATTCCATTTCATCCCGAAATCCTGGCGATTAAGAGAACCTTCAAGTTCAAAGAAATAATTTTCTTTCTTCCATGGATCGATCATCTTTCCTTTATAGATTCCGTTGAAAGTCATTTCTTTTTTCACTCCACGAAGAGTGATCGTTCCTTTGATAGAAATTTTCTTGTCACCTGAAATTCTAAACGGCCCATGAGCTTCGAAATCAATCGTCGGGTAAGTGGCCACTAAGAAAAACTCATGCCCTTTAATATGGAAGTCGCGTTTTGGTTCGTTCGTATCGACGCTGTCTGCTTTGATGTTAATTTTGATGTCTGAAAGTTCTGTTTCCGTTCCATCAATCGTCGCTTTCCCCGAGTACGATTTAAATTGCCCCTGAACAGTTGTGAGTTTCATATAATCGATATCGAATGTAATTTTCGAGTGATCGGGATTAATTTCCAAAACTTTTGCCGAAGCAAGAGTGGAAAAGAGAAAAAGAGCTAATAAATATTTTTTCATATTCTGTCCTATTTTTTCTTGGGAATTTTAATACTGATTTTATCTTTTAGTGTCTGTACATCGGCCTTCGTTTCGTCGAGCCCCGGATCAATGCTGAACTGTCTTTCACTTTGCGAGTTCGGAGTATTTTCAGCAATGCTGATCATCCCATCCTGCACATTCACTTTTAGTTCATGATTTTTTTCGTTCGCATTAAGCGGAATATCGTAATAAACAAACTTATCATCTTCGCGTCTGTCGACACCTTTGATCTCTACGCCGATGTCCGCATCTTTCATCATGTCTTGCTGGACTCTCTTCATCGCGTCCATCATTTTGTCTTTATCAAAGTCATCCGGATTGACTGCAAAATGCTCATTGTCCGCCGTTTTTATTTCTTCAGAATGAAAAACTAATTTTGTGAGATAATGATTGGCCAGAAATCCCAGACAAAAACAAATGATACCGACAAATATTTTAGAATTTAAAATTTTTTTCACGCGAACACCCTGGTTTTTATTTTAAGCTTTTTTAATTTTAAAATAAAAAGAAGTCCCCTTTCCTTCATTGTTTTGTGCCCACAGTTTCGCATCGAGAGAGTCTGCTACAACTTTACAAATCGCCAGTCCTAACCCGCTTCCTGCCGCACGTTTTGAACTTCCTTCAATTCTAAAAAAACGATCAAACACTTTTCCAATCTGATCGTTCGAAATTCCTTCCCCTTCATCAGAAACGATAACCATCAAAGAGTCTGCTTCATTTACACCTGAAATGCGAATCGTCGATTGTTCAGGAGAATACTTGATCGCATTCTCGATCAGATTGTAAAAGAGTACACCCAAGAGATCAGGGTCACAAGAAATCGAGAGTTCATTTTCCGTCAAAGCTTCAAATGAATCGAAATTTAATTGTAATGAAATCTTCTTTAATGAGGCGAGCTTAGATAATCTCGATGTCTGAGATAAAACAATTTCATCGAGACGATTCTTAGTAAAAATCAATGACGATGTTCCACTATCCACGCGTGCGAGAATGAGAAGGTCGTTCGTCAATTTCACAAGAAAATTAATTTCCTGTGACATGCTCTCAATAAATTGTGCTGTTTCTTTTTCACTGCGCTTCTCAGAACGGAATAACTCGAGCTCTCCCTTAATAATGGCCAGCGGAGTTTTCATCTGGTGAGAAGCATCCTGAATAAATCGCTCTTGCGAATCAAACGAGTGCTGCAAGCGAAGAAGAAGATGGTTGATCGTATCAGCGAGCTGCCAGATTTCGCCTTTCGCTTCCGGGACAGGCACGCGCTCTTCGAGATTCGTGGCCTCAATCTGTTTTGTCTTATTGATAATTTCCATCATCGGCCAGAGCGTTCTTCTTACGAAGAAATAACCGATAATCGTCGAAAGAAACATCATGATCGGACCGCTGATGAGGAAAAAACGGATCAGATTTTTTTTCGTGTTCATGAAAGTCGTCATCGGAACTGAAATTTGTAAAATCAGCGGTGAATCGATTTTGAGAACAGGAAGAAGATAGTTGATTACTCTGTGAGGAATTTTTTTGAAAGTGAGAATATCGTAGCTCGCCCCTTTCTTTAAAACGCGACCAAGTTTTTGTTCACTCACCGGCATAATGTGTTCATCGCTCGCATTGCTTGAACGAGCAATAACTTTTCCATTGATATCAAGAACGGAAATATAACTTGTCCCGAGAGCAAACGGCAGAATCTTTTCATTGAGCTTAATAATGTCGGGATCGAATTCAACTTCACCGTAAGTGTCGATGTCGAGAGATTCTGCAACGTCGATGGCGTAATTATAAAGAGTCGTATCAAATTCTTCGGACTGAAGTTTAGAAAATTCCTGATAGAGTGTATAACTGAACCCCACCAGCATTCCGGTAAAAATAAAAACGAACAAGAGAGTGAGTTTTAATTTTAAGCTGATTTTCTGGAGGAGCTTCATTACCTGCTCCTAACTGTCTTTGAGAATGTACCCATAACCGACCATGGTATGGATAAGTTTTTTCTCAAATGGCGAATCGAGTTTTTTTCTGAGCATATTGATGTAAACATCAATCACGTTTGTATTCGTATCGAAATTCACGTCCCACACGTGTTCACTGATTTCAACTCGCGTAAGCGGACGATTCGGGTGTCGCATAAAATATTCAAGCAGAGAAAATTCTCTCGTCGTTAAATTCACTTCCTTATTCGCGCGAACAACCTTGCGATGAACGAGATCGATCTCAACATCGGCAAAACGAAGTTTCGATGTTTCACTTCCTGAATTACGTCTCAACAATGCACGAATGCGCGCGAGCAATTCATCAAAGTCAAAAGGCTTCGTAAGGTAATCATCTGCACCGGCATCAAGGCCGTGAATTTTATCTTTGGTTGAACTAAGTGCTGTCAGCATGAGGATCGGCCCTTTAAAACCATCTCCGCGAATATGTCTTGCTGTATCCATTCCGTTTTGATCCGGAAGATTCACATCGAGAACGACCAGGTCATAAGAATTTTCTGCAACCAAACTCTCTGCGCCCGTTCCTGTTTCAGACACGTCGACGAGATACCCTTGGGCAGTAAGGCCTTTTTTAATGAAACTTGCCATTTTTGGCTGATCTTCTACGACTAGGATTCTCATGGGGAAAGTATAGGGAGGATTTTGCGAAAAAAAAAGGGGACTCTTTCGAGTCCCCCATTATAACTTTAACTAAAAAGTATAAATTACTTTGTAGCTGGAGCTGTAGCAGCTGGAGCCGCTTCAGTTTTAGCTTCTGCAGCTGGAGCAGCAGTTTTTTCTTTTACGCATGCCTTAAGTTCTTTACCTTTTTTTCCTTCTGCTTTACAAGCAGCTTTTGCTTCTTTCATAGCTTCTTTAGAAACTTTTGTTCCTGCGAATGAAGCAACTGATACTAGTGCTAGAGCGATTACGATTGCGTTTTTCATGTGATATCTCCGTAGTGTAATTTAAAGCAAATTATTTTGCTTTGTTAGTTAATTAAAAAAATTATTTGTTTTTAGAAACGATACAGTCTTTAAGTTCTTTACCTTTAAGGTCTTTGTTTTCTTTTAGACATGCTTCTTTAGCAGCTTTGTAAGCAGCTTTTTTGTCTTCTTTTTTATCTTCTTTTTTAGCTTCTACTTTTTCAGTTTTAGCAGCTTCCATTTTATGTTCTTCTTTTTTTCCTTCCTGAGCGAAAGCAACTGATGTTAAAAGAGCTAGTGCTAGTAAAAATTTCATAAAGTCTCCTGTGTGTGTTGGCCCTTTAGTGAAGGACCATGATTTCTTTCTTGGATCAAGTATCGTCCCCGAAGATTAAAACGACATTTAAGTGAGATTAAAAAAATTTAATCTCCAGTTAATCTCGTAGGACCAATTCAAAATCCTTCAAGAATAGGCACTAAATAAAAATGGGCACCTATTCTAACACCCTATTATTTCGAAAAAATAAGCAAAACACTCATCTTTTTGCAATGAGTAACCGATAGGGCTTATTATGTAAGAAACCCTAATCCAGGAAATTTTTTATGAGTAAATCCGTTAATTTTAAAGGCAAGATTCTTTTTTCCGGCACTCGTAAAAATACTCCGATCAAATATGCTCATCCTTCATTTGAAGCAGGTTTTGAGGATAATTTAGCTGATACCATGATGGCAAGCTTCGAACACTTAAACCTTACGATGGAAGAAAAGAAAAATCTTTCTCGCTCTCATCGCAAAATGCTGAACTACTATCGCCACCTGAGTCCCTTTTCGCTCAATAGCGATGCAAAGAAACTCATCAACGAAATTAACAATTCAAAAGAAGATATGATTGTGATTGAAGCTCATCACTATGGAGCTTACGTTTGTCTTGCGGCCCTTTACTCAGGAAAACTCGATCATTCAAAAAAGATTCAATTCATTCTGGAGAAAGCACCGCTTGCTCTTTTTCCAAAAGCATTCATGAAAGCTGAACCTAATAAAACTCATCAAATTACTTTCCGCGTGAGCGAAGATTGTTGGTTGAGTCCGTTTAGTTCTCTCTACAGCAATCAGAAAATTAAGTATTCGCTGAAAAGAGCTGCTTAAAGAAAGTAATGAAGATTGTCATCCAGACGAGAATTGAAAAAAATTTCCAACTGATTTTTTCCAAATTTAATCTCGCTCTCTTTCGGGCGCTTAAGCCTCCGTTCATGGCGATGACAGTAGAACGTTTCGACGGATGCAAAAAGGATGATGAAGTTCACCTGCGCATGGATATTTTCGGACGCCACCAACGTTGGGTCAGCAAAATTACCAGCGACTTTAAAGGCGATTACGAAATGAACTTTGTGGATGAGGGAGTTGTTCTTCCCGCTCCTCTCAAAAAATGGAAACACACTCATCGCGTGGAGAAAATTCACGAGACTGCTTCATACATTGTTGACGATATCGAATACACCAGCGGCAATATTGCAATAGACCTCGCCCTTTATCCCGTGCTCTACTCGATGTTCAAAGCGAGAAGCCCCATCTACAAAAGAGAGTTATCGTGAAAGCAAAACACGTCTATGAATCGAAACCACTGGATGACAATGGGATCGCTCATTACACAGAAGAAGAAAATGAAACGTGGACTTTTTTATTACACCGACAAAAAGAGTTGATTAAAACGCGCGCGTGTAAAGAATTTATTCGCGGAGTGGAATTACTCAATTTCAAAGATCGCATTCCTCAGGATGGAGAGATCACTGAAATTTTAAATAAACATACAGGATGGGGAGTAGCTCCTGTTCCTGCTCTCATTCAGCCTTCGCATTTTTTTGGTCTGCTTTCACAAAAAAAATTTCCGGCCGCAAACTTTATCCGCATTCCGGAAGAAATCGATTACATCCAGGAGCCGGATGTTTTTCATGAGCTCTTCGGCCATTGCCCTCTTCTCACAAATGAACCTTATGCAGAATTCATGCACCAATACGGTAAACTTGCTTTGCAGGCCGATGCTAAAACGCAAATGAGAATGTTTCGTTTGTTCTGGTTTACGATTGAATTTGGTTTGATCAAAGAGGATGGCCTTTACAAAGCTTACGGCGGAGGAATTCTTTCGTCGAAATCAGAAATCATTTATTCTGTTGAAAGCGATATTCCTGAAAGACTTCCACTCGATCCGATGGATGCTCTCCTCACTCCTTTCCGCATCGATATTCTTCAACCAGTTTATTACGTCATCGAAAGTTTTGAAGATCTTTTCAAACTCATCGAGAAAAATCCACTGGAGCTCGCACAACTCTCTCTCACAATGCAGGATTACCCTCGCAAATTTGAGAAGAAAAAAAGTAAGGGAAAAAACTACGAATAACTCTTAGTGAGAATCGTGAACCATCTCGACTTTTCCTTTTACCTTAACGAGGTAAAGAGGAATCAGCGCAAGCGCAAAGGTAATCATGATAACCCAGCAGAGTTGACTGAAACTCATGATGAATACCTGGCGCATAGTACGTCCATAGAGAGAGGTGACCGACATGTGCTCGCCCGTCCACATTCCGATAGACGAGTTCATCGCTTTCACCGGCGCCGTTTTTCCAGCTTCGTAAGCACGATAAACGTTTGCATTTAACAACGAAACCTTCGGCATAATATCGGCATAGTTTTGATAACTAAAACGTGTGAGCATTGTACTCAAAGAAGCGATCCCTACTGATCCACCAATTTGACGGAAGAAGTTCATCATACCTGAAACTTGTCCAAGCTCTTCTCCAGCATACTGGCCTAAAATCATCCCATTGATTGGAGCAAACAAGAACGCACTCGCGACACCTCTTAAAATTAACGGCGTGTAGATATTGGTCTCACCAGTTGCAGTCGTGAAATGGCTCATTGAAAGAAGGGCCGCTTCTCCCATTCCCATTCCGATAAGAACATACCATTTAGGATTAACAAACTTGAGTGTATTCCCTACGAACATCATCGCGACAATTGTGAGCAATGATCCCGGAATAAACAACTCTCCCGTTTGTGTCGCTGTTAAATGGACAACGTGATCAACGAAAATCGGTACAACGAATGTGAGTGAATAAACCATAACACCGAGACACAACATGAGCAGTGTTCCCGAGCGAACGGCGTTGTCTTTAAAGAGTCGCAAATTCATAATCGGATTTGAAATTTTGAGTTCCCACCAGATGAACGAAGTGATTCCTGTCGCTGCAAAGAATGCGAGTGTACGAATAAGATTTGAATCCCACCATCCTTCAACTTCACCGCGCTCTAAAATAAATTGAAAACATCCAACACCAACACAAAGAAGAATGAGTCCGATAAAATCGATTCCCGAATTTTTATATTTATCTAATTTGGGTCCGTTTTCGATATTGAGATACGACATCGCAGCTGCTGCAAGTCCGAGCGGAACGTTGATGTTGAAAATCATTCTCCAACCGAAGTGATCTGTAAGATATCCACCGAGAGTTGGTCCGAGTGCCGGCCCGATCATGACCGTCATACCGAAGACAGCAGAAGCAAGCCCCGCTTTCTCGCGAGGAAATTGTTCTTGAATCAATGTCTGCGATGTTGGAAGAAGCGCCCCACCTGCAAGGCCTTGAAGAATTCTAAAGAAAACGAGAACCGGAAGATTCGGTGCAATCCCACAGGCAAATGATGTGAGCGTAAAAGCGATAATGGCCGACGTAAAATAAGTCTGTCGCCCTAAACGCGATCCGAGCCAAGCGGCGATCGGAAGCACGATGGAGTTCGCGATCATATATCCCGTCGAGACCCAGCTGATTTCATCGAGCGTGACTCCCAGATTTCCCATCATTGAGGGAATGGCCACGTTAACAATCGATGAGTCAACGATCTCCAAGAGGGCCGCCATACCAGCGGTTAATATGATTGCTACTTTCTTCGCGTCAAATTGTGATTCCATAGATAATAAGTACTACTAACAATAATTTTTCGCAACTTAAGATTTAGATTTTTTGCTAAATAATAAGCACTTAGCTAGACTGAAAAGGTCGATCACCAAAAAGGCGGACTAAATGAAAAGTAAACAAGACATCGAAACAAACCTCACTCAACTTTCGGGTTGGTCGTATAATGAAGGTCTGCTCTCAATCGAAAAAGAATACGCTTTCAAATCGTATTTAAAAACGATTTCATTCGTGAATGCTATCGCGTGGATCGCAAATAAAGAGAACCATCATCCCGATCTTGTTGTGAGTTTTGGAAAATGTCTCGTGCGTTTAACAACTCATGATGAAGGTGGAGTTGGTGAAAAAGATTTTAAGCTCGCCCGATTGATCGATGATCTCTAGGACGAGCTTAAAAAAATTATTTTGAAATTTTCTGATACCCGTAAGAATTGCTCATCATCTCTTCGTCAGTCATCCATGCTTTTCCGAATTCGTGTTCGTAGTGTTGAGACCCATCACTGTTTTTTGCATCTTTAATACTATCCCAATCTCCCCATGAATTCTGAATGAGGTAATTGAGTTTTCCTTTCTGACAGCGAACTCCGATAACGCCCATCGCATGATATCCACCGACAGACATATAGTTGTTGTCAGCACTGTCTTGTTCGCAACGGCCGTCTCGTAAAGCTTGTGCTCCTGGATTCGTAAACATGCGCGTACAAAGAGTAATAGGAACAACCGTCTTTTGGTTCTTTAATAAATTAACGGCATCTGAGTTAAATTCTTTTTTCTTGTTTCCATAATATTCGTCCCAATACTTTTGCTCTTTATCTCCAAGCAATTTTTTAGGAATTCTCGATGCTGCAATATCATGAGCGCGAAGAAGTCTGTTATTTTTTTCAATTTCTGCATTTTGAAGATCTGTCTTCAATTGATTTTGTGAGTATGAATCTGTTTTACCTTCGTACTTCTTTTGAATCGTCGCGATCTGTGCCGGATAACCTTCTTCGATTTCCGCTTTTACATTTCCTTCTTCTGCTTTTGTCGCCTTCTCAATATCGTCATAGCTATATTTCGTATCACTCGCAATTTTATTTTTTAAGAAATAAATATAATCGAAGTTGTTTGATTCACACGTAATGTTTTTTGGAATTTTAATCTTTTTATCATTGCTGCAATCAGGAGCGACAATCGCTCTCATCGCCTCCTCGTAATTCATTGAAGGCAGCTTATTCATAAAGTTTGTAAGGGCATCGATATTTTTTAAATTTGCCTGATCGAGAACAGTCGCCAACAATTGAAGATTTTTTCCCTGAACCATATAGCTCTTTAAACAAGTATCTCCTGCGAAATCTTTAATCAAACCATCATCACTCTTGTAATACGCCAGTGCATTTTTCTGCAGACAATCGCCTACATCTTTTTGCACGTAACGTTTGTAGTCTTTATCGAGGCCTTGCTTCTCTTCAGGAGAAAGTTCATTGATGATTCTTTCAACTGATGAAATGTATCGTTTGTCCGTATTCTTTAATAGTGCACTTTTCAAAGCGCTGATTGCATCTGCCGGAGCCGGAGTTGCTGAAAGATTATTCATATAATCTTTCTCCAGTGCATTCGAAAACTTGTCCGAAAGTCTGACGTTCAATTCGTTTGGGTTTGAACTATTTCCGTAAACGAATCCCATATCTGTATTGTAGAGATAAAAAAGATAATCAGGATTCGATTTGCCTTTAATGTTTGAAGGAATTTTTGAAAGGTTAAAAGACCCGTACTTATTTTTTATATCGACATAGTTTCTGATCGCTACATTTTTAAAAACATCTTTGACATTAGCTGCATCCGGTTTCAAACAAGCTTCTTTTCCATATTTTTCTTGTTTGTCTTTAATTAAATTTTCAAACGCACCTTTAAAATTGGAAAACTCCAATACTCTGTTGGCAATTTCTTTTTTAGGAATGTCTGTTCCCACTCCAAATTTTTCTTTGACCGAATCATAGTATTTAGAAACAGCATCGATCATTTTATTTTGAATCGACAATGAATCTTTCAGACTGTTCGTTTGTGAATTAAAAATAGATTGCTCGAGGGCCACATCACTTCTTAAGCAAACGCCACCGATCTTTTCATTTTTAGCGGCCGCGATCGTGTCGCAAACTTGCCCACCATTAATCAAAACCTCATCTTTTGCCGGTGTTGTAAAAGCTGAATCGCGATCTTTATTTTTTGGGGCCACATCAACTTGAGCGTGAGCGAAGGCCAATTGCAGATAAGAGATATTTGGATTGCCGGGAAGAACACTTTGCAAAGCAAGCGAAGTCGTATTTGCATAACACGTTCCTACTCCGTCCTGGTCTTGAATCATGGCCTTACTTAACGGCCCGTCATTTTTATCGAGACGATATTCTTCATTTTCTTTTAGGCCGGTACAATCTTGAGCGTAAGCATTCGCTGTTAACAGCAGTGAGAGTAATAAGAAATTATTTCGCATCATTTTTTTTCGCCTCACTTTCAATACTCGAAGATGAAACCATCGACTTGTCTTTAAACAAACAGAAACTATTATCGTTTCCTTTTAAATCTTTCAGATAAATCACTTCGGCTTTTTGATCTTCATGACAAAGAACTGCTCCCGGATTTTTTCCGCCGGAGAATTTTTGTACTGACATATTTTTTAGACTGACTTTTTTTAGAAATTTTTTTGCTTCACAATTTTTTTCCATGCAGTTTTTTGAAATAAGTAATCCGCTTTTTTCATCGTGATTGAATTCAAAGAAACGATTTCCCATTTTCCACACTTCTGTTTGAGCAAAAGCGGAAAGGGAAAGAAAGACTAAAATGATCGAGAGTTTCATAGGAGGCTCCTTGCACTGATCATTTTACCAAAAAATGTAATTATTTATGCTGAGGGGAAAAGATATCCAGAAACAATAAAGGCCCCATTCGGGGCCTTTATTTTAATTTTTTTTCGAGTGAGAAAGTTAACAATGTTTAACAATTAGTACTTAGATACTCTTGTAAATTTCATTGCCGTTTTCTTTCTTCTTTTTTCTGCTGCTTCAACTTTTTCTTTGTGTTTAACAGAAGGTTTTTTGTACTCTTGGCGTTTTCTGTACTCGCGTACAACACCGAATGATTCACACATTCTTTTGAATTTCTTCAAAGAACGCTCTACACCAGATCTTTCATCGATCATAACTGTAATTGCTGATTGTGGATCTTGAGCCATTTTAAGTCACCTCCTCTTTCAAAGACATTAAGCTACAAAAAATTTGTAGGAAAAAAAGTTTTCTCACTGTAGGATAAGCCCGATTTTCAGTCAACCAATAAATCACGTAATATATGGAAAAAACGCAAAAAGGACTCTTTGACACAACTGTAGATGACGAAGTTAAGCCTTCCAAGGGGAAAATTTTGCCTCCCCTGGCCCATCGCGCACGTCCGGATGCTCCTGATGAATTTATCGGTCATTCCCAAATTTTCAAAAGCTATCCTTATTTAAAAGAAAAAAATTTTCCAAGCATCATCCTTTTTGGACCGTCCGGAACGGGGAAAACGACCCTCGCTCGCATCCTCGCGAAACGTTCGGGCAAGGAATTTTACACATTTAATGCTGTTTTGGGCGGAGTCGCCGATTTAAAGAAGTTAATCGAGCGAGCGATCGAAATGCGCGATCGTTACAATCACGAAGCTGTTCTCTTTATAGATGAAATTCACAGGTTCAATAAGGCCCAGCAAGATGCCCTTCTTCCTTATATAGAGGAAGGCGCCTTTACCTTGATCGGAGCGACGACGGAAAATCCGCGCGTGTCTGTAAACAAAGCGCTTCTCTCGCGCATGCATATTGTTCAATTGAAAGAACTCACGACAGAAAATATTCACGAGATTCTTCTGCAGACAAAAAAGAAATTTGAAATGCAGATTGAAGATGATCTTTTAAAAGTCATCGCTGACTTCGCAGGTGGTGATGCACGTGTGGCACTCAATTCGATGGAAGCTGCTGCCAAACTTCATTCACCGACAAAAGAAATGATCAAAGGTCTCATCATTGAAAACGCGCGCGCCTTTGATAAAGGTGGCAATCGTCACTACGATGTAATTTCTGCTTTCATTAAATCGATGCGCGGAAGTGATCCACAAGCGGCCATTCATTGGTTAGCAGTGATGATCGATGGTGGAGAAGATCCGGTTTTTATCGCGAGACGTTTGGTGATTTTTGCGAGTGAAGATGTCGGTAACGCTGATCCGACTGCACTCACACTTGCAACGAGTGCCCTTCATGCGATTTCACAAATCGGTATGCCTGAGGCGAGAATTATTCTCGCACAAGCAACGACGTATCTCGCTTCTACTTTTAAAAGTAATGCGAGTTATATGGCGATCAATGCAGCTCTCGAATATGTTCGTGCGCAAGCGACAATCGATACTCCTGATCATTTAAAAAATTATCCGCCACCAGGTGCAAAAAAATATTTGTATCCGCACTCGTATGAAAATCATTTTGTTAAACAAAAATATACAAATGAAGACATTCCAAAATTCTACGAACCAACTTCTGAAGGAAAAGAAGACGGATTAAAGAAACGTTTAGAAAAACTTTGGGGCCAATAAGCTCCCGCAATTATTTTTAAATTTAAAATTAACTGACACCTAATAAAAAACATTAGTCAGACTTATAAAAATTCACTTATTCTCATTGCCGAAAGATTACACACACAATTCGCAAGGATGAATTAATGAAAAAACTGATTTTGATTCTCGCAATCGCGCTTCCTGTTCTCGCTCAAACGGCTCAACCTGGATTCAATCGTTACTATCCAGATGACATGCAAGATTTAATCGCTAAAAGAGAATTAAAAAACAACGATCTTAAAACTATGCTTTTCGATCTTCTCAACTCTCCACACACTCGCATCGAAGGGAAAAACGACATCATCGGATGTGAGGACAAAAAAGGAACATGTATCACTCACCACGCTGTTGGATACTCTCAAGCAAGAAAAATCATGTACACGCAAACTTTCGTTCAACACGATTCTCGTGGAAACTTTTTGAAAGAAGTTTACTGCAACAGAGAAGTTCCAACTCCAATCAACGAAGACCAAATCAATTGCGAGCACACATGGCCGCAATCGAAGTTCAACCATGCTTTCAACAACGAACTTCAAAAATCAGACATGCACCACCTTTTCCCAGCTGATAAAAACGCAAACTCGACAAGAGGAAATTTTGATTTCGCGGAAGTAACAGCAAATGAAAACTTAAAAAACTGTGCTTCTAGTAAATCAGGCCCATCTGTTGTTTCAGGTGGACACACTTTCTTTGAGCCACCAGCTGAGCACAGAGGAAACGTAGCACGCGCATTATTTTATTTTTCTGTGCGCTACAAAATGGCAATCACAAATGAACAACAAACATTCCTGAAAAAATGGAATGAACAAGATCCAGTAGATGACGCAGAAAGAGCGAGAAATGATGCGATTGAAAAACTTCAAGGTGATCGCAATCCATTCGTAGACTTTCCAGAACTCGCTAACGATATTGCTAAATTTTAAGCAGGTTGTCTTACTTTCTTACAGAAAAAAGTAAGTATTTTATTAGCTGAAACTAATGTTATCTATTGGCCAAAACTAATCGCCTATCTTATCTTCCCTTTGCTAAAAAACATTTTATCAAAGGGAAGATTTTGAAAACAATCATCGCTCTACTCTCGCTATTATTCGTTTCAAGTGTATTTGCTGACCTTAAATACTACCCAACGACATTATCAACTCAACTTCAAGCGCACACACTTAAGAACGATGCTCTAAAAGCTGAGCTCAACAAGTTGATCTCTGCTAATCAAGTTGTTCTTGGATACGATGGCGCAAGAAAGATCATGTTCGGAAAACTTTTCTTAAAAACAGATAGTGACGGAAGTTACATCTCAGACGTTTACTGCCAAAAAAGATTTGGATCAACTGCTGGTGTTGCTCCAGGAAGAATTCCAGACGGAACAAAAATTAACTGCGAACACACTTGGCCACAATCAAAATTCACAGGTGCTTATCCAAACGAAATGCAAAAATCAGATCTACACCACCTTTTCCCAGCTGATTCAAAAGCAAACAGCGTTCGTGGAAATGATGACTTCACAGACGTATCACACGATACTGGCGATCTAGCTAATGACAACTGTTCTCCAGCTAAATACGGTTCACCTGTTGCAGGTGGAAATGATGGATTCGAACCACCTCTAACTCAGAAAGGAAACACAGCTCGCGCGATTTTCTACTTCTCAGTAAGATACAAAATCTCAATTCCAGCAAAAGAAGAAGAAACACTTCGCCGTTGGAATGATCTAGATCCAGTTGATCAAGAAGAAATGGATCGTAACGATGCCATTCAAGCGGTTCAAGGAAACAGAAATCCTTTCATTGATTACCCTGCTCTTGTTAACGACATTCAAAAATTCTAATTCTCAAATACGAAGGGGCCATACATTGGCCCCTTTTTTTATTCTCCCCTTCCATGTATTCTTACTGAATGACAAAAAAAATTCTCATCGACTTTGAAAAAATAAAAGATCCCTTCTCTGGTCTCGGACAATTCTGTGCTCATCTCAAAACATATTTTGATCACTCAGATTTACATCTCACTTACTGGAGACCGGGCAAGTTTCAAAAACTTGCGAAAAAAATTCCGTTTATTCTTCCAAAGTCTGATGTGTTTCATGCTGTTCATCAGGACTCTCCCTATATTCCGTGGTCATCAAAAACAAAATACGTTCTTACAATTCACGATTTGAATGCGCTTTATGAACAGACACAATTTGGATCGGGTGATTTTTATAAAAGTCATTTGCAGAAAAAAATTGATCGTGCGGATGTCGTGACTTTCATTTCAAAATTCACTCAAAGTGAAGTAGAGAAAAACTTTAATCTCTCCGGGAAAAAACTTCAGGTGATATATAACGGGATCTCGCTTGGAACAAAGGCAACTGCCCCCTTAAAAACTCCCGTGCGTCCTTTTCTCTTTGCCGTTGGAACAGTTCTTCCTAAAAAGAATTTTCACGTGCTCATCGATTTTCTCAAAACAATTCCTGACTACGCTATCGTTCTTGCGGGAACGACATTTCACTCTTACGCCCGCGAAATGCAAAAGCGTATCGAGAATGAAGGTCTTGCCGATCGTTTCTTTTTAGTTGGTACTGTTAATGAAGAAGAAAAACTTTGGTATTACCAAAATGCGAAGGCTTTCCTTTTCCCTTCACTACTTGAGGGTTTCGGCCTTCCTGTCGCCGAGGCCATGAATCAAGGACTGCCGCTTTTCCTTTCAGATAAAACATCATTGCCGGAAATCGGCGGACCTGATGCTTACTACTTCAAAAATTTTGAGCCTCTGCATATGAAAGAAGTTTTCGAAACAGGAATGAAAGATTTTACGCCAGAGAAGAAAGCACGTTTAGTTGAACGTTCAAAAATGTTTGATTGGAAAAAAGCGGCGGATGCTTATCTGGAAATTTACAAAAACGTTTAAATACGTTTGTAGTTTTTGTATTCGCCCATGCGATAACCTGTCACGCTCTCGATAGAATCTGAAATCACAAGACCTACGATATTTCCCCAATCGATTGTCAGCGGAAGCGACATCAGGTCGATCGGATTTTTATTTTTTTCGATCCAGTTTTTCATCACGCGCGGATGAGTCTTCGTAAACTTGCGAAGTCCCCAGTTGCGTTCGTATTTAAAACTCTTCGCATTTTTTTGTTCAGCATCGCCATGATAGAAAGTATCGAACACGACAACTTTTTTCTTCATCACTTGTTCAGCACGAGACCAACCGTAATGAAAAATGCGTGCAGGAATCAAACGTGCTTTAATTTTTGTATCGTCGGCGTTTCTAAAACCTTGAGCATCTTTCCACGATTTAATACCGCGATGATTGCGTACGAGACGAACTTCGCGACGATAAAGATTGCGAGTGTATTTAAACGTGTCTACGTTACCGTAGAAATGCATGTAATTAAAAATCAGGCCGTCGATCTTTGAGTTCTTCTCCATTTCTTCCACGCCTTTTACGATTGCGGGAAGATCATCTTCGTGAACACATTCGTCGCCTTGGATATACATACAGTAATCGCCTGTACACTTTTCCAGAGCAATGTTTGTTTGTTGAGAAAGAATCAGACCGTCTTTTTGAATTTTCGGGTCCCACCAGCTCTTTAGAAATTTGTATTTCGGGTCAGTGAGACTTTTTGTGAGGTAATCCCATGTTCCATCGTCTTCAGTGCATTCGATATTGTTAAAGCCGACGTTGATGATGACTTCATCACAGATAGGTTCGATTGAAAGCACACTCTCGAGTATTGGATACCCGAGAGTGAGACCGTTTTTTATGAATGTAAAACCGGAAATTTTTGGCAAAGATTACTCGCAAGAAACTTTAGCGTGAACGTGAGAGATGTGATCAGCGATATCGTTTTTAAAACTAACAGCTGCTTCACCTTTGCTTTCAAGAACAAGTTCGCCGTACTGTTTTTTATAAGTAAGGACGTTAACCAGGTAACGAACAGAATATTTGCAGTGAACTTCTGCATCGTCGTTGTTAGAAACAGTCAACGTTACAGTTTTTGTATCAGGATCAATTTCCGTTCCGTAGCTTGGTTTTTCTGCGGCCATAGCAACAGAGCTGATGAGCATAACTAGTGCGATAACTAATTTCATAAATTCTCTCCTTAGAATAATCCTGCCGGGTCCATAGTTTGAAGTGTGTTGATTACGTGACGAAGGAACTTCGATCCAACTTCACCATCGATTACACGGTGGTCGTAAGTGTGAGTCGCGTACATCATCTGACGAATTGCAATTGCATCGTCCTTAGTTACGATTGGACGTTTTGCAATTGTACCAACACAAAAGATCCCCACTTGTGGTTGAAGGATTACTGGAGTAGCTGCAAGAATTCCGAATGATCCGTTGTTTGTGAAAGTATAAGTTCCACCTGACATATCATCCATAGTAAGTTTTTTAGTTTTCGCTTTGTTTACGAGAACATCTAGAGCGCGAGCGATTCCACGAATGTTTAGGTTGTCTGCTCCTTTGATAACTGGAACAACAAGACCATTTCCTGGAACGGCAACAGCACATCCAAGATTGATATCTTTTTTGTAAACAATGTTATCACCGTCGATTGATGAATTAACAATCGGGAACTCTTTAAGCGCTTGAACGATAGCGTATAGAATAAAGTGAGTGTAAGTCAGAGAGAAGCCTTCTTCTTTCTCGAATTGCTTCTTGAACGACTCTCTAAACTTCACAAGGTTTGTCATATCAACTTCGTCGATTGAGTTTACGTGTGGTGAAGTTAACTTCGATTGCTGCATATTTTTAGCAATCGCTTTTCTCATGTTATCCATAGGTACGATAGTTACTCTCTCACCTGGTTTAAAAGCAGGCATTGATGGAGCTGGTGCCGATGGAGCTTTTGCTGCGACTGGAGCTGAAGTTGCTACTGCACCTTTTGCTTTTCTTCCGCCTGCTACGTAAGCTTCGAAGTCCGCTTTGCTTACTCTTCCCGCTGCTCCTGTACCTTTAATTGAAGCAAGTTCAGCAAGAGGAATTCCCGCTTCTTTTGCCATTGCTTTAACAAGTGGAGTGTAAAAACGACCGTCAATTGAATGATCAGCTTGTGCTTCTACAACTGGTGCTGCCGCTTTTGGAGCTGGAGCTGTTGTTGATGCTTGAGTTGCTGCCACTGGAGCTGCTGCTGGTGCAGAAACTGTTGCGTTTCCTTCGCCAACGATTGCGATTACTTTTTGAACGTCAACTGTATCACCTTCTTTGTAACGAAGTTCAAGAATTGTTCCTGCGTATGGAGAAGGAATTTCTGATTCAACTTTATCAGTAGAGATTTCAAGAAGTGGTTCATCAACCGCAACTTTATCTCCTACTTTTTTATGCCATTTTGTGATCGTACCTGTTGTGATCGATTCACCCATTTGTGGCATGACGATTTCGTATGTAGTTCCTGATGCTGCCGGAGCTTTTGCAGCTGGTGCTGCTTGGGCCGGAGCTGCAGGCGCCGCTGCTGGAGCAGCTTTTGGAGCTGGTGCTGACTTAGTAGCTGTCGCACCTTCTGCATCGTCAACAACTGCGATTAGTTTTTGAACATCAACAGTGTCCCCTTCTTTGTAAAGAAGTTCTACGATTGTTCCAGAGTATGGAGAAGGGATTTCTGATTCAACTTTGTCAGTTGAGATTTCAAGAAGTGTTTCATCTAGTGCGATTTTATCGCCAACATTTTTGTGCCATTTAGTGATCGTTCCAGTTGTGATTGATTCACCCATTTGTGGCATTACGATTTCATGTCTCATATATAGTCTCCTAATAACTTTTAATTAAAAGTTTAATGCTCTTTTTTTAGATGCAAGTACCGCTTCACCTAACCACTCACCAAGAGTCGGGTGCGGGTGAATTGTCGCAAAAATTTCTTCATCGATTCCTTCCATTGTTTTGAAAAGAACGTATTCGTGAATCAATTCTGTCGCGTTTGTTCCAACGATGTGAGCTCCGAGCATCTCGCCGTGTTTGCCCATCAATGTTTTTACAAAACCAGTATTTTCATTTGAAGCAACTGCTTTACCGTTTGCTGTGAATGGAAGTTTACCAACGTTGTACTCGATTCCTTTTGCTTTCAATTCTCTTTCTGTGAATCCTACTGAAGCAACCTGTGGTTGACAGTAAGTACATCCAGCGATGTTCATTTTATCAATCGCGTGTGGGTGAGCACCTGACATGTGTTCAGCTGCAGTCACACCTTCGTGAGAAGCTGCGTGAGCAAGAAGAGGCGGCCCTGAAACGTCACCGATCGCGTAGATGTTCGGAACGTTTGTCTGGTACATATCGTTTACAGAAATGAACCCGCGATCAGTTTTGATCCCAACGGCTTCAAGTCCGATGTTGTCGATGTTTCCAGTCATACCAACAGCGATCAATCCCATTTCGAATTTGTATTCAGTTTCTTTCCCGCCTTCTTTTGCGAAAATTGAAACGTCTTTCCCGTTATTGACTGCGCGAACGCCTTCAATTCCAAGATTCATTTTGATTCCATATTTTTTGTAAGCGCGTTCTACTTCAACAGATGAATCATCGTCTTCGATTGGAAGGAGGTGTTTTTGAAGTTCGAAAATGTGAACGTCTACACCGAAAGCATTCCAGAAGTAAGCGAACTCAACTCCGATTGCTCCAGCGCCGATGATCCCGATTGATTTTGGAAGTGATTCCATTTTTACTGCTTCCCATGCACCGATCAGACGTTTTCCGTCATGAACAAGTCCAGGGAATGATTTGTAGTGAGCACCAGTTGCAACGATTAAGTTTGTGAAAGAAATTTCTTCCACGCCTGCAGCAGTTTTCACTTCGAGAGATGTTTTTGATTTGATTTTACCGAAGCCGTTGATCACTTCGATTTTATTTTTCTTCATCAAGAAGGCAACACCTTTTGACATTTGATCTGCAACACCTGAAGCACGCTTAACTGCGACTGCTCCATCAAGGCCTTTAAGTTCTACGTTGATCCCTAAACTTTTCATGTCGGCGATTTCGTGAACTGAGTGAGCTGATTTTAAAACAGCTTTCGTTGGGATACATCCGCGGTTTAAACAAACGCCCCCTAATTTATCCATTTCTACGATCGCAACTTTCTTTCCTAATTGGCTTGCTCTAATTGCAGCTACATAACCACCCGGGCCCGAGCCGAGTACAACGACATCAAAAGTTTTCATTCATTGAATCCTTAAATTTTTTAGTTTAAAGTACGTCTAAATTTGTAAAGACAATGGCATCTGTTGTCAATGAAAGGGCCGTCAAAAAAACGTGATAAATCTGTTTGAAAAATCAATTCTTACTGAAGCTAGAATCTCCAATGATACTAAGGGAATGGAGCTGACTAATTCTGAGCAGCAATTACTGCTGGAATTCTTCCCCGAAGGACTCATTGCAATCGATTTGGAAACGACTGGACTCTCTCCTCTCGTCGATCGAATTATCGAGATCGCCGCTTACAAAATCACACCTGCGGGCGTGAGTCTTTACGAGACTTTAATCAATCCGGAAATTCCAATTCCTCCCCATACAACAGCGATACACAATATCACTGACGATATGGTGGCGAACTCTCCGACACTCGTTCAGGTTTTGGAGGAGCTCAAAGAATTTTTGGGTGAACTTCCGATCGTCGCTCACAACGCTAAATTTGATTTAGGATTTGTGGTGATGGGCCTTCAGCGCGAGAAGATTAAACTCTCAGGCGCCAATATTTATTGTTCATGTAAACTCGCTCGCAACACTCACAAAGAAGTTGTGAACCACAAACTCGGAACGCTTGTTAAAGAACTCGATATTCCTCTCGTAAATCACCACCGTGCGCTCGACGATGCGTACGCTTCTCTCAAAGTTTTCATCAAGAGCTTAGAGCGACTTTCTTCAGAAAATAAGGTTGCGGATTTAAAAGCTCACGGCTTTTTATTTTCTCTCGGACAATTCGATGAACTTAAAAACGAAGAATTGCCGAATCATCTCGAAGAATTAAACAAATTAGTCAAAGAAGCGGCAGTGATTGAAATTCAATACACAGGCGGAAACAGTAAAAACGAATTTCGCCCGGTTAAGCTCACGAGTTTGCTCAACACTCCCGACGGAAATATTTTATATGCGCGCTGTCTGTGGAGTGATATGTACAAGTCATTCAAGTTGAACAAAATAAATGCTCTTCGCCACCCGAGCGCAGAACAGATCGGCAGATGGCTGGCGAAAACAAAATAATCTATGAAAAATTTTATTCAAAAATATAATCTTTGGTATCGCCTTCAGCAGCTGATTATTCTGGTGCTGCACTTGATTCTTCTCAAGTGGATGTACTACGTTTTAAGCAACTCTGGTGCGTTCTCAATGACTGAAGTTCTCTACCATTTCATTGGTATGTCGATCATGGGTGCCGCTCTCATTCGCGGATGTGCTGCCTGGGCAAAATATCATCACCAAAAAGAACTCAAGGCGAGAAATGAACTGGAGGGATGAATTCAGAGACGCTCTTAAATCACACGAGGATTTAGAAAAATTCTTTGATTGCTCGTTCCCGAAAATCACTTATCCAATTTTTCTTCCGAAAAATTTTGCTGAAAGAATCAGACAAGCTGGTTCGAATTCTCCTTTGTGGAAACAGTTTCTTCCTGACGCCCGCGAAAATTCATTGAACGTCGGGCGGTACGATCCTATTGGCGATAAAACGTATTCAAAAGGCAATCAACTCATTCATCGTTATAAAAATCGCGTGCTTTTTATACCGACAACAGTGTGTCCGGTACTATGCCGTTATTGTTTTAGAAAAAATGAACTCGCTTCAAGCGATGAACTCTTCAATCAGAATTTTTCCGAGGCAAAAAATTATTTGCGTGAACATTCTGAAGTGAACGAAGTGATTTTTACCGGTGGTGATCCGCTCGTTCTTTCCAATGAAAAACTTGCTGGATTTATCCAGGATTTTTCGGAAATTGAATCGGTGAAATATTTGCGTTTTCATTCGCGCACGCCGGTCATTCTTCCTTCGCGAATCGATGAAGGGTTTCTCGAAATTATGACGAGTGCTCGTTTTCTATTTAAGCGTGTGATGCTCATGATTCACGTGAATCACGCTGATGAAATCGACAGCACTGTTGAAGCGGGCATTAATCGTTTAATTGAAAGTGGCGTAGAAGTTTTCTCGCAGACTGTTCTGCTAAAAGATGTGAACAACAAGACGGAAACGCTCGCTGAACTTTTCACAAGGCTTAGTGATCTCAAAGTGAAGCCGTATTATCTTCACCATCCTGATGAGGCCCTTGGGGCCATGCATTTTTACTTAACTCTGGAAGAAGGAAGACGAATCGTACTTCCGCTACATGACCAACTTCCGGGCTGGGCCTTGCCTCAATACGTGATCGATATTCCGGGTGGTGAAGGAAAAATTCCGGCACTAAACCCTGAAAAGTTTGAATTTTCTGGAACTCTGTTAAATCGACATGGAAATCCCGTTGACTTATAATTTCCGGCCGATTATTATGCCTGTTATCAGATATTAAGCGGAATTAGCTCAGTGGTAGAGCGATTCGTTGCCATCGAATAGGTCGCAAGTTCGATCCTTGTATTCCGCTCCATTTTTTCTTCGCAAAAACTGGACGATTTAAAAATCCTTAATGATTCTAAAAGCCTATTAACACTCAGAGAGAGTGCAGATCGCACAACCGACATTTCAAGAAATTTCGTTATTTTTCATCCATCGCTTACCAAATGCTTACCGGCCAAGAGTTTTAAATAGCAACGACTAGCGCGTGCTTGCCCTCAGTAGCAAGCTCCTCGCTAAGTTTTCAAAACTCTTAGTTTTTTTCAGCAAGCGTTCGCTTGCTTTTCATTTTTACATTCATAATTAACAAAAAATTTTCCTCATGCATCTTAAGAAGTTTCTTAGGTCATGAGTTATTTATCAGGAGACCTCTATGGAAAATTCCATCGTTCAAAATATAATGTCCCCAGCTTATATTTCAGATTTCGCAGTACTCATTAAAAAAATGCGACTCGTCAGAAAGCTTAGTCGCAAGCAAGCCGCTTACTTCCTTCCCTTCGACCATAAGAACCTTGAGAGACTAGAAAACGGTCGAGGCAGTATTGGCATAGAGCAATTCAAATTACTCCAAACAACCTATAGCTTCTCTGATGTAGATGTCGAAGCTCTTCGATCTGGAAAGTTCAAAGCAATTGAAAAAAAATTAGAGCCAAAAATGAAAATCACAACAGATAAGCGCAGAGATCGCCGCTTCTGTCATCGTCGAGTTACGAGAGAATGCAAAGTTTTAAAAGAGATGCGTCTATTAAAAAATCTCGATCAATATACTGCAAGCAAAGACTGCAAATACGGAAGAAATACTGTTGGCTTTATCGAAAACGGTAGAGTAACTCTCACTGAAAAGAAGATTCGTCATATGGTTGAAACTTACGGTTTCACGATGGAGATGTTTCAACAACTTTTAAAACAGCCACTTCTTCGCCATGAAATTCTCGAACAATGCCAGGACATTCTCTTTAAGCTTGATGAAAACAAATTGCGAGTTATTTTTCCCATGCTTCAAAGTATGGCCAACAATTAATCAATTAAATTTAAAAGGAGTATCACATGAACAATCTTATTAAAATCGCTGTAGTCTTTGCATTCGCCGCTGTTGCTAGCGGAAATCTCCCTCATATCTTATTTCAGGTTCGCAAAGCTCAAATTCAATTAATCAAAGACTCTCAGGCGTCTAAGTGGCCTAAAGCTCTGACTTTACCGAGTAGGTAACATTAGTTAAAACTGCAAGAACTAATCTTTTGGAAAATTGCTTGTAGAGAATATCTATGAGACTGAGTCTGCTGAACAATGTATTTCAATTAATACTGTTACAAAGTATTACTCAATTCTAGCAATAGAATCACTCTTCACTGGGTGATTCTATTTACTTCATTAAAATTATGCCTGATTTAAGCCTCTCAATGTCCGAATAACGTCTGCATACGCTTCTGAAGAGCTACTGCTAGATCATCAAGCCCTTGTGTATTATTGAGGTAACGGATGTATCGAAGATGTCGTAAGTCAAAAGGGATATCTTGCTCATTCTGCGTGATAAGTATAACTTCTCGTCCTAGTGTGTGTGCAATTCCTGCCTCATAAAAAACATTTGGGTTTCTACCGGTACAATCACACACGACGACTCGAGAACGATCAATTAAAGAGACAACATCCTGAATAATTGCAGCGTGCTCCCAAATATTATCAGCTCTCCTACAACGAAGACCTACGCTTTGAGCTGCTCTACTAATACTATCAAATACCTGATTGAAACTCAGATCAAATGGCATCATAGCTGAAGCGAGTGTTGGTTCAAGATTCTCGTGTTCTGATATTTGAAATACCGTTGGACGCTGACGACGAGGACGAATATTGCGAAGTAAGAAACGATAGAGATCAACATCCTTTACGGCCCAATGATTACGTGAAAACTCAAATTCTTCGGGCATATCAAGAGCTGCTCTATTTGCAAAAATTACACTATTTTTCAAGGGAGGAACTTCAGTATCGAGAGTGTACTCAAAGGATACTTCTCTTCCTACGATGCGCGCTCTATTGATCTGGCCAACGTAAGCAAGCTCATCACGAATACCTTCTTGCATAAAAAGACAAGGCAACTTAGTTAAGTGATCGATTAGAAGATTATTATTTGGTCTATAAAATGAACTAATGTGAGCATCAGTGTATTCAAAAATTCTATCGAGCGGCATTGTTTCTCTGCCTGTATCCCAACTAGTCACTCCACGCATTATGAGATTAAACATTAATTTACCTAGTCCTTTGAACTTGATGACAATGACCCATTTAAACCCAGTTTCTTTTTGTAAACCTCAAGCTTCATGGCAGCCTTGTCTGCAATATCATTGTAAAACAAAATTTCTGAATACAGCTCTCCCAAGCGAGTATTAGTTGTGTGTTCAATAATATTCTCAGTACCAAACCAGCCTTTGTTGTTAGCGAACTTTGTGTAACCACGAAGTCTGTTTGAATTTACTTCTGTTCCAATTAAATATCCATAGAACTGTTTTAACTTTCCCTTCGACTTTGCGGCAAGCAGCTGGGCGTACTCCATTAGATCACTGGTATGTTCATCAAGAGGAACATAAGGAGCTTTAAATTCAATAATAACCGCAGAACCATCCTTACTAAAGATGGCAATATCTGGACGTTTCCTTTCATTTTCATCAGAATTTTTTTTCATGATCTTTTCTATCTCGGTATCAATGTCGGCATCAAATATGTTTACTCCATCAAGCTTCATCTGAGACAACTGTTTATCAGAAGATATATAATCAAAATAATTATAATCCTCATTTAGAATCCAAATATCGTGATCCTCAACCTCTGTAGAGTCTTTTTTCATAGGGAAGAAAATATTGTGAATAAGTGATTCATTGTTCTTTTTTTTATTATCTTTAACTTTTTCTTTTTGAACGCTAAGCTCTTGATCTACTGCAAGTCTTAATACCTCGATAATTGCAGATCGCCGGACGACAAGCTGAGATAAATTTGCCATATCAACACTCTTTAATGAAGAAGTGTGTTTCCAAGAGATTTCATTTATTTTTTTCCTAAAATCTTCACTATCAGGTTGAAGACCTTTTATCTCATTTTGAATGTCAAATATTTCGGAGGTGTCTTTGATTATTTTTTCTTGGTATTTAGTTAAAACTCTTTTTACAATCGTTTCTTCAGAGTCACCAAAATGGATTCTAACTTCAGCTTCTGCAAGCATTACACTTGAAATTCCATATTTCTGCGCAACCATACTAACTATAGCATCTTTGTTCCAATCTGGTGGCGACAGCATTTCGAGAACGATATCTTCGATTGAATTATATATTTCATCCAAAGAAAGAAGTGCTTCAATGAAAGTAGACTGCTCTTTTTCTGAATTAGTTTTCGGAAGTAGGAATCCGTCACGCTGATCATTTACATATAAATCGAGGTACTCGCTCTCAATTAAGATGATGTGATAGTGATCTCCCAAAGGATTGTTCTCTAATGTCTTTGTTTTTAGATACTTTTTTGTAATGTCGCTAACAATAGTAGACTTCGCACACATTGCAACCGTATTTTTCGTTAGATCAAACTTCTTTTTTTCAAGTTTGTAATGAGAAACTTTGAACTCTACTTTCTTAGATGAGTCTAAAATAATTATCGAAGTGGTTTTTGTCGTAGTTACACTCGGAAGATTATCTGGTTTTAAGTAAGTTGTTTTAGTTTCATCTTTGTATTTTGATTCAAAAAGAATTTCAAAATCTCCAACCTGATCTTTTAAAGTAACTAGGCGCTGAAGAAAGAATACCATAACGTGATTTCTAATTTTATCCGCAGAAAATAAGGCTTCGATATCTCCTTGTTTTTGGATGTGTATTGAAGGTTCATCCTTCAGGGAGGAAAGAGTAATTTCAAATCCAATATTTGAATTCTTGGTTTTTTCTACTTTAAAAGATTTTTCCTCAATTTCCTTTGTAATTTTGTCTGAAAAATCAAGACTCTTAGAAAGGAAGTCATTATCACTTTTGTAAATACTAATAATATTCATGTGAGAAAAGTATAGAAGGTACTGTATTCGACCAGAACCCTTACACTCGCCAATACCTTGAATCTTTAAATAGTCTTTATAAGAAGTGTCTTTTGTAACAAAAGCCTTCGTTTGATCAGGACCAAGTCCTATCCCATTATCTGAACACTTAACAATTAGGTTTTTTTGTGATCCAAGCAAGTCAGCATCATTAATTTCGCAAGAAAACTTGATCTTCAAATCTGTAACATCTTTTTGAAGTTGCTTTCTAATCAGGAAAGAATCAATCGCATTTGCAAACAACTCATCTACAAATGTATAGATGTTATTATTAAGCTTTACCTTTTTTAAACTACCAGGAACATCTAATGCCATAATTCACGACCTAATTTTGTCTTAATCACGAAACACTCCCTTACAAGGCTCTATGTACTGGGTTTTACAGATAAAATTAGATCATTGAAGACAGTCTATGACAAGCCAATACAATGGAACTTTGTTCGTTTTTAATATTTAGTGATATGTGATTATGTAATTCATACTATCCATTTTATTTTTCCTTTGATTTACAACCGACAACTTTATCAATTACAAAAACTTCATTCCAATTTGTACAATATGATGGGGTCATCATCGGTCTTTCTGCTTCAAAATTTCCGTTACCAACACCACAGGCTGCACTTCTTATTGTGTCGTGATTATATTTTTTATTAATCTTATCAATTGCTTTCATTAAATTGATTCTTCTTGGATCGTCATCATCATTAAAAAGTGTGAATTGATGAGATTCGAAATCTTGAAGTTTAGCTAAAGTAACTCCAATTTTTTTAAATTCATATTCAGGCTGATATATTGAATCCAGTAGTTTCCAGACAGTTCTAATAATTTTTACGGTGTCCATTGTGTAAGCGGGTAAGGTTGTTTTAATACCTTCGCTTAATTGTGGTAGCTCTTGTCTATGAAAATCTGTAATGAGAAATAATCTTATCTCCTTACAAACTGATCCTTCTCTTCTCATATCTTCAGATGCAAGAGTTGCGTACGTTGCAAGAGATTGTCTTAATAAATTTAAATCACTCGTTCTATTTCCTAACGTTCTCATGTGAGAAATTTCTTTTTTCTTTTCAACAGGCTCATCAATTTTAAAACACTGAACTCCTTGCAGCTCCAATTGAATCTTTCTTCCATTTATTGTTAGTAGCTTCTGAATCTTTTCAATTCCGGGATAATCTCTAAATTGTTTGGCGTTATTAATTCCTAGTTTCTTTAATTGAGTTCCTCTGGCTTTTCCAATTCCCCAAAGTTTTTCTATAGGAGTTCGCTCTAAGGCCCAGTCAAGATTAAGTTCATTAATTTCAAAGACGCCTTTGTACATTGGGTTTTTTTTAGCTATTTTAACTGCTATTTTCACAAGAGAAATATTTGGACCAATCCCCACACAACCATGTAGACGAGTTTCTTGATAAACGGCTTTTGCTAAATCCAAACCAAAATTTAAACGCTGGTCTGGAGGAACATGGTTAATGTCCATCAGACCTTCATCAATAGAATAGATTTTAAGGAATGAAGTAAATTTTCTTAAAGTAGTGAATAATAATCTTGAAAAATAAGCATATGTTTCAAAGTTAGCAGAAAAAACATAAACATGATTTCCCTTTGCTACTTTCTTTATTTCCCAAGCAGTTACTCCAATGTCGATTCCAAGTTCTTTAGCTTCCTTGGATGCAGCAATGACAATTCCGCCTGTATTACCCAAAATTGCGATTGGATCGCCTCTAATTTCAGGTCGTAATATTGCTTCAATTTGAGCATAACAGCCATTTACATCAAAAATTGCAATACGATTCTTACTGAATAAATTCATCCGCTACCATTTAACATCGCGAACATCGACATGCAGATGGTTAATAGCAGCGATAAAATAATATTCATCTGGATTTAAAAATACATCTTTGTATTTTGGATTAGGAGAATGAGCGATCACTTTACCATTCTCGAATTTGATTACGTTACAATATACTTGGCCTCTATACCTATAAACACAAATTTCACCACTAGCGTGCTGTTTATCAAACTTCAAACCAACAACAGTGTTTTGAGGAAAATACGGAAGTAAATTATCTGTCTTGATTTGAAATAACAGATCTGCGGGATATTTCTCATCAAGAGATACTCTTTTGTTTATATTCTGATTGCTAATGCCAAAAAGCTGAGGTCTCGTATCAACTTTCTTTTTGTATTCAGCTTGAAGATCAGCATTTGTTTGGAATTCCACGAATTCCTTTACCGCTCTATTCCTTCTTGCAAAATAATCTCGTTCTTTTCCCATCATGACTGGTGCAGAATAAGATTCTTCTGTGGTAGTTTCTTTATAAAAGTCTTCTTCGTATGTGTATTGTGTATTTTCATTGCTCATGAATGTAGTATGCGTAAGTTTTGCGTAAGTATCAAGTGGGATTTTCTTACAATGTGTTTTTCAATTAAAATTCCTAAAAATATCAGACAATTACCGCTCTTCGCCAACATCGAGCTTTTGGAAAAAGATGCCGAATCTATTCAAAAACTATTTAAGGCTCAATCTGAAATGAGCAGAAAGCACTTTGATGATCTCATGGGAAAACAAAATTCAAAGAAACCCTTGGGCCTCTTTAAACTTCCTGGAAATGACCAAAGAATACTGCCTGGATATTTTGCAAATGTAATTATTGTGGAAAACGGAAAAAAAATTTTAAAGCCAATGAGATACCAAATCAGACCTTCTGATTCGGATGCAGAAATTGATGGAATATATAATGCGCGCTTTGATTCGTTAACTACAAAAAAAACATGGAAGCCAATCTTCATGCGTAGACATGGCCTTATACCATTTACGAATTTTTATGAATGGGTTGAGGTAGAAGAAGAAGTTAATACTGCCTTTGGACTTTTAAATTTTCTTGATGAAGAACAGAAATCTAGCTTGAAAAAAACTGAGAAAAGAAAAAAACAATTAACATTCTATCCCGAAAACAAAAGTATAATGTGGGCACCTTGCTTATGGGACGAGTGGACTTCTAGAAACGGCGAGATTTCATTTAAATCATTTGCAATCATTACTGATGAACCACCAAGAGATGTCGAAATTATGGGCCATGATCGCTGCCCAATTTTTTTAAACGAAAAGCACATTGATACTTGGTTAAATCCGGAAGAAAAAAATCAAGATACGATATGTTCTATTTTAAAAGATGTTGAAAGCGATAAATATAAATACGAATGGCTCGCTTCTTAAGAGTCTCCTTTAAAAGCTAAGAAGAATTCAAAAATTTTATATCAATATTTACTAAGGTGTTCCTAAACAAGAACAAAGAGTTCTTTATTCAGAACACTTCAGATTTCTCATTTGTGAGAAAATCTTTTATCAATTTTGTGGGGCCATAGTGACACCACAACCATGTAAATCCTTCACGCATTTTTCATGGAAACTACAATAACATCCTGAAAAAATTTAAAAAAAGCCGATTTCTTGTCTTTTGGGCATCCATGTCATAAATAGCATTTCTATTTGGCCGGCTTTTCGCTTTAAGGGAGACCTGTAGCAATCGCTGAGGAAAACAAAATGAAAGTGGCTCGAAGAATATTTCTTTTATTAAACATGGGTCTTATGATCCAGAAACCTCTATATGCTAAAATCAATATCGATCCAACTAAGAGTTACGTTAAAAGCCTTTATTCCCTTCCTCTATCTCTAGACCCGATCCAAATGAATGACACTGCTTCATTGGTAGTTGCAAATTTAATATACGATGGCCTTTTAAAATTTTCTCCAACCTTGAAAATTGAATCCTCTATAGCTGAATCATGGAGCACTAGCAAAGATGGCAGAACATTAACTTTCAAAATTAGAAAAAATGCTAAATTTCATGACGGTTCAAAGATCACTGCTCAAGATGCATTAGCTTCACTTTCAAGAGCATTATCTTCAACGAGCAAGGTAAGAAAATACTACGACTGTATCGTTGGCTCAGAAAAAAATTATAAAGATTCAAACAGCTCTCCTGAAGGTTTGAAGGCAATTAGCGAAGATTCTCTGCAAATATCACTCAAGCATCCTTTCCCTCCATTTTTATCAGTTCTTGCTGGAGCAACGGCTAAAATACTTCCAGCGAAATACTTAAACAGCAGAAATTTTTTTATAAAGCCTATCGGCTCTGGGCCATTTAAATATTCAAACCTTGATACTCATAAGAAAGAGATTACTCTTGATGCGTTTAATGAATATTATGACGATCCTCCATTTATTTCCCGAATGATTTTAAGAGAATCAAATGAAGAAGAAGCCTTGCGAATGGCTTCTCGTGGAGAAATACAAGATTTATCCAATTGGCCTTTAACAGCCAATAACGGGATATTTTCAAAAGGAAAAAGAATTTCTAGTCCAGTTGCCGCTACATGGATTATCGGAATAAATACGACAAAAAAGCCATTTAATGATCTTCACGTTCGGCAAATGTTTAAGGCGGCAGTTGATACTGAAGGCTTCAGACTGAGATTCTATCCAGATGCTATTCCAGCTCACGGTTATATACCTTATGGTCTTCCTGGATATGAATCAAGATTTGTCTCTAGAATTAAAAATACTATTTTACCTAAAAATAAAATTTCCATCGTTATTCCAAAAGAACTCGAATCAGCTACTCAAATGAAGACGTACTTAGAAACTGATCTTTTAAAAAAAGGTTGGAATGTAGAAGTCTTGCTTCTTCCTTGGGATCAATTAATGGAAGGATATGTAAAAAAAGCACATCAGGCTTTTTTAGTATCTATGAATATGGATTATCCAGATGCTGAATTTCTATTGAAAAATTTTGAATCCACAAATACGGATAACTTTAGTGGATTAAGAAATTTAAAATTAGACTCTCTATTAAAAGAAGCACGAAACTTACAAGATAGAAAACAAAGACAATCACTTTATCGTGAAGCTCTAAGGTTAACTGAAGAGTCTGCTGTCACGATAAATCTATTTCACCCAAGAGCAAACTATTGGATATCAAAATGTGTTGATGGGTTCAAAGCAAATATTCTTTCAGATGTGTATATTGATTATAGAAAAATCCAATTAATTCCAAACTGTGATTTAAAAAATGTAAATGTGCTGGTGAAGAATGAAAAATAACAGCATATCTCTTTTTAAACATGTTGATAAAACCTTAAGTTTTCATCGTTGGATAATGGCAATTCTATTAGCATTTTCAATTTCTTTATTTTTTGCATTGATTTCTTTGAATCATCGTATTGACTCTGATCGACAAATGATTTCTACCTTATCACCTTACATCTCTACATTAGTCGAATCCTCAGATAGACCTGAAATGTTAAGAATAATTGAAACAATATCTGAGCAAAAGCAAGCCGATGTTTTTCTAATTCAGGACGGCTACGTGATAGCTACAAATCAAGAACTCTCAATTTTGGATATGCCATTCCAACTGCCAAAAATATTTTTTAATTTTTTAAAAGCTGATTTTACAGCATCACATTTTATTTTAAAATCAGAAGTAAAACATTCAGGCTATCCTTCTCAGAATGCTTGGCTTTACATTATGACACCTTTAAAGGCTGCTATTCGTAATTCATTGATCATCTTTACGCTTATCTTTCTTATAAGCCTTCCCGTGTCTCTGTATTCAAGCAGAATTACCAAAAGAGCAATTAAGAAAGCACTAGTTCCATTAGATCAATTGCATTCCGAAATAAAAGGTTTGAGTATAGGAACAGAACATGCTTCTAAACCAATTTCAATAAAAGAACTTGAAGAGATTAGGCACACTATTGGCCAGACAAAAATTGATCTTGAAAATGCAAAAGATCGATTGGCTGAAGAAAAAGCAAAAAAACTGAGTGCGGAATCATACAAGAGCTTAATACACGATTTACATAATCCTGTAGCGGCTCTTCGCCAAATGGTAAGAGTTACAAATGATCCAGATCAAGACTGGCCAACTAAAGAACTGGCTACATCCAGTATTACGAGAATTGCAGACCAAATTTTAAATCAGGTAACTTCTGCAAAAAAGAATTTGGAAATGGATGCTATTTCTTTAAGAGACAGCGACATTCTCCTTTGTGTGAATGAAAGTATTGCTCAGATAAAAGCTGTATCAATAAGCAAAGCCATTATTAGCGATCTGCCAACAACTGAGATCATGGTCCCACATGATCCTGCATTACTAAAAAGAGCCTTAATAAATTTGTTAGAAAATGGTCTTGAGGCTGCAAGTAATACTGTTCGAATTTCAATTTCTCAAAGCGAAAATACGGCTTTCATCAAGGTTTGTGATGATGGCCCAGGAATGGATGAAACCCAAATTCCGATTTACTTTCAAGGACGCGGGCAGTCTGGCAAAGCGAATAGACAAGCTTTTGGACTTTCTTCTACAAACCATATTGTTCGTTCCCATGGCGGTAAATTAATTTACAGAAAAAGTGATCTTGGTGGCTCAAGTTTCGAGATACGTTTAGGAGTTATATGATAACAAAACCTTTAATCTTAATCTGTGATGATGACTCTGAAGTTTTACAAACTCTTAATTTAAGTTTGCGCTCTTTGTTTGAAATTAAAACTGCAAGTAGCGTTGTTAAAGCTAAGCAACTTGCGGAAGACAACGATTTCGATGATGCAATTATCGATCTTAACTTTGAAGGTCAAGAGCTTGATGGCGTTCACTTATTAGATTTTATGAGTAAAAAATCTCCCGGAACATTTTTAATAGTTTTAAGTGGAGACAATACAACTAAAAGAGTTATTGAGGCGACAAGAAGGAAATTATTCGAGTTTATCATAAAAGATGGAAATTATTTTGATTCTCTCCTTTCTACTCTTACCCGAGCGACTCAGCTAAGAATTGCCAACAGAGAACAAGCTCAAAAGAAATTTTTAACACAATCTCAGGCTGTAAAAGCAATATTGCAAAAAATTGACACCATTCTACGTCGTAACTCTGATGCGCCTATTTTAATTTTAGGTGAAACTGGAACAGGGAAAGAATTTCTAGCTCAACATATTGCTATGAATTTGAAGATGAAGGCCATTACAGCAAATATGAGTTGTATACCAAAAGAAATGGCAGAAAGTATTCTCTTTGGACATGAAAGAGGTGCTTTTACAGGAGCCATTGCAGATAAAACTGGATTGGTTGAAGCTGCTCATAATGGAATCTTTTTTCTTGATGAAATTGGCGATTGTTCATCTGATATTCAAACGAAGCTCTTGCGTGTTATTCAAGAAAAAGAAGTCCAACCTGTGGGATCAAATAAAACTAAAAAAATCAATGTGCGTTTTATCGCTGCCACTCATCGAGACTTAGATCAGCAAGTTAATGATGGAACATTTCGATTAGATTTACTGCAAAGATTAAATACTTTCACCCTAAGGCTTCCTTCTCTTCGAGAAAGACCAGAAGATATTCTTTTCTATGCAAATTTATTCGTCGAAGAGCTTTCAGAAAAAGGGCCAAGCTTCACAATTACTCCTGATGGTGAACAAGAACTATTGTCTCATAGCTGGCCAGGAAATATTAGAGAGCTTCGAAATGTTATTGAAAGAATTGTAGTCCTTTCTCCAATCTATAAAATTGATAAGAATACTGTTGCTGAAGCAATACAACTCGGAAAAAGTCCAAACAGCAAAGCACTAATTAGTAAGATTGAAGTTGTTAAAAGCAATACTCGTAGAGATGAATTAGTTAAAGCTCTTACAGAATACAATGGCAATAAGACAAAAACAGCACTTAATCTTGGAGTCAGTGAAGCCACAATTCACCGTTGGTTGAAAGAATTCGATTTAACTAAAGTCTTTAGCGCTCAATCGTTTAAGAAAAAAAGTATGGAGTTAATTCGTGATTAAGCTGACGAAAATATCTTGTGATATTCACAGTGCTCCATCTTTAGTTTTAATCCCCGGTGGCCCAGGTTTAAGTTCACTGACTTTACGTTCGATGAATATTCTAAGCCGCTCATGCAACTTATTTTATGTGGATTTCCCAGGAACAAATAGTAATCCATATTTTAAGAATAACTCCTTTGAGGCTTTATCCGAAGCTCTAGCTTTTGAAATAAAAAAATTAAATTCTCCTGTTTATGTCCTCGGACACTCATTCGGCGGTTTTTTTGCCGCCGACATAGCTGCAAAAATAAAGCTGGATGGAGTTATTTGTGTATCAACTCCTTTTTCTGAGAATTCTCTTGTGATAGCAGAAAAAAATTATTCAGCAAAGAGAACTGTTGCCCTAATAGATGCAGAAAAGGAATGGGAAAAAACTCAAGATGATAACTCGTTCGCAAAATGGTTGTCAGAGTATGGCGAGCTTTATTTTACCAAAGAGACTGGAAAGTATTTGCTTATGAATGATAAGGTCTCTGCAAAATTTTTTCTATCAAATCGTTCTGATGCCAATGAGAAAGAATCAATGCTTACACTTTTAAAAGAGAATGAAGTGAGTAAGCTATTTATTGCAGGGAAACAGGATAAAATGTTAACTGAGACAATACTAAGAGAAGATGCAAGTAAAGGTGGATTTAATTTTATAAGTGTTAATAACGCTAGTCACTTTGTGACTTTTGATCAGGCTGAATCTGTCGCCTGTCTGATCGAAGATTTTATGCGACAAAAATTCTAGGGGCTAAATATGAAAAGTATTTTTAAAGTTTTAGTTGTTCTTCTTGCTATTGGTTCATTAGCTCAAGCTGTAGCTTTGGCAAAAGGAAAAACTGGTGACGGTTCAGGGGCAATTAAAGTGAAAGGAAAAGGAACAGGGCCGGGAATCTAATGAAGGTTTTAGATAATATAAATAATTTCAAAGCTGATGCTTCTGGATGGATTGGCTCTGGAATTATGTTTATCTTTGCATTGATAGCAGGATTTCGTTGGCATTATACAGCCAACATTTTTTTCGGGTTGCTTATAATTCGAGATTTGACTGCATCGTGGTTTTTGATTTCTAGAAACCCTAATAAAGGAAATTCTGTTTCTCGCTTTAGTGAAATATTAGCATATCTCTCAAGTGCGTTTCCCTTTGCTTATCTTAATTCATATCATTCGTTTCCAGAAGCAGAGTTAATAAGCTCAATTTTGGCAATTGTTGGTTTTTCTCTGTCTACTTTAGCGCTATTTGATTTGGGGAGTTCATTTGGGGTATCTCCGGCCAATAGAGGCATTGTTCAGAGTGGTCTTTATCGCTATGTTCGTCATCCAATGTATTTAGGGTATGCCATTTCTGAACTTGGATTTATTTTTATCAATCCTATTAATGTGATTATTTATTTCTTGTCGATGAGCCTATATTTCCTTCGAACAAAATTGGAGATCAAGGTACTCAAAAGTTGAAAGATTGCTCCGGCCTGTAATCTTCAAGACTATTTGGGTTTAGAAAATAATTCATTAACTTTAGTGATGAATTCTGGAAGATTAATTGGTTTTTTGAGTTTTTGAATCATCGCACTCTCAATACAGTCTGCATTATCTGAAGAAACAATCAATGTTGGAATATCTTTTAGAATTAGAATTTGATTTTTATATTTTAAAAATTCATTACCGTTCATTATTGGCATATTAATATCTAAAATTATCAATTTTGGCATTGCAGATCTTTTTTTCAAATGTTCAATGGCGTCTCTTCCATTTGTAACGGTGCTAACTTTAAAGCTCATTTGCTCTAAGTCACTTACTTATTTAAAATATCAGTTGGAAAGAAAACATAAAGTAGTCTTAAATCAAAGACAAGTTAACAATTATTAATGCTGTAATCTTTTATGGGGCTTGAATGTTCATGTGATTGAACTTTAATTATTTCAATGAGAGGAAGTAATTTTTATTTAAAGCACTTCCTCTGTAATAAAATTTATTCAAATTATTTTTTTATAATAGCAGCTTCTATCTGCTTTAAGAACTTTTCCAAGTCTAAAACCGAAGACATGGTTCTTGTTCGCAGTTATTGCTACTTGTCTTTTACTTTTCCTTGCAATTGATAAAAGCCACTTATATAAGCTTCGTACTCTCTCATAAGAGTCGTCGCTGTTGCTTCTTCATTGTTGATTAAGAAACAGAATTTTCCATTTGGTACCGATGCATTAGGCATTGTTTTGCACTTAAATTTAACATGACATGATTTGAAGTCGCAGTCTAATTGATTCCCACGGAAAGGATTGAATGTTTTATAAGAAGTGAAGAGAGATAAATCCATTTTGGCTCGACAAACTTTTCTATAGTCTCTTGTTCCGCTGATTGGACACAAAAAGTCTCCTAAAAGATCTTTGTATTCTTTGATGGAAGAGTTTGACTTAAGATTTGTCGTACCAGTAAAAGCATAGAGTGATTTTGCCATAACTCTCTCACAATCTCTTTGTGAATTATTCACGCAAAAGAATTTATAAAAAGGCAGTCCTCCTTCTTTATATTCTCCCCAATAGCCATAATAAGGATGATTGTCTGGTTTTAAGCGCAGGCAATTTCCATTGCTACAGCTGAGTGACTTCTTGAATGTGGAATTATTCTCTTTCGCCCAATCATTGTCAGGATAATAACCTTCTTCTGTCATATAGAAACTGCCATCGCTATGAAGTCTTTGAAAATTACTGGATGTTAATGCACCAGCAACGGGAATGGTCAGCAGTTCGGAAAGATAGGGAGCAAACATAAATCCAACATTGCATCCATGAAAAAAGATATAAGCATCCTTGTCGAAATTGTTCTTAATATTTATTGTCGCTTTAGTGTCTTGTGAAAAACGATTTTTAGTGTTTTCAAGATAAATTCCATAAAGAGCAGTGCCATGAGCGAAAATATCAATCGAACTTATCTTTTTGAACTTGCTAATTTCGCTGATCAAATTCTCTCCATCAAAAACATTCCGATTCTCGTATTGAATAATGAAATTCCAACTTTTAAGCTGATCTTTATTTTGATTGTTTGGTCCTTCATCTTTTGCAATGAGAACGATTTGTTCATCAGGGTAAAGCTCATTCAGTTTTCTTGCTTTCGAATGAGCAACTTTTTGAAACTGATTACCCTGTTCTTTCCCAACACCAGTTACTAAAATTCTTGTCTTCTTTGTAAAGTCTAATGAAGGGCCATTGTAAGTTGCGATTATGAAGGCATGGGCCCCGGAACTGGTTAGCAGTATGAATGCAATTAAAATAAATCTGGCTAAATTGAACATGTTGTCCCCCCTGTGAATGTTCTAAAAGTTATCCAAAAAATTCTTTGCGGAATAATATGAAAAAAATATATTGGAATATGATTTATGATTATTTCGGAGTCATTGCTATATTGTAATCATTGTAAAATGCTATGGCCTTCATTTCGAATAAATTCTTCGCCAGGATTTTAGTATGATGTTTTGATTTCAGTCACTGTTTCTAGCGAGAAGCTATCCTTCTTATTATAGTGAGGAGTCTGGATAATTTATACATTAAAGAATCAAAGGAAAAAATCTGGCAACCAAAACTAATGTTCCTGCTTTTAATAGTGTTTGTTGGTTATGGATGAAAATATTGAACTTGATAGAGACTATAATGAAAAACAAATATCATAAAAAGGAATCTATACGCTTAGGTAATGGTGATTCTAAAACTGCTCTCTTCAATTGAAAGAGAGCAGATATAAAAAGCAAAGGACAATCTGGAAAAGGAGAATTCCAGATTAATGAGCTTCTCTTGCCGCTCTATGAGGAAAAATCAAAATACAAGCAACCATAAAGGCCAAAAGTGCTGCTGAAGCGGAGTAACGGCTTAAGTTTAATCCCCCTTTAGCGATCGGCTTATCCAGAAAATCACCAACAACTGCACCCAGAGGTCTCGTCAATACGAAAGCTGCCCAGAAAAGAATAGTGCGGGAAACTTTTGTCCAGTAATAAAGAGCGATCACAAGTAATAAAGCTCCACCAAAGACAACCGCGCTTCCCAAATATCCAAAGCCAGCAGAATCTGCCATCCAGTCACCGAGAGCAGTCCCCAAAGTTTGAGAGAACATGATTGTAATCCAATAAAACATTTCAGATTTCGGGCTACTAACAGTGTTCACATTAATTGAACCCATCGATTTATACCAGATAACAAGAGAGGCAATTAAAAGCACAATAAGTATAGTTGTTCCACCTGTATAACCAATTCCAAGTGAGCGGTCGACGAAATCGGCCATTGTAGTCCCAACAGTTGTTGTTGCAACAATCGTAATCCAATAAATAATGGGATGAAATTTTTCAGCCTTAACCTGAAAATAAACTGCGATTAGAAAAATCACCGCAAAGATAAGTGTGCTTGTGAGATATCCCAAGTTCATTGACATCGAAAGAGCATCCCCTCCCGTTTCACCAAGTGTTGTTGCTGCAATTTTTATGATCCAAAATACAAGTGTTAACTCAGGAACCTTACTCAATCCCTTTTCAATGCTAGACTGCTCCATCTTTTCTCCTAATAAGCTTATAATTAATTTTCAAATTCGTTACGGACATCGTGGTCGGCAAGATAATCATCAGCTAGTGCATCTCCCAAGGTTTTACCTGCTTCGATGTCACTAGGGTGGTGAACACCACCGATGACTCTGTTTAATGCGATTTCATCTGCATGTTTCATGAATTGTAATTTTCTTTCAGGAAAAACTTCAGAGAGAACTCGTGCATACACTCTTGCCAATGTTGCATGTCCACTTGGATATGCTTGTGAGTTTTCCAGATCAATACAAGGTTTAATTTCCGGATGAGTGATATAAGGTCTTGGACGGCCGAAGATTTTTTTATAATACAAAATTTCAGCGCCAGTTTTCAGCGTGAGTACGTTTAAATGTTTTTTTACATGACCTAGTTCAGAAGGACTTAATAATGTTCCATAAAACGATTCTAGCGTTGCTTTAACTTCCGTTTCAGCCTGTTTACATTGAGCCACTGTTCTTTTGTCCTGGTAATCCTTTAAGACTGTCAGATCCTGAATTTCTTCAGCAGAACCGATTGCCGGAAAGGGGCCCAGCACGTTTTCGGCATGTGCTGTTATTGAGACAATGGCAATAAAACTTATAATTAAAAATTTCATAATATTTCTCCTTACACGTTCTTAGCACTTAAGTTGATTTAATTTAATATGAAATATCAGTTCATGTAAGAAGTAAAAGCTTATATGGCCTTTGCAATGTTTTGGTAATCGTAAGTAGATGTAATTTCTAGTAATAAAATGAATAATTGGCCATTAAGCCTTTATTCGTGGGTAAAATCATAAAGACACTGGGCTTTGAGGTCGATTCGTCGCGGTTTTTCTTAGCGTAATAAGTTCCAACACCATACATTGTGCCAATTGCTGCACCAGCAATAACATCATGGAGATAATGAGCATTATCATTCATTCTGCTGAGTCCAACAAACGATGCCATAGCATAAGAAGTAATTCCCCAGGGAAGTGAATGTTGCATACCTACGACTGATGCAAAGGCAAAGGCGGTCGTCGCGTGTCCCGATGGAAAAGACAATTTTCCGCCATTTGGTCTTTGTTCATTGACCATCCTTTTTAAAATGTCTGTCATCACCCCAGAATACAAAGTTGCTTTTGTCATGAGGATAGTTCTATCCAGTGACTGTTGATCTTTTGACAGGAGATAGTTACTTCCCATGATAAGTGCGTAAGCAATATTTGGAACAGAATGACCTAAAACATCACCGATTTTAGAGGTACGTTTCAAAGGCCTGTCGCTTGAGACATCTTGTTGCAGATCTTCTCTGAACGTATCTTTGAAAACATAAGTAAGAAGTGTGAGTCCACTTCCCACAATAAGGACATTTATTGCGGGCGTGTTAAACGGAGAAGTTGCATCTTGCTTTGCCTCATCCCAGAATTCGGATGAATAAATATTTTGAGAAAGAATAAATGTAATAATTAAGATAATTTTTTTCATAATGTTCTAACAACAGTAATACCTTTTAAATGTTCTTATGTTCATTACAATTCTCTCTAATTGAGTTAGCCTTTCATGCAATGAAAAGAATAAGCAAATATTTTGAATTAACAAATCCCAAAGATAGAATAAAGTTATGGTGGTTTTCTGGTGCCTTTTTTACCTTTGGCATGTTCATAAAAATAACATCAGAACTATTTGAGGATGAAAAACTTCAAAATATTGATAAGAATATTTTGCTCTTTATCGGTAGAAATATTCGGACATCTACTCTTAATGTTGCAGCAGTAGATATTACTTCGATTGGTTCGCCTGCAATCGTCATAATTATTTCTTTTCTATCATTGGCCCTTCTTTGGAGAAGGAAAGATATTATTGGGTTAAATTTTTATCTTATTAATGTTCTAGGAGCATCCATCTGGGGTCAAATCCTTAAAAGTTTTGTAGGTAGAACAAGACCTCAAATCATTCCTCACCTTGTCGAAGTGAGTGGCCATTCTTATCCAAGCGGTCATTCCATCATTTCCGCTGTAACAACCTTTTCAATAGCAATTCTCGTTGAACGACATTCGAGCGATTCTGGTGTAGTGAAGATCTCTTTTTTTTCAGCCTTTTTTCTTACAAGTTTAACGGCATTGTCGAGAATTTATTTGGGCGTTCATTACCCAAGTGATGTTTTAAGCGGCGTGCTCGTGGGGATCTCATGGGTACTCTTTACTACAGCAACATTTAAAACATTTTTTCGTTTCAGTAAAATGACTTAGGAGTTTGAAAACATGTCATTATCAGAGATCTCAATTCGAAGACCAGTTTTTGCATGGATGTTGATGGCCGGTCTTATTGTATTTGGTGGTGTCTCATTCTTGAAAATGGGTGTGAGCCAGTTTCCTGATGTTGATTTTCCCGTCGTTAATATCAATATACGTCTCGAAGGAGCAGCACCAGAAGTTATTGAGACAGAAGTTGTAGATTATGTCGAAAATGCTGTCATGAGTATCGAAGGTGTTCGAAGTGTCACTTCCAGATCTGAAAATAGTGAAGGAACAATCACGGTTGAATTTGAATTAAATCGCAGCATAGATCTTGCAGTTCAGGATGTTCAGGCCAAGCTTTCACAGGTTCAATCTAAACTTCCCCGTGAAGTGACAGCTATCACTGTTTCCAAAACAAATCCAGAAGATCAGCCTATCGTTTTACTGACGTTGGAAAGTGACAAATATCCAGTGCGAGATTTAATGTACTATGTGAGTGATCATTTGAAAGATCAATTTGCAATGGTTTCAGGCGTGGGTGATATTTCACTCTCTGGTTACATAGATCCAAATTTGCGGATATGGGTTTCACCAAAAAAACTAAATTATTATGAACTCTCTGTCGTTGATCTCATCGACACAATTCAGAGTGAACATTCAGAACAGCCAGCGGGAAAGTTGGAAAATGAAGACAACACCAAGATGCAATTTGTTCGCACGACCGGTGAAGCAACTAGTGTTGAACAATTTAAAAATATTCTTATAAATCAGCGAGGAGGTAGACCAAATTATAAAAAGGTTCACCTCGGTGATGTCGCACGGATTGAAGATGGCACTGCAGATGTACTGGGTTACAGTCGTGCAAGAGGAGTTCCTGGAGTAGGGATAGGAATCTTAAAGCAGCGTGGAGTAAATGCAGTTGATGTGGCAAAGGCCGTTCGTCTAAAAATAAAAGCGATTCAAAAAAATCTTCCTCCAGGCATGCGACTAAATGTAAATTTCGACAGTACAAAATATATTGAAGAAGCGGTCAATGAATTGAACTTTACCCTGTTGTTATCGGCCCTGCTTACTGCCCTGGTTTGTTGGATGTTTTTAGGTTCATGGTCATCAACAATCAACGTTCTTTTTTCTATCCCCACTTCAATCATCGGTACGTTTATTATTCTTTATTTTTCCGGTTTTACTTTAAATATTTTTACGCTTCTTGGGTTGAGCCTTTCTATTGGTATTGTTGTGGATGATGCAATTATGGTCCTCGAAAATATCGTACGCCATCAGGAACTTGGAAGTGATAAAGTCGAAGCGGCCTTAATAGGTTCAAAAGAAATTACTTTTGCGGCACTGGCCGCAACGATTTCGATTGTGGCCATCTTCTTGCCGATTGTTTTTATGAAAGGAATTATTGGAAAATTTTTCTTTCAATTCGGTGTAACTATCACAGTCGCCGTTCTTCTCTCACTTCTTGAAGCATTAACACTAACTCCGATGAGATGTTCTCAGTTCATGGAATCTAATCACGACCTGACGAAGTTTGGAATTTTTAGAGAAAAGATTTTAAACAGCATAAGTCTTTGGTATGCAAAAGCACTTGAGATAGCTTTAGTGCACAGATGGAAAGTGATAACTGCATCCGTCGCCTTGCTGACATTAAGTCTTTCTACAATCTCTTTATTAAATAAAGAATTTCTTCCGGCAGAAGATCAAAGTCGCTTTAATATAAGACTTAAAACGCCATTGGGTTCTTCACTGCATTTTTCAGATACTGTTTTTAGAAACGTAGAAAATTACTTAGCGAAGAGACCGGAGATTGATCGTTTTGTATTGAGAGTTGGCGGTGGATCTCCTGGAGACGCAAATAGCGGATCAATATTGGTGACAATGAAAGAAAAAGGAAAACGCGGTATTGATCCTGTGGCCGGACATGAATTATCTCAACAGGAATTTATGGATGTGTGTCGTAAGGAGTTTAAGAAAATACCAAAACTAAAAGCTTCGTTACAGGATCTTTCGACAAAAGGTTTCTCTGCTTCCAGAGGATATCCAGTAGAGTTCACTGTGCAGGGACCGGAATGGAAACAGCTTGCAGTTTATTCTCAGCAAATTGTAGATGAACTTGATAAGAGTGGTCTTGTGACAGACTTGGATCTTGATTATGCATCAGATATGCCTGAATTACAGATAACTCCAGACAGAGTGAAATCTTCCGATAGAGGCGTAAGCACATATGCGATCGGACAAACGGTGAATGCTTTAATCGGCGGTGTTCAAGTCGGCCGCTACCCAAAAGGCGGGCATCGTTATGATATTCATTTGAAGCTTGAAAGTGACAATGAAAATCCAATAAAAAAAATAAATTCTCTGACGGTGAGAAATAATATTGGAGAACTCGTTCCACTCTCAAAACTTGTAACGACTCATGCAGAAAAATCGATGCTGGAAATCAACCGCAGAGATCGTGAGCGCGCAATTTCCGTCTATGCCAATGTCAAGCGTGGTGGTTCTCAGCAAAAGGCCCTTCAGGAAGTTGAGACGATTGCAAAAAAAATTTTACCGGCCCAGTATCACATTGTTCTCGGAGGGAGTTCAAAAACTTTTGATGAATCCTTTCAAAGTTTAATCGTTGCACTTATTTTGGGATTATTTGTTGCTTACATGGTTCTCGCTTCTCAGTTTAATTCTTTCTCGCATCCACTGACAGTACTCATGGCCTTGCCATTCAGTGTTTCAGGCGCATTTGTGGCCCTGTGGATGACTCATCAATCTTTGAATATCTACAGTATGATTGGACTTGTCTTGTTGATGGGGATTGTAAAAAAGAATTCCATTTTGCTTGTTGATTTTACCAACCAAGTACGCGAGCGAAGCCGTAAATCAGTGCGTGAATCCTTAATAGAAGCCTGTCCGATTAGACTTCGTCCGATTCTGATGACATCAATTGCAACCATTGCCGGTGCAGTTCCGGCGGCCCTGGCTATTGGGCCCGGAGCTGAAAGCAGAGTTTCAATGGCCACCGCAGTTATCGGAGGGGTTATTGTTTCAACACTTTTGACCTTGTTTATCGTTCCTTGTGTCTATAGCTTATTGTCCCGCTCAAAGGGAGTAGAATGAAATTCATATTATCAATTATATTTTTATTCATGATTTGCAATACACGGCTCTTTTCTGTTGAAAAGCCTATTGATAATCACATGGAAAATAAACCCCTCATTCTGAATTCAGATTACTGTCAGATAGAAGAATTAGAGCCGAGCCCAAGTTCACCACCCAATAATACTGATGACCCAGGCACTACAGCAAAGAAGTGCTGGGAAATCAACACGACTTTTGGAATTGACCATGCAAAAGCTCCCAATGAAGAGGCAACTAATTTTCGGGATTATGCCCTCGATATGAATTATGGTGCGAGCAAAGATTTACAGGCAAAACTTGTGCTACATTATATTTCTGAAGCAGGAGAATCATCAATTGGCAGAGCGGAGGTTGGGGCAAAAAAAGGATTGTATGAAATTGAAAAGAGTAAAATAAATTTTGCAATATTTCCAACAGTCGACTTTATGATATCTAAATCTGCTGTAGTTTCAAAAGGCTTGCCCGATACAGGAACTAATTTAACTATTCCATTACTCATTTCTAAAAGATTAGGTTCCTTCATATTAGTTAGTAATATTGGGTTCGTATTACCTCTGAACGATAAAAACAGGGCAACACAGACTCTTTTAAGTCTAGCAGGAGGAATGAATATCAATGAATCTTCCATTTTAACTGCGGAATTATTTAGAAGCTCTGTCTCAAGTTTCAGGAGAAATGCAACCACGAGTATTGGTCTGGGCAATGTTGATAAATTAACAAATAAAATTCTTTTCTATTTTTCTATTGGAAAAACGATCGGCAATACTTCTGATGGTGCAGATCACCTGAATGTTCTGAATGGATTTAAATTTTTTTTTGGATCTGGGGAAAAATGAATTTAAAAACAAAGCGTGCTTTATACACGCTTTGTTTGAATCTTAATCATTAATCATCATTTTCTTCACCATCACCATCTCCTTTATCAGCTGGCTTTCCATCTTCAGAATTCATGGCGAGAATTTTACCATTGCCGGCATCAACTAAAACCTCCTGGTTTTTGTGTCCAGAAGTTGAAATATTCACAGCGTAAATTAGTGACCCGTCTTCATTTTCGAGTTTGTTTGAAATAATTTTTCCATGAACTTTCTTAAGGGCAGCCTGGCCTGCTGTTTCAGAAGAGATAGTAGCTCGTGCTCTGGTGGCCGCAGCATTTTTATTCATTTTAATGCTACTGTGAACAGCTGCTTCTTCGGCCATTGCTGTAAATGATAAAGCTAAAGAACAAAACATTATTAAATTTTTTAATCGCATAGTGACTCCATTATTTGTTAATTTGTATTAGAGAGATCTCATCTTATCATTCGGTGAGAATGAAATGAGTTACAAAGGTGGCACAGAAAATTACAATTAATTAATGAATCTAAACTTTAGGAATTGAGATGATAAATTTTGTTCCTTTACCTAACTCACTTGATACATTAATGGTTCCTTCGTGAGCTTCGACAAAGACTTTAACTAGGCTTAATCCTAACCCCATTCCTGGCTCGTGCCTGCTTTTATCGCCTCGATAGAGCCTTTCCCAGATTTTATCAATATCGTCAGGTGATATTCCATGACCTTTATCTTCGATTGAAAGTTTGTATTCCTTTGGAAATTCTTCAGCAGATAGAATAATAGTTGTTTTTTCATCAGAGTATTTAAGAGCGTTATCAAGTAAATTGGCGATCGTTTGTTTTATAATTAATCTGTCTGCTAGAATTGAAAATTCTTTTGTTCTTATTTCTAGCGTGATGGATTTTTGTTCTGCTACGAAAAAATAGAGTTCAACAATTTCAGAGTAGAGATCTTTTATATTAAATAATGTTTTGTGGAGTTTGACCGTCTTGGAATCATACCTGGCCATTTTAAGAATCGTTTGAATCAAGGCTAGGATATTATCACAATTTTCGATAGTCTCTTCAGCAGCGAGTTTTAATTCTTTTTGAGAGTTGCTCATCAAAGCAATCTCCGCCGTCATTCTTACTCTGCTGATAGGAGTTTTCAAATCATGGGCGATATTATCAACAGTTTCATTGAGAATCTTCACTAGAAGTTCGATCTGATCAATCATTTGATTAAAGACCAATGAAAGTTCATACAATTCATCTTTATATAAAGGATCGGTAGTAAGAGGAACGCGGGAAGAAAGTTTTCCAGATTTAATTTCAGCAATAGAATCATTAAGATTTTTTAAGGGAAATAAAATCTTTTGGGCAATCATGATGACACCAATGGTGGCAAAGACTAAAAAAGAAATCATTATTGTAAAAAAAATATTTCGGATTTTTTCCAGCAAGTCATCCCTCTCATCAGTACTGTAACCTACGATGAGTTTATTATTACTGTTGTGTACTTTGACTACTTTATATTCTATCGATCCTTCTTCACCATTTTTTGACGGAGCTTCCTGCCAGAGATTTTCGCTTGAATTTTGAAGTGAGCTAAGTTGAGTTTCCAATTTTTTTAAATCATATAATTGAGAATCTTCTGAGAGATGTCTGAAAATTATCTGTCCTTCAGGATTCACTATATAAATGAGAAAACGAGAGGCTTGACTATTTATTGTTGGATCAGAAAAAATATCCTTGAATCCAGCCAGACCTTCATCTTCAAGAATGTTTTGATAAAATTGTTGTCTGACTTCGAGTACATCCCGGTCGCGTTTTTCAAGATAATCTTCTGTAAGATAATTTAACGATAAGTACGATGCTATAAAACACGGGATTAAAAAGAGTAAATAGACAAATGCAAGTCTATAGCTGACTTTCGTGAAAACGCTCTTAACTTTTTTTGATAACATAGCCAACGCCGCGAACAGTCTGAATAATTTTACTGTCAAAATCTTTATCTATTTTATTTCTTAATCTACAGATTAATACATCGACAACGTTAGTTTGAGGATCAAATTCATAACCCCAAACTTTAAGAAGGATTTGTGATTTAGTGACAACCTTATCAATATTCTGAAGCATATAGTGTAGCAGGGTAAATTCATTCACATGAAGTTCGATGAGTTGATCACCTCGTTTAACTTCTCTGGTGAGAGTATTGAGTGTTAAATTATCATAAGAGAGTACGGTTTGATTTTTGTCTGAAGTAGTTCTTCTTAATAAATTATTAATTCGGGCAAGGAGTTCGTTGTATGAAAACGGCTTGATTAAATAATCATCCGCACCGGACTGCAGGCCAAGGACAATATCTTCAACAGTTTCCTTGGCACTTAAAATGATGACCGGTACTTTATTACCTGAGGCTCTTAAGGCCTTCAATATAAGAACGCCGTCCAGCTTAGGTAACATAATATCCAGAATAACGAGATTAAAATCATCTTTCGTTATTTTGCTTAAGCCTGTTTCACCATCAAATGCATTTTCAACAATAAATTGTGATTCAGTTAAACTTTTAGTTAATAAGTTTGATATCTTTTCATCATCTTCAATAATTAATAACTTCATAAAAAGAATCATCCCTTAGTTTTTTTTACAAAACAATTAACTTACAGTTATACTTATAACAGTTAAAGTAAATGGGTTCGTTAATAGGATATATTATGTTGAATAAAGTTCCGCAGGTCACAATAATTTTTTGGATAATAAAAATTCTTTGCACCACTACCGGGGAAACAGCGGCTGATTATCTCATCGAAAATTTCCTTGGATTGGTAAATACAACTTATGTCATGACTTTCTTATTGGCACTGGTACTAATATTTCAAATAAAAGCACGAAAATATATTCCATTCCTTTATTGGTTAACAGTGGTCTTACTCAGTATTGTAGGCACATTGATTACTGATATTTTAACTGATAAATTTCACGTTTCGTTAGTTACTTCCACAATTGTTTTTTCTTTATGTTTGATTTTAACTTTTGCCTGTTGGTATAAAAGCGAAAAAACTCTGTCGATTACATCAATTAATTCAGTAAAAAAAGAGTTCTATTATTGGCTGGCTATTCTTTTTACATTTGCCCTGGGGACTGCGGCCGGTGATCTAAGTGCTGAAAGTTTACACCTTGGGTATTTGACGTCTTTGGTTATATTTGCATGCATTATTGCTGTTGTGGCAGCTCTATTTTACTTAATAAAAACGATCTTGCCTCCCAACCATAAATTTCAGTCTACGAATTCTGTTCTTTCATTCTGGATTGCTTATATTTTCACGAGACCTTTGGGGGCAACTGTTGGCGATTATTTATCGCAAAACAAAGAGGCCGGAGGATTGGGTTTTGGGTCGACTATTACAAGTATTCTGTTTCTTTTCACCATTTTGGCTTTAGTGATTTACCTGAGTATTACAAAGAAAGATCAAACAAAAGCTGAATAGGAAGGAAATAGTTTTATTACGATTTTGTAACGGTAGCTAAAGTAAGATATTGAATGTTTTCTTTCAAAAAAAGTATCATTACGATAGGCGAATAATCAGAAGGACCATATGAAAATGTTATCACTTTTTACAACAATTCTCTTTTGTACAGTATTGAGCGTACAGGCCAGTGTTAATGGCGGTCATTTCAAAAAAGTTGTCTGGGTTGTTTTCGAAAACACAAATTATGCTAAAGCATTAGTTCAACCGAACTTTAAAAAATTAACCACCTATGGAGTACTCTTTACAAATTTAACTGCAGAAGTTCATCCTTCTCAGGGGAATTATATTGCGATGGTTGCGGGATCTAAATTAGGTGTGACAAATGATAATGTAGTCGATCTTAATGAAACACATATTGGCGACTTGCTTGAAAAAGCTGGTATGAAGTGGAAAACGTATGCTGAAAATTATCCTGGAAATTGTTTCACAGGAAAATCTTCTGGCAGCTATTATAGAAAACACGTTCCGTTCATGAGCTTTGCAAACGTCTCTCAAAATAGTGCTCGCTGTTTGAACATTGAAGATGAAACTAAATTTTTTGATGATTATAACCGCGGTTCCCTCCCTGAATTTTCTATGTATATTCCAAACATCAAAAATGATGGCCACGATACTGGTGTAGATTTCGCCGGAAACTGGATGGAAAAAACTTTCGGAAAAATATTTTCTTCTCCTGAAAAATTAGGTGATGTGCTTTTCATTGTGACTTTTGATGAGAGCAGCTTACTTTCACCAAACAACCAGATTTTCACAGTGCTTCTTGGAGCAAATATTAAACCTGGCTCACAAAATAATCAGGCAGTGAACCATCCTGCGCTACTTAAAATGATTGAAGATGAATTTGGCACCGGTGACCTTGGTCGCGATGATGCTAAAGCTCCATCTATCACTGGTATCTGGAAATAATTACTTTCTTTTTATATTCTTAAAAATGTTTTTGGAATCATCAGACCCTGAGTGACCACCAAAAACATATTTAAGTGATACACCATATTGAATTCCGTCTGTGAGACCTGTATCTCGATTATATTTTGTGTAATTAACCTCTGCGCCCGCCACAATATTTTTAGTTAAATTAATATTGTATCCAACCCCCACGCGCTTAAGTGTTTCAGGAATAAGAGTTGCATCAATTGAAACTTGCCCTTTGCCGATTGAATGTGCAATACCAGCAGAGATAGCGTAGTGAGAATTAATATAATCAGGGTTGTTATCGAAGTGAATATTCTCATTCCAAAAGGCCCATTTCCCGTCTTTAGATTTAATGATGATTCCAATATCCTGCCTGTTTTCTGGTCCAAGCTCAGGACTGTCGCCATTTCCTAAGTGCATGGCAGATGCTTTGACTTCTATTTGATCAGAAACTTCTTTGCTGAAACGAACTGCATATCCATCAATCGTCCCAATTTTTAAATCATCACCTTTTGTTTCAAACACTGATGCTGCTACTGAATCAAACAGCATGTTTTTTGTATCGAGAGTAACAGTGAAGCCGATAACTTCATTGAGAACGCCAAGTTCATGCACGGGACTTTCTTTTGGTAGTGGCATCATTGGTGTATCGAAACCATAAGCGACTTCATGTTTACCAATTACAATTGCGACTGGTTTTCCGCCAATATTTTTAATTTCAATATTTGCTGCCTTGATGAAAGATTCAAAATCAAAATCTTGCGGAAGAGGTGATCCCTCCAATATCAGGTCGCGGTCGAGTTTCATTTTAATAGATGCTTTGATATTTTGAGAAAGCTTATCAGTAAGAAGAATTTCATCCTGATCAAGTCTTGCATTTCCTTTATAATGAGAATCAGGATTTGAGAGTACCTCAAGTGGTAGAGATCCATCCCATGTATATTTTGGTTCTGAATCGGCAAATGAATTCATTGAAGCAATCAGAAGTAGCGCAATCAAACTGGCTTTCATATTCTACCCTTGAAGAAATTTTTCTTTAAAGGAATCTTACGCCAGCTTCATTTCGTTCAATATGATCTTGAAAATCTTTCACAAGCGACTGTCAATTTTTTAGACAGTCTCCCTGTAAATAAAATTCAATGAAGCTATTTAAAAACTATATCTATCAAGTCGAGGATTGCTTCCAATAATAAGAAGGAACAAGTAGGAAAAACGAATTAATTTTAAAAAATGAAAATCGGGTCACCATTCACAGCTACGCTATGTTCTGTGCCATATTTTAGCTTTCTGCTGTTTAAGTATGTTTAAGAGATAAAAGAAGCTTATGGAAGTAACATTGCTTGGCTCCACTTCGATGACTGTGAATCTTTTATGAGATGCAGATGAGCACATGAATTCTCACAAAAGTCTCTCATTTCTAATAGTAGTCTCTCACCAATGAGAGACAGATGAGAGACTACATCCCATCTCTAAAACATCACAAAACAATTAATTTCCGCTAATTATCCCATTTTCTTGGATAACTGTACCCTCTCATTCAAACTTGGCACACACTTGCTTTTAGATCTTCCCGAGGAACGAACTCAAAAGGAGGATTTATGAACGGTTATTTCAAACCAAATTTCAAAAATGAAAATCAAGAACTGCATTGTCTTGAACTCGAAGACTGCGACTTCGTTGATGATAGCGAAGTTGAAATTCATCACATCAAAGGACGCAAACACAATTGCCCTCGATGTAGAAGTATCACGCAAATCACAGGAGATGCTCCCTATTGCTCTGAATGTAATTGGGACTCACTGGCTGATTTTACAAACGAGGCTACAAAATGCGCGGCTTAAGATCGGTGAGAATCTTTATCAAAAGATTTCTAGCCAATGAAAATTCCCAAACAATTTACCAAGTCAAAAACGGTTATCAAAAGTCGTGGATCACACTTGATGAGCTGATGAAACGAAATAAAGAATACTATTTTTGCAGAAATCTATTAGGAGTAAACAAACATGAAAACATTGAAAGAAATTATCACGTCTCAAACAGAAAAAATGAACTCAACGAAATTTTATCGGTTTCAAATCTTCACTCAAGGAAGTGATAAAAAGAAAACTGTGGGTATGGCTTATCTCAAAGAAGGGCAAAATATCTATACACTTCGTCTCTGGACATTTTTAGAAGATAAATTTTTTCTTCTTCCTAGCAAAGAAGACTCATCTAAATATCTTCTTATGACGAGAGAACCGAACAAATCAAACACTTCCAAAAATAAGTATTTTTGGAACATAGTCGGAAATGCCAAAGCTGATTCCAGCAAAGGCGTGCTCGAATTATGCTTTGATCTATTCGATAAAAAACTCTTTATGAGTATGTTTCCGGAAGAATCTGCAACTCCCTATGGCCAACCTATTCCAGATGGAGAGCTAGAAGCAGCTTAGATCAATTTTCACTCAGACGAATTGCGCGAACTTTTGATGTTTCAAAAATGAAACTTTCTTAAGGGAGCAAGAATGAACAAAAAACAAATGGCGTTGATGGTGGCAGTAGTGGCCGCTGTAGGACTTTTCATGCCTGATCTCGCCCATGCAGGGCTTGAATCGAGCTTGATGGGGATTAAATCGAAACTAACGGGAGTGATTCTTCCACTTCTTTCGGTGATCGGGATTGCGCTTGCAGGGACTTCTTTTTTCACAGGGAATCCAAATGCAAAACAGCACATCGCCTACGCGATCATCGGCTGCATTATCGGTTTTGGTGCACAAGGGATTGTTGATTTCATCGCCCAAACGGTTCGTTAGAGAGGTGAACAATGGATGACGAAGGACTCATCACAACGAGAGTGCCAAGGGCACTTGAGATGAAAAGCAAGCTCTTTGGGTATGAACTCCCAGACTTGCTTCTCATCTTTTTTAATCTCGCGATTGCGAATTTGATCTTTGGTGGGACGACACTTCGCTATCCGCTTGTATGGGGAACAACGCTGACACTAGCTTTGTTCCTCTACTTTGCGAAGAAAGGTCGCCCTGACAACTACATTCAGCATTTAGGTGAATTTCTTATTCGTCCTGCTTACTTTGCAGCAGGAGGAGTGGATCGCCTTTATCGCAAATTTAATGGAAAGCTAAAAAATGTTTCAAAAGAAAAACTCTGATCCAAGTCTTTCAGAAGAACTTCCTTATTGGGAATTCTCGGATAATCCAAGGCCGCATCTCATCTTGAATGATGGCTCTTTAGTAAGTGGGATTAGACTTTCACTTATCGACATTGAATGCTTTGACGATAGCCAAGTCAATCAGCTTGCAATTAGACTGCGTGGAGTATTGAACTCGATTTCAGAAAACACAAGTCTTCAGTTCTGCCTTTCGGTGGGATCAGACTATTCAGAAATCATTCAAAAGCACTCTGACGGTAAAACACTATCTATTCATCCTCTAGTAGCAAGTATCGCTGATTACCGTGAGAAAAAACTTCAAGAGGCTCTTGAAGCGTCGGAACTCTATCGCCCAGAGCTTTCAATTTATGTTCGTACACAGATGGTCAATAAAAAGAAACTCAACTTTCTAGAAAAGAAAGAAGACTTTTCCAACAATGCTTCTCGGGCCTACGAAGAAACTTTGGAAGTTCTACTTCAAAACGTAGATACGTTACTCTCATCATTTGCCTCTATTGGTCTTTCAGGGAGACTTTTAGCTGCTAATGAAATACAAGGGCACATCTATAGCCACTTAAATCCAAAACGCTCAAAAACGGAGCCTGCTCCTAAAGTAGTTACACCGAAAGAAGACAATCTTGAAAAAGAAACTTTAGATGAAATGGAATGGTTAGCAAATCATTCTCCCAGAGAGCAACTGGTATTTGGCGATCTAATTCTAGGCTTCGAACAGTTCACTCTTGATTCTCACCATCACAGAATTATTACGCTTAAAACTTTACCTGAAGTCACGTTCGCAGGGCAGCTTTCAAATTTTTTAAGAATGCCATTCCACTACGATCTGATGCTCTCATTTGATGTTCCTGCTCAGGCCGATGAAATGTCCAAGCTTCAACAGAAAAGAAAAATGGCCCATTCACTTGCTGTTACTTCAGGTAATAAAGTAAGCGATCTTGAAAGTGAAACTAAACTTTCATCGACTGAAGAACTGATTAGAGAACTTTTAAATACTGGGCAGCGAATTTATGCGGCTCAATTGAGTCTCACTCTTCGTGCTCCTACGACAGAAGAAGGAAATAAGAAACTCAATCGCCAGGTACGCGAAGTTCTTTCACGCTTTCGTTCACTTCAAGGGGCCGAAGGTCTTGAGGAGACTGTTGGCTCTTGGAAGATCTTTAAAGGGAATCTTCCAGGAGCACCACTAAAACTTGAAAGAGCAAAGAAGTTCAAGACGAATAATCTTGTCGACTTCATACCGATCTATGGGCCTCGTGTTGGTGACGACGATCCTGCCGTTATTTTTAGGAATCGACTCAATGGACTTGTGAGTTTTAATCCATTCGATTCAAAGCTCACCAACTACAACGCTCTTGTCACTGGATCATCAGGAGCCGGAAAGAGTTTTTTGAATAACTGTATTCTCGCTCAAGAACTCGCAAGAGGCTTGCGTGTTTTCATCATTGATATTGGTGGCTCTTATAAGAAGCTCACGGAATCTTTAGGTGGACAATACCTAGAAATGGATTTGTCGGATCAGTATCGACTTAATCCGTTCGATATTCCTGATCCTTCTCTTGAGCCAAGTAACCAAAAACTTAAATCACTTCTCGCAGTTATCGAAAGCATGATTGTTGAGGATGAGAAAACAAAACTTTCAAAAATTGATCGAGTTCTTTTAGAAAAAGCCATCATTGAACTTTATGAAGAAAAAAGAAAGACAAGAGCAATCCCCGTTCTATCAGAGCTTTCTGAGAAGCTAGCTAAAAGCAAAGAAAATTCCCTAGTCGAAATTTCAAAAATTCTCTTCATGTGGACAGGAAAACGTCCTTACGGAAAATTGCTAGATGGTCTTGGAACTCTAAGAACTGATGCTCCTATTTGTACTTTCGATTTAAAAGGGCTTTCAAACTATCCCGATCTTCAAAGTGTCATGATCTTGATTCTTACTGACTTTATCTTAGGTCAAGTAGAACAAGACAAAGTGAATAAGAAGAGAATCATTCTCGATGAGGCATGGCAATTACTCAAGTCCAATGCTGCTGCTGGATTCATGGAATATTGTGCTCGTACACTTCGCAAAACTGGTTCTGGAATCACGTTCATCACACAAGGGATTGAGGAAATTGTTGAAAGTCCTATAGGGCCTGCAATTATGAATAACACTGCGACGAAGTTCATTCTCCTTCAGCGTGGTGATTCTGAAATATTAAAGAACGCTCTAAAGCTCAATTCGCAAGAATTGAGCCTCATCTATTCGCTAGAGCAACGTAAAGGTGAATTTTCAGAAGGGTTCATGATCGAAGGAGATCATCGCCAGGTCATTCGTATTTATCCGAGTCCATTCGAGTATTGGCTTTCAACAAGTGATTCTTCTGACAATCGCTATCTTCAAGAGCTTCGAGAGACAGGATTATCTCTCGTTGAAGCGATTGAAATGGCAGCTCGTACATATCCTAATGGAATAGGACAAGGAAAGGCTATCGAGCTGGAGGCTGCATGAGTTTAAAGAAAAAAATTGCCACGATCATGATTTGTTTTTCCTTGGCTTTACCCCAACCGGCGAGAGCTGATATTTTCGGTGGTGATGTTGTTGTGTTAACTCAAATTCTTGTTCAGGCAATTCAACAACTTTATCAACTGAAACAAATTTTCCAAACAGGAAACGATACTCTCGGACTCATGAAAGATATTAATCGAGGAATTAGAGATGGACTGGGAGTCATTCAGATTATCAATCCCAAATTTAATCCTGGCCTTTATGGAAGTCTTGAAACAGCAGAGCAAGTTCAAAGAGCGATTGAAGACCTTTATGGTGTGATTCCACAAACTAGTGAGTATCGTTTGCAAGAAGCACAAGATCGTTCTGTTTCTGAAAGTATTGCAATGAATGGAACTCTCTTTCAGTACGCTGACAGTGTTGATGTCGAAACAAAAAGAATCGTCTCTCACGCTCAACTCGTGAATCCGCAAGGAGCGGCGAAACTCACTGCTGAATCACTTGCTGTCTTAATTGGAGTTACTACTCAAGTACTACGCACTAATTCGATGATGTTGAAAATGATGGGGCAAAATATGGCCTTGTCTAACAGAAAAGAAAAACTCCAAGCTAATCAGTTTAAAGCCCAATATGAAGGCATCTCAGGTGCTCTCGGTGGCCTTCCGAAGGAAACAAAATTGAAACCGCTTGGAGATGATTCTGGGAGGTAGCAATGCCACAGTTTGAACTTTTAGGAACACTGATGCGCGATCTTCATCAGGAGTTTGTGAATATGTACTACCTCCTCTTGCCAGTGTTCTTCTCACTGGCCGTGGTAGTAGCTTGGTTTCGTTCTCCTACCGGAAGTCCTGAGTTTTTAGATATTATTAAACGAACTGTAATTGCGACAATCTTGCTAGTTGCATTTCCTGATATTAGTAAGGCAATTCTTTTTATCGCTGATGGGATCGCAGAAAAAATCGACAAGCTCAACAGCCTCGATACGATAATTCGAATGGCACAGGAAAAATCTGAAGCCTATTCATTCTCAGCGAAGAGTGTGCTATTGCAGTTTAATGATTTGATTATCGCCACTCTCTCGTTTTTAAGTTACCTCGTGCTCTATATTGCTCGTTATTTAACGATAGCAATGTATCACTTTTTTTGGATTTTCTTCATGATCACGGCTCCATTGTTAATGTTGTTTAATCTTTTTGAAGGAACCCAACAAATCACAAAAAATCTCTTCAAAGGAATGATCGAAGTCGCATGTTGGAAAATTGTCTGGGCAATTCTAGGAGCAATGTTAGCAGCACTTTCTTTCGGAGACGCATATAGGGCCGAAGGAAGTTATCTCGTATTGATCGTTATGAATTTTATTATTGCTCTCGCCATGTTGATGACTCCAATGATGGTGAAATCTATTGTCGGTAGCGGAGTTCAGTCAATGTCCTCTTCTCTAGGTGCTGTCAGTGTCGCGGCAATGGCAGCCGCTCCTGCAAAAGCTGCAATGGCATATAAAACTTCTAGGTCAGCTATTAATGGAGTCGGAAATTTTGTGCAGGTGCGTGCAGATGCTCGCCTAGCAAAACAAGAAGAATTAAGAAAAAGATTTCACTATTAAAAAAGGAAATAAAAAATGCAAGAACCAAAATCAATGAATCTTAAAATGCCTCCTCTCCCTAAGATGATCGGTGAGCTAATTCATTCAAACCAATTACTAAAAGTCTTCTCGCTCTTAGTAATAGCTCTCCTTTTTATGGCACTAGGAGTGGTGCTTGTCATGGCAACTAAAGAACCCTTAGTCATTACACTTGGGCCTGAGGGAAAGGCCCTTGAAAAAACAGTATTACCTAAGGCTGAAGATCAAATCCGCGAAGGCATCAAACGATATATTGAAAAACGCTACCAGTGGGGGCCTGAAAACGTAGTTAAAAAATTGAAGGAGTCCGAAGAGTTTATTACCCCGCAAGCACTAAAGGCATTTCAAAGTGCAGTAGCAAGCGTCGCCAAGTTTTCAACTGAAAAAATTGTCTCCCAAAAAGTCTACGCTGAAAAAATTGAAATCGATCTTGCAAGAAAAACGGCATTCATAACAGGTGATCGAGTTACTACGATCCAAGGATTAAAGGCCGCTGGAAATTTAAAACTGGAACTGAGTTTTGAAAGTGGCCCAAGGACTCAAGAAAATCCTTGGGGCATCTACATTTCAAAAGAACGTGAAGAATAGAAATTAGATAAATCATTTGTGCGTCTAATTGATCCTCCAAATAGAACATAAGGAGACTCATGAAGTTAAAATTTATTACGGCGCTGGCTTTAATTCTCATGGCATTTAATTTGGATGCGACAGAGAGAGTTCGCAGGGTTCAAGTGCTTGGAGATCAGATTGTCACAGTACGAACAAGTATTGGGATCGCTACGATCATTCAAGTTCCAGATCGTCCCAATAGTGTTGTTGTGGGAGATCAGGATTCCTTCAAAGTGGAATATCTCGATCAGGCGATTACGATCAAACCACTTTCAGGGAGTGCAAAAAGTAATCTCTATATTTACACCGATTGGAAACGATTTAATGTCGAACTGGTTTCTGGAAGCGAATCTATTGCCGACTATGTAGTTTATCTAGAAATCCCGAAGGATAAACCTCTAGCAAATTCTACCAAAGATTCAGGAATCAAGTGGACGAATTTTAAAAACTCATTAAGAAATGAATTCATCACACTTGATGTGAAACGTGTGGGAAGAGCGAATGACATATTGATTATTGAATTCTCTGTTTCATCTAAGAAAAAAGAAACGTTCAGGCCTGAATGGCTGTGGCTAACTCAAAATGATGAAACACGCCCTATCCAAAATCTTTTTATGTCGGCCCTTGAAGTATATCCACAAAGAAATATTTCAGGAGTTTTTCAGATAAAAGAAAACGATTTGAATGTAGCAGAACCCATACGACTCGAATTAAGAAGAGCAAAATATTCTTATCTCACTATCGAAAAGATTAATTCATGGAAGCGATAACAAAGGAGGTTTCATTGGAAGGATTGAAAACTTACTTCCTAAAAGAGCCGAAGCCCTTCACTTCCAAGCGTGAAGTCAATTGGTCGAAAGTGAAAATGCTGACGATTACCTTTGTAGTAATTCTGATTTTAGTAATCATCGTTATGCCAAATTCACACCCAGATCAGGAGACATTTCATGAAAAGGTCGAGAAAGGAAGTTTGAACCAGATCAAACAAGCTGAGAACGATCCTACGCAAGAAACGATCAAGCAGCTTCAAGACTCGCAAGCAAATGCACAACAAGTTCACGGATCACTAGACTATCTTTATCAACCAGATTCACCTACGGGATCAGGTGGAGGTGGAAAAAGTAATCAGGATCGAAGTGCTTCGATGATCTTGAGTCGTAGTGGAACAGATACGCGCACTCAGCTTTCTGCTGGTACAAGAATCACAATCTGCTTGAGTGGAAAACTAACGATTGCCAACCAAGGGATGCCTATCATTGGAATTGTTTCTAGTGATGTTTCTGCTGAAAGTGGTCTTGCAATCCCAAGTGGCTCCAAGGTTCAAGGTGACGCTTCTTTTGATGAAGAGAATGAACGTGCTTCAGTCGTGTGGCGATCCATCATCTTACCCGATGGAAGAGAAAGACCATTCTCTGCTATTGGCATGGGACGAGATGGACAAGTCGGTATAAACGGCAATGTTCATTCTGAAGGTGTGAAAAATGCAGTAGGACAAACACTCACTCGCTTTGTAGGAGCTTATGCTGCTGGTTCGATGAATACAGGAGCCTTTGGTGCAAATCAAGGTGGCAATGAAAATGGACTCAGAAATGCTGTTGCTCAAACTGCAACTGATCGTGCAAATGCGATGGGTGAAAAACTTCAGAAAGAACGAAAATGGATTGAGCTTGATAGTGGTTCTGAAACTATCGCAGTTCTGAACCAGCCTTTTACATTTAGAGATGCGGGGGCCACCTATGGACGATAAAAATAAACCATCTTCGGGAGGAGAAAGAATAATCTTCGGCGGACTGATATTACTTTTTCTTTTCAAGACCTCTGAGCGTTTCGCTTTATGGATTCAGTCGCCTGGCCATCTCATGTTGATGGCAGGGCCGACTCTTTTAATTCTTATTCCATTGGGTGGTATCCTTTGGAAGAAAGTTAAAAAAGCACGAGATAAAAATTTATTTGAAAAATCTATCACTGAAAAAATCGATGATTCTGTTTTTTGTGGAACGACAGATAAAAATGAAGACATTTGGGTAAAACCAAAACAAAGGGCCATGCACACTCAGGTTATCGGCACAACTAACGCTGGTAAAACTGAAAGTGTTATCGTTCCGTGGGCTATTCAAGACATTCATTCAGGAAAAGGTCTTCTGCTCATTGATGGTAAGGCCGACAATTCACTGATTGATAAGCTTTGGGCCTATACAGTAGAAGCGAAGAGAGAAAAAGATTTTCGTTTATTCAGTTTGAGCCGAATGGATCAATCTTTTCAATTCAATCCACTTCTAGGTGGAACGGCAGAGGAAATTACGGAGCGAGTATTTAATTCCTTTGATTTTGAGAATCCGTATTACCGAAGTCTTCAGTATGAAGTGATGAATCAGGTCATGCGAATTTTTGAAGCAACTAATACGATTCCAACTTTTCAAAGGCTTCATCAGGCCATTTGTCAGCCACAGCTTTTGGATGAAATGGTTCAAGAAGTAAAAGACGTGGCATTACGACAATGGGTTGCATTTTATTGTTCACTCACTCGGTCTGATCGTGAAACAAGAACGAGTGGCTTACTGACTGCTATCAGTCATTTTTCATTTGGAGCTAACGCCAAACTTTTCAATCCTGAAGATGGAGCTATTACTATTGATGAAGCTCTGAGAACAAATCAGATCGTTTACTTTCAGTTACCAGTATTACTCTCTCCTTTTTTAGGCAAAGCAACTGGAAAACTGGTTCTTCAATCTCTACAGGCGGCTGTAGCAAACCGTCACAGACTCGCTCAAGGAGAAGAGAAAAAATTCTTTAGCGTTTTCTTGGATGATTTTTCTGAATATCTCTATGAGGGATTTGTCACGATCTTAAATAAATCTAGATCGGCAAATGTCGGGATCGTATTTGCTCATCAGGCATTGGGAGACATTACTGTCTTAGGTGATCCAGTAGCAAACTCGATTCTTACCAATGCGAATCTCAAAGTATTCATGCGTGGGAATGATCCTGATTCGGCTGAATATTTTTCTAAAGTCATCGGAACAATCACAGCTACGAAATACACCGAGAGACAAAAGAAAAGTGTTTTGGGAGTTGATAAAAGTGGCGATGTATCAGCTCGAGAGGGTGAAGAGTTTACAGTACACCCCAATGTTTTCAAAAAAGAGCTGGGAGTTGGAGAGGCCATCATGATTATTCCTCATGAACGTGGATCTAAAACGGTACGAATCAAGTTCAACAAAACAGATGATCTTGAACCCGTAAAAATCCCAACTGTCGCTAAAACCACTTTGAAACTACTCGAACAAAAGAAACCAAAATCTAAAAAAGAAAAACAACGATCTTCTGAAGAACCACTTGATCGAGTTGCTTAACTTTGGAGAAAAGATGGAAATTAAAAAGAAAATTTATCATACAACTGTATTTTGGGGATTAGCATTCATGATAGCTTTTACGTCAGGCTGTGCGACTCAAGGGAAAAGTATTGGCTTAGGTGGAGCGATTGGTGCAGGAACAGGTGCAATCTTGGGGGGAATTGTTGACCCAGGAAAAAACGGACAGTACAGAACTAGAAACGTAATCATCGGAGCTGGTGTCGGTGCTATCGCTGGATCAATCGCAGGAGCTACACTTCACGAAAACAACGAGCGCGATAAGGAGCTTGCTTATCTCAAAGGACGTGAATCGAAGAATTCTTCTACAGCTCAGGCAACTCCATCACTGCAACAGCCTAAAGTGGAAGCGCAATGGGTGGAAAATAAGGTCATTGGTAATCGCTTCATCGAAGGACATTTTGAATACATAATCACAGAACCTACTCGTTGGGAAGCTCCTCAATGAGTATTCGCTACACTAACGGCAAACCGATTTCCAAACAAGTTTTAGATTGTCTTCAGTATCTTTCCAAGGTGGGCGTGATGGAACGAGAAACTTGGTACAAATTTTTTGCAGTAGGTTCTAAGCGCTGGAAGCAGAAACAATTAAAACAACTTTTGATGTTGAAGCTAATTAAAGAACACTCTAGCCAACTTGGAGATCATTTCGTTTTGGGTGACACTGGGATCGAAATCGTTAAGGAACTAAAATGGGCTTTCGTTTCCCCAGCTCTGCCTCGGCAATTCAAACATGATGAAATAGTAGCAAGAGGTCTTTGGAAATTACAGGAAGCTTCTTTGTGCAATAGATGGCTTTCTGAAAAAGAACTCATGTCTGGAATCTATAAAGAGTTTCTTATCAAGGAAGGTGAAGGCCAAACTAAATATCCCGATGCTGTTTTTAAAATTTTGGCACGCGATAAATATAGAACCGTGGCATTGGAATACGAGAGAAATGGAAAATCATCTCACCGCTACCGTTCTATTTTGTGGAGCTATAATTCCATTACGTCTGTGTCACTTGTGCTTTTTATAGTCGAAGACGAAACGATTAAAAAGAGAATTAAAGCAGCTCTTAGGGCACTAGGAAGTATTCAGCTGGTAGAAAGAATAGCTTTTATGAGTGTTAAGGAATGGGTTGAAAATCCACTTCAAGCAACCATAGAGCTGAGATCGAAAAATACTTCTTTTGAAAAACTACAAGGTGCAGAAGCAGCTTAAACAATGTTCGCAGCAGTGTTCGTTCTGCGAACACTGCTCACTTGATTCATAAATAGATTTGATGCCGTAAAAGCATATTAAAAGCAAAGAGTTCCCACCACCGCCTCTGTTCTTAACGTCCCTTATTCGTCCCTGACCCCTCCCACCCAACGAGTTGATTGGAAGGGGTCAGGGACAGGGACTAAACAGAGGCGGTGGTGGGAAAAAGAGGTAATAAAATAATGGAAAATAATAATATATTAATTAAGGGAATGGGTACGGGTACGGGTACAGAAAACAAACAAGAGAAGAAACAAAACCAAATACAAGAAGAACAGAAAAAGAAAAGAGGAAGAAGAAAAAATCAAGAACGAGAAGCTAGCGAAACAAAAGACCAAGACAAATTCTTTATCGACGTTTCAAAGAATGAAGAACAAAAGCATATGATTCAAAATCTTTTGAATCAAGCTAATAACAAAGATCATGGAAGAGAAATTATCTTAAAGGACTTGGTGTTAGTTTCATTACCGAAGATCACAACCAAAGAGATCGAAAGACTTCAAGAAAATAGTCTCACTGAAATGGAAAAAGTCTCAAGAGCCCTTGATGAATACAACAAGAAGGCAGAAGTAAAACTGAGTCTTGGGGAGTTTCTTGTGAAGAAACTCGCGCTACAATAACGATCCTCACCTAATGTATTTGTGCATGGCCGTATTTATTCTATACCGAAGAATTTATTTTAAGAAAATTGTACGAATTGAACTTATTTGAGCATCTACCTGATTTTATCCATTCTTGTCGGCAATCCGACTCATTAAGGAGTAAAAAATGGCAGATAAAGGCCGTTACAACGTAACCGATTTGCGATATGCTCGTAAGAGTCTTGATAGTAAAAAATCAGATAAGTTGTTTAACAATTTAATAGAGCAAGATAAAAACGCAGACGAGAATACCAGATGGCTGAATACTAACGAAGCTGCAGAGTTTTTAAGACTTACACCAAACGCACTACGAATTCTCGTTCATAGAGCACAAGTGAAGTATTTTAAATTCGGTCGCCGTCTTAGATTTCGGTATTGCGATTTGCATTCCCTCTTCCAGGAAAAGGAGGAGTAAGAATGCCGATCTACACAGAAATAAAAAATGGTAAGACAACTTATACAGTTCTTGCCACCGCACGAATCAATGGCAAGCAAGTCAACAAAAAGAAAAGAAGTATCTCTTCAATAGCAGCTGCAAAGAGACTTGAAATGGATTTCAAGATTCAACTCGCGCGATTGAAGGAACAACCTTTGATGTGCACTTGGATCACATGGTCTGAGAAGTGCCTCAAAAGAATGAGACTTCAATTCAAAGAAAGTACCGTGATTAATTATCAAAGTAGTTTCAACAAATGGGTCAATCCCGCCTTAGGTGAACTTGAACTTGATGAGATCAAACCTTCAGACATTCATTCCTTAATCTATGACAAGATTGAAGGGATCAGTCTTGAAGCTCGTCATGGAATTTTGAAAAGGCTTAAGCGAGTTTTTTCAATGGCAGTTGAAGATGGAATTATTTCCCGTAATCCAGCAAATGGAATTTCGGTTAAGGTTCCTGAATCACCGCAAGCGATTCTTAATAGAACGGAGATCAATACTCTTCTTTATGAGGCCAAGCAAAAGAGTCACAGCTATTTCAATCATTGGGCTTTAGCGATCCTAACGGGTTTAAGAAAGGGAGAGCTGATCGCTTTAACATGGTCAGATATTGATTTTGAAAACCGCGTGATTGCAGTCACGAAAAGTTGGAGCAGACTCGATGGACTTGGACCCACGAAAAGTACTAAGAATCGATATGTGCCTATTTCAAACGAACTTGATAGATTTCTTAAAGAGCTTAGGTCACAGTCTCATTTAAACGAGAACAAAGTTCTTGAGCAACATCATGAATGGCTTTACGGGGATGCTGCAAAGGTCTTGAGGGCCTTCTGCAAAGAAGTTCAAATAACCCCAGTTAAATTCCACGATCTACGAGCTACTTTTATAACGCAAATGCTACTTAAAGGAGTACCACTCGCAAAGGTTATGAAGATTGTGGGTCACTCTACAATAAAAACGACCATGCGCTATTTGCGCTTGATCGCAGAAGACACCCAAGGAGCTACTGAGGAGCTAGGGATTATTCTTCCAAAGACTCAAGAAAGAGGGAATCTGGTTTCCCTTTTTCCAGGTAGGGTCTAAAATGCTTACCAACGCTTACCAGAATCTATAATAATTGAATCAATATGGCGGGTTAAGCATGGTGCTATAACCCGCTCCATTTTTTATCTTCTTATTTTCTTCAAAGACTAAATTTTAAGTATTCTGCCCATTGTGTGGATGCCATCCAAACTCGAAAGAATGTGGCTCATATTGCCTCGACTGTTTTGAAAAACTTTAGCTAATTCAGATGGCGAGATATCAGCTAGGTCTTCAAAAAACAAAGCGGTCAAAACTAATCCTTGCAATAAATTCAAATTATCCTTTTTTAACTGTCGATTAAGTTTCGGAATTATTAATTCATAAGTTGCGCTAATTGCAAAGATTGGACTCTGTTGAAGATATTTTTTTCGTTTTTTGGAAGTCTAATCGTTTATTTTTTTGGTGTCTTCGGACTTCTTGATGTTTCCAATGACATCTAATCACAAATCTGACATCTTCCTTTGGGGGAAGAAAAAGTTTATGAAAAGTATGGCAATAATTTTTTGGTTCGCAGTTATCTCCAGTCACCTCTGTTTCTCTCAATCTCATTTGAAAATTTGGGACGGGCCCACTCATGGTCCATCAGCACAACCATCAAAGAAAATCGTTTTTCTCGCTTCTGATTTTAAAAATGGTGGCGTCGTAGGCGTTTATCGTGGATTTGAAATGGCCTCGAAAGAACTCAAGTGGAATATTACTCTCAGCAATGGAAATGGAGATAATGCAACGTTTGGAAAAATTTTTTCCGAGGCCTTAAACAATCATCCTGACGGGATTATCTTAGGAGGGTTTCAGGTCGATGATTTTCCGGATCTTGTAAAAAAAGCACATAAAGAAAAAATCATTCTTGTCGGATGGCATGCTTCTGCGAAATCTGGTCCGACAAAAAATCTTTTTGTGAATATTGCTACCGATGCGGCAGTTGTTGCTAAGATGGCGGCCGAGTATGTAATTAAAGAAAGTAAAAACAAGGCAGGAGTTATCATATTTAATGACAGTCGCTTTGCAGTTGCGAACGCTAAAACAAATAAGATGAAAGAAATTCTCATGAAATGCAAGACCTGCAAAATACTTTCAATTGAAGACATTGCTATTTCAAAAGCAGATGAAGAAATTCCTGATGCTGTTATTCGTTTAAATAAAAAATTTGGTCGAGCATGGACACACACATTAGCAATCAATGATGTGTACTTTGATAATATTAATTACCCTCTTAAAAATATTGATAGAACTGATATTGTTAATATCTCTGCTGGTGACGGATCAAACACAGCTCGCAATCGTATTCTGTCAGGTCTTTCTCAACAGGTGGCCACAATCGCCGAGCCGTTAAACCTACAGGGCTGGCAATTGGCCGATGAACTCAACCGTGCCTTTGCAGGTCAATCACCGAGTGGTTATGTAAGCAAACCGCTGCTTTTAACAATGGAAAGTTTAAAGGCGATTGAAAACAATCATGGAATAATGGAGATGGACGTAGAATCTATGGAAGCCTATAAAAATATTTGGAAGAAAAAATAAGGCCCTCAAAAGAAGGGCCAATTCCAAGATTAGGGTGAATTCATTATTTATATTCAACCATGATTAAGGCCTTCGATGCTTTGTCGCTCATCAATCTCGCCATTTCGTTACTTGAACTTGTTGGCATGGCCCCGGTTTTTTCAAAAATATTTTTTGTCTTGTAGTCTTCCGTTTTAATTAATTCATCAATCTTACTTGGTCTTTTGGCCATATTATAAGTTTTGAAACTGTGATCAACGTCCAATACGTCTTTAAAATAGTCTTCAATTTCATCAGCGCGTTTATTCGCCATCTTTACATCTGACTTATTAATTTTTTCTGCCTTCACTGGATACTCGCGATCCGACCAGGAAAGAATTTTTATATCACTCACTTCTCTTCCATCTTGATCCACTTTTTTAGCAAATTGTTCCAGCTCTTTTTTATCGTGTGCGGTTAATTCAGTCTTGCCTTTATTGAATTCAAGAACAGTAAAATAAGTTCCGTGAGATTTCGCGACAGCACTTGCAGTTCTATTTTCATCCTCTATTTTTGCTTGTTTTGTAGATGAACAACTTGCAGTGAAACCAGCTAGTACAATACATAACAAGGCTAATTTAAAATTTGTTTTCATTGCTGCCTCCTCTTTCGAAGTTTGTTTTTAAACAACTAAAAAAGTGCTCCGAAAAATTAATAAAGAAAAAGATAAAATAAAAATGGACTTATTAACAAGAAGCTATGAATGACTTAAAAAGAGACCTGCGTAAAAAGTCTAAATACACAGGTCTCTTCTTAAAAATGCGAATGACTATGTGGAGATCTAATTAGTAATTTGCTTCTTCATAGTCGGAATATCTTCCTCTGTTGTTATCGTTGTAATCGCTCTCATAATTATCCTCATCGTAATCAGAGTTATAGTTTTCGCGACCGCCGTGAGAAGCGCGTCCTCCCATTGAAGAAATTTCTCTTTGTTCTTCTCTAGACATTGAGGCAAAGCCCTGACGACCTCTTCCATTGTTTCTTCTATTATCTGAAGAATAATTGTCATCATCGTAATCGCTGTCGTAGCTATCGTAAGAACGTCCGCGACCGCCGTGTGAAGCGCGTCCTCCCATTGAAGAAATTTCTCTTTGCTCTTCTCTTGGCATTGAGGCGAAACCTTGACGACTTCTTCCGCCTCTTCCATCTGAATAGTCTTCATCTTCATAGTCGCTATGTGATCTTCCATATCCACCATGTGAAGCGCGTCCGCCCATTGAAGTCATTTCTCTTTGCTCTTCTCTTGGCATTGATGCGAAACCTTGGCGGCTTCTTCCGCCACCTCTGCTGTGTGAAGAACTTCTTTCATCTTCATAGTCATAATCTTGAGAATTACGCCCTCCATGTCCACCATGCGAAGCACGTCCTCCCATTGAGGCAATTTCTTTTCTTCGTGATGCAGACATTGCTGCGAATCCGCGTTTAGAACCTGTTGATGAATTTGAACGTGCTCTTGATGAATTCGTTCTTGTGGTCATAAATCCTCCTCAGTTTATTTTTATATAATTTTTTAACTTTCATTTTGATGAAAAGTTACAGAGACATTAAGCAAACGAAGTGCCAAAAAAAGATGAAATAAAAAAATGACTTGAGAAAAATTTTTGTGAAATAAAAAGCACTTCTCTTATTGAGTCTTTTTTAAAGAAAAGTATTGATGATTTTTAAATGCGAACTTCAATGGGAGAATGGCAATTTACCCCAAGATTTTTTTGAAGATTGTTCCAACTCTTCGTGAAAAAAAGTTGGAACATTTTTTTAAATTATGATCTACCGTGACAGGATTTTTTTCCGCCACCACTATGTTTGTTCACAGTCGCATAGCCGATTGCCGCTGCTCTTTTAGATGAATGTCCTCTTCTCTTTTCGCTTTCTTCAATGTGATGAGCTTGTCTTTTTTGTTTGCTAGTATAGCTCGACTTATCTCCTCTTGGCATAAATCCTCCTTGAAAAATACTGTTAAACAAACATTAAGCTGGATTTATTTATCTGTGAAATATCAATTATGAATGTTACGAACCAGAAAAATTTAACTAACTTTTTTCTAGGAGATCTTATTGAAAAAAGTATCGCGTTTTTTTAAAAATTTAGGCCCTGGATTAATCACTGGTGCAGCTGATGATGATCCGAGTGGAATAGCAACCTATTCACAGGCCGGTGCGAGATTCGGTTTAACGACAATTTGGGCAGTCGTTCTCACTTATCCGTTGATGGTAGGAATTCAGATCATAAGTGCTCATATTGGTTGTGTCACCAAACAGGGATTAAGCTATAATATAAAAAGATCTTTCCCGCGTAGTTTTCTCTGGTTCGTTCTCTTTCTTCTTTATATTGCAAACACGATCAACATTGCAGCTGATTTAAAAGCAATGGGAAACACCTTGTCGCTTTTTGTTCCCATTAATGGGAAAATACTGAGTTTATTTTTTGGATTCTTTTCTCTTCTCCTTCAAATTTTTGTTCCCTATACAAGTTATTCAAAATTTCTCAAATGGATGACATTGATTCTCTTCACTTATATTTTAAATATTTTTTTTATTAATGTTTCTTGGGGAGAAGTTCTCAAAAACACTTTAATTCCTACTATCCATTGGTCAGCTGATTATCTAACTACTTTGGTCGCTCTCTTTGGTACGACTATCAGTCCCTATTTATTTTTTTGGCAGGCTTCTCAGGAAGTTGAAGAAAAAAATGTTTTATCTGAGAAAAATAAATGTCATCCATCGCCAATAAAAAAAGATTTTAAAAGAATTAAAATTGATACCTATACAGGAATGGCCTTTTCCAATGTAATTGCTTTTTTTATTATTCTCACGACAGCAATGACACTTCATAAAAATGGTGGCCAACAAATTGAAACCGCGACTGAAGCGGCCAAGGCCTTGAGACCAATCGCCGGAGATTTTGCTTATGCCATTTTTTGTATTGGAATTATCGGCACAGGACTTTTATCAATACCGGTACTCGTCGGCTCAAGCGCTTATGCACTTGCAGAAGCGTTGGATATGAAAAAGCGAAGTATGGAATTAGAGCCATCAAGAGCAAAAAAGTTTTATTCTATCATTACTATTTCTGCGCTTGCTGGAATGGCCCTGACTTTTTTTAATATCAACCCTATTAAGGCTTTGTTTTATTCCGCTGTAATAAATGGGATTATCGCCGTTCCCATCATGGCCACGATGTTGTCTATTTCCAGTAATCCAAAAATTATGAATCAATATACAATTCATAAACCTCTTAAAGTCCTGGGATGGATTACAGTTCTCATTATGTTGATCATCGTGCTCTTAATGATCGTTCTTAGTTTTAAATAAATTTAAAAACTAGGTCTCTCTGGCATGTCATTTGTATCTCTAATTTAAAACCTAAACCAAATGGAGGTACTATGAAAAAAAATATTTTTAAAATCTTTCTCATTTCATCCTTAACATCATCACTCTACGCTGCCGGATATTCATCTGGATCAACAAACAGCGGAACGACTTCCGCAGATACGTCTTCGCGCTCATCCGGTACTTCCTCTCCAACAGCAGGACCATCGACCACATCTAGAGATACAACCGGCCGTTCAACTGGCATGAGCACTGATACAATCAGCACGGGACAGTCAAGCACGCTCACTACTAATTGTATTACTGTAAGCAAAGAAGGAAAAATCTGTGATGAAAGAGCAAATACCTGGTGTACTGGCCACTCAGGAGCAAGCGAATGCAAAAATTTCCATTACAGAACAGGGACAACATCAGATTCAATGAAGTCTGATACAACTCAAGGCACTTCGTCTTATTAACCAAGGGAGATAAAATGGATATTTATCAAAATTTAAAAAAAGATCATGATGAAGTAAAAAGTCTTCTTGCTGAATTGACGACTTTAAATGACGACGATGATTACCGTCATACTCTCATTGAAAGAATTGCTTCAGAATTGGTGCCTCATTCTCGAGCAGAAGAAGCTGTTTTCTACAATACAATTCGAGCCTCTGATGCTGACAGCGGTCTCGTCATGCATTCATTCAAAGAACACATGGAAGCGGAAAGTCTTTTACGTATATTGCAAACAAAGGACAAAACAAAATTAGATTGGAAAAAAACGGCCAACAAATTAAAAGAAGCGCTCGAACATCATATTCAAGAAGAAGAAAGTAAAGTATTTTCATTGGCCCAAAACATTTTGACAAATCAGGAAGCGGAACAAGTTGGCGAGGCCTTTTTAAAATTAAAAGGTGAAATTAAAGGCGAAGGAGTCTTAAAATCATCTTTGGATATAGCGATCAACTTACTACCGCCACGTCTGACAAATAAAGTTCGAGATCTCAATCTCAACAACCTTAATGTCAACAAATAGACGAAGAAAGAAAATGGAGGTCATCTCCATTTTCTTTTTATTTTTTTAGATCAATATGGTGGATAAATTCGTGAACAAAATTAGGATTCATTAAGTGATGACGAAGATCCGCACTCAAGCTCATGATAACATCTTCATAATAAAATTTCCTTTCTTCGTCAGAATTAAACTGATTATGAAAAGGAATTCTGGTACGCCAGAAAGTATTGTGCATTAGATATTGAGGAAGAAAATCGAGAATATCTAATAATGTTGTTGGCATCAAACCAATGGAAATATGCATCGATTCCTTTTGTGTGCGAGCGATATGCCACCATCCGGAAGGAATATAAAGCCAATCACCTTCCTCCAACAAGACACGAAGATAAATATCCCCTTTTTCTTTTTCATAAGATAAATCTTTTGGAATTGTCTGCAAGAGTGGACGTGGATGAATCGTATTCGGTCGCAAGGTATATTCTTTGCTTCCTTTCGCTTGAATAATAAAAACTTCTTCTATGTCATAATGCCATCCAAAAGCATTATTATCATGAGGTGTACAATAAAGTTGAATATCGACATTTGTATTAAAGGATTGAGAAAACTCTTTTGCAACTTCTGAAAAAAACGAAGAGGATTTCTCGGCATATCTGACAAGAATTGTATTTCCTTGTTCATAAAATCTCATCGCCTCATCGAATTGCATATCAGACGAATCTTTTATGTGTTTTCCTTCTTTAACGATTCTAAAAATGGATTTTTTTTCTTCTGCAATTTTTTCTATAACTTTCCAATCTAGCGAAGAAGTGAAATCTTTTGCAGCATAAGGGCGAGAATAAGGTGTCCGCGTAAAATTTTCTTTCAGGAATATTTCAAGCGAAGTGTCCTGCAAAAGTTTAGTTAAAATTCTCATTGAGGTTACCTATCACGAGGAATAAAACAAATGAAAGTTCAAAAAATATTTTTCTTCCAAGGGCTCTATTATTTCATCACTGCTCTTTGGCCATTCTTAAGTATCGCAAGTTTTGAGAAAGTGACTGGACCAAAAAAAGAACGATGGTTAGTCTATACTGTCGCTGGACTGCTTATCTGCTCATCTGTTCTTTTCCTTTTTACTGGTATGAATGAACGGAATCCTCCAATAGAATCTTTCATCATTGCTTTCTCAAACTGCTTAATTTTATTTTTTATTGATATTATTTTTGTCAGTAAAAAAACTATTCCAAAAATCTATTTGCTTGATGCATTCGCTGAATTTCTCATTCTTATTTTATATCTTTTAATAATTTACCGCTAAGCAACTTTCGCCGTCTTCTTTCTCAAAGTGTTTTTAGCTTTTCTTATTTTACCGATGGGAATAATTTTATTTGATTGTGGAGAGGTCATATTTCTTCATGATTTTTTTGACAACACCATTTTTTTCCAATTTTTTATAGGCATTGGAGAATCGCTGATAAATTTGAGGATCTGTATTTTTTGAAAAACCAAAAGTGCGTTTGCCGTTTAAATCTAAAGGATAGACTTTATTTAACTTGATGTTTTTTACTGCAGGGTCTTTAGGCTTCATCAAATGCAAAGTATAACCTAATACATCCTCATCGATGGCAATGAATTCTGTTCTTCCTAAAACCATTTTGTGTAATAGCATTTGATCATCAGTTGATTCATCTACAATAGCTCCGAGAGATTCAACATTTTTCGTCCATGAATAACCACGAGTCATCCCAACTGTTACTCCATGAAAAAATTCTTTTTTTAGATTCTTTTCTTTGAAATGCAAAGAATAAATCCAAATATTGCGATCCATGCGCGGACCAATCCATTGGAACATATCATTTCTTTCAGGAGTCATTCCCAAAGGAAAAAGCAGGACATTCTTTTCCTCTGTGGCCATCTTATAGGCTCTTTTCCAGGGATAAAAATCGATTTTCAAATGATCTAAGACCGGCTTCTGACCATCGTGCTCAACTTCATTCATCAGTTGCTCCACGACTTCAGTCATCACTCCTGTTAATTTTCCTTTCTCGTCTTTAAAGCTAAAAGGAGGGAATTCCGCTGTCACAATTTGAACTTGAGGTGTAGTGAGAGACTCTTCAGCCTTCACGTACATTGAAATAACAATTGTTAACAATAGTAAAAATTTCATTCTCTTCTCTTTTCCGTTATTTTTTCCAGTCATGACATAAAAAAAATAGTATAACTCTCTTCGATGGATTTGAAAAACACGATAGCAAATTATTCCGAGTGGGCCAATGAGCAATATCTAAAAACTTTTAAAGTTATCGCTTTTTTAGTTCTGCTTATTCATCCTACTTTTCATTTTATCTTTTTATCTATGAATCTTCTGGTGCCGGACTCGCTCGCTAATCGAATTGCCAGTTCAATAGCCATTTTTCTTTTGTACAAAATTGCTGATTCAACAAAATGGGGAAAGCAACACATTCTGGTTCTCTTTCAGGTTGCCATTACAATTCTTCTTCTCTCTACGCTTACTTTGGTTTACAAATCGAATAATCATCCTCTCTACAATGCCGCTTCGATCATTGTGATTATGGCCTCAGGGCTTTCCTTCTACTCTGTCTTTGATCATGCTCTCGTTTTATGGCCGGGATTTATCTATTTTCTCACGATCACTTTTTTCAATTCTTCACATGAAATGTTTATCAGCTCTTTGATTTTTTTCACGCCTGTTTTTGTTATTGCTCAAGCAGTAGGAATTCCTAAAATCAAACTTCATATCAAACAATTCAACACGAACTTGAAATTGCAGGAACAGAAAGAAAGCCTGAACGAAGCCTTAAGCTACGCTCAGAGTATTAAAGAAAAAATGATTCAGCAGAATCAGATTATTCTCCTAGGAAAAATTACTTCAGGTCTTGCTCATGAAATGAATAATCCATTAATGGTCTCTACTTCCATCGTCAATAAAGTGGCCGTAGATTTGGAAAAAGATAAACTGGATACAGAGTATTTAAAAAAACATATCGGCAAATTAGTTAACTCAAATTCGCGAATGCACTCTATCGTCTCTAATATGGAGTTAGTTTCTTATCGCTTTAATAGTGACGAAGTGAACGAAGTTGCTCTTCCAGAGATGTGGAAAAGTTTGCTCATGATTTTTGATCCAATCATTTCTCAGGAGCATGTTGAGTTTTCTACAAACAACGTTCCTGATGTAAAAGTCATTGCGAATCATTCTAAACTTATCATCGCTGTTTTAAATGTATTGATGAATGCAGTCGAATTTATGCAAACAGAGAACAGTTGGGTTAAAGTTCAATTTACAACATCGTCATCTAAAGTGTTCATCGAAGTCTCTAACTCCGGAAAATACAGCGGCGATAATGACTATCTCATCTTCCTTCCCTTCTATACGACGAAAGAAATTGGAAAAGGATTTGGTCTAGGCCTTAGCGTCTCCAAAGGAATCATAGAATCGTTTAATGGTCAGATTGAACTTCGTAAAGAAAAAGAAAATACAACATTTCTTATTACCTTACCGATTGTAGCTTAGTGCTAAGCAATTTTTTTTATTTCTCCATTGTCATCGATTCCGATGTTAACAAGATAACAAACGTAAACAGGGGCTACTTGATAAGGAAGTTCGATTCTTTCACAACGGACATCTTTTCCACGACGAATTGTGATTTTCGGCATGTCCCACGCTTGAGTGATTTCTTCGTTGGCGTCAGAAAGATTATTGAAAATATCTTCTGCTTGATTGTGATCTAATTTTAAATTTCTGTTTGTTTTCATTTTATCTCCTCATGATTTGTAAAGGCCATCCCTGGCCGTGCTCATCTTTCTGATAGTTGCTTTTAACTATCGCAACAGGAGTGCCAAGACTTGAATCGTTTGAATACAGCGATTTATCAGAGGAGAAAAAGAGGGAATTTCGGCAGATGCCGGAAGTCCGGCAAGAGAGATGTTGGAATGTCGGCAGAGGCAAAAAAAAGCCCTCCAAAGAGGGCTTCAGAATTATTTTACGATTTCGTATTTAATCACATCGTACTGTGGTTGAGAGTGACAAGTATCATTTGTTCTTTCTGTCTCAACAGTGATGTCCAAATATTTTTCGCTGATTTCGCCGTAAGCGATTTCTGATTTTACTTTTAGAGTTGCTGTGAATGCATGTCCACAAATAGTATCTGTTTCATCTTTTAAAACAGTAGTTGCTGTGAAGTTTACTCTGTCTTCGTTGTGACGAGATGATGAAACAACATCAAGTAGTGCTGGAAAACTTCTGTCTGCACTTTCTACGAAAAGAAGATTTTCAGTTGCTGTTTCACGAATTCCTTCTAAACAAAGAACTGAAGGCACTCCTTCATATGTAGCTGATGTAGCTTTATAACAAGTAGTTCCTGCGTTTGCGATTACAGGTAGTGCGAGTGCTAGAGCGATAACAGACAATTTCATAAGTCCCCCATATAGTTTAAAGAATGGGGACCTTATAGCCTGCAGTAACGAAAAAGTAATGTTAGGATTAAGTCAGCTCTTTTTTTTGTTTGACTTGTCAAACTTTAATTCTTACATTCATCCACATTAAAAATATTCTCTGGAGCCGCTATGAAGTTTCTTCAAAACATTGCCCTTCTCGCTCTTATGACTCTGCCTAATCTTTCACTTGCTGATGTTGTTTGTCCGCTTGGAAAAAAAGAAGATCATCTCACAATTCATAGAGTAATGTTGAATTTCGGAAAATACACAATGGACGCTGATAGCATCGCCCTTAAAGATGTGACTCCACAACAAGATGTAACAGAGACTCAAATCACAACGGCCATTGAAAAACTAAAACTCGCACAAGCTTGTGCTGATGCCGTTATTGCAAACCCAATGGGAGATATGCTTCCGGATGCAGCGGACGGACTTCCACCGGTTCAAAGACAAAAATTAATCGATGATCTTTTGATGTTCATGCAAGAGTTCAGTGATGGCCTTATTGATTATCAGGACGCGCTTACACAAGTTCTGAATACGCCGGTTGCTTCAAGAAACTATCATCAAGTCTATGTGATTTGCGGATCGCTTAACGATCTTGTTACTCGTGCTCATCGTGAAACAAGTTTTGACAGCGATCCTAACGCCAATTCATTCATTGGAATGGACAAAGATAATTCTACAGGTGATGTAAAAGACTTGATGAAACAAATAGGAACAATTTTTTCTGCAATCAAAAAAACAGCTTCAAATGCTGCCAATAATGCAACTAATGCTCAAGGAGCAAAACAAATGGTCGCACTCTTTGGCCAGGTTGTGACTCAGGCTCCTCCGTCAATTCAAAACTTGCCGGCTGATCAACGTGCAACTGCTACTGCAGATTTCAAAAAAATGATTCAACAAGAAATCGATCTTTCAACTCAGCTTGCAGCTGCTTTTGATAAAAACGACAACTCAACAGCAGTTGCTCTTGTTCAGCAAATGAATTCATTAAAAATGGATGGTCATGGGAAATACGATCCTTAATGGATCGCCCTGGTCAATAAGACCAATAGAAATTTCATATGTTTAATTTATAGTTCTACACATTTTTTTCTTCTAAAATATTTATGAGATGTTTCCAGGAGAATAATGTGAGTGGCCCGACCATTTTTTATAATCTCGAGAATGCCGCTGATTGGATTGAAAAAAAATTCGGTCCGAATATTTCTATTGCAGCTCCCCTCGCACAGGGAAAACCCAATAAACTTTTAAACATCCTTTACACTCGTACAAAAAATCGTTCAGATCGAAAGCTAAAAATTTTTACAGCACTTTCACTTCAACCGCCAAAGGCAGAAAGCGATTTGCAAAAAAGGTTTCTCGATCCTTTCGTAAAAAGACATTTTGGTGAAAATTATCCTGAACTTCTCTACAACCATGATCTCGCTCGCAATCGTTTGCCGAAAAATATCGAAATCCATGAATTCTATTGTCAGGTAGGATCAGCACTCTCCAATCTTGAACGTCAGAGAAATTATATCAGCCTCAATTACACTCACGTCGCCCAGGCCATTGTTGAATATGAAATTCCTCTTCTTCTTTGTCTGATTGCTAAACATCCTTCCGGAAAAAATGTCTACAGTCTAAGCTGCAATCCCGATCTCACTTTAGATGTTGTTGATCTCTACAAGAAAAGCGGAAAAAAAATGTCTGTCGTTGGAGTTATTCATCCGAAACTTCCGTATATGACAGAAGATGCTGAAGTGAGCGATGATTTTTTTGACGTCATCATTGAATCAGATGAAATTGATTATGAACTTTTTGCTTTGCCAAGAGAAGTTGTCGATGAAAAATCTTTTCTCATTGGTCTGCAAGCAAGCCTTCTTCTTCCTGACGATGGAACTATTCAAATCGGTATTGGTTCACTTTCAGATGCTCTCACTTATTCTTTGGTTTTAAGACAAAAACATTCTGAACTTTATCGTGAGATTACTGACGAACTTATTAGCTCTCGTTTTTCAGCAATTCTTTTTCATGAGTTTCATCAGTCACCATTTAAAATCGGCGTCTATGGCACAAGTGAAATGATCATGGATGCTTTCATGCATCTTCGTCGCGCTGATATTTTAAAGCGTGAAATAAAAGATGCTGATGAAAATATTCGTCGCTATTTGCACGGAGCCTTTTTTCTTGGTTCTAAAGAATTTTATCATTGGATGAGCGAACGCTTTCAGGAAAATGATCACGGCCTTTCCATGACTCGTGTTTCGAAAGTTAATGATCTCTATGATCCTCACGAGCTCGCACTTCGCCGGCAAAGAAAGAATGCGCGCTTTTTTAACATCGCCATGAGTGCAACGATTTTAGGCGGGGTGGCCGCAGACACATTGGAAAACGGGCAAGTTCTGAGCGGAGTCGGTGGCCAATATAATTTTGTTTCGATGTCACATGAGTTGCCGGACTCTCACTCTGTCATTCTTCTTCATAGCCATCGGGTGGATAATGGCAAAAAAATATCGAATATTGTCTGGGGACATGGACAACAAACAATTCCACGTCATCTCAGAGACGTTTTTGTTACGGAATATGGAATCGCTTTCACTCGTAACAAAACGGACGAAGAAGTTGTGCGCTCTATGATTGAAATCACTGACAGTGAATTTCAAGAAGCTCTCATTAAAAAAGCTATTCAAAATAAAAAACTCTCCCCTTCTTATCAACTTCCTGCACATGCGAGAAACAATACGAAAGAGAAAGTGACAGAATTTCTTCGTCCTTATAAGAAACAAGGCTTCTTTTCTCCCTTTCCCTTCGGAAGTGATTTTACACCTGTAGAAGAAAAAATCTTGTTTGCTCTTCTTTTATTGAAAGAAGCGCTTCCATTTAAGACAAAGATGCTTGGGATTTTACAAAAAGGATTTAATGTCGACCAAACTCACTATCGAGAAATTTTAGAAAGAATGGATTTATACTTTCCAAAAAATTTTACTGAAAAAATTTACCAACGAGTTTTATTAGGAGCGCTTATTTCTTCTTAGGAAGATTTTCTTCGAGGCGTTTTAATCTTGCTTCGATCGCTTTATTCTCGGATTCAAGTTTATTTACTTTGGAATTGAGACGTGTATTTTCTTCTTTGAGAGAAGCGATTTCGCGATGAATTCCTACGCTATCATCAGACCACTTGTGATACAACCCCTTGACCGCTTCAATTAAAGGGGCCACGAGCATTGGATAATTGACAGTGAGTATACCATCTTTATTTTTGTTAACAGCTTCTGGATAATGTTCCTGAATTTCTTGAGCGATAACCCCGATTTGTTTTCTCTGAGTGTAATTTGGAAGAGCAAAATAATACTCGACTCCTCTCATCGCAAGAATTTCATCGAGTGCGTTTTCCAGAGTGTGAATGTCTCGTTTTAATCGTCTATCAGAGGCCACTGTAAATGCGCCAGCATTGATTGTACCGTATCCGCCTGCTCCGTTTCCAATATTAGTAGTGGCACCGCTATACCAATTTATATACGTTCCATTTCCTGTCGCTGCCCCAAAGCCTGGATCAATGTGAAAATTTCCATTTGTCGTCATCATTCTTGAATAAGCACCTGAGGTTGAACCGTAGATATACATCACCCCTTGTGCGCTAGTTCCACCGAGAGTGAAACTTCCTATCCCTCCGAGTGGAGCCGTTGTTGCAATACCAACAGCACCTCCATTTGGATTGAGCAATAAATTATAATTGGTCGACAAATCCGTTCGGCTTCGAGGCTGTAACCAAACAGCTCCTGAAGAGAGCATCCCTGTATCCAGGACAGCTGTATTGGCCTCTACTCTTTGTAAAATATTTGCGTCTGCTGTTCCTGATGTTGCTGGAGCTCCACCTGTAATAGTAGCATCTTTCGAATGAAGTACTGCAAGAGGAGAAGATATTCCAATACCAACACGTCCGTTGTTATTAATGACCATTTTTTGTGAAGGAGTAAAAGTTGAACCCGCTGTTAATCCAGAGTTTGCGTAAAAAGAAATTCCGTTAGTATCTTGAGTGACAACACTCGCTGTGGTTGCTTTAGCAACCCAGTTTGTTCCGTTATAAGCAGTGTTGCCACTGACATAACCACCATTCGAAGTTGCTAAAAGATATAATCCATCATCATTTCCTGTTCCTGAAACATGCACTTCTCCAACTGCATTTGAATTACGAACATCTAGTAAGTAGGCCGGTGATGTAACCCCAATCCCGACATATCCTACAGAATTAATTCTCATTCTCTCTCCAGAAGTATCGTGAAAAGCAGCATTGTTTCCGGTGCTACCCGTTCCTGTTGAGAATGCGAGTTCAGAAGCCTGAACAAGGGCATTGTTGTTTGAATAATAATTCATTCTCACTGAAGATATTTTTGAACCTACTTGAAGAGGTTCCATGTCTCTCCATCCAGGGAAGGAAATATCAAATCTACCAACTTCTCCGTTTAAAGGAATGGCCGTCGAAATACTGTCACTAACTGTTCCGAGCATTAGTCCTTTGTTGTTAACTGCTGTTCCTGATCCGGCAATATTAAGTGTTGCATAAGGAGATGTTGTACCGATCCCAACGTTTCCACCGGCAGCAGCGTAAATTCGACTGGCCCCAGCTGTCTGATCGTAAATTTCATAAGAACCAGTGCTGTCACTGATATTCTCTCCAACAATATAAGAGCGCGCTGTTCCTCCAGAAGTTTTTCCAGCATAACGTGAATAAACTGCACTACCGTTGTTACCGCTTTCAATATTTCCGATAGAATTTCCGCTTCCATTGTAAATAGAGAGAAGGTAGGCAGGAGTACTTGTTCCTATACCAACTTTTCCTGTGTTGAAATAAATATCAGAAGCGTTTCCACCTGTTCCTTTGATCCATTCACCGTAACTATCGACATATTGCTTTGTCGCTACATCTGTTGGTCCAATTGGATCGAGCGTGCGTAAAACAGCTGTTGTATTATATGTAAACGTTCCGGAAGAAATTGTATCGCCCGCTTTATTGATTGGAGTGAAACCAAGTGCAGTTGTCACATCTGAAGACGAAAGAGCTGTCCATGCAGAAGCATTCGCTCCACTCGCCTTTAAAAATTTTCCTGCATCACCTGCAACTGGCGAAGGTAAAAATGTTGTGTCGAGATTGAGAGTTGGATTTCCTGCGACTCCATCACCATTCGTAACCGTTAATCTGTTTGCTGTTCCGGCAATAGTTCTTCCCACAAAAGTATCGGCCGCTGTTTGAACCAAAATTCCATTCGTGTTGTAAGCAGCAAGAGCTGTAAGAGTTGCATCCAATGGTTGTTTGTTATTCAACTGAGTTTGAATTGATGAAGTCACACCAGTTAAATAATTAAACTCGGTCGTTGAGACGGCACCAGTTCCCAATTTAGTGATTGCAATATTTGCTGAAGCATTAACGTCAGCATCGACAATTGAACCATCAGCAATTTGAGCAGATGTCACCGCTCCTGTACTTGTGTTGTTGAACGCAAGCCAGTTTGTTCCGTTACAGTATTCAACGTTAGGAGTATTAAATCTCATTGCTCCTGCAATCGTCGCTGAACACGCAGTTGCATCTACTCCTACTCGAACCGATCCATTAACATCGAGTTTAGATTGAGGAGTTGTTGTTCCGATACCGATGCTGCCATTAAAATAATTTTTATTATTCCCAGCTTGATAAATACCGTAACGATTAGTGGCCGTTCCTCCTCCGGAATCAGCAGTAATGTAAATATCATAAAAATTAGTAATGGTTCCCGTCTTGATATAAGGAGACATGTAGAGACCGTAAGCAGTAGTAGTGATCGGAGTTGCAGCGGCATCAACATTGTTGTGACCGTACTGCATGTATTGTCCCATGAGAGTTGTGACCGTTCCTGAATCTCCAGTTCCTAAATTATTACGTAAATTTCCACTCCAAGTTCCAACTTGTGAGCCAGACTCTGTCACTCCACTCGAAACAAGAGGATATGTAAATTGCTTGGTCGCCACAACGAAGTTACTTCCATTGACAGTTGTCGAATGGCTGTTCGAAATATTTAAAACTCGTGTTCCGTTAGCATCCGAACCTGTTGCCGCGAAATTGGCCAAAAATATCGCTGGTGAATTACTCGAAACAACATCTAAAGCATAAGCTGGTGTCGTTGTCCCAATTCCCACATTTCCACTTGCGCGATAAACATCGCTTCCATTTTTTGTCCACTGGCCAAAACTATCGACATAAGTTTTATTGGCAGCATCTGTTCCGGCAACCGGAGCTGAAAGTCCCGTCACTGTTGCTGCAGTAATTGTTTGCGCTATGTTGGTTTGATCGGCCTTAGTTGCGAGAGAAGTTGTATTAGCATTCATCTGTGCTTGCAATTTTCCCGCGACAACTTGAAGAGTGTCTCCTGTTGCAATTACAGAATTCGTTAAAGTCGGTGCAGTAATAGTCGCACCAATTGCCCTCGCATTAGTAAAATAAAGATTTCCATTTTCAGGAACAACGCTTGTATCTAAAGTGACAAAGGTTTTGTCTCCTCGATAATATTGTAAATTTGTTCCTGCTGTTATCGTCCCTTCTTTCGCATTCAATTGGGTTTGAATTG